>NZ_JAMOIM010000009.1 GCF_026130545.1 Lichenifustis flavocetrariae | reverse complement strand
CACCTTGGCCTCCAGCGCCTTGAGCCGCTTCTTTATGGTCTCCAGGTCGTGCCGTTGCCACACGCCGCGCACCCCGGCCGGGGAGATCGAATGACCGCGCTTGCGCACCTCATTGGCAATCCGAATCTGGCCAAACGCCGGCACCTCCAGCGACAGCGCCTCGATCTCGGGCGCCGTGCGGTTCTTCAAAAGCGGCTTCTGGCGCGTCAGTTCTGCAGCGCCACCTCGCAGCCCGTGTCAAACAAATCCTTGAACCGGGTGACGCTGTCGCGACTGAAGCCAAGCATCTTGCACGCCTGACTCACATTGCCGAGCTGCCTCGCCAATTCCAAAAGGCCCACTTTCGCCCGGATGACGTTCTGATCCTTCGTCATGGTCGTGCCCCTGCAAAACGCCGAGGCCGGATGCGTCCTGAGGCCGACCACTCCGCATCTGGACTCGGCTCACGCTTCAGCTCTATGACACCATTTGTCCGATCCAATCTCAACCACTACAGCCCAAACCACGCTGTGACGATGTTTCGATTTGGGGCTGTAAATCGATTGATTGTTTTGCCGAAAGTTGAGGCAAGGCCGCCAATAAGGCCGGGCTTATGTTGTCCAGACGAATCACGACAACAAGCGGGGACCTTTCGATGGCGAGCAGTCAATTGCGGATCGTGGAAGACGAAGCTTTCGTACATCCTGAAGATGTGATTGTCAGCATGGCTCCAAAAGCCGTAGGGCAGCCGACCGTGAAAGTGACTGAGAGCCGCGCTGGTCGAATCGTTGTCCAGCACGACGACGGCTATGTGTTCGTCTTCCAAATCCATGATCTCGACGCTTTGGTCATGGATCTTGAGGCGGTCACCTGGTCAAGCATCGGTGCCCCGCCGGACGCGGATGAGTTGGAAGCTGAGGCACGAGCGGCGGCAGAAACCGAGGCACGGGCGCAGGGCTGGATCACGTGAAGTTGCGTCCGACTGGTGCATGTGGGGCGGCGCCGCGTGGAAACATTGAAAGACGCAGACGCGTTCGGTCAGAGGCAATCTGAACGCGAGAAGACCGCCATGAACATCGTCGTCATCGTCATCATCCTGCTCTTGCTGTTCGGTGGCGGTGGCTACTACGGCTATGGCGCCGGCGGTCCCTACGTCGGCGGTGGCATCGGTCTCATCGGCTTGATCATCCTGGTGGTGTTGCTGATGCGTGGCGGTCTGTAGCGGGTCGGATCCAGGCGCCACCCAACAGATTGTCGGAAGCTCGACATCGCATCCAACGGGATTCCAATTCTCGGACGGGTCGTGAGAGCGGCCGGGCGGGAGCGAGGCTGCGGAAGGTTCGACCCTCATTAGCCGCAGCCGAGCACGTGTCACGCGCGACATGAGAAGGGAGTGGAGCAATCAATTCATCCTCCTTCAACCCTCATCCAGCATTGTGACTCGGCTGGCGCGCTACCGCGTACCGTCGGAGGGGCGGATGGTGGCGCGTCGGCACGCGTATTCCTGGCGAGGTTTGGCTGGATCGGCTGCCGACGATCGCGGTGGAGCCTGGTATCGAGGTCGCCGTGGGAGCCTTGGACGAGGCTGACCAGGATCATTCGAAACTCAGTCGCCTGCTTCGCGTATCTGATGACGGGGCAGGTTCACCGGGGTTTTCATCATGGATCGAGACAAGATCGAGGTGCTTTACAAGCGCCTCGCCGACGAACGACGTCGCCTGATCGGTGTTGCGGCCGATAGCGCTACGTTGCCGCCGTCAGGCCTTCTGGCGCAGATTGCCGTGCTCGACAGTTCGATCTCGGCAATCGAGGCCGTGATCGATGAGCTAAACTCGGTGCGAAGCATCGCGGCTGAGTGACGTCTGCTCAAGAGTGCCGTGGATTCTCTGCCACGGCTCGAATGAGCCGACTGCTATACTGGTGCGTCGCCTCGACCTTCTTGGCGTCGTAGGCGCCGCGCAGAGCGGTCACATAGGTGTCTTCGCGGTCCGAACAGCCATTCATGGCGCCATCAGGCGTAGACCCCAGGCGAGCCCGATGGCGGACACAATCCACCCAGGCCGAATATTCTACATCACCGGCGCCGGCCCAGGCTGGAGCCGCGCCCGAGATGAAAATCGAGAGGAGAAGCAGTTTCGTTATGCGCATGGGCAAACTCCACCACACGTCGGTGACCATATGATGGCCTTACAGACCGGCACCGCATTCTGGGCGCCCCCCACTTTCAAAAATTTGCTACCCGGTTGCAGGGTAGATAGGTTGGAAGGTGCCGCACGACGGCCATGTTCGTCCTTTCGGCTATTCGAAGAGCGTCCCGCAATGCTCAGATACTGGACGCCACCGACGTCGTGAGGATTTCTACGTCAACATGACCAGGAAATCGGTTGGCCGCGCATCACCGCCCGGCGGCAACCTTCTTGCGCTTCATACCATACCCGACAGAACTGAGGGCAATGAGTGCCGCGCCGAATAGGGGCGCTGAGGCTGGGAGCGGAACGGCACTAACCGCAGCGAAGCTCGTCACTTCAAAGTTGGCGTAAACGACCTGCTGGCCTGCGTCGTTGTTTCTGGTGTAATATCCGGAATAGGAACCCGACAGGCCGTCCAAATTGTTTTCGTTGGCATAGTCAGATTTGATTTTTAGCGATTTTATATAGAATCCGATGTTGCTTGCATTAGAGGCGAGTGCGCTTTGTACGAATGAGTTAAACTGAGAGCCCGTGCTGACTGATACATTGCTCGTGTAGTCTGCAAAGCTCTCACTCGCGGAATCTATCGTCAGATCCACACTGATAAAGCTCAGTCCGTTGGCTTTCGAACCCCCGTTCGCACCGCTTCCTCCCGTGCTGGCATATGATGAAGCGGCGTTATCCGTGTTGAACGTCTCCAATGCCACGAAAGACTTTCCGGTCAGGTCTCCTCCACCGAATAGTCCTGAGGAGTCGTAGCCACCAATCACCTTGCCGCTGATCGCGTATTCAATGGTCGTCGCCGATGCGGGGGCTGCACTCGCGGTCAGAATGGCGGACACGAAAATGACTTTGGATGCGAGGTTCACTTCGGCCGCCATGTTCGGATTGCAGGAAGACCTGCAAAATGCACGAACTCTGCGGTGTGAGCCATGAAAGTCTGAACACCTGGTTAATGACCGGCCGGGTGTCGATAGGTAATCGAGAGTCAATCCGCAACTAGATCCCAGCCTGCTCGCCACTACATGATCGAGCTAGACTTGCTTTTGTGCTGACGGATCGGTGGATTTCGCAACACTATCCATCATGCCGACGAATTGTCGGAACAGATAGTGACTGTCCCGCGGGCCCGGCGAGGCCTCGGGGTGATGTTGTACGGAGAAGGCCGGTGCATCCGTCAAGGCCAGACCGCAATTCGAGCCGTCGAACAGAGAGACATGCGTTTCCCTGACATTGGCCGGCAGTGAAGCCGGATCGACCGCGAAGCCGTGGTTCATCGACACGATCTCGACCTTGCCAGTATCCTTGTCCTTCACGGGGTGGTTGGCACCATGATGGCCTTGATGCATCTTCATTGTCTTCGCGCCCAACGCGAGCGCCAGCATCTGATGGCCGAGGCAAATGCCGAAAGTCGGCACCTTGCTGGCGATGATGTCTTGGATCATCGGGACGGCATATCGGCCGACGGCGTCTGGATCGCCTGGGCCGTTCGAGAGGAAAACCCCGTCCGGCTTGAGAGCCAGAATCGACTTGGCCGTCGAAGTCGCAGGCACCACCGTCACGGCGCAGCCGGCGTCAGCGAGCAGGCGGAGAATGTTCCGTTTGACACCATAATCAACCGCCACAACGTGATATCTCGGCGCCGCCTGCCGACCATAGCCGTCCGTCAGGCTCCACGTGGTCTCGTCCCAGTCGAAGCGTTGTGGGGTGCTGACATCGGGCACAAGGTCCATGCCGACCATGCCGGGCCATGCCCGCGCTTCCGCCAGCAGAGCCTCTCTGTCGAATTGCCCGTCGGGCGTATGGGCAATGATCGCATTGGGCATGCCCTTGTCGCGGATCATCGCCGTAAGCGCCCGTGTATCGATGCCGCCGAGGCCGATGATGCCGCGTGCCTTGAGCCATGCATCGAGATGGGTCTTCGATCGATAGTTGGCCGGTGCCGTGATCGGGGCGTGCAGGATGACGCCGCGAATGCCGGCACGCGATGCCATATCGACCGTCTCGACATCGTCGTCGTTGGTGCCGACATTGCCGATATGAGGGAACGTGAAGGTGATGATCTGTCCGGCATAGGACGGATCGGTGAGGATTTCCTCGTAGCCGGTCATCGCCGTATTGAAGCAGACCTCGCCGACGGCCCGGCCCGTGGCGCCGAACCCCGTGCCCTCGAGGATCGTCCCGTCCGCCAAAACCAGGAGGGCGGTCGCCGGGGACTCGGCCCATCCCTCGTGTGCGACATCGGCTTGAACGTCGGGCATTGGCAGACTACACCCATGGCTTCGCGGATGGCCGAGATTCTGTCCGGCCCTTCCGCTTCATCACGTCAGGAATTTGACCTTGGGGTGTAGGGGTGGCCCCGAGCCGGGTCAACCGCGATTGTCATGCCTGCGAAGCCGACCGGAGATTGTTCGCCATGCGCGAAGCCTTGAGCACGATGTTGAAGACGGCCATGAAGGCGGGTGACAAGCGCCGCGTCGCAACGGTTCGGCTGATCCAGGCGGCGCTGAAAGACCGCGACATCGAAGCCCGTGGGGCAGGCCGCGACGTCGGGCCAGACGAGATGATGTCGATGTTGCAGAAGATGGTGAAGCAGCGGCAGGATTCGGTCGCGATCTACGACAAGGCGGGTCGCGATGACCTCGCGACGCAGGAGCGCGAAGAGATCGCGATCATCTCCGAATTTCTGCCGGCGGAAATGAGCGCCGAGGAGATTCGTGCCGCGATTTCGGAGGCCATTGCCACCACTGGTGCCGAGGGCCCAAAGGATATGGGCAAGGTCATCGCCGCCATGAAGGCAAAATACGCGGGGCGCATCGACTTCGCCAAGACAAGCGGCGTCGTCAAGGAGATGCTGGCTGGGCAAGGGGGCTAATTCTGCGCCGTCCCTGTCTCATCGGCGGCGAAACAACATCCCTGTGCATCGAGTTGGTGTCGTGAACGAAGGAAGGCATGTGCACGCATGCCGATGTTCCGGAGGACACGATGGAACGCAGATTAGTCCTAACGAGCTTGGCGGCCCTCGCCGCCACCCCCGTGCTGGCACAATCGAACCCGCCGCCGCCGAATCCGCAAACTCCAGCTCCCGCACCCGCCATGAAAATCGGTGCGCCGGTTTCCGCTTCCGCTGCGGCCGAGACTCACATGAAGAGCACCATGATGGTGGGCTCTTTGTCTTTGCTGATCAGCCGCATCGCATCTCCCAAGGTGAAGCACCCGATGTTGAAGCAATTCACCGGGTTTGAGATCGCCGAACAGGAAACGATCGCCGACATCATCAAGACGATGATGATGCCGGCAGCGCCCTCGGGAACCGTCAAGGCACCAACGGACGCGGAACTGATGGGCAATGTCGATGCGGCCGGAAAGGCAATGGTCGAGAAGATGCAGGCCATGAAGGCCGGCCCCGAGTTCGAGCGCGACTACATCAAGGCGGAAATCGAAGGGCATCGGAAGCTTCTGCAAATCCAGGAGGCCTATCTTGCAGCTCCGGACAATATCGACGAAGTCAACGTGGCCAAGCTTGCCCGCGGCATGATCAAGGAGCATCTCGTACTGCTGAGCGACCTGGAAAAAATGGGCTGAGTTGCCCGCCATTGCCGAGTTGCGCTTTTGTGCGGTATGGTACATCCCCATCAGGCTAAAGGTGTCATTGAGATCATGGCTTTCCCGATAACGTCCGAAACCGCTCACGCTGACCGGGACGAGCATCTGCCGGCCGGTCGGCGAGACCCGCTTTACGGATGCCCGGTCCATGATCTGCGCCACAAGCTGCGTGGTGCTGGGCTACGTCCGACGCGGCAGCGCGTGGCACTCGGCTGGCTGCTCTTCGCCCGCGGCGATCGGCATGTCACAGCTGAGAAGTTGTACGAAGAAGCGACAGGCGCCCGCGTTCCGATCTCACTGGCCACAGTCTACAATACCTTGCACCAATTCACTGAGGCCGGGCTCCTTCGGGAGATCGCTGTCGATGGATCGAAGACGTATTTCGACACGAACGTCTCCAATCATCATCACTTTCTGTACGAGGACGACAATCGCCTCGTCGATATTCCCGGCACGGAGATCCCTGTCGGCCAGTTGCCGAACGCGCCCGATGGCATGGAAGTGGCCCGGGTCGATGTCGTTATTCGGTTGCGTCGCAAGGCAGTCTGAATTCGGCTTTTGGGAGCCTTGGACGGCCTGAACTTATTTCTGGAACGCCTCGAGCCGTTCGACGCTATTGTCGATCTGTGCGCATCGACTCCAACCCTCTTTAGAAGCTGTCGCCGCGCTGGCCGTCGCGGCTAAATCTGACGCGATCGGCCAAGATTCTTTGTGGCTGCTTGCTCTTTGAACGGTTGCTAAGCAGGCCCAACGTCAGAGGATGAAACGGGACAGATCGGCGTTCTTGGCCAGATCGCCGACATTCCTGGCGACAAATTCCCGGTCGATCGTGATCGTTTCTCCCGCGCGGTCCGGCGCGGTGAAACTCACGTCGTCGAGCACGCGCTCCATGACGGTTTGCAGGCGACGCGCTCCGATATTCTCGACATTGCTGTTGACCTCCACGGCGACACGGGCAAGCTCGTCAATGGCGGTGTCCGCGAAAGCAAGATCGACACCTTCAGTTTTGAGCAACGCCACATATTGCTTGGTGATGCTGGCTTCGGTCTCCGTCAGTATCCGGCGGAAATCGTCTTCCGTAAGCGGCGAGAGTTCGACCCGGATCGGGAGGCGGCCTTGAAGCTCGGGCAGAAGGTCCGACGGTTTCGACACATGGAAGGCACCCGAGGCGATGAACAGGATATGGTCGGTCTTGACCGTGCCATGCTTGGTCGCCACGTTGGTTCCCTCGATCAACGGCAAGAGATCGCGTTGGACGCCTTCGCGTGACACATCCGCGCCGCCTCGACCTTCGCGGGCACAGATCTTGTCGATCTCGTCGAGAAACACGATCCCATTGTTCTCGACCTCACGGATCGCCTCCTGGATGACCTGTTCAAGGTCGAGCAGCTTTTCGCTCTCCTCAGCCAGCAGCGGCGCATGGGCCTCGACGACGGTCATACGGCGGGTCTTGGTCCTGCCCCCCATCGCCTTTCCGAAAATGTCGCCGAGGTTGATGGCGCCGATGGAAGCGCCGGGCATGTTGGGCAGTTCCATCATGGGCATGGACGGGGAGGCCTGCGTCAGCTCGATCTCGACCTCCTTGTCGTCGAGTTCTCCTGCGCGCAGCTTCTTGCGAAAGGAGTCACGTGTCGGAGGGGAGGCATTGGCACCCACGAGTGCGCTCAGGATGCGCTCCTCCGCCGCGAGTTGCGCCTTGGCTTCGATGTCCTTCCGCTTCCGCTCTTTCACAAGGCTGATGCCGATCTCGACGAGGTCGCGGATAATCTGCTCGACGTCGCGTCCCACATAGCCGACCTCCGTGAACTTGGTGGCTTCGACCTTCAGGAACGGCGCATTGGCAAGTTTGGCGAGGCGGCGCGAGATCTCGGTCTTGCCGCAACCGGTGGGTCCGATCATCAGAATGTTTTTCGGCAAAACCTCTTCACGCATGGTGCCAGTGAGTTGGAGACGCCGCCAGCGATTGCGCAGCGCAATGGCGACCGCACGCTTGGCGTCGTTCTGGCCGATGATGTGCCGGTCCAGTTCGGACACGATCTCGCGCGGAGAGAAGTCGGTCATCAAATGTTGATCCGAAGAGGAGGAAAGGGGCGGCGCCATCACGCGTCGCCGATGGTCTCGATCACGAGATTATCGTTGGTATAGACGCAGATTTCGGATGCGATCTTCATCGCCTTGCGGACGATCGCTTCCGGGTCGAGCTCTGTGTCGATCAGCGCACGAGCTGCCGACAGAGCGTAGTTTCCGCCCGACCCGATGGCGGCCACACAGCCTCCGTCCTGTATCTCGGGTTCCAGCACGTCGCCCGTGCCGGTGAGCACGAGGGCGACCTTCGCGTCTGCGACCAGCATCATGGCTTCCAGGCGCCTCAGATAGCGGTCGGTCCGCCAATCCTTGGCGAGTTCCACGCAGGCGCGCATCAACTGACCGGGGAATTGTTCGAGCTTGCCCTCGAGCCGTTCGAACAAGGTGAAAGCATCGGCGGTCGCCCCTGCAAAGCCCGCGACCACACTCCCCTTGGCGAGCCGGCGCACCTTCTTGGCATTCGCCTTCATGATCGTCTGACCGAGGCTGACCTGTCCATCGCCGCCGATCACGGTGGTGCCGCCCTTCTTGACGAGCAGGATCGTGGTGGCGTGCATCGTGGGCACATCGGAGTGCGGCATATATGTCCCTATCTCGGCCCGGCGGCACTTCGGCCTCGCAGGTCGATCTATGCGCCGGATCTCAGGCTTGCAAGGGCGCCGCAAATCATGGGTATCTGCACCATCCTGTCTTGAAACAGTCCGATTCGCTTGAAAGGGAAGTCAATCCGTTGCCGAGGTTGAAGCCGTCTATGTCGATGAATGTGGCGATGCGTGCCGGCCTGCTTCTCGCCAGCCTGACCGTTTTGCCCGCCGCCCAAGCCGAGACCGTCCGTGCACGCTACGGAATCAGCCTCATTGGACTGCCGTTCGGCACCGCCACCGTGACGGGCACGCTGGAGCCTCAAGCGTATCGGATCGAAATGCAGGCGAAGCTGACCGGGCTGGCATCGATCCTGTCGGGGTCAAAAGGCGCCGCGACAGCGACCGGTAGCATTCCAAATAGCCATGTCTCGCCAACCACCTATGCCACCACTTCGGCAAGTGCCGACATCACCCGCACGGTCCGCATGTCGATCGTCGACGGCACCGTCGACCAGTCGGAGATTACGCCGCCCTGGGACCCAAGCCCCGATCGCGTGCCGGTAACCGATGCCGACAAGCGCGGAATCGTGGACCCGATGAGCGCGCTCATCATGACCGTTCCGGGCACGGGCGACGTCATCGGCCCCGCAGCCTGCGAACGGACCATTCCGGTTTTCGACGGAGCGGCCCGATTCGATATCGTGTTGGCCTATGTCGGCACCCGGAAAGTCAAGGCGAAGGGATTCGCCGGCAATGTCGCGGTGTGCTCCGTCCGCTATCGGCCGATCGCCGGTCACCGGGCAAATCGGCCGGGCACGAAGTTCATGGCCGACAACAAGGAGATGGAGGCTTGGCTGGCCCCGGTCGGCCAATCCCGCATCGTCGTGCCGTACCGCATTTCGGTAATGACCATGATCGGCACGGTTGTCACGGAAGCAACCGAGTTCGACGTCTCCGGGGGACCACGGGCCGACGTTCAGAATCATTGAGCGGCACGGGAGAGAGAGGCCGCTCAAGCATAACAGGTTGCCAGCGTCCGCCTTGTGTGATGCGACCGTGTGTGGCCTGGTTGCTCCGTCGTGCGTCCCTTGATCGCGACCTCATGACGAGGTCCGCAGGGCAATCATCGTTCAAGTAGGTCGGGTATTCCGCGATCCGATCGTGCCGGGGCTTTCGGGTCAGGTGGTCGATCCAAGTTTGAACGCTCGGCGGCGAGCGGTCACGCTCGCCCGGCACGAGCCACCCGATCAGGACAGGTACGTTCCCAATGTCGTCCCGTTGCGCAGAAACAACGCTGTCGGGCGCAACGGGACACCTATCCTCTCGGGGGGATATGCATAGGAGCAGCAAGGGGATAGCGAAGGTAAGGTTCTCAAAGAGGAATCCCAAAGAAAATGAGTCGGGAGTGATGATGCTGCTCAACCTTCGTCCTCAGACAGGCCGATGGACTGCCCTATCCGGCTTGTCGGCGGCTGTTTTTTGTATTGGCCTGGTTGGTCCCGCGTGGGCTCAAAGCGCGAATACCCCTTCGGTGTTACAGAATTCCTCAGCCGGCTCGCCACAAAGCCGCGCGATGCCGCCGGCAACCCTGCCGGCACCTCCGCCGCCCGACCACCTCTTCGGCGACTGGGACGGCTTTCGCAGCCGGCTCGCGAAGGAGGGCATCACCTACACGCTCAACTACACGACCGAGACGGCTGGCGTCGTCGCAGGTGGTCTGCGCCGTGGTGCGACCTATGCCGATCAAAAGGGCCTCTCGATCGACATGGACTGGCAGACCTTGGCCGGTGTCGACGGGTTCAAGACCCATGCAATTTTCGTCAGCCGCTACGGCGCCAACGTCAGCCGCAGCTTTGTCGGCGACACGGTGATTCAAGCACAGGAAATCTATGGCGCCGGCTTCGGCCAGTTTGCGAAGCTGGTCTGGCTGTATGGCGAGGAATCGCTGCTGAACGACCGGCTGAAGATCTACTTCGGCCGCTTTGCTCATGGCGCCGACTATGCCGCTTCGCCCCTCTACTGCAGCTTCATGACGCTGACGATCTGTGGGCACCCGCGCGCGCTGACGGCCAACCAGGGCTTCGAAGACTGGCCTCTCAGCGAAACCGGCGCGGAAATCAAAGTTCGCCCCTTCGACCGATTCTACATCTCGGCCGGCGCCTTCCAGTCGCAGCCTTTCCCGACCGACGCGGAATCCTACACGCAAGGAGGGTACAACGGCTTCTCATGGACCTTCAAAGGCACCACCGGCGTCAGCGTGCCGGTCGAGTTCGGCTATGAGCCGCTGATCGGGTCAGCCCAGATGCCGGGCCACTATAAGATCGGCTTCAACTATGACTCGACCGACTACCGGGACAACTTCTTCGACGTCAACAACATGCCGCTTGCGCTCACGGGGCTGCCGGGCAAGCGGGACGGCGGTCGTACCTTGTTTTGGGCGACAGCCGACCAGCAAGTCTATCAGAATGGACCTTATAGCGACGACGGCCTCTATCTCATGGCCGCCTACGCCCATAACGATTCCAACACGACCTTCTTCAACAATTTCATCTGGGCCGGCTTGATCGACCGGGGCATCGTGCCAGGACGCCCACTGGATCAACTGGGTTTCGGCTTCACCTACTATGACGTCAGTCCCCGCCTGACCCAAACCGAGCGCCTGCAGGCGGATCTCGGTGTTCCGCTCGCGGGCGGCGCGAGAGGGATTCAGACCCACGGGATGGTCTATGAGCTCAACTACCAGATTCATGCCTATCAGGGTGTCCTGATCCAGCCCGAGCTCGAATATTTCGATCGGCCAGGCGGGGCCGGCAATGTGCCCAACGCTTTTTTGGTCGGGCTAAAAACCAACGTCGATTTTTGAGCCGCCGGATGATGAAGCTTTGGCACCACAAAGGCCAAGCGACCTGATCCACTGCACATTGACAAGCCGTCCGCCTTGGTGAAAGCACCCTGGCGACCAGCGGAGACCACACCTTCATGAGCCACGCCGCCCTTCAAAGCGCGATCGAGAGCGCCTTCGACAATGCCTCGACGATCACGCCCGAGACCGGCGGCGAGATCCGGGAGGCGGTCGAGACGGCCTTGGCGGCTCTCGACAAGGGTGAGCTGAGGGTCGCCGAGAAGATCGGCAACGACTGGACGGTCAACCAATGGCTCAAGAAAGCGGTACTGCTCGGCTTCCGCCTGAACCCGATGGTCACCATTCCGGGAGGTCCCGGGGGGTCCTCATGGTACGACAAAGTGCCGTCGAAATTCGACGGCTGGACCGCGGCTGAATTTCAAGCGGCCGGCTTCCGGGCCGTGCCGAATTGCGTCGTACGCCGCTCGGCCTATGTGGCGCCGAACGTCGTGCTGATGCCTTCCTTCGTCAATGTCGGCGCTTATGTCGACAGCGGCACGATGGTCGACACCTGGGTGACGGTCGGGTCCTGCGCGCAGATCGGCAAGAACGTCCATCTGTCGGGCGGGGTCGGCATCGGCGGGGTGCTGGAGCCGCTGCAGGCCAATCCGACCATCATCGAGGACAATTGCTTCATCGGTGCCCGGTCGGAGGTCGTCGAGGGAGTCATCGTGGGCGAGGGCTCGGTCCTGTCGATGGGCGTGTTCATTTCGGGATCTACCAAGATTGTCGATCGCGCCACTGGGCAGATCCATGTCGGCCGCGTGCCACCCTATTCGGTGGTTGTTCCCGGCAGCCTGCCGGGCAAGCCGTTCCCCAATAATGAGCCCGGCCCTTCTCTCTCCTGTGCCGTGATCGTCAAGACCGTGGACGCGCAAACGCGCGCCAAAACGGGCATCAACGAGCTTCTGAGAGATTGATGAACGCGCCTGAGGCCGACGAAAGGCGCGGCTTCGCGTTCTTGTTTCGAACCGACCGGGGCACGATCGACCGCGCCACGTGGTGGCGAGGAACTTTGCCGCTCGTCGTCATCGCTGTCGTGGCCAATATCCTCTGGGTGTTGATCCGCCCTTACATGGATCACGGCCTCGATCGGCCGCCCATCGTCGTGCTCGCCGTCTACCTATATCTCGTCGCTTTCAGCTTCGGCACGCTGTTGCTGCTGGTCTGCGAATATAATCTCAGCGCCAAACGCTTCACGGCGTTGGGCCTCCCAAGATCCCTTGCCGCGACCTTGCCGTTCAGCCTGTTGTTCGGCGCTGCCTTCGCGTGGTACTTGCCACGTGCCGACGGCTCGCTTCCCTCGTGGTCGGGCTGGATTGCGGCCCTGGTCGTGTTGGGCGTCGTTATCTGGAACGTCGTCGAACTCGGCATTCGCAGGCGGCGATGAGGTCAAGGCCATTCATGACCTCTCCGACGAGGTGCTATGCGCCCGCTGGCTGAGGGTCGGTATTTTCCGCTGTCCTGCGGCGGGGAGTTCTTCCGCCAAAAACTGCCGCTCGACCGCACCTCCTTGACGCGCTGGCACCAGCGCATCGAAGAGGGGCAGCCGAATACTCCTTTGTAGGAGAGCTTGGCCACGGGCTTCGCCGGTGCGGCGAAGCCCGATGCATAACCCCAGGATCGAGAGAAGAAGCTCGGCCGGAAAAGCAACCACGATGATCGCGACAATCAAGCCCATGAGATCCCATGACAGGAATCGAGGCTTCCGTACTGAGCCTTGACGGGAAGATCCGCGCTGGCCTAGGCCGTGATGGTCTGCGAGATCGTGTCTTTCAGCGCCGTTGCGAAACGACGAGACCGATCAGGAACCCCGCGGCTCCAGCCAGCACGAGGCCCGTCAGGGGATGCTGATTGATCTGGCCTTCCACGCTGCGCGCGCTCTGTTGAAGATATCGGCTCCCGCGATCGTAGGTTTCTTCAGCATAGTCGGACACTGTGTCCGCCGCGTCGCGCAAGCCTTCTTTCGCTTGACCGTAGAGACTCTGGCTCTTGCCGGCGACTTCACGCATCAGGCCTTCGGCACGAAGCTGGCCGTCACGTGTGGCCATGCCGACCGCCTCCTGGATTTTGCCGCCGACATCCCTCGAAACGATCCGAATTCATGATGTGCTCGTCCTTCAAACGCTAGCGGCGGCGGCGCGCGACGGCGCGGCCGCTGGGAAAATGAGGCGACTACTTCTTGACGGCGTCGTGCACAGCATCCTTGGCTTCGCCGACCTTGCTCTTGGCCTGACCTGCCGCCTTGTCGGCGAGACCTTCGGCCTGAAGCTTCATGGACGCCGACCTAGGCCGTGTTCACTGGCGAAAGAAACCGGAGAACCCGATCCAAGTGGATCGTGGCTCCCCGGCCAATGCGCGGCGATCTTGCGAGAACGCCGCAGCCTCACGCTTTACGCATGCCCAAACCTATAGTGTTATAGGCTTTCACTATTGGTCGTAAGCCGACGCTGACGACCTTACTGTTCCAACGCGACCGCCGACGAAGGCCGCGATCGCACCAAGGACAAGCGAGATCACGATCATCATAGCGGCCTTCGACGTTGCCTTTGCTGACTCATCCGCAATTTCGATTGCCTTGACTTTCGCCTGTGTCATCGCATCGGAATATTGCTTTTGATATTGTTGGATCTGTATCTTGGCTTGATCTGTGGGAATGCCTTGGGCTTTCGCGAGTGCCTCAGCGGCGCGGTCGGTTGCCTGTTGCTGCTGTGACGGATCGCCTGTCAGCGCAGCCTTCACGGCGTTAGCGGCCATATCGCGCAACTGTGCCGGGTCCTGGCCGCCGCTCGCGGATTTGATCTGACTTTCGATCCCAGACAGAGGATCACTCAACCCCGGAAGCGATGGAGCCGCGGCTTGTGCGGCCGTCTGGACAGCACCACCAATGAGGTGGCCAGCCCCCCCGAGCGTGTTCGTGACCGCGCCGAACGCACCCCCGAGAATGCCTCCCACGGTTGACGATAGCAGGAACACGATGACGAGCGTCGTGACACTCCAAGTCACGAGACCGTGGTAACCTGCCGTCATCGGCGATGGCTTGCCGCTCAGCCGGCCCGCTAGGAAGCCGCCAATGGCCGAGGCAAGAACACCGGAGAGGACCCACCAAACCGCTGCTCCGATGGAGAGGGTGGTTGCGGAGGGCGTCCCGGACGAAGACGGGTCGACTGTGGCAAGGCCGATTCCGAGCCCAAAGATTGCGAGAAGAAGCTGGGCCACGAGGGCGACCACGACACCTGCGACGATCGAGCCCCATGAGACCTTGTGAAGGGAAGCGAGGCTTCCCTGAGACGTCTGGATAGGCCGGTCCGCGGTGGCATAAACCACACTGGTTTGGGAGGTCATAACATTCCTCTCAGCGGCGTTGCGAGACGACAAGACCGATCAGGAACCCGGCGGCTGCAGCCAGAACGACACCCGTCAGGGGATGCTGAGTGATCTGACTTTCGACGGTGCGGGCGCCCTGCTGGACAACTCGACTTCCGCGCTCGTACGTATCCTCGGCGTAGTCGGAGACGGTGTCCGCCGCATCGCGCAAGCTTTCTCTCGCTTGTCCGTAAAGGTTTTGGCCCTTGCCCGCGACTTCATGGACCATCCCCTCGGCACGAAGCGGAGCGTTGCCGGTGGCCATACCAACTGCCTGCTGGATCTTGCCGCCAACATCCCTGGCGGCTCCTTCGAAACGATCTGAATTCATGATGTACTCGTCCTTCAAACGCTGTCGGCCGCGTCGACAGACGGCGCGGCCGTTGTGAGTAAATTGGGTTACTTCTTGACGGCGTCGCGGACTGCGTCCTTGGCCTGGCCAACCGTGCTCTTGGCCTTACCGGCTGCCTTGTCTGCGAGACCCTCGGCCTGGAGCTCCTCGCTGCCGGTTACCTTGCCGATGGCCTCTTTGATCGAGCCCTTGGCCTGGTCGACAGCACCTTCCACACGATTCTTGTCCATGGTCCATCTCCTGCGAACGCGCCGCTTAAGTCGGCACGAACGCGAAAATGGCACCTGTCCGACATTGGGCAATAGTGCAATTATGAGAATCGACTAGTGTTTTTTGACTTTTATCGGCGCTGTTAAGTCTGCGCTAGAATCCCCGCTCCCGGGCCCAAACCACCACCTCGGTCCGGCGATGCAGGTTCAGCTTGCGGTAAAGCGCCGTGACGTGATTGCGAACGGTGTTTTGCGACACACACAGGCGTTTGCCGATGACGGCATCGCTCAATCCCTGGCACATGAGGCCGAGAACCTGCCGCTCGCGGGCCGACAGTTCGACGGTGGCTTCCTGTACCGTCCGACCTGGGTGCCGCAGTGAAGCCAACCGTTCGATGACCCCCCGGCTGAACCAGGACGTATCCGCCATCACGGCTTCGATGGCGTCCATCAAATGGCGCTCGGTCCTCTTGCGCTCGGTGATATCAAGCACAACGGACAGGACGCATTCTTCGTCGTTGATCGTCACCCGTTCGGCCGAGATCAAGCAATCGAGCTCGGCGCCGTCTTTGCGGGTCAGACAGGCTTCAAAGTTGCGGACATGGTCGAATGAGGAAAGGTCCTTCAGAAATCGCTCGCGCGCCTTCGGATCGGCCCACATGTTCAACTCGGCCACAGAATTCTCGAGAACATCCGCGTCCGCGAAGCCGAAGGACGTTGTGAAGGCCTCGTTGATGGCGAGGTACCGGAAGTCCTTCAGCCTAACGAGAACGGTGGGCACCGGCGCGAGGCGGAAGGATTTGGCGAAACGTTCCTCGCTCGCCTTGAGGGCGCTTTCCGCTTTCCGACGCAGTTCGAGATCGGCAAACGTGAAGAGCATGCATGCCTCGTCGCCCATTTCGATTGGCTGTCCGGCCACGATCACAAAACGTGTGTCACCTCCTGGAAGGGGAATACAGGCCTCCATCTGCGGGATGGTTCGTCCCTCGCTGAGGCGTTCGATCGCGAGGGCGCGCCCAGTCGCCTCGGCAAAGAGGTCGATTTCGTAGGTCGTGCGTCCCAGGATGTGTTCACGCGAGTAGCCGGTCATGTCCAGAAAGCCTTGGTTGACTTTCACAAACCGAAGATCAGACAAACGGCAGATGATGGCCGGCGCCGGATTGGCCGCGAATGTTTTTTCGAACCGTTCCTCTGCGGCAAACCGGTCGGTCGCATCCGTGATGACGAGAACGAGGCAATCGGGCTTACCCTGGGCGTCCGTCAACACAAGACTTCGGATGCGATGGATCCAACTGTCCCTCCGGTTCCTCGCCGGAGTCACCTCCACGGTGATATCGTTCAGCACATCGCCGGCAATCACGCGATCGATGGGGTATCGGTCGTCGTCAAGGACGTGGTTGTTGCGGTAGCGCAAGACGAAGTTCTTGCGGTAGTCGGACACGGTCGCGCCGATCTGAGCGACGTCTTCGACCCCGTGCATCGCCAGCGCCGCCGAGTTGGCCCAGGTGATCCGCTGATCGGTCTCGATCAACAAAATACCTTCCGCCAAGCCTGAGATGATCGTCTGCAATTGCGTTCGGTCGACGGTCGCAGTCAATCGCGCTTTCCTTCTGGCGACTTTGATGAAGCTACCCCCAAACTGGGGCGCTCGTCGGGGAAAACCCTGTAGCAGAGGCGAAGCGGCGCTGCGAATGATGAACGGGCTGTGGGTTTGCCAAGATGTCCGCTGGCAAATTCGATGAAGCCGCGCTACCTGTTGCTCACGAGGAGACGCACATGGCTACCGGCACCGTGAAATGGTTCAACGCGACAAAGGGCTTCGGCTTCATTCAACCCGACAATGGCGGTCCCGACGCCTTCGTGCATATCAGTGCGGTTGAACGCGCCGGCATGTCTGACCTGAAGGAAGGTCAAAAGCTCAGCTACGAAGTGGTTGCCGATAAGCGAAGCGGCAAGCAATCCGCGGATCAGCTCAAGGCTCTCTGACGTTGCCTCGTAAGCCGAACTACGACTTCGAACGCCGAGAGCGTGACAAGGCCAAGGCTGCGAAGAAAGAAGAGCGCACCAAAGCCAAATCCGACCGAACTGACACACCGGCCGTGGAGCAGCAACAGGGCTCTGAACCGCCGAAGTTAGAGGGTCAGTGATCGAAGCTGCTCCGTTCTCGGGTTGGGCCCGAGACCGGAGTGGTTAAACCTTTTGATCATTGTTGCGGCGTCGAAATTGTACGCCCCCAAAGCGGTCTGGCCGTGAAAGCCGGGTCGACACTTCATGACACTGCGCCGTCCGCTTTTTTGAACCTGAGCGAAAATGCAGGCCGAGCCGAGCTAGGGCTTGTTCGAGCCGTCAAAATTGGCAGACTTGGGTGCCAGATTTGAAATTGGGGTGCTGTTCGTCCGCGCAGATATCGATCCGATCATCGATGAGATCCGGCCGGCGCATCGGCCTCGGGACCGACTGCGTGCGATGGATCGTCCCTTGTGGGCTATTCCCGATTATCGCGGTGGCTGAGTCGATCAAGCTAATCTGCCCGATTTCGGAAGCCCTATAAAGCTGGCCTGACAGGGCAACGCTCGTATCGTCCAGACTAGTTCCGGGGGGGGCACCGTGGGGGACGATGCGTCCTTGGTGACGATCGCCCTTTCGGCCAAGGATTGCGGCGATGTCGCATTCGATGTTCCGTCCACCTCCACCGTGGCTCGCAATGATGGAGACGGGACAAGGCAGCGCTTTGGGGGAGCGCGACACTCTGCGACAGCAAAGTCAAAGACCTCCTGGGGACCATTTCAACGTTTTGCGATTTTCCTCAGGCGCGTTCGGCTGAGAGAATCTGGCGGACAGCGTGGCAAATGGCAGCCCGCATGAACCAAGCACTCGGTCTCGACGCCTTCAACTTCACATTGGCCGGCGCAAGAGAGGGTTTTGGACCGTTTCTCGGCGTCTATCTCCAGCACCAGGGGTTCGATCCCGCCCGTACCGGTTTCGCCATGAGCCTCGCCGGGCTCGCCGGCATTGCCGCGACGGCGCCGCTCGGCGCGCTGATCGATCGTATCACCGCCAAGCGCGCGGCTGTGGTCCTGGCCGTGACTTGCATCGCGATCGGCGCCGGACTCATCGTTGCCTCGAAGCAACTCTGGATCGTGGCCGCCGGGCAGGTCTTCATTGGCATCGCGGACAGTAGCCTGGCGCCTCTTGTGGCCGCTCTGACCCTGGGCCTCGTCGGCCGCGAGCATTATGCCGACCGTGTCGCGCGGAATGAGGCGTTCAACCATGCCGGTAACGCCGTCAATGCCGCTCTTGCGGCGCTTCTGGGCTACATGTTCGGAATGGGGTATGTCGCGGCAGCCATCGGCGTGATGGCCGTGGCGACCGGTGCCGTCATTCTCGGCGTTGATCCGAACCGCATCGACCATGAAGCCGCGCGCGGCGGCAATGCGGGCGACAGATCGACGTGGTCCGTGCTCTGGCACAGCAAGCCACTGTTGTTGCTGGCCGGGACCGTTTTCGCATTCCAAACCGCGAACGGAGCCATGCTTCCCTTCATCGCCCAGGCGCTCACCTCACAAGGTCATGACCCCAGCCTCACGACAGGTGCCATGACGGTGACGGCCCAGGTCTCGATGATCGGTGCCGCTTTGCTGGTCCCGCATGTCTCACGAAGGATCGGACAACCGACGGTTCTCGGCTGTGCCTTGTTGCTGGTGATCCTCCGCGCCGGATTGGCTGCCTGGAGCAGCGCATGGGGGAATGTCGCGCTTGTACAGGTGTTGGAAGGTCTTTCCATGGGTCTTGCCGGGGTCGCCATTCCGGCACTGGTGGCCGACATCATGGCTGACACCGGGCACGCCGGCGGAGGACTCGGCGGCGTCATGATGGCCTATGGCGCGGGTGCGGCGCTCAGTCCGGCTCTCGCAGGCCTCATGGCACAGAAGTTCGGCTTCCCGGCCGCTTTCGTGGCGCTCGGGGCAGTCGCCGCGGTCGGTCTCGCCCTTTGGATCGCCGGGCTACGCATCCAAGCGGGCGCCAATCGGGACAAGCCGCAAGGAACGCCTTCACCTCGTGGGGCGAGTTAGGCGATGGATCAGGCCCTCGACGTCGCCGTCGGCCATCGACCAGAAGCCTCCAACGCGCTTCCTGGCTTTCTGCTTCTTTATGGCGCGCTTTACGCCGCCTACGGGACCGAGTCGGCCTACATGCCCGCCTTCCTCGGCAGCCATGGGCTTTCGCTCGAGCGGATCGGCTTGGTGCTTGCGGCAGGCACGGTCGTACGGATCGTCGCCGGGCCTGTTGCGGGCCGGCTCGCCGACCACCTGGGAGCACGAAAGCAGATTCTCACAGGGGCTGCTGGCCTCTCCGGCGTCATCGGCTGGGCCTACATGCTGGCTTTCGGCCTTACACCGCTGCTCGCCGTGAGCATGGCGCACGCCGCGGCGACAGCGTCCCTGGCGCCTCTCTCTGACGCCCTCTCGGTTGCGGCGTCGAACGGGGGGCGCAACTTCCAATACGGCTGGGTGCGTGGGACCGGCTCCGCCGCTTTCGTCTGCGGGACACTTCTGTCGGGGCAACTCGTAGACCGCTTCGGCCTGTCCAGCATCATCATCACGAGCAGTGTCCTGTTCCTGATCATGGCGGTCTGTGCGATGCGAGTCCGCTCGGTCATCGCAGTGCGGGGGCCGGCCGAGGTCCATGCATCGGGCGCGTTCGGAATGCTCTGGAGCATCCCGGTCTACCGCCGGCTGATCGTTGTCGTGGTCCTCGTCATCGGGAGCCACGCGCTCAACGACGCCTTCGCGGTGATCAACTGGCGCGACTCCGGCTACGGAAGCGGCACGATCAGCCTTCTGTGGTCCGAGTCTGTGGCGGCCGAGGTTACCGTGTTCTTTCTGTTCGGCCCATGGCTGATCGGCCGCCTTGGCCCAGCCGGTGCGGCCGCGCTGTCTGCGGCTGCAGGGGTCCTCCGATGGACCGTCATGGGGATGACAACGGCGATGCCTGCACTGGTGGGTGTCCAGGCGCTCCATGGCCTCACCTTCGCCCTGATGCATCTCGCCGCGATGGGCATCATCGCGCGATCGGTCCCCGAGCGCCTGTCCGCGACGGCTCAAACCATCTACGGCACATTCGCTCTCGGCATCGCCTCGGCCGTCATGACCTTCGCGTCGGGCTACCTCTATGGCTGGCTCGGGATGCGTGCCTTCTGGGTGATGGCCGCCATTTGCGCGGCTGCGTTGCCGTTTGTCCAGGGCCTTCGGGCGTCCGTTGAGCGGGATGAGATGAGAGCAGGTGAAGCCACCTGAACGCGCGCTCAATGATCCAATCATCCGGCAACCGCGTTGTCGTCGGCCTTACCCAATGAGTTGCTCATGAACGTCCTCCATCGGCCTTTGCCGCACACCGGTCCTGCATCGACGCGGCCCTCACCGTTAATCCAACGGGTAAGGGAGGTGGCGGACGTATTGAGCCAAGTCGCAGAGGACGCGGACGCATCCGCGTCGGTCGCGGCGGAGGCATGGCGGGTGCTGTTCCGGTCGGGACTGGCGATGGCGCCGTTTCAGATAGAGCTTGGCGGGGAGGACCTTGTGGCGCCCCGGATGCACCAGGATCTCGTCGCCGTGCTCCGGCTGGTAGGTGGGGCCGACCTCTCGATAGCTCGTCTCTATGAGGGACACGTCAACGCAATAGCCCTGGTGCGTCGCTACGGCACCGCCACCCAACTGGAGCGCCTCGCCCGAGATGTCGCCGACGGCTCTCTTGCGGGGGTTTGGGGGGCCGATGACGCCACCGGTCTTTGGGCCGAAGACATCGGGGGCTCATGGCAGCTGAAAGGCCGAAAGATCCTTGCCTCAGGCGCGGGCTTCGTGACGCGCCCCCTGGTGACGGCCAGGACAGATGCGGGACAGGTGATGCTGCTTCCGCGCCTCGAGGCCGGCGAACGCGCTGATGTCTCGGGATGGACGGCGCAAGGGATGCGCTCGACCGCGACCGGCAGCGTCGACTTCTCGGGCATGGTGTTGGACGCGGAACAGGTCCTCGGAAGCCCAGGCGACTTCATGCGTCAGCCGCACTTCTCCGGCGGCGCGTGGCGCTTCTGCGCCGTCCACCTCGGCGCGGCCGAACGGCTCGTCGACCTCCTGCGGGAACACCTCGTCTCACGGGGGCGCGATGGTGATCCTTACCAGCAGCAGCGCATTGCCCAGTGTGTTGCGGCGACCACGACGGCCTCGTTCTGGATCGCGGACGCGGCGCGACGCCTCTCGGACGAGACGGCGGATCCGATCGCCACCGTCGCCTTTGTCAACCTGACCAGAATGGTCACGGAACGCGCCGCGCTTGATGTCCTGGAGGCGGTGCACCGTGGCATCGGGCTCGCGGCCTTCGTGAGGCCTCACCCTGTCGAGCGGATCGCGCGAGACCTTTCCACCTACCTGCGACAGCCTGTTCCCGATCTGGCGATGGCCGATGCCGCTCGTGCCATCCTGGCTTCACCGCGTGCGACCGCGAGCCTTTGGTCGACCGATGAAGGTTGAGGATTTTCTCCGCGCCTTGCAGGAGCTGCCGCTGACGTCACCGATCGAATTGACGGGCGGCAGGCCATTCGTCGTATTGTCGCCGCATCCCGACGACGAGTCCCTTGGCGCTGGCGGTCTGATCGCCGCGGCGTGCGCGGGCCATGAACGCGTCGAGGTGGTCGTTCTCACCGATGGGTCGGGGTCACACCCGCGTTCGGTCCTCTACCCCCGTGATCGCTTGATAGCCTTGCGCCGCGAGGAGTGCGCACGGGCCGTGGCGCATCTCGGCTTGCCCGATGGACGCGTCACGCATCTCAACCTGCCCGACACGCTAGCACCGAAGAGCGGCCCTGCCTTCGAGGAGGCTGTCGAACGGATTGTCCGGATCGTCGACGCCTCGGGCGCAGGATCGGCCTTCGTCACCTGGGGGCGTGACCCGCATTGTGACCATGAGTCCGCAGAACTGATAGCCCGCGCGGTCCGGGATCGACGCCCGTCGCTGCGGCTGTGGTCCTATCCGATCTGGGGGTGGCATCTCGACCCGGCGGCCGAGGTTGAGGATCCGGCCCCGAGCGGCTTCCGCATCGAGGTCACGCCCTGGATGGAAGGCAAGCGCGCGGCTTTGCGGGCCCATGCCTCGCAGATGACAGACTTGATCAGTGACGATCCTGAGGGCTTCCGCTTCGACGAGAAGACGATTGCGCCGTTCACCGGACCGTATGAATATTTCTTTGAGGTTCCCGCATGACCCGGCGCGAAACCACGATCGAGGCGACCTACTTCGATACCCTCTACACCGTCGAGCGCGATCCTTGGGGCTTTCGTACGAGTGACTACGAGCGAGGCAAGTACGCCGCCACCCTCGGTGCACTGAGCAAGGCCCGCTATTCGCGCGCCCTGGAGGTCGGCTGTTCGATCGGGGTGTTCACCGAGCAACTCGCGGCGCGTTGCGACACACTGGTCGCCATCGATGCATCCGAGGTCGCCCTGGCTGCGGCGAGAGAGGCCTGTGCCGGATGCGAGAACGTGATCTTCGAGGCCCGCATGGTGCCCAAGGACTTCCCGCCCGGATCGTTCGATCTGATCGTCCTCTCGGAGGTCATCTACTATCTGGATGCGCTCGATCTTCACAAGCTCGCCGCTCAATGCGCCAGGGCTCTCCTACCCGGAGGCGAGATCGTGACCTGCCACTGGCTCGGCGAAACCGACTACCCGCTGACCGGCGCGGTCGCGAGCGACCTGTTCGCGCTGGCCATGGCCAAGCGGCTCCCGGTTCACGCGATTTTGCACGATCGAGACTATCGGCTCGATCGGCTGTCCAGCAGCTGAGGCCGCCGCGTCAAGCTTCCAAGGGTCATCGAGGGGCCCTCGATTTGGCGCGGAGATCCTGTAATCCGTCAGAAGGGCGTGAAGTCTGCGTCTCTCTACGGCGCGACATCAGCTACACTGTGTCCGATCGCGGCGGCGACACTCGTCGACGACGTGACGGCAGCCACGTTTTTCAACGCGTAGTCGATCGAGGCGCGATGCCAGTCGGCGTTCATGGTGGCGCAGCAATCTTCCGGCACGATCATCACATAGCCCTTGTCTGCGCCGGTGCGTGCCGTGTGCTCGATCGACATGTTGGTCCACGCGCCCGCCACGATCACGATGTCGCGTCCGGTCGCCTTGAGGATGGTCTCGAGCGAGGTCCCTTCCCATGCGCTCATGCGCATCTTGGTGACCACGTGATCGCCAGGGTGCGGCTGGAGGCCAGGCACCGGCTCCGCGCCCCAGGTGCCGCGCACGACAGCTTTCGAGTCCACCACGCCCTCGAACAAGGGCGCGTTCAGCGTCAACCCTGGTGCTCCGGGCTCGACCACGAACCAGACGTGGATCACGGGGACATCCCGAGCACGGCAGGCCTCCGCCAGTCGAGCCAGATTGGCGATGGCATTCTGCTCCCGGCAATGGGCCGGCGCGCCGGAGGAGGCGAAGGCCCCGCCTTCCATGACGACATCGTTCTGCATATCCTGAATGATCAGCGCGCAGCGTGACGCATTGAGGTCGAGGCCGGATGATGGTGCCATGGTTGTCTGCCTCGACGGAGCGTTGTGACGTTGTTGGTTCATGAAGGGTTCGTGCCGCGGCCCGATCTTGGTCTCGACCGCGTAAAGGGACGTGCTGGCGGCGAGGAACAGCGTATGCCAGTCCGGGCCACCCCAGTGCAGATTGGCCACCAATTCAGGCACGCTGACCTTGCCGATGTGGCGTCCGTCCTGGCTGTAGACCCACACACCGCCCGGACCCGTCACCCAGATGTTGCCTTCCCGGTCGCATTTCATGCCGTCCGGCACGCCGGGCTTGAGGCTGTCCTTGATGCCGGAGGCGAAGACGCGAGGGTTCGACAGCGACCCATCCTTCTCGACCTGGAACACGCGGATGTTCGCCTGATCGGTGTCGTTGACGTAGAGGCGGTCTTCGCCGGGACAGAAGCAGAGACCGTTCGGCTGGCCGAACATGAAACGGTCGACAAGCAACTGCGGAGCGCCGCCCACCGGCGGGATCCGGTAGACGCCCTGGAAACCGAGCGCGCGCGGCCGCTCGACTCCGAAACCCGGCATGCGGCCGTACCACGGATCGGAGAAATAGATCGCGCCGCTCGAATGTACCACCAGATCGTTCGGGCTGTTGAGCTCGCGGCCTTCGAAATGCGACGCAAGAACGGTGCGGTTGCCCTGGCGGTCGATGCGCACGACGGACGATGTAGCGTGTTCGCAGACCAGCAGGTTCAGGTCGGCGTCGTAGGTCATGCCGTTGCCCTTGCGGCTCGGACGCTCGACCTCCCGCACGCCACCCTTGTCCCACCGGCGCCGCACGTCCCCCGGCATGTCGGAGAAGAGAAGATGATGCTCGGTCGGATGCCAGATCGGCCCTTCGACGAAGGAAAATCCCGAGCCGAGTTGCCGCACCGGCGCGTGTTCGTCGATCAGGGTGCGGAAGCGGGGGTCGAACGCGTCGTGGGCCATGCTTTGCCAATCCGTCTGGAGATCGCCAACCAATCGCCGGCGCCTAGGCCGGGAACCAGTCGCGGCGGGGGACGGTCTGGGAAATCGGGCCGGGGATGGCCATGTCGAGGCGGCCGACGACCTGCTGGGCTTCGATCTTGGCCGGCTTGTCGTGGATCGGCATGAGGAACTTCGAGGAATTCAGCAGCTTCTTGATGGCGCCCTTCTCCTGCCGGTGGCTATTCGAGTGATTGCCGGTGATGCGCGGCTCCATGGCGTTGATCTCGTGGAAAGGCTCGACGATCTGATCGTTGAAATCGTAGATGACGTCGCCACACACGGTCGCCCGTCCCTCGGCGGTCTCGACATGCACGTTCATCGAACCCTCGGTGTGGGCACCTGCGGCCTCGACCGTGACACCCGGCATGATCTCGACCTCGCCCGTGATTTCGAGGTCCATCAGCCGCATGGCATTCTTGGTGTGCAGGCGATCGAGCAAGTGCTTGATGTCGGGCAGCGGGTACTGTGGGAACATCAGGCCCGAGGCCGACAGCTCCATTTCGCGGCGATTGATGACCACCGTGGTGTTCATCGAGAACCGATCGTCCATTCCGGCATGGTCGATGTGCAGATGGGTGTGGAGCACGTAACGCACGTCCCCCATCCGCACGCCGTGCCGCGCGAGTTGATTTTCGATCTGGTTTTCGTGGAACTGCAGCCCGCGCATGCCGAGCGATTCCATGATGGCGTTGTTGCGGTACCCCGTGTCGACCACGATCGGATAGCGGCCACCCAGGATCAGGAAGCCGTAGACCGGCACCCGCCTGGTCCGCCCGCATTCGCGCCCGAGCACCAGGAACGACGATTCAAGTTCGATGTCGCCGTAGTCCAGCACCTTGATTTCGAGAGCCATGGTTCCTCCTGATTGTTGTTCTTCCGAGCCGGCACGGCCGCGTCGGCCGCCGGCCGGTTCGCCCGGCAAGCCTTACCGAATCTCCGGCAATCGATAGACCCGCCGCGCCGTGTCGGCGAAGATGGCGCGTTGCGCAGCGTCGCTTAAATCGCGCGCGGCATCACGGAAGGCACCGATCAGCGCCGAATAGCTCGTCCAGAGCTTCTCGATCGGGAAATTCGAGCCGTAGAGACAGCGGTCGGGTCCGAAGAGCGCGACCGTTTCGTGTAGGAGCGCCGCGATATGGGCGGGATCGTTGCGATGGATGAACGTGCCGAAGGCCGACAGTTTGGAAACCACGTTCGGCTGTTCGGCAAGCGTCCTCATACCCTGCCGCCAGACGGCCCAGCCGGCCTCCGACAGGTCCTCCAGCATGCCGGCATGTTGCAGCACAAAAGTGACCCCGGGGCAGGCTGCGGCGAGTTCGGCCGCACTAAGCATCTGGCGCGCAAAGACCTGCAGGTCGAAACTCCAGCCATAATCGGCGAGATGCGCGACGTTTCGTTGGACCCTCGGATCACGCGCGAGGTCGGCCGAGACTGCGAAGCGGTAGATCGGGTTCTCGTGCCAGTGGAGTTGCTGGCGGATGCCGCGCATGGCCGGGTATTTCGTCAGTCGGTCGAGTGCGGGGCGCGCGTCGTCGACGGTCATGTCGCAATAACCCACGATGCCATGAGGCCAGCCGGTCTCGGTGTTGACCGATTGGACCCATGCGACCTCATCCTCGAACCGGTCGACGGGCCAGTTGGCCTGCACGTAGACCGACTGGACCACCCCTGAACCCGCGATATCGTTCAGATATTCGGTGATCGGATAATCGCGCCGGATCGGCTCGTAGGGCCCGAAGATGCGTGGCTGCATCGGGCCGCTAAGCCATGCAAGGTCATCCTGGCGCCAGATATGGTGGTGTGAATCGACGATGTTCATGACGTCTGCCCGGACCAGTAAGTGACGGAGCGATTCCCTTCTCCCCTCGCGGGAGAAGGTGGCGCGAAGCGCCGGATGAGGGGGCGCCTTGGACCGGGATGTCCTACCCCCTCATCCGTCTCACGCTCCGCGCGATCCACCTTCTCCCGCGAGGGGAGAAGGAAGGCGCCGACGCGTCTCGCTTCCCGCGCATCCAGCCGGCGGGCGAGAGCGAGGATTTCATCGCAGAGCGGGCGCAGACCCGCTCCATTGCCGAGGTGGTCGAGAAACGGCAGGACCGCCTTCAGGGCCGCCGTCGACGGGGTGTAGCCCGCGTCGGCCGCAAGCGGCGTGAGCCATGCGACGCGCCAGGCCAAGGTCGAGAGCTTTCCGACGGCCGCGGTCAAGACGGCCGGATCGCCGCGCTCCAAACCGTCCGACAGAACCACGACGAGCGAACCGCGCGCGAAGGATGCGAAGCGGGGCACGTGCAGAAAGGCGTCGAGCGCATCGCCGAGCCGTGTGCCGCCGTCCCAATCGGACACCAGCGAGGCCGTGACCCCGAGCGCCTGTTCACGGCGTCGCAGCCGTAGCGCCCGCGTCACTCGCGTGAGGCGCGTGCCGAGCGTGAAAACCTCGGCACGGTCCGCCGCGCTCACCAGCACGTGAGCGAGACTCATGGCATCGTCCGTATGCGCCTTCATCGAACCCGACACGTCGACGAGGAGCAGGATTCGGCGCTGCCGCGTCGTCCGCGTGAGCTTGGGCAGGCTCAACACTTCGCCGTCCCGTCGCACCGCCTCGCGCATCAGGCGCCGCATGTGCCAGCGGTCGCCGGTCTTGGCAGCACGACGCCGAAAGGAGCGCTGCCGTGGAAGCGCGGCCGGAGCCGCCCGTGCGAAGCGCCGCAGGGTCTCGCGCGGGTCCTCGTCGCGGAACTGGCGCAGCGTCAGCCGTTCGATCGCCGTTGCCTCACCGCCGACATCCTGGTCTTCTGTTCCTTCGGGAGGTTCGATCTCGCCCTCTTTCGCGTCGAACACCTGCAGGTCCTCGTCGTCCTCCGGATCGGCGTTGGCGGGAGCAGCCAGGGTCTGGCCGTGGAACAACTGGCGGAACAACGCATCGAACTCCTCCCGTCGCTCCGGCGGGGGCGCCAGGGTCGGCACGGCGGCGCGATGAATGTCGCGCATCGAGACTGGCCCCAGCAATCCGACGGCCGCCACGAAGGCTTGCGTCTGCTCCGGCGCCACCGCAAACCCGTTGGCGCGCAGCACCGTCGCAAACTGGACGAAGGGTTTGAGGGCGCGGGGCAGGGGGGCGGTCATCGGCCCGTCCCCGTCTGCCTATCGCAAGATGCAATATGTCGTGCTTCTCCCCTTGCGGGAGAAGGTCCCGCGAAGCGGGGGACGAGGGGCGGATTTGGCCATGGCCCATGGCCTGCCAAGCAGGCTGGGGTGCCCAGGGGAGGGAGGCGCCGGAGGCGCTTCGCGCCTAACCCCTCATCCGATTCTTCGGGCCACCTTCTCCCGCAAGGGGAGAAGGGAATGCCGTCGGCCCCGAGCGCCCCGGACAAGCGACGGGTTGGCCTCATTCTCACGCCGCGATCCCCGTGATCACCTGGTCGAGCCGGCCCTGAAGGAACATCAGGTCATCCTGGTCCTTGAGTGCGACCCCGATGGCCCGCCGGAAGGCCGCCGGCCAGGTCGCACCGCCCTGGTGGAGCAGCGTTGCGGCTTCGGCCCATTCGACGGTCTCGGCGACTCCGGGCGGCTTGGAGAGCGGCTCCTGCCGCAACCGTCCGACGGCTCCGACGACCGCCTCGGCCGTGGCCTGCGCCACCGACGACGCCCGCATCATCACGATCTGGGCTTCCCGCGCGGCATCGGGATAGCCGATCCAGTGATAGACGCAGCGACGGCGCAGCGCCTCGTGCAACTCGCGCGTCCGGTTGGAGGTGAGCACCACCACCGGACGCTCGAGAGCCCGCACGGTGCCACGCTCAGGAATGGAAATCTGGAAATCCGACAGGAACTCGAGCAGGAAGGCCTCGAACTCGTGGTCCGATCGATCGATCTCATCGATCAGAAGGGTCGAGGTTTCGGGATGCCGCAGCGCCTCGAGCATTGGACGGGCGATCAGGAACTCGTCGTCGTAGATATTGATCGATCGTTCCCCGGCCTGACGGATGGCGAGCATCTGGCGCGGGTAGTTCCACTCATAGAGCGCGGCGGCCGAATCGATACCCTCGAAGCATTGCAGGCGGATCAGCGCCCTGCCGAGCACCGCCGAGATGGCTTTGGCGGCTTCCGTCTTGCCGACCCCCGGCGCGCCTTCGAGCAGCAAGGGTTTGCCGAGCGCAAGCGCCAGATAAGCTGCGGTCGCCAGTCCCTCGTCGGCGATATATTGCGCCGAGCCAAGGGCGCGTTCGAGCGCCTCAGGCGAGTCGATGCCGACGATGGTCTTGCGGACGGGCAATTCAGCCTCCTTCGTGCGCCGCGACGATGCCGTTGCGTCCCTTCTCCCCTCGCGGGAGAAGGTGGATCGCGTGCGGCGCGCGGCGGATGAGGGGGAGTCCGGCAGCGTCTGCCCCCTCATCCGCCCCTTCGGGGCACCTTCTCCCGCGAGGGGAGAAGGGATGTGCCCGGCCGCTCATATCACCAGCGCCGCTGCGGCTTCGCGCCGCCATTGGCCCTGATGCCGCGCAGCACCTTTTCGGGCGTGATGGGGAGATCGGTAATCCGCACACCGACGGCGTTGAAGACGGCATTGGCCACGGCCGGGAGCACCGGGTTGGCGCACATCTCCCCAGGTCCCTTGCCGCCGAAGGGGCCATCGGGCGCGGGGCGTTCCAGGATCGAAATGTGATGGGGCGCGATGTCGCCGGGCCCGGGCATGAGGTAGTCGTTGAAGTCGATGGGGCCGTGCGACCGGTCGGGGTAGTAGGGCTCGGTGGTCTCCCAGAGGGCGTGACTCATGCCCATCCAGGCGCCGCCGACGAGTTGCTGTTCGACGAGCTTGGGGTTGAGCGCCCGGCCGAGTTCGTAGGCGCTGTTCATCTGGGTGACGGAAACCTCGCCGGTCTCATCATCGACCTCGATATCGACCACCATGGCCGCATGGGCGAAGCAGGTGACGGGTGTCATCTCGCCGGTTTCGGGATCGACCGGAGACAACGGCACTAGGAAGATGCCTCGCCCCGAAACCGTCTTGCCCTGCTTGAATTGGGCGGCCGCACAGGCCGTCCCGGTTCCGATCGAGCGGGACGGTGCGCCCTTGACATGGATGTTGCCCTTGCCGTCGGTCACGAGGTCGTCCGGGTTGACCTCGAGTTCCTCGGCCGCAGCCTCCATCATCACGGCGCGCGCCTCCTTGGCGGCCTGGATGACGGCATTGCCGACGCGATGGGTGCCGCGCGACGCAAAGGATCCCATGCAATGCGGCCCGGTGTCGGAATCGGCGGTATCGACATAGACGTCCTCGACCGGCACCCCGAGCGTCTCGGCCGCGATCTGACGCGTGACGGACTTCATACCCTGGCCAAGATCGATGGACGACAGGGCTACGGTGAACTTGCCGTCCGGATTGGAGTGCACCAGGGCCTGGGACGGGTCACCGCCGAGGTTCATGCCGATGGGATAGTTGATGGCCGCAAAGCCGCGGCCGGGGTGGAGGGTCATGGGCAGACTCCGGTCCGGAAGTGAAGACGGTCGGTGCAATCCTTCTCCCCTTGCGGGAGAAGGTGGCACAAAGGGCGGAGCTGGCCAGGGTCCACGCCCTGCGAGGCTGGGCGCGGTGGCCAGCGCAGTGCGGATGAGGAGTACGCGCCACAGGCGCTTCGGGCCTTACCCATCATCCCCCGCTTCGCGGGACCTTCTCCCGCAAGGGGAAAAGGGGTGGCCCGGCAGCGCGCGCCGTTCGGCATCGCGACGCTCATCGTCGTCGCAGCCCCGAAACCGAGGACGAGAAGCGATTCGGGCCAGTGCGGTTGGGGGTAGGCGGGGCTGATGACGCTGGAGTGGGCTGCGTTGAAGCGACCGAGGCGGCCGGCGCTACCGGCTGCGGGCTGTAGGTCGTAGAGGGCGCGTAACTCGGCCGCGGCTCGGAGCGGACTCCCGTCCCGGGCGTCGGCGCGAAGCCGGGGAGGGGGCCTCCTCCGGCATAGGTCGGCGCTGGGGTCGGCTGGCGTGCCGGCTCGGCCCTGGGCGGGATGGTGCCCGGCATCGAGAACGGCCGTTCGGGATCGCCGGGCCGGCGCTTGATGCCGCGGTTCCGGGTGTCGACAAGCCCGTTCTGATCCGTTGCCGTGTAGTTCGGCACCCGCCCTGCTTCGCCGACCCCACCGCCCTCGCTCGAGGCCATGCGGCGGAAATCGTCGCGGATCGGCCAGTTCGCCTTCTCCGAAACCACTTGGCAGCATTCGATCAGGGCGGTGTTCTTCGCGACGCGCCGATGCGCCTTCATGTCGCCGTCGCGGTAGGCGTTGAGGATTCGGAACTCGATCGGGTTCATGCCGATCTCGTGCGCCACCACATCCATATGCGACTCGATGGCGAAATCGACGCCCGTGATGCCGAATCCTCGCATGGCCGTCGACGGCGTGCGGTTGGTGAAGACGCAGTAGACGTCCGACTTGACATTGGGGATTGTGTAGGGGCCGGGCAGATGCCCGGTGCTCTTGTGGATGGCGTAACTCGACAGGCGCGTGTAGGCGCCGGCGTCGAAATAGCCCGTGAGCTGTCGCCCGAGAATGCGACCGTCGCGGCCGACGGCGTCTTTCAGGTACCAGCGCTCCGCGCCGCGCGGCGCACCGACCTGCATCTCCTCGGCGCGGTCGAACATGTATTTGACCGGCCGGCCCGTGAGCATGCAGCCGAGGATCGCCATCGGCTCGTGCAGACTGTCGACCTTGCCGCCGAAGCCGCCCCCCACCGTGCCGCCGATAAAGTGCAGCCGGTTCGAGGGCACGTTCAGCAGTTTGGCAGCCGTGCCGAGTGAGAAGAACAGCGCCTGGGTCGAGGTGTAGCAGACAAAACGGCCGTTGTTCTCCTGCGCCGCGATCGCGCCGCAGGTCTCGGTCGGCGCCTGCTCGATCGGCGACATCTGATAGCGGCCTTCGATGACTCGATCAGCCTGACGGAAGGCCGCCTCGACATCGCCGAAACGCAGCTTCTGATGGTCGTATTTGTCGTGATACGTGAACGTATTGCCGGGATAGGTGTCGTTCACCGTCACGGCGCCGGGCTTCAGGGCGTCCTCGACATCGAGGACGTGCGGCAGCACCTCCCAGCTGACGCGGATCTTCGCGATCGCGTCATAGGCGGCCCGCTCGCTCTCCGCGACGACGGCGGCGACCGGCTCGCCCTTGTAGCTGACCTTTCCACCCGAGATCAGCGGCTCGTCGTCGAGCCCGAACCCCATCAGGCTCAGCAACGTGTTGAGATTGTGCGGCACGTCCTTGGCGAGGATCACGCGATGCACGCCGGGAGACCGCTCGGCATCCCGCACCTCGATCGAGCGGAGACGGGCATGATGATGCGGGCTGCGCAGACAGCGCAGATGCAGCAAACCCTCGAAGGCATGGTCGTCGTAGAACGGCGAGCGGCCGGTGACATGGCCCACCATGTCCTGCCGCTGGGTCGGCTTGCCGATCTCGTTCAGGTTGTCGTCCCGCTCATCGCGGAACAGGTCCTTGCGGAACTCGATCATGCGCGGCTCCTCAACAAGGACCGTTGCGGGTGTGACGAGTGCATCGGCGCACCACTTCTCCCCTTGCGGGAGAAGGTGCCCGACAGGGCGGATGAGTGGTGAGGCGCGACGCGCCTTTGGCGCTTACCCCTCATCCTCGGCTTCGCCGGACCTTCTCCCGCAAGGGGAGAAGGAGGGTAGCCAGCGCCTCGCCTGTCTATGCCGCCCCTCATGCCGACCTCCGCCCGCTCATCCGCGACGAGGCGTCGAGCACGGCCGCAATGATCGGCTCGTAGCCGGTGCAGCGGCAGATGTTGCCGGCGATCGCCTCCACGACCTCCTGCCGCGAGGGGCTTGGATTATGGTCGAGCAGGCTTTTCGCGGCCATCAACATGCCGGGGGTGCAGTAGCCGCACTGGGCCGCGAAATTGTCCATAAAGGCTTGCTGCAACGGATGTAGTTCGACGCCCTTGCCAAGCCCGGAGGTGGTCTCGATCGAGCGCCCCGCGACCGTCTCTGCGAGTGTCAAACAGGAGAGGTGCGGCTCGCCGTCGACCAGCACCGTGCAGCAGCCGCAGGTCCCCTGGCCACAGCCGTATTTCGGGGCGAAGTCCCCGACCCCGCGCCGTAGCACGTCGAGGAGGTTCGAACCCTCCTCGACGAAAATTGCCTGGTCACGCCCATTGTGGCGGAACTCGATGGGTGTGCGTGCCATGCTGCTCACCCCGCCTGATTGAGCAGCAGACGCCGAAGATGCACGGGCGCGACTTCCCGCCGATACCAGCTCGAGGCGAGAGCGTCGGTCGGTGGATCTAGCCGTTCCGTCGCGGCCGCCAGCGCGGGCGCGATGCCGCTCGCGTCAAGGCTCCGGCCCTCCAGGGCCCGCTCGACACCCGTGACGCGAAGCGGCGTCGGCCCCATGGCGCCATAAGCCACGCGCGCATTGTTGACCCGCCCGCCGGATTGCGGCAGGTGCGCCGCGATCGACAGCACCGAGATGCCTTTCGGCTTGATCCGGCTGACCTTGTGGAACCGGAACGCTTGCGCGTCGCGCGGCCGTGTGATCGTCACCGACGTGACGATCACACGTGGTTCCCGATCCCGCACCTTGAGGAAATCGTCGAGATTCAGCGCTCGGCCCCCGCCTGCGATGGTGACCGCACCGTCGAGCGCCAGAAGCGCGACCGTGAAATCACCATAGGGGCAGGCGGCAAATAGATTGCCTCCGATCGTCGCCATGGTGCGCACGGCCGGACCGCCGATCGAGCGCGCCACAGGATGCAGAAAGGCGAGATCGCGGTTGGCCAGAACTGCCGCCATGGTGACGCCAGCTCCGATCGTCAAACGATCGCCCTCGGGCTTGACCTGCCTCAGCGCCGGATCCGTGACGCGGATCACAGTATCGAAGGCCTGCGTCCCCTCGTTCAACGCTCGCATGACCAACGTGCCGCCGCCGAAGAACCTGGCTGAACGGCTGGCTGAGAGAGCACGCGCCGCCTCTTCGACTCCTGCGTAAGTCTTTACGCTTACCGGCATCAGGACACTCCTTCGATCGTCGCCGGCAGGCCGAGATAGGCGCGCACCGCCCGGAAGCCTGCGTCGTAGATGTCCGTCGAGATCGCCTCGAACAGCGCCTGTTCCTGGCCGGGCGGCGTGTCGAACCGGCAGTGCCAATGCCAGAACGTTCGATCGCCGTCGGTGATCGGGATCAGCCGGTTGTGCGCCACATAGTTGAGCAGCGGCACCGGCGTATCGAGGAGGCAATAGCTGAAGCTCATGTCGGCGTCCGACAAGGTCAGCAGCAGTTCCCGCAGCTCGGAGCCGTCCTGGAGATGGAAGCGGCGCACGCAGCCCACTTTGTCGGACGGCAGCCCCCGCTCGATCTGGCTGTTCGCCACGGCCGGATGGTATTTGTCGTGCAGATTGAAGTCCCGCAGCACCGCCCACACCTGCTCGACCGGCGCGTCGACCACGGTGCTCTTGTCGATTTTCACCATGGGTGGTCCTCGACAATTCGGATGGCCAGGAGGTCCCTTCTCCCCTTGCGGGAGAAGGTGGCGCGAAGCGCCGGTTGAGGGGTAAAGCGCGAAGCGCTTTTCGAGGCACAACCCGCAGCCGAGAGGGCTAGGTGGCACAAAAAGTAGCGCTTAAGCTTACCAAGATTATGGCATGTCGGATCCACAACTCCATGACGCTCATACGACGGCGCACAAAGCTTTCCCGATCTCTGCGCGCCCGAAGCACCGACACCGAAGCGAAACTCTGGATGATACTCCGCGGACGCCACTTGAGTTCGATGAAATGGCGTCGGCAGGTGCCACTTGGGCCGTATATCGTCGACTTCCTCTGCTTTGACCGCAGGCTCATCGTCGAGTGCGACGGCTCGGGCCACGCGGACAATGCTTATGATCAGACCAGGGACGCTTGGATCGATAAGCAGGGGTTCAAGGTGCTGCGGTTCTGGAACCACGAAGTTTGGCAAAATCCGACCGGCGTCACCGACACGATCTTGGCGCGTGCGGGCCTTCCATTCTGACATTGCCGAAAAGGCGCTTCGCGCCTTACCCCTCATCCCCCGCTGCGCGGGACCTTCTCCCACATGGGGAGAGGGTAAGCTGCCGCTCTTAGTTTGACCGACGATGCGCATCCTCACCGCCCCGGAAAATGGCGTTTGAGGGAGTCGAAGCCGCCCTGGAACACATTGGTGCCGATGCCGGTGACGAGGCCCTCCTCGACTTCAGGTGCGCAGGCGAACTCGGCGGTCCATTCGACGAAAGTCCGGTCGCCATCCGTGATCGGGGTCAAGCGGAGGGTCGCGATGTAGTCGGTGAGCGGCATCGGGCTTTCGAGAATCGTATAGGTGCAGAAGAAGTCGTAGTCGGACAGCCCGAGCAGTTTTTCCCGGATGCGGTCGCCATTCTGCAGCCGGAAGTCGCGCACGCAGCCGATCTGGTCCGAGGGCGCGCCGTTCTCGATGCGGCTCTCCCGAATGCCGGGGTGCCACTTAGGCATACCGTTGAAGTCGCGGACCCGCTCCCAGACTTTTGCGGTCGGCGCACTGATGACGGTGGAGATGAAGACGCGGGCCATCAGATTGTGTCCTCGCAAGAGACAACGGCCGCCGTCCCCTTCTCCCATTGCGGGAGAAGGTCCGGCGAAGCCGGTCGGAGCTGGCCAGGGCCCCCGGCAAGCAACGCTTGTTGGGGTCGCCAGCGGAGAGATAAGGGGTGAGGCGCGAAGCGCCTTCGATGCTTGCCCCTCATCGGCCCCTGCGGGGCACCTTCTCCCGCAAGGGGAGAAGGAAGACGCGCACAGCCTGTCGGACCGACCTGAAACGCTCTCATCGCCCTCACTCCACTGGCGCGGCGGGCTTGGATCCACCGCCCGAGCCGCTCTTCGTGTCCTTGGCGATGCGCTGGAGATCGCTCGCTTCGCGGATCAGCCCGCCCATCTTGGACAGGGCACCCCCTTCGATGCCGAGATCGGCCAGGAGGCTGTCGACCAGGGGCGCCTGCACGCGGTAGCGGAGCGCCGAGTCGATCACCTCGTCTGTCGCGCTGCGGCCACTGCCGCCCCCGCCGCCCCCAATGCCGTCCAGGTGCATGATGCGGATGTCGTTGATCTTTTCCATCGGCTTGACCGAGGCCGCGACGATCCCCTCGACCTTGTCGAGCAGCTTGCGCTTGAACAGAGAGGCGCGCGCCGGCTCGGTGAGCACGTTCTCGGCTTCGTTGACCAGCCGCTGGGCTTCCGCCTCGACCGCGCGACGCACGCGCTCCGCGTCTGCCATGATGCGTTCGCGCTCGGCAGCGATCTCGGCCGTCACCACGTCGACGGTGCGTCGACGGTGCACCTCCTCGGTCTCGCGTGCCGTCTTGATCTTTTCCTCGGCTTCGGCGGCCCGGGCACGGGCCGTATCGGCGGCTGCACGGGCGGCCGACTCTTCGAGCGACGCCTGATAGAGTGCGATGGCTTTCTGCATCGAGGCGAGATCGACGACCCGCTCCCGGTCGATTTCGAGCTTGCGACGGTCACGCTCGTGGGTGATGCGGGCTTCGTCAAGCCCGCGCTCCGACACGATGCGGGCCCTCTCGATCTCTTCGTGGGATGCGATCTCGGCTTCCCGCAATGCCTGCACGCGGGCGATTTCCAATTGCTCGGTCGAACGGCGGCGTTCCAGCCGCGCCGCATCAAGCGCCCGCTCGCGGCCAACGTCGGTCGCCTCGATATCGCGTTTCGCCGTGATCTCCGCCTGACGCACCCGCGCGTCGGCTTCCACACGCTCGGCGCGGCGAGCCGCGAGTTCGATGACGCGGGCTTCCTCGGCCTCCTCGACCATGCGCTTGCGGGTGATGTCGATGATCTCGCGTTCCTGCTGCGATCCGATGCGGTGCTGCTCAAGAAGGAGTTCGACCTCGATACGCTGCCGCTCGACGGCCTCGCGGCGCTTGAGGTCGGCCGCCTCGATGGCTTCGCTGCGGGCGATCTCGCGACCCCGGACCTCCTGCTCGGAGTCGATGCGGCCGACGTTGATCTTGGCTTCCTGCGCGATCCGAGCCGACTCGGTGGTTTCGCGTGACGCGACATCGCGCAGCACCGTCTCTTCCTGGCGGGTGATGCGTTCAACCTCGATGCGGGCGGTTTGCGCGATGCGGGCAGCTTCGACGGCCTCGCGCGCCACGATCTCGGCCTCGTCGATCGCGCGATTCCGGGCGATCTCCAGCGAGCGCACCCTCTCCTCCTGCGCGACCCTTGCGGCCGAAGTCGACTCGCGGGCCGCGATATCGGCTTCCTCCAGCATGCGCTCGCGTTCGATCTCAAGCTGCCGAGTCGCCTGGTCCGAAGCGATCCGCTCCGCTGCAACCTGCTTCTCACGGGCGATGCGCGTGGCTTCGGTCGCTTGCCGCGCCGTGATCTCGGCCTCCTCCAGCGCGCGCTGCCGTTCGATTTCAAGGCCCCGGGTGCGAAGGTCGGACTGGATGCGCTCCTCATCGACCTGGGCAGCCTGGACGATGCGCAGCCTCTCGGTGCCTTCGCGTGCGGCGATCTCCGCCGCCTCCACGGCCGCATTACGCTCGATTTCACGACGGCGCGTCGTCTCCTCGCTGGCGATGCGGGCCTCGGCCAGGGCGCGGTCCTGCTCGATCCGCGCGCGCTCGGTGCCCTCTCGCGCCGCGATTTCAGCCCGGTCAAGACTGCGCTGGCGTTCGATCTCCTGCGAGCGGGTCTCGAGGTCCCGGGTGATCCGCGCCTCGATCACGGCCCGTTCTTGGTCGATCCGCGCCCGTTCTGTCGATTGGGTCGCTGCGATCTCTGCAGCCTGAAGCACCCGCTGACGCTCGATCTGCAGAGCCTCGGTTTCTCTCTCGTTTTCGATGCGCGCTTCCAGCACCGCGCGTTCCTGCAGGATACGGGCGCGCTCGATCTGCTCGCGGAGCCCGATTTCCGCAGTTTCGACAACCTGCTGGCGATCAAGCTCGCGCTGGCGGATGTCACGTTCGGACTGGATGCGGGCCTGGGCGATCGCATAGTCGTTGGCGATGCGGGCGCGTTCGATGCTTTCGCGGGCGATGAACTGGGCCTGCTCCGCTTCGGTATCGCGTTCGGCGCGTTCGCGGGCGAGTTCGGCGCGTTGCTGCGCACGGCGGAACTCGATCTCACGTTCCTGCCCCAGGCGAGCGTGTTCGCTTTCCCGCTCGATGTCGAGCGCCTGCCGTTCGGCCTCCAGGTTCCGGGCGCGGATCTGGATCACCGAATCCTGCTCGATGTCGTTGCGGAGCTTGCGGCGCGACTCGATGGTCTGGATGAGCTGGGTCAGGCCTTCCGCATCAAAACGGTTCGAAGGATTGAAGTATTCGAGCCCGGCCTGGTCGATGTCCAGGATCGCCACGGATTCGAGTTCGAGACCATTTTGGGACAATCCAAGCTGCGCCATGGCGCGAACCTGTTCGACGAACAGGTTCGGTGCCTGATGCATCTCGTCCATGGTCATTTCTGCCGCGACCGCACGCAGGGCCGACTCGAACTTGCCGATCAGCAATCCTCGAAGATTCTCAGCCTCCAGGGTCCGGCGGCCGAGCGTCGAGGCCGCAAGCGAAACCGCTTCCCGCGTGGCCCGCACCCGAACATAAAACTCGGCCTGCACGTCCACCCGCATGCGATCGCGACTGATGAGGGCGCCTTCGCGGGCCCTCACCACCTCGAGCGGCAGCGTGTGCATGTTGACGGGCGTGATGTCGTGGATGATCGGCCACACGAAGGCACCACCGTCGATCACGACCTTCTCACCGAACAACCCGGTTCGGACGAAGGCGATTTCCTTGGTGGAGCGGCGGTAAAGCCAGTTCATCACGTAGTAGACGATCGCGATCAGGACGACCGCAAGGATCAACCACAGGATCAACTGTCCGATGATCTGCCCGGTCATTGGGAATTCCTCACGATGCGCGATGTCAGGGGTGTCTGGCGATGGAACGAGCGGTCTCGGGTGTCCTTCTCCCCTTGCGGGAGAAGGTGCCCCGAAGGGGCGAATGAGGGGGAAGGCGCGAAGCGCCTGCGGCGCTTACCCCTCGTCCCCCGCTGCGCGGGACCTACTCCCGCAAGGGGAGAAGGGATCGCGCCCAGGTTCTCACCGATTACCGAGGACATCATGCGCCACCCCCTGTCCGGCCGATCGCCTTGAAGGCGCGGGTCTGATCGGTCAGTGCAGCTTCCACCGGCAGTCGCTCCATGGAGGACGCGCCGTAGAAGCCATGACAGTGCTTGGTGTTCCGCAGCACGAAGCGGGCATCCTCCGGCATGGCCACGGGCCCGCCATGGACCAGGATCAACGCGTCCGGGTTGACCCTGAGGGCGGCGGCGGACCAGCGGTCGACAAGCGTCGGACAGTCTTCGAGCTTCAGCGCCGTCTGCGCCCCGATGCTTCCTCCGGTCGTCAGTCCGAGGTGGCACACGATGATGTCCGCTCCGGCTTCCGCCATTGCGGTCGCATCCGCCTCGCAGAACACGTAGGGCGTCGTCAGCAGGTCGAGCGCCCGCGCCTTGCGGATCATCTCGACTTCGAGGCTGTAGGACATTCCGGTTTCTTCGAGATTGGCCCGGAAGGTGCCGTCGATGAGCCCGACGGTCGGAAAATTCTGCACGCCTGAGAAACCGAGGCGTTTCAGCTCGGGCAGAAAGACATCCATGTCGCGGAACGGGTCGGTGCCGTTGACACCCGCCAGCACCGGGGTGTGCTTGACGATGGGCAGCACCTCGCACGCCATGTCGACCACAATGGCATTGGCGTCACCATAGGCCAGGAGCCCGGCCAGCGAGCCCCGCCCCGCCATGCGGTAGCGGCCGGAATTGTAGATCACGATAAGGTCGATGCCGCCGGCTTCCTCGCATTTGGCCGACAAGCCCGTGCCGGCGCCGCCGCCCACGATCGGCTCGCCGCGCGCCCTCATGGCGTGGAAGCGTTCGAGGATGGCGTGACGTGAAATGGCTGGCATGGTCAGCGCGCCCCCTGTCGCTTCTGTGCCCGCGACTTGGCCGTAATCGCGCGATGGGCGGCCACCGCCTCGGCCGCAAAGGCCGGATCGTTGATGGCGTGCGGCGAGCGGATGAGCTGGCGGGCGGCCGTGACCCGGACGGTCTTCTCCAGGGCATCGAACAACGCCGCATCGGCCGCCGGATCGTAGAAAATTTCGCCAGGACGATCGATGATCGACACGCCTCCGAGCGGGAGCAGGAACCGCACCGGACCTTCCATCTGGTTCAGCTTCTCGCCGATCCAGCGACCCATCTCGGCGTTTTCCTCGGCGGTGGTCCGCATCAGCGTGACCTGCGGATTGTGCTCGTAGAACAGCCGGCCTCTGTAGCGCTCTGGCACCGTCTCGCGGGCTCCGAAGTTCACCATGTCTAGGGCGCCGACCGAACCCACATAGGGCACGCGGCGACGAATGACGGCGCCGAACCGATCGGCCGTCGCCGGAAAGACGCCGCCGAACAGGAAGTCGCACACCTCCGTGGTCGTGATGTCGATCACGGATCCGATCAGCCCGGCCTCGACCAACGCTTCCATCGATTGCCCGCCGATGCCTGTGGCGTGGAACACCAGGCAGTCGGCCTCGGTTTCCAGGGCCTTGGCGATCACTTGCACGCAGGGCGTGGTGACCCCGAACATGGTGATGCCGATCGCAGGCTTGTCGACCGGTTTGGCCTCGGCCGCGCCTTCCCTGCGGCCACGCACCATGCCGGCGAGCGCATGGGCGCCGTTCGACAGCACCATACGGGTGATCGGGTTCAGCCCCTGCACGTCGGCAACCGCATGCATCATCAAGATGTCGCTGGCACCCACGTAGGCCCGAACGTCGCCCGACGCGACAGTCGAGATCATCACCTTGGGAACCCCGATGGGCAGCGACCGCATGGCCGGCGCGATCATGGCCGTGTTGCCGGATCCCCCGGCCCCGATGATCCCGCCGATGCGCTGTCTGCGCATCCATGCTTCGAAGGCGACCGTCATGCCCGCGATGGACGAGCCACGATCGCCGGTGAAGACGCCGCTCGGTCCGCGCGGATGATAGGCGGCAATCTGATGCGCCGGGATATCGGCACCCGTTTGGGCGCCCGACGTCGATAGGTCGGCGAGCCGCACCCCCAGGCCCTGCGCTTTCAGGAGGTCGCGGAGGAACCGGAGCTCCGGCCCCTTCGTATCGAGCGTTCCGGCCACGATCACCGCACCTTCGCCCATGGAGACGGCAGGCCGAAGTTCGCCGGCTTCTCCCGCCATAGGGGAAAGGCTCGAAATCGTGCGGGCGGATTGCTCAAGCAGCCGGACCGGCACTGGTTGCGACCAGCGGTTCGGCGGAACGGGGTTCGACATATAAATCTTGCGCGGACCTACCGGTGCGGCCGCGATTTGCGGTCCGGCTAGCGCTTCCGATCCAGGTGTTTCGTCGTGCGCGTGGCGGCCGACGCCGAGAAGACGCTGCTGCAGGTCGCGATCACCCGCGAGTTCGGCCGCATCGGCCTCGCGATTGATCCGGCCGTTGACCATGATGGCGACGCGGTCCGCGACCGCGGTCGCGACCCCGATATTCTGCTCGATCACGAGGACATCGATGTCGCCCTCCTGGCCGAGCCGTGTCAGCATCGCCTCGACCTGGGTGACGATGACAGGGGCGAGGCCCTCGGTCGGCTCGTCCATGACGAGGAGACGGGGGTTGAGCAGAAGGGCACGCGAGATCGCCAGCATCTGCTGCTCGCCGCCGGACAACTGGCCGCCGCCGTTGGTCTTGCGTTCCGCCAGCCGCGGAAACGTCGCGTAGATCCGCTCGATCGTCCAGGCGCCGCCTTTGGTCGAGACCAGCCGCAGGTGTTCGTCGACCGTGAGAGAGCGCCACAGCCGACGGCCCTGCGGAACGTAGCCGACCCCGAGCCGGGCCACGTCGGCCGGCGCAAGCCCGCGCAATTCCCGGCCGGCGAAGCGAATGGAGCCTCCCGACGCCGGAACGAGCCCCATGATCGCCTTGCAGAGCGTGGTCTTGCCCATGCCGTTGCGGCCGACGACCGACAGGACGCCGCCATGCAGCGTAAGGTCGACGCCCTGCACCGCATGCGAGGCGCCGTAATGGACGTGGAGGTTGCGGATTTCGAGGACGGGCGCCCGCGCGTTGCCCTTCGTCGGCGGAGATCCGGCCACTGACCTCATGCGGCTGCGATCAGGCATGACCGCCTCCGAGATAGAGCGCCTGCACCTCGGGATCGGCCTCGATCTCTTCGGGCAGCCCTTCCTTGAAGATGCGGCCGTTGTGCATCATCGTCACGCGCTCCGCGACCCGCAGCGCGACATCCATGTCATGTTCGATGATGATGAAGCCCATGTGGCCGGGCAGGTTCGTGAGGATTTCGACGAGTTCGCGCCTCTCGGTCGGCGATAATCCTGCGGCCGGCTCGTCGAAAAGCACAAAGCGCGGCGCGCCCGCGAGCGCGAGCGCGATCTCCAGCTGACGCTGCTGTCCGTAGGACAGGACCGCGACCTTGATGTCCCTGACGTCGCGCAGGTGCACGGCTTCGGTCAGTTGCTCGGCCGTGGCCAGCAGCGCATCGTCGCGCCTCGGTCGTATGAAGGAAAATCGGCTTCGCGACACGCCGCAGCATGCGAGATACACGTTGTCGAGCACCGAGAGGCCGGGGAACAGCTGCGAGATCTGGTAGGTACGACGAAGGCCGCGCCGGATCCGCTCATGGGCTGGGAAGCGCGTCACATCCTCGCCGAACAGCCGGATGGTGCCCGAGGTCGGGAGAAAATCGCCGGTGATGCAGTTGAACAGCGTCGTCTTGCCGGCGCCGTTCGAGCCCAACACCGCGCGCCGCTCGCCTGGGCTGACCGAAAGCGAGATGTCGGTGAGCGCCGCCAGAGCGCCAAACAGCTTGGTGACCCCACGCAGTTCCAACGCATTGGCGGTGCCGGCCGAGGACAGGCGCTCGGCAATCGAGCGGGTTGCGACGGCGCTCATCGTGACACCTCCCTGTCGGGAAGAATGCCGCGCTGCGACCGATTCTGCAGTTTCGTCCAAAGCCCGAGCAGCCCATCGGGCGACCCGAACACGATGATGAGGAAACCCAGCCCGATCAGCAGTTGGAACCGCTCGCCCGACAAGCCCACCGCGACCAGCGCGTCGAGTGCGAAGGTTCGCAGGATCACATAGATCAGGGCTCCGATGAAGGCGCCGATCGGGTGGCCGATACCACCCACGACCGCGATGATCAGGATATCGATAGCTGGTCCCACGGCGACGGTTCCCGGCGACACCTGCGCGTTCAACCAGACCAGGAGCACGCCGGCCACAGCCGCGATCAGGCTCGCGACGCTGTAGGCCGCGATCCGATGGGCCGTGACGCTGAACCCGAGAGCGGCCATCCGCCGGGCATTGTCCCGCACACCCTGAAGGGCCAAGCCGAACGGAGTGCGTGCCACGTAGAGAACCGCCAGATAGGCCAAGGCCGCGCAGCTCAGGATCAGGTAGTAGAACGCGATGGGGTTGTGCCAGTCGACCCCCAGGAACACGGGCGGGATCAGGTTGTTGAAGCCGGTGAAGCCGTTGAAGACCGCATAGTTCTGCTGGACGAAGTAGAAGAAGGCGGCGGCGATCGCGAGCGTAATCATGATCGTGTAGATGCCGGCTGTCCGCACCGCGAGCGCACCCACGAGCGTGCCGAACACGACCGCCACCAGCATGGCCACGGGCACCGCGAGCCACCAGGGCCAGTTCAGGCTGATACCGCTGACCGCACTCGTGCCCAGGATCGCGGTGAGATAGCCGGCTATTCCGGCAATCGTCAGCTGCACGAGACTGACCATGCCGCCATAGCCCGCCAGGAACATGAGGCTCAGCGCGATCATGCCGAGGATCATGGCCCAGCCGAGGATCTGGAGGAGGACGAAATGGGAACAGAACAAGGGGGCGAGAACCAGCAGGGCGCCGACGACCCAATAAAGTCCCGGGATCTCGCCGGTGGCAGGACGCGCGGGCGCCTGGGTCGTTGCAGTCAGGCGCGGTGACTTGGCCGAGACCGCCGTCATGCCGATCGAGCCCCGGACTTGGGCTGGCCGCCTGACCTGTCGAGCCGTCGGGCATCGTCCCGGCGCATCACGTGCGCCCGCTCGCCAATAGGCCCTGTGGCCGGAACGCCAGCACCACGACCATGATCAGGAAGGTGAGAACGACCGCGTAGGTCGGAAAATAGACGGAGCCGAGTTGCTCCGAGAGGCCGATGATCAGGGCTCCGAGAGCAGCGCCCGGGATCGATCCCATCCCGCCCACAATGACCACCACCAGCGAGGCCAGCAGGAAACGGATGTCCTCGCCCGGTGCGATCGACTGGAATGTGCCCCCGACGACGCCGGCCACGCCCGCGAGCCCCGCACCGAACGCGAACACGAGGATGAAAACGCGCTGGATTCTCACGCCCGTGGCCGACAGCATGTCGCGGTCGTCGACCCCGGCCCGGATCAGCATCCCGATCCTGGTTTTGTTGAGAGCCAGCCACACCGCCACGCCGAGCACGACGGCCGCGCCGAACACCGCGAGACGGACGACAGGATACGTCAGGTAGACGGCCTCGCCATTGCTTTTAACGGCCGTCACGAGCGGCAGCTTCACCGGCCCGGACAGCCAGCCGGGTGCCAGGATCTGATAGAAATTGCCGCCCCAGATCCAGAGCATCAGATCGGCCAACACGATCGAGATGCCGATCGTCACGAGCGTCTGGCGGAGATCCTGCCCCTCCATGCGCTGGAAGACGAAAAGCTGAAGCAGGACGCCGAGCGCGCCCACGACGATGAAGGCGGCGACGAAGCTCAGGAGCCAATAGCCCGTCAGCGCCGAGACTTCATAGCCGACGTAGCCGCCGAGCATGTAGAGCGAGCCATGCGCCAGGTTGACATTGCGCATGAGGCCGAAGATCAGCGTGAACCCGCTCGCGACGAGAAAGTAGAGCCCGCCGAGCGTGATGCCGTTGAAGAAGGCGTTCAGGAAAATCTTCTTGGATCCGGCCCAAGCCACCATGCCGGGCGGCCATGCCGCGAAAATGGCCCACAGCAAGGCTGCCGCCGCGACAAAAACGATGAGTGACCAAATGGGGTGCCGCGACGCAAATGCACTCATGCGTCACGCCCTCGCTCATAGGCGTCGATGTCGTCCAGTGCTGAGTGAAGGCGTACTAAAGTCCGCATGAGGTTCCGGTCGTTTCGTCCCGTCGGGTCTCTACGGACCGCGTTGGCACGAGACTAGAACGGGAATTGCAGGGCCGCGTACCTCAAAGTCTTCTCCCATCGTCCGGCGCCGATCATCTTGCCGCATGCCGGGCGAGCGCGCTGCCGCGCGCTCAAGCGAGGCGGCATGCGACGCGGCGGTAATCGCTCGGAGGGACGCCGACGTTCGTGGTGAAGAACCGCGTGAAACTCGCCTGAGATGCGAAACCGAGGTCAAGCCCGATCACGGTCACCGGGTCGGCAGTGCCGGTGAGACGGTCAATCGCAGCCTCCATGCGTAAGGTGTTCAGGTAAATGTTCGGGGTGAGACCGACGTGTTGCCGAAACAGCTTGTAGAAGTGGGGGCGCGAGAGGCCGGCATCGCGCGCGATCGTGTCGATCGCGAGTTCGTCGGCGATGCGCGCCTGCATCAGGCGGATGGAATTGCGGATGCGAAAGTCGCGGTAGAGACTCGAGCGATCGGCGGCCGTCGGCGCACGTCGGTCTTCCCAACTCTGTTCGTAACAGGCGCAGGCGAGGTCACAAAGGTGCCGATCAAAGCCGCCGGATGCGCCCTCGCCAAGCAGCAGAGCAACGATGCGGTCGACGAGCCGATGGAGCCCTGGTGTCATCTCAAGCGTCGATCGGCCGAAGCGAAGGCCGCCACGACCGCCCACACCCTCGTCGGATGTCCATTGCGGCTTCAAATAAAGTACGAGCGCGACCGTGCTCTCGTAGGCGTCGCCGGGATCGTAGCTGTGCGGCTGCCATGGGTCGACCGCGACGCCCGTCAGATCGTCAAGCCCGATGGGCAGCTCTGAGACCGTGATCCTGGCCGACTTGCCTCGCACATAGAATGTAAGATGAGCCTCTCGATGTGCGTGCATCAAGAAGGCTTTGTTCAACTGATAAAGCGCAGCCCGGCCGAATTGACCGTGGCGCACAGCGAGAGCGGTGCTCATTCCCCCTCCGGCGAGGGCGCGCATCCCGGTGCAGTCGCATATCGACCATCACGCAGCCGGGTACGCCCCTCGATACAGGTCGGACCGAGACGTCGAAGACGTCGTCGTTCCCGACGTTTCCTTATGTCGCCCACCTCGTTCGGGCAGTGTCGACGGAGAGAATAGAAGGACCAATCGTTGGACGGGTCAAGCCGACTGTTCAGGTCTCGAAGGCTCTACACGATCAGCGGCTTCCGCAAGCCTGGCTGTTCAATGCGGCTTCATCACATCCAGCGAAAGACGCAGGCCTTCGCGGTTGAAGAACTCTCCGTTCTTAATCAGCAGGCGGTCCTCATGGAGCTTGCGCACAAGGGCGGCAAGGCGGCGTTGAGCCTCCGCGTCGCGCACCAATCCTTCGCGGTCCGCCTGGAAGAAAGCCGCGGCTGACCAATCGACCTTCGCACTGGCAAACAGATCCATCATAGCGGGCCAGCGCGTCTCGTCGCCAATCACGTGCAGATAGGCGGAGCGCAGAATGTCGATGTTCGCGTCGCCGATATGGACGAGCACGAACAGCATCGTGAATGGGCCCGTCGACGCGAAAGTCTCGACCATCCATTCGTCGAAGTCGGTGTGGATTGCCCCGCTCATTCCCGTTCAACCCCTGGCGGAAGAGAATGGGAGTCGAACCCACCCGGGACAGTCTCGCTGCCCCACCCGGATTTGAAGTCCGGACGCCCCACCGGAGACGATTCTCTTCCCTGCGGGCTGTCTGTCGCTGTTGGCTGGAGCTGCGGGACGAACAGATCGAGACGGTGCGGATTGATACGGCGCAGGTCGCCGCGCCGCAAGGTCACTCCATGCCGGTCGAAGAAGTCGAGGATTTGGATTGCGACCTTGCGGCCATTGTCCATCCGGTCACGAAACTGGGCGGCGGTGAATTCCCCTTTTGGAGCTTGTGTCGCAACGTCGCAGGCCAGCGCCACCATCTCGGCCGTGGTCGAGCGCGCGAAGAAGTGGTCATGGGCGATCTGATCCACACGGCCCAGTCGCGCGCAGAGCTTGAGGATGCGACGCACCTCGGTTTCTGGGCTGCCGAGTTCCCCTGCAAGGTCGCGGACCCTTGGGGGCCGGAACCGGCCCCCGGTCCCAAGCCTCGGCGAAATCGCCGCCCAAGTCGCTTCGTCGGCAGCGCTCAGGCGCACCTCGTGCCCGGACAGGCGCACGAAGGCGCCTTCCAGCACAAGGTGCCCGGCCTCCGCTTCTGCCTGCAGCACCGCAACGAAGGCCGCCACCGGGAGCCGTGGCTCGACCGAGAGGCGCAGCCTTTCGCGTCCCACACCCTGCAATTCTGCGCTTTCGACATGGAAACGCGAAAGTTCGGCTTCGATGTTCCGGATCAACCTCGCCCAAGAGTCCGGCGCAAGTGCGAGTCGATTCTCGTTGGATGGCAAGACGATCGCCTTTGTGGCGTGTTCAAGTTCCGTCGTCTGGCCGATCGACAGCGCGTGATCCCGGGCAAAGTCGCTCAGGTCGACCAAGAAGGGCGGCTGTCGAAGAAGCTCGGCGAATGCCTCTACTGGATGCGGGCGAGCGAGCGCACTCAGTTGCGCCAGACGCTCGGCCGTGCGGCGCTTACGTGCGGGCGCGCGAAGGTCGAGGAAGCGGCCGCCCCCGAGCGTGCGCTGCGCAGAAACATCACGGATGACGAACCGATCCCCGGCCGCGGCCGCGACAGGACGGTCGAGGACGAGTTGCACCCAGCCTGTGCCGCCGGGCGGTATGGGAGGGCCGAGTGGTACGATGCGGGCGCCGACTTCGGCACTGGCTTGATGCAGCCGCGCCGGAAACCACGTGCCAATCGGCTTGGCTTCGGCGGGAAGAAGATACAACTCGGCGTCAATGCGGTCACTGGGGGCGTGGAGTTTCGGATCGAGCACGACGTCGCCGCGCGCGATCGCGTCTTTGGTAATGGCGTCGCCAGCGAGGTTGAGCGCGCAACGTTCACCTGCAACGCCGTGTTGGGCTGGCCTGTTCTGGGCATGCAGCGACCGGACGCGGGCCGTGAGCCCCGAGGGGCTGACGGTCACGCGATCGCCGACCGTGATCCGTCCCGACAACACCGTCCCGGTGACCACAACACCAGCGCCCGTCAGGGTGAAACACCGGTCGACAGCAAGGCGGAAGCGGCCGTCCGCATGCCTCACGACGATCGTGCGCTCGGCCTCGGCCAGTAGAGCTCGCAGGTCGGCGATCCCTTCGCCGGTGACAACGGACACCGGCACGATTGGCGCATCGCACAAGGCCGTAGATTCGAGCAAACCGGTGATTTCAGCTCTGACGGCAGCCGTGCGCGCCTCGTCGGCCAGATCGGCCTTGGTCAACGCGACAATGCCACGTCGGATGCCGAGCAGATCGAGAATGGCGACATGCTCGCGGGTCTGGGGCATCACGCCATCGTCGGCGGCAACCACGAGCAGCGCGACGTCGATCCCGCTGGCGCCGGCCAGCATCGTGTGGACGAAGCGCTCATGGCCGGGAACGTCGACGAAGCCCGTGACCCGCCCTTCCGCCATTGGCCGATAGGCGAAGCCGAGATCGATCGTGATCCCGCGCGCCTTCTCTTCTTTCAGCCGATCCGTATCGACGCCCGTCAAGGCTTTGACCAGCGCCGTCTTGCCATGATCGATGTGGCCCGCCGTGCCGACGATCATGAGGGATTGTCCGTGAGCGGTGCCGCCGCGCGCTGCGCCGCCAACTCGAACTCGGACGGGTCGAGACCCGCCCGCGCGGCGGGCAGGAACGGCTGCGCCAAGGCGCTCCCGCCCGCTTGCGCCCGCAGCAACCAAACCAAAGCGCCTACACCGTCTTTCGCGACGCCGTTGCCGAGCAGATGCGCGGCACCCAGCATGGCTTGACCATCCGCATCGCCGTGCCGCGCGGCCTTGCTCCACCAGATTGCGGCCTCGGTAGGGTTGCGCTCGACCCCTAGGGCATTGTGATACAGCATGCCGAGCCGTGTCATGGCGGAAGCCACACCGGCATCCGCGGCGAGGCGTGCCCAGTGCCGCGCCTCGATCGGATCGACCGGGATGACGTCGCCTTCAAGGAGCATCCAACTCAGCATGTCCTGTGCCGGAGCATCGCCTTGTTCGGCTGCTTGCCGGTAGAGCGCGGCGGCCCGGATGAAGTCGGCCTCGATGCCATCGCGGCGAAAGTGAAATGCAGCGCAATTGCGCTGCCCGACCGGATCTCCGGCCTCGGCCGAAAGCGTCAGCCACTTGAGCGCGAGCGCGGGATTGCGCTTTACCCCAAGTCCCTCCGCGAAACAGGCCCCGAGATTGTTTTGTGCACGAGCGACTCCGGCCAGCGCAAGCGGCTCCCAGAGCGCGAACGCGGCGGCATGATCACCGACCTCGGCCGCTCCGAGCGCCAGCTCCATCGGGTCGGTCGAGGGCGCCGGCCGACGGCGAAACCGGTCAAGCCATGCCATTCGGGGGCAATGCCGCTAGAGATTGCAGGAAGGCCGGTTCGTCTTCAAGGCATCGCAGGTCAAACACGATCGCGTCATCCTTGATGTGGCCGACGACGGGACGGGGCAGGGCGCGCAGGTCTGCCGCCAGACGGTTCAGAGCATGGCCGTCCGCTGCGCGAAGCCGCAGTCCGGCACTCGGCAGGGTATCGATCGGCAGCGCGCCCGAGCCGATCTGACTACGACACGCGCAGACCTCGACCGAGCGGGTGGGGCCGAGCAATGCCGCCACAAGCGGTTGCAGCCGTCGCGCGACGGCTGCGATCTCGGGCTCCTTGCGGGCGAGAAGGCGAAGCGTGGGAAGGCGGTCGGCGAGGCGGTCGGGATCGCGATAGAGCTTCAGGGTCGCGGCGAGCGCCGCGATGCGGATCTTGTCGACACGCAGCGCCCGCTTCATCGGATTGCGATTGATGGCGGCGACAAGATCCTTGCGGCCCACGATGAAACCCGCCTGCGGGCCGCCGAGCAGCTTGTCGCCCGAGAAGGTAACGAGATCGGCACCTTCTGCCACCGTCTCGCGAACTGTCGGCTCCTTGGCCAGATCGTAGATCGAAAGATCGACCAGCGTGCCCGACCCGAGATCGTTCAGGAGCGGCACGCCCGCCTCACGGGCCAGGGCGGCGAGGTCGCGGCCACCAACCTCGGCTGTAAAACCTTCGATCCGGTAGTTGGAGGGGTGCACCTTGAGGATCAGTCCGGTCCCGGCCCGCAGCGCCGCTCGGTAATCCTTGGCGTGTGTCCGGTTGGTGGTGCCGACTTCGACAAGCGTGACGCCCGCGCGCGCCATGATGTCCGGCATCCGGAAGGCGCCGCCGATTTCGATCAGCTCGCCGCGCGACACGATGGCTTCGCGTCCCGCGCCGAGCGTGTTGAGAGCGATCAGCACCGCCGCAGCATTGTTGTTGACGACGGTGGCGTCCTCGGCGCCGGTCAGTTCGCACAGGAGCGCGCGCAGATGGTCGTCCCGTTCGCCACGCCGTCCTGTGTCGAGATCGAATTCAAGCGCTGCCGCCTCGCGCATGGCGTCCACAGCCGCCGAGATCGCCGCTTCGGCCAGGATCGCGCGGCCGAGATTGGTGTGCAGAACGGTGCCGGTGAGATTGAAGAGCGGGCGGAGGTTTGATCGCTCCTCACCCTGAAGACGATCGAGAACGCTGGCGGTGATGAGGGCTATTGCGGGAAGACTCCCGCCATCACGTATGTCTTGCCGTCTCTCGTCCAGCACATTGCGAACGGCAGTCGTCACGGCGCGGCGCCCGAAGCGACCGACGGCCTCAACGATGACAGGTATGTTCAAAGTCTGATCGACCGAAGGAAGAGCCCTCAAAGCGCTATTATCGAGCATTGTCGTCCTGACAACGACCTCTGAACGACAGGAGGATGATCGGCATGAGTTCAATAGCCGAGCATGAAAGGATTGGATCCGGCGGCGCGATAGTCCGTCCCACGCATGAGCATGTCGAGCCCGAGGCTCGCGACATCATCCGCGACCGGGTCCAGCGACGGATTCTGGTTCTGATAAAGAATTTTGATCCAGCTGTGACAATGGTCGCAGACCTCAGCCTTGACGGTCGCCGTGGTGCCCGGTTCGGAGGTGTCGCGATACCCGATCCCCTGCGTCGACCCACAAGCGATGCATTTGACGCGAACTTCGTTCCACGACGTGCTGCAACAGGAGCAAACCGCATAACGGGCGCCCTCCGCCCCCGAGAAGCCGACGACGACCGAGACCCCGGGTGGGCCACCACACGCCGGACATACCCCGACCGCGATGGGAACGAGCGTCGATGGATCAAGCGCCGCGGCGCATCGCGCCGCATGAACCTGAATGCCGGCCGCGACGAAGAGGTGCGGCGCGAGACTGTCGCGCGGGATGGCATCGGCCAGCACATTGGCCGTCATGGCGCGCAACATCCCGGGTTCAGCCTGTCGTGTCGTCGAGAGTGCCTGTGCGGCGGCGGCCGGCATCTCGATGGTCGCTGCCGCTTCGAACAGGCGATCGAATGTCGTTGCGAGGTCGGGCGCTGTAGCCAGACTGGCCCGATCGATCGGTGGCATAGCTGCCGCCCGCGCGCGCTCGATCTGTGCCGCGTCAGGCGGCGGGAGCGCGGGCAGAGTCGCCACGAGACTGGCTTGTGCCCGCGTGAGCGCGCCCAGAAAATTGAGATAGGGCGCCAATTTGCTGGTTGAGGCTAGGATGTCGAAGCGATCCGCACGCCGCGTGAAGATGCGGAGTGGGCCAGGCGGCAGAACGAAGGGCGCCTTACTGACGCCGCCGACCATTGACGGGTCGGGCTGCAGGGGACTTTGCTCTGCCATCTCGCCTCACGGGCCACGATGTCTCGCTTCATGATTCTCAGAGGAAGCCGCAACTCTATTCCGCAGGACCGACCCTGTGCTGACCCGCCAGTTTTCGCAACCATTTCCGGTGATGCCGCCACGCCCATCCGCCCGTCACTGAGCCACGTGTCATGGCGCGCAGCGTGCCCCGCGTCCAGATCCCGGCATAGACGTGGAGGATGAAGACGCAAATGATCAGCACGGCCGCCACCGAATGCGCCAGTATTGCGATGCGCTTGGTGCCGATGGCTGTCGCATCCGCGAAATACTGGTCCCAGATGATCACGCCCGAGACGATCAGGATCAGGATCAGTCCCGACATGGCCCAGAAAACGAATTTCTGACCGGCATTGTATTTCTCGAGTTCCGGCAACCGCTCTTCATGGCCGGCGATAAGGTCGCCGATGCGGGACAGCCAAACGAAATCAGTGCGCGTCCAAAGGTTTGCCCGCCACAATTGAAAGAAGAACACGAAGAAGCTGACGAACAACACGATCCCGAACCACGGGTGCAGCATGCGGGTGTTCTGGCCTCCGCCGAAAAAGTCCGTGAGGAAGAACAGGGACGGGGTGAAGAGCGCCAGTCCCGAGATCGCCAGCAGGATCAAGCTTGCCGCCGTGACCCAGTGGTTCGCCCGCGCCGCCGGGCCATATCGATCGACAGTCAAAGGCGGACCGATATGAATGGCGTCGCCGGGCTGGATGCGCTCCGCTTCGGTCAAACCCGGGCCTCCGGCTTGCGCTCGACGAGCTCCTCGGCGGCTTCCTCATCCTCTTCGGTCACGCGATTGGGCCTGCCAAGGATGCCGTGCAGCAGACTCCCGGCCGCCGCCACACCCATGAAGGCAAGTCCCACGTATTTGGTCACACCCTTCCAGGTTTCGACGACAGGGGAGATGCGTGGGTTGTCCGGAAGGTCGGCGTAGATGTGCGGCTTGTCGTTGTGGTGGAGCACATACATCACATGTGTGCCGCTCACGCCGGGCGGATCGTAGAGGCCCGCATTGGCATAGCCACGCGATTTGAGATCGGCGATCCGCTCGTCCGCGTGCTTCTTCATGTCCTCCTTGGTGCCGAATACAATGGCCTTGGTCGGACAGGCCTTGGCGCAGGCCGGACCTTGGCCGACCGCCACACGATCGGAACACAAGGTGCACTTATAGGCCTTGTGATCGACCTTCGAGATGCGTGGGATGTTGAACGGACACCCCTTCACGCAATAGCCGCAGCCGATGCAGTTCTCGTGAACGAAATCCACGATGCCGTTCGAATATTGCACAATGGCGCCCGGAGACGGGCAGGCCTTCAGGCAGCCTGGATCAGAGCAATGCATGCAGCCGTCCTTGCGGATCAGCCATTCGAGATTGTCGGTCTCGGGGTTCACCCATTCGGTGAACCGCATCAGCGTATACATGTCCGCCGTGAGGTCGTGCGGATTGGTGTAGACCCCGACATTCTCCTCGATGGCCGGGTTCGTGTCGTTCCACTCGATACAGGCCGACTGACAGGCCTTGCAGCCGATGCATTTGGAGACGTCGATCAGCTTCGCGACCTCGGTCAGCTGCCGCTCGGGCGGCGGCAGCGACGAGGTGGCCGAGCGCCGGATGAGATCACGCTCGGTGAGGTTGGTCTCCATCGGCTGCACGGGCGGGTTCGCGGCCGCCGTGCGTGGGCTGTCGGGGCGCATCATGCCACTACCTCGCTGGGCGGCGTGGTGGGTTCGATATTCACCAGGAAGGCTTTCGATTCAGGCGTTTCGATATTGGCGTCCCCCACGAAGGGCGCGAGGGAATTCGGCCCCCATCCCTTCTTGGCCGCGCCGATGAAGCCCCAGTGCAACGGGATACCCACCACATGCACCGCCTTGCCGTCGCACATGAGGGGTCGGATGCGTTTGGTCACCAAAGCCTTGGCCTTGATCGAACCGCGCTTCGACCAGACTCGCACCCAACCGCCGCGCTCGATCTTCTTCTCGGCCGCCAGTTCCTCCGAGATCTCGACGAAGAATTCGGGCTGGAGGGCCGCGTTCACCCGGTTGTGCTTGGTCCAGTAATGGAAGTGCTCGGTCAGCCGGTAGGACGTCGCCGCGTAGGGGAATTCCGCCGAGGTACCGAACTGCGACACATCGTTCTGGAACACGCGCGCCACCGGATTGCCGCGGATCTTCGGGTTGATGACATTGTCGACCGGCGACTCAAAGGGCTCGTAATGGGCCGGGAAGGGTCCATCGCGCATCAGGCCGCGGGTGAAGAGGCGTGACACACCCTCCTGGTTCATGATGAAGGGGCCGACATCCTGCGGCTTGGCGTTCGGCGCGATATCCGGCACGTCGAAGCCCGACCATTTGGTGCCGTCCCATTCGATGATCTTGCGGGTCGGGTCCCAAGGCTTGCCGTTCACGTCGCAGGAGGCGCGGTTGTAGAGCGTCCGGCGGTTGAGCGGCCAGGCGAAGGTCCAGCCGAGATAGGCTCCGGTATCGCCGGGGTCGTGATTGTCGCGGCGAGCCATGTTGTTGCCGTTCTCGTTGAAATTGCCGGAATAGATCCAGCAGCCCGAGAGCGTGGTGCCGTCGTCCCGCAACTGCGAGAAGTTCAGCACCTGCTTGCCGGCCGGTACGAGAACTTTGGTGACGTCTGTCGGATCACGCAAATCCTCGATTGCCCGCCCGTTGATCTCCTTCGCGAGCTCCTCCGGCGTCGGTTCTCCCGGGTCCTTGTAGTCCCAAGCGAGGTTGACGATGGGGTCAGGGAACGCGCCGCCCTCCTTGCGGTAGAGTTCCCGCAAGCGGACGAAGATCTGGCCCATGATCCAGGTGTCATGCTGGGCCTCGCCAGGTGGCGTGCCGCCGGCCCAATGCCACTGAAGCCAGCGTCCGGAATTGGCGAGCGACCCCGCTTCCTCGGCGAAACACGTTGTCGGAAGCTGGAACACTTCCGTCTGGATGCTCTTCGTGTCCACGTCGTTGTACTCGCCGTGGTTTTCCCAGAACCGAGACGTTTCCGTCTCAAGTGGGTCCATCGTGACGAGCCACTTCAGCTTCGACAGGGCGGACGTGATCTTGGCCCGATTCGGGAAGGCCAGGAGCGGGTTGAAGCCTTGACAGAAATAGCCGTTGACCCGCCCTTCGTTCATCAGCTCGAAGATGCGCAACACGTCATAGGACGGCACGTCGAGCTTGGGCAGGTAGTCATAAGCCCAGTCGTTGTCGGCTTGCGCGGCGTTGCCCCACATGGCTTTCTGGAAGCTGACGAAGAACTTCTTGTAGTTCTGCCAGTAGCTCGTCTGGCCCGGCCGCAGCGGCTTGAACTGCCGCGTGCTCATATAGCTGCCGAAGTTTTCTTCCATCTCGGTCGGGATGTTGAGATAGCCCGGGATCAGGTTCGACATGAGCCCGAGGTCGGTCAGACCTTGAATGTTGGAATGACCTCGAAGCGCATTCATGCCGCCGCCCTGCACCCCGATATTGCCCAGGATGAGCTGCAGCATGGCCATGGCACGGATGTTCTGCGCGCCGCTCGAATGCTGTGTCCAGCCGAGCGCATAGAGTGACGTCATGGTTTTGGTCGGCGTCGAGCATTCCGCGATCATCTCGCAGATCTTCAGGAACTTCGCCTTGGGGGTGCCGCAGACGCGCTCGACGAACTCGGGCGTATAGATCGCCACATGCTCCTTGAGCAGGTTCCATACGCAGCGCGGATGCTGCAATGACGGATCGACTACGGCAAAGCCGTCGTCGCCGATCACATAATCCCAGCTCTCCCGATCGTAGTCGCGCTTCTCCTCATCATAGCCGGTAAAGAGCCCGTCCTGATACGAGAACCCGTCCTTCACGATGTAGGACGCGTTGGTGAAGGCTTTCGTGTACTCCCACTGCACCTTGTTGTTTTCGATGCAATATTTGATCACGCCGTTGAGGAACGAAATGTCTGTTCCCTGACGGATCGGCGCATAGAAGTCCGAGACCGAAGCCGTGCGGGTATAGCGCGGATCGACGACGATCAGCTTCGCGCCCCGGTTGGCTTTCGCCTCCGTGACCCATTTGAATCCACAGGGATGCGCTTCCGCCGCGTTGCCGCCCATCACGACCACGAGATCCGTGTTCTTGATGTCGGTCCAGGCGTTGGTCATTGCACCACGGCCAAAAGTCGGGCCCAAACTGGACACCGTAGGGCCGTGTCAGACGCGTGCCTGGTTGTCGAAAGCGACGATTCCGGTGGACCGCACGACCTTGTAGGTCGCGTACGCGGTCTCGTTGGTGGTGGCGGAGGCGGCCAGGAAGCCCGTCGTGGTCCACCGGTTCACCGGCACACCCTTGGCGTTCTTGGCGATGAAATTCGCGTCGCGATCGTGCTTCATCAGCCGAGCGATGCGATCAAGTGCGAAATCCCAGCTGACCTGTTCGAAACGATCCGAACCGGCCTTTCGCATCATCGGGTGCTTCAAGCGGGTTGGCGCATGCACGAAATCTTTAAGCGCCGCGCCTTTGGGGCAGAGGGTGCCGCGATTGGTCGGATGGTCGACGTCGCCCTCGATATGGACGATATCCGCCTGCTCGCCTTTTCGAAGGTCGCCCTTCGAGTACATGATGATGCCGCAGGCGACCGAGCAATAAGGACAGGTGTTGCGCGTCTCGACAGTGGTGGTGAGCTTGAACGGCCTGACGTGTGCCAGCACCGCCGCTTCCGCCTCGCCGAAGCCCATGGCCCCGAGCGTCGTCCCCGCCACGCCCGCGCCTGCAGCTTTCAAGAAGCCGCGTCGCGAGAGTTCCATATTCATGGCACCCTCCCCTCGGGCCGGGATCACATATCCGCTGCGGCCCGACAATGTCCTGTTTCTTCCGAGAGCGAATGTAAATTTCGCTCCGCTGTCCGTCAAATGTGGCCTGTAGCTTTGTTGTCGCGACCGCGGGCTCGACGGACGCGGTGAGAACTCAGATCGCCAGTTCTTCTGACGTGATCGTATAGCGAACGGCGTCCGGATGGTAGCAATCCACCCGGCCAGCCGCGGTTTCCGCCTGGGGATACATAAGGAACGCCTCCGGGCTGCGGGTCGAGCCGGGCAGGGCGATGTCGTTGGCCGTATTGAAGGGAATCCAGTTCCCCTCCCAGGATCCGAACAGGCGGGCGCGAGCCGCTTGAACCTTGGGCTGATCCATCGTCAGGCCGCCCGGTGCTTCCTCCAGCATGACCTTGCGAACGTCGGCCGGGTCCATCGCAGTCCAACCATAGCCATCCAGGAAGACCTCGGCCCGGCAATGCTGGGACTTGGTGATTGTTGTCGTGCTCGGGCCAAGACTGGCGTAGCCAAGCCGCGAGGGGGCCACCCGAACGCCGTAGAGGTCCCGCGCCGGCAGCCCTGCCGCCCGGGCAAGGGCGACGAAGAGCGGATTGATGTCGGCGCACTTCCCACCCATCTGGCCGGTCTGCAACATCCGCAACACGTTGCCGTCGCCGCAGCCAGGCACGGGCGCCGAGCGGAACGTGTTGTCGACGACCCATTCGTAAAGTGCGCGCGCTTTGGCGACATCGCCGGACGCGCCCGCGGTGATGCGATCGGCGGTCGCCTTCACAAGGCCGTCGACAGGCGCCAGCGTGGAGCCGCTGAGATAGGTTGCCCGCTCCCCGTCGGAGAGCGTCGTCTTGGACGGTGGCGATCCCGCGAAGGGTGCCGTGCGGTCCCGCGTCACCACAATGCTCGCGACATCGAGGAACCGGGCGCCCGCGCCCCACTGCACGTGAAGCAATTCGGCGCCCGCCGAAATGAGGCGCTCCACTTTCGCACCTTCGCTCGCGGTCCATGTTTGAGTCTCAGGCCGGACCCAGTCCGTGGCCTCGAATGTGGCCAGAGGCACCCAGGCTTGAGCGGGCCCTGGAGCATCGGTCAGGTCGAGGCGCGTGGTCACACGAAATCGACGCCAGCCCTCTCCAGCGCCTGACACGGCGGCGATGCCCGGACCCGTCAAGACGGTTGCGGCGGCGCACCCGGCGATTGCAGCGGTAAAGCGGCGGCGAGACAGCATGGGACTCTCACGGCTGGGTTCACACCGGCCTATAGTCCAGATCGCCGACTGATGGAACATCGAGGGCGACAAGGTCGCAACCGATGTTTGCACCGATTGGGGATTGCAAGCGTTCCAATGGCCAATCGACAAGAGGCATGACGCGATCTACGGATTGAGACCGTGCCAGGGCCTGCAACGACAGACACCCTGAGAGCAACTGAGACCGCGCCGAAGGCGCGAACGGGAGAATAAGCCATGAAGGCGCTGGTTCTGGAAAAGCAGCATGAACTCAGCTTGCGGGAGATCGACCTGCCGCTCGACGTCGGTGCCACCGATGTGAAGATTAAGATCGATACGGTGGGGGTCTGCGGGAGCGACGTGCACTACTATACGCACGGTCGCATCGGCTCCTTCGTGGTCGAAGCGCCGATGGTGCTCGGGCACGAAGCCGCTGGCACGGTGGTGGAAGTTGGCTCGGCGGTCACCTCATTGAAGGTCGGCGACCGGGTCTGCATGGAGCCCGGCATCCCAGACCTCACCTCGCGCGCCTCCAAGCTGGGGCTCTACAATGTCGATCCGAGCGTCGTGTTTTGGGCAACGCCGCCGGTCCATGGCGTGCTCACGCCCTATGTGGTGCATCCGGCCGCCTTCACGTTCAAACTGCCCGATAATGTGTCCTTTGCCGAAGCCGCCATGGTGGAACCCTTCGCGGTCGGCCTCCAGGCCGCAGTGAAGGCCAAGATCCAGCCTGGCGATACGGCCGTCGTGACTGGCGCGGGGCCGATCGGCATCATGGCCGCGCTGGCGGCGCTCGCCGGTGGCTGCTCGCGTGTGATCGTCTCGGATCTCGTGGACGAGAAACTCGCCATCGCGGCTCGCTATCCGGGCGTCACCACGGTCAACATTCGACGAGAGAAACTCGCCGACGCGGTAGCGAAGGCCACTGAGGGCTGGGGTGCCGACGTGGTGCTCGAAGCCAGCGGCGCTCCTCAGGCCTATGATGGCATCCAGAACGTCATCCGTCCTGGTGGCTGCCTGGTGCTGATCGGCATGCCGATCGAACCCGTCAAGCTCGATGTCTCCTCGATCGCGGCCAAGGAGATCCGCATCGAGACGGTGTTCCGCTACGCGAATGTGTTCGACCGGGCGTTGCAGATGATCGCTTCCGGCAAGGTCGATCTGAAGCCGTTGATCAGCGAGACGTTCCCGTTCGAACAGAGCGTCGCGGCCTTCGAACGGGCCGCGCAAGCCCGACCCGGCGATGTTAAACTGCAGATCAAGCTTTGACGGGGGCTGACAGAACCTCACGCAGCGGGTCGGCGGGCGTGATCGATACGCCGCAAGTGGTTCAAATCGGGACGGATTAGGGGCTCCGTGCCGTAAGCTCTCGTTGAGAGTTCGTCCGGCATCGTGGTTACCGAAACGTAGCCGCGAGCCGCCTGATGACCCCGGACCCCTTTTCCTCCATGCCGCCACGCGCGCGGCATTCCGCGAAAGGTCCGGGGCGTGCCGAACCGCTCGATGGCGAAGTGATTCCGCCCAGAATTCGTGTGGTCAACCCGGAGCAGGAACGGGGGCCGGTCCCCCCGGTCGCGCCGCGTTCGGGTTTCCGCATGCGCCTCAGCACGGCTTTGCTGGGCGTGGGGTTTGTGATGACGCTCTGCGGCGGCGGTGCCTTGGAGGCCTACCGCTGGCAGAAGATGGAACAGGCACGCCAGGCCGCGATGCCCAGTCCCACCACGGTGGCTTTGACGCATCTCGGCAAAGACCTCGGCGAACTGAAGGCGACTGTCGAGTCGACACGTCAGGACGATACGGTCCGGGCGTTGAAGAAGAGCGTCGACCTTCTCAAGGCGGAACTCGACGGGCTCCGCAGCAACGATGCCTCGGCCATTTCACAACTGACCGCAAAACTCGACAAAGCCGCCCAGAACCCGGGACCCGGGCTCTCCGACGTCATGAGCCGGATCGACAAGATCGATCACGACCCGCGGCTGGGGGAGATCGCGGCGCGTCTCGACCGTATCGAGCATCAAGTCTCGTCGCCGACCCCGACCGGCACGGTCGCGGTTCCGGCGCACTCACCCGCGGCCCAGACCGTGTCGATCCAGAGCGGAACGAGCACCGCCCCCGTCACAAAGCCCCTCAAGCAGGCTGTCCTCGACAATTGGATCGTCCGCGACGTCTACTCGGGCATCGCCTTGGTGGAAGGCCGCAGCGGCGGGGTGCGCGAGGTCGTACCTGGCGAGACGCTGCCCGGTGCGGGCGAGGTGCGTTCGATCGAGCGGCGTGGACGGGCGTGGATCGTGGTGACGAGCCGCGGCATCATCGACACCGAGACTTGGTAGACGGGAAGCCTGTCCTCGCGGGCGGCACCAGCCACATGCCGCTTCATTCACAGGATGGCACATAGGTGCCGCGTCGGGAGAGACCCGTTTTGACCCATCTCTGGAGCGCCATCGAGGCTTTCGTCATGGCGGCGGTGGTTGCGACGCTTCACACCCTGGCTACTGGCATCTGGCATCTGTAGGTTCGCAGCATCTGGACTGACCGGCGATGTCGATATGCGGGACGAAACGCTTCCCCTGAGTCACTTCGAGGCGTTCTATGCGCGCGGCGGGCCTGATCCCTGGCATTTCGCGACAAGCCGCTACGAGGCGGCGAAATATGACGCGACGCTTTCGGCTCTGCCGCGCGCCCGCTATGCCAAGGCTTTGGAGGTCGGCTGCTCGGTCGGCGTCTTCACCGCCAGGCTGGCGGAACGTTGCGACGACCTTCTCGCAATCGAACCTGTCGCGAAGGCCCTGCAGGCGGCGCAAGCCCTGAACGCGGCGCGATCCTGGGTTCGGTTCTCATCTGCATTCATCCCGGCCGACTGGCCGAATGAGCGGTTCGATCTCGTCATCCTCTCCGAAGTGCTCGACTATCTTGGCAGCGCCGACCTGGCCAAGCTGGCCGAATGCCTGTCTGGTTCGATCGAACCGACTGGCGATGTCGTGATGGTGCATTGGGTCGGTAAAAAGGGTGGCGCCGCCAAGTCGACAGAATCAAGCGAGATCCTCATCAAGGCGACAAAGGGCTTCCTGCGGCCCTCCTGCCAGCATCGGAATTCCGACTATCGGCTGGACGTTCTGCACCGGGACGTCTCCGCCTAACGGCGCGAAACTGGAGCGCTTCCAATAGGGCTCGTAGCGACCTCGCTACGGGAGACGCTAGACGACACTCCCATGCAGGTCGTAGGCGTCCGCCCGCTCCACGCGGACGGTTACGATGTCTCCCACCCGGACCGGGCGGCGGGATGTCAGATAGACCTTGCCGTCGATTTCCGGGGCGTCGCCTTTGGTGCGCCCCTGGGCCACAGTCGAGCCCGCCGCATCCACAATCACTGACAGACGGCGCCCGACTTTCGCTTTCAGTCGTGCGGCGCTGATGCGCTGCTGATGCTCCATGAACCGGCGGTGACGCTCGGCCTGCACTTCAGGCGGTACCGGCTCTAGCCCGAGATCGTTGGCGGGCGCGCCGGCCACGGGCTCGTATTTGAAAGCGCCGACGCGGTCGAGCTTGGCCTCGGTCATCCAATCGAGCAGGAAGGCGAAATCCTCTTCGGTCTCGCCCGGGAAGCCGACGATGAAGGTGGACCGCAACGTGATGTCCGGCAATGCCGTGCGCCAGGAGCGGATACGTTCAAGCACTTTCTCGTGGTTTCCAGGGCGACGCATGGCGCGCAGCACTTTGGGCGAAGCATGCTGGAAGGGGATGTCGAGATAGGGCAGTACACTGCCTTCCGCCATGAGGTCGATCACCTCGTCGATGTGCGGGTAAGGATAGACGTAATGGAGCCGCACCCAGGGGCCCAACCGTCCAAGCTCGCGCGCCAGATCGATGAATTTTGTCCGTACATCTCGATCGCCGAACCGGCTCTCCGCATACCGGACATCGAGACCATAGGCCCCGGTGTCCTGCGAGACCACAAGCAACTCCTTGACGCCGGCCTTCGCCAAGCGCTCTGCCTCACGCAGGACATCTCCGGCCGGCCGCGAGACGAGGTCGCCACGCAGCTTGGGGATGATGCAGAATGAGCAGCGGTTGTTGCACCCTTCCGAGATCTTCAGATAGGCGTAATGGCGCGGAGTGAGCTTCACGCCCTGCGGAGGGACGAGGTCGAAAAACGGGTCGTGCAATGGGGCTGCGGCCTGTCGAACCGCCGTCATGACGCTCTCGTAGGCCTGCGGGCCCGAGATAGCCATGACATTGGGATGCGCGGCCGAGATGGCTTCGGGCTCGGCGCCCATGCAGCCGGTCACGATGACCTTGCCGTTTTCCGCGAGAGCCGCCCCAATGGCATCCAACGACTCACGCTTGGCGCTGTCGAGAAAGCCGCACGTGTTGACGATCACGGCATCGGCGCCCGCATGGCTCTTGGTGAGCTCATATCCCTCAGCACGCAGCCGCGTGATAATCCGTTCGCTATCGACCAGCGCCTTGGGGCAGCCGAGAGACACGAAGGAAATACGCGGTGCGGAACGCTCCGCTGTGGGAGCCTTTGAAACTTCAGTCAGGACGGACATGATTTTCCATGCCATGCCTGCCGGAAGAGAGCAACCGGAGGCTTGGCCATGTATCGACCGGCCAGCGCCTCGATGCGGTGACCAGGTTGCCGTCCGGTGCGCTACACGTACGGGTTCACGCTCAGGATATGCACTGTTCCCTGGAGCATGAACTCCGCGGCGAGCGTATCCGATGGATCGTTCGCCGCAGAGTTCGTCACATCTCAGTAGGTCGTGAACTTGTAGTTCAGGCCGATGCGAGCCAGTTGCGTCGCGCCATCCGACTTGGCGTTGAAGCTCGTGCCCTGCGTGTTGATCGATGTTCCTACAAGCGTGTAGTTCTTGCTGCCAAGGTCGGCGTAGAGATACTCCCCTTTCACGCTGATATTCGGCGTGATCGCATATTCGATACCGGCACCGATCGTGTAGCCGACCCGGACGTCGTCGTTGTTGTTCACGCCATAGGTTGCGATCGAGAGGCTATTCGCGGCCGAGAATGTTGCCGACGTGTAGCGGGACCCGTAGTTGCCGTAGGCAAGGCCGCCTGTGACATAGAGCAAGGTGCGATCGAACCCGGCATAGCCGAGCCGGCCGCGAAACGTGCCGAGAAAACCATTGCCGTCCTCTCGTTTCGTCGTCAGCGTGCTGCCGTTGAAGGCCGATGTGGCGGTCGACGTCGAGCCGCGGCCGCCGATGTTGATATAGTCGATGTCGGTCTCGACGCCGTAGACGAAGACTCCGTTCTGCCAGTTGTAACCGGCCTGTCCGCCGCCGATGAAGCCGCTGTCGGACCCACTCGACGAAGTGCCGACCGAGGTCGTGAACCCATTCGGCGTGAGTGCGCCGGCCTTGTTGTCGAAGGCGCCACCGAGATTGGCGCCGACGTAAAATCCGGTCCAGCTATAGACAGGGGCGGGATAATAGGGCGCAGGCGGGGGCGAGCGCATAGGAAGATCCGCAGCCAGAGCGGAACCCGCCATGCCGGCCACAGTGGCTGCTGCCAGGACGGAACGAACGAACATGATGACTCCTCCGGAGCCTCGGCTCAGGGTTTTCGGGTACGCGGTTGGCCTTCTGCAGCAAGAGCTTGCCGAAGCGACGAACCGATCGACTGTCCATTTTATTCGCCAAGGGGCATCAAACAGAACCGGAGGCATAAGAGCTGCCGATGAGATCTTTGATCGATCTTGCGTTCCGCCTGATAGCTCCCTGCCGATTGCAGGAACTGAGAATTTACTACGTTGGGATGGTTGACGAATTCTTTCCAAGTCGGCGCAATATTTTTGGTTATATGCTTAACAATGAATGACCAGGCCTCTGACAGCCTCGCCCTATGTCATTGGTCCTGCAGACCTGCTTTTGTACCGACGCCAACTCCTCTAGGGATAGCCGTGCGCGCGCTGAACGGTTTCTCCAGATGCCGCGCGGATCAGGAACTTGATGTCGAGGCGGATGCATTGATTCTCGTCACCGGCGGTGCCGGATTCATCGGCTCGAATGTGGTCGCATCGCTGAACCACGTAGGTGAGCGGGATGTGGTCGTCTGCGACGACCTCGGGACTGGGAACAAATGGCGCAATCTGCAGAAGGCGCTTGTACAAGACATCGTCCCCATCAAGGAGTTGCACGGCTGGATCGAAGGGAGAACGCTCCAAACCGTGGTCCACATGGGCGCCAACTCCTCGACGACAGCCAGCGACGGGGACGGAATCATGGAGGAGAACTTCCGGTTTTCGCTCCGGCTCCTCGAATGGTGCACGATGAAGCGCGTGCCCTTCATCTACGCGTCATCGGCCGCGACCTATGGGGCCGGCGAGGCGGGCTTCGTGGATGATATTTCGGTTGCGGCGCTACGCCAGCTGCGGCCGCTCAACCTTTATGGCTGGAGCAAGCACCTCTTCGATCTCGTCGTCGCCGATAAGATCGAGCGCAAACTTCCGCTGCCGCCTGTTTGCGTCGGGCTCAAGTTCTTCAACGTCTATGGTCCCAACGAATTGCACAAGGGCTCGATGATGAGCCTCGTGAGCAAGCTGCACGACAGGGCGGCCGCGGGCGAAAAGATCGCGCTCTTCAAAAGCCATAAGGAGGGCTATGCGGATGGGGAGCAGTTGCGCGACTTCGTTCATGTCGACGATCTGGTCGACGTGATCCGCTGGCTGATGAAATCGGGGCCGCGTGCCGGCATCTTCAACGTCGGCACGGGAGAGGCGCGTTCTTTCAAGGACCTGATCCAGGCCCTGTTTACAGCGGTCGGCCGCACGCCCGACATCGAATATGTCGACATGCCCGATGCGATCCGTGATCGGTATCAATATTATACCCAGGCGGACCTGAACCGGCTGCGAGCTGCCGGTTACAACCAACCTTTCCTCAGCGTGGAGCAGGGCGTCGACCGTCTCGTCTCGCAATATCTCTCGAAGCCAGATCCCTACCGCTAAACGCCTGGGGCGTCGTCAGGCGGAGAACGATTGGGCCAAAGCGGCTGCGAGGCCGCTCCGGGGCACGGGCGTGCAATGAACATCGCCCTGGTCGACCCTATCGGCGTTTCCTACAAGAAGCCGATGAGGGATGCCGGCCGCGGCGGCGGCCTCCATGTCGCTTATCCGGTCGCCCACCATGCAGGATCTGGCGAGATCGAGCCCGAGTTCATGGGCCGATGCCGCTATCATTCCAGGCGCAGGCTTGCGCCAGTCATGCGCTTCGCGGCGATAGCGCAGAACGGCGGCATCCGCGTGATAAGGACAGGCGAGTACGAAATCGATGTGGCCGCCGAGGGCCTGGACCGCTTTATCGATCAAAACCTGAACGGACGAGAAGGCAGGCCAGTCAAACAGCCCACGACCGATCCCGGATTGGTTGGTAACGATACCGACCGCGACGCCGCGGGCGTTCGCGGCGGGGACAAGCGCCAAGGCTTCCGGAATCAGCACCACGTCTTCTGGCCGATGCGGGTAACCGCTATCCTCGATCAGCACGCCGTCGCGATCGAGGAAAAGGCAGGGCTGTCCCCTGCATTGTTTGGCGACTGTCCGATAATCGGCCCAGCAGCCGTCGTCGGTGATCACGACGGTTTGGGCGCGAAGAGGTGTCGGAAGCGCAGCACCTCGGCGAAGGCCAGGACGATGTGGTAGAAACTGCTTGCCGGGATCTTGTCGGCCTTCGGCTTCATATCGTGGTCACGGCATTCAATCCAGGTGCCGACAGGTTGCGTTGCCAGATAATGGGTGAACAATTGTTCCACCCCTTGGGCGACCGCCCCGCGAGGATCGATCCCGTCGCGCTCGAACATCGCCAACCAAGCCTTCAGACGTTCGGCCTGAGGCCATAGCCGCTGATCGCGCTTGATGGCAGTGCCGTCGGGTCGAACAGCCTCCACGACGAGGTTCGTGTGCGGGTTCTGACCGTGAGCCACGGCGAAGTCGAAGAGCCGCCGCATGGTCCGGTGCACATCGCTCCGTTCTTCGCCTGGCTTCATGAAGCTGTGCAGCAGCCAAACCCATTCATAGTGATGGCCGGGCTCGAGCAGGACACTGTGTGGGAGGCCATGACGCGACCAGTGCCGGTCAAACGTCTCGGCAAGCGTTCCCTTCTCGACATCGCAGAAGCGTGTCAGGCACAGATCCACCAGCCGCTCGGCTTCGTCGGCAAATCTGGCTTGGCCCGTCGTGTCCCGGAGGACGATCATGGCCTCCGTGAGATGCATATGAGGGTTTTGGAGAAAGGGAGCCCTTCCGCCAGCCCGGTGCAGATAGCCCTCACCGGAAGGATGCCGCATGTGCCGGCCAAGAAAATCAAGTGTCTGGCCCGCCAGGTCGCTCACGCGAGGGTCGCCCGTCACGCGATGCCAAAAACCGAGCGCGAATAGAACGAAGGCTATGTCGTAGAGATCCGGGATTGTGTCGAGCGGCTCCCCCGCACGCGTCAGGGTGCTGGCCCAACCTCGCTCCGCACCGGCCCAAGCCTTGTCGATGAGCAATTCGACGCCGTGTCGGGCGGTGTCCACACCATCGCCGCTCCAGCCCAGTTCTGCGGCTCGGCAGAAACAGTAGACCTGACGGGCCTGAACCCGGACCCGTTTGAACGTCACATCGGCGGGTACCCCGGCCAGCGTCAGATGTTCTACAAATCCAGGGCCCTGCCGGTCCAGCCCCTGCTCGGACCAGAACGGGAAGGCCGTGTCGAGTAACCAGGACTCGACGCGTTCGATGATCATCAACCCTCTCGGCTCCGAGCGTGGCCCCAGCGTGTACCAAATCCGGGCCGAATGGGCAGTGTGCGAATTCGATCACATCGCCGGAGTCATGTAATCGAAGGTCTAGCGGTCGGAACAAGATCTGGCCACGATGGAGGACGTCGATTGTCCTTCCGCGAGATCGGCGAGCAGCACCGTCCCCCCCGCTGCTTTCACCACGTCCGCGCCAACCACCTGATCTTCCCGGTAGTCGGCCCCCTTCACCAGCACATCGGGCAGAAGCGTTGTGATCAGGTCGAGCGGCGTGTCGTCCTCGAACACCACGACCGTGTCGACGCAGAACAGAGCGCCGATCACCTTCGCGCGCGACATTTCGTTTTGGATCGGCCGTGTCGGACCCTTCAGGCGGCGGACCGAGGCGTCGCTGTTGATGGCGACGATCAGCCGGTCGCAGCTGGCGGCCGCCTGTTCGAAAAGCTGGATGTGACCCGGATGCAGGATGTCGAAGCAGCCGTTCGTGAAGCCGACTTTCAGTCCCTGTTCCCGCCACATCTCACGCAGCTTCAAGGCCTGATCGGTGCTGATCACGCCAGCGTGGCTCGGTCCCACACGACGGAGGGCGCGGTTTAACTCGGTAATTGTCAGAGTGGCGGTGCCTTGCTTCGCGACAACGAGACCCGCCGCCGCATTGGCGATCGACATGGCCTGGCGCAGCGTCATGCCGGCAGCCAGCGACGTGGCCAGAACTGCCACCACCGTGTCGCCGGCGCCTGAAACGTCGAACACCTCGCGGGCTTCGGTGAGAATATGAAAGGCAGGCTCGTCCGCTTCGACGAGCGACATGCCGCGTTCCGAGCGCGTTACCAAAATGGCCGATCCCGTGGCCTGCGCGGCGCGGCGCGCGGCAGCTTCGACCTCTCCGTCGCTTTCGCAGGGCAGGGCGGTCGCCTGCTGCAATTCGAGTTTGTTCGGGGTGATCACGGTCGCGCCACGATAGATGGTCCAATCCGCGTGCTTGGGATCGACGATCACGGGGCGACCGGCCTTGCCGCAAAGATCGATCACGTGGCGGATAACATTTGGGGTGAGAACGCCTTTCCGATAGTCCGACAGAACGACGACATCGACTGCCTCAAGAGCCTCCTCGACAAAGCGCAAAAGCTCCTCTTCGCTCGCAACGGCTATGTCGCGAGCCTCTTCGAGGTCGAGGCGAAGCAACTGCTGGCCATTGCTGACGAACCGTGTCTTCAGCGTCGTAGGTCGGGACGGATCCACCGCGAAGAGGGGCCGCAGCTGTTGGCCGAACCGCGCGAGAACCTCGGAGAGTTCGCGCGCGCCCTCGTCGTCCCCCACGACGCTTGCGAGGGCCACGCCGCCGCCGAGCGAAGCGATATTGGCCGCCACGTTAGCGGCGCCGCCGGCCACGCGCTGGTTGCGGAGCCATTTGAGGATCGGAACGGGAGCTTCGGGCGACAAGCGCGATGCACGACCGTGAACATAACGGTCCAGCATAACATCGCCGACGACCAGGACCGTGCCCTTGCTGGAAAAGTTCAGGAGCATCGGAAAGCGGCACCCATGTCGAGACGAGGTATCAACTCGCGTTGGCTTCTAACAGCCGGCACCGAAAGGGCCAAGACGGTCTGAAGGGGACGCATCGGCCCTGACGCCGATGAGCAAGGTCTGTCCCGAAGTTGATGGTAGGCCACAAACCGGTGGGCGCGAACGGCCAGGGCGAATTCACGCGGAAGGCAAGAGTTAAGTCAGTCCTGCTGCAAAAGGCCCACTGACCGGACCTTTGCTATCTCTCCCGCTCAAGCACACTCGTGGCCTAGGTTGTGAAATATCGTTTTCACTCGGTAAGCTATTCACGTTTGACCTTCGCAGGGCCGTTAAGGCGATATTGATTATTGATCGATGTAGAAGAGATGCGGCGCATTTCAGGAGAAATTAATCGGACTTCGTTTCACGCAACCCGATCTATGCTTTGATTTTCCCAGAAAACACGCGCATTTAGAACGCGAGTGCCGCTTCATAATGTCAAAGTCGTCACAATGGAAATCCTTCGCATTATAGTTTTGACCTGGTTGAGCGCGATCCTAGTGGGTGGATTCATTATGGTGTCGCCGCTTCAAACATACGGACTAGAAGTACTTTTTGCGGCCGGTATCTTTATGCAGACCGTCCCCACAAGCGTACTTTTATGTTGTGGTATTCTGGTTCACGCTGCCGCTGTTTATTACGTCCTGTTGCTGCGACCCACAGCGGAATCTCAGCACATTGGCGTGGCGTGAGCTCCAGGAATCGGAGACCCGGCGCTTGGCTCATCAATGCTCCCACGGGTGCAATCGAACAGAGAGGACATCATGCAGGCCGCGACGTATCTGAAAAGCTTATTGTCGAATTTCTATCGGACCGACGACGCCCTGGTGGCAAAGGATGCGGCCGCCCTCATCGAGCGGTGGGGCGCAGGGGCCTACAAAGCCGCCGCGGAGCTCTCTTGGCGCGAAGACATGGGGTTGCTCAAGGCTTCGTCTCCAGGTCATTGGGGCAGGGTGACCCTTGAAATTGCGCGATGCTCCCCTGTCGGGCGAGAGCCTGCAATAGAAAGCGGACTTCGCGTCGCCGCCTGACGCTTCGGTGTGCTCGCTGCAGCGCGAGCGTTCGTCCGAAGGCAGCATTGTTCGGGATCGACAGGCGCGCCGACACGCTGCATGCCTCCCTTGTCGACGCCTCTGAGATTGTAGGTGGCGTCGTGCTCAGCCGCCCCTACAAGGGCCGACTGGAGCGCCAGGAACTGACGAACCGATTCGCTCCCCCGTCAAGGAGCGTTTGTCGATGATCGAAACCAAGGTTGTGCGTGCGGCCGATCGCAGCGTGGTGGTGCGAGATGACGCGGGCCACGAGTTCACTTTTCACTGCCCGACCAAGAGCAGCGGTGACGTCAAAGCCGGCCACGTCGCGATGACTCAAGACACGCCGGAGGCTCACGACGTGACCGTCGACCAATATCGTGCGGCGCGAGAGATGGCCTTACGCCACGCCCAAGCCATGGGGTGGCTGTCAAAGGATTGATCGAGCGGCTCTCATGAAGACTGAGGAAAGGGTTACGACCCTCTAATTCGGCCACAGCAATCAGCAGTTCTGCCAGCAGCGGCGACCGTAGCCGTAACCCCCAGTCCGGCCGCTTGGACGAAACTCTATTCGTATTGGCCCACACAAAAAACGCCCGAGCATGGCGCTACGGGGGGTGTTAGATCGGGTCCGCCGCGATCAAAGGGGTCGCGGCGAGTTTCTTGCCCTTCGATGTAGCCCGACGCTTGGTGCCGTAGCTGAGGCCGGCAAGCGCCAGAAGGCCCGCGCCGAACATGGGAGCCGCGGCGGGCAATGGCACGGTCGAAATCGTCCCTCCGGAAGCCACCACCCCTGCGAACTCGAACGAGGGCGAGCTGCTCGAAAAACTCACCGTGGTAAACGGTGTGTCACTTACCGCCACAACATAGGCGCTCCCGCCTGGTCCCTGGAATCCGTTTGACACGAAACCAGCTGTTGTCGTCTGGACCTGCGCCCCTGTCAGCGTATCGCCATTATCGAACGTGATGCTATTGCCTTGGTCGATTGAACCCCACAGCAAAGCGAGCGAAGTCTCGGGCGTCGAAAACGTCAAGGTGATCGTGCCTGTCCCGGTCGAGAGGTAATTGCCGGACGCAGAGATGTCCGTCGTCTGAGTCGACCTCAAGTCTCCAGAGAGAAAGCTAGAGCTTCCAGCCGAAACTCCGGCCACCGGAACGGCATAGTTGCCTGAACTGGCGCCATGAACAAGCCCCTGGTTGGCGGCCACCGAGAAACTGAGCTTATAACCTGCGCCAACGAGAGCTGCATGGGATGGCGAGCTCACCCCTTGCAAAGCCACGATAGTGTTCGTCGTTCCGACTGGGAGCAGTGGAGTGTACAGGCTTGACGAAACCATGAGGGATGCATGGGCGACACTGCCAATGGCGCTTCCCACAAGCAGTCCACTTGCCAAGACCGTCGACCTAATGAATTTCACCATCGTAAAATCTTGCGCCTCAAATCACCGGCCCATTCCTGACTGTTTGGGTGGTTTTGATCAACGCTATGATGAATCGTAGGTTAACAGGCGGGCGGTTGGGAGCCCGGTGCCCCCTTGAGTGCCGCACGGCGCCGTATCAACCGCGCCTGACGAGTTACCTCAGGAAAACAGGCACCGAATGGCGTGAACTTTTGGAAACCATTCCACAATTGGCCTTGCCCCTGAAGGGATCAACGCGGCAAAGATCACATGATTCAATGGCGTCCCGGAAGGGATTCGAACCCCTGACCTACGGTTTAGGAAACCGTTGCTCTATCCTGCTGAGCTACCGGGACTTGGCCGGAGGTATATCATGCCGGGCGGGGATGCAAAAGACGGTTCATGATGAAGCTGACCGGTGCGGCGGGATGGTGCGGAGCCTGTGCCCTCCTGTTTTCTGTCATGTTCGCGGTGCCGGTCAGGTCAGGGCCCTTGTCGTCTCCGGGATGCATGGCGGGCGGCGCGATGGCGAGGGTGACGGCCGTGGATGATGAGCTCCATCTGCGACTCGAGGACGGCCGAGTCGTGCAGATGCCCGGACTCGACCCGCCATGGTCAAGCGGGGAGGGAGCGGAGATGACCGACGGGCGAAATGCGCTGAGGAGATGGCTCATAGGTGCTGATGTCCGGGTCGAGCCACTTGCGTCGGCTCCGGACAGGTGGGGGCGCTTCTCGGCTCTCGCCTTTGCGATCGCTCCCTTGGGTACGGACAGCCCTCGCCCCGAGGTCTCTGTCTCAGAAGCCGTCATCGAGGCCGGCTTTGCGCGAGCGCGGCCCGATCCATCGATCGATCCCTGTTGGTCCACGTACCTGACACTGGAAAGCCAAGCCCGTCAGGCACGGGCTGGTGTTTGGGCCGATCCCTTTTACGCGATCCTCGATCCGCTGGATCGCGTGTCGCTTGAGACGCATCTTGGTAGGTTTGTGATTATTGAGGGTCGAGCGCGGGAGTCACATGAGGGGCACTATGGGCTCTACATCCAACTCGCAGATAAACCAGGCGGCTTGGCCATCTCAATTAAGCGAAATGCGGCGCTTCGTCTCACCAGACAAGGCGCCGACCCGCGGGGTTGGGTCGGCCGGCGTCTTCGGGTGAGGGGCCTGCTCGACGATCGCTGGGGGATGCAGATCGACGTCACATCGGCGCAACAGATCGAGCTTCTCGAACCATGATCCCGTTGCGGTGCGGCTTCCGGATTGCTTTTCATTGAGCGCACAGGGTGTGTTGCTGTATCGAACCGGGGGATGTGACCATACGGGTGTGGCCGGCGAGATGAGAAGCGCGGTGATGACGGGCCGGCGAAGGTGGATGCGGGGTCGCGTCAGGTACCCGCTCGGTGCTGCGCTGATGTTGACGATTGCCGGGTGTGCGAGCTTCGGGCCGGACAATACGCCGGCCACTCCCGAAGCCGTTTCCGTTCCCATTGCGGCGCCGAAAACGACGGGGATCGACCCTGTCGCGGTGCGCCAGCACAAGCAGGTCGTGGCTCTTTATGGCGGCGAGTATCATGCGCCGGCGACCGAACGGTTCCTCAACGAGGTTTTGGGTAAACTGGCAGCGGCCTCCGAGACGCCGGGGCAGACATACAAGGTGACGATCCTGAATTCGCCGATAGTCAATGCCTTCGCGTTGCCGTCGGGGGATCTCTATGTCACGCGCGGCCTTCTCGCACTTGCGAACGACACGTCGGAGGTGGCGGCCGTTATGGCGCATGAGATCGCCCATGTTACCGCCCGGCATGCCTTGCGGCGCGCGGAACTCGAAAAGAGATCCGACGTCATCAGCAAGGCCGCCATGGTGATCGAGAATCGAGACAAAAGCCGCACTTTTCAAAACTACGCCCAACTGTCGCTGGCGAGCTTTTCACGTCAGCAGGAATATGAAGCTGACGAGATCGGCATCCATGTCATTGCAAGGGCCGGTTATGACCCTTATGGCGCCTCGCGTTTTCTAGAAGCGCTCGGCCGGTCTGTGGAGTTGCGCCAATCGCTCCTCGGCCGGAATACGAGCGCCGAGAAACCGGACATTCTCTCAACACACCCTTCGACTCCAGACCGCATCGCCAAGGCTGTTGGGGTCGCACGGCAGCTTGGCGCGCCGGGACTTGGTGACGTGGGGCGGGAGCGCTATCTGGCCGCCATCGATGGGATCGAGTTTGGCGACGATCCCTCCGAAGGGGTCGTGCGGGGGCACGTTTTCTTGCATCCCAAACTCGGCTTCACCTTTACGGCGCCCGCGAATTTCGCGTTGGAGAATTCAGCCCAGGCGGTGCTCGGCATCGCCGAAGGCGGGTCGGAAGCGCTACGACTTGATCGCGTCCATGTCGCGGCCGATACCACTCTCGAAGCCTATATCGCGTCGGGATGGATCGACGGACTTCAGGCAAATTCCATCGAGAGCCTTGTGATCAATGGCTTGCCGGCCGTCTTAGCGGTCGCCAAAGGCGACGAATGGACATTCCGCCTGGCAGCCATCCGGTATGGGCCCGATGTCTATCGGATGATCTTTGCGACGAAGTCGCTGTCGGAAGACGTTTCGCAACAGTTCCGATCCTCGATCGAAAGCTTTCGCAAGCTGTCTCCCGATGAAGCGCAGGGGATCAAGCCAACCCATGTGTCAGTGATCACGGCCGACGCGTCCGACACCCCAGACAGCCTCGCGAACCGCATGGCCGTTGCCGAAAAACCCTTGGAATTCTTCCTCCTCCTGAACGGATTGGAATCGCCCTCTAGTTTCAAGTCCGGCGAGCACTACAAACTTGTGACCGAATGATGTCGAACACACGCCGTCTAAGTTCGCGGCCGGCGAAGTTTTCTGTGTGTTTTCTGCAACCATCCTGGTCCTGAGGCGTCTTTTCCCTGTGTTCAGGGAGAAGACGCGATGCAGTTGGCAGGCGTACGGCGGCAGTTCGTCAGGGCGGCGATGTCGGCCCGGTTTCTGGAACGTGAAGAAGAGCGTGCCCTAGCGGTCAGCTGGAAAGACAATGGCGACGAGGCGGCGCTTCACGAACTCGCCGCAGCCCATATGCGCTTGGTCATTTCGCTTGCGGCGCGTTTCCGACATTACGGCCTCCCGATCGCGGATCTGATCCAAGAGGGCCATGTGGGCCTTCTCGAAGCCGCCGCGCGTTTTGAACCGGAACGCGAAGTCCGATTCTCGACCTACGCAACTTGGTGGATCAGAGCGTCGATCCAGGATTATATCTTGCGCAATTGGTCGATCGTTCGCGGGGGAACGAGTTCCGCGCAAAAGGCGCTCTTCTTCAATCTTCGCCGTCTTCGCGCCAAGCTCGCCCGGGACGGAGCCAATCAGAACGGCAACGTGGCCGTCTTCCAAACGATTGCGACCGCCTTGGGCGTCTCGGCCGCCGATGTCGAGCTGATGGATACGAGGCTTTCGGCTCCAGATATGTCGCTGAATGCTCCGGTCACTGACAGCGACAATTCGGGCCAGACCGAGCGCGTCGAGTTCCTCGTCGACGGCAATCCGCTACCAGACGAGACGGTTGGGGATGCGATTGATAGCGACCGCCGCGTGACATGGCTGCACGAGGCCCTGAAGGTCCTGACCGACCGCGAGTTGAGGATCGTGCGCGAACGCCGGCTGCAGGAAGATGCGGCGACGCTGGAAGCCCTGGGCGGCACACTCGGGATTTCCAAGGAGCGCGTGCGCCAGATCGAGAGCCGGGCCATGGAAAAGCTCAAGAGGGCATTGGCGATGAGCTCCTTGGGTGACGAGCGGCTCCAGATCTCGTAAGCAAGCTTTGTGTGCGTCGCGAGGCACGATTGATGCCGAAGCCAGACAAACCCGTCGACAAATCTAATCTCCTGAGCTATACGCGCCTCCTCAAATGATAACAGCGCGCCGAAACGCTGCGGTGGCTTGAGCCTCCGCGACGGCAGGAGTTTGGTTCTATGAACATCATCGAGGCTCTCGAAGCCGAAGAATTGAAGCGCTTGGTCGCGACACGGGAAATTCCCGAATTCCAGCCAGGTGATACCCTCATTGTAAACGTCAAGGTCAAGGAAGGCGAACGCACGCGCGTTCAGGCCTATGAGGGCGTTTGCATTTCGCGCAAGGGCGGCGGAATCCAGGAAAGCTTTACGGTTCGCAAAATTTCCTATGGCGAGGGCGTTGAACGTGTGTTCCCCGTTCACTCGCCGAATATCGATTCGATCAAGGTGCTCCGGCGCGGCAAGGTGCGTCGTGCGAAGCTCTATTACTTGCGCGATCGCCGGGGGAAATCGGCGCGTATCGCCGAGCGGACGGATCTTAAATCCAAGGCGCCGGCTAAAGCCAAGGCCTGAGATCTCTTCAGCAGATCTCCTTTCCTCAAAGTGACTTGCGACGCATCCCGGCGTCGCGAGTTCGCATCATTCGATACGGACGGTTGAGGCTCCTTCGCGTCTGAACCCGTCCCGTCACGCTCTGGGATCAAGGACATGACCGTCGCGTCGCCTCGCACGCTCTATGACAAGATTTGGGACGACCACGTCGTCGATCAGCAGGCGGATGGAACCTGCCTTCTCTACATCGACCGCCATCTCGTTCATGAAGTGACGAGTCCGCAAGCCTTTGAGGCGCTGCGCGTTTCAGGCCGTCGCGTGCATGCTCCCGAAAAGACCTTGGCGGTCGTCGATCACAATGTTCCGACGTCCGACCGGAGCAAGGGCATCGAGGACGAGGAGAGCCGCACACAGATCGAGACCATTGCGGCCAATGCCCGAGATTTTGGAATCGAATATTTTGACGCGCTCGACCGCCGCCAGGGTATCGTGCACATCATTGGTCCGGAGCAGGGTTTTACGCTGCCGGGCACAACGATCGTCTGCGGAGATAGTCACACGTCGACCCACGGCGCCTTCGGGGCCCTCGCCCACGGCATAGGCACGTCCGAGGTCGAGCACGTGCTCGCAACGCAGACACTGATCCAGAAGAAGGCCAAGAACATGCTGGTGCAGGTGGATAACACCTTGCCCCATGGTGTCACGGCCAAGGACATCATTCTGGCGATCATCGGCGAAATTGGAACGGCCGGTGGAACAGGCCATGTCATCGAATATGCCGGTGAAGCCATTCGCGCCTTGTCGATGGAAGGCCGCATGACGGTCTGCAACATGTCCATCGAAGGCGGCGCTCGTGCCGGCATGGTCGCCCCCGACGAGAAGACCTTTGCTTATCTCAAGGATCGTCCTCGCTCGCCGAAAGGCGACACCTGGGATCGGGCGGTTGCCTATTGGCAGACACTGCAGACAGATGAAGGCGCGCATTACGACAAGATCGTCCGGCTCGACGCGTCCCAACTCCCGCCGATCGTGAGTTGGGGGACCTCGCCGCAGGATGTCGTCTCCGTGACGGGACTGGTGCCACGCGTCGAAGATGCCGCAACTGAGGAGCGACGCGACACGATTGCCCGTGCGCTCGACTATATGGGTCTACGTGGCGGTGAGCGCATCCAAGATATCACGCTTGATCGCGTGTTTATCGGGTCTTGCACCAATGGCCGTATCGAGGATCTGCGCGCCGTCGCCAAGATCGTCGAGGGCCGTAAGGTCGCCTCCACGATCGGCGCCATGATTGTCCCAGGCTCAGGCCTCGTGAAGCTGCAAGCCGAAGCCGAAGGGCTCGACCGCATCTTCAAGGAAGCAGGCTTCGATTGGCGCGAACCCGGCTGCTCCATGTGCCTCGCCATGAACCCGGATAAGCTGAAGCCGGGTGAGCGTTGCGCCACGACCTCGAATCGCAATTTCGAAGGGCGACAGGGATATAAGGGTAGGAGCCATCTGGTGTCTCCGGCCATGGCGGCTGCGGCGGCGATCGCAGGCCATTTTGTGGACGTGCGCGAACTCGCCTGATTGATCAGGAGGTTCGTCGGGCGAGGGACGACAATTCGGGCATGCCCGAGCGGAGAAGACCATGGGTTTCAGGGTTGCAGTCGTGGGAGCGACCGGGAATGTTGGGCGCGAGATGCTCAATATCCTGGCCGAGCGCGCCTTCCCGGCCGACGAGGTCATCGCACTCGCGTCGTCGAGATCTATCGGAACGGAAGTCTCTTTCGGCGATAAAGTCCTGAAGTGCCGCAATCTCGAGCATCATGACTTCTCAACGACAGACATCTGTCTCATGTCGGCCGGCGGGGAGGTGTCGACCGCCTGGTCGCCAAAGATCGGCGCGCAGGGCTGCGTTGTCATCGACAATTCATCGGCCTTCCGCATGCACCACGACGTGCCGCTGATCGTTCCGGAGGTGAATGCCGATGCGATCGTTGGCTTCACCAAGCTGAACATCATCGCCAACCCGAATTGCTCGACGGCGCAACTCGTGGTGGCATTGAAGCCGCTGCATGACGTTGCGACAATCAAGCGGGTCGTGGTCGCGACCTACCAGTCTGTTTCCGGCGCCGGTAAGGATGCGATGGACGAACTATTCGCCCAGACGCGGGCCGTTTTCGTGTCGGACACGATGGAGATCAAGAAGTTTCCCAAGCGGATTGCATTCAATCTCATTCCGCAGATCGACGTCTTCATGGAAGATGGGTCGACCAAGGAAGAGTGGAAGATGATGGTCGAGACGAAAAAGATCCTCGACCCGAAGATCAAGCTGACCGCGACTTGCGTACGCGTCCCCGTCTTCATCAGTCACTCCGAGGCTGTGAATATCGAATTCGAAAATCCGATCTCGGCGGAAGAGGCGAAAAATATCCTGCGTGAGGCACCTGGCTGCCTTTTGATCGATAAGCATGAGCCGGGCGGTTACATCACCCCGCACGAGGCGACCGGTGAAGATGCCACGTATATTTCTCGTGTGCGCGAGGACCCGACGGTCGAGAACGGCTTGTCCCTCTGGTGCGTCTCCGACAACCTTCGCAAGGGTGCCGCTCTGAACGCCGTGCAGATCGCTGAGGTGCTCATCAATCGCAAGTTGATCGCTCCCAAGAAGCTAGCCGCCTAAATGCGCGGGCTGTTCAGTGGCCTCGTCTTTGGGCTGGTGGTCACTGTCGGTCTGAACAACATGGCGCTGGCGCAGGATGGATCGCCGTCGCGTGACACTCCCTCCATCATCGTGGACGGGAGTGCGTCCGCCGAGGTCACTCCGGATCTCGCCTTTGTGACGCTGGGCGTGTCCACTGCCCGGCCTCTTGCGGGCGACGCCGCTTCCGACAACAACGCTGCGGCGGCGGCGATGCTCGACCAGGTCCGATCCGAAGGAATTGCGGCTGCGGACATCCAGACCTCGCAGACCAGCCTCACGCCGGTCTTCGATCAGCGAGACGGGGCCAAGATAAAGGGATTCACGGCCAGCAATCGCATCATTCTCCGTCTGCGGGATCTTCCGAAAGTGGGTGGGATCATCGGTCGCCTTGTCGGGAAGGGTGCAAATAACCTGGAGGGGGTCGAGTTCGTCGTTGAACATCCCGAGGCGATGCTCGACAAGCTGCGGGCCGATGCAACGCGAGATGCGTTTTCGAAAGCGCGCGTTTATACCGGTGCGGCAGGCGTGAAGCTTGGCCGTATCCTCCAGATCATGCCCGAGTCCGCTTCTCCTGCGCCCGTTTTTCGCGCGATGAAATCAACTGCCGCCGCGTCCGATGCCGCATCGGTGCCACTCTCGCCCGGCACGCAGACACTTGAAGCGCGGGTGCGGATAAGTTGGGAAATCACTCCTTAAAACAACGATGCGTGCGCCAACAGTGCCCTTGCTGAAGGCGCAAGGACTGGGCGCAATAGTTGCTCGCCAGCTGCAGGGATCTAGGTACGCTGGCTTGGTGCGTCTAGCGCAGCGAGTTTGGCTCAGCCCAACGTCTCCCGGCCTTGCCGCGGGGGAATGACGCGTTAGATCCCTAGAAGGTGTGGGGGCACCGATCTGATTTTGGAGTGAAATCATGAATCGGCTAACCCTCGCTGCAGCTGCCCTTTCTTTCGTGCTGCCAATTTCCCCTGCCCCTGTAGAAGCCCGTCCGGATGTGTCCTCCGGATTCTGGTCCTCGCTCGATCGAAATGGAGCCTTGTCGGCCGGCTGGGTGCAAGTGCTCCCTGTCCTCGCATCCGCTTGCAACCTCAAGCTCGATAGTCGGGAGTTGAACGCGAAACTCGTCGATCTCAGCCAGGATACCGGCAACTCGTCTTACGCCACCAACCTCTATTGGACGCTCTACCTGATGGACAAACACCGGGCGACCAACAACTTCGTCAAGGCGTGGAATGCTAGGTTTATGGGCCGCCAAAAGGAGGCTTGCGAAACAGCCGAAGCACTTTGGGGGAGTTCAGGTCATCAATTCCCCGGTGTGCTCAAAAGGGAAGCTCTGCTCGACTCGACCGGCACGGTTCCTCCAAACGCCACAAATGGTTGCCACTGAAGACTCCTGATCTTACCCTTCAGCCCATGTTTCGAGGCTCCTTCATGCTGCCGCTTTTCGAAAACACTTTCCTGGGGCGCCGCGTGGGTGCATAGGGCCTAGGAAAGAATGGCGGCAGCGCTGGAAACGCGAGGCTGGCTTTTTGATCGGACCGCCCCAAGATCAGCTCTGGGCAGTCTTGGAAGTTCGAGAGGAGAAGAGTAGGCATGGGCGAGGAGGACGAACGTCGGGAGGAGCGCTCCAGGTCCGGCCGCCGAGATGCCACGCGTCAGATGCGGCGGGATGCGCCCGTGATCGAAGGCAAGGCGACCGAGGTGTCTTCTCCGCCCATCGAGACGGCCGAGACCCCGGCGTTCGACAGTTCAAAATCCCACTTGGATGTGCCGCCGACTGTTGTCGACGAGGTCATCACACCGCCAGTCACGGGCGAGTCGGAACCCTCCACACGCGCGGATGAGTTCCTGACCGGGGGTGGATCAGACCCCACTGCAGAATTTGATCGCCCGGCCGAAACAATGGCGTCCGACACGACGTCTATCGGAGGGTTGGGCGAACCTTCGTTGGGCGAGCAGGGGCGCCCATTGGTGCCTGCGCTCGCGACGGTGGCGTTCCTGGTGCTTCTGGCGGCGGTAATTTACCTGCTCTATCAGGTGTCGAATGATCGGTCCCAAGTTGCGGATCTCCAATCCAGACTGGCTGGGTTGGAGGCCCGTCCTTCTTCCGACATGACCGAGATCAGCCAGCGGATCTCGACCCTTGAGTCGGCGCAGGCGCAAGCTCATGAGACGCTGGGATCGCTCTCCAAGCGTGTCGATGGTTTTGAATCGACGCCCTTTGGCACCTCGGCCCAGCTCGACAAAGTCGAGGCACAAACCGGTGAGTTGAAATCTGCCGTCGCCGGTGTTCAGTCGGCTTTGGCAGCCTTGCCTAAGCCGGAGACCGACCGTATCGACGCTCAAATCGGCAAGATCGATGTACACCTGGGTGAGGTGGATCAGCGGGTGTCCGCCTTGCAGAATACGGTCAGCGCCATCCCGCGCGTCGATCTCGGGCCGTTGACTTCGAAGGTCGATGCATTGGAATCCCGTCTGAAGCCTGTCGAGGCGGAGGTAAACTCGTCCAAGTCGCCGCAGCGGGTAGCTGAGCGCCAAGCCGCACCGATGGCCGTAACGGCCCAGGCCATCGTGGCCGCGATCGAGACCGGCCAAGCCTTCCCTCAGGAATTCAAGGCTCTCCAGGTTCTTGGTGCCGATCCATCCAAGCTAGCTCCGTTGCAGACGGTAGCGGCGAGCGGGGCTCCCGGACTCCAGGATTTGCAGGCGGAACTCGCCGGACTTCGAGATCGAATTGTGGCCAAAGGCGCATCGCCGCCGACCGGTTCCTACCTCGATCGCATCATGTCAGGGGCGAGCCAGCTTGTGCAGGTGCGTCCGCTTGGCTCGATTGCCGGCGATACGCCTTCGGCGATCGTGGCCCGGATGAGCGACGATATTGGCCATGACGATTTGTCGATGGCCTTGGCCGAATTGCAGAAGTTGCCCGAGACCTCTCGAACCGTCGCCAATGGATTGGCTGACCGGATCAGGCTTCGCCTTGAAGCCGAGAATGCCGCGAAGGCCATTGCGGCCAATGCGATTGGAGCGATGGCGCCCCGCGGATGACGGTCTGCCGTCAGTCTCAGGTGGAAAGTGGACAGACGATCATTAGTCGGTTCCGCGTTATGAAACGGCACGGCCGCGTTGGGGCCATAGGGAAAAGGTGTTCCGGCCGATGATCCGTGTATTGATCTTCCTGGCGGTCATCCTCTTGCTCGCCTTTGGGGCGAGCTGGCTGGCCGATCATCCCGGTACGGTCGCCATAACGTTTGGTGGTCAGGAGTATGTTTTCTCGACCTTGTTCGGGCTTGTGGCTCTTCTGGCCGCCGCAGCCGTTCTGCTCGTTGTGTGGACTGTGCTTCGGTTTGTCCTGCGGGTTCCATCGCTGATGTCGATCGCTTCGGCGACTCGGCGCCGGCAGCGGGGCTATGCCGCCTTGTCGCGCGGCATGGTCGCGGTAGGCTCCGGCGACGCCGACAACGCGCGGCGGCATGCCAGCGAGGCGTCGCGGTTGCTTCGTGGCGATCCGATGGCTCTTCTTCTCAAGGCCCAGTCGGCCCAATTGTCTGGGGATCGGGAGCAGGCCGAACAAGTCTTCACGGCCATGTTGGAGCATCCGGAAACCCGGACGCTTGCCTTGCGGGGCCTTTACATGGAAGCCGTCCGGCGAAAAGACCCCTCAGCCGCCCTGGCGCATGCCGAGGCCGCTCAGAAGATCGCCACCCTTCCCTGGTCTGCGACGGCTGTGCTTCAAGCTCGGGCCGCGCAGGGCGATTGGGCAGCGGCGCTCCGGCTTGTCGATCGAAATGTCGGGGGCCGCATCACAGATCGGCTCACGGGAAATCGCCTCCGCGCGGTCTTGCTCGCAGCTTTGGCGATTGATGTGGCCGATCGCAACCCTGAGGAAGCACTCGATGCAGCCAAGGATGCGCTGAAACTCGCGCCCACCCTCGTTCCCGCCGCGGTGGTTGCAGGACGTCTGCTGGCGCGAAAAGGTGAGGTTCGAAAGGCGACCAAGATCATCGAGACCGCATACAGCGCGATCCAGCATCCTGATCTTGCCAATGTCTATCTGCAGGTGCGGCCCGGCGATTCCGCGGCCGATCGCTTGTCGCGAGCGGAGGCTTTGGCGCGTTGCGCGCCCCATGCGGTAGAGAGCCGCCTGGTTATGGCTCAAGCCGCGCTCGACGCTCGCGAAATTGCCATGGCTCGGGCCGTCATGGCTCCGCTTATTGACCCTGAAGCTGGGCGGCCAACACGCCGCACATGCCTCACGATGGCTGACATTGAAGAGGCGGAGAATGGCGAGACGGGCGCGCTGCTCGAATGGCTACAGCGCGCGTCCCGAGGTGCACGGGATCCCGCCTGGATTGCGGATGGTGTGGTGTCAAACACCTGGGCGCCGGTCTCGCCTGTGACAGGACGGATCGATGCCTTTGTGTGGGAGACGCCACAAGACCAGCTTTTTCTTGAGCAGGAGCATCGCCCCGTCTCGTTAGCGAGCAGGAGCACGCCCGCTTTGGCGGCCGAGAAGGTGACTGAGGAGCCTCGTTTAGAACAGGCCGAGCGCGCAGTGGAATCTGCAGGCGTGGAGGCCTAAGCCGCGGACGGCAAATCCTGGGGATGGCACGAAGCTTGTTCTGGACCAGCTTGAATCTGAGGAGTTGCTAAGCGTCGCCAGTGTGGCTGCGACTTCAGTGGGTCCGATCCGCAAAGGCGGAGATCACAGCTTCACTCATTCGCACGAAGCGGGCACTAGGCCCTTCCGCTCCGACACTCTGCCGGCTGACACGGGCGCCTTCGAACAGCAGAGACAATGCATCGGCAAGGAGTTCGGGCTGGGCGACACCCACGGCCCGACAAAGATCGACCAAATGGATATAGTACGTCCGTTTGACACCCTCGATCACTTTACGGGCCGGGTGGTCGGCCTCCGTCAGTTCGACGGCGGCATTGGCTAAATCGCAGCCGCGTCCATCGTTCACGACACATTCGGCGCTACGCCGCACCCATTCTTGCAACTGCGCACGCGGGTCGTTTGGGTTCGATGCCGTGATCTCGCCCCACATCGTTTCGACATCGCGCGCGACCTCCTGGAGGCACTCGCAGATGAGATCGTCCTTCGAGCCAAAGTGGCGGTACAGCGTCATCTTGTTGGTACCGGCGGCCTCGGCGATCGTGTCCACCCCGATGCTTCGGATGCCGAATTTGTGAAAGAGGTCGCGTGCGGTCGCTACTATTCGCTCACGGGGTCGCGAGATACGGCATGACTGAACTGGGGCATTAAGGACTGGAGATTTCTCGCTCATGGCTCTTGACGTTGATGTTACTGACCGGTAACTCTGGTCCCGTTACTGACCGGTAACATGCGTCTTCTGCTTGGTCAACGAGCGGAGTGCAGAGCCGGAAAGAACAGTGAAGATAGGGTGTCGCGAGACACTCGACGAGGAGGCACCATGAGCCCCGAGAGCCGAGACCTGACGATCGAAAGCGTGCTGGCAGATCCTATCATTCTTGCGGCCATGAAGGCCGATCGGGTGAACCCACGCGATTTGGAGACGCTGCTTCGCGCGACTGCGCGTCGGATCGAGCCCGCTCCGCAACGCAAGTGGGCTGCGATGACGGCCTTTCTACCGCGCCAGATCTGCGGCGCCGATCGGGATCCCTGCCTCGCATGATCGCCTTCTTTACGCAGCGCCCCATCTTCGCCTCAGCGGTCGCCATCATCATGGTGCTGGCTGGGGCGATCGCCTATGTGCTTCTGCCCGTCTCGCAATTTCCCGATGTCACCCCGCCCCAAGTGGTCGTGAGCGCGGTTTATCCCGGTGCCAGCGCGCAGGTTGTGGCTGATACAGTCACGACGCCGCTTGAGCAGCAGATCAATGGTGTCGCCGGGATGACCTACATGGCGTCGTCGAGCTCGAACGACGGCTCCTCGACAATCACGGTGACATTCGACGTTGGCTACCCTCTGGCCATAGCGGCGGTCGATGTTCAAAACAGGGTCGCTCAGGCAGCTTCGTCATTACCTCCGATCGTCAACCAGGCTGGTGTGACGATCAAAAAACAGAACCCGAACTTCGTTCTTATTGTGAACCTCACCTCGCCGGACGGGTCCGTCGATCCTGTGGCGCTGAGCAACTACGCCTATCTCCAGATCGTCGATCCGCTCAAGCGGCTCCCCGGGGTCGGCGACGTCAACATTTTCGGCGAGCGACGCTATTCGATGCGCGTCTGGCTCGACCCTGACAGGCTGTCCGATCTGGGTATTACGGCAACCGACGTGCAAAGCGCGATCGCCGAGCAGAACGTCCAGGTCGCGGCCGGCAAAATCGGCCAGTCGCCGGCCCCAAAGGGCACGGCCTTCGAGATGCAGGTCAATGCTGTCGGACGACTCAGCGATCCGGCTGAGTTCGGTGACATTGTGGTTCGGGCCAACCCCGCGAATGGGTCGGTGGTACGGCTCCGCGATGTCGCGCGCATTGAATTGGGCGCGCTGCAATATGCCTCCTCGGCCTTCTTCGGCAAGGATCCGACGGTGGTGCTGGCTGTGTATCAGACCCCCGGGTCGAACGCGTTGGCGCTGCAGGCGGGCGTGAAGGCCAAGATGGACGAACTGGCCAAGCGGTTTCCGAAAGGTATCGCCTATGCGATGCATTACGACACGACACGTTTCGTGTCGGCCTCCATGCACGATGTGGTGATCACGCTCGGCGAAGCGCTCATTCTCGTTGTTCTGGTCGTCTTCATCTTCCTGCAGAGCTGGCGCACCACAATCATTCCGACGATCGCGATACCGGTCTCCCTTGTGGCGACCTTGGCGGTCATGATGGCGATGGGATTCTCGCTCAACATGCTGAGCCTTCTCGGCATGGTGTTGGCGATCGGCCTTGTGGTCGACGACGCCATCGTGGTGGTGGAGAACGTCGAGCGCCAGCTCGAAGCCGGTCTGCCTCCATTGGAAGCCACCCGTAAGGCGATGGCGGAAGTCACGGGCCCGATCATAGCGACGACGGCGGTGCTGATGGCCGTTTTCGTTCCGGTCGCGTTCATTCCTGGAGTGGCCGGGCGTCTCTACAACCAGTTCGCATTGACAATCGCGATCTCGGTCGGAATTTCCGCCTTCAATTCGCTCACACTTAGTCCGGCGCTCAGCGCGGCTTTCCTGACACACCGGCACGGCAAGCCGTTCATTCTGTTCCGTTGGTTCAATGCCGGTTTCGACTGGATGTCGCATGCCTATTCCAGTCTCGTGCGGTTCTTTATCCGGATCCGTTGGGCCTTGCTGGTGCTCTTTGCCCTGGGCCTCTTCGGTACCTACTCGCTTTGGACGAGGCTGCCGAGCACATTCCTACCGGTCGAGGACCAAGGCTACTTCTTCGTCGTCGTGCAAGGGCCGGACGGTGCCTCGCTGGAACGCACCGATGAGGTGGCCAAACAGGTACGCGACGTTTTGCAGAACGAGCCCGGCGTCGACATTGTCGGCTCGATCAGTGGCCTCAACTTCCTCACCAATGCCGCGCAGTCGAATTCGGCCGTCGAGTTCGCGATCCTTAAACCCTGGGATGAGCGGCCACCGGAGCAGATGGCCTCCCGCATTGTGTCGGCCGTCCGCATGAAGCTCCTCGGCATCCCCGGCGCCTTCGTGTTGAGCTTCGATCCGCCCTCGATTCCTGGTCTTGGCACGACCGGCGGTTTCGAGTTCCAGGTCGAGGATCTGACAGGCCGTGGTCCGGTCGCATTGAACGACGCCACACAGGCCCTTCTGGCGGAAGCCCGAAAGCAACCGGAATTGAACCCGCAGGCCTTGTTCTCGTCCTTCAGCACGTCGACACCGCAGTTCAACTACGATCTCGACCGTAACAAAGCAAAGCTTCTGGGTCTCAGTCTGCCGGATGTCTTCAGCACCCTGCAGATCTATCTCGGTTCGCTCTATGTGAATGACTTCAACATGTTCGGGCGAACCTTCCGGGTGACCATCCAGGCCGACAAGGATGCGCGCGCCAATGCGACGGATATCTCCCGTCTCTATGTTCGCAATAGTACCGGTGGGATGGTGCCTCTGTCGACGTTGGGCTCCCTCAAGCCGATCGTGGGACCCGAGACCGTGCCGCATTACAACAGCTACGGTTCGGCGTTGATCAACGGCGCGCCGGCAGCGGGCTTCAGCTCAGGTCAGGCGGTCGCAGCGATGCAGCGCGTGGCGCAGAACGTTTTGCCGCGCGACTTTGCTTATGAATGGACCGGCATCACCTTCCAGGAGCTCAAGGCCGGGTCCGCCGCAAGCATCATCTTCAGGCTCGCGATCGTGTTCGTGTTCCTGATCCTGGCGGCCCAATACGAGAGTTGGTCCATGCCGTTCATGGTGCTGCTGGCCGTGCCGCTTGCGCTCGCGGGTGCGCTCGGCGCGCTGTACATCCGGCAGATGCAGATCGACGTCTATTCGCAGATCGGCTTCGTGATGCTGATCGGCCTCTCGGCCAAGAATGCGATTCTGATCGTCGAATTTGCCAAGCGCCGGCGCGAGGAGGGCTTGAGCATCGTGGAAGCCGCCATGGAAGCTGGACGACTTCGCCTGCGTCCGATCCTGATGACGGCCTTCGCGTTTATTCTCGGCGTGCTTCCGCTCATGATCGCGACCGGCGCCGGTGCAGCAAGCCGCCAGTCGATCGGCACCACCGTCTTCGGCGGCATGTTGGCCGCCACATTCCTTACCCTGATCTTCGTGCCGGTCTTCTATGCCGTCATCGAAGGGTTCCGCGAACGCGGATCCGCGCATGGCGCCACGGCTGAACCTGCCGCCGCCGCCGATCCTTATCGCGAAGCCGCCGAATAACGGAGCTCTTCATGCGTCCCCGCCACCTTCTGCTCGGCGTCGTCGCGGTAGCGGCGATCGCCATTCCGGCCATCGACCATTTCAATCTCGTCGTGAAACCCGAACCTGCGCGTGCCGCATCGGCTCAGGGGGCCCCGCCCGCAATGCCGGTTCCGGTGACCTCCGTCGTCAAAGCCACCGTGCCGGTTACTCTCGATTATGCGGCCCGCACGGAATCCATTCGTGCCATCACGCTACAAGCCAAGGTTTCGGCCTATTTAAAGGATCAACCGGTAGCCGATGGCGCGGACGTCAAAGCCGGAGACCTGCTCTATCACCTCGATCCGCGCGACTATCAGGTCGCGCTCGATCAAGCCAATGCGCAGATCGACCGCGATGCGGCATCGCTTGCCTATCAGCGCGCGAATTTCCAGCGGAGCGACTCACTGAGCAAGAGCGGCTGGCTCGCAAAGGACTCGCTCGACGAGCGGACCAGCAGCCTGCGGCAAGCCGAGGCCGCTTTGGCGGTTTCTCACGCCACGCTTCGAGGCGCACAGCTGAACCTCGACTACACAGACATCCGGGCGCCTTTTCCCGGCCGGCTCGGACGCAATCAGGCCGCCGTCGGCACCTTGGTCGGAGCAGGGACCACTGTGCTCAACACGCTGGTGCAACTCGACCCGATTTATGTGACGTTCAACCCGAGCGAGATCGACTTGCGGGCCATCACGACCGCGCGACAAGGGGGCACTGTCGAGGCGGTCGTCACGGTGCCGGGCCAGCCCGAAACGGCGGTGCACAAGGGCGAACTCACCTTCATCGACAATACGATCGACCGCGCCACCGGAACAGTCACGGCTCGCGCGACCATCGCCAATGCCGATTTCGGGCTGCTGCCCGGTCAGTACGTTCGCATCAGCCTGCATGTCCGAGACATGCATGACATGCTGCTCGTGCCTCAGGCCGCGGTCGGGTCAAGCCAGCTCGGCAAATACGTCTTCGTCGTCAGCCCGAGTGGGACGGTCGACCAGAAGCTCGTGTCGCTCGGGACGACGCAAGGCGATCGCGTCGCGGTCCTGACGGGGCTCCAAGGCGACGATCAAGTCATCACCGGCAATCTGCAGAAGATCGGTCCCGGCATGCCCGTGCAAGCGATGCCGCCGACGCCGCCCAAGGCGCCCTAACTCACCCTAGCGTGCCAGTGACGGCGGAAAGGTGAGTTACTGACGGGCGAGGCGCGCCACGGTTGCGGCCGCGCCTTCCGCGAGAAGTAGCGAGAGCGCTCGCTCCACGGTACTGCGGAAGATGGGCTCGCGTGGCAGATCGCGTCCAAAGACGGACTCGACGCCAATCACAGACTCCACCAGGGCGCCAGCCTCAATCATGCCGGCGGTGCGGCGCTTCAAATCTGCGGCCAAGGGATCGCGCACATCGATGGGAGCGCCTTTGTCGTCCACGCCGGTGACATACCGCAACCAGGCTGCGACCCCCAGGGCGAGGCGCTCAAACGGCGCCCCACGGACGATCCGCCCGCGGATGGTGCCAAGCAACCTTTGGGGCAGCTTCTGCGAGCCGTCCATCGCGATCTGCCAGGTTCGATGCCGAAGCGCTGGATTCTGGAAACGGGCGATCAGCGATGCCTTGTAGCCGTCGAGGTCGAAGCCGGCGAGCGGCGGGACCTCGGTCGTGATCTCCTCATCCATCATGCGACGGATCAAGGACGTGTAGCCGGGCGCCGCCATGGCCTCGGCCACTGTCTCGTGCCCGGCGAGATAACCCAGATAGGCCAACGTCGAATGGCTCCCGTTGAGCAGCCGCAGCTTCATCAGTTCGAACGGTGCCACATCACGTACGAAGGTGGCCCCGGCTTCGTCCCAGGCCGGACGGCCGGCGCCAAAGTCATCTTCGACCACCCATTGCGAAAATGGCTCAGTGACGATTGGCCAGCTGTCCTGCAGGCCTATCGCCGCCGCGACACTCGCTCGATCGGCTTCAGTCGTGGCAGGAACGATCCGATCCACCATGCTGGAGGGGCAATGGACCGTATCGGCGACAAAGCGCCCAAGATCGACGTCTCGCCGTGAGGCGAAGCGGGTGATGATCCGGTGCAATGTCGCGCCGTTGGCCGGGAGATTGTCACAGGATAGAAGCGTGAAAGGCGTTGCGCCGGCAAGGCGGCGGCGGTTCAGCGCCTCGGCGATGAAGCCGAGGGCTGAACGTGGCTTGTCGGGATGTGCGAGATCGTGGCGGACATCCGGATGCGACTCGTCCAGTTCGCCGCTCGCCGGATCGTGGCAATAGCCTTTCTCGGTGACGGTAAGCGACACGATGTGGGTCTCGGGGCGGACCAAAGCCTGCAGCAATGCCTCGGGGTCTTCGGGCGCCACCAAGACCTTGCCCACGCTGCCAACGACCTGGACCCGCTCTCCCGCCCCGTCCCGCACCGAAACAGTGTACAGCCCGTCCTGGGGCGAAAGCGCATCCCTGGTGTCGGAACTTCGAAGCGAGGCGCCCAGAATTCCCCAGCGAGTATCCCCGGCGCCGAGCGCGGCATCCGTATAGACGGCCTGATGGGCCCGATGAAACGCGCCGATTCCCAAATGGACGATGCCGGTCTTGACCGCGGCACGATCATAGGACGGCCGAACAACGGACGGCGGCAGGTCAGGAAGAGTTTCAGTGCTAAGACGCGCGTGCATGGTCGGGTTGGCCTCGCTGCAGGACCACTGCCAGATTTCCGGCTCGGTCTACCAAAGCGGTGGCATCCCTGGCGGCGACAGATCGCATGGAAGTGCCACAAGGCTCAGGATGCGTCGAGGCTCCTTTTGAGCGAGGACTGGCATCCGACATGGCATCACATCGCTTGGTGCTTGCGGACGAGCCGCTTATGTACCCATCACAAAAATAGGAGGTGACGCATGCGGCAGGGCTGGCGGTGGTTTGGGCAGCAGGATCCTGTAACCCTCGATCATGTGAGGCAGGCCGGTGCGACCGACGTGGTCACGGCTCTGCATGATGTTCCGATTGGTGATGTCTGGACGCGCGAAGCCGTACAGGCCCGCAAGGACTTGATCGAAGTAGCGCCAATGAGGCGGCAACCTCTGACGTGGTCGGTCGTCGAAAGCATTCCGATCCCGGACGTGGTGAAGCGTCAGGGTGCCGCCGCCAGGGCCGAGATCGCAACCTGGATCGCCAGCCTTGAAGCGGTCGCGGCCTGCGGCATTCGGCTCGTCTGCTACAATTTCATGCCGGTCGTCGATTGGACCCGCACGGATCTCGACTTCCCGCTGCCGACCGGCGCCACTGCGATGCGGTTCGGGCATGACCGTTTCGCGGCGTTCGACCTCTGTATCCTGGCGCGCCCCGGCGCGGAGGCCGACTATTCTGCGGATGATCAGGCCCGCGCGAGGGCTCTTTTCGAGTCCATGAGTGATGGAGAGACGGCGGAGCTGGCTCGAACCATCGTGAGCGGCCTTCCCGGATCCACAAGCGATGCCCTCACGCTACCGGCATTTCGCGAGCGCCTGCTCGCCTATCGCGACGTCGATGCGCGGCGCCTACGTCGGAATTTGATCGCGTTTCTCGAAAAGGTGACGCCTGCCGCGGAAGCCTGTGGCGTCACACTGACGCTTCATCCCGATGATCCACCACGACCGCTGCTCGGCCTGCCGCGCGTCGCTTCGACGGCGGAAGACTATGCGGCTCTGTTCGATGCGGTTCCGTCTGGGGCGAACGGCATGTGCTTCTGCACGGGCAGCCTTGGCGTTCGAGCCGACAACGACCTGCCCGCCATGGCGGCCCGTTTCGCGGGGCGCATCCACTTCGTGCATTTGCGGGCGACGCGTCGCGAACCTGATGGCCGCAGTTTCTACGAGGCCGATCACCTCGACGGAGATGTCGACATGGTCGGCGTCATGCGTGAACTTGTGGCCGAGGAGCGCAAGCGGCAGCCCTCGCGCTCCCTGGTCTTTCGACCCGACCACGGCCATCGCATGCTCGACGACCTCGATAAGCGCATCACGCCCGGCTATGCAGGCATCGGCCGCCTCAAGGGACTCGCGGAATTGCGTGGCATCTTGTACGGCCTTGGCGCGCCACCGAACTAACCGGAGATACTGCGGTATCTCGTTTTCGTTCCAGGCTCAGCCGCCCGTGGCGAAGCCGGGATAGAGCGTCATGCCGCCGTCGACGAACAGGGTCGTCCCCGTGACATAGTCCGAGGCGTCCGAGGCCAACCACACTGCGGCACGCGCAATATCATCGGGCTCGCCGATCCGTTTGTAAGGCACGAGCGTCATGAGGCTCTTATAGGCTTCGGGGGTGCTCCAGGCTTCGGTATTGATGGGCGTCCGGATCGCCCCCGGCGCGATGCTGTTCACGCGGATGTAAAATGGCGCCAGTTCCTGAGCCAGGCTCTGCATCATCATCATGATGCCGCCCTTGGACGACGCGTAGTTGACGTGCCCGGCCCAGGGGATCTGCTGGTGCACGGAACTCATGCAGATCAGCTTGCCGGCCGCCACCGACAGGGTTTTGTCGACGCCGCGTCGTCTGAACTCACGCGCGGCCGCCCGATTGCACAGGAACTGACCCGTGAGATTGATGTTGATGACCGTGTTCCATTGTTCGAGCGTCATCTCGTCGATGGTGGCATCGCGCTGCAGCCCGGCGTTGCTCACCGAGATATGCAGCGTCCCGAATTCCTTAATGGCGGCGGCGTACATCGCCTCGACCTGATCTTCCTGGCTGACATCGGCCTTCAACACGATGGCACGACGTCCGAAACCCTCGATCCGATGCGCCACATCCTCGGCCGTTTCGGGATGGGTGATGTAGTTGATTGCGACATCGGCACCGGCCTGGGCAAGCCCGAGCGCCACCGCCTCTCCGATGCCCGAATTGGCACCGGTCACAAGCGCGGGCTGGCCTGTCAGAACAGGATAGTAGGGGATCCGCGGCAGACGGTTGCCGTCTGGAAGCGCGGGTTCGCTAGGGGTTTTTGGTGTGCCGGGAGGCGGGGTGTCGACCATGTGGCTCTCGCTGGTTGGAGGTGGATGAGTTGCCCGGCGCTACTGCCGTCCGCCCAAGGTTGCAGCAGTGCAGCCTTGTTGAACTTGGGGACGCATGGCGACAAACGGCATTGTAGCAACTTCACCAAGAACAGTGCGGAGGCGATACCTCACGCCGAACATCGGCGCCGGATTGAAAGGTTGCCGGTACACCCGCCGGCAAACGACCGAATTCGGCCAATGTTCCGGGGCAGCCGGCGGATCTTCGATATCGCCACATTCCAGGGGGGCTCAGCTTGGATGGATGCTGCGGCGGCAGATGAACAAACTCGCGGCATCGCTGTTCAGCCCGCGTTCAAGGCGGTAGGTTCAAAGTCTCCCTCATCAATAGGAGGCAGACATGAAAGCATTTGTTCTTGCTGGCCTGAGCATCGCGGCTCTCGCCGTCACCGCAGTGGCGCCGGCGCAAGCCCAAGGGGGATGCGGGCCATATGGGCACCGCGGATGGGATGGTTATTGTCGCCCCGGTGGTTGGGCGCGGCCCCGCCCTTACGCATTTGGCTACGGCTATGGCTGGCACCGGCCACATCCCTACGGGTATGGCCGTGGCCCCTGGGGCTACCATCGTCACTGGGGGTATTGATTAGGTAAGACGCACAGGCGGACGTGGGATGAGGCAGCATCACTGTCCTCATCCCACGTCTTCCGACGATCGAGGAGCGGCCATCTCGGACCAAAGGCACACATCTAACGGATGGCCGCGCCCCCTGATGTCCGTGGATTTCGGGCGGCCGAAGTTCGCTCCTTCCCAACCTTGTGCATGTGCGGTGGAGAGGAGCAGCGCGCTGACCGCGATGGTGGAGTTGAACTCCGCCGCGACCTCCATCAGCCGCGCCGCGACATTCACGGTATCGCCGATAGCCGTGATGTGTTGATGCGTCCTGTGGCCGAGTCGCGACAGGATCGCGGGGCCATAGTGGCCGCCGAGCTTGATGCCGAGCGTTCCCGTTTGTGCGGCGACGGTTTCTAGCCACTGAAGCGTTCTCGCTTGCAGGATTGCGGCGGTTTGCAACGCCCGGGCAGCATCGTCGGCGCCGGATCCTGTCATGCCCCAAACGATCATCGCGCCATCGCCCATGAAGCTTGCGACGAGCCCACCACCTTCGGCAGCCGCCGTCTCGACGATCGCATGCCATTGCTCCAGCAGGTCACGCGCCTGCTGGTGCCCCAGGCGTTCACTGAGGCCGGTGAACCCCGACAGATCGATGAAGATCACCGCGATGTCCCGCTCCTCAGGTCGTGCGAGATAATCCGGATTGTCGGCGAGCTTCGCCCGCATGGCCGGTGCGTGGAAGACACTCAAGGCATCTTGCTGGCGTTGTAGCCGGCCTTGTGTCAAACGGTCGAGCATCAGCCGGCCCGCACCTGCCAGCACGGCGACGGGGGCCAGGGCGGCGAGTGGGATCGCCATCGCGAACCATATGCCGTGGCCGAAGCTGACGAAAACAAACACAAGCCACGTCGTCACCAGTGCGGCTAGCAAGACAAGGGCGACACCAATGTTGCCCATCGACAGACAAATTGCGCCGCCCAGAGCCAGCCCAGTTGCCACCCCGGCATCGATCCGGCGCGTCACTGTCGTTCGGACCAGCGTGTCGCCCGATTGAAGATTGGCAATGCTGGTGGCTAAAACCTCGACACCCGGGAGAACGGAGTCGAATGGGGTCGCATAGGTGTCACCGGCGCCGCTGGCTGTGACGCCGACAAGCACGATCTTGCCCCGGATGTCCGGGGTTGACGTTCCATCGAGAATGTCATTGGCAGACACTGTCGGGATCGACCCTTGCGGGCCATAGTACCGCAAGGCGATGTGCCGGCCCATGTCGAGGGCGCTTGAGACCCTGCCGATCGTAACGGCGTCCCGCTGGAAACTCGGGTCTGCCTGCGCTGCCAAACTTACGCTGCGCACAGCGAGCGAGGGCAGCAAGGTATCGCCACAGGAGAGCAAGGCCGGAGCGTATCTTACGACACCAGACCGATCGAGCGAGATATTCACGATGCCGGACGCGGAGGCTCGCGCCAACACAGCGATTGCTCTCTGACAGGCCGGCTTGCTTGGATCGGTAGAGTAATCGGCCATGGCCGCGACCACCGTTTTGCCTTGCCCGAGCACCTGCGCAAGGGCGTCATCGTCGGCAGGTGATCCGAGATCGAGGAACAGCATGTCGAGCGCGACGGCACTGGCCCCATGGGCAAGCGACCAACGCACGATCTCGGCCACCTGTGATCGCGGAACGGGAAAACGTCCGGCGCGACGCGCCATCGCGTCATCGATCGCGATGATCAACATCGAGCCGGGAGCGGGGCGTCGGCCGAACGCCAGAATGCGAAGGTCGAGCAGGCTCGATTCCAATCGGTCCAGAACTGTCGCCTGGCCGGCAAGATGACCCACGTCGAGGAAAGCCGACCAAGCCACGGCTAGCAAAACCGACGTGCCGAACAGAAGGCGCCTCAACCAGGATCCCGTCACCGCCCGAAACGGGCCAATAAAGCTGCCGCTCGCGAGGCCGGCCAGCGCGACACGTGCAAAGGCCGCCCGTCACCGAGGACGTCGACCCCTTCTCCCTTGTGCAAGGCAACCGCACGCGAGGTTCCGGTTTGCCGGACCAGAACCTCACCCCTCAGCACGAAAACCGATGTCTGCGCCGGGCTTACGTCCACGGCCCACGCTGTTCCCCGCACAGAGGCGATTGCACGCGGCGCCAAGATCTGAAAGCCTCCGGGATAGCCCGGGGGAACGTCGACCAGCACGGCACCGGCGCCGATCTTGGCCCCCGTCGGCTTCCCTTGGCTGCCGGGATCGATAACGTGAACATCGGCCGCCTTTTCAGCCTCGATCGTCGGTCCAGACGCACAGCGCAAGATCTGCCGCTCGGGGCCTGACTCGCTATCGAGAAGTCGACATCCGCCGTCCTGGGCCCGCACCGACCCCGGCTGCACAAGGGCTACAATCCCGACCTGAAGCGCAAAGGCAAAGGCGACAAAGCCCCGGCGGGGCCGGACCGCGCTCACCGCCACGAGCGTTTTGCTTCGCTCCATCATGCACATGCCGCCATGGGTCGACGAGCGAGTCACCACTCGATGAGACCAAACCTGAAACTCCGGATACTCATACCGGCCGTTTGTGGAATTCGGAACGATTTCCTTGGATCAAGCGATGGGCTGCCGCGAAGAGGTGCAGCCACCTCAGCATCGACATCAAAATCATCGAGCAATCTGGTGCAGATGCACCAAGCTTTTTGCGACAAGAAGATCTAGGTCAGGATTGCTGTCCTGGTGACAGGTTTGGAGTGACGAACCCTTAAGTGTGCTTTGACAAAGACTTGATCACCGCGCTAGGTTCGAGTTGCTCGGAAATTTCAACGAAGACCGATTCATCAGAGGAGCGCCTTTCTTGCGAAATTTGGCGGCAATTTGCCTACTCGTGTCCCTGACGACCGTCGTCGCAGCCCAAAACTTGGATGTGATCGACGCACGGCAAACAATCTATAAAGGGTTCGGCAAAGCCACGAAGCCGATCGGCGGCATGCTGAAAGGCGACACGCCGTTTGATGCGGCTGTCGTGAAGGCGGCGCTGACGACCTATGTCGAAGGTACCAAGAAGCTGCCGGCCTTGTTTCCCGATGACAGCAAGACGGGGCACGACACTGAAGCGCTGCCCGGCATCTGGGCCCACAAGGAGGACTTCAACGGTCGTCTCGGCAAATTGTCCGCCGATTCGGAGGCGGCCCTCGCCTCGATCACCGACAAGGCAAGTTTCATGGCGACAATGCCGAAGGTGCTCGGCCAGTGTGGCGCCTGTCATAAGGAATATCGCGCCAAGTCATGAGTGCTGCGTCACCCGCACCTGAAACGCAGTCCGATCCAGCTGCACAAGTGCCCGTCTGGGACGTAGCCACCCGGGCGTTTCACTGGTGTCTCGTCGGCCTGATAATTTCCGCCTATGTGACGCGCAACTACGTTCAGGACCCGACGCTCTACCTGCACCGGCTCAACGGCTACGCGATCCTTACCCTCCTGCTTTTCCGGCTACTGTGGGGCATGGTCGGATCGAGTACGTCGCGGTTCGCGGCTTTCTTCCCGATGCCGCTTCCTGCGATACGCTATGCCGTTTCGCTGATGAAGGGTCGGCGACTGCATTATCTCGGCCACAATCCGCTGGGCGCCGTCCTTATCTTCCTTATGCTGTTGGCGGTCGCGGCGCAGGCGCTCACAGGACTCTTCACGAGCGACGATACGCTGGCGCAGGGGCCGTTATACGATCACGTTTCGGAGGCTGTCAGCCACAAGGCCGGGAGCTATCATGCAAAGGGCTTCTGGATTATTCTCGGACTTGCTGCGCTCCACATCGCGGCAAACCTGATCTATCAATTCGTCTTCCGTGATCATCTCGTCACGGCAATGGTCCATGGTCGCAAGCCGGCTTCGACCTACGTGGATCAGCAGCACGCACGGTTCGCACCAATCTCTCGAGCGGCACTTTGTTTTCTGCTCTCTGCCTTCGTGGTGGGTTGCGGAGTCATCCTCTCGGGAGACAGTCTGCTTCACTGAGTTCTTCTGTCACTTTTCCAACATCGTTGTTTCAATGACGCCCTTTTTCAGGCTCTTTGTCAGATCTCTTTATCCAACTTCTCAGGCCGAGATTTTTCGGCCCGCGACCGTCATGGTTCAACCAACGCGGGGCTGGAAGCCTGTATCCAGCGCGGGAATAGTTGCTGACCGACGGTTAGCCCGATCGATCAAATGGTGGGTGACAGCGGCACTTCTGGGAGGATTGGCGTGTTCACCAGCCGTGGCCGAGAACAACGCCTTTTGTCGAGATGCGCAGCTCGACCAGGAGGTTCAGGCGCTCACGCGCGAGGAACTTCCCGCCGACCGGCTTGCGGCCCTGGCGGCACGGCTCGATGATGCCGGCCAACCCGACCAAGGCTGCGGACCGCAGACCGCCTATTGTGTCGGCCTCAGGGTGGCCCTCGCTGCAGTCGATGCCGCCTATGTGCAATTGCGGAGGCCTGCGCCGGATCTGGCTGCTGTCCGCGCCACCCTCGAGCAAGGGCATCGGCACGGCTCACCGTGGCAATTGCTGGTTGCACTCGGCGATGTGGAGGCCGCCCAAGCGCATGGGGCGGCCGGCGCGGAGGCGTTCCGTGACTCGGCCGTGAATCTTCAGGGCGCCCTCAATGCCATTAGCGAGCCTCCACTCTGCGTCGCGTTCGGCGAGATCCGGCCGGAGCCGGACGACATTCGCCGTATCCGCAAGCGCGCTGAAGAATCGGTCTTGTTGTCCCCGAGCTTCGACGTCACCCGTACGCGATCGGGCGAGTGTGGCGGCATTCTCCTCAGCAAGGTTCGGGGTATCGTCGTTGAAAGCACTCCTCTGCCGATCACTTTTGCGTCCGGCAAGGCGGACCTCACACCGGCCGGCCGGAAAGCCGCGGATGCACTGTTGCAATGCCTGAAGGAAAAAGGCCTGCCGGCCGTGACCCTGACCGGGCACACGGATGACCATGGACCCGATGGCTACAATATGCAGCTCTCCGCAACCCGTCTCGCAACAGTCGACTCCTATCTCAAAGCAGGAGGCTATGGCGGGTCGGTGCGGCTGATCCCCAAGGGCAAGCGCGAACCGTTCCAGCCGGATGATCCGAGCCAACATTCCACGGACGAGCTCGATCAGATGAACCGGCGTGTGGAATTACGGGACGCCGCACCTTGATTCGCGCCGCCGCCCTGTGGCTGGCAGCGTTGCTGTGCGGCACCGCACCAGCGGAAGCTGCAATCCATGCGCTTGTCATGGGATTCGACACCTACCGCTTCAAGATCTCTCTGGAGGGGTCGCGCAACGACGCGGCCGATCTGGCCAAGGTGCTGCGCCGGCATGGCGTCGAAGATCTCACAATGCTGGATGAACACTCGGGGCGGCGCTCCGATTTCGAGGCGGCCTGGGCCGCCATGATGAATCGAAGTGCGTCGGGAGACCTCGTGTTCATGTCCTTTTCGGGCCACGGCAACCGTTCCCCGGAACCAGGCGAGCCGAAACACACGCCGGACGGTATGGAAAAGGGTTTCCTTCTGCCGGCTTACGACGAGGCCAAGTTCCCTGAAGAACAGCTCCGGTTTGAGCATCTTTACGATCTCTTCGACGATGCGTCCAAAAAGGGCGTGAAGGTGGTCTTTGTGGCCGACGCTTGCCATGCCGGGGGCACGGTTCGAGCCGTGAGAGCCTCTTCGGTCGTGCCGAAATTCCAAACATTCCAAACGCACGGACAGAAGCTGCCGGATCCTCCGCTAGCGGGTGCCGTTGTGAGCCGGCCGCCGATCTCCAATCTCACGATCTTCTCCGCCGCGGACGAGCAACAGAGCATTCAGGAATTTACCATCGAGGGACAGCGTCGCGGTGCATTGAGCTATGTCGTGGCGCGGGGCCTAGACGGGGCCGCGGCCGCGAACGACGGACGACTGACGGCAGGCGCGCTCGCCCGCTACGTGCTCACCAATGTGAGGCTCAAGTCGGAGAACACGCAGGTTCCCGGCACTGTGACGCCCGAACCCAATCTCTCGATCTTACAGTCCGCGGCACCGCCTGACGCGGCTGGAATGCCGGGGCTCTCCACGACATCCGTGTTTGTCGACGGCGCCTCGTCGTCTCTTTTGGGCGCCGTTCTCGTTCAACGGCAATCCGCGGCGGTCTTGTCCTTGATCGGCAATCGCATCTTCGACGCACATGGGGATGCGATCACCGGACCTGTCTCGGCGAGCGGCTTACAGGATGCGGTCGATGCCCGTCGCGTTTTGGACGCGTTGACCAAGGTGGTCGGCGCGGCAGACCGTGGCCTGCAAACCAAGGTCGCAGCTTTAGGGCAGGGCGCCTCCGACCGTACCTACGTCCAAGGGGAGCGGGTTCGCATTGAAGCCGAACAAAGCCAGCTGCCTTTCCTCACTGTTGTCGATCTCGCGGCGGATGGGACGATCCAGTTTCTTTGGCCGCATGATGGCGATCCCATCGCCTGGACCGAACCGGAACCACCCCATTTCGACGTCCAGGTGACCCCGCCTTTTGGACAGGACACGCTGATCTTCATCGAAAGCGACAAGGCACTGCCGGACCTGCATGCCGCCCTGAAACTATTTGACGGCCGGGCAAAGCCCACGGCGTTTTATGACGCGCTGCGGATCTGGCTGCCCCAAACACGGTTTCGGCTCGGCCTTCAGGCTGTTTTCACCTGTGTTGCTGTGCGGAGCGACGGGACATGCGCCTGAGGATGTTGCCCATCACGGTCAAAGATCGCATTGCCGTGAAGCTGAGTGTGCGCCGGGACGGGTTTCCGCTCTGTTTCCGACATGGAGGGGATTGAGCGTGGGCACCTCGCGTATCACCCTCATGAGTCATTTGGTTGGGGCCTGTCAGATATGTCTGACCGTCGGATGGTTCCTCTGCGCCATGCCATATGCCTTGGCGCAGAACCGGGTCGCGTTGGTGATCGGCAACAATCACTACGGCCAGCTCGATGCCGATCATCAGTTGCAGAAAGCCATCAACGATGCCCAGGCGGTGGGCGACGCTCTCCTTAGAGACGGTTTCCAGGTACTGCGCGGGACCGATCTCACCAGAGCCGAGATGGTCGACAAGCTCTATGATCTAACCTCGCGTCTACAGCCGGGTGATACGGCCCTGTTCTATTTTGCGGGCCACGGCGTGGCGCTTGGCAGCGGCAATTATCTGCTGCCCACGGATGTCCCGGATGTTGCGCCGGGACAGGAAATGAGAATCGCCAGCCAGTCGATTGCTGAAGCCGACGTCATCTCCAGCATGCAGGACAAAGGCGCGCGCGTCTCGATCGTCATTCTGGACGCGTGTCGCGACAATCCGTTCAAGAAAACAGGGGCCCGTTCGGTCGGACTCGAACGTGGCTTTGGTCGCATGCCGGAGGCGAACGGGGTGTTCTCACTCTATTCCGCCGGCTATGGCCAATCTGCCCTCGACCGGTTGTCCGATGACGATCGAAATCCGAACTCGGTCTTTACGCGTGTGCTTGTGCCACTGCTCACGCGGCCCGGATTGAACCTCGACGATCTCGCCTACGAGATTCGAGAGGATGTGGCCAAGCTTGCTGCCACCACACCGGATCATCACGAGCAAATCCCTGCGGCCTATGATCAGATCATCGGGGGCCGGGTGTATCTCGTCCGGGACAGCGCCTCGGCCGACCAAGCCGTGTCGTCCCGCGCGACGTCGCTGCCGGTTCCTACCAGTGCGGCGCCAACACCGCCCACGACCCCGACCCCGGCGACGCTCGCTGCATTGGAGACCCCGAAGGCCGTCGAACCAGCGCGGTCCCCGCCATCCGAGGCGTCCCTGGCGGCAAAAGTCCAAGCTGAACTGAACAGGCTTGGATGCAATGCCGGTGCGGCCAACGGCGACTGGACCGTGCAATCCCGGATGGCGCTTCTGCAGTTCAGCTTGAAGGAAAAGCTCACGCTCAATGTGGATCAACCCGACCAGTCCATGCTGGACCGCTTGCAAACGCAGAAAAGCGCCGTCTGCCCGCCCCTGGTGAAAATCCCGCACAGCCCGGAACCCAAGCGTGCCGCCATTCCGCATCGTGCGCCCAGTCCGGTCGTCCGAAATTATGCACCGCACCCGCCGGCGGCGCGGGCTCCAGCAGCGGCAGGTAGCTGCTTCATGTTCAATGGGCAGCGGGTGTGCGAGTAAATGTCATATTCAAGAAGGTTATTGCGATGTCGTCACGCTTTCTGATTTCGGTTCTGGCCATGATTCTCGTCGGCGCGTCATCCGCGCGCGCAGATTCTCCCTACGGCAAAACGTTCATCGGCTCGTCCCAAATGTGCTCTGTTCGCTACGGCACCTGCACGGGCAACGTGCCGATCCATATCTACTTGGCTCGCTCGGGACGCCTGTATTCGTTCCTCCAGTCCGAGGGCGGTCAGATGTTTTCGCTTGGTCAATACATCTCTGTCGGGACTGCCCAGCAGCGATTTCTCGTCAGCGGCAACACGTTGGTGTTCGAGGACACCTATCCGTTCAACGGGTCCCGCGTGCTTCTCCGCGGCTATCTTCACACGCGAGGCGATGCGTGTTCCGTCACGGCGTCGGCCACGATGGACGGACAGCCTGAACCCATCACGTTTCAGGGGTCATGCCAAGTCTACGACGGCCAACGCTGACAGACGGACCGTGCAAGCGCTCGGGTAAGTCTTGTGTCACCCTGCCTTGATGTCGGCCATCTCCACCCAGGTCACGCCGGCGGCCGACATGTCGGTAAAGGCCCGAGCCATCGATCCGTCTATATCGATCCCACGGGTGGCGTCTGCCACAAGGATCGTCTCGAAACCGGCGCGCGCCGCGTCGATCGCGCTCCAACCGGCACAGAAATCGGTCGCCAGCCCGCAGACGATCACTCGGCGGAGATTGCGCTCGCGCAAATAACCCGCGAGCCCGGTCTGCGTCTGCCCGTCGGCCTCGACAAAGGCCGAATAACTATCGAGACCGATCCGGTATCCTTTTCGGATAATCAGTTCCGCATGAGGTGCCTCAAGGCTTGCCACAATCTCGGCACCCTTCGACCCTTGCAGACAGTGGTCGGGCCAAAGAAGTTGCGTCCGTCCGTCAGGTAGCATGACGGCGTCGAACGGCTTTTTGTCCCGATGACTAGACGCGAACGAGACATGGTCACGGGGATGCCAGTCCTGTGTAAGGATCACATGATCAAAGAGGGCGACCAATTGGTTGCAGGGCGCCACAACGGCCTCCCCGGCCGGCACCGCGAGGGGCCCACCGGGCAGGAAGTCGTTTTGCAGATCGACGACGATCAAGACGTCGGTTCGAGGATCAATCATCATCCACGGGCCCTCTTTCGTGCCAAAGTGCCGCTCATTTCGTCGACGTTAAGCTCCGTCGTCTTCAATGGTTGAGCAATTGGCGCCGCCATGACAAGCCCTGATCGCTTCGGGTAAGGCTTGGCGGCGGGCATAATCGCGTCCGGCCAGGAAGGCCGCCTTTGTCAGAAAGGTTTCCCATGCTCGCCTCGCCCGCTGCGACCGACCCCGAGATGAAACTCGAAGTCCTGCTCGACGCCCTCTTGTTTATGGTTCGACACAGTCCTGTGCCGAACCTCGGCGATGCGCTGATCGCAGACCTGCACCGGACCACCTTGGGCGATGCCAAGCGACGCAAGATCGTCGACGATCTCGCCTCCAGGCTGCGCGAGCGCGACGAGTTCATAGACGAGAACGACGCCTGAAATCTCATGCCGCTCCGAAGACACGGTCGAAGATCGTGTCGACATGCTTGGTGTGATAGCCGAGGTCGAATAGACTTTCCAATGTCTCCGGCGACAGCGCCGCCGTCACGTCAGGATCGGCCTTGAGCAGCGGGAGAAAGGCGCCTTCGCCGCGCCATACCGGCATCGCGTTGCGCTGCACAAGGCGATAGGCGTCTTCGCGTGAGACGCCGGCCTGCGTCAGGGCCAGCAGGACACGCTGCGAATGAACGAGGCCGCCGAGCCGGTCGAGGTTCTTCTGCATTGTCTCCGGGTAGACCAGGAGCTTGTCGATCACGCCCGCAAGCCTTGCCAGCGCGAAATCGAGCGTGATCGTGGCATCCGGTCCGATCATCCGCTCGACGGAGGAATGCGAGATGTCGCGCTCGTGCCAGAGCGCGACGTTTTCGAGGGCCGGCGTCACCATCCCGCGCACGAGTCGCGCGAGCCCGGTCAGGTTCTCGGTCAGCACGGGATTGCGCTTGTGCGGCATGGCGGACGAGCCCTTCTGCCCGGGCGAGAAATATTCCTCGGCCTCCAGCACTTCGGTGCGCTGCAGATGGCGGATCTCGATGGCGAGTCGCTCGACGCACGACGCCACGACCCCCAGGGTCGCGAAAAACATCGCATGTCGGTCGCGCGGGATGATCTGCGTCGACACTGGCTCGACCTTGAGCCCCATCTTGGCCGCCACATGCGCCTCCACTCGCGGGTCGATATTCGCGAATGTGCCGACAGCGCCCGACAGCGCGCAGGTGGCGATCTCCTCCCGGGCTCGCACGAGCCGGTTCCGGCAGCGGTCGAATTCCGCATACGCGAAGGCGAGCTTCAGACCGAACGTCACCGGCTCCGCGTGAATGCCGTGCGACCGACCGATGGTTGGCGTAAATTTATGCTCGAATGCCCGCTTCTTCAGCGCCTGCAGCAACGTATCGACATCGGCGATCAGCATGTCGGCCGCTCGACTGAGTTGCACCGCGAGGCACGTGTCGAGCACGTCCGATGAGGTCATTCCCTGATGCACGAAGCGGGACTCCGGGCCGAGAAAATCCGCAAGATGCGTCAGGAAGGCGATGACGTCGTGTTTGGTCTCGCGCTCGATGGCGTCGATCCGCTCGACGTCGAACGTCACATGACCGGCCTTGGCCCAGATCGCCGCGGCATCCGCCTTCGGGATCGTGCCGAGTTCCGCCATGGCATCGGCGGCGTGCGCCTCGATCTCGAACCAGATCCGGAAGCGGGTCTGGGGATCCCACAACTTGACCATATCGGGACGGGAATAGCGCGGGATCATGCCGGAACTCGGATCAGAATGAGATGAGCTGCCCTAGCACGGGGCACCTCGGGAAGACAGGGCGCCTTTCCGCAGTACGAAGGGCTGTGGTACCGCGGCACCGGTGCCTAAGATCCAGTTAACAATTGTGACCGTTTGAAGACGAGCAATTGCTCAGCGGCATATCGCTTGCTAGCCTTAAGATCATGGTGCGCTAGGCTGCGGATCTGAGGCGGAGCGATCGCGACGTATGGAAGTCTTTCTACAGCAGTTGATCAACGGGCTGACCTTGGGATCGATCTACGGCCTGATCGCCATTGGCTACACGATGGTTTTCGGGATTATCGGCATGGTCAATTTCGCGCATGGCGATGTTTTCATGTTGTCCGCTTTCATCGCCCTCATGCTGTTCGTCGTTCTGACGCAGTTGCTCGGAATGACCTCGATCCCGCTGGCCTTCGTGATCGTCCTGATCGGCGCCATGGTCCTGACGGCCCTCTGGAACTGGGCAATCGAAAGAGTGGCGTATCGACCCCTTCGCGGATCGTTTCGGCTGGCACCGCTGATCTCAGCGATCGGGATGTCGATCTTCCTGTCGAATTTTGTGCAAGTCGTGCAGGGACCACGCAATAAAACGATCCCGCCCATGTTCGACAAAGTGATCCACCTGACCACGGGGGGCACCTATGATGTAACACTTTCGCTCAAGCAGATCCTGATCGTCTTGGTCACGGCCGTGCTGCTGGCGGGCTTCTGGTATCTTGTTCAAAAGACCTCATTGGGTCGAGCGCAGCGGGCGTGCGAGCAGGATCGGCGGATGGCAGCGTTGCTTGGCATCGACGTGGATCGCACGATCTCCCTGACCTTCGTCATCGGTGCGGCCTTGGCGGCCGTGGCTGGCGTGCTCTACATGAGCTACTATGGTGTGGTGAACTTTTCAGACGGGTTCATTCCCGGCGTGAAGGCTTTCACGGCGGCCGTCCTGGGGGGTATTGGCTCGCTGCCAGGCGCCGTCCTTGGAGGTCTGCTGATCGGTCTGATCGAAGTGTTTTGGTCGGCTTATTTTTCGTCCGACTATAAGGATGTCGCCGCGTTTTCCATCCTGGCCCTGACGCTGATCTTCATGCCCTCCGGCCTGCTCGGGCGGCCTGAAATCGAAAAGGTCTGAGCTGATGCAGATCCAAGCGAGCAAACCCGTGGCTGCCGAGCCGGTGAGCGGTGGTTTCGACATCATGGCTGCCGTCAAGGACGCTGGCTTTGCCGCTCTTGTGACGCTCGGCTTGTCATTCCCGATCCTGGCCTTCAGGACACAAGAGGACATTTCGAACCATCTGATCGTCGTCCCGCGCTGGTCATGGCCGATCACAGCCGCGATCCTGGTTTTCGTCGGCCGGTTCGCGGCTATCTTGTTCCGGTCTCGACCACGGGCTACCCGTGCTCCGACGCTGCCAAAAGCGCCATCCGCCTCGGCGACCTTCCTGATCCGCTATGCAAGCTGGTTCGGGGTGGCGGCTCTGATCGCCTTCCCGATGGTGATGGTGGCGGCGCTTGGCGCCGGCGGCTCGCTGAAATGGATCAATAATTACGGTATCCAGATCCTCATCTATGTGATGCTCGGCTGGGGGTTGAACATCGTAGTGGGCCTCTCGGGGCTCCTCGATCTCGGTTATGTGGCCTTCTATGCGGTCGGTGCCTATTCTTACGCGCTGCTGTCCACCACCTTCGGGCTCAGCTTTTGGATTTGCTTGCCCCTAGCAGGCCTTCTTGCGGCATTCTGGGGTATCATCCTTGGCTTCCCAGTGCTGCGCCTCCGGGGGGATTACCTCGCGATCGTCACACTGGCGTTCGGTGAGATCATCCGGCTGGTGTTGATCAATTGGACAGACCTGACCAACGGCTACGCGGGCATCTCCTCGATCCCGCGCGCGACCTTCTTCGGAGTGCCGTTCACGGATGATGACGACGGGTTCGCGCATCTCTTCGGCATGGACTATTCGCCGATCCAACGCACCATTTTCCTGTTCTACCTGATTCTGGCTCTGGCCCTGCTCACCAATGCCGTGACGTTGCGGCTGCGCCGCCTACCGGTCGGACGCGCTTGGGAAGCCTTGCGCGAGGATGAGATCGCCTGCCGGTCGCTGGGCATCAACACCACGAACACCAAGCTGACGGCCTTCGCGCTTGGGGCCATGTTCGGGGGCTTCGCGGGATCGTTTTTCGCGGTGCGCCAGGGGTTCGTCAGCCCGGAGAGTTTCACCTTCATCGAATCGGCAACCATCCTGGCCATCGTGGTGCTGGGCGGCATGGGGTCGCAGATCGGCGTTGCTCTCGCCGCCGTGCTGATGATCGGCGGCACCGAGATCCTGCGTGAACTCGACTTCTTGAAGGCCGTGTTCGGGAGGGACTTTGATCCTGTGCAGTACCGGATGCTGATCTTTGGGGCCGGCATGGTCCTTATGATGATCCTGAAACCGCGCGGGATCATCTCGACCCGGACCCCCTCGATTTTCTACAAGGAGCAAAAGGCGATTTCCGGATCCCTCGTAAAGGAAGGGCACGGCTGATGTCCTCCTGGCAGACCGACCCCCTCCTCGTTGTCGAACACTTGACCATGAGGTTTGGCGGACTCGTGGCCGTCAACAACCTGAGCTTTTCGGTCGGTCGAACCGACATCACAGCCCTGATCGGCCCGAATGGCGCCGGCAAGACGACGGTCTTCAACTGTGTGACCGGCTTCTATAAACCCACCGAAGGCAGATTGGCTCTGGCGCGCCAGGGGATTGCCGCCGCGCCGGATGTCGAGCACCTGACCGGAACCGGCGCACGCCACGGTAAGAGCAATTCAGGGAATATCTATCTCCTCGAGCGGATGCCTGGGCACGAGATCGCCGACAAGGCGCGCGTGGCCCGAACCTTCCAGAATATTCGCCTCTTCACCGGTATGACGGTCCTGGAGAACCTGCTGGTCGCCCAGCATAATGCCTTGATGAAAGCATCCGGCTACACGGTCCTCGGCGTGCTGGGGATCGGCGGTTACAAGGCCAAGGAGAAAGCGGCGGTCGCCAAGGCGATCTCATGGCTCGACAAGATCGGTCTTCTGGACCGCGCCGACGATCCGGCGGGCGACCTTCCTTATGGCGATCAGCGCCGGCTGGAAATCGCGCGTGCCATGTGTACCGACCCGATCCTGCTGTGCCTGGACGAGCCGGCGGCGGGCCTCAACCCACGAGAATCGCTCGAGCTCAACGCCCTGCTGCGCTCCATCCGCAACGATCACAACACGGCCGTTCTGCTTATTGAGCATGACATGAGTGTCGTCATGGAAATCTCGGATCACGTTGTCGTGCTCGATTACGGCACCAAGATCGCGGACGGCACGCCTCAAGAAATCCGCAACGACCCCAGGGTCATCGCGGCTTATCTGGGTGTGGAGGACGAAGAGGTCGAAGAAGTCGAGGCCGAAATCGACATGGCGGAGAAAGCCTCGTGACTGCCATGACCCAGACGTTGGCGGAGCGCGCCGTCACCCGCAAGGCACCGCTTCTCGCGATCAGGGGCGTGAAGACTTATTACGGCAAGATCGTCGCCTTGAAGGGGGTCGACCTCGACGTGCAAGAGGGGGAGATCGTCACCCTGATCGGGGCCAACGGGGCCGGAAAATCGACCCTGATGATGACGATCTTCGGCAGTCCGCGGGCGCGCGAAGGTGTGATCTCGTTTGACGGACGAGACATCACGCGCTTGCCAACCCATGAGATCGCACGCCTGTCCATCGCCCAATCGCCCGAAGGCCGACGGATCTTTGCTCGCATGACGGTTTACGAGAACCTTCAGATGGGCGCGTCCATCAACAAGTTCGCCTATTTCGACCAGGATCTCGAACGCGTCTTCGCGCTATTCCCGCGGCTGAAGGAGCGCATCAACCAGCGTGGCGGCACGATGTCAGGCGGCGAGCAGCAGATGCTGGCCATCGCGCGCGCGCTCATGAGTCGACCGCGGCTGTTGTTGTTGGATGAGCCCTCCCTGGGACTGGCGCCTCTCATCGTGAAGCAGATCTTCGACGCGGTGAAACTCCTCAACAAATCAGAGGGTCTCACGGTGTTTCTCGTCGAGCAGAACGCATTCCATGCGCTGAAACTGGCCGATCGAGGCTATGTCATGGTGAACGGTGTCATCACGATGTCGGGAACGGGTCGGGAGCTTCTGGCCAAACCCGAAGTGCGGGCTGCGTACCTCGAAGGAGGTCACCACTGATGGGCGGCCTTCTCTACACCACGGATGACGGCGGTCTGTTTCACTTCATCGCTCTCACGGTCGTGATCGGCGGGATCCTCGCGTGGCAGGCCGGTCGAGCGATCTCAGGAACGTGGCGCGGGTTCTGGATCGTGCCCTTCTACATGCTGATCCTGGCGGCTGGGGTCCGGTTTCTTCATTACGCCTTGTTCGGCGAAGAACTGCTCAACCTGCAGTATTACATCGTGTCCTTTTTGGTCGCTATTCTAGCGGCGATCTACGGGTACCGGTCACGGCGCTCCGAGCAGATGAGCACCCAATATTCCTGGATCTACAGCCGGTCGGGTCCGATCGGCTGGACGATGAAATCTTGAACGTTCGATGCGTCCGGCATCGAGCGGGACAGACGGCGTAAGCTTGCCTGATTTCCACGTGACAACTTCCACGAAATCAGCAACATCTCCGGCGCGAGCCTGGAGGCTGCGCGCCGAACCTTGCGATACTCCATCTCACATCGGGGACAGCGTATGAAATATCTTGGACTAACGGGCTTCGTACTGGCGGCAGGTTTGGCCTACGCCGGTGCGGCCCAGGCCGAAATCAAGCTCGGCATCGCTGGCCCCATCACCGGCCCTAACGCGGCCTTCGGAGCGCAGTTGCAGAATGGCGCCCAGCAAGCGGTGGACGATCTTAACGCCAAGGGCGGCGTGCTCGGTCAGAAGATCTCGGTCGACGTCGGCGACGACGTGTCCGATCCTAAGCAGGGCGTCTCTGTCGCCAACAAGTTCGTGGGCGACGGCGTGAAATGGGTCGTCGGTCACTTTAACTCTGGCGTGACCATTCCGGCCTCCGATGTCTACCTCGAAAACAACATGCTGATGATCACGCCATCGGCCACCAATCCCACCCTCACCGAGAAGGGCAAGTGGGACGTGTTCCGCACCTGCGGTCGTGACGACCAGCAGGGCGCCGTCGCTGCGAAGTATATTGAAGAGCATCTCAAGGGCAAAAAGATCGCCGTTCTGCACGACAAGACCACCTATGGGAAGGGCCTTGCCGATGCCACCAAGGACGCGCTTGCAAAGGCCGGCCTGAAGCCCGTTCTTTACGAAGGCGTCAATGCCGGTGAGAAGGACTATTCGGCCATCGTGTCCAAGGTGAAGGCCTCCGGCGCCGATATCGTCTATTGGGGCGGCCTGCATCCGGAAGGTGGTTTGATCGTGCGGCAGATGCGCGACCAGGGGGTTCAAGCCACCATGATGTCCGGAGACGGCATCACTGACAACGAATTCGCGGCCATCGGTGGTCCTGGTGTTATCGGCACGTTGATGACCTTCGGTCCCGACCCGCGCAAGAAGGCGACCGCCGCTGCCGTCGTGAAGGAATTCGCGGCCAAGAACTTCGATCCGCAGGCCTATACGCTCTACAGCTACGCCGCGGTTCAGATCATGGCTGAAGCTGCCGAGCACGTGAAGTCGGTCGAGCCGAAGAAGATGGCCGAATACATGCACACCGGCGCGACCTTCCACACAGTGCTTGGCGATCTCTCGTTCGACAAGAAGGGCGACCTCAAGCAGGCGGCCTATGTGATGTACACATGGAAAAAAGGTCCGGACGACAAGATCACCTATTTCGAGAACGATTGATCGTCTGACTTCGGTACTCCACGCCGAGGCTTAGTTTAAAAACGCTCCCGGCCCAACCAGGCCGGGAGCGTTTAGTTTGAGGAGCGTCCAGGGGAAATGACCGCCTCAGCCGAGTGAGGCGAGGCCCGGGAATGTCTCGATCAGCCAATACGACAGGCTCTGCATGCCGCCCGTGAGGAACGCGATGCCGGTGACCACGAGAAGCGCGCCGGCGACCCTCTCGACCGTTTGAAAATGACGGCGGAACCCGCGCAGGAACCGGAGGAATCCCCCTACCGCGAAGGCCGCTGCCACGAAGGGCAGGCCTAGGCCGGCCGAGTAGACGCCGAGCAGGGCCGCGCCATGTGCCACCGTGCTTTCTGACCCGGCGATTGCCAAGATCGCGGCCAGGATCGGACCGATGCAGGGTGTCCAGCCGAACGCGAAGGCGAGGCCCATGACATAAGCGGCACCGAGTCCGCTGGAGCGTTCGACACTGACGCGCTTCTCCCGATAGAGCAGGGTGAGACGGAAGAGGCCGATGAAGTGCAGCCCCATCAATATGATTGCGAAGCCGGCCGCGATCGAAAAGGCTGTGTTGAATTGCCGGATCATTTGGCCGAACACCGAGGCGGTCGCCCCAAGTGCCACGAACACAGTGGTGAAGCCGGCTACGAAGAAGAGGCTTGCCAGCACCGCATCTCGCCGCGTGCGGGCTGCGTCGGTACTTTGCAATTCGTCGAGCGTCGATCCGGCGAGATAACAAAGGTAGGGCGGAACAAGCGGTAAGACGCAAGGGCTAAGAAACGAGATAAGACCCGCGATGAAGGCGGCGGTGACGCTGACGTTCGAAGACATGCCTTTTCCTACCTCAAGCCACAGGGTGCCGGTAGCGGAAAGCAGTGAGCGGGGCACAGAGAGGGCAGGGACATGCGAAACTTGATCACCGATATTCCCGGCCTGCGGGTTGGCCATGCGCAGGACGAACGACTTGCGTCCGGTGTCACGACGCTGATCTTTGACAGCCCGACGATCGCTTCGATCTCGATCCAGGGAGGGGCGCCCGGGGTCCGCGACGCGGCTTTGCTTGAGCCGGATATGACGGTGGAGGGGGTCGATGCCCTGGTATTGTCAGGCGGCTCCGCTTTTGGTCTCGACAGCATGGGCGGGGTCCAAGGCGCATTGCGTGAACAGGGCCGTGGTTTTGCGGTCGGCCAGTTCCTCATCCCAATCGTGCCCGGCGCAATCCTGTTCGATCTCGGCAACGGGGGCGACAAAGACTGGGGCCGCATGCCTCCCTACTGGGATCTAGGCTACGCGAGCGCGGTCGCCGCGTCGGTTGATTTTGCACTCGGCAGTGTCGGCGCCGGTCTCGGCGCCACGACCGCCGACCTCAAGGGAGGCCTCGGCTCGACGAGCGCGGTGACACCATCCGGCTTCACGGTCGGAGCCCTGGTGGTCGTCAACGCGCTCGGCCAAACCACTATCGGCGACGGTCCCTATTTTTGGGCTGCCACCTTTGAGCGCGAGGCCGAGTTCGGGGGCCTCGGTATGCCTGCATCCTGGCCTGCAAACGGCCATCTTCGGGTGAAAGGCCATACGCCGCAAAACACCACGATCGCCATCGTGGCGACGGATGCCGCAATGACAAAGGCGCAATGCAAGCGGCTTGCTGTCATGGCCCATGACGGAATGGCCCGCGCTATCCGGCCGAGCCATGCTGCCCTCGACGGCGATGTCGTGTTCGCCGCCGCGACCGGCGGGACCGCCAAAGAAGCCCCAACGCTCCATCAACTCACCGAGATTGGTGCGCTCGCAGCCGATTGCCTCGCCCGCGCTATCGCGCGCGCTGTTTTCGAGGCAACGTCGCTCCCGTTCGATAGGGCGCTGCCAAGCTGGCGCCAGAGATTCAGACAGGAAACCTGAGTCACGGAACAGCTTGACCGATCGCAGCGGTCATCTCCCGTCGAGGTGCGCTCGGCACTTAGCGGGTCCGATCGCGCAGTTCGACCTCTCTCGCCTGAGCCCATTGATCGAATTCATGACGCTTGACCGCGAACCACAGGGAAATCAGCCGCAAGCTGCGCGATGATCCCACTGAGCTCAGTTCCTGGCAGCAAAGATAGAAGGCGTTTATGGCAAGCCCAATTCCGTAGGACAGAACCAGGGATGGATCACCCGGCCGCTGCAGGACGTAGATCCGCATCATGAAAAAGCATCCGACCAGGGACAGACCGATGAGCGCGAGCCGGAGGGCGGGCAACAGAACGCGGATCGCCGAGCCAAAACCCACGCTCGCATCCGTCCTCTTAGGGCCGGCGCGCATTGAGAGCGCGATGAGGAGAACCGAGGTCGTGAGGACGATCGAGACGGGCAGACCTAAATTCAAGCCGCGGCTTTTCGCGAGCCAGTCGCCCATGGCGGTACCCGCCGCTCGCTCGGCGAGCACCACGCACCAATAACCGACCATCGCGGTCGGCGCGGCGAGATTGCGCACGCGGATGACCGCCAGCAAAAGCACCGTGAGCAGCGTCGCTGAGAGGAACAGACCGACGCTGTGCGAGACCATATCGCCGCCAACTGTTCCAAAAACACCGCCGACGAACATCGCTCCCCAGTAGCGGAGATCGATCCGAGGAGACCGGCCTTCGGCGGCTGGCAGCGTGTAATAACCGCACACCAACGTCATCGCGCCGAGGACGACCGTCGCGAGGAGATAGTTCATGCCCAATGCGTGGGTGAAGTAGTCGCCGACATTGGTCGCGACCGCCCGGAGGCAAATGATGGCAAGCCAATAGAAGAATTCGGTACGGCCCCCGTTCTCACGATCACCCCAGATCATCAGGGCGCAAATCACCGCCAGCGACGCGAAGGAAGTCTCCAGACCCAAGCCGAGGTAGTCGGCGCACAAGTCTCCGATATTAGCGCCGAGCGCGCTTGCGGCGAACATCGCGAGCCAAAACGCCGAAGTCGGCGCGAGGGCACGAGCGGGAAATGGGCGATCCTGCGCCGGGGTCGACGCCGAAACGGCGTCGAAAGTCTGATCGGTCATGGATTACGCCTCGTCACTGCGAGACTTTGGTACTTTTGAATTGCGACAGCGAGATAAAGACGACGAAGCGCCGCCTCATCATTGACACCGGCTATGCGGAAAAGCCTCGTTTTCGGCTACCAAAGCGCCCGCCAGGAGAGCGGGGGGCGACCCTTTAGGCCTCCTAATTCTAGAATCGGTCCGCTCGATAGGGGCTCGGATCGGTGAACGGCTCTTCTCCCGTGATCATCTCTGCTAGAAGTCGGCCTGTGACCGGGCCCAGCGTCAAGCCATGATGCTGGTGGCCGAAGTCAAACCAGAGGCCCTTATGCTTGTCACCCTTGTCAATCACCGGCAGCATGTCCGGGAAGCAGGGGCGGGCGCCCATCCAGGGCTTGTCTTCGACAGCATCACCGAGTGGAAATAGCTTCCGGGCCTTCGGAATAGCGCGCTCGACCTGCACAGGAGAGGGAGCCGCGTCGCGGTCGGCGAATTCGGCGCCTGTCGTCAGGCGAATGCCGCGCATCATCGGGGCGAGCAGGAAGCCGCCATCGACATCGAGCACGGGGCGATTAAGCACCGCATTGCCGTTCGGATGGAAGTGCTGGTGATAGCCACGTTTGATACCGAGTGGCATCGCATATCCGAGCTTTTCGTAGATCGTGTTCGACCAAGGCCCTAGCGCCACGACGACATCGCGCGACTGAACCGGCCCCGCTTCGGTCTCGACCTGCCATCCCGCGGGATGTTCTTCCAGCGTTTGCGCGTCACCTTGAACGAAACGGCCGCCCAGCGTCGTGAAGTAGTCCGCATAGGCCTTGACCAGCCCGCCGGGATCGGAAATCGCGCCGGGGTCACGGAAATGAAGGGCGCCGATGAGGCCCTCGCCGAGAAACGGTTCGCGCTCGGCGATCCCCGCCGTATCGAGCGTATCGATCGACAGCCCATAGGGCTTGAGCTTCTCCAGTTCCGCCATGCCTTTTTCCAGGCTTTCCTCGGCCCGAAAAGCTTTGATCCAGCCGACCTTCCGCAGGAAGTGGCTGGCCTGTGCGGCCTCCATGAAATCCTCATGCTCGTCGAGCGAGCGCTGGATCAGCGGCCAGGCGCCCGACACCGTCTTGGCAACGCCCTCGGGCGAGGAGGCCATGAAGTAGCGGCCGAGCCAGGGCATGACGGTCGGGAGTGCGGAGAAGTGATAATGGGCGTCGGTCGACGTGTTCTGCGCGTAACGGATCAGCGTTCCGAGTTCTCGTGGAAACGCATAGGGAAACACCGAGGCACGCTCGATCAGGCCGGCATTCCCGTAACTCGTTTCTTCGCCGGCGCCGCGCCGGTCCACGAGCACGACGGCCCGCCCCCGGCGCTGCAGATGGATCGCTGCCGAGACGCCGACGATGCCGGCTCCGAGCACAAGCACATCCGTCTTGCCATCCATTGGCCGCACCTTTCTTCGAACCACCGGTTTCCGAGGTCCACTTGCCAGATTCCGGTCTGGAACGCATCCCATGCAAGGAATGTTCTCACAGGCTGGTTTGCGGGTTCCACCCTTTACCCTAGGATGCCGCTGACCAATGAGGACAGGCGATGGCCATAACTTTGGAAGGCGCGTTCACGATTCCCGCCGACAAGCGGATCGTCTGGTCGGGCTTGAACGACCCGGATGTCCTTCGCGCCTGCATTCCCGGGTGTCATACGCTGGAAAAGGCGAGCGACAATGAGTTTTTCGCGATCGCGAAGGTCAAGATCGGGCCGATGAACACCTCGATCAAAGGCAAGGTCGAATTGCGGGACGTCGATGCGCCGAACAGCTGTCGGTTACTGGGCGAGGGATTGGGCGGCATCGCGGGTTTCGCCAAGGGCGAAGCAGACATCCGCCTGACCGACGTGCCGGAAGGAACCAGCGTGACCTACGCGGTCGAAGCCAATGTGGGCGGCAAGCTCGCCCATCTCGGAGGCCGCTTTTTCGACGGAATGGCGAAGCGAATGGTGGATCGGTTTTTTGCGCGGTTCGTGGCGGTGATCGCTCCAGACCAGTCGGCGGCATAGGCGAGACATGGCCTTTCGGCGCGATGTACCCCTGCCGTCGCAGCAGGGCAGGGTGGCGATCGTCACCGGGGGAACAGGGGGGCTCGGTCTCGAGACCGCGAAGGTGCTTGCAGGGGCGGGCGCGGAAGTGATCGTGGCCGGCCGCAACGCGGGCAAAGGCCAGCAGGCGGTCGCCGAGATCCGGCAAAAGCATCCGGCGGCGAAAGTTCGCTTCGGTCTCCTCGATCTGGCGAGCCTCGACTCCATTCGAAGCTTCGCGACCTCCATCATGTCGACGCATCCGGCTCTCGATCTTCTGATCAACAATGCCGGGGTCATGGCGGTGCCGGCCCGCCACGAGACTCGCGACGGGTTCGAGCTTCAGTTCGGCACCAATTACCTGGGACATTTCGCACTGACGGGCTTGCTCCTCCCCGCTCTGCGCAGGGGTAAGGCGTCCCGCGTCGTCAATCTTGCTAGCCTCGCCCATCTGCGCGGACGTATCGACTTCGCCGACCCTCAAGCTCGGCGGGGCTACAACGCCTGGAAGGCCTACTGCCAGTCGAAACTCGCTATGCTGATGTTCGGCTTGGAATTCCAGCGCCGGAGTGCGGCCCTCGGCTGGGGCGTGACGGGTGTGTCGGCCCATCCGGGTTGGGCCATGACCGACATCTTCAAGAACGGACCGACAATCGGCGGCGGCATGGGGATGAAGGAGCGCTTGGGGCTCCTGCTGTTTCCATTGTTCGGTCAGTCTGCCGCCGCTGGCGCGTGGCCGATCCTCTTCGCCGCCACCGCGCCGAAGATCCAGGCCGGTGGCTACTATGGGCCGGACGGTTTCTACGAACTTAAAGGGCGCCCGAAAGCCTCGCGAATCGCGCCGCAGGCACGAAACGTGGATGCGGCTGCGCGCCTCTGGGATCTCTCGGTGGATCTGACCGGCGTTGACCCGACGAGGGCGATTTGACACGCCATCCATCCCTCACCTGTCGCTCGAAAGATGGCGTGCCTCGAAGGGCTCGCGTAGAATGGGCTGGATGTCCTCCGAATTAACCTCCAGCGCCGCTCCGCCCGTCGGCCTCGTTCCTGGCCGCACGTGCGGCTCATGTGCCATGTGCTGCAAGGTCTTCGCTATTCCCGAACTCGACAAGGGAGTCCAGCAATGGTGCCGGCATGTGGCTCAGGGACATGGCTGCGGAATTCATGCGACCCGCCCCGACACCTGCCGGTTGTTTTTCTGTCATTGGCTGCGAAACCCGCACCTCGGTCCGGAATGGAAGCCGGACCGGGCGAAGTTCCTCATCTACACCGAGGCCGGAGGCCGGCGCATGGTGGTCGCTCCAGATTCAGGTGCACCCGCGGCTTGGCGTCGCGAGCCCTATTATGCCCAGTTCAAGCGCTGGGCTCTGGTGGGAGCGCCCTCCAATCACCAAATCCTTGTCTTCAACCATAAACGAGCGACCGCGATCCTTCCGGATCGCGATGTCGATCTCGGAACTGTCGAGGTCGGCGACGAGGTCGTCTATCGCATGACAGGTCACCGCATCGAGGTCGATCACCGGAAGGCTTCGACCGATGCCGTCCGTTAGACAGTTGAAGCGTTGGCTTCCGGGGAGTCTTCGCTTCGACACGAACCCGCGAACATCCGCCGGCCTCGGCTATTTCGCTTGATTGCATGAGGAGTTCAACGATGCTGACGACCGATGACGACATCCTGGTTCATGCCGAAACATGGAAGCGGAGCGGCAAAGGGGTGGCGGTTGCAACGGTCGTCGACACCTGGGGATCAGCGCCGCGTCCGGTTGGCAGTCAACTTGTGGTCGATCAGGACGGGAATTTCCTCGGATCGGTTTCGGGCGGGTGTGTCGAAGGCGACGTCATTACGGAAGGGCTCGACATTATCGAGGCCGGGGGCTCCAAGCTGCTCGAATTTGGCGTTGCCGACGAGACGGCATGGCGGGTCGGTCTGTCGTGCGGCGGCAAGATCAGAATTTTGGTCCAAAGGATCGACTGAAACCTTCTCGCAATCGAAGGCGACATCATGCGGCTCGAACATCTAGCGGTTTTGAACCAGGAGCGCGCTGCTCGTCGGGCCGTGCTGTTGGTGACCGACCTCGCCTCGGGACAGCAGAGGCTCGTCAAGGGCGACGATGTGGCCGCAGATCCTTTGGCCGACATTCTTGCCGATCGTCTGCGCCTGGGAAAAAGCGGGACGGTAGAGCAGGAAGGGCGATCCCTCTTCATCAACGTCCATGTCCCACCGGTGCGCCTTGTGGTGATTGGAGCCGTCCATGTCAGCCAGGCTCTTGCCGAATTGGCGAGGACAGTTGGCATCGACGTCATCATCATCGATCCACGTACCGCCTTTGCGACTTCCGAGCGGTTTCCCTCGACCAGAGTCATCGCGGCATGGCCCGAGGAGGTGCTGCCGGACCTCAACCTCGATCGCTTCAGTGCCTTGGCGGTGCTGACCCATGATCCGAAGATCGACGATCCGGCGCTGATCGCGGGTCTCAGGAGCGCTTGCTTCTATATAGGGGCTCTCGGATCGCGGAAGACACATGCGGCGCGATGCGGGCGCCTGGCGGCACGCCAATTTTCTGATGATGATCTGGCGCGCATCCATGCGCCCATCGGCCTCGACATCGGCGCCGTCAGTCCCGCCGAGATCGCGGTCTCGATCTTAGGCGAAATCATCCTTGCGCTCCGGCGCAAGCCCACCCGCGCAGAGGCCACACAATCGGAGCCTGTAGGATGAAATTTGGCCCTGTTCCGCTGAACGGGGCGATTGGCGCCACCGTGGCCCATGCGCTCCATGTCGGATCCGTGACCCTGAAGAAGGGGGAGGTGGTCACCGGGGACCATGTTGCCGCACTCGCTTCGCTCGGCGTTGCAGAGTTGATGGTGGCCCGCATGGAAGTGGACGATGTCGGCGAAAACGAAGCGGCCCAACGACTCGCACAAACTATCGGAGGCGTTCATCTTTCGACCGATCGTGCCTTTACCGGACGGGCAAATCTGTTTGCCAGGACGAGTGGGGTTCTGAGTCTCGATGTCGAGGCCGTCAACCGCCTGAATGCAATCGATGAATCCTTGACGTTAGCGACCCTGCCGCCGTTCCGCGCGGTCGTCGCTGGCGAGATGGTGGCCACGGTGAAGATCATTCCTTTCGCCGTCTCACGTCAGTCGTTGAACGAGGCCCTACGTCTCGCCGGTCAGCCCATCGTCGATCTAAAGCCGTTCCAGGCTCTTCAAGTGGGCGTGCTTTCGACTGTTCTGCCAGGTCTGAAACCCTCTGTGATCCGCAAAACGGTTCAGCACCTTGCCGACAGGCTGGCCATTGCGGGCGCCCCTATTGTGGCGGACGAGACCCTTCCCCATGACACACGCGCGCTGTCAGAGAGGCTTATCGGACTTTCCCGGAAATGCGACCTCGTGGTCGTGTTCGGCGCCTCCGCAATTACGGACCGCCGTGACGTCATCCCTGCAGCGCTCACCGAGGCCGGAGGAACGATCGAACAATTCGGCATGCCGGTCGATCCGGGAAACCTCCTCCTCCTCGGTCGACTTGGTCGGGCTTGGGTGATCGGCGCTCCGGGCTGTGCCCGCAGTCCCAAGGAGAACGGCTTCGACTGGATTCTCCAGCGCCTGCTCGCCGGCATCGAAGTCACTCGCGACGATATTCGGCGTCTCGGTGCGGGCGGCCTTTTGATGGAAATCGTCTCCCGTCCACAGCCGCGCCTCGATACGGTTCTTCCATTGGGCAGCAAAAGGCCGATTGGAGTCGAGGTCGCGGCGGACAACGATGCGCTCCTATGACCTCCTACGCGGCTGTGATCCTCGCTGCGGGGCAGGCTTCCCGGTATCGCCAGGCCGGCGGGGCTGAACCAACGAAGCTCATCGCCCCGCTTGATGGAGAGCCGCTTGTCCGCCATGTCGTCCGATCGGCATTGGCGTCGATGGCGCGGCCCGTCATCGTCGTGACCGGCCATGCAGCATCGGATCTGGTGGACGCTCTCATCGACCTCCCAGTCGTTTGCACGCACAATCCTGATTTCGCGCAAGGCTTATCGACCTCATTGCAAGTCGGGGTCTCCGCGGTCCCACCCCAGTGTGCTGGTGCGATCGTTCTTCTGGCTGACATGCCTGACATCGACAGCGGCACAATCGATGCCATGATCGAAGCCGCTCATGTTCGTCCCTCGGCCGATGCGGTGGTTCCGGTTCATGGCCGGCAGAGAGGCAATCCGGTTCTGCTCTCACGGTCCATTTTTGTGCGTGTCGCGGCCTTACAAGGAGATGTTGGAGCTCGTCGCCTCCTGAATGAAACCGACATTTCCGTCGAAGAAGTCGAGCGGACCGCGGCCATTCTCCACGACGTCGACCTGCCCGAGGATCTCGCTCCGTTACGCTGTCGCACAAGATCGCATCCGGGTACCAGTGCGCCTTAATCGTTTGGTGATGTTCGCGGCGTGCAATCGAATTGGCGAGGATCTTGCTGGTCCGAGTCGGAAACCAGGACATGTAATCGATCGAACGAAAGGTGGGTCCATGACACTGACGCCCAACGCCGTCGCTGACCGTCTGGCTCTTTTATCGGGCTACGGGCTGACCACCGCCGAGATACTTTACCGGCTTCCGGACCACCCACGTATCCTGCAAACCTACATCTGGCAGGACTACGACATCACCCCCTCGTTTCCGGCCCTCAACAAATTCCTGAATTTTTGGCGCGAGACCCTCGAAGGCGCGCTCTACACGGTGCGGGTTGACCACGCCAAGATGCTGCGCCGCTCGGAACTGCGCATGGTCGGCGCAGAGTTCAGGCTCAATTGATTTCGGTTACATCAGCTTGAGCTTACGCAGGCTTGCATAGCCATTACGGCCAACGATGATGTGGTCGTGTACCTCTATCTCCATGGTCCGCGCTAGGCTCACGATCTGCTTGGTCATGGAGATGTCCGCCTGGGAAGGCGAGGGGTCTCCCGAAGGATGATTGTGGACAAGGATCAGGGCTGTCGCGCCGAGTTCGAGGGCACGTTTGATGATCTCACGCGGATAGACAGGCGTGTGGTCGATTGTCCCGGTTCCCTGGACTTCATCTATGATCAGCACGTTGCGTTTATCGAGAAACAGGATGCGAAATTCTTCCCGTTCAACGAACGCCATGGCCACGCGACAATAATCAATTACCGCGGCCCAAGAACCGAGTACCGTTCGATCTGCCACCGACCCTTTTACCAGTTGCTGAGCAGCCGCTGCTACGATTTTCAGTTCGACGATCGCCGCATCACCGAGTCCTTTGATCTTTTTCAGGCGCTGTGGCGATGCCGCAATGACTTCGGCTATAGATCCAAAATGCTCGATTAAGGCTTTTGCGAGTGGCTTCAGGTCACGGCGCGGGATGGCTCGAAACAGGATCAATTCGAGCAATTCGTAGGAGCCGATACCTTTTGCGCCTGCGGCCAAGAAGCGCTGCCGGAGCCTGTCACGATGCCCCTCGCGATGGTCTCGCGACTTCTCTTCGGGTTCCACCACGGGACACGGCAGCTCCGAAGCCGTCGTCTCTGCTCCCTCTGAAAGCGGCCTGTCGGCGAAAAGCGGAGCTTCGTCGAGGCCGCTCACGCCGCGGCTCTATTTGTAGGTTGGTTGATGCAGCCCGGCCGGCGACAAAGTGAACACTTCGACGCCGGACTCGGTGACACCGATCGTATGCTCGAACTGCGCCGAAAGCGACCGATCACGCGTGACAGCCGTCCAGCCGTCGCTCAACACTTTGACATGCGGACGTCCGAGATTGACCATCGGCTCGATCGTGAAGAACATGCCAGGTTTAAGGACCGCGCCCTCACCGCGATACCCGTAATGAAGAATGTTGGGCTCGTCGTGGAACAGGCGCCCGAGGCCGTGGCCACAAAATTCCCGCACGATCGAGCAGCGCTCGCCTTCGGCATACTCCTGGATGGCGGCGCCGATATCCCCCGTCGTGGCACCTGGCTTGACCGCCGCGATGCCGCGCATCAGGGATTCGTAGGTGACTTGAACCAGCCGCTCCGCACGCCGGGGAACGTCCCCCACGAGATACATGCGGCTCGAATCTCCGTGCCAGCCATCGACGATCAACGTGACGTCGATATTGACGATATCGCCGTCACGCAGCGGCTTGTCGTCCGGGATCCCGTGGCAGACAACGTGATTGATGGACGTGCAGATCGACTTGCGAAACCCTCGATAATCCAGAGACGCCGGATAGGCGCCATGATCCATGGCGAACTCGAACGCGAGCTTGTCGAGCGACTCTGTCGTGACCCCCGGTCGAACCGCCTCGGTCAGCAGGTCAAGCGCCTCGGCTGTAAGGCGTCCGGCCTTTCGCATCGGCTCGAAATCGGAAGCGCCGTGCAGCTTGATCTGGCCCGTTTTCCGAATCGGAGCCGATATTGCGTCAACGAAAGTCATGGTGCTCGGGAATTGGGCTAACGGGGACTGTCTCGTTCAATGTAAGCAAAAATGAAAGATTCACAACGGCGCGAACCTTCTCCTGGCCGCAACGCTGAGGTGCTGTCCCAGAACACGGCGGTCTCGCCCCTTGTGCCGCAAGGGATTGGGGGCTTACACAATGTCTCGACGGAGAAGAATGTCAGCTTACAACGACCTTTCGCCCTTTGGACTTCACGCGCCGCACGGGCTTGTCGCCAGGGTGCTGCGCGTCACGCGAAGACGGCCGGTATCATGGTTGGGCCGTCGCCTGGGCTTTATCTGCCGGACAGCCGGGATCGCGCTTTTGCGTGGGAAACCGCAGGATGTCGATGCCCTAGGTGCGCGGATGCGATTGTACCCGGCCCACAATGTTTCCGAGAAGAACCTCCTGTTCACGCCGCACCTGTTCGACCCCGAGGAACGCACGGTTTTGGCGGCGCACTTGCGGGACGGGTTCACCTTCATCGACGTCGGCGCCAACGTGGGCGGTTATAGCCTGTTCGTCGCGGCCATGGCGGGGCCTCATGCACGGATTCTCGCCATCGAGCCTCAACCTGAAATCTTCGAGCGGCTGACCTACAACGTCAGCCAAAATCCATTCGCCAGCATCAAGGCGCTCGAGTGCGCCGTTACAGACCAGGACGGTGATATCACGCTGTTCTTGGATGCGGCCAACAGCGGGGAGAGCTCGACGCGCTTCGTCAGCCCGCAAGGTCGGCGGAACTCCGTTCGTGTGCCCAGCAAGGCGCTGAGCACGATCATCAAGGATGAACAATTCGACGTTCTCGACGCGCTCAAGGTCGATGTCGAAGGAGCCGAGGATTTGGTTCTCGACCCCTTCTTTCAAACGGTCGAACCCCGGCTCTGGCCGAAGCTCCTTATCGTGGATAACGGATCGGGCCCGGCGACGCGCAAGATCGCTGCGCTCGGAGGCGGGAGAGCTTATCGGCTCATGTTGCAAACTCGCAGCAACAACGTCTACCAGCGGGCGACCTGAGCCTCATCCGCTGAGATCGCTTGTTCGTGCTCGGGATCGAGCGCTAGAACACGTGGGTCCGGAGACTGTCATGACGTCGAATTCCAGTGTCACCGCTTCTATTCTCGTCATTGGCGACGAGATCCTGTCGGGCCGAACCAAAGACAAGAACATCGGCTACATCGCCGAGCACCTGATGACGATGGGCATCGAGGTTCGGGAGGTCCGCATCGTGCCGGATGTCGAGGCCGAGATCGTTGCCGGCGTCGATGCTTTGCGGCATCGCTACGACTACGTCTTCACGACGGGCGGCATCGGGCCCACGCATGATGACATCACGGCGGACAGCATCGCCAAGGCGTTCGGCGTACCGATCGCCGAGGATCCGCGCGCCATCGAACTGCTCCTGCAACGGATCAAGCCCGAGGATCTCAACGAGGCGCGCCGCCGAATGGCTCGGATCCCGGACGGCGCCGAGCTTGTCCAGAACCCGGTTTCCAAGGCGCCGGGCTTCATGATCGGCAATGTGATCGTGATGGCCGGTGTGCCTAGCATCATGCAGGCGATGCTCGACGACGTGACGCCGCGCCTCAAAACCGGCACGCCGTTGACGATCGAGACCGTTGATGCTCTCGGGCTTCCCGAGGGTGCCTATGCGACACCGCTCGCGACCGTGGCGCAAGCATTTCCCGGCGCCTCGATCGGGTCATATCCATCCTTCCGGGACGGCACATTCCACAATCAGATCGTCGTTCGGGCGCGAGACCCGCAACAAGCGGCCGCCGCCAAGCAGCAGATCCTGGCGGCCCTCGCCGAACTGCCCGGCGCCCGCGCGATCTCCTGATATCCCGACCTCCGGATCCGATGCCATGAGCGAGCCCCTATCCCCCAAAGCTTTCCCGGTGTCCTGGGATCAATTTCATCGCGATGCGCGCGCCTTGGCGTGGCGCCTCAGCGCAAACGGGCCCTTTGACGCGATGGTGTGTATCACCCGCGGGGGTCTGGTGCCGGCCGCGATCGTCTCGCGCGAGCTCGGCATCCGCCTGATCGAGACCGTTTGCATCGCCAGCTACCACGATTATCAGACCCAGGGCGGCTTGCAGGTCATCAAGACGATCGCAGACAGCGTGAGGGCGCTCGGCGACGGCAGGAAGGTGCTGGTCGTCGACGATCTCGTGGATACGGGCAAGACTGTTCAGGTGGTGCGCGACATGCTGCCGGCCGCCCATTATGCCACCGTCTACGCCAAGCCGTTGGGCCGTCCGTTGGTGGACACTTTCGTGACGGAGGTGTCACAAGACACCTGGATCTACTTTCCTTGGGATCTTGGCTATTCATTCCAGCCACCGATCGCCAAGGATGCAAAGGGGTAGTTCCGGACCCCTTGCGACGGGTCGGGTCGGGTGACATAAGCGGCCGCTCCAGGTCGTCGCGGACGTGGTGGAATTGGTAGACACATGGGACTTAAAATCCCCCGCCTTTACCGGTGTACGGGTTCGAGTCCCGTCGTCCGCACCAACTCGTTCATGCGCGTGAGCCTGGAACGATCCAAATCCTAATCGAGATGACAGACACGGTCGGTCGTGACACGGCTTAGGCGTCGTGGTTCATACGCTGACAGCGGTTGCAATGTCGGCTCGAAGGACCGTCACCCTTCGGAACACCTGCGTGTTTGATCGTTCTTCCCGCCCCCGATATTTCCCAACCGCTTTCCCACCGATTGAAGCGCGGAGACCCTCGGGACTGACCGCCGCCAAAGACGTGACGTCGCTTGGCAGTGCGCCGGCGGCCCTGAAGCAATCGCTTGCATGATCGAAGAGCGCCGCTGGGTTCAAGCCCTCCTGATCCTCACAGTCGCGATGGGCATGCTCGATGCCATCAGCTTGCTGCATCTAGGCACGTTCACCGGCTACATGACCGGGACGGTGATCTTGATCGGGATCAACGTGTCGCAGGGCGCGTCTTTGGCCGCGCCGTCCCTCGTGGCGCTTGTCGCCCTCTTGCTCGGCGGCGTCGTCGGCGGCCGACTGGTCCGGCGGCGACATTCGCCACCCAGGCTGGTTGCCGATATCGTTCTCGGCGTGGCTGCGCTCGTCGCGCTTGCTGCCGGCCTTGCGGTCGAGGCAAGCGTGTCAGATCACATGCTCGTCGTCGCGATCCTCGGCTTCTCCATGGGGTTGCAAACCTCTGCCACGCGCCACGCTGGTGTCGCCGACATGGCGATGCCAGCCGCGACCATGGTGCTCCACGGCCTCGCGCACGACAGCCGTCTTGCCGGCGGAACGTCCCATCGCACATGGCGCCGCGCCGGAATTCTATTCGGCCTGCTCGGGGGCGCGGCGCTCGGCGCTATATTGTCAAGGGACCACATATGGGTCGGCCTTGGCGCAGCTTCCCTGGTGCTGAGTGCTGCCGGCTTTGTACTGCGAAGAGATCGCTAATTTTTGATCACCCGGTTCAAACCGTATTGAGGCAGCCTCGAAGCTCCTCCATCAGGTTGACGACCAAGTGGAAAACACTGGCCGAGCTCGTGAATTGCCGCCCTAGGTTTCTTGGTTGCCATCCAGAAACCTAAACTTGGCATGCCGTTCAAAGCCGCTGGTTTTCAGCCGCACGCTGTGTCATCTTTATGTCTCGGTCAACGTCTAACTTGATTCGGGCACAACTAAAAGCCTGCGGCTGCATTGGGCCGGGACGGAGATGCCAAAAGGCGCGTATTGGCCGTATGAAACGGGGAGAACAGCATGCTCGTGACCGACATTCTTCACTCCTGTGCTCATCGGCATGTCGCCGAAGCGGCGATTGCCTCGATTGGTGGTGAGTTTGCGGCGACCGTACGACGTCGCGCCGACGGGGAAGGTCGCTCCGTCGGAGATTTTACCTCTCACCAGGTCAAGCAATTTTCGGTGCGTGCGAGTGAGCGGGACTGGCGGTCGGTTGCGGCGCAGATGCGTGGTGACGATCTTGCTCTGCTGTCCGGTCTTCGCGTCGTCATGACGCGAATGATGAATGATGACGCTTCGGGCTCTTACGAACGATCGGCCGAGCGGGCGTAACATCGGTCCTTGGTTGTGGTGGTTTGACCTTCATGGCATAGCGTGCCTGTGGACGGTCTTGGCCACCTGATCGGAGAGCCTGGAGAGACCGGCTCATGTTCATCGGGGTTCGACCGAGGCATGATATGGGTCACCGATGGTGTTGCGCTTCTATGATACGCTAAGGCGGCACAAAAGCGATTTTGTGCCGATCGACTCTAGCAATGTGCGTGTCTACGTGTGTGGCCCGACGGTTTACGATCGCGCGCATGTCGGTAACGCGCGTCCGCTCATCGTCTTCGACGTGCTCTATCGCCTGCTCCGTCACGTCTACGGGGCCGGGCACGTGACTTATGTCCGCAATATCACCGACGTCGACGACAAGATCATCGCGCGCGCGGCCGAGCGCGGTATCAGCATCGAAAGTTTGACAGAAGAGACCGCGCGCGAATTTGAAGAAGACGTCGGACGTCTCGGTTGCCTGCCGCCCTCGGTCGAGCCGCGCGCCACGGCTCATATTCCGGAGATGATCACGATCATCGAGCGTCTGCTCGCCGCGCATCATGCCTACGAGGCTGAGGGGCACGTGCTGTTCGACGTGGCGTCCATGCCGTCTTATGGCGGCTTGTCGCATCGCAGCCTCGACGACATGCTGGCCGGCGCCCGGGTGGAGGTCGCTTCGTACAAGCGCGGTGACGCGGATTTCGTGCTGTGGAAGCCCGCGAAGGCAGGCGAGCCCGGCTGGGAAAGTCCATTCGGCTACGGACGCCCCGGCTGGCATATCGAGTGCTCGGCCATGAGCTGGCGATATCTCGGCGAGACATTCGACATACACGGCGGAGGTCTCGATCTGATCTTCCCGCATCATGAGAACGAGATCGCCCAATCGTGCTGCGCCTTCGATCGTCCCGCGATGGCCCGAACCTGGATGCACAACGGCTTCCTGCAGGTCGAAGGCGAGAAGATGTCGAAATCGCTCGGCAACTTCATCACGATCCATGACCTCCTGGAAACCGATACGTTCGGGGGCCGCCGCTGGTCCGGTGAAGTCTTGCGCCTTGCCATGCTGCGCACCCATTACCGACAGCCGATCGATTGGACCGTGCGAGCGCTTGAAGAAGCTGAGCAGACATTGGATCGCTGGTACACGGTCCTCGAAGGGCAGGGGGCACCTGAAGCAGTTCCGACGACCTCGCGCTTCGTCGAAATGCTGGGCGATGATCTCAACACACCGGCCGCACTGAGTGAGCTCCATGGCTTGTTCTCGGCCGGTCGATTGGCCGAAGCGTTCGCCTGCGGTAAATTGCTCGGTGTCTTTGGTCACTCAGCGGCGGAGTGGCGAGCCCTCACTGAGGTCGAGGCATCCTTGGACGATGCCACGATCGAGGGCTTGATCGCGGACCGTCTTGAGGCGCGCCGGAACCGGGACTGGGCAGAGTCGGATCGCATTCGCGATGACCTAGCGCGGCGAGGAATCATTCTGAAGGACGGCAAGGATGGCGTCACCACGTGGAGCCTGGCACGCAAGGGAGCCGCTTAGGTGAATGCGACGGAGACGCCGCGCATCGCACTCCGCCCGATGCTTCCCGGCGATGTGCCGGTACTGGCCGCTCTCTTCGTGGCCAGTATCGAGGAACTGACGGAGGATGATTATTCGCCGGCCCAACAAGCGGCGTGGGCCGCTTCTGCGGACGACGAGCCGGCCTTCGCGGCACGCCTCAACGGCCTGCTGACGATCGTCGCAACACTCGATGGCGAACTGGTGGGCTTCGCTGCGTTGAAGGCGCCGGACCATGTCGACATGCTCTATGTCCGTCCGGACGCGGCTGGGCGAGGGATCGGAACCAGCCTCTGTGAGGCGCTCGAGAAAATCGGCCAGGGCAGGGGGGCAAAGGCCTTCACGGTTGACGCAAGTGACACGGCGCAGCCCTTCTTCGCCAAGCGAGGCTACGCATCGGTGCGACGCGAGACCGTCTCGCTCGGCGATGAATGGCTGGGACGCACCGCCATGCGCAAGACACTCGCACCGACAGACGAAACGCGACACTGATGCGGGAACGGCTTTATCTGTTCGACACCACGCTGCGCGACGGTGGGCAGACCACAGGTATCGATTATTCGGTCGAAGACAAACGCCAAGTCGCCGAGCTGATCGATAGTCTCGGCATCGACTATATCGAGGGCGGCTACCCGGGCGCAAATCTCACCGACACGCAGTTTTTTGCCCACCGGCCAGGTCTCCGAGCCCGATTCGCGGCGTTCGGCATGACAAAGCGGGCAGGGCGGTCGGCTGCGAACGATCCGGGCCTAGCTGCCCTGCTGGCGGCCGATGCGGACGCCATCGTGCTTGTCGCTAAGGCATGGGATTATCACGTCGAACTCGCGCTTGGGATTTCCCTGGATGAGAACCTTGCCGGGATCAGAGACTCCGTCGCCGCATGCCGGGCGGCCGGGCGGGAAGTCATGCTCGATGCCGAACATTTCTTCGACGGCTACAAGGCAAATCCAAGCTACGCGCTAGACTGCATCAAGGCTGGTTACGATGCCGGCGCCCGCTGGCTCGTGCTGTGCGATACCAACGGCGGAACGCTGCCTCACGATGTCACGGAGATCGTCACCGCGGTCTGTTCTGTGATGCCCGGCTCGCATGTGGGGATCCATGCACACAACGACACCGACAATGCGGTCGCGAATTCCCTGGCGGCCGTGCGGGCGGGCGCGCGGCAGATTCAGGGTACGCTGAACGGCATCGGTGAGCGCTGCGGCAATGCCAATCTCGTGTCGTTGATCCCATCGCTCGTCCTGAAACCCGAATTCGCTGCGCGCTTCGAGCTTGGCGTCTCGGAGCGACAGCTCGCCTCACTGACCAAGGTTTCGCACGCGTTCGATGAACTCCTAAACCGGGCGCCGTACCGGCATGCGCCCTATGTGGGCGCCAGCGCCTTCGCCACCAAGGCAGGCATTCATGCATCGGCCGTCGCCAAAGACCCACGAACCTACGAGCACGTTCCGCCGGAGACCGTAGGGAACACCCGTAAGATTCTGGTGTCGGACCAGGCTGGCCGCTCGAACATCCTGGCCGAATTGGAGCGCCTGGGCGTACCCGTGCAAAGAGACGATCCCCGGATCGCCCGGCTTCTGGACGAGGTGAAGGAGAAAGAGGCGCTTGGCTACGCCTACGAGGGCGCCGACGCGTCCTTTGCGCTCCTGGCACGCCGGGTGCTCGGCAAGGTGCCGGAGTTCTTTGATGTTGAGCGCTTCAGCGTTTCGGTGGAACGCCGGTACAATGCCGCGGGCGAGCGCGTGACCGTTTCCGAGGCGATCGTCAAAGTGACGGTGGATGGCGAGAGCCTGATCTCGGCCGCCGAAGGGAATGGGCCGGTCCATGCACTAGACCTCGCACTGCGCAAGGACCTCGGTAAATACCAGCGCTATATCGGCGATCTCCAACTGCTCGACTACCGGGTGCGGATCTTCCAGGGTGGGTCGGATGCGGTGACACGCGTGTTGATCGAATGCGGCGACTCGGAAGGACGGCGTTGGTCGACCGTCGGTGTCTCAGCAAACATTATCGATGCCTCGTTTCAAGCGCTGGTCGATTCGATGACCTACAAACTTCTTTTAGCGGGAGCCGAGTGAAGCCAGCCTGCATCGCACTCCCAGGACTTCACTCCTCATGTTCCATAATATATCTTATGCGAATAGGATCATAATTGAGGTGGGTGTTCCTGCCTATCCTGCATGGACCAACTGGTCAGAAATAGCGTCGCAACCGCCGGTAAGCCGCTAGGAATTCGTCCCGCTTTATGCCACAAATGGTGTGATCGTTCCGGGGTGTGCTCAGAGTAGGCTTTGAGCACGGTCAGGTGGGGTCGAAACGGGTCAAGCCAGCTGATTTTCGACACGCGAGCATTGGTTTCAGTGGCGATTAGGACGGGGCCTCGTATTTTGGTGAAGACGAGCGGATAGCATGAGCAAAGGTAGAGATTTTCGAGGCCCCCGGAAGCGCGGCTTCGATGACGACGGTCCCGCCCCGTATGAACCTCGTCCCGCCAGGCCCGCACGTGGTTTCGGTGGTGGCGGTTTCGGTGGTGGCCCAGACATGATGGCCGCGCCCCCCTCGGCACCTGCTGTGGATGCGGTCGTTAAGTGGTTCAAGGGCGACAAGGGTTTCGGCTTTGTCGAGCTTTCGAACGGCGCTGGCGACGCTTTTCTGCACATCGGCGCACTGCAATCGGCGGGCTACGAGACGGTTCCACCTGGGGCTCGCCTCAAGGTGCAGGTTGGCAGCGGAGCCAAGGGCGCTCAGGTGACGCGCGTGCTGGAGGTCGATACGGCCGGCGCGGCCGAGCGTGCCCCCCAGCGTTCCATGGATGCCCCACGCGGTCCACGCCGGGCGCCCGACCCGTCCACCGCGGTCCAGGTGTCCGGCAAGGTCAAGTGGTTCGACGACACGAAGGGCTTCGGCTTCGTGTCGAGCAACGACGGCGGCAAGGACGTCTTCGTTCACATCTCGATCCTTGGTCCGGCTGGGCTATCGCATCTTGCGGAAGGCCAAGCCGTGTCGATGCGAGTTGTCGATACTCCTAAGGGTCGCGAAGCTCTGTCGATCTCGCTCGGTTGATAAAGTGGGAGCCGTCGCGGCTCCCACTTGGCTTTGATGGGTGAGCTCGTCTCCACTTTCTGCAATGCAAGGTGATGTTCATGGATCGATCCAGGGACATCTCTGCGCTATTGGCTATCATGGTGCGGCTGCGACATCCGAGCGAGGGCTGCGCTTGGGATATCGACCAGACATTTGAGTCGATCGTCCCATATACCCTGGAAGAAGCCTATGAGGTCGCCGACGCGATTGAGCGTCGGGACTATGAAGACCTTCGGGATGAACTCGGCGACCTGCTGCTCCAGGTCGTCTTTCATGCTCGCATCGCGGAAGAGCAGGGTACGTTCGACTTCGGCGACGTGGTTGATGCGATCACGGCCAAACTGATCCGGCGACATCCTCATGTCTTTGGCACAGTCCGCAATCTGTCACCCGCAGACGTCAAGGCACTTTGGGGCGAGATCAAAGCCAAGGAAAAGCGGGAGCGTGGGGAACGCCGAGGTCTGGGTCCGATAGGGTTGCTCGACGATGTGTCGACCAACCACCCTGCCCTCACCCAAGCTCTGAAGCTGCAAGACAAAGCGGCCTCCGTCGGTTTCGATTGGAACGATGTCGGGCTTGTGATCGAGAAGATCCAGGAGGAACTCGCCGAAGTCACGGACGCGCTCGAGCAGCGCGATCATTCGGCGATTGAAGATGAAATCGGAGACCTCCTGTTCTCGGTCGTCAATCTGGCGCGGCACGCTGGAGTCGATCCGGAATCGGCCCTGCGATCAGGTAATAGAAAATTTCGACGCCGGTTTGGTCACGTTGAACGTGGACTGGCTGCCCAAGGTCGCAGGCCCGCCGAAGCCTCTCTCGATGAGATGGAGTCACTTTGGCGCCGCGCCAAACTGGACGAGCCGCCGCGTCTCAACGACGCTCCTGGTCAGAAACCGCCGCCATCCTCGCCTGAGGGAACCGGTGCTTGAAACGGTCCAATATCACTGAGGCAACACGGATGTTCAAGGTGATCACAGCGTCTTGATCTTCTCGTCCCAGAACCTCGCAATGCTCGTAGAGCCAGTGCAGGCCCGCGCCGTCGCTCGCATCCAGCACCAGATCAAAGGTGGACTTCTCAGTCGCAAGGTGTTCCTCGATACGGTCGAGGAGAGCCGCACAGCCCTCTCCGGTCAGAGCTGAGATCAGGACTGGGCGATCGACAGCCGCGACTGAGTCGAGAACCGAAAGGCGTTCTTGCCGTTGCTGCTCATCGAGCAGATCGAGCTTGTTCCACACTTCGATGATACGGCCATGATCATTGGCATTGATCCCGAGCTCAAGCAGGATGGCTCCGACATCCTCGCTTTGTGCCCGCGTGTCGGGATGCGAGATATCTCGGACATGCAGGATGACGCTGGCTGACACAACCTCTTCGAGGGTCGCCCGGAAGGCCGACACCAACATCGTAGGCAGGTCGGAAATAAACCCAACGGTGTCGGACAGCACCGCCTTGCTCCGATGTGGCAGTTCCAGCAGCCGTACAGTGGGATCGAGCGTGGCGAACAGCATATCGTCCGCCAGGACCGTCGCTTGCGTCAGGCGATTGAAGACCGTGGATTTCCCAGCATTCGTATAGCCCACGAGAGCGATGACAGGGAATGGAACATCTTCCCTCTGTTTCCTATTGATCGCCCGTGTCCGCCGCACCTGATCCAGGTCGCGCTCAATCCGGCCGATCCGCTCTTGAATGAGCCGCCGATCGGTCTCGATCTGTGTTTCGCCGGGTCCACCCAGAAAGCCGAAACCGCCGCGCTGCCGTTCCAGATGGGTCCAGGATCGGACCAAACGCGACTTCTGGTACTCCAAATGAGCCAATTCGACCTGGAGAGACCCTTCGCGGGTTCGCGCCCGACGGCCAAAGATCTCCAATATGAGACCCGTACGATCGATGATCTTGCACGAGAACGCGCGTTCGAGATTGCGTTGCTGGACTGGCGATAAAGCGCAATCCATGATGACCAGCGACACGCCTTCGTTTGTTATCTCTTCAGCGAGCTCAGAGATTTTGCCGGTTCCAATGTAGGTCGCGGGCCGGATCTCGGACAAGGTCACGATTTTTCCGGCCAGGACGTCAAGGTCGATTGCCCGAGCCAGGCCGACAGCCTCATCGATCCGTGCAGTCGCAGAACGCTCCGAGGCCCCTCGCCCGGTTTCGCCGCTGCGGCGACGCTCGTTGAGATAAGGCCCGACCACAATTGCCCGGGTTGCGGAAGCCGTTGCGCGTGCCGCGTCGGCAAAATGGACGAGTCCTTGATCACTCAAGCGGAAGTACGTCCTACCATGCTCAATGCTTGTCGCTCTGGGTCACGTCCTCGGCGGCCTCGAACATCTGAATTGGATGTCCCGGCATGACGGTCGAAATGGCATGTTTGTAGACGAGTTGCGCGTGACCGTCGCGGCGCAGGAGAACGCAGAAGTTGTCAAACCATGTGACGACGCCCTGCAGCTTAACCCCATTCACCAGGAAGATGGTTAAGGGAACCTTATTCTTACGGACGTGGTTCAGGAACGTGTCCTGCAAGTTTTGCGCGCGTTCAGCAGCCATGTTGTTCTTATCCTTGGTGGTCGCTTCGATTGGACTCGAAGCCTCCACTCTATTGCAGGGTCAATCGCTTGAATACCCCCTGAAGGGCGACGTCCCGTCCGTTAAAGATGTCAGATGAGCGCAGCTCAGTCGATGCCGAGAGACTTCAGTTTGCGATGAAGCGCCGACCGTTCCATACCGATGAATTCCGCGGTCCGCGAAATATTGCCGCCAAAACGGCTGATCTGAGCCACGAGATATTCCCTCTCAAAAGCCTCGCGGGCATCGCGCAAGGGTAGGCTCATGAGGCGTTCCCCCCCTGCCCCGCTCGGCGTGGAAGGAACGAGCGCGCCCACCTCTGACGGAAGCATGTCGGCCGTGATCTCGACCTCGGAATCACCCGTCGCCAGGATCATGAGCCGTTCCACGTTATTGCGGAGCTGGCGGATGTTCCCCGGCCAGTCATGAGATTGCAGGACAGCCATGGCGTCGGCCGCGATGTTGCGGCGCGGCAGGCCACTGGTGAGCGACACCTGATCCATGAAAAAGGTAATCAGTTCGCTGATATCCTCGCGCCGCTCCGACAAGGAAGGGACGCGGATCGGCACGACAGAGAGGCGGTGGAAGAGATCCTCGCGGAACGTTCCGGCCGCGATCCCCTCGGCGAGATCCCGACTTGTCGACGACATGATTCTCACATCGACATGGACGCGAGTGGTCCCGCCGACACGAAGAAAATTCTGGTCGACGAGAACGCGGAGGATCTTGCCTTGGGTCTCCTTCGGCATGTCCGCGACTTCATCGATATAGAGCGACCCCCCATGAGCCTCTTCCAAGGCGCCGACCTTGCGGCTCCGCCCCTCCACGGCTTCTGTTCCGAAGAGTTCGACTTCCATCATGTCTGGAGTGATGTTGGCCGCATTGATGACGATGAAGGGTGACGAGGCGCGGGACGACGATTCGTGAATCATCCGCGCCGTCAGTTCCTTGCCGGACCCTGGCGCCCCCGTGATCATCACACGGGAGTTGGCCGGTGCCACGCGCTCGATCGTTTGCCGCAGGTGATTGACCGCACTCGACTTACCGACAATGCGATTCGGCGTATGCGACTGGACTCTAAGATGCGTGATTTCCCGCTTCAGGCGCGATGCCTCTAGGGCACGATCCGCGACTAATACGAGGCGATCCGCCTTGAACGGCTTTTCGATGAAGTCGTAAGCGCCAATTTTGATCGCCGAAACAGCGGTCTCGATATTGCCATGGCCAGAAATCATGACAACCGGCAGCGTCGGGTGCTGCTCCTTGATAATCTCCAGCAATTGCAGGCCGTCGAGCCGTGAGCCCTGGAGCCAGATGTCCAGAAACACAAGATGCGGACGTCGTGCCCCGATCAGCGTGAGAGCCTCGTCGGAGTTCTTGGCCGTTCGGGTTCCATGGCCTTCGTCAGACAGGATGCCCGACACGAGTTCTCTGATGTCAGTCTCGTCGTCAACAATGAGAATGTCGGTTGCCATCAGGTCAAGCCTTATTGATCATTGGTTCAGAAGCCTCGAGAGACGTGGGTCGGATCTTGGTCGGGCCGTGCACTGGCCAGAACAAGCGGACCCTCGCACCCCCGCCGCTCTCTCCCTGGCGGTCGTTGTCCAGCAGCTCCAGGCCGCCGCCGTGATCCTCAAGGATCTTCGCGACGATCGGGAGGCCGAGGCCGGTTCCTTCCGCTCTGGTGGTCATGTAGGGCTCAAGAAGCCGCTGACGATTTTCCGTGGGAAAACCTTTTCCATTATCGTCGACATCGATCACCACCGCACCGTCCTGAACCGTCAGCGCCACCGTCACGATTCCGGGGCGCTCACGTTCTGGATCGAGGCCGGCGATTCCCTCTGTCGCGTTCTTGACGATGTTCGTGAGCGCCTGGGTGAGCAGGCGGCGGTCGAATCGAGCCACGATCGCCTCGTCGGGCAACTTTTCTTCGAACGTGATGCCTGGGTGACCGACCCGCATGAGGAAAAGCACCTGTTGAATGCATTTCGTGAGGTCGTCCTCTTCGAGGGTTGCCTTCGGCATCCTGGCAAACGACGAAAATTCGTCGACCATGCGTTTGATGTCGTCGACCTGACGGATGATCGTTTCGGTACACTGGTCGAAGACATCCCGCCCTTCCACGATCACGCGGCCATACCGGCGCTGGAGGCGTTCGGCCGAGAGCTGGATTGGCGTCAGAGGATTCTTGATCTCATGCGCGATTCGCCGAGCGACATCGGCCCAAGCTGAAGTGCGCTGTGCCGAAACGAGGTCGGTGATGTCGTCGAGAGTCACGACGTGGCTCTGGTCGGAGCGCGCGGAAGCTTCGGCAGTCACCCGGACATTGAAGTTCCGTTCACGGCCACTGCGCACCAACGTCACCTGGGCCTGATACATCCGGTGGCGGGATGCCTTCGCGTCTTCCATCATGGGAGCCAGTTCAGGAAACTTGTCCGCGAAAGGTTGGCCTACAGCCCCCTCCTCCGCCTGATCCAGCGACAGCAGTTTGCGCGCGAACGGGTTCAGAACCGTGATGATGCCTGTCGCAGCGACGCCGATGACGGCCGCCGGAACGCCCGACAAGACGGCTTCGGTGAACATTCGCCGCTCGTCGATCACCCGGCTTGCCTCGATGAGCCGGTTCTGGTGGTGGCGCAGTTCCGAGGTCATCTTGTTGAAGGTTTCCCCCAAATGGGCAAGGTCACCTTCCGCACGCCGCACCGGAACCTGGACATAGAGATTGCCGGACGAGACTTGATCTGTCGCATGGATGAGCCGGCGGATCGGAGCGACGAGCGTGTTTGCGAACGACAGCCCGAGCCAGATGGCGGACAGGAGCATGATCAGCGCCAGCAGGGCGTACATGCTGATGAATGCGAGTTGGATCGACCGTCGATGCTGATCGAAGGCATCATAGAGACCGATGATATTCTGCGCCTGTTCATCAAATTCGACCGCGAAAGGGTCTACGGGCCGGCCAAGATAGAGGTAGGTGTCGTCAAACGAAGGAAGGACCCGCAAGGCGATGAAGGTTTTGCCCTCGTCGAGCACGAAGCAGACCGGCTCCTTGCTTTTCGCGTCGTTGAAGTCCGCGGCACTTGGCGTGACCACCTGGGCGGGACGGCCCGTGTCAACCTTGGCGATGACAGTGCCGTCACCCTTCATCATGACGGCCGTCGTGAACCCGAGAAAGTGGACCCGCGAGGCGAAATAGTTCTGAAAAAAGCTTCGGTCGGTGAAACCGACCTTGGCGCGATCAAGGTCGGATGCGGTCAGATCCGATTCGCGTAGAAGCGAATGACATTGAGTTTCGCGATAGAGGCGGGCCGCATCCGCCGTGTGTGAGATGAAGCCCCGCACGTCCTGCATGAAAGCCGGATAGAGCCCTCGCTCCAGGGTGACCGAACCGACGACCGCCATGATGATGGCCGGGACCGCCGCAATGATCGAGAACAAGCCGATGATGTAGAGATGCAGCCTCGCGCCCGCGGCGCGGGCACGCCAAGCTGCCACGATCCGCAGCGTCTCCACGCTGACCAGGACGAGAAGGATCAACACGATCACGGCATTGGCCATGAAGACGTCGATCACGACGGCATCCGTCGGCATGATCGGCGTGTAACCCGTGAACACCGCGAAGGACGCGAGGGCCAGGATCAAAGCCAAACTGACGATGACACGTCCCAGGCGCGGCGCGAAACGCCGCTTGATTTGCGGCATCACCGTCGAGTCGGTGGCTGACATTCAAGCTCCGGACATCGGCATCCGCTGTGAATGCAGAACGGGCTGTTCCCACCCAGGGCGCGGCTCACCGCGAAGGCGCGTTGCATTTGGGTGTCAGTGTTGCTGAATTACGACGTTTTGAGGGCGTCAGATCGAGTTACTGTCCGAAGACGATCGATCTGGCTGGGCTCTTCGATGTTTGCAGGACCGGCGGGATTGCTCCGCTGTCTTCAGCGCGGGGCGCGCATCAGGCGGATATCGAGCTCCCGCACCTTCTTGCGCAGCGTATTGCGGTTGAGGCCTAACAGCTCCGCCGCCTTGATCTGGTTGCCGCGCGTTGCCGCCAACGCGGCGGAAACCAGCGGCACTTCCAACTCCCGCAGCACCCGATGATAAAGACCGGGCGGCGGGAGGTGGTCGCCATGCTGCTTGAAGAGATCGGCGAGATGGCGCTCGACGGAGCCCATCAACCCTCCCTCGTCGCCCACGGTCATCGCCTTGCCCGGGAGCGATCCGGCGTGGGCGTCGCTCATGGACGCTGGCGAAGGCTGATCCATGCCGAGCTCGGCCTCGACCAGTTGCGCCGTGATGAGATCGTGAGGATAGAGCGCCGTGAGGCGGCGCGTCAGGTTTTCCAGTTCACGGATGTTGCCCGGCCAGCGATACCGCTTGAGTCGGTCGAAGGCGGCGGCATCCATATGTTTGAGCGGGAGCCCTTCGGTCGCCGCCAATTGGAAGAAATGACGCGTGAGATCGGGAATGTCTTCGGTACGTTCCCGCAATGGAGGAAGCCGAAGGGGTACGACGTTCAGACGAAAGAACAAGTCCTCGCGAAACAATCCCTGTTGGATCGAGATCCGAAGATCCTTGTTCGTCGCCGCGACGATGCGGACATTGGTCTTGATCGGCGTGCGACCGCCGACCGTGGTGTATTCGGCCTGCTGCAGAACACGAAGCAATCTGGTCTGAGCTTCCATCGGCATATCGCCGATCTCGTCAAGGAACAGGGTGCCGCCTTCGGCCTGCTCGAAGCGTCCGGCCGAGCGGGTGTTGGCGCCCGTGAAGGCGCCCTTCTCGTGCCCGAACAGTTCGCTTTCGATGAGGTCGCGCGGGATCGCCGCCATATTAATGGCGACGAAGGGCCCGCTCTTGCGCTTGCCATAATCATGCAGCGCGCGCGCCACCAACTCCTTGCCGGTCCCGGATTCGCCTGTGATCATGACAGTGAGGTCGGTGCGCATCAACCGGGCAAGCGACCGGTAGATCTCCTGCATGGCTGGGGAACGCCCGACGAGCGGCATGCCCTCAAGCTCTGGATCCTTGACGGCTGGCAGACGGTTGCGGGGCTCGCTGAGTGCCCTTCCAACGATCGCAACGAGTTCCTTGAGGTCGAACGGCTTGGGAAGGTAGTCATAGGCCCCGCGCTCGGAAGCCTTGATCGCGGTCATGAACGTGTTCTGGGCGCTCATCACCACGATGGGCAGATCCGGCCGAAGCTTCTTGATGCGCGGCAGCAGTTCAAATGCATTCTCGTCCGGCATGACCACATCGGTGATCACGAGGTCGCCGTCGCCCGCCTGGACCCAGCGCCACAGAGACGCCGCAGTCGCGGTTGTCCTCACATCATAGCCGGCGCGCGAGAGCGCCTGGCTCACCACAGTGCGGATTGCCGTGTCATCGTCAGCGACGAGGATGTGGCCATTTATCATTAAAACACCTTCCTAAACCTTCGACCGTTCCTGCCGCACGTCGGAGTCGCTCCGACCATCGCGAGCCGCGAACATTGGCATCAGGACACGGAACGTGGTGCGCCGCGGATGAGATTCGCATTCGACGATGCCCCCATGGTCGCCGATGATCTTGGCCACCAGTGCAAGTCCAAGGCCAGTTCCCGACGCCTTGGTGGTGACGAATGGATCGAAGAGGTGGCGCCGGATATCGTCCGGAACGCCGTGCCCGTTGTCACGCACACAGAACTCGAGAGGCAAGCTGACGGGGGTGCGTGATCCCGGTGTTCGGAGCCTCACGCCGGGGCGAAATGCCGTCGAGAGTTCAATTTCCCCGTCGACAGCGTCGGGCCCAAGGGCCTCGGCGGCATTCTTGACGAGATTTAGGAAGACCTGGATCAGCTGGTCCCGGTTGGCGTGGATATGCGGCAGCGAGGGGTCGTAGGACTCTTGAAAGCGCACATTGCGGGCAAACCCGGCTTGGGCCACACGTTTCACATGGTCGAGCACCACATGGATGTTGACGCTTTCCCGGTCGACAGGCCGATAATCCGTGAAAGCTTCCATGCGATCGACCAGCTTCACGATCCGGTCGGTCTCCTCGCAGATCAGCCGCGTGAGGCTGCGGTCCTCGTCGCTGACCGCCGTCTCCAGCAATTGTGCCGCGCCGCGAATGCCGGATAACGGGTTCTTGATCTCGTGGGCCAGCATGGCGGCGAGCGCAGAAACTGAGCGGGCTGCTCCCCGATGTGTCAGCTGCCTGTCCATTTTGTCGGCAATTGTGCGTTCCTGAAGCACAATGACGATTGAGTCGCCGGCGTCTCCCATTGGCGCGACATGGATGTCGACCATGCGGTCCGGCCCGAGTCGCGGCGTGCCGAGGTCGACACGATGCTCTTTCATGGCTGAATTGCGCAGCTTGACCTGATCCACCAGGGCAAGGAGCGGTGAGCCGAACGGCAGCAACTCGGCGAGGCTGTGCCGGATCATCATGCCCCGACTCATGTCGAAGAAGCTTTCCGCCGCGGCGTTGGCGTCGATGATTGCGCCGTGAGGATCTACCGCGATGACCGCATGCGGGAGAGCGTTCAGAACGCTTGCGGCGTTCTGAGCGAGGGTCGTCGGGTTGTGAGGATTAGGCATCTCGGCGAGCTCAAGCAGCGCGTGCATCGTGTCGCTCTCCAGGATCTTCGGCAAAAACCTGATCGAGGGCGGCGAACACATCGGCAGGTGTTTCACTGCGAACAAGGCGGGCGCGCATCCCGTCCTTTTCGGCCGGGTCTATCTCCGCATGCGTGACATAGGCCGCGAGATGCTTGCGGGCGTGCCGAAGGCCTTTCTCAGTCCCGAAAGCGCTCAGCAGCCATTCGTAGTGACCTCGAGCCGCCAGGGCTCGCGCGGCAGCCGAAACCGGCCTACGGGTTTGTCCTGTGGCCAGGCTTTCCGAAATATTCCCCACGATCCACGGTTGACCAACCGCGGCGCGCCCGATCATCACCGCTTGTGCGCCGGAAGCCGCTATCATTCGGTTGGCGTCATCGGCATTCGCGCAATCACCATTCACGACAACGGGAATGCGCACGGCTTCGGTCACACGTCGCACGGCCGGCCAGTCTGCCGCCCCTTTGTAGAACTGGCATCGTGTCCGCGCGTGAACCGCGATCATCGCGACGCCTTCCTGTTCTGCCCGACAAGCGAGGTCCGGCGCGTTGCGAGAAGCATCGTCCCACCCGAGCCGCATCTTGACCGTGACCGGGATCGAGACGGCCGAAACGGTGGCTCGGATCAACTGCAAAGCCTGGGGAAGGTCACGCATGAGTGCTGAACCGGCCTCCCCGCCTGTGACCCGCTTTGAAGGACACCCCATGTTGATGTCGATCCACGTGGCGCCGCTGCCCTCCGCGAGACGCGCCGCTTCGGCCATATCGGCGGGTTGGCAGCCGGCGATCTGCACGACGTGAGGAGACATGCCGTGTCCCTCGGCCCTGATACGGTGCTCCGTCTCACCTCGGGCGAGCCCAGGTGCCGCCACCATTTCGCTTACCGTGAAGGCGGCGCCAAACTGTTGCGCCACGCGTCGCATACCAAGGTCAGTGACACCAGCCATTGGCGCCAAAACGGCCAGCCCGTGGATCGCCACAGATCCTATCGACCATGTCTGTGAACCCGCCACACGGTTCAAAGCTTATCTCCCGGTTGCGAAACAGCCCCGCCCTTCATCAGCCTTCCCCACACTTAGTGAACGATCGAGCCGATTTTCGTGAGGCGGTGAAAACCATCAGCATCCTTCGGGCGGCCGCGATTGAGGTCGTGCCCGCATCATAGGCAGCAAGCAGATTGATTACACAATAGTCAATTGCTGCAGCACAGCAAGCAAGCGATTGGCAAGCTTGGAACGATTCGCATGGAGGTTTGACGCAGGCCGGAAAACAGGGGAGAAGCCCGTGGTACCACACGGGTTCTGAATGGCCGGATCATCTCACATTCTTGTCGTTGCGGCGGGCAGAGGATCGCGGGCAGGCGAAGGCTTGCCGAAGCAGTATAGGTCTGTGGCCGGCGAACCACTTCTCACGCGCACCTTGCGTGCGATGCTGGCCGACCCGAGCGTCGAGGGTGTGACACCCGTCATTCACCCTGATGACGAGGCGCTGTTCCAGCAATCGGCGTCGATCCTCAATGGCGCGGGATCAGGCCGCCTCGGCGCTCCAGCGCATGGTGGCGCGACCCGGCAGCAGAGCGTTCATGCCGGCCTTGAGGCGCTCGCACGCCGTAACGGCCCAAAGCCGGACATCGTGCTGATCCATGACGGGGCACGACCCTTCTCGTCCCCTGCCCTGATCAAACGCGCTGTGCGGCACGCCCGACTGCATGGTGCTGCGGTGCCCGGCTTCCTTGTGACCGACACGATCAAGCAAGTGTCGTCCGACGGCGCCGTTGTCGGAACCCCGGACCGACGAGCCTTGCGGGCCGTGCAAACTCCGCAGGCCTTTGCCTTCGATCTTATCCTCGACGCCCACCGCCAAGCGAGTGAAGCCGAGCGCCACGACCTGACGGACGATGCAGCTGTGGCCGAGTTCGCCGGTCATCAGGTCTTTGTTTTCGAGGGCGAACCGGAGAATACCAAGATTACGACCCTTGATGATTTCGCGCGCGCGGAAGCGCGCATCCAGTCTTCCCTGCTCGACGTACGCGTGGGCCAGGGTTATGACGTGCACGCTTTCGCCCCAGGTGATCATGTCTGGCTTGGCGGCATCAAGGTGCCGCACGACCGCACCCTCTTGGGCCATTCTGACGCCGACGTTCTCCTGCATGCGATCACGGACGCGATTCTGGGTGCGATCGGTGACGGCGATATCGGCGCCCATTTTCCGCCCAGCCAGCCGCAATGGAAAGGCGCAGCCTCGGATATCTTCCTCAAGGATGCCATGGCCCGAGTTGCCGCGCTTGGCGGCATCGTGGCCCATATCGACGCCACATTGGTCTGCGAACGCCCCAAGATAGGTCCTCACCGCGACGCCATCCGTGAACGCATCGCGGCGATCACGGGACTCTCAATCGGCCGTGTCGCCGTCAAGGCCACCACCTCTGAACGCCTCGGTTTTACCGGTCGTGAGGAAGGAATCGCGGCCCTGGCCATCGCCACCGTACGGCTTCCGGTTTAGAGGCCCGTGAGTGGTCCTTTCGCCGATCACGAACTCGCGCGCGCCGCAGACCTTATCGCAGCATGCCGTACGCGTGGCTTCCAGATCGCGACCGCCGAATCTTGCACGGGCGGGCTTGTCGCTGCCCTCCTGACCGAGGTGACCGGATCCTCCGCGGTCTTTGATCGTGGATTTGTCACCTATTCCAACGCTGCGAAGCACGACATGCTCGGCGTGCCGCAAGATACGCTTGCGCATTTCGGTGCAGTTTCGGCTGAAACCGCGGAGGCCATGGCCCGAGGGGCCATCGACCGCTCCGGTGCCGCTCTCGCCGTAGCCATCACGGGGATTGCGGGTCCGGGTGGTGGTTCGGTGGAAAAGCCGGTCGGTCTTGTGTTTTTCGGGCTTGCGCGACGAAAGGGCGACGTTCTGACGGTTGAACGGCGTTTCGGTGATCTCGGCCGCAACGCCGTCCGGCGCGCCGCACTCGACCAGGCCCTGCAGCTGCTCGAGCAAGCATCTGCGGCTCAGGTCTGAAGTGCGGGAAGCAATTCAAGCCCCCTGACGCGCGGCTGCCGAGCGATCAAAACGCTCCCGCGCAGATCACCTTCGACGATCGTGCCGCCCCCATGAGACTCCGCGACGACGCCTCTGAACTCCTAGGGTGGCGAGTGTGAGCCGCGTCACTGTTCTCAGTGCGATCCTGCGCTTAGATGGCGCCGCTGATGTCGTTCCAAGCAGATGCAAGAGCGAGCTATCGACCTTGCGAAATGTAGCGGCTTTCTCAGCAGACACTTGTTGAAGAACAGACAAGTCGGGGTCCGATCGATGAAAACGGCTCTTACCCATTTGGGTGTCACAGTCGCGCTCTGCGTGCTGCCGTTGAATGCCTCGGCACATAAAATCATCGGGGCGGCGCTGGCTCAGTTCGCTCAGCCAACCGACGTGCAGATCACCAAATGAAGATCGCCGGGCTTCTGGCGCGCGAAACTCTCGCGACGACCCTCGTGTGGCTCGCACCACCTCTCACGGCCGCGAAAGCCTCGTCGCGTGATCTCCATCTCCCCACCCGCTCGCTAACCATGCCGAGCCAAGAGATTTCGACCAGCTTGCGCGACATCCGGATGTCCGTGATCGATACGGTGGCGGTTCGCGAGACGCCAGCAGAGATCCATGTCGAACTACCGGCAGACATCCTGTTTGACTTCGACAAGGCGGTCATCCGCGAAGCGGCGCAGCCTGCCTTGGCGTCGGCGGCCGCGATCTTGCGCGCGCATACGGCCGGGTCCGTCGAGATCCACGGTCATGCGGATGCGAAGGGCAGCGACGCCCACAATCTGCCCCTGTCGCTCAAACGGGCCGAGGCCGTGCGCCGATGGCTTACTGATCGCGAGGGCCTGCGCGTCGATCATCTGAAGACCGCAGGCTTCGGGTCCCGCCGACCGGCTGTGCCGAATTTCAAGCCTGATGGGTCTGATGATCCCAACGGCCGGCAACGGAACCGCCGTGTCGAGATCATCATCGAGAAATAAGGCCAATGCCATGCCTTCCATGCTGCAAAACAGTTCCGGCCGCAGGCTCTATTCCGCACGTGACGGCCCATTTGCAAATTGACGACCGCCCCAAATTTGTCTTCAATGCGGACGCATTTTCGGCGGCAAAAAACGCGTAAATCTTTCTTTTTATTCAAATTACCGAGGCACTACATGGTCTCAAACAGCGGGCAAAGCTTCATCAAGCGGAATCGCCCCCCGCGCGTGCACATCACTTATCAGGATCCTTATGACGCCGACGTCAAGGTTGAATTGCCTTTCGTCACCGGCGTTCTCGCGGATCTGTCCGGCAATACACCCGGCGTCGAGAAGAAAGATCTCGAAGAGCGCAAGTTTCTCGACATCGACATGGACAATTTCGATGCCCGCATGGGCGAGTCCGTCAAGCCGGGCATTGCCTTCGCGGTGCCGAACAAGCTGTCGGACGAACCGGGCGAGAAGCTTTCGGTACAGCTGAATTTCCGAAAGATGGACGACTTCAGTCCGGCCGCAGTCGCGCGGCAGGTCCCGGCTCTGGCGAAATTGCTCGAAGCGCGGGAGCGTCTGTCCAACCTTCAGCGCTTCATGGATGGGAAAGCCCAGGCTGAACGCGAACTGAAAAGTCTTCTCCGCGATCCGAAGCTGATGGAGGCCCTGAGGCAGCTCGGAACATCCGATGCGGCAATGGCCGAGGCAAGGGCCTTGGCCGAAGCCAAAGACAAGGAGGCCGAGTGATGGCGCAAGCAGGCGAAGAAACCGTCGCGACCGCGGCCTCTGCCAGCGAACTGGCGACCACTCAGGACGCGGGAGAATTCTCATTCCTGAAAGAGCGGTTTTCCGTTCTCAAGGACAGCTTCAAGCCACGCACCGAACGGGCGCGGATTGAAGTCGAGGGTGCCATTACGACTCTCGTGAATGAGGCCTTGGCGGATAGCACCGTGATCAAGGCCGACGTGCTCGACACGATCGAGGAAATGATCGCCCGGATCGATCAGAAGCTCACGGCGCAGATGAATGAAATCCTGCATGCGCCGGAGTTCCAGCAGCTCGAAAGCGCTTGGCGGGGACTGCACTACTTCGTCTTGAATTCCGAGACGGATGCGATGCTAAAGATCAAGTTCCTGAACGTCTCCAAAAAGGAACTCGGCCGCAATCTGCGTACCAGCTACCCCGGTGCCAAATGGGACCAGAGCCCGCTGTTCAAGGCGATCTACGAGAATGAGTTCGGCATCCTCGGCGGCCAGCCCTATGGCTGCCTGATCGGCGATTTCGAATTCACGCATCTGCCGACTGACGTGCAACTCCTGCGCGACATCAGCAAGATCGCCGGCGCGGCGCATGCGCCCTTCTTCTCGGCCGCGAGCCCCACCCTGATGGGCATGGATTCGTGGACGGAACTCGGCAATCCGCGCGATTTGAGCAAGCTCTTCGACACGGTGGAATATGCCGGATGGAAGGGTTTGCGCGAACAGACCGATTCGCGTTACGTCGGACTCTGCATGCCGCGCGTGCTGGCGCGACTGCCCTATGGCGCCAAGACAGAACCGGTCGAGGAATTCGCCTTCGAGGAAGAGACCGACGCGCATGCGGGCACGAAATATGCCTGGATGAACGCCGCCTACGCCATGGGCGTGAACATCAACCGAGCCTTTAAGGAAAACGGCTGGTGCACACGCATCCGGGGTGTCGAGTCGGGTGGTGAGGTCATCAACCTGCCCTCGCACACGTTCCCGACCGATGATGGCGGCGTCGACCTCAAATGCCCGACCGAGATCGCCATCAGCGATCGGCGCGAGCATGAACTCGCCAAATCCGGTCTCATCCCGATCATTCACCGCAAGAACACCGACAAAGCCGCTTTCATCGGCGCGCAATCCGTGTTCAAGCCCCGCAGCTTTTCCGGGCCGAAGGGGGTGGAGGCCACCGCATCCGACAATCTCTCGGCGCGGTTGCCCTACATGTTCGCGGTGTGCCGCTTCGCGCATTACTTGAAGGTCATGATCCGCGACAAGGTCGGCAGCTATCGTGAGGCGCCTCAACTCACACGCTGGTTGACCGAGTGGATCAACGAATATGTCGATGGCGATCCCATCAACTCCAGCGAACTGGACAAGGCGCGAAAGCCCTTGGCGGCGGCCGCGATCGAGATCGTGCCTCTTGAGGAAAACCCCGGCTATTACTCTGCCAAATTCTTCCTTCGCCCGCATTTCCAGCTGGAAGGCATGGATGTCGGCTTGAGCCTCGTCTCGAAAGTGCCGGAGAATATGCTGGCCAAATAATTGGCTGCAAACCTTGGTTTACGTGACCTCCGTCACATCGAAGATGCCGGGTTTAACATAGAAAGAAGGGGTTCCGCAGAGGCGGGGCTCAACAGGGCAAGAGAGCAGATAGCAGAGTTTGGTGAAATAGACCTAGCTTCTTTCACTGAGAGCTGCATCTGATACTTTTGTTCTGAAGAAGTATAAATCGAATATATTGAACTAAATTTTAACAGAGATCCGTGCGACAGTTGTCGCCAACCATACTTGGAGCAAGACAATGGCTGTAGACATTCTCCTCAAGCTTGACGGCGTCAAGGGCGAGTCCAAGATCGACGAGCACAAGGAGGAAATCGACGTTCTCTCCTGGTCCTGGGGCGCGTCGCAGAGTGGCACGACCCACACCGGCAGCGGCGGCGGTTCGGGCAAGGTCGCGGTGCAGGACGTCCATATCACCAAATATCTCGACGCGGCGTCCTCGACCATCATGCGGTTCTGCTGCAACGGCAAGCACGTCGCCAAGGGGACGCTGCTGGTCCGCAAGGCTGGTGAGAAACCGGTCGACTATCTCAAGCTCGACATGGAAGAGATCATCATCACGAGCGTCACCACAGGCGGATCGGGCGGCGAAGACCGTTTGACCGAGAACATTTCGCTCAACTTCGCCAAGTTCAAGTTCGAATACTTCACCCAGGAAGATTCCGGCTCGAAGGGCAAGAGCGCGCCGCTCAGCTGGGACATCGCCGCCAACAAGGCCGCCTGAGCCGCTGGTTCAAGTTGAAATCAGCCGCCGGTTTCGTCGGGCCCGCACGTCATCCCTCTCGGGCTCCGTGCAAACTCGATCGATTGCGGCGGCTCCTCCCTGCAGCAGGCTGTAGGCACCTCCTCCGACGGGATGTTTGCTGACCATGGCAGGCTTAAAAAAGTCGAATAGGCTCAGCCCACCCTTGATGTGGGCCTTCCGGAGCGCCGCGGAAAATCGCGACTCGCGCGACCAACCGGAGCGCCGTAACGACACGAACGGGCAACAGCTCGTTCCCGACCGCAAGGGCACTTCCGCAGCGTCGATCACGGAGCCGATCCTGCGGCGGGAAGTCTGGCGCGACCTTGAAAATCTTCTGAACACGATCGCGCTCGAATCCACGCAGAGGGAGGTCGGCCGCGCCCCGCATGTCCGCACCTCGATTCTTAACTTCGGCCTACCCGATATGGCCCATCGCTCGATCGACGAGCTTCTCGCCAACGACCGCGGCATGGAACGCCAGATTGAAGCGGCTCTCAAAGCCTTTGAGCCCCGGCTTGTCGAAGGGACCATCAGGGTCAAACGCGATGCCACCGTAGACCCAAGCGGGCTGAAGGTGCGCTTCCTGGTTAGTGCGGACCTGATCTGCAGGCCCGTCGATATCCCGCTGGAATTTACGGCGGACGTCGATATCGGCAGCGGCCGTTTCGCGATCTCTCGCCTGTGAAGCTCTGATGAACCGTGAATTCCTTGATCTCTTCAACCAGGAACTCGGACTGCTTAAGGAGCAGGCTAAAGAGTTCGCCGACGAATTTCCCGGCATCGCGTCCCGGTTGGGCGGCCTGATTGAGGACCGGCCCGACAATATGATACTCGGCCTGCTCGAAGGCTCCGCCTATCTCGCGGCCCGCGTGCAACTCAAGATCAAGCACGAATTTCCGGAGTTCTCGAACAATCTCCTGCAGCAGCTGGTCCCGAACTACCTCGCCCCCACACCCTCGGTGATGATGGCCCGGATCGTCCCGCCCTACGGCGATGCTGCCCTCAGGGACGGATGGACGATCAAACGCGGCGCCTATCTTGACGCCAATTACCGCGAGCGCGACCGTCGCGTCGCTTGCCGCTACCGCCTCACGTCAAACGTGACCCTTTGGCCCTTCGACCTGACGCATGCAGAATATTTTTCGAGCCCCGCACCGCTGCAGGCCTTGGGACTCGACGTCGGGCCCGACGTCAAGGCAGGCCTGCGCATGCGGATCACCTGCCGGTCGGCCGCAACTCTCGAGGATGAGGTCGACGAGGCCGCGGCTCTCAAACAGCCTGACAAGCTTGTCGCCGGATGCCGGATCACGGATTTGCCCGTGTACCTTTTGGGCGACGAGGCAGATGCGGTCACGCTCTATCAATCCTTCATCGGCAGCTGCACCGGCGTTTACGTGCGCTCGCTCGACACATTCGGCAATCCCGTCCTGCCGGTCCCGCGCCTGCCGGCCGGTTCAATTGTCCAGGTCGGGTTCGACGAAGACGACGCGTTGATGCCGAACGACGATCGCATCTTCCGCGGGTTTGATCATCTGCGGGAATATTTCATGTTTCCGCGCAAGTTCCTCGGTTTCAAGCTGCTTCGGCTCGATAAGGTTCTGCGCCACCTGCGGGTGAAATCCTTCGACCTCATCTTCTGCTTCGATACGGTCCAGGCGAAGCTCTCGGCCGCGGTGCGCTCCGAAAAATTCGCCTTCTACGCCGCGCCGGCCATCAACCTCTTCACCATGGAAATGGACCGGATCCCCATCAAACCCAACCAGCACGAATACCACATCGTGCCGGACCGCAGCCGGTCCCTGGATTTCGAGCCGCACCAGATCATCGACGTGCATGCTCATTATCCGGGCGCACAGAACAAGCAACGGATCCCGCCACTCTATTCGACGGCGATCGATGGCACCTCATATTCGCAAAACCTCTTCTACACCGTGCGCCGTCTCCCCCGCCGCCGGACCATCGAGGAAAAGAAGTATGGCTCGGTGTCGGATTACCTGGGCACGGATGTCTTTCTGTCATTGATCGAACCTGTCGGCATCGAGGACGAGGATCGGGCGACGGAAGTGAGTGTCCGAGCGCTCTGTTCCAACCGCCACCTCACGGAACGTCTGCCGATCGGAGACAATCGGGGCGACTTCCAGTTCTGCGACGATACGGAGATGAAGATCCTCTGTGTCGAGGGGCCGACCGCCCCGCGAGAGCCGGTGCTGGCGCAATTGCGCAGCCGTGGCGAGACCGCGCACACGGGTGTCGTAACGTGGCGCCTCATCAACATGCTGGCGTTGAACCATCTGGGCCTTGTGGAACGCGGCGGCGGGCGCAACGGAAATGCGCTTCGCGACATCCTGTCGATGTTCGCCGACATGGGCGACAGCATCATGGAAAAGCGCATCCGTGGGATTCGCTCGGTCGATAGCCAACCCATTGTGCGCCGCATTCGCCGCGCCGGCGGGGTGGGGGCGGCGCGTGGCATTGAGGTGACGATCACGTTCGATGACCGGGCCTTCGAGGGCAGCGGCGTGTTCCTGCTCGGCGCGGTGCTCGACCGGTTCTTCGCCGAATATGCCGCGATCAACTCTTTCACACAGACGGTGATACGGACCGTTGAATGGGGCGAAATCATCCGCTGGCCGCCCCGGCTTGGGGCACGGGGCGCGCTATGAGCCGGCTCGACGACATGACGGAGGAGCCCTGGCGCTTCGATTTTCTGGGCACCATGCGGCTCATCGAGCGCAGTCACCCCGAAAAGCCGAGGATCGGCGACAGCGCGGCCGTAGCCGATGAGACGGTGCGGTTGGGCCAGGACCCCTACATGGCGTTCCCAGCTTCGAATCTCAGCAAGGTCGAGGTTCTGAAGGACGGACGCCTGCAGGTGCTGACGAAATTCCTCGGGCTCCTGGGACCGCAAGGGGCCCTGCCCCTGGCCACCACCGAAGAAGCGCTCGGCTGGCAGGAATCCCTGCACGACGATGCCTTTCCCCGCTTCGCCGACCTCTTGAACAATCGCTTCCTCCAGCTCTTCTTCAGGGCCTGGGCGGACGCGCGGCCGATCTCCCAGCACGACCAGCCCGACCGTGATCGCTTCAAAACATATATCGGCGCGATGGTGGGTATCGGGACGGAGACGCTGCAGGATCTCGACACGGTCCCGGATGCAGGCAAGCTCAACTTCGCGGGTCTTGCCGCATGCCAGACCAAGAGCGCCTCACGGCTTCGGCATATGGTGCGTGGCCTGTTCGGGGTGCAGGTCGAAATCGATGAGTTCGTCGGGTCGCGCTTGGCCCTGGAGGTTGGTGAACAGACCAAGCTCGGCGACTGCAACTCCCGCCTTGGCGACGATATGATCTTGGGCGGCAGCTGCTTCAGCGTCGAGGATAAATTCCGTCTCCGCATCTATGTCCGCGACTTGGCGCAGTACATGCGCTTCCTGCCGACGGGCGATCGCTGCGAACCGCTCGCCGACCTCGTCTTCTACTATGTCGGCGAGGCGCTCGACTGGGAGGTCGAACTCGCCCTACCGACCGCGGAGGTTGCGCCGATGCGGCTCGGCAGCTTTGGCCAGATCGGCTGGACCACGTGGCTGTCACCCAATTGGGCCAGCACCGACGCCTACCGCTGCGACGCCCGATTTCACCCCGCAAGCCGCCTCCGTGAGAAACGGCAGCGGACACATCAGTCCTGACTGTTGAGGAGGCGCGACCATGGCTGAGATCAGTCTTGAAACTGTTACGGGAAAACTCAATCGCATCGGCCACGACGCCTTCTTCCAGGCGCTGCGGCAGGCCAAGGCCGCCCGCAACAGCCATGTCGAACTCGTTCATTGGCTGCACCAGGTCTTGCTCCAACAGGGGACCGACCTCGACCTCGCGGTCGATCACTTCAAGCTCGATCGGGCGCGTCTGTCGGCCGATACGGCACGCGCTATCGAGGGTCTCGATCGCAACCAGACGCAACTGGCCGGCGTGGGCAAGCCGCTGCTCTATGCCCTTGATCGCGGCTGGCATTTCGCGACCTTGCTGTTCGGCGAAACGCAGATCCGCACCGGGCATGTTCTCGTCGGCGTGCTGATGACGGAGGATCTGCGGCCCGCGCTGCTGTCGATCTCGAAGGAATGGGGCAAGATCGGCCTCGATACGTTGACCAATGAATTCGGCCGCATTCTGCGGGTCTCGATCGAAGAGGATCTCCGGCCGATCGATGGCTCCGGACTACGCGGGGCCGACACGCCAGGTGCGGCCGCGGCTGCGGGAACACAGGGCAATACCGCGCTCGATCGCTATTCGCAGGATCTCACCGCCAAGGCCGCCACTGGCTCGATGGACCCGATCCGGGGTCGCGACGAGGAAATCCGGCAGGTGATCGACGTGCTGATGCGACGTCGGCAGAACAACCCCATCCTCACGGGCGAGGCCGGCGTCGGCAAGACGGCTGTTGTCGAAGGATTTGCCCAGCGCATCGCCGCGGGCGATGTGCCGCCGCCCCTGCGGGGCGTGACCCTGAGGGCGCTCGACATCGGGCTGATGCAGGCCGGCGCCTCAATGAAGGGCGAGTTCGAGCAGCGACTGCGATCGGTCATCGACGAGGTGCAGAATTCTCCGACCCCGATCATCCTTTTCATCGACGAGGCTCATACGTTGATCGGCGCCGGTGGCCAGGCCGGGACGGGCGACGCCGCTAACCTCTTGAAGCCCGCGCTGGCGCGCGGCACGCTCCGCACCATTGCGGCCACCACCTGGTCGGAATATCGCCAGCATATCGAGAAGGATCCGGCGCTGACCCGGCGCTTCCAGCCAATCGGCATTGACGAGCCGGATGCCGCGCGCTGCTGCGACATGCTGCGCGGCCTGCTTGCGCCCATGGAAAAGCACCATGGAGTACGGATTGCGGATGCCGCCGTCGTCGCGGCCGTGCATCTGTCGCAGCGCTACATCCCGGCCCGGCAATTGCCCGACAAGGCCGTGAGCCTGCTCGACACCGCCTGCGCCCGTGTCGCCATAAGCCAGACCACGACCCCGGCCGCGCTGGCCGACCTTAAGGTCGGCATCTCGGCGTTAGAGACAGAGAAGGCCGCCCTCGTGGCCGATGAGGAACTCGGCACGGACGCCACGAAGCGCCTCGACGAGATCGAGGCGCAACTCGCCGATTTGCGCGAGGATCTCGCGGCCCTCCAATCCGAATGGGCAAGCGAGCAGACGCTGGTTGGCGAGATCCACGCGCTACGGGCCGATTTGAAGAAGCCCGATGTCGATCAAATCGAGACCCGTGCGGCTCTCAAAGGCAAGGCGGCCGATCTCTCCGCGATCGATCCGGAAAGCCGCATGATCTACCCTCATGTCGACGAGCAGTCGATCGCCGCCGTCGTCTCAGACTGGACCGGCATTCCGGTCGGCCGGATGATGAAGGACGAGATTGAGACGGTTCTCAATCTGGCCGACATTCTCAATCGGCGCGTCGTGGGCCAAAGCCACGGCCTCGCAATGATCGCCAAGCGGATCGAAACGAACCGCGCGAGGCTCGACAACCCGAACAAGCCGATCGGCGTCTTCATGCTCTGCGGCCCTTCGGGCGTCGGCAAGACCGAAACCGCCCTGGCGCTCGCCGAAGCCCTCTACGGCGGCGAGCAGAACATGATCACCATCAATATGTCGGAGTTCCAAGAGGCCCACAGCGTCTCGACGCTGAAAGGCGCGCCGCCCGGCTACATCGGCTACGGCGAAGGCGGACGCCTGACCGAGGCTGTGCGCCGCAAACCCTATAGCGTGATCCTGCTCGACGAGGTCGAGAAAGCCCATCCGGACGTGCACGAGATCTTCTTCCAGGTCTTCGACAAGGGCCAGATGGAGGATGGCACGGGACGGAGGATCGACTTCAAGAATACGCTGATCATCCTCACCTCGAACGTCGGCACCGACCGCATAATGGCGGCGCAACAGAAGGGCGGCGCCATCGATGCCACAGAGCTGGCGACGGCCTTGCGGCCCGATCTCCTCTCAGTGTTCCCCCCTGCCCTGATCGGCCGGCTCGTTGTGATCCCCTATTTTCCACTCTCGCCCGACATGCTCGGCGGCATCGTACGCCTGCAGCTTGATCGCATCGGCCAGCGTATCGCTGATAACCAGAACACCGCCTTCAGCTACGGGCAAGCCGTGGTCGACCACATCGTCTCGCTGTGCAACGATCCCGACTCCGGCGGCCGCATGATCGATAACATCATCACCAATACCCTGCTGCCCGACTTATCGCGCGGGTTTTTGGACCGGGCACTTCAGAATGAAGTGCCCGGTCGGGTCAGAGTATCGGTCGAGGACAGCGTTTTTTCATATAAGTGGGATTGATTTTTGAAAATAAGTTTTACCAAGTAAGTCAGTTGTCCTTCAAAAAACTTATTTAGTGTCCATAAAAATTCATATTGGATCCAAATAAGACGAATTTGTTTTTCTGAGCACCTTGCTGGGCATTGATAAGTGGAGTTCCGCTGGGTTCAAGCAGCTACGGTTTGCGGCAATCGAGTGAAGTAGGTCTGGTCCGACGTCTGTCGGTTAAGCGTCGGCACGCTGCGGCCTTGTGACAGCGTCCGCGGCACCAGCAAAGGGCGAACCAGCGTTTCGCCGTCGATCCTGTCGGTCGTTGCGCACCGCCGCCGGCGTGACGTCGCGATGGAGGCAGGATGGACGACATAGCTCTCGGTCCCTTCCTGTTCGAGAACCCGGTGGATCCAGAAACCATCCAGACCCGCCTCCTGAACCAAGATTATCCGGAAGCTTTGGCCCGTACGAACAGCCGCCTTGCGCTGGAGATCTGCGAAGCGTCCCAGAAATGCCGAAAGGTCGCCGCCCTGGACAGCAATTTCGACATCTTCTCTCCCTCGCCGAGCGACTGCAACGTAATAAGCCACTTTAAATGAGAAAACTCCAGCGAAACAAAGATGGCGGCGAGGTCTGTCCGGACAGCAGCCAGGGTCTATAGTGTTGTCGTCGGCAACGTGCATGCTGGTCTCCACGGGTCTTGGCCGGCCTCACTCCGCTAGAGCATCGGTCGCTCGCCATACCGATGCGATCCCAGTAGATGTCGACCCAACCAAACTTTGAAGAGATCTGCCTCAGCTGAAGCTGACTGGCCGCGAACGGGCGAGCCTGGCCGATAGCCGATGGACGGTTTCGGAAGCGCGGCCAGAAAGGGCGGACCTAAACACGCTCGGCATTCGCGCCGGTGTTGCATCGCTTGTATGCAGCCTGCCGCCGTGCCCACTCGAACGACCTTAACCATCGCTTTCCAGCAGCGCCGTCCCGGTGCACACTCTCGTAAAAACAAACGGGGAGGATGGCGATGCGGCCCAATGGGAGCACCCATGTGGACGAGCTGATCAGGGCCGCGCACGGCGAGGTCTGGGGGCGGGACCCCGTGATCGGCCAGTCGTGGCGACGCTGCATGGACGAGTATCGACTTGATCCGGGCGCGCCGCGGCGCGCCTATATCCACACCCACCAGCGGCTGCGCGAGCATCGCGAGGCTATGGACGATCTGATCCGGGTCGCGCGTTTCGGCGTCGAATCGCTCTACAAACAGGTCTCCGGCCTTGGCTATGTGCTGATCCTCAGCGATGCTGCGGGCGTCGCTGTCGATTTCATCGGCGATCCGAGCCAGGACGATGCCCTGCGCCGCAGCGGACTCTACCGCGGCTCCGATTGGAACGAGCGCCTCGCCGGCACCTGCGCGGTGGGCACCTGCATCGCCACCGGAGAACCGCTCACTGTTCACCTCGACGACCATTTCGCGGGCGATCACATCGCGCTCACCTGCACGGCGGCGCCGATCTTCGCCAGCGACGGCACGCTCGCGGCCGTGCTCGACATCTCGGCCCTGCAGTCACCAACCCCGAAGACGAGCCAGCATCTCGCCCTGCAGCTCGTGCAATCCTTCGCGCACCGGATCGAGACCGCGAGCCTGCACAACCGGTTTCGTGGCGACTGGATCGTACACCTGTCGCGTTCACGCGAATTCGCCGAGATCGAACCGGAGCTGGCGCTGGCCGTCGATGCGAGCGGCCTCATCACCGGATTCAACAGCCGGGCCCGGAGGGCGTTGGAACAGTCCAGCACCGGGCGCGGCGATCCCGCCGCTCTTCTCGGAGCACGCTTCGAGGACATATTCGACGCCCGGCTCGATGATCTGCCGAGCCTTACGCGCGCGACCCCTTCCGACCGCCGCACGCTCCGGTTGCGGGGTGGGGGGACGTTCTCCGCCCTGGCCTTGCGACCCGCTGAGCCGCGCAGCCGGCGCGAAGGGAAGAGCGCCGGGACGCCCACGTCGCCAGCCGAACCGGACCTCAATCCGGCGCTGGCGATGATTGCCACCAAAGCCGGCCGCCTGCTCAAGGCCGGGATCGGCGTTCTGCTGCAAGGCGAGACGGGAACCGGCAAGGAGTACATGGCGAAGCTGCTGCATGCCCGCTCGGCGCGTGCCGCGAAGCCCTTCGTGGCCGTGAATTGCGCGGCCTTGCCCGAGACGCTGATCGAGGCCGAACTGTTTGGCACGGAGCCGGGCGCCTTCACGGGTGCCGCGCCGCGCGGGAGGCCGGGCCTGGTGCAGCGGGCCGACGGGGGCACGCTATTCCTCGACGAGATCGGCGACATGCCGCTCGCGGTGCAGACCCGGCTCCTCCGCTTGCTCAGCGAGCGTGAGGTCACTGCGATCGGCGGCGGACAACCCCGCGCGGTCGATCTGCAGGTCCTGGCTGCCACGAATCGCGACCTGCCGGCGCTGGTGCGAGAGGGTCGCTTTCGAGAGGACCTCTGGTATCGCCTCGCAGGTGGCGTGTTCACGCTGCCGCCCCTGCGCGACCGCGACGACCTTATTCCCCTGATCGATCGGCTGCTGCGCCAGCAGAAACGGGCGCTTCGCCTTTCGGCGCCGGCACGGGAGCGCCTACAGACCCATTCATGGCCCGGCAATGTGCGGGAGCTCGCTCAGGCGCTGGCCTATGCGGCTGCCATGGCCGACGGGGAGGAGATCGGGTTCGAGGACCTTCCGGCGCACCTCTCGGCAGCGGCCACGCCCGTCGTGCCGCGCCAAGATGAAGCGGCCCCGCGCGGGACTGAGGCGGACCATCTCGCCTGTGTGCTGCAACGGTCCGGGTGGAACGTTTCCGAGGCCGCCCGCGTCTTGCATGTGGATCGCACAACCATCCATCGCCGCATGCACCGTTTCGGCATCGTGGGGCCTCACAAGACCGGATCCAATCCGTAGCACACCTGAGGCGTCGCCGCAGGTCGTGCGCCACAGCTGAGGCGCGGAAATCGACTGCTCGGCGACCGCACGCCCGACCGACCCCTGGGATCTGCCTGGACTCCGACGTCGCGAAGGCGGCGCCCGACGTTGGCACCATGCTTGCGATGCCTCCCGCAACCATAAACCGGGAGGACCATCAATGAATGCCGTAGCCCTCGCGCCTCAGCGCCTGTCCGCCGCCGATGAACGCGTGCTCGCCTGGCTCGACCGTTTCGAAAAAGCTCTGTCGAAACAGGATACCGCCGGCGCCGCTTCCTGTTTCGCCGCCACATGCTTCTGGCGCGACTTGATCGCGTTGACCTGGAACATCACGACGCTGGAAGGCCGCGACGCCATATCCGGGATGTTGGAGGCGCAGCTCGGCGCCGTTCGGCCGCGCAACTTCGCGCTGGATGAGGCGGCGACGGAGGCCGACGGCGTCACCGAAGCCTGGATCACATTCGAGACCGAGCATGCTAGCGGCTTGGGTTACCTCAGGCTCAAGGGCGAGGAGGCGTGGACGCTGCTCACCACCGCGCGTGAGCTGAAGGGTTTCGAGGAGCCGCGCGGTCCCCGGCGCGAGAAGGGCGTGCAGCATGGCGCCGCGCCGAGCCGTCGCTCCTGGCTGGAGCAGCGGCAGGACGAGGAGGCCGCCTTCGGCCGCTCGCGCCAGCCCTATTGCCTCATCGTCGGTGGCGGCCAGGGCGGTCTCGCGCTCGGCGCGCGCCTGAAACGCCTCGGTGTCCCGACCCTCATCGTCGACAAGCACGCGCGCCCCGGCGACCAATGGCGCAGCCGCTACAAGTCGCTGCACCTGCACGACCCGGTCTGGTACGACCATCTGCCTTATCTACCCTTCCCCGACCACTGGCCCGTTTTCGCGGCCAAGGACAAGATCGGCGATTGGCTGGAAATGTATTGCAAGGTCATGGAGCTCAACTACTGGGCCAAGACCGAGTGCCGTTCCGCGCGCTACGACGCCGACAAGAAGGAATGGACCGTCGAGGTCAACCATGACGGCGAGACGGTGACGTTGCATCCAAAGCAGCTCGTACTCGCCACCGGCATGTCGGGCGTTCCCAACCTGCCGAACTACCCCGGCATGGCCGATTTCAAGGGCGAGAGCCACCATTCGAGCCAGCACCCCGGCGGCGAGCGCTTCAAGGGCAAGACGGCGGTGGTCATCGGCTCCAACAACTCGGCCCACGACATCTGCGCCGATTTCTATGAGAACGGCGCAGATGTCACCATGGTGCAGCGCACCTCGACCCACATCGCCCGCTCGGAATCGCTGATGGAGCTGGCGCTCGGCGGCCTCTACTCGGAGGAGGCCGTCGCCAAGGGCATCACCACCGACAAGGCCGACCTCATCTTCGCTTCCGTGCCTTACCGCATCATGCACGAATTCCACGTGCCGGTGTACGCCGAGATGAAGAAACGCGACGCCGACTTCTACGCGCGCCTGGAGAAGGCCGGCTTCAAGCTCGATTTCGGCGATGACGAGTCCGGCCTCTTCATGAAGTACCTGCGTCGCGGCTCGGGTTACTATATCGACGTCGGCGCGTCCGAGCTGATCGCCGACGGCAAGATCAAGTTGAAGCACGGACAGGTGGAGCGCGTCACCGAGACGGGCGTGCGGCTCGCAGACGGCACCGAACTGCCGGCCGACGTCATCGTCTACGCCACAGGCTACGGCTCCATGAACGGTTGGGCCGCGAAGCTCATCAGCCAGCAGGTCGCCGATGCGGTCGGCAAGTGCTGGGGCCTCGGTTCCGACACGACCAAGGACCCCGGCCCTTGGGAGGGCGAGCTGCGCAACATGTGGAAGCCGACCCGGCAGGAGGGGCTGTGGTTCCACGGTGGCAACCTGCACCAGTCGCGGCACTATTCCCTCTATCTCGCGCTGCAGATCAAGGCGCGCCTGGAGGGCATTCCGACGCCCGTCTACGGCCTCGCCGAAACGCACCACAAAGGCTGAGACCGGCTACCGGCACGCCCTTGACCGCCGCGCCCTCGATGGCGCGTCGGCGCACAACCATTCAGGGAGGTAAACATGGAACTGCAACTCGACGGCGCGCGCGTTCTCATCACCGGCGGCGGCCGGGGCATCGGCGCCGCCATGGCGCGGGGCCTGGCCGAGGCGGGCGCCAAGGTGGCGGTGGCCGATATCGACGGCGGCCTGGCGGAAGCCACGGCTGGCGCGATCGGCGGGGCGGCCTTTCCGCTCCGGATCGACGTGCGGGATCGCACCTCGGTTCGCGATGCGGTCGCGGCCTGCGTGGCGCGCCTCGGCGGCCTTGACGTCATGTTCAACAATGCCGGCATCGCCCAGGTGCGCAACTTCCTCGACATCACGGAGGAGGATTTCCGCACCGTCATGGACGTGAACGCCCTCGGCGTACTGATCGGCATGCAGGAGGCGATCCGACAGATGCGCCTGCAGGGCACGGGCGGCTCGATCGTCAACACGGCCTCCATCGCCGGCAAGCAGGGCTATGAACCGCTCGCGCATTACTGCGCCTCCAAATTCGCCGTGGTGGCGCTCACCCAGGCCGCCGCTCGCGCCTTCGGCAAGGACAACATCCGCGTCAACGCCATCTGCCCCGGCGTGGTCGACACCGCCATGTGGCGGCTCATCGACAAGGGCTTTCAGGACAACGGCCTTTCCAAGACCGAGAACGAAGCCTTTACCACCTTCGCGAGCGGTGCCGTGCTGGGCCGCCCCTCCAAGGCCGAGGACCTGGTCGGTGTCGCCCGCTTCCTGGCCTCGCCCGAGTCGGCCTTCATGACCGGCCAGACCTTGCTGGTGGACGGCGGGATGGTGTTCGACTGACGCGACCGGGACGACGTCAGAGACAACGCGCCAGACAAGGCGCAATCAAGGGAGGACATGATGAAAGCGCTCCGCTTCCACGCGGCCAAGGACCTGCGCCTCGATAGCGTCGAGGTGCCACCCGATCGCCCGCCACCCGGCCAGGTGCGTGTCCGCAACCGCTTCGTCGGCATCTGCGGCACCGACCTGCACGAATATGCCTATGGGCCCATTTTCATTCCCAAGGAGCCTCACCCTTTCACCAAGGCCGTAAGACCGCAGGTGCTCGGGCACGAATATGGCGGTGTGATCGAGGCGGTTGGCGATGGGGTGACCAACGTGCGTCCCGGCGACCGGGTCTCGGTCCAACCGTTGATCATGCCGCGCAGCGGCGACTATTACGCCGACCGCGGCCTGTTTCATCTCAGCGAGAATCTCGCGCTTGCGGGCCTGAGTTGGGGCTGGGGCGGCATGGAGGAGGCTTCACTGCTGCATGACTACAACGTCCAACGCATCCCCGACGCGCTGTCCGACGAAGAAGCGGCGCTGGTCGAGCCGGCTGCGGTCGCGGTCTACGCCTGCGATCGGGGCGGCGTGCGAGCGGGGAGCAGCGTGCTGGTCACGGGCGCGGGACCCATCGGTCTCCTCACCTGCCTCGCGGCGCGGGCCGCGGGGGCGAGCCAGATCTTCATCTCCGATCCCAACACGGCCCGGCTCGCCTTCGCGCGCCGCATGCTGCCGGATGTGATCCCGATCAACCCCAAGCAGGACGACGTCGGCGAACGGGTCCGTGCCGAGACGGAGGGACGCGTCGGCTGCGATGTCGCCATCGAATGTGTCGGCAACGAACATGCGCTGAAGGCCTGCGCCGACGCCGTGCGCAAGCAGGGCGTGGTTGTGCAGACCGGGCTGCACCCGCATCCCAATCCACTCGATTGGTTCCAGGTCACCTTCAAGGACATCGACGTCCGTGGCTCCTGGGCCTACCCGACGCAGTTCTGGCCGCGCGTGATCCGCCTCATCGCCAGCGGGCAATTGCCCGCCAAACGGATCGTCACCAAGACCATCGGTCTCGGCGAGGCGGTCGGCGGCTTCGATGCACTGCTCGACCCCAGCGGCGAAGAGATCAAGATCCTGATCGACGTCGCGCGCTGAGCGCAGGGCTGCCTCGGCCGCGCAGAGGTAGCCTCAAGACCGGCTGGGCGCCCAATGCGGTCAGCGTCATATATCCGCCCTCAGCGCTCGTAAGACAGACTGAGGGGTTTCGATAAGGGATAACGTTTTTTGCCGCAAGGAGAGTGGCGGCTTTCGAGAACATCATAAGGGCGAGCGAACGTAGCAGGGATAGCCGCCCAATCTAGGGACCGGGCGACACTATCGAGGGCTTCGCGGTGTCGCGGGAGCCGCTCTTGACGGCGCGGTTCAACTCAACGAGGTGGCCGATCATGTACTTGTGACTTTTTGCTCGATCCAGCGCGCACCTTGTCGATCGTATCCACCTGTGCGGTGGAAATCCGATCAGCGGCATCAACTGCTGTACAATCGAGCGTCCCGCCTTGCCGTATAGGAAGCCACATCAAGGCCCTATGAGCCATCTCGGCATCCTTTCAGCCTTGGGCGTGCCGAGGCAGCATCAGGCCGGTGTAAATGCCTTGAGGATCGACACGAAGGTGTGGCGGTCGCCTTGCGCGGGCGTCAGCATGACCCGGCCCTCAATGTCGGCGAGATGCTCGCTCATCCGTGCCCGAGCAGCCGCAAGGTCGCGGCGGCGAAGGTCTACAATGATCGCGTGGTGATAGTCCGTACCGCAGTCGTCATGAGCCTCCATCTTGTAGAGCGCCATGACCAGCGAGATGCGTGCCACGACCTTGGCCAGCAACTCGGTCAAAACGCCGTTTCCGCCGATCCGTGCCAATTCGAGATGGAACTGGCCTGACAGCTTGTTCTTGGCCGCTTCGTCCATCGCATCATGGATACGTTGCTCCCCGGCGACGATCTCGTCGAGCCGATTGAAGTCCGCCGCGGTTGCGCGTTCGAAGACGTGACCGAGAACGACATTCTCGAGGGCTCTCCGCGCCTCGAAAAGGTTCTTGGCGTCCTCGACGGTCGGTTCGGCCACGAAGGTGCCGCGGTTCTTTTTTCGTTCGAGCAGATGCTCGCGCTGCAGCATGCCGAGCGCGCCACGCACCACGGTACGGCTGACCCCGAAATGATCGCCAAGCGCATCCTCCATGATCTTGACGCCCGGCTTCAGCGCGCCCTCGGCAATGGCATCCGCCAGCGTGGCGCAAATCCGATCGACGACGTCGTCCGCCGCGCCGTCCGGCACCTCGCGTGACAACGGGGTCGGTTCCGCAACCGGTTGTTTCGACGCTCGCTTCAACGCTTGACCTCCATCAGGGCTGCCTAGTCTTTTAGCACAAGTTGTTGGAAATTTGTGCTTATACACTTTCGAAAATAGATTATCATATCGGTGCGAACCAAATCAATTCGGCGATCTTAGTCGCCATCTGGATCCGCCCACGCTCATGAGCCTCACACCCGACGCCATTGCGATGCGCCTGCACGACCTCGGCAAGGCTCTCCCCGACACGGCGCATCCGCGCGCGTTGTTCCGTCCCTGGCGGCGATCCGGAGCGCTGCTGATCCTGTCGGGCCAGGTGAACGAACGAGACGGGACGATTATCCGGCCTGGGACAGTGGGATCCGACATGTCGGTCGAGGAGGCGCGCGGCCACGCCGAGACCTGCCTGCTCAATCTGCTGTTCCATGTGCGGGCTGCCTGCGACGGCCAGCTCGACCGGGTCGCTTGCTTGCTTCGCCTCGGCGGCTTCGTCGCGGCTGTCCCCGGCTTCGCGGATGCGCCGCTTGTCATCAACGCGGCCTCGGAACTGCTGATCGGACTCTACGGACAGGATTGCGGCGCCCATGCCCGTACGGCCATCGCGGTCACGGGATTGCCCGGAGGCGCGCCCGTCGAGATCGACGCGATGCTGGAGATCCTGCCATGACCGACCGGCCGTTCCGCATTCTCGCCGTCAACTCGAATACCGACGAACGGGTCACCGGCCGGGTGACCCGTGCCATTGGCGACGTGCTGCCAGGTTGCCACGTCGAAGGGATCACCGCGGGCTTCGGGCCGCGCGGCATCGGTGGTCGTGCGGACCTCACGATCTCGGCCATGGCGACGTTGAGCGCCGCCGTCGACCATCCGGGCGAGCATGACGCGATCATCGTGGCCTGCTTCAGCGACCCCGGTCTCCACGCGCTGCGCGAGGTTCTCGACATTCCGGTGGTCGGGATCGGCGAGGCCTCGTTCCTCACCGCCGTCCAGCTTGGCGCCCGCTTCTGCGTCGTCACCGTCGGTCCGCGCGTCGTGCCTGTCATCGAGGAAGCCGTGCAGGCGACAGGTCTCGCTTCCCGCTTCTGCGGTGTCGAGATCGTCGACACCGCGGCCTTGCAGGCACCTGACCCGGTGCCGTTGCTGCTCGAAGGGGTCGAGAAGGCGGTGCGGGGGCGCGGGGCCGAGGTGGCCATCCTGGGTGGCGCCGCCTTCGCGGGTTTGGCGGCAAGGGTCGGCGAACGATCCCCGATCCCAATCGTCGGCAGCGTCGAGGCGGCGGCCGTCCAGGCCCTGGCCCTGATCCACCTGAAGGCCGGCCGTCCGAAGGTCGGTAGCTACGCGCGACCCGCGGTCAAGCCGATGACTGGCCTGACCGGACGTCTTGCCCGTCTGCTGGCAAGCGAGGCCTCGTGATGCAGCGTGCTCTGCCCGCTCTCGACCAGAACACCGCCGCGAGGTCGCTTTCGAGCGAGCTGGCCCAGCGCACCGGTGCGCTGACGGTCGCTGGGCTCAGCCACTCCTACGGATCGGGTTTCGCGGTCGACGGGGTGACCTTCGACATTCCGGCCGGAGAAGTCGCTGCCCTGCTCGGCCCCAGCGGCTGCGGCAAGTCGACGGTGCTGCGGGCGATCGCCGGGCTGATCCGCCCGGCGAAGGGCACGATCGCGCTCGGCGACACGGATCTTCTGCAAGTGCCGGCGCGGTCACGCGGCATCGGCATGGTGTTCCAGAATTACGCCCTGTTCCCCCACATGACCGTGGCCGAGAATGTCTCTTATCCCCTCGCCTGCCAGGGCGTTCCGAAACAGGAGCGGCGGGCGCGGGTCGACGAGATGCTGCGGCTTATCCAGCTCGACAGCTTCGGTCGGCGTCTGCCGCATCAATTGTCCGGCGGCCAGCAGCAGCGCGTGGCCGTGGCCCGCGCTCTTGCGGGGCGCCCCTCGCTCCTGCTTCTCGACGAGCCATTCGGGGCGCTGGATCGCGCCCTGCGCTTCGACCTGCAGGTCGAGATGCTGCGGCTGCAGAAGGCGCTCGGCATCACGACGCTGCTCGTCACGCACGACCAGGAGGAGGCCCAGAGCCTCGCGAGCCGGCTGGTGCTGATGAATCGTGGCCGCATCGAACAGATCGACACGCCGAGCCGCATCTATGACCAGCCCCGAACGCTCTTCGTCAACCGCTTCATCGGCCAGACCAGCATGCTCACCGGCCGAGTCGAGGGTGCCGGCCCCGAAAGGATGCCGGTCCGGCTGACCACGGGTGAGCTCCTGGACCTGCTCCGGCCCACGCGCTTCGTGTCCGGCGCCTCCGTCGTCGTCACCTGCCGGCCGGAAGAGGTGAGCCTGTTCCCCGACGCCGGACCCGGCCGGCTCGCGGCGCGCTTGATCGTCTCGATCCCGCTCGGCCCGCACGTCATCCACGATCTCGAACTCACCGACGGCACAGGCATCCGCTGCGCGCAGCTCCGCGCGCAAGCGCCCGACACCCTCCTTCTCGGCGATCGCATCTTCGTCGCGATCGATCCCGCGCGCTGCCACGTGTTTCCGCCCGATGCGATCGGCGGCGATCTTCACGCTTCCTTAGAAGGACCCTCGTCATGACCGGACCGATGCTCACCCGCCGCCATTTCGGCGCCCTCGCCGGAGGCCTAGCTACCGCCGGCTTGCTGCGTCGGGCGGCCTTCGCGGCCAATCCCGGCGTCGTCGCCGCCACCTTTCCGGGCGCGTGGGAAGACGCCTACCGCACGGTACTGACCCCGATGGTCAAGGCGGCGGGCTTCGACCTCACCGTCGCGCCTTCCATGGCGCAGGATCAGCTCGCCAAGGTGATGGCGAGCCGCAGCCACCCGGCCTACGATTCGCTCCTGATGTCGCCCGGCCAGACCGCGGTCGCGACCGAGAACGACCTGATCCAGAAGATCGATCCCAGCAAGATTCCCAACTGGAGCCAGCTCGACCCGTCGTTTCAGACGGAATGGGGCCCGACCGTGACGGTCGAGGTCAATGGCATCGCCTACAATCCCGACCTCGTGCCGGCGCCGAAGGGCTACAAGGACCTCTTCACCAACCCGGCCTATGCGGGCAAGGTCTCCTGGACCGGCTTCGAGTCGAATACGGCCGTGATGGCCTACACCCAGATCGCCAAGATCTTCGGCACAGGGCCGGACGACATGGACGCCGTCTTCAAGCTATTCAAGGACCACCCGGAGAGCCTGTCCGCGGTCGTCGACAGCACCAACCACCAGATGTCGATGTACCAGCAGGGCGATATCGCCGTGTTCATGTGCTCGACCAACAATGTGGCGCACCTGAAGTCGCTCGGCCTGAAGGCTGAGTTCGTGCACCCGGAGACGGGATCGCCCGCGGCACCCGTGTATCTGCACCTCACCAAAGGCGCCGCCGACCCGGATGGCGTCTATGCCTATATGAACGCCGCCATCTCGAAGCCGGCACAGGAGGCCTTGCAGCAACCTCCGACCGAGATGTTCCCGACCAATATGGGCGTCGATCTCACGCCCAGCATCGCGGCTTATATCACCAAGGCGCAGGTCAAGACGCTCGTCTATCCGGATTGGGTGTCGATCAACAAGAACCGGGGCGCCTGGACGAAGTCCTTCGACGCCATCGTGGCGAAGTAGGCAGCGCGACGATGCGATCGAGCGGCATTCCCTACCTGCTCCCGATGCTGGTCCTGTCGGGACTGTTCTTCGTGCTGCCGCTCGTACTGCTGATCCTCTTCAGCTTCACCCGGGACGGCGCGGTCTCGCTGCAGAACTACGCCGCCTTCTTCGAGGACCCGTTCAACGTCAAGGTCCTGACCGCCACGGCGCGGCTCGGCCTCGAGACGGTGGCGGGCACGACACTGCTCGGGCTGCCCGTGGCGCTGCTCTACTGGCACAGCGGGCCGAAGACCCGGCAGGTCCTGGTGTTCCTCTCGCTGGTGCCGATGCTGACCAGCAACGTGGTGCGCACCTTCGCCTGGATCGTGATCCTCGGCCGGCAGGGGCCGATCAGCCAGACCCTGATGGCGCTGGGGGCCACGGGCGCCCCCTTCAGCCTGCTGTTCACCGAGTTCGGGTTGGTGCTCACCATGACGCAGATCGATCTTCCGCTGATCATCCTGCCGCTCGTGGCCGTGCTGTCCGGCACCCGGCGCGACCTGTCGGACGCCGCCGCGACCGCTGGCGCCGGGCCCTGGCGCATCTTCGTGACGATCCTGCTGCCCCTGATGGTCCCCGGCCTGCTGGCCGGCTGGATCCTCGTCTTCGCGAGCACCAGCGCGTCCTTCGTCACGCAGGCTGTGATCGGCGGTGCCCGCAACGTCTACGTACCGCAGCTGATCTATCGCGAGGTCGGCATCCTGTTCGATTGGCCGCTCGCCTCCGCGATCGCCGTGATCCTGCTGGTCCTGACCGGCGGAACACTCCTCGCCTTGGCTTCGCTGGCCCGGCATCCCCGGTTCGCCCGCTATGTTTAAGCGCATCCGACAAACCCTGCCCGTGGCGCTCTACAATCTCGTGGTGCACGGCTTCGGCTGGCTCGCGATGGCGTTCCTCGTCGCCCCGATCGCCATCGCGCTCATCATGTCGCTGACGGCCGGGCAGACGCTGCGGTTTCCGCCCCAGGGCCTGTCGCTGCGCTGGTATGCGGCTCTGCTCGATCCGGTGCGCTCGGCCACCGAGCAGACCGCCGCGTTGAACTCGCTGGAGATCGCGGTCCTGGCCGTGTTCGGCTCGTTCCTGATCGCGGCACCGGCCGCCATCGGCATCACGCGGCTGCGCCGCCGGCGCGCCCTCGTGGTCGAGCCGATGCTGCTCGCGCCTCTCGTGTTGCCGAGCCTCGTCTACGGCCTCGCGGCGCTCGTGGTCGCCAATGCGATCGGCCTCCGGCCCTCGTTCTGGCTGACCGTGATCGGCCACATCGTCGTGTTCGGCCCGCTCATGTACCGCGCCACGGCCGCCATCGCGCAAAACCTCGACCCCTCGCTCGCCGAAGCCTCGGCCACGATGGGCGCCAGCGCCTTCACGACGCTCCGCCGCGTGATCCTGCCCCTCCTCGTCCCCGGCATCATGGCGGGCGGCTTCCTGGTGTTCATCGAGTCGCTCGACAACGTCTCGGTCTCGCTCTTCCTCGCCGACCCGAAGACCACGGTGCTGCCGCTGCGCATGTTCGCCCTCATCGAGGAATCGCTCGATGTCCGCGTCGCCGCCATGTCGGGGGTGCTCATCGCGGTCACGCTGGCCGGCCTCGTGCTCGGGCGGCGCGTGCTGATGGTGTCCCGGTCTCAGTCCTGAAGAATGGTGTTCGTTATGGGGTCCAAGCCTAAAATCGGTCTGCTCGGGTTGGGCGGCACGATCTCCTCGATCGGCAAGGGCCCGCTCGACCTCGCCAATTATGGGGATACCCGCGTCATCATGGGCGCCGACGAGATCTCACAACGCGTGCCCGACCTCACGGACTTCGCCGACATCGTGTCGATCCCGTTCCGCGCGATGCCGGCCATCGACATCACGCCGGACGACTGGCTCGCCATCAACCGGAAGATCCACGAGGTTGTCGAAGCCACGCCCGATCTCACCGGCCTCGTGCTGACGCATGGCACGGCGAGCCTGGAGGAGACCGCCTATTTCCTCAATCTGACCCTCAGGGTGGATCTGCCCGTCGTGCTCGTCGGGTCGCAGCGCCCCTTCAGCGCCATCTCGTCGGACGCGCAACTGAACCTCATCAACGCGGTCCGCGTGGCCGCAAGCCCCGAGGCCCGCAAAAAGGGCGTTCTGGTGGTGATGAACGACGAGATCCAGGCCGCCCGCGAGGTCAGCAAGACCGATACCTACCGACTGCAGTCCTTCCAATCGCCCGGGTTGGGGGCCTTGGGCTATGCCGATGCCGACCGTGTCTCGTTCTACCGGTCACCCACCCGGCGCTTCATGACCGATACGCCGTTCGACGTTCGTCAAAGCGAGGCGCTTCCGCGCGTGGATGTCGTGACCTCCTATGTCGGCGCCGATGCCACGCTGATCGACGCGTCGGTGGCCGCTGGAGCCGAAGGTATCGTCGCGGCTGGCTTCGCCCCCGGCTTCGGCTCGCCAAAGGAGGTCGAGGCCCTGAAACGCGCCGTCCAACGCGGCGTCGTCGTGGTCCAGGCCGCGCGGGCGCATTCGGGGCGGGTCGACCCCCGCGACCGCATTCGCGAAGCCAACTTCGTGGCCGCCGACAATCTGCCGGCTCACAAAGCCCGCATTCTCCTGTCCCTGGCCCTGACGCAGACGCGTGCTCGCGACGCGATCCAGGAGATGTTCCTCACGTTTTGATGGCGATATGGCCTTGCTGTGGCAGCGGTCCTAGGATCCTCGTAGGGACGACGCGCATTCGGAACGGGACGTCGCCGCCAGACCGAACCGGCGATGAGGCCCCGCAGACATCTGGTCAGGGCCGTGTCGCCATCCCGTATCGTTTGCGTGGCCTGATGGGTGGATCGCGAAGGCGAGGGTCGTAAGATGATGCTGGCGGGCGTCGTCGGGGCGCCCGAGCGCCCAGGGCGCCTCGACGGCGATGACGCGCGCCCAAAGGGCGGCGAGTCCCGCGTCGATCAGTTCCGCCTGCGTCAGCATATGCTGGGCTGGGAGAGAGCGACGTCGGCCCCCCCGCCAGTGCGGCAGCGCCGTTGCGGCGAGCGCCTCGTGACCCTCTCTGCAGGTCGGCCAACTGATGGCGAGGCCCACCGCGCCAAGGGACGGCAGGCGCTTGAGAAGCGTCAAGAGCTGCCGTTGGCGACCGCCATTTTGCGGACATTCGGAGCAGGACTGCAGAACCGGGCCGTTTCCGGTGCAGCGACGAAGGTTGAAGCGTCCCGCTTGCTCAGGCGCAAGATAGGAATAAGGTTCCTACCAAACGGCGGTCCTGAATTCGCCGACAAGAGGGAGGAGCCCCCGTGATCAAGCGGCGGGTCGGACAGGGCACGGAATGACCGCGCCGCTGCTGCAGGTGAACGGCGTCCAGAAGCGCTATGGCGGCGTCCATGCCCTTAAGGGGGTCGACTTCGACCTCGCGGCGGGCGAGGTGCATGTGCTGCTTGGCGAGAATGGCGCCGGCAAATCAACGCTCATGGGCGTGCTCTCAGGCGCGGTGAGCCCGGACGAGGGCTCGGTCGCGCTGGACGGCAGGCCAGTCCGTTTCGCGAGTCCGCGCGATGCCCATGCGGCCGGCATTGCCATGATCCCGCAGGAACTTGATCTCGTGCCGGGCCTCGATATTGCGGCCAATCTGTTCCTCGGCAGCGAAATCACCCACGCCGGCGTGCTGGCCCACGGGACAATGCGGCAGCGCGCGCAGGCGCTTCTGAAGAGCGCCGGGGTTGCGCTCAATGCGAGCCTGCCGGTCGCGAGCCTGCGCATGGGCGAGCGGCAACTCGTCGCCATCGCCAAGGCGCTTTCGGCCCAGGCCCGTATCCTCATCATGGATGAGCCGACTGCGGCGCTCTCGGCTGTCGAGGCGGACCACCTCTTCACAGTGGTGCGGGACCTGGCGGCGCGGGGCGTGGGCATCGTCTATATTTCGCATCGGCTCGAGGAAGTCGGCCGGATCGGAGATCGCGTGACGGTGATGCGCGATGGTCTGGTCGTCGGCACCGCCGGTCCCGATGCGCCGCAGGCCGCACTTGTGCGCATGCTGGTCGGGCGCCCGTTCTCGGACCTGTTTCCGCCGCGCGCCGGCACGCTCGGCGCGCCGATCCTGCGTCTCGACCACGCGCGTTTCGAGCCCCGCCACCCTCGACCTGGCTGGCAGGCGCCGCAGGACGTTTCGCTGATCGTGCACGCGGGCGAGATCGTCGGCCTCACGGGCCTGATGGGGGTCGGCCGCACCGAGCTTCTGTCGGCCCTGCACGGCTTCGGAGCGAACGGCCGTTGGCACGGCACGGTCGAGGTCCGCGGCAAGCCGGCCTCGCTCGGCACGATCGCCGCAGCGCGACGCGCCGGCATCGCCTATGTGACCGACGACCGCCGGGGCACCGGCCTCGTGCTCAATCACACGGTGGCGCAGAACGCCGTGATGTCTACGCTGCGGCGCGTGACGCCGTTCGGCCTCGTGTCCCGGGCGCTGGAGCGGCGGGAAGTGGCGACCGCACTCGATACCTACGACATCCGCCCGCGCCTGCCCGACGCCAAGGTGGTCAACCTGTCGGGCGGCAACCAGCAGAAGGTGGTCTTCGCCAAGGAGCTGATGAACGGCCCGGGACTGCTGCTGCTCGACGAGCCGACGCGCGGGGTCGACGTTGGCGCCAAGGCCGAGATCTACCGCCGCCTGCGGGCGCTCGCGGGCAGCGGCCTCGGTGTGCTGGTCGCCTCCTCCGAACTGCCGGAGCTGATCGGCCTCTGCGACCGCATCGTCGTCATGCAGGCCGGCCGGACGGTGCATGAATTCGGGGCCGGCCCCGCGGAAGACGAGGTGCGCCGGGTCAGCGAAGGGGAGGTTGCGGCCGCATGACCACCGTCTCGACCCCTGCCACGGCCCCGCGCCCACGCAAGAGCCCGCTCGCCTATCTGGTGCGTTTCCAGAGCCTGCTCGGGCTGGTGATCGTCATCATCGCCGGCATCGTCTTCTCGCCGCGCCGGCACGGCCACATCCTGTTCCTGCAGACCGACAATATCGCCAACATCATCCGCTCGATCTCGGAGACCGGCATCCTGGCACTGGGCATGACCTTCGTGATCATCGCGGCTGGCATCGATCTCTCGGTCGGCGCCGTGCTGGGGCTGTGCTCCGTGCTGACCGCTCAGCTTCTCGTCAACGAAGGGTGGGGCTTGTGGTCGACACTGCCGCTCGTGATCGTCGTCGGTGTTCTTTTCGGCGCCGTCCAGGGCGCTATTTCGACCAAGGCCCGCATCCAGGCCTTTATCGTGACGCTCGCCGGGCTGCAGGCGGCGCGCGGCCTGTCGCTGATCGTCTCGAACAACAGTTTCATCAACATCAATTACGGCCAGGGCCCCGGTAGCGCGCCGCCCGCCTTCGCGGTGCTGGGGGAGCGCATCGGCGGCGTGTTTCCCGTGGCGACGCTGGTGTTTCTGGTGCTCGCGGCTGTCTCGGCCTTCGTGCTGAACAACACGCGCTATGGCCGCTACGTGTTCGCGGTCGGCGGCAACGAGAAGGCGGCGCGGCTTTCGGGCATTCCGGTCAACGCGGTGAAGATCTCGGTCTATGCGCTGACGGGCTTCGTCTCGGCCATCGCCGGCATCGTCCATGCGGGGCAGTTCGCCTTCGGCAGTCCCAACGACGGCACCGGCTACGAGCTCAACGCCATCGCGGCCGTGGTGATCGGCGGTACCGACCTGTTCGGCGGCGCCGGATCAATGGTGGGGACCATCGCGGGCGCCGTGATGCTCGGGGCCCTGGCCAACATCCTGCAGCTCAACGACATCAGCGCCGCCATGCAGCTGCTCGCGACAGGCGCCATCATCGTGGCCGCCGCGGCGCTGCAGACGCTCGTCGTCAGCCGCGGCACACGCTGAACACCCCCGAGAAGCCGGGCGCAACCGGCCCTCACCACATGCAAGGGAGAACCACCATGAACTATCTGCTTCACGCCGCCACCATCCTGGCCGGCGCGACATTGGCCACGGGGGCCTGGGCGGCCGACGGCAAGCCGCTCGCGAAGGATTGCGGGCCGAACAACGACTACGTGATCGGCTTCAGCCAGGCGAATTTCAAGGAACCCTATCGCGAGCACGTCAACCACGAGCTTGAACGGCTGGTGAAGAATTACCCTAAGTTCAAGATCGTCATCGCAGACGGTCAGGCAAGCGTGAACACGCAGGTGAGCCAGGTCGAGAACTTCATGACCCAGCAGGTCGACCTGCTGATGATCTCCCCCTTCGAGGCGGCCCCACTGACCCCGGTGGTCAGCCAAGTCTACAAGAAGGGCGTACCGGTCATCGAACTCGACCGCAAGACGACCGGTGACGCCTACACGGCCTTCGTGGGCGGCGACAACCGCAAGATCGCCAAGGAAGCCGGCGAATGGACCGCCAAGACGTTGCTACCCGATGGCGGCGAGGTCGCGATCCTGGAAGGCCTACCCTCTTCCTCGCCGGCCATCGAGCGGATGGAAGGGTTCAAGGAGGGCATTGCGGGCAATCCCAAGATCAACCTCGTCGCCACCCAGCCGGTCGACTGGATGGAGGACAAAGCCGTCACGGTCTTCTCGGCCATGCTGCAGGCCCATCCGGACATCAAGGTTGTCTACACGTCCAACGATCTTGCGGCGGCCGGCGCCTATATCGCGGCCAAACAGGTTGGCAAGCAGGATCAGGTGAAGATCATCGGCACCGATGGTCTCCCGGGCCCCTCGGGCGGCATACGCTCCGTCGCCGACGGACAATGGGCTGCGACCTACACCTATCCGACCGGGGCCGCCGAAGCGTTGGAGCTCGCCAGGAAAATCCTGATCGATTGCGCCACCGAGGTGCCGCGCAACGTAACGGTGCCCAGCCAACGGATCGACGCGGCGAACGCGAAGGAGATGTACGGCAAGGAAACCTTCTGACGAGTTGTAACCTGCGCCACCAATCAGAAAGCGATCCCACGCACCAGAAGCCCCAAATCGGCCAGTTCCAAGCGGGCCTTTAACGTTCGGAACTGGCGAGAGACGGGTCGGTAAGCGCCTTAAGCTGCCGCTGGCCGGTCACCGTCTTGCTGACATTGCCGATCTGAGATGCGGTGGTCTGCCGTCGACGCGAAGGCGCTGGTAGCTATCGATTCACAGCTGATTGGAGCAGCAAGCCTCGAAATGGACGTTGCATAGCTTTGTTCGAGTTGAACACTTCGCGCATCGCTCAGCTCCAGAGCTTTGTCACTTAGATCGGCCGCAACAACGTCGTGCATCATCTGCAGCCGGGAATTTGCGCTCAAGGGTTCGATCTTCTTCTGGAAATACAAGGAATTATCGGCGTTAGCGGCTCCCGCAACTCGAGCCATAGTGAATACACTCGATCCAGACGTCATCACCGTATTTCTCGGAAGATGGCCTTGGTTCAGCAAGTGACGTGCCGTAGCACCATGGCGGCGGACAAATGCGCGGTCAGGCCGCCGAACCGCCGGTTGGCACGGCATAGGGCGACAGCCCACGCCGCAGAAACTTGCCGCTGGTGGGGGCACCGAGAATGCGCCCCTCCTCCATCACGACATCACCGCGCAGCACCGTCATCACCGGCCAGCCCCTGACGGCAAGCCCTTCATAAGGTGTGTAGTCGGCGCCGTGATGGAGGATGTCCTGCCGGATCGTCTCCTTGCGGTTCGGATCCCACAGCACGAGATCGGCGTCGAAGCCTGGCGCGATCGAGCCCTTGCGCGGATAGAGGCCGTACATCTTGGCGTGGTTGGTCGAGGTCAGCGCCACAAATTCGTTCAGCCCGATACGCCCCTCGCTGACGCCCTTGCTGAACAGGATCGGCAGTCGGGTCTCGACGCCCGGAATGCCATTCGGCACCCAGCGAAATGAGCTGCGGCCCTTGGCCGACAGCTTGCCCTTCGGATCGTCATAACGGAAAGGGCAGTGGTCCGACGAGAAGGTCTGGAACACGCCGCCGCGCAGCCCTTCCCAGATCGCGTCCCAGGAGGCCTCGTCACGCGGCGGGGGCGAGCAGACATATTTGCCGCCCGTCTCGTCCATGTTCAGGCCCTTCATGTCGTCGGCCGTCAACGCGATGTACTGCGGGCAGGTCTCGCCGTAGATCTTGAGGCCGCGCTGCTGCGCCCAGCGGATCTGCTCCATGGCCTGCCGGCCCGAGACGTGGACGATCATCAGCGGCACATCGACGAGTTCCGCATGGCTGATGGCCCGGTGAGCGGCCTCGCGTTCCACCAGTTCGGGCCGGGACACGCCATGATAATAGGGTGCCGTCTTGCCAGCCCGCTCCAGCCGCTCGACCATGAACTTGATGGCGTCGTAGCCTTCGCAATGAACCATCACGAGCGCGCCGCAGCCGCGTGCGCAATCGAAGACGTCGAGCAGCTGCCGGTCGTCCAGCACCATATCCGCATAGGTCATGAAAACCTTGAACGAGGTGTAGCCGTCGGCCACGAGCGCGGGCAACTCCTGGCCCAGCAGCGTCGGTGTCGGATCGCTGATGATGAGGTGGAAGCCGTAATCGCAATAGCTCTGCCCCTCGGCCTTGGTGTGATAGTCCTGCACGACAGCCCGAAGATTCTTGCCGCGCGGCTGCACCGCGAAGGGGATCACCGTGGTGTTGCCGCCCGCGATGGCCGAACGCGTGCCGCTCTCGAACCCGTCCGCCATGACGGATTCGCCCGAGGGCTGGGCCAGATGGACGTGGCTGTCGATGCCGCCCGGCATCACGAGCAGGCCCGAGGCATCAATGACCTTGGCGCCGCTCTCGAGCCTGTCGGCCACCGCGCCGATGATCCCGTCGCGGATGCCCACATCGGCCCGCACGGTATCGGCGGCCGTGACGACAGTGCCGCCTTTGATGATCAGATCGAAATCAGCCACGGTGAGGTCCTCCTCACGGTGAGGCCAGCAAAGACCGTTCCAGCTGCACGTCGGCGCGGGGACGCAGCGGCGAGATCACCCCATCGCGGCGACCGCTGTTTCCTTGCTCTTCGGATCCGCCTCTGAGACAGCAGCATCCAGGGTCATCACCGTTGCTCTCTCACCAAGCCGAACGCATGCACAGGGATTGACCGCGTTGGTTGTTTTGCATGCAAAATGCAAAATTGATGTTCTGATGCGCGGTTCTCCCGGCTCCCATACCTCGCTCTCAGCTTCGACGCGAGCAAGTGTCGCGCCGGACGGATGCGCCTGAAACCAGCGATGAGAAGCAAATGGCACGAACGATGCTGCGAGCTTTCGTGACCCCGGACAGACAACCGGCCGAGCCCTCCCTGGGCGACCATCCAAAACAGGTGACCGCCATGCGAATGCAGCCCTCCTTTTCAGCCTGGCGACCTCGCCTCACCGCGACCGTCGCGGCTTGTCTCGCGAGCCTGATGGCCTTCGTCGCGACGCCGTCGCACGCCGAAGACCGCTTCGTCCCGGCTGCCCCCGAACCCGGAACCGACATTCCGGCCGCCACCGTCAAGTTCGGCATGCGGCCCTATGCCGACAACACCTTCTACATCATCGGCATGAAGAAGAACTGGTTCCAGGATGTCGGGATCAGCTTCGATCCGGCGCCTTACGGCCTCAAAGCCAATGATTCCAATGTCACCACGCTGCTGCTCAACGGCCAGCTCGACATCATCTCGGAATTCTGCCCGCTGATGCTGCCGACCTACAAGGACGCGACCAAGCTCAAGTGCATCGGGTTCACCGACAATTTTCTTGCCAACGCGATCCTGGCCAATCCCGCTCTCAAGCTGAAGAGCTTCAAGGACTATATCGCCGAAGGGAAGAGCTTCGAAGACGCACTGAAGGCGGCGCTGGCCCCGATGAAGGGCAAGCAGCTCGTCGGCGCGCCGGAGCTCAGCGATCGGGCCTTCGAGGAATATGTCAACAAAGTCTCGGGCGCCGGCTTCACCCTGCAGGTGCTCGATGACGCCAAATCGCTGGTTCTCGCCAAGGCGGGCCGCGAGAACTTCGTCAATCCCGAGGGCGCGCCCATCGTCTACACGCTGCGGCAGGCCGGCTGGACCGACCTCGTCGACATCGACGACCTCATCAAGCACGGCCCCGGTGGCGTCGCCTCGCCGATCGAGCCGCTGATCGGCATCGTTGGCATCGGCGCGAATTCCGACTACGTGAATGCCCACCAGAACACGGTGCTGCGCTTCATGTCGGTGGTCTGGCGCATCATCGACGAGACCAAGAAGGACCCGTCGCTGTATGACCTGCAGGCGCCCTATCTGAACTCAATGGCCGGAACGAGCCTCGACGGCAAGGGCGTCGAGGAGACCGTGAAGATCCTGCACCCCTTCACGAGCTTTGCCGACGACAAGCAATATTACGACGACGCGTCCGGCACGACGTACTATGCCAATGTCTATTCGGCGATCATCAAGGACTTCGAGGCGCATGGCGTCATCCCGAAAGGCAAGATGACCCCGGACGACTTCGTGTGGGGTGGCCCGATCTGGCATCAGATGGTCGAGTACAAGACCAAGACCGACGACCTGATGGACAAGATGAAGGGCAAGACGCTCGCGGCCGACAAGCAAGCGCTCGCCGATAAGGCCAAGGCCTTCTATGCCGGCTACGACTACCTGGACAGCTACCGCCTGGCCCTCGCGGCCTCGATGTAGCCGCGAGCGCGTGAGCGGCCCAGCATGACCCCCGTCGCGGACAGTCTGCGACCTCGCTTGAGGTCGCATCGCCTCCGCGCGGGGTTGCGCTCGGCCTGGATCGCGCTCGATCCGCTGCGGCTCTTCGGGGTCGTCCTTTTCGTCGGGGTCTGGCAGCTCTGTACCTTGATGCTGCCGCCGATCATTCTGCCCACGCCATGGGGTGTGGTCAGCCGGCTCTCGGCCGATTTCTGGTCGGCCCCTGCCCTCTCGTACTATGGCGTCAGCGAAGCCAATCTCTATGGCAACCTGCTCTACACGGCCGAGAACGTCGTCATCGCCGTGGCGATCGGCGCCGCGATCGGCATCCTGTCCGGATTGCTCTCGGCCCGCTTCGCCCTGTTCCGCGCCGTGGTCGACCCGGTCATGATGACGGCTGGCACCGTGCCGATCCTGATCGCGGCACCGTTCCTGCTGATCTGGTTCGGGGTCGGACGGGCGAGTGCCGTCTGCCTTGTGATCTTCTACGTGGCCGTCATCCTCTACGTCTTCGCCGGCCGCGCGGCCCGCAACCTCGACCCGATCTACGAGCAATCGGCCCGCACGCTCGGCGCCACCTCACGCCGCATGGTGCGCGATATTCTCATTCCCGCCACGGTGCCGGAAATCCTGGGGGGCTTGCGCATCGCGCTCGCCGGCGCCTGGGGACTCGAGGCGATCTCCGAGTTGCTCGGGGCGCAATCCGGTATGGGCAAGGTGCTCGAGGTGCTGGCCGGGGCCACCGATCCGCAGGGCATCATGGCGACGCTGCTGGTGCTCGGCCTGACGGCCATCGTGGCCGACGGCCTGATGGCGCTGGCCGTAGCCCGCATCGCTCAATGGAGCGCACCCGGACGATGAGGAGCCGCGCATGAGTCCCCCCGTCGACCGCCGCATGATCGAACTGGCCAACGTCCAGCGCACGTTCAAACGGGGCGATGGCACCACCGTTCAGGCGATTTCCGACGTGTCGCTCACGGTGCCTGAGGGCGAGTTCGTTTGCATGATCGGCACCTCGGGTTGCGGGAAGAGCACCCTGCTCAGCATGGTCGCCGGGCTGCTCGAACCCTCCGACGGCTCCATCGTGGTCGACGGCCGCGAGATCGACGGGCCGGGCCGGGAGCGCGGCATGGTGTTCCAGAAGGACAGCGTGTTCCCGTGGATGCGGGTGATCGACAATGTCGAATACGGCCTGAAATGCCGCGGCGTCCCAGCCAGCGAGCGGCGCGCCATCGCCCGCACCTACCTACAACGGGTCGGGCTCGCCCATGTCGAGACGGCTTGGCCGCGGGAATTGTCGGGCGGCATGCTCAAGCGCGTCGCCATCGCGACGGTCTTCGCCAATGGCGGCAAGGTTCTGATGCTGGACGAGCCGTTCGGCGCGCTCGACTATGTCACGCGCCACCAATTGCAGGACGTGCTGCTCGATCTCTGGGACGAGACCGGCGGCAAAGCCGCCCGCCGCACCATTCTGTTCGTCACCCATGACGTGGACGAGGCCCTGTCGCTTGCGGATCGCATCCTGGTGTTCGGCACCGGTCGCCTCGTCGATGACCTGCGCGTCGACGCGCCCCGGCCGCGCGACACCGACAGTCTGCTGCAGCCCGACATGGTCGCCATCAAGCACCGGCTGCTTGGCCATCTCGGGCTGGAACGCCCAACCGGACGGGCGGTCGCACGGGGAACGGCGGCATGACCGCCCTCACCCGCCATCGCGATCGTTGGATCTCGCTCGGCGTCTTCCTCGTGCTGGCGCTGATCTGGCAGGTTTTGTCGGTTGTCTACACGGCCGAAGCGCAGCCCGGCGAGCCGATGGTGGCCGGCTGGCAGGTGCTGTTCACCCACACCCTCTTGAGCCTTTCGGATTACTGGCCGGGCGGCTGGGGCGTGCCAGCCGTGTCGGAGGGCGCGCCGCGATCCTATCTGGCCGCCGTTCTGTCCATCGTGGTCCACTCGGCCGACACCATCGGCCGGCTCGCGGCCGGCATGGCGCTCGGCGGCTTCGCCGGTCTCCTGCTCGGCCTCGCCATGTCCTGGTCGCGCTGGACGCGGCGACTTGTCGATCTGCCGATCCAGTTCCTGCGCACGCTGCCCCTGCTCGCCATGGTGCCGCTGTTCCAGCTCTGGTTCGGCACCGACTATATGGGCGAGGTGATGTTCGTGGCCTACGGCATCGGCGTCATCGTGTTTGCCGGCACGGTCAATGCGGTGCGCAACATTCCTCCCATCTATCTCGACAACGCCCGCGCGCTCGGCGCTTCGCAGACGATGCTCTACCGTAGCGTGATCCTGCCCGCGATCTTTCCGGCCATGCGTTCGGTGATCCTGCTCAGCCTCGGCGCCGGCTGGGGCGCGGTGCTGGGTGCCGAATATCTCGGGGCGCAATCGGGCCTTGGCTACATCATCGTCTACGCCCAGCAGTTCGCCTTCCTGGACCGCATGTTCCTGGTGGCGTTGCTGTTCATTCTCTACACCTCGGTGAGCTACTGGGGCATCAGCCGCCTCTCGGCCCGCATGCTGGCCTGGGCGCCGCCGGCGCAACGGCAATGACGGTGCCGTTACACGACTGGACTGCGCGAGAGCTCGTGCGGGCGATGGCCGATGGCAGGGTCAGCGCGGTCGACGTGATGGAGGCGCATCTCGATCGCATCGCGGCGCTTGAATCCTCGGTGCACGCTTGGGCCTTTCTCGCTCCCGAGGCCGCCCTGACGGCAGCGAGAGCGGCGGACGAAAGGCGTTCGGCGGGCATGCCCTTGCCGGCGCTGCATGGTCTTCCGGTCGGTGTCAAAGACATCATCGATACGGCGGATATGCCCACCACTTACGGCACCCGCGTTCACGCAAGTCGGCGCCCAGCCCAAGACGCCACGCTGGTGGCGCGCCTGCGCGCGGCGGGTGCCATCGTGGTCGGCAAGACGGTCACCAGCGAATATGCGCTCTTCGTTCCGGGGCCGACACGAAACCCCCATGATCTCGCCCGCACACCCGGCGGCTCATCGAGCGGCTCGGCCGCCGCGGTGGCGGCCGGCATGGTGCCCGCCGCCCTGGCCACGCAGACCAACGGTTCGACCATCCGGCCCGCGTCGTTTTGCGGCATCGTCGGCTACAAGCCGAGCCTCGGCCTCCTGCCGAGAACCGGAATCCTCCGCCAAGCCGCGATCCTCGACCAACCGGGGCTCATGGCCCGAAGCGTCGACGACGTCGCGCTTCTCGCCCAGGCTCTCGGTGGTCGCGACGAGACAGACGAGCAGAGCTTTGACGCTGAGGTCGTGGTTGACGACGGCCACCGGGCGCTCCGCATTGGTCTTGTCCGAGGCCCCTACTGGTTGCGCGCGGAACGGTCGACGCGCGAGGCCATCGAAGCCTTCACGGCCGGCGCCGCCACTCCGATCGAAGACGTCGAGCTCCCATCGGACTTTGCGACGGCGGCCGAGGTCCTGACCCTCATCATGGAAACCGGCATCGCCGAAGCCTACCGGGCCGATGCCGAAACGCATCGCGACCTGATGCCGGACCTCGTGCTCAAGACCATCGACCGGGGACGATCCCGATCGGCTGTCGATCTGCTTCGCGCGCTCCAGACCCGCAGCGATCTGCGCCTGCGCTTCGACGCCATTGCCGCGCCCTACGATGCGCTGATCACGCCAGCCTCTGTCGGCATCGCGCCATTGGTCGTCGATGGCACGGGCGATCCCCTCTTCGCCACGCTGTGGACCCTGCTCGGCGTCCCCTCCATCAGCCTGCCCCTCTTGAAGGGGGAGAACGGGCTGCCGCTCGGCCTGCAACTTGTCTCCCGCTCGCGCAACGACGCGACGCTTCTGCGTGCAGCCGCACAGCTGCTGCTGTCCCCTCCCCACTAAAGTTCCGCCCGTGCCGCGCATCCTGCTTCTCAATCCCAACACCACATCGTCTGTCACGACGCTGATGATGGCGGCCGGGCGCGCCGTCGCGAGCCCTGGAACCGAACTCGTGCCGCTGACAGCGTCGCGCGGCTTCCCGTATATCGCCACCCGGGCCGAAGCCCAGGTCGGTGGCGCCGTGGTGCTGGAAATGCTTGCTGAAGCGCACCACACCGTCGACGCCGCCATCGTGGCGGCCTTCGGCGACCCTGGGCTTCTTGGCGCGCGCGAACTCTTCGATATCCCAGTGGTCGGCGTGTCCGAGGCGGCCATGCTGACCGCCTGCATGCTCGGCCAGCGCTTTGCCATCGTGACGTTCACACGCGCCTTATGCCCCTGGTTCCGCGATTGCGTCGACCTGCACGGGCTCGCCGGCCGCTGCGCCGGCATTGTCGCGCTCGAAGGGCCGGTACCGTCGATCGATGCCGTTCAAGACCAGAACGAGCAGCGCCTTGTGGCGCTCGCACAGGAGACCGTGCGCGCGTCAGGCGCCGACGTGCTGATCTTCGCCGGCGCGCCGCTCGCGGGTCTCGCGGCCAAGGTCGTCGACAGGCTGCCGATTCCGATCGTCGATCCCGTCGCGGCGGCGGTCAAGCAGGCCGAACTGCTGGTCGCGCTTAATCCGCGCAAGGCTGTCGGAGGAGGCTTCGCTCGTCCCGGCCCGAAATCCTCGATCGGGCTCCCTGCCCCGCTCACCGACCGCATGAGTCACGCCGATGCCCAATCCTGATCGCACCGTACCGGAAACCGGCATGATCGTCCTCGCGGGACGTCGCTACACGGTTCTGCGCAATTTCGGGGATCTGCCAGCGACGATCGCGCCGGCGCGGGTCAGCATGGTCGCGGTCGACAGTCATAGGCGCGTTCACGTGCTGCGCCGGGGCCCCGCGCCGGCCGTCGTCTTCGATGCGGACGGCCGGTTCCTGTATTCCTACGGCGAAGGTCATGTTTTCGATTCGCACGGGATTACGATCGATCACCAAGACCGCGTCTTCATCGTCGATCGCGACGCCCATCAGGTCCTGTGTTTCAACCTTCAGGGCGCCCTCCTCTTCGCCCTCGGCGAGCGCCATCGGCCGTCGTGGGAAGATCCGTTCAACCATCCGACCAAAGTCGCGGTGGCGTCCGACGGAGACATCTACGTCGCGGATGGCTACGGCAACGCCCGCGTGCATCGCTTCGACCGCAACGGCACCCTGCGCTCCTCCTTCGGCAGCATCGGCCATGGTCCGGGCGCCTTCATGACTCCGCATTCGATCCTCATCGACAGCCATGACCATGTTCTCGTCTGCGACCGCGAGAACGATCGCGTGCAGGTGTTCGACCGGCAAGGGGGATGGCTGGCCAACTTGGATGGCCTTTGCCGCCCGATGGACCTCTGTGCCCTACCCGACGGCACGATTCTGGTCACTGATCAGGTTCCGAGTCTCACCGCATTCTCCCCCGACGGCGTCCGCCTCGGCCGGGCCCGCCCATCCCTCAACGGCGCCCATGGGATTGCGGCCGACCCGCACGGCGGCCTCTATCTCGCGGAGATAGACCCATCGTCCATCAGCAAACTGACGCTTGTTTGAGGTCGCGACCGCAGAGAGCGAGATCGATCTCGGCTCTATTCGTTTGAGCACTGCTTGGCGCCGCGTGAGAATCAAGTCTGCCTCAGGCGTTGGTCAAGGCCAAGGATGCCTGGGACGGTCAGGCTACGACATGAAGCTTCCACCGTTCACGTGGATCGTCTGCCCCGTCATATAACTCGAAGCATCACTGGCCAGGAACGTGGCCGTGGTTGCGATTTCCTCGGGTCGAGCTATGCGCTTCATGGGAAGCTGCGCGCCGATCTCAATCAACTCCTCCTCGGAATGACCGAAGCGTGGCTGTGCCGTGTCCGTCCAGCCAGGCGCGATGGCATTCACGCGGATGCCGAAATCGACGAGATCCGTGGCCATGCCGCGCGTTAACGAGACCACACCGCCTTTCGAGGCGCTGTAATGGGCCGAATTGGCGCCGCCTTGAACGGAGGCTGACGCCATGTTGATGATCGCTCCCGTCTGTTTTGCGGCGACGAGGCGCCGGGCCACGGCCTGAGCCAGAAAGCAGCTGGCTTTCAGGTTGATGGTGTGAACGGCGTCCCAGGTGTCTTCCGTGAGCTCGAGGAAATGGGCGCGCGGGAAAATGCCGGCGTTGTTGACGAGAAGATCGATTGTGCCAATGGCCGCTTCGGCGCGGCTCGCGAGGCCATCCAGTGCTGGGATGTCGGCGACATCGCCTTGCAGGATGACGACCTTGACCCCGAACGTCTCGCAGGTCCGCGCCACGTCAGCGGCGGCCTCTTGTCCGTCGAGATAGTTGATGGCCACATCAGCACCCTGGCGGGCGAATTCGATGGCGATCGCGCGACCGATACCTTGCTGAGCGCCGGTGACTAACGCTTTTCGTCCCGCGAGTTGCATGTCCGGTGATCCCTGCCCTGAAGACCTCTGCGTCTCGGCGGCCGTCGTTTGGCGGCCGACATGATCGCTCACGACGGTCCGATCTCACCGAGTCCAAGCAACCGCTACGCCAATCGAAGTGAGAGAAGCACGAAGGTGGTAACCCGCATCGCATTTGGCCCAGCTTCAGGGCTAGCACCGCCACCGCATCGCATTGCCTGTCAGGGCATGAAGCTCCACGCTCATCGCCTCCGACAAGCCGCCGAGGTGCACGAAAGTTGATATCTGATCACATTGCCGAGTTTGAAAGCAATGTATGCCGGTCTCGTACGCATCGTCACGCTGCTTTCTACGAAGATGTCGAAGCTTACGACTTGGCGTCGCTTTTGCTGCTGCAAAGATCTCGCGGAGTGATACGGGAATCTGACCCATGCCAAAAACCTTCGACCTCACCGGCCGAAAGGCCCTTGTCACCGGCGGGAGCCGGGGCATCGGGGCCGCCGTCGTCGAGATCTTGTGCGCACACGGCGCCCAGGTCGCATTCTGCCATGTCGATGACGAGGCAAATGCCATGGCGCTGATCGAACGGCTCTCGACCGTCGGCGCCTCGGTTCATGGCCGTGCCTGCGACGTCGCCGACGAAGATCAGGTCGCGGCCCTGGCACAATGGGCGGAAGCGACGCTCGGGCAGGTCGACATTCTGGTCAATTGCGCCGGCATTGGCGGCCATTGTGCCTTTGGCGAACTCACGATCGCGGCCTGGGACCGAATGATCGGCGTCCACCTCCGCGGCACATTCCTCGTCACCCATCATTTCTTCGACAAGATGGTGGCCCGCAGATGGGGCCGGATCGTCAATTTCTCGTCGCAGCTCGCCTACAAGGGGGGCGGCGGCATGGCACATTATTGCGCCGCCAAGGCGGGCATTCTGGGGTTCACCCGGGCCCTCTCCTATGAAGGCGCGCCGCATAACGTGCTGGTCAATGGCATCGCGCCGGGACCGATCGAAACCGACATGCTGAAAGGCCTGTCGGACGAATGGCGAGCGGCGAAAATGGGGGAACTTCCGATCAAGCGGTTCGGCGAGCCCGACGAAATGGCGCCGACCGTGCTGATGCTGGCCTCGGAGGCCGGCTCCTATTATGTCGGCCAGACCTTGTCGCCGAACGGCGGCGACGTGATGGTCTGAGAGGCACTCATGGCACTTCCTCCGGCACAAGCCATTCGTGACCGCCTCTCCTACCAACCCATCGCGACCCGACCGAGATTGCGCCTGCCCGGCGGGGCCAGGGTCGCCGTCTGGACCATCGTCAACGTGGAGAATTGGAGCCCGACCGATCCGATGCCCCGGGCCGTGCTGCCGCCCCCGATGGGGCAGCCGCTGCTTCCCGACGTTCCAAACTGGGCGTGGCACGAATACGGGATGCGGGTCGGCTTCTGGCGCTTTCTCGAGGTGCTGGGCGCCCGCAATCTGAAGGCCAGTTTCGCTGTCAACGGTACGGCTTGCACCTTGTATGAGGAGGCGTGCCGGGCGGCATTCGATGCCGGATGGGATTTCATTGGCCATGGTTATGTGCAGCGGCCGATGCACAAGGTGGATGACCAACGGGCTGCGATCCGGGACACGATCGATGCGATCCGGGCTTTGACCGGCAAGGCGCCGCGCGGTTGGGAAAGTCCGGGCCTCACCGAAACCGCAGAGACACTCGACCATCTTTCGGAAGCCGGAATCGAGTATGTCTGCGACTGGTGCCTCGACGATCAGCCGGTGATGCTGCGGGCGTCACCCCGCCCCGTGGTCTCCGTGCCTTATTCGGTCGAGATCAACGATGTGGTCATCACGGCCGTACAGGGACACCGGTCGGACGAGATTTTCCTGCGCGGTGTCGATCAGTTCGATCAGCTCTACAAGGAGGGAATCGATCAGCCGCGCGTCATGGCGATCTCGATCCATCCCTACCTGACAGGTGCGCCACACCGGATCAAATATCTTGAAAAGCTCTACGACCATATCCTCGGACATGAGGGCGTCGTGATGTGGACCGGGTCCGAAATTCTCGATTGGTACCGCGGCCAGATTGGGAGCGAAGCGCCATGAAAGCCCCGCCCGGAGGGCCGGTGCGCGACTTTATTGGCTATGGCCGCCGACCTCCGCATCCGCGCTGGCCGGGCGACGCACGGCTCGCGCTGAATATCGTTCTCAACGTGGAAGAAGGCTCGGAGCCTTCCGTTCCGGATGGGGACGACGCGAGCGAAACCGGTTTGACGGAAGGCGGGGGCGGAGGCTTCGAAGGTCGTGATCTCGCCGCGGAATCCATGTTCGAATACGGGAGCCGTGTCGGCTTCTGGCGCATTCTGCGGATTCTCGAAGAGCGCGGCATGACCGCGACCATGTTTGCCTGCGCGCTGGCGCTTGAGCGCAATCCCGAGGGAGCCGCAGCGATCCGTGACGGCGGTTACGATGTCTGCTGCCACGGCTATCGCTGGGAACGGCATCAGCCGATGAACGCCGAGCAGGAACGTGCGCGGATCGACGCGGCGGTCGCGAGCCTCACCAAAACCATCGGACGACGACCGAGCGGCTGGTACTGCCGCTATGGACCAAGCGTCAACACGCGCCGTCTGCTCGTCGAGGAAGGCGGTTTCGTCTACGATTCGGACGCCTACAATGACGAACTGCCTTATTGGACGAATGTCGACAAACGTCCACATCTCGTCGTGCCCTATAGCCTCGCCAACAACGATGTGAAATTCGTGCGCGGCGGAGTCGCCAAGGGCGAGGACTTCTTCGTTTTCTTGCGAGACGCCTTCGATCTCCTATATCGCGAAGGCGCGGAAGCCCCGAAGATGATGTCCATCGGGCTCCACTCGCGCATCATCGGCCACCCTGCCCGCGCGGCAGGTCTCGAGCGCTTTCTTGATCATGTGGCGGCCCAACAGGGCGTTTGGATCTGCCGTCGCGAGGAGATCGCGCAGCACTGGATCACCCATCACCCTGCAGCATGAGATCAGGCTGGAACTGAAAGCGCAAGCGCGCGACGCTCGTAGGCCGCGGCCGCCGCCGGCCACGCCTCCGTCAAATCGGCGATGCGGGCCTGGAGAACCATGTCGAGGCGCGCAAGATTGCGGGAGCGGACACAAGCCAGGATCTCGCTGCCTTCGATCGGCAGGCGGCTCATTCGATGCGGCATGAATTCGAAGAAGGATGCGGACGACAATTGCCAGGCCCGGTCCCAGAGCTCCTGAACATGCTCGCGAAGAAACGCATTAGGGGCGAGCGACATGAGCTCGGTGTGAAAATTGCGGTTGATGCGGGCGAGTACGACCGGACGCTCGATCTCCTTCTTCATCTCGGACAGGAAGTGTTCCATGCGACCGCAGGACGCGTCATCGTGAAAAGGGGCGGCGCTGAGACAGGCGCGCGCTTCGAGATGAAGACGCACCTCTTCGATATTCCAGGAATGCTGAAAGGAGAGTTGCGCGACCTCTGCGCCGCGATGCAGATGCATGACCACGAGTCCATCGCGCTGGAGCAGTCGTAACGCCTCCCGAATGGGCATTTCGCTCAGGTCGAGTTCCTTGGCGAGATGCGAAAGCCGCAGCCGCTGCCCCGGCTGCAAGTGCCCGTCGAGGATGTTCCGGCGCAGGCTTTCGTAGGCGTGGTCGGTCTTGGAAAACATGAATCGAGGTCCGCGCGATCGGCTGTGACCACATGAGACAGAGTTTGCGCACAGCCGCAAGCCTCTCGACCGCGCGTTCCGCTGCAAATAAAAGCGAGCATCTGCACATCGGATAGTCTTTGAGACGATGTCATCTGCCTATTTTTTACAGTTGAACATACTGACTTCATAGGATCTGATATGAAATCAGATAGAGGTTCAAGCCGAGTGTTCCTGTTGGCGAGCCTATCTTGAGCAGACGAACGGATGACACCGCACTTCACGCCTTCCAGCAACACCGCAAGATCGCAGGCGCTATGGGAGCGGGCCCGCAAGGTTGCGCCCATGGGGGCGCAAGGCGAGGGAAAGTATTACGCGCCCTATCCCCACTTCATTGAACGTGGTCGCGGCGCTTATGTGTGGGACGCCGACGGCAATACCTACGTCGACTATTGGAACGGCGCAGGTCCTGGCGTGCTTGGTCATGCCGACCCCGTCGTCGAGCGGCGTGTTGCGGAGACCATTGAGACACAAGGGGTGGTCTTCTGCGCTCCAAACGCGCTGGAAGTCGAACTCGGGGAAACTCTCTCTCGCATCATTCCCTGTGCGGAGATGTCGGCCTTCCTGAACGCGGGCTCCGACGTGCTGTACATGGCCGCCCGGCTTGCCCGCGCCGTCACAGGCCGCACCATCCTGGTCAAGTTCGCTGGATCCTACCATGGCTGGTTCGAGGACCTGCTGTTCAATGTCTCGTCTTACGAGAAGCCCGCGGACAATCGCGGCCTCTACGCACCTTTGTCGGAATCGATTGGGACGAACACGTCTGCCGCTTGCATCAGAGTGCTCGATTTCAACGACATGGCCGCGGTCGAGCAACTCTTCGAAACCGAGGGCGACAATATCGCGGGTCTCGTGGTCGAACCTGTCATGCACGGGCCGTTGACGGGCTGCATCACACCGCTTCCAGGTTTTCTCGAACGCCTTCGCGAGCTTTGCACGGCCCACGGGAGCCTGCTGATCTTCGACGAAATCCTCACCGGCTTTCGGCATCACATCGGCGGCGCCCAGGCCCTGCTCGGCGTGACGCCAGACCTTGCGGCATTCGGCAAGGCGATCTCCAACGGTCATCCCATCGCGGCTTTGTGCGGGCCCCGCGCCGTGATGGAGCAATTGGCCCCGGTCGGCCGAGCCTTCTTTTCAGGCACCTACAACGGCAACGTCGCCTCGGTCGCGGCCGCTCTCGCGACGATCGAGCGTCTGTCTGACGGAAGCGTTTTCGCGCATATCGCCGCCATGGGGGCCAAGCTCGGCGACGGCCTCAACGCAATCTTCGATCGCTACGGGATCGAGGCGAATGCCCGGGTATTCGGGTCCGTCGTCGCCCTGCATCATTCGAACCGGACCTTGCATTCCTTCGGTGATGTCTGGCGGCATCACGACATGTCGTTCGCGTCTGAGCTTGCGACGTTCATGTTCGACAACGGTCTCTACGCCAAGCCGCGCAAGACGCAGCGCCTTCTGGTGTCCGGTGCCCACACGGCTGCCGACATCGACCGGACGCTCGATGTCTTCGATCGCTTCTATGTCGGGAGGGCCGCGGCATGAAGCGCGTCGGCATCGATATCGGCGGGACGTTCACGGACATCGTCGTCTTCGACGAAGAGACGGGCGCCGTGACCCGTTCCAAGACGCCCTCGGTTCCGAGCGCGCCGGAACAGGGGTTTATGACGGCTCTCAGCCTCGCCGAGGTCGCGCTCGATCAGGTGCGGACCTTGGTGCACGGCACCACGATCGTCACCAATCTGATCTTGGAGCGCAAGGGCGCCAAGGTGGCTCTGATCACCACCAAGGGGTTCCGCGATATTCTCGAAATCATGCGCGCCACGCGTCCGTTGCCATACGATCTTGCGTGGCGCAAACCGCAACCGCTCATCCCGCGCTCCCTTTGTTTCGAGGTGGACGAACGGTTGATGGCCTCGGGCGAGGTTGCGACCCCGATCGATCGGGCGGCGGTCGAGGATGTGGTTCGCAAGGTTCTCGCGGAGGGAGTCGAGGGCATCGCGGTCAGCTTGCTGCATTCCTATCGCAACGACAGTCATGAGCGCCTCGTGGCCGACGTCATCCGGTCGCTTGCGCCCGACATGCCGCTGTCGGTCTCGTCGGTCGTGTGCCGGGAGATTCGCGAGTACGAGCGCACCAACACGACCGTCGCAAACGTCTACGCCATGCCTCGCGTCCGCCGCTATGTGGCGGCGCTGCGCGATCGTGTCGGCAGCGCCGGCCTCGTGAATTATCTGAGCTCGGAAGGCGGCTTGCAGCCCGGCCAGGAAGCCTCGGACCGCCCCGTCTCGCTCTGCGTTTCGGGGCCGGCTGGCGGCGTGCTGGGCGGTGCGTTCGTTGGACAACTGACCGGCCGCAAGAACCTCATCACGGTCGATATGGGGGGCACGAGCTTCGACGTCGCCGTCATCCGGGACGGCCGCTTCGAACTGAAGAACACCTTCGAGATCGAGTGGGGCCTGCCGGTCAAGACGCCGACCATCGACATCAAGACGATCGGTGCGGGCGGGGGCAGCATTGTCTGGGTCGATGAGGGTGGCGCCCTGCAGGTGGGCCCACAAAGCGCGGGTGCCGAACCGGGTCCCGCCTGTTATGGACGCGGCGGCACGGCCTGCACCGTCACCGATGCCAATCTGGTGCTGGGCCTGATCAAGGAAGACGGTCTGATGCCGCTTCATCGCGATCGGGCGGAGGCAGCGCTCAGGAGCATCGCCGATCGGTTCGGATTGAGCGTCCAGGATGCGGCCGCCGGCATCTATCGGGTGGTGAATGCCAGCATGGCCTCGGCGATCCGGCAGATGACGGTCGAGAAGGGTATCGATCCGCGCGAGTTTGCCCTGGTTCCGTTCGGGGGCGCGGGCGGTCAGCATGCCGCCGTTCTCGCGGCCGATGTCGGGATTTCGGAAATCCTCGTCCCCACCATGGCCAGTGTCTTCTCCGCCTATGGCATGGTCAGCGCCCCGATCAAGATCTCCCGCTCGCGCACCGTGATGGCGGCGCTCGACGATCTGCGATGGACGGACCTTAACGACATCTTCGCCGATCTCGCTTCGGATATCGCGTCGGTCGAGAGCGGACGAAGCGCCGAGACGCGCCGCTTCGAATATAGCCTCGACATGAAATACGCGAAGCAGGCGCACGAGATCAACGTGTTGATCGAACCGGACTGGTCGCCGAGCCAGGTCGTCGACGCCTTCGAAGCCCGCCACTTTGCACTTTATGGCACCCGTTTGGGCCACAAGACCGCTGTGGTCACGGCGCGATTGACGGCGGTCGCAGCTCTGCCGCCGCTTGAGCCGCAATCGGGCCACGCCCGTCCCGACCGAAAGCCGAAGCCGGTTCGCACGACGGACATGCCGGGCGTCGGCTCATCGGTCGCGGTGTTCGACCGCACGGAGCTCTGGCCCGGCATGCATGTGGATGGCCCGTGCCTGGTCGAGGAATACGACACCTCGTTCTTCGTTCCGAGCGGGGCGACGGGCCGTGTCGACCCCTACCGCAACCTGATCGTCCGCATCGATGGATCGCAAGGAGCCCCTCATGGCGCTTGATCCGTTCACCACGCAGATCATCCGAAACTTCCTGTTCAGCACGACGGAAGAGATGATCCAGACGACGGTGCTGACCGCTTATTCGCCGACCTTCTCGGAAGGCTTCGACTTCTCCTGCGCGCTGTTCGACCGTGATGGACGCATGGTGATCCAATCGCGCGGCATCGGCGTGCATCTCGGCTCGCTCGTGCAAGCCATGCGGGCCGTCGTGGCGAAGTTCCCCACACCCGAGCCTGGGGATGTCTTCATTACCAACAATCCCTATCTCGCGACCCATCAGTCAGACGTGATGGTCTGCCGTCCGATGTTCCTCGACGGCGCCCACCTCGGCTTCGCGGTCAATATCGGGCACTGGACCGACATCGGCGGCATGAGCCCCGGCGGGTGCGCCGGAACCTCGACTCACGTCGTGCAGGACGGACTCATCATCCCGCTCTCCCGACTTTATCGCGGTGGTGAACTCGTCGAGGAAACGCGCGATTTTATCCTGGCCAATGTGCGGTTGCCCGAGGACGACTGGGGCGACCTGATGAGCCAGATCTCCGCGACCGCCGTCGCCGAGAACCGCCTTCGCGAGCTTGTCGGCCGCTACGGCATCGACGACGTTCTGGCCGGGATGGCGGCAGCGATCGACTATTCGCGCGACCGTTTCCTTGCCCGCATGAGGGATGTGCCCGACGGGGTCTATGAGGCGGAGGACTTCATCGAGGACGATGGCCTGACCGACGCGCGCTATCCCATCCGCGTGAAAGTCACCAAGAACGCCTCGCATTTCCGGGTCGACTTCGCCGGCACGGCGGCGGCGGCTCCGACGCCGATCAATGCCGCCCTGAGTTCAGCACGCGCCGCCGTCTATACCGCCATCATCGCGTTGGTGGACCCTCTGACGCCTGTCAACGCCGGCATTTTCGACCTGATCGAACTGGATGCGCCCGAGGGCAGCATCGTCAATGCGCTCTGGCCGCGTCCCGTCTACGGCTGCACCTTTGAAATGGCGAAGCGGGTGCCCGAAACCATCCTGAAAGCCTTTGGCAAGACGCTGCCCGCGCAGGTGGCGGCCGGCAGCCACGCATCCGGCAACAACCTCGCCGGACGCTCGAAGAACCCGAAGACCGGCGAGGATGTCGTCTGGTACAATTATTACGAGGGGGGTCAGGGCGCCACCGCGCATGCCCCCGGCAACGACGCCGTCTATTTCTGGGGCGAGACCTCCCACAACCAGCCCATCGAGGTGTGGGAGCACAAATACCAGGTACTCGTCGAGCGCTATGGCCTGCGCGATGGTTCGGGCGGCGCGGGCCGACATCGCGGCGGCATGGGCACCGTGCACGAATATCGGCTTCTCGAAGACCACCATCTCTCCGGTCTCGGCGACCGGCACCGCATCGCCCCTTGGGGCCTCGCGGGCGGAGAGGATGGCGCGCCAAACCGCTGGAGCCTGCGCCGCAATGGCGAAACTCGCGAACTCGGTGACGTCTTCGGCCTCAAGAGCCCGTCGAAATTCTACAACATCCCGCTTCTCAAAGGTGACGTGCTGATCATCGAAACGGGCGGCGGCGGCGGCTACGGCCGCTCCGCCTGACCGACACCAAGGGGAACGCGCTCGAGAGCTTCAACCACCATTCATCAGGGGATCCGTTCATGACGCGCATCAAAGCATGGTTACTTGGGACGACGATGGCAGTCGCGATGGTTCTGCCGGTTTACGCTCAGGACGCGAAGGCAACCTTGATCGTAGCGGGGCCACGCACTCCCGAATCCCTCGAGCTCGAATATCCGGCGACGGAAGCGGTGCATGAGGCACGCAAGAACATCTATGACCGGCTTCTCGCCTACGCGATGAAGAAGAACCCGGACGGGATCATGGTTGAGGATTTCGACCATATCGTCGGTTCGCTTGCCAAGAGCTGGGAGGTGTCGCCCGATCGCACCTCGATCACCTTCCACCTTGCAGATGCCAAGGCCGCGAATGGCGACATGCTGACGGCCGACGACGTGATGTGGACCTTCAAGCGCGGCTGGGCCATCAAGGGCACGTTCTACTGGTACATGCACCAGATGCTGAAGATCGAGGATTACGACAAGGCTTTTTCCAAGATCGATGACCATACCGTGAAGGTGACATTGCCGGGAACCTCGCCGTTGATCGAGCGGCTATGGGTCAACAACGATCTCGGCATCATCGATGCGACCGAGGCGAAGAAGCACGTCACCGACGCCGATTCGAACGCCCAGACCTGGCTTTCGACCCATACGGCATCGTTCTCGCCCTATCAGGTGACCAGCTACTCGCCCGGGCGCGAAGTCATCTATGAGGCCAATCCGAACTACTTCCGCGGTGCTCCCCCGCTGAAGAAGATCATTTTCCGCGAGATGCCGTCGTCGGCTAACCGGGTCGCGGCACTCCAGGCTGGATCCATCGATGTCGCCGAGTGGCTGTTGCCACGCGAGCTGAACCTGCTGAGAAGCGCATCCGGCGTGAAAGTCTGGACCGTCTACGGCAATTATATCCACCGCGTGGAGATGAACAACCAGACGCCGCCCTTCAATGATCCACGTGTTCGACAGGCATTGAACTATCTCGTACCGCGCGACCAGATCTCAAAAAGCGTCTATTTTGATACGGCCCGCGAAACCAAGAGCCCGATCTCGGAAATCTACCCCGCCTATACCGACGAATTCTTCCATTACACCTATGACCTTGCCAAGGCCAAGGCGTTGCTGAAGGAAGCGGGCGTTGGCGACGGCTTCAAGACCGAACTTGGCTATCGGACCGGGGACGAAATCGAAGAACAGATCGCCGTCATCCTGAAGACCAACTTTGCCAAAGCCGGCATCGACGTGCAGCTGCAGAAGATCCCGAGTTCGACATTGGTGGATGATTACACCAAGGGCAAGATCCCGATGTATTTCCTGCGCGATATGGCGATCGTGCCGGACGCCGCCTATGTCACCAACCTTTGGTTGAACAGCCACTCCATGGTGGATTACTCGCGGTTCAAAGACGGCGCTGTCGATGCTCTCATCGACAAGAATCTTGTCTCGACCGACGACCCCTCGCGGATTGCCGATATGAAGCAGGCGCAGAAGCTCATCGTCGATCAGGCGCCTTGGGTTTTCCTTTTTAACCCTGGTTATCAATTGGCGACGCGAAGCAATGTCACCGGCGTCTCCTGGTACACGCCGAACGGCAATGCCTGGTACGACTTCTCAAAGAACTGACGTAGTTTCAACTGACTTCACATTCTCCAGACCTCAGCAGGGTTTGGAGACTGACGGGTAAGGCTCGCGGGGCCGGCGTCGAAAATCTTCGAGGGACAAGCCCATTGTCCCTCCTGATCCCACACCGTCCAGGCAGGCCTTACCTTCCAGTCCGATCAGCATCTTCGTCCGTTTCCGCGGTCGCCGGTTTAGCCTGCCGATTTCGTGGGTCGACACGCGACAGAGACCTGGCGCGGCTCTTGCAAATCCCTTTTGGTCTCGGTCTAGGAACCTGATCCCATGCCACTTGCGGCGACCTGGCATCGTCTCCCCCGGTTCGTGCGGATCATCCTGACGCGCCTTGGCATGATCGTGCCGCAGATGCTCGGGGTGACCCTGGTGACCTTTCTGCTCGTGCGATTGCTCCCGGGCGACCCCGCGCGGCTGATCCTTGGAAACTTTGCCACGGACGATTCGATCAAGGCCCTCAAGCAGCATCTCGGGCTCGACCAGAGCTTGCCTGTGCAGATGGAGCGCTACCTGATCGCCGTTCTTCACGGCGATCTCGGAATGTCTCCCTTCACGTCCAACCCGGTCCTGACGGACCTTGCCCAGCGGGCGCCGGCGACACTGGAACTCATCGGCTACGCCATGATCCTGACCGTCATAGCGGCGGTTTCGCTGGCGGTGATCTCGGTGGTGCGGCCGGGCGGAATCGTCGACGTGGTCGCGCGGATCTATGGGCTGGTCGCGGGCGCTATTCCGGATTTCTGGGTCGCCTTGCTGCTGGTCTTCTTCCTGTTTCACATTCTCGGCTGGGCGCCGGCACCCTTCGGGCGCATCGATGCCATGATCAACGCGCCCCCGACCATCACCGGATTTTTGACCATCGACAGCGTGATCGCAGGCGACCGAACCGCCTTCTGGTCGGCGGCCTCGCGTCTTGTTCTGCCTGTGCTCACCATTGCCATCGTCAACACCGGCGCGCTGATGAAGATGGCGCAAACATCCTTCCGTGGCGCCTACCAATCCGAGTTCGTCAACCACATGCGTCTTTGTGGTGTGCCGGAGCGGCGGATCATCCGCAGTGCGCTCCGCAACGCCCTGCCGCCCATCATCAGCCAGACAAGCTTCATCACGGGATTTCTGCTTGGCGCGGCGGTGCTGGTCGAGACCATCTTCGCCTGGGGCGGCCTTGGCCAATATGCGGTGCAGGCGGTCGTCAACAGCGACTATGCGGCGATTCAGGGTTTCGTGCTGGTGGCTTCGGCTTTCGTGCTGGTCGTCTATTCGGTGGCCGATATCCTCTACGAGCTCGCCGATCCCCGGATCCAGGTCTAGGAGGCCGTTGTGAACGTCGCCAAACTCAGCGCCTTCCTTCTCCGTCGGCCGGGCGCCCTGATCGGACTGGCCCTCCTTTTGGTCCAGATCGTCGCGATCCTGTTCGCCCCGTATATCGCGTCTTTCTCGCCGACCGATGCCGATCCGCTTTCCTCAACTCTGCCGCCCGGCGGCGAACACTTGTTCGGCACCGATGAACTCGGCATGGACATCTTTTCGCGCGTCGTCTTCGCAACCCGTGTCAATCTTCTGATAAGTTTCACAGCGGTTTTCGTGTCGCTGGCGATCGGCGTTCCTATCGGGGTCGTGATCGGCTTCTATCGCGGATTTCTGAGCACTGTCGTGCTGCGGATCTTCGACTTCCTCCAGTCCTTTCCGATTTTCGTGCTCGGCATGGCGCTGGTCGCGGTGCTCGGCCAGGAGATCTGGAGCGTCGCCATCGTCCTCACGCTCCTGTTCGTGCCGATGTTTGCCCGACTGGTGAGGGCCGAAGTGTTGTCGCAGCGCGAGCGTCCCTTCATCGCGGCGGCGCGCTGCGCGGGCGCCAACGACCTCCAGATCATGTTCCAGCATATCCTGCCGAATGCCATGACACCCGTCATCGTGCAGATTTCGATCGCCATCGGGATGGCGATCCTGCTCACGGCCGGTCTGTCCTTCATCGGGGCCGGCGTTCGGATGCCGTCACCCGAATGGGGGTTGATGGTCAGCAACGGCGCCCAGCAGATGATCCTGGGTGTCTGGTGGATCGCGCTTTTTCCCGGCATCGCGATCGTGCTTTCCGTCCTTTGCTTCGCGCTTCTCGCCGACGCGCTCCGCGACCTGACCGACCCGCGCCTTCAGGGAGATCGTCGTGCACGCACCGCTTGATGCCACACCGCTCCTCGAACTCGACGGCTTGACGGTCGGCATCGGCGGAGATGCAGCGCCGATCCTGAACGCTGTCACGTGCACCCTGCGCCGAAACGAGATCCTCGGCATCGTGGGTGAAACGGGTGCCGGCAAGTCGCTTCTGACCAAAGCCGTTCTGGGGCTCGTCCCCGAAGGCCTCAGGGTTTTAGGCGGCGACGTCCGCTTCGACGGGTGTTCGGTTTTCGACCGCCGGAATGAAGACCTTCGTGACTTGCGCGGGGGCAAGATCGGTCTCATTGGGACCAATGCCAAAGCCCTGCTGGATCCCGTCGCCCCCGTGGGACGGCAGATCGCGCGCGTGTTGCGCGCTCATGCCAGGGTCGGCGAGAGCGAAGCCCAGAGCCGCGCCATCGCTCTGTTGCGCGAAGTGGGCATTACCGATCCCGAACGTCGTGCCAAGGCCTACCCGCACGAACTCTCCGGCGGTATGGCCCAGCGGGTCGTCATCGCGATGGCCTTGGTGACTGATCCCGCGGTCCTTTTGGCAGATGATGCCACGCTGGGACTGGACGCGACCGTGCAGGCTCAGGTTCTGGACATGCTGGTCCAGCGCTGCAGGCGACGCGGCTTGGGCGTCATGCTGGTCACCCATGATCTCGGAATCGTCCGCAATTGCTGCGACCGCATCGCGGTCATGCGCGAGGGGGAGCTGATCGAGATCGAAAATGTCGATGCCTTCCTGCGGGGGCCAAGGCAGGCCTACAGCCGCAGCCTCCTCGAGGCCGCGAAGGCAAGGCCAACTCCGTCGATCGCGCGACACACGGCGAGCGAGCGGCCTCTGTTGCAAGCCGAAAAGCTCGTCAAAATCTATGGCGGACCCTTCACGCACCAAGTGCGCGCGCTCGATGGTGTCGACTTTTCGATCCGCCCGCGTGAGACTTTGGCGCTCGTCGGCGAGAGCGGCTCCGGCAAGACCACCGCGGGTCAATGCGTCCTCCGCCTCACCAATCCGACGAGTGGGCGGATCCTGTTCGACGGCGAGGACGTGACCGACCTCTCGGCCCAAAAGTTCAAACCCTGGCGCCGCCGCATCCAGATGGTGTTCCAGGAGCCCTATGTCGCCCTCAATCCGCGCTGGCGTGTGAGGGATTTGATCGGCGAATCCTTCCGATTGCTCGACCCGATGAGCCGGGGCGAACGCGAGCGCCGGATCTCCGCTCTGCTCGACGCCGTCCACCTGCCCTCTTCCCTCGCTTCGGCTTTTCCGCATGAACTCTCCGCGGGAGAGCAGAAGCGGATCGGGATCGCCCGTGCCCTTGCGACCGACCCCGATCTCGTCATCTTCGATGAGCCCACCACCGCCCTCGATATTCGCGTCCGAGCCCAGATCATCGACCTGATCCGCGACCTGCAATCGCGCCGCGGCATGTCGGCCCTCTTCATCACCCACGATCTGAATTCGGTGCGTTCGCTGGCGCATAACGTGGCCGTGATGCTGCACGGCCGCATCGTGGAATACCGGTCGGCCGAGGACATCTTCGCGACGCCTCGTGAGGCTTACACGCGGAAACTGTTGGACGCGGAACTCCCCGTCGAAGACCCGCCCGGCCGGGCGACGAATGTGTCAGAAGCGATTGCGGTCTGAAGGTCGCACGTGTTCGCCCTCAACAAAGCGCGGTGGTGAAATTGTGACCTTCGGCAACGATTGACATTTAGCGCGAACTCGCGCGACTTTTTACCATGGGCGCTGCGGGTTCCGTGGACGTATAGTTAAGCTGCTGCGGCCTTGGTTCTCTCCGCCCGCCTCACGAAACAGGTGCTCAGCATTGTCAAGGATGAACGGGTGTGCCGTGGGCTGATGAGCTCCGGGTGTCGGCCCGATCACGGCGCTCGATCGCCGGGGTGCAGGTCGACTGCGACGCCTGGGTCCGGGGCGACATTGAGGCGAGGGCAACCAGGGATGATGGTGCTTCGGCGAGACCCGATGCGGGCCTTCCTTGACGCCGTCCCGATCACCAAGGAGTGGTTGATCGCGGCCTGATCACAGCAGGCGGTGCAAACCCGCTACCTTCAGACGCTGCCTGTCAGGTGAAATGTAAACTACTGCAAGGCGTGGCTCCCACCGTTGCTATTCTCGCTGATCCATTTGACGAGCCACCAAGCCGCAACGGGCACATCTCAAAAAAACCGCCGTGCTACGCACCGGAAATGTCCGATATGAATAACTCGCGCGTTGCTCCGCAGCCTGCCTTCGATACGGTTGGTGTCAGAAGCTCGAAGAGGCTTGAACAAGGAAGCGCTCCATGGGATCGCCGCGATCCACTTGGCATCCTGAACGTCCCGACCATCCCGAAAGCGCTCCTGCCGTAGCCGATCTCGCGTGTGACTGCACTGCGGGGACCACGCGAGAAGGGGGTAGTGATGGCTGACCTCAAGAAGCGAAGTGTCATTGTCACCGGCGGCGCTCAAGGATTGGGTGCCGGTATTGTGCGGCGGCTCGTTCAAGACGGGGCGCGGGTCGCCATCGTTGATCTGAAGGGTGATGAGGCGGAAGTCTTCGCGGCAGAGCTTCGCAAGAGCGGACACGACGCGATCGGGCTCAAGGCCGATGTTGCAAACAGGGCGGACATGCGTGGCGTCGTCAAAGACGTGACCGCGGCGTTCGGTGGCATCGACGTCCTGTTCAACAATGCCGGCTTTAACAAGCCCGTCCCATTTCTCGACGTCGACGAGGACAATTTCAATGCCATCATGCGCGTCAATGCGCTCGGCGTCCTGATTGGCATGCAGGAGGTCGGCAAGGCGATGATCGCCCGTGGCAAGGGCGGAAAGATCATCAATACGGCGTCGATCGCCGGGAGGCAGGGCTATGCCGAATTCGCGCCCTATTGCGCCAGCAAAGCCGCCGTCATTTCCTTGACCCAGGCTGCGGCTCGCGAGTTCGGCAAGCACAAGATCACGGTCAATGGGATCGCGCCAGGCGTTGTCATCACGCCGCTCTGGGATGGCCTCGAACAGGACATGATCGACAAGGGCGTGATCAAGCAAAAGGGGGAGTTCATCCAGTCTTTTTCGAGCGGCATTCTGCTCGGCAAGCCGGCGACGCCTGAAGACCTTTCCGGCCTGACGTCGTTCTTGGCTTCCGATGACGCCGACTATCTCACCGGACAGATCTTCATGTGCGACGGCGGTATGGTGCTGGTCTGAGCATGCCGCATGCAGCGGGTGTTGGCCCACTGACCCTTGGCCGCGAAACCTTGTCGTTCAACGGCGCCACGCGCATCCTTGGACCCGATCGGAGCAAGGACGGCAGGCGCCCGTGGACCTCAGCATTTTCGGGGATGCCGGAATGAGGCGAGCAGCGTCGGCGCATTGTGAGCGCTTGATAATGGGGATTATCCTGTGGCCTGAAGGCGCTGACCTGCCAAATCATCTCCCTTTGCGGAGGCGTATTCCATTCCGGCGAAGGCCATGAAAGGCGTGAACGCTCCGATCGACGAAAATGACCGACGGCGGAGCTCCATGGATGTCCTGAGACGTATTGACCATCGAGTCCCGAGATCAACCCGCGACCCTGTAAGGAACCAACAATGGCAAACGAAACCCTCGGCTGGGTCGGTGCCGGCAAGATGGGCGGCCCGATGAGCCGGCGGCTCGTCGAGACGCAACATCGGGTGATGGTGTTCGAGCCGGACGAGCAGAACCGCTCGGCGGTGGTTGAGGCCGGAGCCCTCGTCGCGCCCGACCTCGCCGCGATCGGAACGGAGGCGCGAATCGTCTTCTCAATGATTCCGAACGATGTCGTGCTCCGGCAGATTGTACTCGGCACCGGGGGCCTGGCGGAAACGATGGCGCGCGGCTCCGTGCTGGTCGAAATGAGCACGGTGTCTCCCGCGGCCTCGAAGCAGGTTGCAGAGGTCCTCGCGGCGCGGGGCATCGATTACCTCCGCGCGCCGGTGTCGGGCAGCACGGCCTTGGCCAAAGCCGGGACGCTGTCGGTCATGGCGTCAGGCCCGCGCGCGGCCTACGACCGCGTAGAGCCGCTGCTGGCGGCCATGTCGGCCAAGCGCTTTTATCTCGGCGATGCCGAGCAGGCGCGCTATCTCAAGCTCGTGGTCAATTCCCTCGTCGGCGCAACCTCGTCGCTGCTCGCAGAGGCATTGGCCTTCGGGCGGAAGGGTGACCTCTCCCTGGCCGACATGCTCGACGTCATCGGCCAGAGCGCCGTCGCCTCGCCGCTGATCGGCTACAAGCGCGACATGGTTGTCAGCGGCGACTATGCGCCGGCCTTCACGGTCGAGCAGATGATCAAGGATTTCGACTTGATCATGGATACGGCGCGCACCGACCACGTTCCCATGATGATGGCGGCGCTGGTGCGCCAGCAATATGAACAGGCCTTCGCGGACGGCGATGGCCAGCGCGACTTCTTCGTTCTCTGCGAGAGCGAGGCGGAGCGCGGACGTCGGGCTGCGACCCAATGAGGATGAACATGACCAAGAACGCGCTCGTGGTCGGCGTGACCGGGATCTCCGGAAGCAATGTCGCCGACCGGCTAATCTCCGAAGGCTTCACCGTCTTTGGTCTCGCCCGAAAGCCGCCGCAGGACCGGCCCGGCGTGACGCCGGTCGCAGCCGATCTCATGGACCCCGCCAGTGTCGCCAAGGCGTTGGACGGGCTCGACATCAGCCACGTCTACTTCTGCACCTGGGCCCGTCAGGAGACAGAGGACGAGAACTGCCGGGTCAATGGGGCAATGCTGCAGAATCTGCTCGACGTGGTCACCCAGACCTCAAAGGTGGAGCACGTGGCACTGGTCACAGGCCTCAAGCACTACCTCGGTCCGTTCGAATCCTACGGCAAGGTCAAGCCGGACACGCCCTTCCGCGAGGATCAACCCCGGCTGCCCTACCAGAACTTCTACTACGTTCAGGAGGATATCCTCTACGCGGCGGCGGAGAAATCCGGCTTCGCCTGGTCGGTGCACCGGCCCCACACGCTCATCGGCTGGGCGCTCGGCAACGCCATGAATATGGGTGTGACGCTCGCCGTGTATGCGGCGATCTGCAAGGAGACGGGTGCCCCCTTCCTGTTCCCCGGCACACCCCAGCAATACGAGGCCGTCACTGACGTGACGGATGCCCGTATCCTCGCACGGCAGCTGGTCTGGGCCTCGACGACGCCCGCCGCGTTCAACCAGGCTTTCAACATCGTCAACGGCGACGTGTTCCGCTGGCGTCGGCTTTGGGCCACGATCGCGGCTTATCTCGGTGTCGAGGTCGCGCCCTATCCTGGCCATCCGACACCACTCGAGCAGCAGATGGCCGGGCGGGATGCGACGTGGGACGCCATCGTGACCAAACACGGATTGCAGCCCTACAAGCTGACGACGCTGGCCTCCTGGTGGCACACCGACGCCGATCTCGGGCGTGAGCTGGAGACCTTCACGGACATGACCAAGAGCCGTGATTTCGGATTCTACGACCTGCAGATCACCGAGCGATCCTTCACCGACCTGTTCGACCGGCTGCGCGCCGAGAAGATCATTCCGCCGGCCTGATCAATCAAGCTTCGCTTCTCCCTAGCGGGAGAAGCGAAGATCACGGCGTCTCTTCGAGCCCAGACGAAAGCCGCTCTGCGGCTCATCTGTTGTCGACGCGCTTCAGGAAGGGGTTGATGTGAACGTGCTCCCACACGCCGGCGGCCTTGAAGGGGTCGGCGTTGTGGAAGGCAAGGACCTCGTCCTTGGAATCGGCCTCCACCACGAAGCAGCTTCCGATCATCGTCTCCCCATCGTCGGCCACGAGTGGCCCGGAGATGACGGTCTTCACCGTGGCCTTTGCCAGATAGGCCTTGTGAGCCTCGTAGTTGGCGAGGCGGATCGGCAGAGCATCCGGCTTGTCGAGGGCGTGAATCACATAGTGCATGGAAAGGTCTCGATGTTTTGGTTCGTCAGCTCACGCGGACCAGGATCTTCATGTTGCGGCCCGAGGGATCGAGAAGCTCGTCGAAGCCTCTTTTCACGACGTCTTCGGGCTCGATGGTGGAGGTGACGATCTTCTCCACGGGGAAGAGTCCCGCCGCGATCATGCCCGCGATGCGGGGCCAGATCGTCGTAGGATAGCACCACGTGGCCTCGAGCGTGATGTCCTTCAGCGCCCAGAGCATCGCGTCGATCGAGGCGGGACGCATGTGGAGGCCGACCTGCACCACTGTGCCACGACGCCGAACCGACTTGGCGCATCCGTTGAGCGACGCTTCGAGTCCGACGCATTCGAGCGCCACGTCGACGCCCACGCCTTCCTCAGTGTGGTCCTTGACGAAGGCCGCGAGGTCGACCTCGCGCGGGTCGACCACCACGGCATCGGGGACAAGCCGGCTCGCCAGTGCCCGCCGGTTTGGATTGGGTTCGGCGACGATGATCTTGCTCGCGCCCGCCGCGCGGCAGGCCAGGAGCGCTAAGGCACCGATCGGCCCGACCCCTGAGACCAGAACGGTCGAACCGGCCTGGACGCCACCCCGGTCGACCGCGTAGAGCGCCACCGCGGCGGGCTCGATCATGGCGGCCTGTATGTCGGTCACCCCGTCAGGGACGGCAAACACGTTATAGCTGTTCACGACAGCCCGCTCGCCCATGCCGCCCCAGTCCCATGACAAGCCGATACAGCCCATTTTTTCGCTCAGGTGGTAGAGGCCGCGGCGCCCGTAATAATCGTCACGCGGCGACACCAGCGGCTGAATCGACACGCGGTCGCCCCGTTTGACGTTGGCGACCGCCGAACCGATGTCGAGCACCTCCGCTGAGAATTCGTGGCCGAGGATCTGCGGCAGCTTGGCGCCGGTGTAGAGATGCGGTTCGGTTGAGGTGACGATCGGGCCCGCGACATACTCGTGGAGATCGGTGCCGCAGATGCCGCACAGGATCGGGCGGATCAGCACCTCGGCATCACCCAGGCGCCCTTGAGGCGCGGCGACATCGTCGATCCGAATGTCGCCCTTATCGTGGAAACGGACGGCCTTCATTCTGTCCTCCCGATGGTTCGCCAACATTGGCCATCGCCTTGTTGATCGGCGAATTGCCGACCAGTCTAGCCGGAGGGGGCGGGATGTCTTAAGGCGAAAGATGTTCAACATGAATATCTTTCCTGCCGGGCGGCCCTGTGGCCCGAACGCCGTCGCTATAGAGTGGCGATGCGGAGTGGTTGATATGGTGCACGCATCAACCCTGACCTCCGGGAGCGAACCATGCAGACGAGTGCCGAGGCGGGACAGACGCGGATCGGCTGGATCGGAATCGGCAAGATGGGAAGTCCGATGGTCCGTTCCGTGCTCTCAGCCGGCTATGCCGTCACGATCAGCGAACCGCTCCTCGAGAACAGGGCGAGTGCGCTCGCGGCGGGCGCACGCCTGGCCGAAACGATCGCGGATCTCGCCGCCAGCAGCGACGTGATCATCACAACCGTCGCCAACGATTCCGTGCTCCATGACATCATCTTCGGCGCGGGCGGCCTTGCTCAGCAGCTCCGGCCCCCGCAGGTTCTCATCGACCTCAGCACCGTTTCGCCTCGTCTGTCGCAGGACATCGCGGACGTGTTGGAGCCATGCGGCGTTGAGTATCTCCGTGCGCCCGTGTCCGGGAGCACCGCCACCGCTCAGTCGGCGCAACTGACCGTCATCGTCTCGGGACCGAAGCCCGCGTGGCAGCGCGTGGAACCGCTGCTGGCCTGCTTTTCGACAAAGCAATTCTGGGTGGGCGAGCGCGACGAGGCCCGTTACCTCAAGCTGGCCATCAACGTACTGGTCGGTGGAACGTCGGCTCTCCTCGGCGAGGCCCTTGCGGTCGGCCAGTGCAGCGGCTTGCCCCTGGCGACGATCATGGATGTGATCTGTGAAAGCGCGGTGGCGTCGCCCGTCTTGAACTATAAGCGCGAGGCCATTCTGGCCGATGATTTCGACCCGTCCTTCTCGGTTGCGCAGATGGTAAAGGATTTGGAACTCATCGGAGAGGTGGCCGACGGCGCGGCCCTCCCCCTTCAGATGACGGACACGGTGCGGCGGCGTTTCGAGGCGGCCCGGCGCAATGGTCTGGGCGACAAGGATTACTTCGTGCTTGTCCGCGATCACATCATTCGCCCTGCCGAAGCGCCGCGGAGATCCACGCGCGGTCGAGCCAAGACCTGAACGGGGTTAGCCCGCGGGTGCTGTCGCCCGGCTTTCAGTCATAAGTGCAGCTACGGCATCTTGGGCCTCACGCAGCGCTGCGGCGTCGCTGCATTCGCGCCGGAGCGCACGATGCAGCACCTGGCCCAGCACACGTTCGATCTGCGCATATTGCGGCACACGGGGGCGCTGCGACGTGCAGATCAGGTTGCGTTTGACGAGGCTGTCGACGACGCCGATCAGGGGCGACCCAGCGGCGGCCTCGGGGTCGGCCGCCACGCTGAACCGCGGAACCACCGGAAAGCCGTTCTTGGCGTGAACCCGCATAGCGTCCGGTGAGGCCATCGAGGCGATCGCCTCGTGCGCCCGGCGCGCGCGATGTTCGGGCAGGTTCGCCGGGACGGCCAGCAGGAAGCCGCCCATGGGGGACAGGTTGGTGCCCCCAGGACCCGCCGGATGGGGCAGGTAGCGCACCTTGCGCTTCACCGCGGAATGGATGTCGTACTCGAAACGCGCCGCCCGCATCGTCCACACATAAGACATTGCGCTACCGCCGTGCATGAACAGGTCGAGACCGCGCTTCCACTCCATATCGAGGATATCGGGAGGCGAAATTTCGATGAGGCGGTGCATGTAGTCGAGCACCTCCAGGCCGGCGCGGCTGTCGATCTGCACCCGGCCGAGGTGCGCCGCCTCAGGCGCGGCGGTCCTGGCATGTTCGAAAACACCGCTGCCGCAGCAGCCCAGGAAAAACATGAAACTATGCGCGAGTGGCATGCCCCGCGCCGCATTCCACACGATCCCGACGCGTTCCTTGGCGGGCGCATGGAGGGCCCGCCCAGCCGCGATCACCTCGTCGAAGGTGCGGGGTGGAGACAGACCGACCCCATCGAACAGGTCCCGCCGCGCGGCCAGAACTTCGATGGTGACGTAGATCGGTACCCCATATTGGCGCTGCTGCCACATCCCGGTGCTCCAAACGACGGGATGGAAATCCTGGCGCTGGATGTCGTCCGGCCGGGAGAAGCGGTCGATGGGACAGAGTGCACCGCGCGCCGCGAATTCGGCCAGCCAAGGCACGTTGATTGTCACGACATCGAATTCGGATACCGGCGCGGCGGCATTGGCGACGAGCCGGGCGTGCAGATCGGGCAGCACGCACATCTCGAAGTCGCGGCGCGACGCCCGGTTGCTGCGAAAATCGACCCACATGTTGCGCATCGAGGCGAAGTAATTGTCGTCATGCAGGAGAAAGCGGAGGCCGTGATCTTCGCCCGCCGGGAGGCCGATCGGCACGCGTTCCGAAATGCCGCCAAAGTAGTAGTCGTTTTCATCCTCACTCGCCGCCGCTCTGCCGAAGGTCTCGGCCAACAGGCTTTTCATCTGCCGGGCATAGTCGTCGAACTGTGCCTTCAGGGCCGGGCTGGGGTGCAGGGTGAACGTTTTCCCCGTCTTACTGCGCGAGCGCTTTAGGATCACACCATCGTCGATCATGCGATGAATGCGGCGCAACCCGGTCGCGTAAGGAACCTCGGACACGCTGACGAGCGTCGACAGCGTGACGGGTGCGCCGGTGATCTCGCTTTCGATGAGATGAGTGATGATGTTCCAGGTCGCGTCCGGCTCGGCAGCCGGGACCAGCGTCAGGAAGGGCTGGCGCGTCCGCTTCAAGAAGCGGATGACGCGCTGCATCTCATATTCGTTCATGACCCGGACCGCAGGGCTTCGGCATCATCGGCACCCATCTTTGCCCTAACCTCTGCGGCCGTGACGTCGGGAGCGGCTTCGGTCAGCCGTGGCCTGCAGCCGATGGAAATCACGGTCAAGTTTTTCAACCCGGCAGTCTTAATCGTACGAATGAGATGCTGCGGGTTGCCCGACGGGGCGAAGCCGCCGGACGTGATCGTCATGCCGTCAAAGAGCAGGCTGTCTGATGCGGATGCCGCATCGCGATAGACTCTGGATCGAAGCATGAGGCCACCTCGTCCCGTCCAAATCAGATGATCGGCGCATCGCTCTTTGTGCCCGGTGACTTGGGGGCGAGCGTGAAGTCCCAGTTCACCCGCCAGAACGGCTTGTCGAAGCCGGCTTTCTCGATCGCGGCCGCGTCGTCGACGTGCTCGAATTCGGCGATGAGCGTCTCCTTGACGCCGAACACCGCGTCTTCCGATAGGTAACGGCAGCTCGGCTCGAAGATGTGGGTGATGACGGGGTCGTAACCCGGGGCCGTCACGATGAAATGAATGTGCGCCGCGCGGTTGGGATGCCGACCGATCGCCTCCAGCATCTTGCCGACCGGACCATCGTCGGGGATCGGATAGAAGCGCGGCTTGACCGAACGGAACCAGTAGGAGCCACCCGGGCCGCTGGTGAAAACGCCGCGCAAGTTGAAGTCGGGCTGCACGCCCTTCTGCTGCACGTCGTAGAAGCCGTCCTCGTTGGTCTGCCAGACGTCGAGCAGAGCCCCGTCGATCGGTTTGCCGCTGGTGTCGAGGACCCGGCCCTGGACCAGCATCGGCTCGCCCTTGCCGTCGAGGCAGACATTCGCGCCATGCTCGTAGCGCGGTGCATCGGGCACGTAGAAGGGACCGAGAATGGTGTTCTCGGTCGCGCCGCTGGGCCGCCGGTGATTGATGCTGTCGACCAGCATCGACACGCCCAGGACATCGGACAGCAGGATGAATTCCTGCCGCCATTCGGTGCACATATGGCCGGTATCGGTCAGGAACTTGATCGCGGCCAGCCATTCGTCGTGACTTGGCTCGATCTCCTTCACGGCATTGTGCAGGTGCTTGACGACGGCCGTCATGATCTCACGCAAGCGCGGGCTGATGTCCGGCCCCATGCGGGCATTGACGACGTCGGCGGAGGTCTCTTCCTCGAAATAGGGGTACTTCTGTGCCTGCCGGACCGGCTTGGTCGCCTGGTTCATCGCCTGCTCTCCCTCATGATAGTCACGCCGCCTCCAAAGCGATCGCGATGCCCTGGCCGACCCCGATGCACATGGTGGCCAGAGCCCGGCGTCCACCTCTCAGCTGCAAATCGATCGCGGCCGATCCCGTGATGCGCGCGCCGGAGGCGCCGAGCGGATGACCGAGTGCGATGGCGCCGCCATTCGGATTGACGTTTGCGGCATCGCCGGCAAGCCCGAGCTCGCGGAGAACCGCGAGAGCCTGGCTGGCGAAGGCCTCGTTGAGTTCGACCACATCGAAGTCGCCGATGGCGAGTCCAAGCCGCCCTAGCAGCTTGCGTGTCGCCGGCGCCGGGCCCATTCCCATGATGCGCGGCGGCACTCCGGCCGTGGCGGCCCCCAGGACGCGTGCGAGTGGACGCAGGCCATGCCGCTCGACGGCGGCGCCTGAGGCGATCAGCAGCGCGGCTGCGCCGTCATTCACGCCCGAAGCGTTCCCGGCCGTCACGGTGCCGCCCTTCCGGAACGGGGTCGGCAATTTGGCGAGTGTGGCGAGAGTGGTGCCGGCGCGCGGATGCTCGTCATTGTCCACCACCACCGGCTCGCCCTTGCGTTGCGCGATCGACACCGGCGTGATCTCCCGCCCGAGCCGGCCGCTCGCCTGCGCGGCCACGGCGCGTTCCTGGCTTCGCAACGCGAATGCGTCCTGATCCTCCCGGCTCACGCCGAATTCGGCGGCGACGTTCTCGCCGGTCTCGGGCATCGAATCGACGCCGTAGAGCTCCCGCATGCGCGGGTTGACGAAGCGCCAGCCGATGGTGGTGTCGTGGATTTCCGCTTGCCGCGAGAAGGCGGTCTCAGCCTTCGGCATCACGAAGGGGGCACGTGACATGCTCTCGACGCCGCCCGCTACGATGAGATCGGCCTCGCCGGCCCGGATCTGCCGAGCCGCGATGGCGATGGCGTCCATGCCCGAGCCGCACAGGCGGTTGACCGTCGAACCGGGCACCGAGACCGGCAGTCCCGCCAGCAGGGCCGCCATACGCGCGACATTGCGGTTGTCCTCGCCGGCCTGATTGGCGCAGCCGAGGATCACCTCATCAATCGCCGCGAGGTCGAGGTCGGGGTGGCGCGCCACCAGGGCCGCGATAGCCGTGGCGGCAAGGTCGTCCGGCCTGACTGTCGCCAGGGCGCCTCCGAAGCGGCCGATCGGCGTCCGCAGGTAATCGACGATGAAGGCATCGGGCATGGTTGCTTCTCCCGGATCGGTTCCGTGGTCAGGCCCGCGGGGGCTCGCCCGCATAGGCGCGCGCCAGCAGGTCGCGGATCGCATTCCGTTCGAGCGGCCGGGGGTTCCAATAGGGGTTTGCCATGGCGAGGTCGGCGGCGGTCTCGATGCCGTGTTCCGTCATGCCGAGCGTCTTGAGAGCGAGTGTCGCGCCGAGGCGATGAGCGAGATCGTAGAGGCCCCTGGCGGCATCGCCGGTCCCAAGGGCGCCCGCGATGGCCCTCATGGCCTCGGGGGCGGCCGGCGCATTATAGGCCGTGGCGTGAGGCAGGACGGCTGTGTGGGTTTCGGCGTGGGGCAGGTCGAACGAGCCGCCGAGCGTATGGCAAAGCTTATGGTGCAGAGCCATGCCGACTGCCCCGAGGCAGGTGCCGCAGAGCCACGCGCCGTAGAGCGCATCCGAGCGCGCCTTTCGATCGGCGGGAGCTTCGGCGATCTTCGGCAGCGCCTGCGCCAGGGCCCGGATACCCTCGACCGCCATCAACGAGATGATCGGGTTCCGGTCCTGCGCATAGAGCGCCTCGACCGCGTGGGCGATCGCGTTCATGCCGCTGACCGAGGAGAGCGCAACCGGCAGCGACAGCGTAAGGTCGACATCGTAGATCACGACCTCGGGCAGGATTTTGGGGCTCTTCTGGGTGGTTTTCACGCCGTCGCGTGTCTCGCCCAGGATGGGCGTCATCTCCGAGCCCGCGTAGGTGGTCGGGGCGACGATCTGTGGCAGGTCCGTCCGCAAGGCGACAGCCTTGGCGAGACCCGTCGTCGAGCCGCCGCCGACCGCGACGATGCCGTCGATCCGCTCGGCAAGCACCAAAGCCATGGCTTTCTCGGTGACCTCGACCGGCGTGTGCATCGTCGCGCCGGCAAATACGGCGGCGGCCCGGCCGCCGATCGCTTCTGCCGTGGCACGGCCATCCTTCTCCTGTTGCGGCGTGGACAACACCAGGACGCGCCGCAGCCCCAGACGCTCGACCTCGGTTGGAAGCTGCCGCAACGTGCCGGACCCGAAGATCACGCGCGCCGGATGAGCATTGTAGACGAACGCCTCCATCAGGCCACGCCCTTGCCGAGGGTCAGCGACGCAGTTCGGCAAAGATCGGCCATCTTGTCGTTTCCTCGAAGTTCGATTATCGAACATTGTTGCTTTAACGAACATATCAGCACTACGGGCTGGCGGGGTCAATTCCCTTCGCGTGACAGGAGACGACATGCCTGCGAAGTCGGATGGAGACCTGATGGGCGGCTTCGGCAAGGGGCTTGCGGTGCTCGAAGCCTTCGGCCGGGAGCGTGAGCGGCTGACGATCGCGGAGGTGTCCCGTCTCACAGGGCTCGATCGGGCGACCGCCAGGCGGTGCCTGCTCACGCTGGAGCGCCTGGGCTATGCGACGCACGACGGGAAGAGCTTCGCGCTGACGGTCCGCGTCTTGTCTCTCGGCCACGCCTACTTGTCCACGACCCCTTTGCCCGATCAGCTGCAGCCATTCCTCGATCGTCTCGCGGTCGAGATTCAGGAATCCTGCTCCAGCTCCGTGCTGGACGATACGGAGATCGTGTATCTGGCGCGGGCAGCTCAACGCCGCGTCATGTCGATCGGACTTGGGGTCGGCAGCCGCCTGCCGGCCTATTGTGCCTCAATGGGCCGCGTGCTTCTCGCCGCCCTGACGGATCAGCAGGTTATGGCGGTGCTGGAGCGCACGGCGATCCGGCCGCTGACGCCAAAAACCCTGACCGACATCGATGCGCTAATCGCCGAGATCGCCCGCGTGCGGGTCCAAGGCTACGCCATCATCGACGAGGAACTCGAGATGGGGCTTCGCTCGCTCGCCGTGCCGATCCGCAACGGCGCCGGCCGCGTCGTCGCGGCTCTCAACACGGGTGTGCAGACCAGCCGCGTCAGCGTCGATCGTCTTCAAGCCGAGATGCTTCCCGCCCTGCTCGACGTGCAGCGACGGCTGGCCACGGTGATTTCCTGACGTCTCTCAGCCGATCGTTCTGTTCCACCGCATGATCTGAATCTGGTGGTAAACTCCGTGAAGCACGAACGGGTCGGCGTCGCTGAACCGCCGGAGATCATCGAGGCTCTCAACGTTGGCAATCAGCAGGCCACCGGCCGGGGTGCCATCGTCATGGGACAATGGACCCGATTGCACGATGTCGACGGCGCCGCTGCGCAGGTACGACTGGTGCTGCGCCAGCCAGGTTTGCCGTTCCGCGAGCTTGTCCGGCGAGGTCTTGGCATAACGGACCGCGAGCATGGCACTCTCCTATGGCTGCGCTCCGACGACCCGACTCGACGCTTCACTGCAACCGGACGGGTATTTCGGAACCGCTCGGCCACTTGCAAGCAAGACAGATCTTCAAAATGAATAATTTCCTCGTGTTCGGCCCTTGGGCGAGCGTCTAACGTAGCTTTGTCGGAAGTCATCAAGAAGCATGCACGTCAAGTGCGGCAGTGCCGACAACGAGGAAACTACGATAGGTCACTCTCGCCGCGGACCTGCGCCGCGATGCCTTGATGGCCATCAGCAACCGACGACTTTCGCCTTGTAAACAGCGGCCGAAACGCACGGCGCCTTGATGACGGCCAGTGGAGAGATGGATTTGTCAGATCCTGTCCAAGTCGCATTGATCGGCATGGGGTGGTGGGGCCAGAAAATCCTGAATGTGCTTCAGGCGGCGCCTGCGGATATTCGCGTCGTGAGGGTCGTCGAGCCCAGTCTCGAGAGCGTTCGGTCAAATTGCGAGCAGAAGGGCATTCCCGTTTCGGCCGATTATGCCGATGCGCTCGCGGACCCGGCGGTCGAAGCCGTGATACTCGCGACGCCGCATTCGTTCCACGAGGCGCAGATCGAAGCGGCGGTGGCGGCCGGCAAGCATGTGTTCTGCGAAAAGCCCCTGGCCTTGACCAAGTCCGGAGCCGAAAAGGCTGTCGCCCTGTGCCACGACGCGGGATTGGTGCTCGGCATGGGGCACGAGCGCCGGTGGGAACCGCCGATCGCGGCCATGCTGGCCAAGGCCGATGCGGGGCAATTGGGGCGGATCCAGCAGATCGAGGCCAATTTCAGCCACGACAAGTTTCTCTCGCTCGATCGCGACAACTGGCGCCTGAAAGCCGACCAGGCACCCGCAGGCGGCATGACGGCCACGGGCATTCATCTTCTTGACCTCTCCGTGCGGCTGCTCGGCCCGGCCGAGAGCGTGCTCTGCATCTGCCAACAGCTCTCATCCGATCTGCCGCAGGGCGACACGGTCGCGGCTTTCATCAAATTCCGCGGCGGCGGCACGTCCTATGTCTCGGCGTCCCTGGCGAACCCGTTCATGTCGCGTTTCACGGTGTACGGGTCGAAGGGTTGGATCGACATCCGCGACAAGGCGCATGTCGAGGCGCCGGACGGATGGGTCGTCACCTCGGCGATGGCCGGTGGTCGCATCACGACCGAGGAGATCCCGCCCGCCGAACCCGTGAAGGACAATCTCGTGGCTTTCGCTCGCGCGGTGCGCGGCGGCGCAACCTACCCGATCACGGCCGCACATCTTGTCGACAATATCGCTCTCCTTGAAGCCGTCTTCAAATCGGCTCTGAGCGGCAAACTTGAAGCCGTGTCCTGAAGTAACGAACCATTTTGGATGAGCACGCGATGAAAGCCCTGATCTTCGACGAGCCCAACAAGCCGGTGGTGACCCAGGTCCAAACCCCGCGGATCGACGACAGCGAGGTGCTGATCCGCTCGCGTCGCGTCGGCATCTGCCACTCGGACTACGAGTTGCTGGCGGGCAAGTACATCATCCCGATCTCCTACCCGGTGACACCGGGCCACGAATGGGTCGGCGAGGTTGTCGAGGTCGGCAAGTATGCGGCGGGCTTTCGGGTCGGCGACCGGGTCGTCGGCGAATGCGTCATCAATACCCCCGAGCGTATCCACCATTTCGGGTTTTCGATGGATGGAGCCAATCGCGAATATTTCGCGGCACGCCCCGAATGGTTGCACAAGCTGCCCGACGCCGTCGACGACGCGAAGGGCGCGCTGATCGAACCGTTCACTTGCGGTTACTATGCAGTGCTGCGCAACGGCGGCACGAATGCGTCGGAAACGGTCGTGATCTCAGGCGGAGGCACTATCGGCCTGGTGTCGGCCGCCGCAGCCATCGGCATGGGGGCTAGGGTCATCGTGGTCGATCCGGTGCCACTGCGCCGCAGCATTGCTGAACGCTTGGGCGCGGATGCAACCGTTGACCCGTCCGCGTCCGACCCGATAGAGGCGGTCAAAGAAATCACCAAGGGCGGCGCGGACCTCGTCATCGAGGCGGCAGGTCATCCCGCGTCGCTGGCGAATGTCTTCGACTACGTGCGTCCGGAAGGGCGCATATCGATGGTCGGCATCAACATCGGCCAGAAATTCCCGGTCGAACTCGGCAAGATTCAGATCAAGAACTTGACCGTGAAGGGGTGCATCGGCTCCCCGGGCGTTTGGCCGTCCGCGATCCGCTTCCTGGAGCGCACGGGTATCGACCTTTCACCGATTCAAACCCACAGCTTCGCGCTCGACGATGCGCTGCAGGCCTTCGAACTCGGCAAGAACGCGCAAGCGGCCGTCAAGGTCACGCTCGAAATCGCATAGTCCTCGGGCTCGACGCGGGGCAGAACTCGGTTTCGCAGGGGGATACGACACCGATGAATCAGGCGGCCGACAATGTAACCGACATGCTCCAGCGTCGCGGGATCTTCCCGTATCCGGTGGCGCAGGGTTTTGTGACGGTCGCGGCATCGACACTCGTGCTGCTTGCCGCATGCTTGGTGTTCGCGCCCTCCAGCGTGTCGCCCGGTGCCCTGGCGGGAAGCCTTCCCTTCGCGGCGGTGATGGCCATCGTCGGGCTCGGCCAACTGCTGGTGGTGCAGCAAGGCGGATTCGACCTTTCGGTCGCGGGGGGTGTCTCCCTCGCCGTCGTCATCGCGGCCCATTATCCCGACGGCGACAACGCGCGAGTCCTGCCCGCCGTTCTGTTGGCAGCCAGTTGCGCTCTCGCGGCCGGCTTGGCGAACGGAATTCTCGTCGGCTTTGTGCGGTTGAACGCCATCATCGCGACCATCGGCGTGAACGCTCTCCTTTATGGCGCGGTTTTCGCCGTCTCGGGCGGCGTCCCACGGATCACCACGCCGTTGCTGGCGGAGATCGCCGGGGGCACCACGCTCGGCGTTCCAAACTCCGTCTATTTTGCGCTCGTGGCGCTGTTGGTCGTCTCGTTCGTGCTGAAGAAGACGGTGATCGGACGACGCTTCGAAGCAATCGGCGCCAATCCGGCGGCGGCACGCGCGGTCGGCCTCCACGTGCGCCTTCACCAGATGATGGCCTATGTCTGCTCGCAGTTGCTGTGCTGTCTTGCCGGCGTCCTTCTCGCCGGCATCACCCGCGAGCCGACAGCGTTTCAGGGAGATGCCCTGCTGCTTCCTTCCGTCGCCGTGGTGGTGCTCGGCAGCACCTCGTTGCTCGGGGGCCGGGGCTTTCCGGTCTCCACGGTCGTGGCTGCGTTCTTCCTCAATCAATTGAGCCAGTTCGCCCTGGCGATCGGGGTCCCGTATTCGGCTCAGACCATCATCCAGGCCCTGGCTCTCGGGTTTGGCATTGGCGTGTATTCTGTCCATTGGACAAGAAACACGAGACGCAGCGTAAAATAATACTGGAGGAAACAATGAAAAATTCGTGCAAATACACGCTCTCCTGCGCCGCTCTTCTCGCCGCCTTGGCGCTGGGAGGTTCGACCACCATGGCGCTCGCCGACGCACCGTCCTGGTGCGGGCCCAAGAAGGCGACCATCGCCCTGCTCGACGGCTTCGGCGGCAACAGCTGGCGCCAGGTCACGATCGCGGCCGGCAAGCAGGAGGCCGAGAAATGCCCGAGCATCACCAAATATGAATATGCCGACGGCCAAGGCAACACCCAGAAGGCGATCTCCGACATCAAGGGCTTCGCGGCCAAGGGAACCGATGCCCTGGTGGTGTTCGGTGACGCCGGCCCAGCCGTCCTGCCGGCGCTGACCAGCGCCTTCAAGGCCGGCAAGGTCGTCGTGCCCTACCGGGTCGTTGTCGGCGGCAAGGATGGAGAATCCTACACGAAATTCATCGGTGCTTCGTTCGTCGATGATGGTGTGAGTTGGGGCAAGTGGATCAAGAGCATTCTTCCCGACGGCGGCAACCTCCTGTTTCTGAGCGGTCCCGCCGGCAACAGCCAGGGGCTCGACGAGCTCAAGGGTTTGAAGTCGGTACTCGACGACAAGTACAAGTTCCTGAACCCGGCGCCCTTCGACGTGACGAACTGGGACCCTTCGCGCACGCAGCAGGTGTTGACGGCTGAGATCGCCAAGAACCCGAAGATCGACGTGATTGTATCCGACTTCGGCCCGTCGCTTGTCGGTGCGCTTCCCGAGTTCAAGAAGTTCAATCGGTCCGTCCCCGCTCTGGCGACATCCGATGGCAATTCGCTCGGGTGCTTCTGGACGAACAACAACAAGGACAACCCGGACTTCAAGCTGTTCACGGTAGCGACCGGCAACGACAACGTGCGCCTGGCCGTTCAATGGGCTGTCGCATCCGCGACGGGCGGTACGCTCCCCACCGAAACCGTGTTCAAAGCCCCAAGCTTCGAGGATTCGGTCTCGGGCAAGCCGAATCCCGTCCAGTGCCGCGCCGACCTTCCGGGCGCCATCTACCTCTCCTCTGGCGTTGCGGCCGACGACCAAGCCAAGGCCGTAAGCAAGTGAGCTTGCAGCGCCCCCGACGCACCCCGAGGGATCGCGCCGGAGGCGCAACCGCGAACGCCTAAGAAGACGGATCAGGTGTGATGTTAGAGCCGTTGTCCAAGCCACTTGATAAGCCCGGCGTGCGGGACGCCGGAACCGTCACCTTGAAAATAAGCGGCGTCTCGAAGTATTTCGGAGGAATCAGGGCTCTCCAGGACATCAGCGTCGAATTTTACGAGGGCGAGGTTCACGCCATATTGGGCGAGAACGGTGCCGGCAAGTCCACGCTGATGGGCATTATCTCCGGCGCCCTGCAGCCGAGCGCCGGCGAGATCTCCTTCGGCGGCGATCTCGTGTCCCCCTTGTCGCCGGAGCGTGCCGCGACGCTCGGCATCTCGATCTCCTTCCAGCATCCGGCCATTCTCGACGACCTCTCGGTGCTCGAGAACTTCGAGGTCGCACTGCCGCGCTCCGTGTTCCAGGACAAACCACCCCGCGAGGTCGCGCGCGCCGCGCTCGATTTGGTCGGGCTGCACCTCCCCTTGCGGACACGTGCGGATGTCCTGACGGTCGCGCAGAAGCACCTGCTCGAGATCGCCAAGGCCCTCGCGATCAAACCCAAGGTGCTGATCTTCGACGAGCCGACGGCCTCGCTGGACCAGGAAGCGACCGATATGCTTTTCGGCCGTATCCGCGAGATGATGGAAGCGGGCACCTCCGTCATCTACATCACCCACCGCCTGGCCGAGGTCCGCCTCATCGCCCAGCGGGTCACGGTGCTGCGCGACGGGCGGGTGCGCGGCGTCGCGCGCGTCGATGAGATCAGCGACGCTGATGTGCTCGGGCTCATCGTCGGACGCACGCTGGGCTCGGCGTTCCCGCCGAAATCGTCACGGCAGGAAAACGAGATCGATTTCGCCGTGCAGGCGCTGAGCGGAAGGCACTTCTCGGACGTCAGCTTCGAGGCCGCTCGGGGACAGATCATCGGCGTGGCGGGGGTCGCGGGCAACGGTCAATCCGAACTCATGCGTGCCCTTGCGGGCCTGCAGAAGTCCCAGGGGGCCATCCGTCTGAAAGGTCGGACTCTCGACCATCAGTCCCTCGTGCATGAAGCCGCCTTCATGCCCTCGGATCGCCACTCGGAGGGGCTGGCGAGCGGCCTGACCGTGCGGGAGAACGCCACCTTTGCGGCGCTGGAGAAGTTCGCGACCTACGGCGTTCTGAGCCGCAAAGAGGAGATGACGCAGGTCGTGGCGGCCTTCAGGTCTCTGGCCGTCAAGGCGCCCGGCATGGAGGCGCCGATCCTTTCACTGTCCGGCGGCAACCAGCAGAAGGTCGTGATGGCGCGCGCCCTGCTGTCGAAGCCGGGCCTGATCGTGGCCGACGAGCCGACGCAAGGCGTGGATGTCGGCGCCCGTGCCGAGATCTACCGCATCCTGCGCGAGACCTCGAACGCGGGCACCCCCGTCATCGTCAATTCGTCAGATGCGGCTGAACTCGAAGGGCTGTGCGACAAGGTGATCGTGCTTTCCCGCGGGCATGTCGTGGCGACGCTGAGCGGCAAGGACGTAAATGAGGCCCGCATCGTGTCTGCGGCCGTCGGGGCCGCCACGCACATCGGCGACACGGGCGCGGCGGACCGGCGCAATACCCTCAGCGGCTGGCGGCATTTCCTGCAATCGGACAATGCCCCGACCTTCCCCCTGACCATCGTCACGGCCCTTCTCGGCCTCTACATCTTCAGCCAGAATTCCAATTTTCTGTCGTCGTACAACGTCGCCAACATCCTCCTGGCCGCGACGGCGCTCGGTTTCATCGCGCTCGGGCAGACGGTCGCACTTCTGGTCGGCGGCATCGACCTGTCGGTGGGTCCGCTCGCGGGTTTCCTAGTCGTGATCGCCTCATTCTTCGTCAACGAAGACCAATCGTTCGGGATGATCGCAGTCGGATTTTTCTTGATGTTCGGCGGCGCCCTCGTCGCTGGGCTCGTCAACGGCATCCTGATCAGATTCGCGAACTTCACAGCCATTGCGGCGACATTGGCGACGTATATCGGCATCCAGGGATTGAGCTTTCTGCTTCGGGACAGTCCGGGCGGCTACATCAACGCCGGCGTGGTCGACATCATCAACCGACAGATCGGCCCCATTCCGATCGCCTTCCTGGTCCTGGTCGCGTTCGCGCTTGCCGGCGAATACGCGCTGCGGCGTTCGCGGCCCGGATGGCGGCTTCGGGCGATCGGATGCGATCAGGACTCGGCGCGCCGGGTCGGCGTCCAGATCAACAGAACCTATATCGCGGCCTTCGTGCTGTCGGCTCTGTTCACGGCCTGCGGTGCAGTCATGCTGATGGCCCAGATCGGGGTCGGCGACCCTCGGCAAGGCGCCAACTACACGCTCTCGAGCATCACGGCGGTGGTGCTGGGCGGCACGAGCTTGCGTGGCGGCCGCGGCACCTTCATCGGAACCGTGCTCGGTGCGCTGCTGCTGACGGAAGTCCTCAACGCGGTCGCTTTTCTCGGGCTGTCGGAAACCTATCAGTATGTCTTCCAGGGCGGCCTGATCCTGATCTCGGCGCTCATCTACTCGACAGTGCAACGACGCGGCGACGCGTGAGGCCTACTGCGCCCAAAAGTCTGTTCAAAAGGGAGGAGCCGCCATGAATCCAGGCTGCACGCTGATCGCATTTCTCAAGGGCAAGCCCGAGAAGCGCGACGAGCTCTTGGCGGTGTTGCGCGCCTTCGTGGAACCGACGCGTGCCGAGGCTGGCTCCGTCGAATATCATCTCCACATCAGCGACACCGATCCGAACCTGTTCTTCTTCTATGAGAACTGGAGAACCCGGAAGGATCTCGATGAGCATCTTGAGATGCCTTATCTCAAATCCTTCTTCGATCGCCGCATGGATCTCCTGGAAAAGGAGGTCGACTTGCAATTCATGACCATGGACAGCGCCTATGACAGATAGGCCGCCGTCATCGGGATTGCCGGGTCTCGCGGGGGTCGAGCATACCGGCCTGACCGTGCCGGACATGGACGAAGCGACGGCCTTCTTCGTGGATATTCTGGGCGCCGAGGTCCTGTTCGAGGTTGGCCCCTTCTCGTCGGATGACGACTGGATGGCGACGCATCTCGGCGTTCATCCACGCGCGAAAATCCCTCGCTTGCGGATGTTGCGGCTCGCCGAGGGGCCGTCGATCGAGTTGTTCGAGTACATTTCGCCCGATCAACAACACACCCGTTCCCGCAACAGCGACGCGGGCGGCCATCATCTTGCGTTCTATGTGGCAGACGTGACGTCAGCGGTCGAATACCTGAAGCGTTATCACGTCGAAGTTCTGGGCGAGCCGACGACGATGCTGGAGGGCCCAAGCGCAGGTCTGACGTGGGTGTACTTCCGGGCGCCCTGGGGTTTGCAACTCGAATTGGTCTCAGCGCCGAGGGGGCTCGCCTATGAACGATCGGGAGACCGGCCGATGTGGCGGCCGGACAGCGAAGGTCGGTCGTGGGCGCTGAACACCTAGTCACCGGGCGGGACACGCGAGGTCGGGCCGTTCGACGAGGTCCCCCACAGCGAAACGATCGATGCTTGACCAGACTCAATCCTCTGGTCTCGCGGCCAAATACGTCCTGGCGACAGCTTGTCGTCAGTTCACAAGGCAATGAGCGGAAGCCCGCCGCGGTCACGGGCCTCGTTGTTTCAGGGAGAAAGACGTGTCGAACACCGGAAATCCGAAGATCGCGTTCGTGGGCACCGGCGCGCAGGGCGCGTCGATTGGCGCCGACTTCGCGCTGGCGGGGCATGATGTCACCTTCATCGAGCAATGGCCGGCACATGTGGAGGCGATCCGCGCAAACGGCATTACGGTGAACCTGCCGGCCCGCACGATCAACGCGAAGGTGCCAGCCTTGCACTTCTGTCAGGTGGCGGAAATCAAGGAGAAGTTCGACCTCATCTTTTTGATCGTGAAGGCTTACGACACCAAATGGGTGACCCAGATGGTCGAGCCGGTTCTCGCCGAGGACGGGTTCGTCATCGGGCTGCAGAACGGCATGACCCACCTTGATATCGCGTCGGTGGTAGGCCAGGAGCGAACGATCGGCGCGGTGATCGAGATCGCCTCCAACATGTTCGTCCCCGGCATCACGAATCGACAGAACGACCAGGACGAGTCCTGGTTCGCGCTGGGCGCCATCGATCGGGAGCAGCAGCACCGCGTGGAAGGCGTGGCCAAGCTTCTTCGGTGTGCGGGGCGGGTCGAGGTCACGGACGACATCAAGTCATGCAAATGGATGAAGCTGGTCGTTAACGCCGCGGAATTGGTCCCATCCGCGATCCTGGATTTGCCGCTCGCCGACGCGGCGCGCTTTCCCGGATTTCTCGAAGTCATGCGGCAGGCCGGATATGAGGCGATGCGGGCCGCCTTGCTCGATGGCGCCATGATCGTGCCCATCATCGGAATGCCGCCCGTCACGACCAACGATCCGGAAGGCTACGTGGATCGGATCTTCGACGAAGTCCTGAAGACGTTTTCGAGGGCGGACACGCTCACAACGTCCTTGCAGGACTGGCGGAAAGGCCGCCGCGCCGAAGTGCAGGAGGTCAACGGCCATGTCATTGATGTTCTGCGTGCAGCCGGGCAAGACGCGCCGATCAATAGCCGCGTCGTCGAACTGGCCTACGAGATCGAGCGCGGCCTGCTCTCGGCAGGCTTAGACAATGCCGCGCCACTGATCGCGTCGCTGGGCCCAGGACGGTAAGGCACGGGCGTGTGCACCTCGCAGAACGGTAGGGCGATTCCGCACTTGACCCGATGAAACGCATCAGCATCTCGGAAAACGGACTCCTGCCGGTCGGAGCGCGGCGCGATGCCAACCACAAGGGCTACGGTATTTGAGTTCCGGTCGGTGTGCGCCAATAGTTGCCGTTGGCTGGTTGCCACCTTGCGGACCATCAACGGGACGACACCGAACTGGGTGCTTCCACCCGGCCCAGACATTGAAGAGGTCTGCTACAGTTCAACCTGATCGGCCCCGAATGAATGAGCTTGGCCGAAGGTAGAACAACGGCTTTGGATACACCCATGTCAAAGCAGTCACTGCTGTGCGGGACATCTTTGATGGGTCACTTAAAGCCCGCGTGTTGGTCTCGGCGCAACGCATCGGTTTTTGAAGGCGAGGTTGTCCGGAGGTCGCTGGTCGTCTCCGGTTGCATGTCGCCAACGAGGCTTGAGCCTGTCGGGTAATAGGTCCGGCGCTGGTCCCGATTGAATTCCTTGCGGACCGTCGTGGGAGAGGCACCGAAATGCTTTCGAAAGCAGCGGCAGAAATGAGCGTTCGATTGGAAGCCGGCGACTTCCGCAATATGGGCGACGGGATTGCTGCTGTAGAAGAGTTGCTCGCGGGCCGTTTGCAGGCGGACGTCGACGTAATAGGCGGCCGGTGACCGTCCGATCTGGTTGGCGAACGAGCGTTCAAGGCGCCGGCGCGACGTCTTCAGCGCGGCACAGATCTCCTCGATGCCGAGCGGAAACGCGATATTGGCCGCCATCAGGCGAACCGCCCGGCGGAACACCGTCTGATCGTCGCCGGCTTGGCTCAGATCAGGGCGCTGCACGGTTTCAGGCGGACGGGGCCGACCGTGCACGAAGGCATTAGCGACGACTTGCGCCAGCCGGGCGCCATGCGCCGTGCCGATCAGGGTCAGCATCAGATCGAGGGACGCGGTCCCGCCGGCGGCTGTCACGATGTTGCGGTCGATGACGACGATCTGATCCTTGACATCGACGTTCGGGAACATGTCGAGGAACACCGGACGGGCTTCCCAATGCAGGGTGATCGTTCGGTCGCGCAGCACGCCGGCCGCGCCAAGCGCGAAGGCGCCCGTGTCGAGCGCGCCCAACAGCACGCCATGCGCCGCGAGACGCCGGATCCAGGCCAGCAGGGGTTTGCCAAGATGCTGTATCGGCTCGTTGCCGCTGCAGATGATGATGCAATCCGGGACACCTGCCGCGTCGAGCGGGAGCGTCGCTTCGATCGCCATCCCGTTGCTCGAGCGCACGGCCCCGCCCTGGGCCGAGACAAAACGCCAATCGTAAAGCGATAGCCCGGAATTCTGATTGGCGATCCGAAGGGCCTCTGTGGCGGGGACCACCGCGTAGAGCGGAAAGTCTGGCAGCAGCACGAACAGGAACGTTCTAGGGTGGCGTACTTCCATGCCGACAGGAAGCCTTCTCTGCTTCTGGGCTAAGCGTTGCGAAGCGGCGTGATGCCGAGCTTCGCGGCCCAGGGTTCGAGAGCTTCGAGCAGGCCGGGTCGTGGCGTCAACCCGTTTGCCATGGCGTCGCGCATCCCCCGCATAGCCGCGGCGCCCGGCAGTCGAACGGGTCGGGCCGGGTCGACAGGTGGATTCGTCCTGCACGCCTCGGCCACCCATTCGGTCTGCCGCGTGAAGGCCGCGAGCCCACCAAAGAGCGCAGGGTCGAAGACCTGCACGAACACGGAAGCTCCCCAGTCGGCTTCACCGTCGGCGCGTCCATAGCCGCAGAGGCCTTGGGTGATGGCCTCGACCATCAGGGCCAGCCCATAGCCCTTGTGGCCATGGTCGACGCCGCCAGCCGGCAGCAGCGTGCCCTTGCGTTCGCCGACGAGCACATTCGGATCACGGCTGGGGCGACCGTCTGCGTCGAGCGCCCATTCGCCGGGAAAGCTGCCGCCCTCACGGCGCAGGCGCGCGCTCATGCCGGCCGTCGTAATCGACGCCGAGATGTCGATGAGGATCGGATCCCCCTCCGTTGGGATCCCGACGGCCAGAGGGTCGGGGGTGAAGACGGCCCTGGTGCCGCCGAACGGGGCCACGTGGGCGTCGGAGGGATCGCTGCTGGCCACGATCACCATGAGGCCCTGCTCGGTGGCGGCTGGGAGGAAGGTGGCAAGGCAAGCGATGTGATGGGAGCGTCGGATCGTGACCGCACAGATCCCGGTGGTCTTTGCCCGCGCTGCCGCCAGCCTCACGGCCTTGTCGGTCAGCCAAACCCCTGGCAGCCGCCGACCGTCCCAAACCACGGCGGCCGGCTTGTCGGCGACCACGTCGGGTTCGCCGACGGATGTCATCTTCCCGGCCAGGATGTCCTCGATATAGTCGGGAAGTTGGGCCAGACCATGGGTCGTATGCCCCATGGCGTCGGCTGTGACCAACAAGCGCGCCGTGACGGTCGGCTTGTCCCCGTCAAGACCGGCAGCCTTGAGCAGGCGTTCGGCATAAGCCACGAGGGTGTCGAAACTCGGCATGGCAGACCTCAATAGGTGAGCCCCTGGGCCCAGGGAACGAATTCTTCCTCGCCGTAGCCAAGCTGCTCGCTTGCAGTCCGCTCGCCGGAGGCCGTCGCGAGTATGCGGGCGAAGATGGCGTCACCCATCATCGCGTGGCTTGTCGTGCCGTCGAGGATTGGACCGGCGTCGAGATCCATGTCGCCGGCCATGCGGCGGAACAGGCCCGAGTTGGTGGCGATTTTGAGCGACGGCACGGGGGCGCAGCCGAAACAGGAACCGCGGCCGGTGGTGAAGCAGATGAGGTTCGCCCCGGCGGCCACCTGTCCAGTGGCGGACACAGGGTCGTAGCCGGGCGAATCCATGAACACGAGGCCGGATGCCGTGATCGGCTCGGCATAGTCGTAGACGGCATTCAGCGGGCTCGAGCCGGCCTTCGACACCGCGCCGAGCGACTTCTCCAGAATCGTGGTGATGCCGCCCTGTTTGTTGCCGGGTGATGGATTGTTGTCGAGCGTGCCGTCGTCACGGTGTGCGTTGGCTTCCCACCAGGCCAACAGGGCGCGCAGCCGGTCGGCCACCGGCTCGTTCGCGGCGCGTTCCAATAGCAATTGCTCGGCCCCGTAGATTTCGGGCGTCTCAGAAAGGATTGCGGTGCCGCCGTCATTGACCAGCCGATCGACCGCGAGGCCGAGAGCGGGATTGGCCGAGATGGCCGAGAACCCGTCCGAGCCGCCGCATTGCAGGCCAACCGTGAGATGGGACGCCGATGCCGTCGTGCGCACAACCGCCGCAGCGCGCGGCAGCATGGCTTTCAGGGCCGCGACACCGGCCGCAACCGTGGCAGTCGTGCCGCCCTCCTGCTGGATGACGCGTGTGGCCAGCCGTTCGGAGGTCGCGAGACCGGCGGCGGCCAGGAACTCATCGACCTGGTTGTCCTCGCAACCGAGCCCGACCACCAGCGTGCCCGCGACGTTGGGGTGGCGCGCATAGCCGCCGAGAGTCCGGCGCAGGATCGCCATGCCCGGGCCGTCGGCGCGGAACGAGCAACCGTGCTGATGGGTCAGCGCCACAACGCCGTCGATCGAGGGCGTCGCGGACAGATCGACCTCACGGCGGAACTGCTCGGCGATCCGCTTGGCGACGGTCGCCGAGCAGTTCACGGTCGCGAGAACCAACAGCACGTTGCGGGTCCCCACGCGACCATCGTCGCGGCGATAGCCCTGGAAGGTAGCCCCGCTCGCCCCGGCGAGCGGTTCGAGCGAATTGCGCCGGGCGGACGGCATGCCGCGGTCCACGCGCGACGGACGGAAGGCGAGATTATGGCTGTGAACATGCGCCCCTGCCGCAATCGGGCCGGAAGCTACGCCGATGAACGTGTCGAACTTGGTGACAGGTGCCCCCGCCTCGAGTGGCAACAGCGCGACCTTGTGACCCCGCGGGATCGCGTCAAGGGCGACAAGGGTCGGCCCGATTGCATCCCCGGGCGCGAGATCGGCGAGCGCGATGCCGATCGGGTCGGCGGGATGAAGGCGAAGCACGGGGAGGGTCATTCCTGCTCTATATGGCCCCGTGCCGTCCAAACCGCATCAGGGGGGTGACGCGTACGATCACTCCGCAGCCCCGATATCTAACCAGATCGTCTTGGTCTGCAGATATTGGTCAAGTGCTTCGGTGCCGTTGTCACGTGCGAGCGAGCCCGATTTCTTGTAGCCGCCGAACGGCGTCTTGATGTCACCTTCGGTAAATCGGTTGATCGACACCGTGCCGGCCGGGATGCGGCGGGCAAGCGAGACCGCGCGGTTGATGTCGCGGGTGAACAATGTGGCATGCAGGCCGAACTCGCTTTTCGATGCGATCCGCAGCGCCTCTTCGGTCGAATCGGCCGAAATCACCCCCAGCACCGGCCCAAAAATTTCCTCGCGGGCGATTGTCATCTCGGGCGTCACCCCATCGAACAGCGCGGGATCGAGGAAGAAGCCTGGCAGGTCGTCACGTGCCCCGCCACCCATCACGATGCGGGCGCCCTCCTGCTTTCCTTTGGCGACATATCCGAGCACGCGGTCGCGATGCTCAGATGTGATCATGGCGCCGATCTCGGTCGCGGGATCGAGCGGATCGCCGACCACGAGGCTCTTCAACCGGGCGCCGACCCGCTCCAGGAACTCGTCCTTGCGGGAACGATGCACGATCTGCCGCATATTGGCCGAGCAATTCTGACCGCCGTTCCAGCAGGCCGCCATCACGATGTTGCCGATGAGATCGTCGTCGAGCACGGCGTCATCAAGGACGATGAGCGGGCTCTTGCCGCCCATTTCGAGGCCGATGGTCTTCATGTTGCTGTCTGCAGCGTAGCGCAGGAACATGGCGCCGACCTCGGTCGAGCCGGTGAAGGAAACGGCGTCGACATCATTGTGACGGCCGATGGCTTGGCCAGTGGTTTCGCCGAGGCCAGGCAGGACATTGAGGACACCGGCCGGGATGCCGGCTTCGGCCGCGAGTTCCGCGAGCCGCAGTGCCGTCAGCGGCGTTTGCTCAGCCGGCTTCAAAACGACGGAGCAGCCCGCCGCAAGGGCGGGCGCGAGCTTCCAGGCCGCCATGAGCAGCGGGAAGTTCCAGGGCAGCACGAGGCCGACAACACCGATCGGTTCTTTGACGATCAGGGCCAGCGCGTTCTCGCCGGTCGGCGCGACCTTGCCGAAGCTCTTGTCGATAAGTTCGGCATACCATTGGAAGAAATTCGGCACCTCATGGCCGACCTCGTTGCGGCAATCCGTGATGGTCTTGCCGCTGTCGAGGCATTCCATCAACGACAGCTCTTCGGCGTGCTCGCGGACGAGTGCGGCGAGTTTCAGCAACACACCCTTGCGGTGCTCAGGTGCGGCGCGCGACCAACCGCCGTCGGCGAAGCTGCGACGGGCGGCAGCGACCGCGCGGTCCACATCGGCCTGGGTGCAATGGGCGACGCCGCCGAGCGGCTCACCGGTGCCGGGGTTGAGGTTCGCGAAGGTGCCACCGTCGCTCGCATCGCAGAAGGTCCCGTCGATGAAGGCACGGCGGGGCAGAGTGATACGTGCGGCGGCGTCGTGAAGTTGCGCGACAGTCAGCGGAGCATTCATGGAGAGCTCTCCGGGTCAGGATTGGCGGGCGCGGCGCTGGCCGATGTCCCAGGGGATGGTGAGGCGTTCGACCAGCGTCACGGCACCGAACAGAGCAAGGCCGAGCAGCGTCAGCAGGAAAATGGCCGCGAAGGCGAGATCCGGCCGCATGTTGCCGGTCTGCACCTGGATATAGAAGCCGAGACCCTGATCACTGCCGATAAATTCGGCGATGGTCGCACCGACTGTCGCGTTGACGGCCGCGAATTTGAAACCGACGAAACATTGCGGCAGGGCGGCCGGCAGGCGGATCTTCAGGAAGGCCCGCCAGAAGCCCGCGCCCGTTGCGGCGGCGAAGCGCGTGAGTTCCTCGGAGAGCGCCGAGAAGCCCGCGATGGCATTGAGAACGACGGGAAAGAAGCAGACCAGGAAAACGATGATCATCTTTGGCAGCAGGCCGAAGCCGAGCCACGCGATGAACAGGGGCGCGAAGGCGATCTTCGGCACCATCTCCAGGCTGACCAGCAGCGGATAGAGCGTTCGTCGCAGGATCGGCAGGAACACGATCGCGAGGCCGATCGGCACGCCCAGCACGATCGCCGCCGCGTAGCCGAGCAAGGTTTCGAGCGCGGTCACGCCGGTATAGCTCATAAGCCGCGGCAGGTCAGCCCAGGCATTGATGACGATGTCGGAAGGTTTTTGCAGAATATAGGCCGGGATCGCCAGCCAATCGATCGCCTTCTGCCACAGCAGGATCAGCAGCGCGAGGAACGCCGGGAAGGTCGCCAGTCGCGCGGCTTGCCGGACAGGAAGCGGCACGGCGGCGCTCACATCACACCATAGGCGCGGAACACGTCGCCGATCACGTTGACATAGCCCGCGAAGGCCGCCGACTTCTTCACCTCATCGTCGCGTGGCCAGGGCAAATCGATCGGGATCGTCTCGTGTACGCGGCCGGGCCGCGGGGTGATCAGGCACACCTGCGACGACAGCTGCACCGCCTCCTCGATCGAATGGGTGACGAGGACAACGGTCGGGCGGGAGCGCATCCAGAGCTCCTGCAGGTCGCGCCGCACGCGTTCGCGCGTCATGGCGTCGAGTTTGCCGAGCGGCTCATCGAGAAGCACGGTCGGGGGAGCGTGAACCATCGTCTGGCAGAAAGCGGCGCGCTGCTGCATGCCGCCGGAGAGCTCATAGGGGTATCGGCCTGCGAAGTCCGTGAGGGCAACCGCGGCAAGCAGCTCGTCGATCCGCCGCGTGTGACGAGCTGGGTCAAGGCCGCGCAGTTCGAGTTGCAGGGCGATGTTGCCCCGAACCGTACGCCAGGGCACCAGTGTGTTGTCCTGGAACATGATGCCGACGTCGGTGCGGACCCCCGTGACAGGGGTGCCAGCGATCTCGATCCGACCGCTCGTGGGCGGGATCAAACCCGCGAGCATCAGAAGCAAAGTCGACTTTCCGCAACCCGAAGGTCCGAGAAGCGACACGAAGGAGCCGGCCTCGATGGTGAGCTCGACCGGCCCGAAGGCGTGGACCTCCTTGGCGCCCGTGCCGAAGCGTTTCGTGACGCCCTGGATCGACAGATGACATGCGCCGCGGGCCTCGAGGGCGGGATCAGCCTGTCGCTCGAGAATCGCAGTCGCCATGGATCAGGGCAGTTCGGCGTTGGTATAGAAAGCGCTCGCCGGCTTGTCGGTCTTCAACCCGTTGTAGGTCTTCATCAGATCAAGCATCGCATCCCAATCACTGGCGACATGCAGGCCAAGCTTTTTCTCGGTGTTGGCCTTGGAATAGAGCACGCCGAGCGTGACCTTGAGCACGTCCGTGGCCTGGGCCTTGCCCTTGTCTTCATTCATTGTGCCGCCGACGATGTCGCCCATCGCGTCGATCGCCGCCTTGGGGTCGGCCTCGGTGGCCTTGTAGGATTCGATCGTCGCGGCGACGAAGCGCTTCACAAGGTCTGGGGTCTTGGCCAGGGTCGCGGTGTTGGTGACGATGCAGTAACCGACCTGCGTGACGCCGTAGTCGGCGTAGGAGAGGCCAATCGGCTTGGCGCCGCCCGCCGCCACGATCTCGGAGGGTTTGTCGTCGAGGCCGCCCAGCATGCCGACCGCTCCGCCGGTTCCCTGCAGATAGCCTGTGACGAGCGCGCCCTCCGCCACATTGGTCATCTTGACCGATCCGTCCGGCACCTTGGCGTTGCGTAGCACGAGGGGGAAGAAAGTGTTGACGCCCGCATTGGCCGTGGTGAGCAGCACTTTTCCGGCGAGATCTGAGACGGTTTTGACGCCCGTATCGGGCCGTACCAGAATACCGTCCGTCCCTTCCGCGTCGATCACCGCGACTGACACCAACGGCGCGCCTTGCGCCGCGAGGTTCACCATCGAGGCGCAGGACCCGTAGGAGAACGTGCTGTCGCCATTGGCAACCAAGCGGTGGGCCGAGCCCGATCCGTTGCCGGACCGGATGTCGAGATCGATGCCATGCTTGTCATAGATGCCTTTGTCCTTGCCGTAAGCAAATCCGGCGTGGGAGCCATAATACATCCAATTGAGCCGCAGCCGGACCTTGTCGGCCGCAAAGGCGGGTTGGGCAGACGCGAAGCCCGCGACGGCAACCAAAGGCAAGAGTAGACGCAGTTTCACTGATCACTCCTCGTGGCAACATGAATAGAGGCTCGATCCAATCCGGACCGCCTGGGAACTATTTCGGAATATTGCCGATGTCCGCATCTGTGCGGTCTCGCGGATTAGATCATGGCAGCGTCACGCGCCGAACAGATGATCGTTTGCGGCATCGATTTGATGAAATGCGCCATCTCTGAGGATCCGAAGTCAACGCGCTGGAATCTACCGTTCCGCAGAGCTTCACAACATTAGCGCTAGCGCAAAAGATCAAATGCGTGCCGCTGATGGTCAATCATGCTGCACGAAGCTCTGCCATGATCATGTAGCGAGCAGCGGCTGCAGTAAGATCAATCAAAGTAGAAACGCTGCAGCCCGCACGTCCAATGAATCTTTCCGGCTCTGAGAACGAGCGGTCCTGTTTGGCGTGTTCTCTCTCAACACTCCAAATCCGACCGAACAAGGTTTTGTGATGCAGGCACAATCAAAGACACGTTCGCTGACGGGCTGCTACATCACGATTCCGACGATGTTCCAGGATCCGAGCCTGGATCTCGACTGTGCGGCGATCGCACATCATGTCAAATTCCTGCTCGACAACGGCGTGAAGGCCGGGAACGGCGTACTTTTGGCCGGTGGAGCGGCAGGCGACTTCTCCACCATGACCTTCGATGAACGCATCCGCGTGGCGGAAACCGTCAAAGAAGCGGCGGGCGGCGCTATTCCGCTCGCCATGGGGGCCCAGACCACCAGCACCCGCGAACTCGTCGCGCTCGCCAAACAGGCGGAACGGCTCGGCTTCGACTTCATTCAGGTGTCACCGCCATTCTACTTCAACCACACGGAAGGCGACTTCCTTGACCATGTAAAGGCCGCGGCCGATGCGGCCGACGTCGGAATCATCGTCTACAACACGTTCTGGACGAGCGCCGCGGTGTCGTTCAAGACGGTCGAGCAGCTCGTGCGCATCCCCAATGTAGCTGCTTTGAAATGGGCGACCCCGCGCACGGACGCCATGGAATTCGAGGATGTCGTCTCGACGTTTTCGTCGACACTCTCAATCATCGACAACCACCTGATGTTCCCTCTGAGCCATGCGCTCGGCGCCCGCGCCTTCGAGGTGCATCTGTCGAACTACTGGCCGCAATGGGGCATCCGCCTCGTCGAAGACCTCGATGCCGGGCACTATGCCAAGGTGCAGCGCTCGCTGATCAGCGACGCCATGCCGTTCTACAAGCTCTGGATGGAGATCGAGGCCAGTTACACGAGCGGCGACGGCTATCTCGACAAGCTTTGCATGGAGCTGATCGGCCTGCCCTCCAGCCGCTGCCGTCCGCCGACGCGGGACGTCCGGGAGGGCTATCGCGAGAAATGCCGGGCCATGATGATTGCCTGCGGCGTGCCTGGTGTGTTGCCGGCGGCAGCCTGACAAGACCCGAAAAACCGTGAGCCCGACCGCGCTCCGGACAAAGAGGACCATGATGACGACGCTGAAAAACATCAGCCACCACACGATCTGGCACGATCCCGAGCATTCCAACAATCAGGTGGCCACACGCCTGCTGCGTAACGGCGAGATCGTGGCCGTGTTCAACGAAGAGCGTTTTCCCTATCATCACGACAGTGGCCAGACCGTGCTGATCCGCTCCCGCGACGGCGGACGGACCTGGGATCCGGCCAGCCGCAAGGTGGTGCTGCCCTGGACCCAGACCACCGGCAACTGGGATTGTGGCATCTGCGAACTCGCGGACGGCACACTCATCATCAACCTCACCATCACGGGCTTCTTCAAGCGTGGCGTGCGCAACGAGCAGCCGTCGTGGAGCAGCCATCCGGTCACCCGCGAATACGGCGACTGGAGCTGGGCGTACAAGACGCAAAGTTGGCTCGGCACCTACGTGCTTCGCTCGACCGACAATGGCGAGACCTGGAGCGAGACGATCCCGGTCAACGTGCGGCCGCTGAAGCATGGTGGCTGCCGTCTCGGCTGTTGGGAGTTGCCGTCCGGCTCGCTGCTGATGGGCCTCTACGGCCGCATTCGCGGCTACGGTGAGGAAGGCGAAGGCGAGTCGACCCGCTCCGCGCTGATGCGCTCAGACGACGGCGGCGAGAACTGGGAATATTTCTCGACGCTGGCCTACGATCCCGCGAGCATCATCGACTACGAAGAGCCGGCCTTATTGCACCTCAAGGACGGCCGGCTCGTGTGCTTCATGCGAACCCACGTCAACCCGTCAAGCGATGCCCGCAACATGGTGATGACGGTGTCGGAGGACGACGGCTTCTCCTGGACGCCACCGAAATGGACCGACATCTGGGGCTTCCCGGCCGAGCTCATCACGCTGAACGACGGCCGCTACCTTATGGTCTACGGCTACCGCCGGGCACCCTACGGTGTACGAGGGGTGATCTCCGAGGATGGCGTCACCTGGACCAAGAAGAACGAGTTCACGATCCGCGAAGGTGGCCTTCCGACCCGTACCTCTGAGTTGAAGCCCGGCTCGAGCGTGATGACGCCTGGAACCGGCGAGGCCGATGCCGGCGCGATCTCCATGACGCATCCGGGAGGCTTCCAGCACATCGGCTACCCGAGCGTCGTGCAGATGCCGGACGGGACGGTCGTTTGTTCCTACCACGAATGGAGTAACGATCCCGCGCCCGTCCAGTACGTGCGCGCCACCCGTTTCCAGCTGGCGGAATGAGGCGCGGCGATGGTCGGTCCCGAGCGCGTCCTACTCAGAGATCCCCATCGCTACATCGCGCACCCGCATCTGGCGTGCCTCACCGACGGGTCGTGGCTGCTTGTCGCGACCTGTGGTCCGCGCCGGGCCGTCACGCTGCACCCGCCGCTTGATCCCGAGTTCATCACCATCGGGATCTGGTCCGATGACGAGGGCGAAACCTGGTCTGATCCGGCCCCCGTGCCGGGTTACGGCGCGACTGGGACGGAGTGCAGCGGCCTCACGGCATTGCCGGACGGCGGAGTGCTGCTCAATCAATGGCGTTTCCGCTGGTACGCCGAACCTCCGGCTGCAGGCTTTTCTTCCGATCTGGATGATCCCCAACTAACCTCGGCGGCTGAACTCCAGCATCAACTGGAATCCTCTCTCGACCTCGACGGCGCAGCCCCGAGCGGCATCATCACCTGGGCGCGGGGCGGGGGCGCGATGAGCCTGTGGCGAAGCGAGTCAGGCGGAGTGCGCTGGGACCATATCGGCGATCCTATCCTTCTTCCCTTCGACGGGGGCTATGGACTGCGTGGTGCCGTCTTTGCAGCGAACGGCGATCTTTTGCTCCCGCTCACCGACCCGCCGCACTACCGGAGCGTATTCTTGATCCGGTCGCACGACGGGGGCCTCAACTGGGGCGCGCCCGAGACTGTTGCGCAGGCGCCCTGCTGCGAATTCGAAGAGCCCTCAACGGTTCTGCTTCGCGACGGGACTCTTCTGATGTTGTTGCGCGAGAATGTCGGACGGCAACTCCATGCGGTAAAGTCATCCGATCATGGGGTGACCTGGACGACCTTTGGCCCCGCCCGGGTCGCAGGATTTCCGGCCCATCTTCTTCCGCTCACGGACGGCCGTCTTGCCGTCTTGACTGCGGTCCGGGACGAGCCTCGCGCCATTCTGCTGACCGTCTCGGCGGATGAGGGTGAAACCTGGAGCAAGTCTCCGACCGTCGTCGCCGGCGATCTCGACACACACGACCTCGGCTATCCGACGGGCGCGGTGGCGGGCGACGGTTCTATTTTTGCGGCCTACTACCGCCGCGATGCTCTTGGCGTGACCGGGGTCTATGCCCGGCGCGTGCAGGTTCCACCCCGCATGAACGAGGACGACCATGGCTGAGACTGGCATATCGCGTCGCAACTTCCTGGCCGGCACCGCCGGGGCCGCCCTCGCGTCGACCGCCCTGGCGCGCCCGGCGCTCGCCGCGCCGATCGAACTCGTCCACTGGAGCTGGCTGCAGGCCTCCGACGGCGAGGTCTGGGAAAAGGTGATCAAGAGCTTCAACGAGGCGCACAAGTCGCAAGGCGTGCAGATCCGGCTCGAACTGGTGCCGGAAGAGCAATACCGTACCAAGATCCTGGCGTCCGCCGCCTCGGGCAGTGCGCCCGATTTCGGCTGGGGCACAGCCGGCAAGGATGCGGCGCTGGCTAAGGATGGCATCACGGTGCCGCTTGACGATCTCGCCAAGAAGGTCGGTCTCGATCTCACGGACTTCTCGGCCAATTCGATCAAGGCCTCGAAATACCCAAAGATCGGCCCCGAGCTGCAGATGATCCCGATCGATCTGATGAGCCTGCAGCCGCTCATCAACCTGGACCACGTCAAGGCGGCCGGGCTCGACCCGACCAAGTTTCCGACCGACGAGGCGACCCTGATGGAATGGGCCGCCAAATTGACCCAGCGCAGCGGCGACAAAGTCACGCGCTCCGGCATCCTGATGACGGGCACCGGTCTGCAGCCGAGCGTGACCTGGGGTATCGTGTCGGACCAGATGGGCTTTGCCCGCGCCAGCGACGACCTCAAGACCGCCTGTGTGAACCCGGACGCCGGCAAGGCCGCGATGCAATGGGTCGTCGACCTATTCGACAAGCACAAGGTCTCGACCCGCGAGGTCACCGACCGCTACGCCGCCTTTGGTCGCGGCGAAGGCTCGATCTTCTGGACCGGTCCCTGGACACTCAACGGCTACAAGGCCCAGGGCCTCAACTTCACGGCCTTCACGTTCCCACAGATTGGCAAGAACAAGCACACCTATTTCGAAATGGGCGGGATGCAGCTCTACAAGCAGAAGGACACGAGCCGCTATGAGGCCACGATGGCGGCCGTGAAATGGCTGTCCGATAACAGCCTCGTGTGGACCACCGAGGGTCGGGGCGCGAGCCCGCGCAAGTCGATCCTCGACAAGCCCGAATACAAGACAAGCGGCATCGACTGGAGCCTGCGTCGCGCCTTCGTCGAAGGCCTGCCGGACGCCACGGTCGGCGAGGTCCCCGTGCCGGGCGGCCCTGACTTCACAATTTACACCAACACGGGCTTCCTGGCTCGGACGCTCGAAGGCGTCTGGGTCGGACAGAAGACCAAGGACGAGGCGCTCGAAGAGATCCGCACCCAATGGCAGCAGGATCTCGACGACGCGTGATGTTCGAATTTTCCTTCTCCTGCAGCGTGGGAGAAGGGCCATTGCGTTGCGAGGGTATCGCTTGAGCGAACACGTGCTCCCCGTGGAAACACCCTCGCATCGCCTGCGGCTTGCGCGCCCACGCGAGAAGGTCGATTCGATCGCCTACCTGTTCGTTGCCTTCTTCACCGTGCCGTTCGTGCTGTTCAACGTGTTGCCGGTGTTGTTCGGCTTGTACCTGGCCTTCACCAATTGGTCGATCGTCGGCACGCCCACCTTCGTGGGATTTGGCAATTTCGTCCGTGCCTACAAGGACCGCTCCTTGTGGCAGGCCTTCGGCAACACGATTCGCTATGCGATCGTCATCGTGCCTTCGGTCGTGGTTCTGGCCTATGCGGCGGCGCTCTACGTCAATCAACGCTGGCCGCTTGCGGGCCTCGCCCGCACTCTGTTCTTCGCGCCCAACGTCGTCGCCGCAACCGTGGTGGGGCTCGTCTGGGTGGCGGTGCTCGACGCCCGCACCGGGCCTGTCAATGAAGTCGTCGCGCTCTTCGGCGGCGGCGGCATCCCCTGGCTCACCTCGACCCAATGGGCCTGGGTCGGTGTCAGCGCGGCCTCGGTCTGGTGGGATCTGGGCCTCGCCTTCGTGCTGTTTCTCGCCGCGCTTCAGGATGTGTCGTCGGACCTCGTCGACGCCGCCCGGATGGATGGCGCGCGCTGGATGCAGCGCGTCTGGTACGTGCTGCTGCCCGCCACCTGGAACACGATCGCGATGGTGATCATGCTGCAATTGATTTCCACCTTCCGCATCTTCAGCCAGGTCTATCTGATGACCGCCGGCGGGCCGGCGGGCTCGACCATGTCGGTCATCCAGCACGTCTACAATTCCGCGATGGTGCGCAACCTCATGGGCTATGCCTCGGCCGTGTCGATGCTGCTGTTCGTGTGTATTCTCGCGGTCGCCTGGGTGCAGAGCCGACTTCTCGGGCGACGCGCATGACCCCGGCCACAGCCAGATCCCTGCGTCGAGGTGGCACCACGGTCATCTGGGCGGCAGGGCTCATCGTGGCACTGTTCTGGGCGTTCCCGTTCCTCTGGATGGTCAGCACCTCGTTCAAGCCGGCGGCCGAAAGCCTGCTGGGCGGTCTTTCGCTCTTCTCCTCGCATCCGACTCTCGAGCACTACGCGGCCGTGTTCCAGCGCTACCCGATGATCCGCTGGGCGCTGAACAGTTTTCTGGTCGCCGGCACCGCGACCGTGCTGGGTGTGCTGTCGTCCGCGCTTGCCGGCTACGCGCTGGCCCGCATGCGGTTTCCCGGCCGCACGGTGCTGTTCGCGCTGTTCATCGCCTCGCTGATGGTGCCGATCGAAGTTACCGTCATTCCCATGCTGATCGGCTTCATCCGGGTCGGCTGGGCCAGCACCTATCAGGCGCTGATCCTGCCCTCGATCGCCCAGGTGGTCGGCGTCTACATCTTCCGACAGTTCTTCCTGAGCTTTCCTGGCGAACTGGAAGACGCGGCCCGGATGGACGGCGCCTCGCGCTGGCGCACGTTCTGGAGCATCGCCCTGCCGATCGCCCGCGCGCCAACCATCGCCGCGACCGTGATCCTGTTCAATCTGAACTGGAATAACTTCCTCTGGCCGCTTCTCGTCACCTTCGACGAGACGATGAAGACGATGCCGGTCGGCGTCGCGGCCTTCGCGCCCACCATCGGGTCCCACACACAACTCGAAGGCTACGGGAACGGCATGGCGGCCGTGACTCTCCTCAGCCTGCCGAGCCTGTTCCTGTTCTTCTTCCTGCAGCGCTATTTCATGGCGGGTCTTCAGACCGGCGGCATCAAGGGTTGATCGGTCATCCGGGCGGTTTGCTACGAACCCCGCCTTGTTGACAGGACGCAGGACGCGATGATCACGCAACCCCAAGAATGGTGAATGTGCCCGGCGCTTCGCCGAAGACGACGAAGCCGAACTGAGACATCAAAAAAGAAGGCTTCTAAAATCGGTCCGTCGGGGTCAAGCCTATTTTGGTAGCGCTTGCCGCGTTGCATGACGAAAGCGTGGCCACGAGCAGACACCTCACTCAGAATGATTGCAGCCCATCGCATCGTTTGCGATTAGCGTGTCCAGATCATCGTGGGTGCGCGCAAAGCGTCTATAGCCCGTATAGAGGTTGCAGAGCGCGGAAAAGTCTCCTTTGTCGCCGCTTGGCTTTTGAAGGCCGAACGTGTTCCTGATCGCTTTGTCGAGGCAAACGGAAGCGTCCGTTGTTGTAATAATAATTGCTGAGCGTACTGTTCGGCGCTCATCCTCAATTTCTGAAGCGACGCAAGGCGATTTCACTAGAATTGCTGTCCTGCCCGTTCCACTTAGAACGCCCCCCGAAGCCGCTCGGTTGAACTTTGCGATTTCTGGGTCTACGTTGGAGGCTTAAGTTCAGACGAGCGCGCGACCAACTTCTCACCTTTGCTAAATGGCCGGGCCTTGTCGACGCGTCAAACAATGGCTGTGAACGCGCACTCAGACCATCGGTCATCCAGCGCAAGGTCACCAACGGTATCGCGCCATGTGGGCAGCTCAGGGCGAGGCCGATGTCCGTACCGTGGTGGACACCGCGCGCCTCCGGCCCGGCAACAACGCCTTCGAGATCATTCTCCAGACCGTCAGCGCCTGACCCCACTCAAATGGCCCCTGGGTAATTACAGGGAAAATTCTACAGATGCTCAGGCTTGTGTGTGAGAAATGACCATGCTCTTTACAGACAATCACTGGGTTGGCCTACCAAACAAAGCTGTAAATAAACTTGATCGCAGCTACAGAAACAGTGATGGCACGATAACGCAAGTCGGGATACAGGCATCCGCGACATTGGTTGTGCCCCAACGGGAGGATCAGGAACATGCGATCGGCCATCTGCGAAGCCGGTCTCACGCCCTTCAAATCATCACCAACAACAAAAGCGCTGAAGTGTCCGAGCACCCAAAAACGGGCGCGCCGCCGGTGTCCCCCGGCGTCTTCAGATAGACAACACGCATCAAGAGGTCAAAAATCAATCGACGCTATGACGAGGGTACAACGGCTCCTAAGCGCCCGTCTCGGCCGTTGATCTGACCTTTGGGCGTCTTCCAAAGCAGCCCTCCAGGCCGAGCTTTTTCAGGAATCTAAGCACGGCGCACCGGCCCCTTGAAGATCGCCCGCCGGGCACAAGTGCGACATGTCCCTTACCGTCGCGGCGCACCGCTCCTTCCACCAAGGTAACCAAACACAGCCTGGTGGACACGACGTTCGAGGTCGTCGGCGTCCAGGTCTCCGGCACGACCCGCCATATCTGTGAGGCCGCGCGTGATCCCCATGAGATCGGTCGCGATCTGCTGCACGGACCCGGTGAGTTCCGCCCGGGCCAGGACGGAGGTCATTGCGCCAAAGATTGCGCCTGCGCCCGGAGCGGCAGGGTCCCGCGTCGGCAGGCGAGCCTCCTCCACGTCGAGCAGCCGGGCGAGGACGGGTCGGCGGAGCTGATGCCGTACGGCTGCCTGGTTCATACCCCGGATAGCCTCGCGCCACTCCGGGATCTCAGCGGCCGCCTCAATCTCCCTGACGAGGACGGCGGACTCACGCTCGATGAGCGCCAGCGTCACGGCGTCCTTGTTCGGGAAGTATTGGTACAGCGAGCCGATGCTGACGCCGGCCCGATCAGCGATGGCGTTCGTGGTGTAACCCTCGAAGCCGAGCTTCTCCAGAATGTGAGCCGCGCCTTCCAAGATGGCGTCGACCGTCCGCGTGGCCCGTTCCTGGTGGGCCAATTTTCGAGGGGCGAATTTCCGCGTGGATGACGCTCGGTTCATGGGCTGAATGCGAGTTTGAGGCGTGAGCCAAAGCTCATATTTTCGGCCGCATCAGTCAACACGAAGGTGCCTTGTGGCAGCCGACCTCGACCTCGACCGGTGCGCCGAAGCGCTCAGAAGCCTTTCCGACGACCTCGCGCGGACCGGACCCAAGACGGCCCTTGACGCGTCTCCAGCTAATCTGATCCGTCACGCTCGCGAGGTGAGCGCGCAGGCTTCGCGCAGCCTGCGCGCGTCGCTTGCGGAGCTTCATCCGGAGATCGGGTGGACCAGCGAGGAAGCCCGTCCGGATGGCCATGATTACTGGCTCTTCGATCCGATCGATGGCGCCTATCATTTTCTCCAGGGGCTACCCCTCTGGTCAAGCTCCCTTGCCCTCGTTCGGCACGGGCGTGCCGTGGCGTCGATCGTCTACGATCCCAAGGGGGATGAGCTATTCGCAGCGATCGAGAACAGCGGCACCACATGTAACGGGGTGCCGATCGCAGTCTCGCTCAAGACGGATGTTTCGGCAGCCGTCGTCGGCACGGCCATCCCTCCACTGGCCCAAGTCGGCGAGGCCGAACATGCCGAGGCCCTGGCGCTTCTCGGTGCAGCCACGCGCGCCGTCTTCGTGGTGCGTCCCATGGCCGCCGTCTCGTTGCAACTCGCCTACGTCGCCGCTGGGCGGCTCGACACCTATTGGGAGAACGGGCGCGACGCCGGGGACTGGCTGGCCGGCTCGCTCCTCGTCCGCGAGGCAGGCGGCACCGTCACACACCTGGACGGCGCGACGTTCGGCTGGAGCGGCGAAGGTATCATCGCCGGCAATGGCGGCATGTACGCCGCCCTTCAGCAAGTGCTGCACGGCGCCGCGGTTGACCACCGCACTGGCTCGACGTCGCATCCGGGAAGGAGCTGAAGGCCGCATGACCCACCTTGCCGCTCCCATCACGCGCCGGACGCTGCTCGGCACCGGCCTCGCCGCCGCCGCAGCGGCATCTGCCCCTTTCTCCCTCCACTCTCAGGAGAGCACCATGACGACCCAGGATTCCGCTTGGCCCAACGAAGCTCGTTTGGCCGTGAGCTTTTCCCTCATGTTCGAGGCTGGCGGCCAGCCGATCTCTGGTGCCGGCGGGGTCATCCCCGACCCGATCAGAGACGACCTGCCGGATCTGCCGACCAACGCCTTCTTCCAGTACGGCGTCTACGAAGGCGTGCCCCGCATCCTCGATCTGATGGACAAGCATGGCGTGAAGCTCTCGTCCTTCATGATCGGCCGGGCCGTCGAGAAGGCGGACGATCTCGCCAACGAGATCGTCCGCCGCGGCCACGAAGCGGCCGCTCATGGCCGCACCTGGGAGAACAGCTACTTCCTGGATGGCGACGCCGAGCGGCGCTTCATTGCCGACAGCGTCGAGAGCATCGCCAAGGCGACCGGCCAGACGCCTAAGGGCTGGAACGCCTATTGGATGCGCAACTCGGTGCGAACGCTCGACATCCTGCAAAGCCTCGGCTTCACCTACCATATCGACGAGCCAAGCCGGGACGAGCCCTTCATCGTGCCGCTCAAGGGCGGCGACTTCGTCACGGTGCCCTACACGTTCCACATCAACGACATCGTCTCGTTCCCCTTCGTCGGCTGGAACGCCGCTGCGTACGAACAGGCGCTGCGGGACGAGTTCGACCAGCTTTATGAGGAAGGCGCTACCCGCCGCCGTATGATGGTGGTCAGCCTGCACGACCGCATCTCCGGCCATGCCAACCGAGTCCGCGTGCTGGACCGCTTCCTGGCTTACGCCAAGAGCAAGCCAGGCGTGTGGTTCGCCCGCAAGGATGAGATCGCCGCCTGGGCGCTCCAGCATCGGGGCCGGACGCCAGGGCTCGATCGCGGCCCGGCCGGCCAGAGCGAGCTTCCCGGCTCAGCCGCCTGATCCCATCTCTAACGAGGCGGCGTCGCCAGATGGGCTGGCGCCTCCGCCAAGGATCAGCAGCATGTCCCTTCTCTCGAACAAGCAATTCCTCGTCGTGGGCGGCAGCTCCGGCATCGGCCTCGCGACCGCGCAGTTCGCAGCGGCGCAGGGCGCCCGCGTGACCGTTGCCTCCCGCTCGCGCGACAAGCTCGACGCGGCCGTCCAGGCCATCGGACACGACGCCACCGCGGCCGAGCTGGACACTGGTGACGATGCGGCGGTCGTGCGCTTCTTCGCCGACCGGGAGCCCTTCGATCACATCGTGATCTCGGCCGCGCAGACTGCCTCGGGTCCGGTGCGCGGCCTGTCGCTGGACGATGCGCGACGCGCCATGGAGTCCAAGTTCTGGGGCGCCTATCGGGTCGCCCGCGCCGCCAGGATCGTCGAGGGCGGTTCGCTCACCTTCGTCTCCGGCTTCCTCAGTGTGCGTCCCTCGGCCGGCGCGGTGCTGCAGGGCGCCATCAACGCGGCGCTCGAAGCCCTGGCGCGCGGCCTCGCCCTCGAACTCGCGCCAGTGAGGGTCAATGCGGTCTCCCCCGGAATGATCGAGACGCCGCTCTGGTCGGGCATGCCGGAGGAGAAGCGCGCCGCCATGTTCGCGGGCGCGGCCGAACGCCTGCCCGCGCGACGCGTCGGCCAGCCGGAGGACATCGCCCAGGCGGTCCTATTCCTGGTCACCACGCCCTTCGCGACGGGCTCGACCGTGCGCGTCGACGGTGGCGGCGCCATCGCGTGAGTGCCGCCATGCCGGACCATGTCACCTTCCGTCCGCGGGACCTCGAAGCCGCCCAGGGTTCTGTCTCAGAGCCGACCACGGAGAGCGTCTCGTGACCGTCAAAGTCCTTGGCTTCGCGCTTTTCCTGGCGAGCGTCGCGCCTGCGGCAGCGGCTGACGTGACCATCGAGGACACGGTCGTGGCGCCCGGCATTCCGGTAATGTAGCGCGAGGCCGACCTCGTCGCCGCGCGTGCCTTCTACGGGTTCTGGAACACGGGCGACCAAGCCTTCCTGAATCGCGCCGTGGCGCCGAGCTTCACGGACCACACGTTGCCGGCCGAGCGGCCCTGCCTTCGCGTCCAAGACCTTCCGCGCGGCCGTGCCGGATCTCGGCGTGACGGTCGAGAAGCTGGTGGTCGCCGGCGACATGATGACCGTCCACATGGCCTTCACTGGCCACTTCACGGGCACCTTCGGCAAGCTGAAGGGCACCGGTCAGCCGATCCGTTTCATCGCGAAGGACCTGCTCAAGCTGGCGGACGGCAAGGTCACCAACAATTGGCACATCGAGGACAACCTGACGCTGCTCCAGCAGATGGGCGGCGTCGCCAAGCTCGACATGTGACCGCTCCCGCCCCGTCGCCTAGAGCCACCTCGCCCTTGAAATACTCAATCGGTGCAGACGACCTTGCGGACCTTGCAATCGTTCTTGTCGCAGGCGGCCAGCGCCGCCTTCTTCGCCTTGTCCGCACTCTCGCCCCACGCAGTGCCGGAGCTGCCGTCGTCGGCGAAAGCAATGGCCGCGCAAGCGTTGACGGCCCAGATCACGGATGAGCAAGCGCCCATCGCATTGGCCTCGAGGTCGCAGCTCGATGCGGCGGCCCGCTCCGCCGCCCGCCGATCGGAATAGTTCCACGCATAGCCGATCGCCTTGCCGCGGGTCTGTCTGGCGATGGCCGCGTAGCGGGGGCCGGCGGCGACGCCCGCATCATGCGAGCAGTCCATGATGAAGTTGCCATAGGCATCGGTCATGATCGCCTCGCACGCGAGCGCCGGCGAGGTTGTTGTGATCAACCCGCCGAGCAGCGCCAGAGCGCCGAGGCCACCAAGGCCAGCGAGGCCGGTAACGAGGCGGCGCGCCTTCAGGGCTTGAGAAAAATGCTTGCTCATGTCCGTCACCTCTAGCAGGCCGCCCCAATGGCGGCCTGCTAGAGGTGACGAAGGGCCAGAGACTTTTTGCGTGATCGAGCCGGAAGAATCATGAGCACGGCGCGGGGCGCCGCGCGCACGATGCCTCTCAATCGTAGCAATCGGCCCGGAAGAAATAGCCGATGAGATGCCGGCCCTTTGGCAGCGGAAGATCGAGTCCGGGCACGGTTCGGTTCTGCCAAATAGCTGGACGGTCGCCCGGCGCGCGACCGATGTCGTCGCTGTCGTCGTAGACGAGCAGGACGAAGTGGTTGGGATCGATCCCGGCGAAACCGGACGACACGTCCTCGGCCTTGAGCACGGCATAGCGCGGGGCCGTTGCCGGTGCGGTGGTGGCGACGGTTTCGAGCTGGGATTTGTTGGCGATCGTGTACCATAGCCAGGGATCGAGCACGGACGACCGCGCGATGATGACGTAGCAGACCGGAAGCGCCGCAAGGGCCAGGAGGCTGCTCGCCGCCCGACGGAAATATCGTCGCCACAAGGCGATGCTCATCCCGATCAGAAGCGTGAGGACGAAACCGGCGAGCGGCAGGATGAGCACGAGGCGCGAGAGGTCGACCACCACACGCAGGGCCTGCGGAACGCCCGCACCCAGAGGCCAGAAATCGAGGATCCAGCGGGCCGCCGCAAACCACGCGCCGCAGGCGGCGCCGATCCAGATCCGGCGCATTCGCCAGCCGTCGGCCGGTCGTGGCCGAGCCACAGGCTCCAAGGTCGTATCAGTCATAGAAGGCATCCATCCCGGGAGTGAGACAAGTCCGGCGCCGCGGGTCCAGACCTCCGCGACACGGAATCGAGGGAAGCTTTTGGACCCCCGCGCCGGACGGCGCGGGAGCGTTGTGCAGGGCTCGTACCCCTAGATCGGCAAGGTCGCGAGGGTCCTGGCGACCACATCGTCGTTCAGGGGCGCGAAGATGCGGCGAGCGACGCGCTCGGCCGTTCGGCTGCCCGTGGCATCGCGCCGGGCCAGAATGCCCAGGACCAACACCACCGGCGAGAGGCCCAGGATCCGGGCGACCCGCTTGAGAGTGGCCCGCGCCGCCAAGCGCTGGACCTGGTCCGCCATGTCGGGCGGCAAACCGCTGAGATCCCCGTCAACCAGCTGGGGCCCGGCGGCATCCCAAAGGTCGGCGGGAACCTGTGGCCACGGACTGCTGGGACGTCTGCTGATCGGCGATCGCTCCAGCCATTGCGACGCGGCATGCGAGACCCGGTGAACCATCCGGCTCAACCCTGTCGGGATCGGCGGCTCCCTCCGCATCATCATCATGCTGTCGCCGTCGTAGCTGTGGCCAAGGGCGACGCCGGTCAATCTCGGTGACGAGGCCGCAGGTGCCGGCACGTCGATTTTGCGCGTGACAGGCAGACCGCTCTGTCGCGCCCCGTCACGATCGACCAGGACAAGGCTTGTCAGTGGGCCGACCAGCCCCTCCGCCACGCTCAGGGCCGTGGCCTGTGCTTCCGGCAACCGGGGCAAGGCGAGGGTGGTGGCCAGCGCCGCCACTGCCTCCAGAGCTGGCAAGTCTGTTTCGACTGGCAGCCGCCATTCGGCCGTGATTCGCAGCCCATCCCGAACGGCAATCAACCGATCGAGCGGACCCTCGATCATCTCGGCCTCTTCGTGCTTTGTGCGCAAGGCCGCGATGGCGCTGGCCACCGCGCCGGCGACGTCGCTGCCGCGCGCCACGACGAGGGAGCCCCCGGTCAATGCGGCGAGATGACCGATCCCGGCTTCGAGGCTGCCTTCCCCGATCAGCACCACCGAGAAGCGGCGCCCGGTCCGTGCCAGGGCCATGGCATCGGGGGCGTAGCTCCTGCCGTCGGTGCGATGAGGACGTCCATCGCGGGTGACCGGTCGATCGCCTCCTGCAGCGCTCCGCTGATTTCCGTGCCGCCTTCCGGCCCTCCCAGGTGCCAGAGCAACTCCTCGAATCCGCCCGCCGTCGTGGCCTTGCCGAGAGCCTGGCAGGCTTGGTTGAACTCGAAGAGATCGATCCGGTCTGCCGATCGCAGGAGGCCGGACACCGATCGAAGCCCGGCCACCACCGAACCGTGCTTCGTGGTGGCGGCGTCGGCGGAGCAGCGCTCGGCCATCGAGCCCGACCGATCGACGAGGATCGCCGCCGCGATCGCGTGGTCGCTTTCGGGTTCTGCCACGATCGACAACGCGATCGATCGGCCGTCAGCCGCGCGGCCGGCGCTGTTCGACCGGCTTGGGGCCTCCATGGACAGATCGATGGGTCGATTGAGCGGCACCTCGATCTCCCCGGCCTGAAGCGCCGTCTCCCCGAGCCAGACGGTCTTGTCCCCTGCCGAGATACTCAGAGGCGCCATCCCGTTCGGTCCTCCATTGCTGAGGCGGTCCGACGCCCTGAGCGGCGAGCGTCCGTAGACATCGCCAACCGTCAGCGGGATGCGCAACATCACACGCCTCGGCCCATTCGGAACGAGCAAAGCGGCCCACCGGGCGCGGATGACGACCTCCGCCCCCGGCGCGAGATGCGCGAGGGAGAGCTGATGAATGCCCCGAAGGACTTCCTCGTGAAGCACGGCGAGCCGGCCTTCGTCGATGGCATCCTCGTAGGTCTGGCGCGCTGCCTCGCGGGGCTGGCAGATCCCATTCAGCGTGCGCCCGTCGACGGTCGCATCGAGATGGTAAAGGACAGCGCGGACGGGCATCGGCATTGTCAGCGTCGCCTCAATGCTCTCGGATTCCCCGTTGCGAAACGTCCGCCACGTCTCAACCGCCGCGACATGGCCTTGCAGGTTGACGTGAAAGCGCGTGGCCGTGAGCGGGATCGGCAGGCCGCTGCCCTTGCGGACGACGCCATCCCGAAAGCGCGAAAGCGAATCGTCATCCGGTCGATTGTGCATACTGATCGTGATCTCCTGGGTCACGACACAATTTCCCCGTCCGGGCGCGTGGTGGCGCCAGACCGTCGAAACCTGTCGTAGATCAGGACGGAGGGGTGCTGGCTTTTAGGGCTCCACGGAAAATCTCCACGAGGCTCCGCCGAAATCCGATCAAGCATCCGTCTCCCCAAATAGCCGCCATCATGCGAGCGGCAGGGAGATCATGATGTTTGGACGCACCTGCAGACTTCCGATCAGCGCCCTCGCGCTGTCAGCCGCCGTGGCAACCCATGCGCAGGCAGCGCCCGAGCTGCCGATCGCCGACATGGTCAAAGCCGCAAAGCTCAGTATCGGCAAGATCGTCGTGAAGATTCCGTACAAGCGGAAGGACGGCAATCTCGGAACCCATGTGGGCACGGGGACCGGTTTCGTCGTCGACGGGAACGGGGACTTGGTCACCAACTGCCACGTCGTGTCGTCGGACGACGACAAGCCGGTGGGCAAGATCGAGGTGGCCGTGCAGTTCCCGGACGATCCGGCCTTGCGGCTGAACGCGACCGTGGTGGGCTGCGACGCCCCGGGCGACATCGCCGTCATCCACGTCGACGGACTCGGAGCCGAATGCAAGCCGCTGCGCTTTGCCGACGCGCGCACCATCGAGGTGGGACAGGAAGCCATCGCCATCGGCTTCGCCGATGCCATCGACGGCGAGGCCACGGTGTCCCGCGGCATCGTCAGCGCGCTGCATCGCTCCTATCTCGATGGCACGGTCAGCGATCTCGTGCAGACCGATGCGGCGGTCAATCACGGCGATTCCGGCGGCCCCCTCCTGAATCGGCTGGGCGAGGTGGTCGGCGTGAACAGCTACATTTCGGTCGCCAGCGTGAAGGTCGGCGATATTGTCAGCGCGACGGCGAAGAAGGCCAATGTCGATGATGACATTCCGGTGCACGCTTCCCGGACGGGCATTTCCTATGCACGCAGCGCGGAGACGGCGGCCCGCTACGCCCGCGCGATCCTCGCGAATGGCGCGGTCTCCCGTCCTGACCTTGGCGTGGTGGTCAAATCCCCGGACTTCAGCAGCCTCACGCTGCCGAGGTCGGCGCTCTTCGTGAAGAGCGTGGACGCCAACGGCGCGGCGGCGTCCATCGGCCTGCATGCCGGCGATTTCGTCTACTCCGTCGCATGGTCCAACGGCTTCGTCTACCCTGTCTGGGATCAGGGCAGCCTCAGCGATGCCCTGGCGCGGATTGAGCCCGGCGACAAGGTCAAGATCCACTTCTATCGGATGACGGAGGCCGGAATCGACGCCGCCGCGGACATGGCGACCGTCCCGGATGCGGAGGTGCAATGGTTCTACGTCGATTGGAGCCCGCTGGTGACCCGGCCGAAGCGGGACGAGGCGCCTGCCCGCCAAAAGAGCACGAACGAACGCATCGCGGAGCTGTTGAAGGCTTGGCAGCGCTGACATCGTGAAGGCGGCGGGCCTACACCGGGCTCAGCGAGAGCACCACCCCTCGTCCCACCTTCCCCTTGCAGGGGAAGGTGGACCGGCGCCAACCGGGACGGATAGGGTTCTCCCCGGAGCCGAGAGCCCCATCCGTCCCCTCCGCTGGCCGCTCCAACACGCTTCGCGTGCCGAAGCCTCTCGCCGGCTTCGCCCTTCGGGCGCCACCTTCCCCGAAGCGGGGAAGAAGAACACATATCTCATCGGCCCGCCGGTACCCTCTCGCCGCAAGCGCGACGAAGGACGCCGTTCGGCTGGCGCGCCTGCACCAATCCGAGCTGCATTCCTAATGAAGGGCGCCCAATCGGTCTCGCGCACGCGCCGCCGCTTCACTTTTCGTGGCTTCGTCGAGCACTCGATCGAGGTCATCGAGCGCATCCCGGAACGTGGGATGCGGATCGCGGCGCGCGAAGAGAAGCAGCGACCGGGCTTCGACAAGGTCCATGGCGACGCCACGACCGTGAATATGGAGGAGAGCGAGGTGGTAGGCCGCGCGCGCGTCGCCGCTCTCCACCGCTTGCGCGAAACAACGCGCCGCTTCGGCATCGTCCCGCGGCACGCCATCGCCGCGCACATGGAGATTGCCAAGGTTGACGAGCGCACGCATCTCGCCCGCCTCGGCGGCCCGCTTGTAGGCTTCGATCGCACGGACGATATCGCGGGGCACCGAAGCGCCTTCGCTCAACATCGCCGCGAGATTGAAGCTCGCGCGTGCATGGCCGGCGTCGGCGGCGGCCTCGTACCATTCGAGAGCCTCGACGGGATCGCGCTCGATACCGGTCCCGAACTGCAGGGCCAATCCGATACCGAACGCGCCCTCGCGATCCCCCTCTTCAGCGGCCTTGAGATAGAGGCGAGCCGCCTCAGCGGGATCCTTCTCGACCCCAAGCCCTTCGTCGAAGGCGATCCCCAACCATCGCAGCGCGACCGGATCGTCCTGCTCGGCGGCCTTGCCCATCCACAGGTGGGCCGTCTGATAGTCGGGGGGGTCGCCCGCGCGGCCTGTAGGCCTAGGCGCCGCTGCGCGCGCGGTTCCTCTCGTTCGACCGCGCGAGCAAACCAATCCTCGCCCTTGGATTTGTCGTTCTCAGACCGACCCGGCCGCGTGAGCAGCCGCGCCAGAGAATACTGCGCAGGGCCATAGTCGTAGCGGGCAGCTTCGCGAAACAGCGCTTCGGCTTCAGCCACCGGGTCGTCGCTTTTCACGCGCCCGCGCAGGCAGGCATTGCCGCGGCGGATGAGGAAGACGCCGAGGTGCACCGCCGCCGGCGCATGCCCCTGTTCGGCGCCTTTCCTGAACCAAGCGAGCCCTTCCGCTTCTCCTTCCGGTGTCGAGGTCTTGATCGCCGCCATGCCCATGGCGATCTGCGCGGAGGGATCTCCCGCTAGGGCCCGGGCCTTCGGGTCCCGGTCATCATTCTCGGACATGACGGCATTTCCATCGAAACAGTTTTACGGAACACTACGGAGCCATGCCAAAGGAAGCCACATGCTGGACCCAACGCCTGCCTCGATGCCGCCATTCGTCCTCTGCGGCGTCGATCACGCTCGCGGCAGCGACTTCCCCAGCTTCGGTCCAGCGGTGAGCCCATCGTGGACCCCCGATCTCACGGCGCCGGGAGGATTCCGGGGGCTTCGCAACGGCCTGGGCGATCCTCGGGTGGCCTAACTCGAAAGCGCGCGATGGGCTGTCGTTCGCGTGGAAGAGGATGTCGTCGATAAGATGGTTGTGGCAACCAAGGTCCGATGTGGGGACGTCTTTTCCCTGGGCGTGCGGCGAGACCAACTGCCTCCTGGTCGGGGCTTGGTTCGACGCGGAGGGACGCCGTCGCTTCGCCTGGGGCGTGGTCGGACCCGGAGGCCTCGAAGCAGGGATCGAGTACCGTGCGGAGGATGGACGGTTGGTGCCAAAGACGGAGCCGGCCGAACCGCTCCTCGACATCACCCCTCCTGATCCCGATACCGTGTTTCACTGGCCTCCGGAACGAGCGGCACGTAAGGGGCCGGCTCCGAGAGCGCGGCGTTCCAGCAGGCATATTTGTTGCCGTCGAGAAATTCATCCATCGCGCGAACCGCCTGCGCCGTCGTGATCGAGCTCAGCAGGACGTCGCGATAAATCCTGGGATCGGGATGAAACAGGCGCTGCGTGCCCGCCACGGCGCCGTAGACGCGCCGACTGAGCCGGACCTCCATCCAGCTGGCGATGCAGACCGCTGTTCCCTGGGAATATGATCCCATGTTGAAGGCCACCTTCGGGCCCTCGTCGCGATTGTGAGGGGCATGGAGGATGTGGCCTGCCACCAGCTCATGCCTGATCCAGATCAGCGCCTGGAGCTCGTCGGGCTGGAGATTCAGCAGGGCCGCAGATCGCTCGATATCGTCGTTCAAGAATCGTGGCGTCATCGTGTATCGTTTCGCGAGAAGAGCTTAGTCGACGCGCTCTTGTGGCCGGATGCTTTCAAGGCAAGGACATTTGCATGCGTATGTTTTTCTCTCGAGCGACTGTCACGATCCGCCGAAAAGCGTTGCTGGTTTCCGGGATAGTCGGATTGCTCACTGGTCTTGTTGCCATCGACTCCTCCAGCCACGCGCAGACGACGCCCGTGCCGATGAACGGACCCTTCGGACCCGGAAAGATCGATGCCAGCCTGGCACCGAATTTCGTCAACCAGCACGTCTCAGCCTGTGGGCGCGTCACCAGTGCCAAGGGCAACATCATGCTGGTCGGCTCGAACCTGTGGGTTTTCACCCCCCATGGGGTCGACCCCACTCAATATTACAACCGCGTGATCTGTGTCAGCGGCAGCGTCACCCTTCGCGACGCCGGCAGCGGCGGCATCCGCGTGCCTTCGATCGACGTAACATCCACCGACCAGATCGACACTGACCCCAACACCGTCATGCCGCAAAACCGCTGTCGGCCCTGTGAAAAGCAACAACCAGATGGGACGTGCCGGCGATTTCGGGCCTGTATGTAATGCGATAGCCTTCGTCGGTTCAGTCGAAATCCTCCCGTCGGCGGAAGGTGCCGCTTGCCCTCGGGTCTCTGAGAAGGGCCAGGGCCTCGCCGACGTCGGGGGCGTCGGTATCGGCGATCCATTTCATCTCGCCTTTGTGCGCCGGCGGCAGGGTCAGATAGGCGAGCGTCCCGTCCGAGCCCTGAAGCTCCAGCACGTCGAAGCTTGCTTCTCCGCCCTCGAAGCGGATGCGGATCAGGAACTGGTTCGGCAGGCCGGCCGAGCCGATGTGGATCGTCGCGCCCGCGAAGCTCCGCTCGTCGATCTCCCGATCGCTGGCCGCCGCCGCCCGAGCGGGCATCGCCAGGTGCGGCACTGCTCGCAGCATGGAGGGCGGCGGCGGCCGCGGCGGGCAGCCGATCCACCCTGATGAGGCGATTGTAGCCCGCGCGCAGGGTTGGATTGGTGAAAAGCGCCCGTTGCTGCGCCATGGTCAGGGGCTTTCTCGCTTCGAGAGTGGCGCGCAGACCGGCCAAGTTCACCGCCCCGGCAACGGATCCTTGGACCGCCTCCTCGGCATTGGACCCCAGCGCCGCGATGTCGCCGCGCCTTGGCGAGCGTCGCGATGGCGCGGCCGTTGGGGCTGCTGTCATGAACTTCGAACGTAGTAGTTCGGCCCACGGCCGCGCCGCTCTCCCGATCGAACCGCGCCAGCGCGACGATGATGTCCTCGACGGCACGGGTCATCTCGGTCTCTTGGCCGAAGGCCTCGACGGTCTGCTCCTCCGCATAGCGCCCGATCGCGCCTTCGAGGCTCCCGAACCGCGCGTAGTCTTCGACAGTCAGGGCGCCGCTTTTCCGCTCACGCTGCTCGTAGAGGCGGGAGAGAGCGAATTGGAGGAGGGGCAGGCTGTCCGCCAAATGTGCCGCATCGTCGACAAGTATGTCCTCGAGCGAGACGCCGGCGCTGTTGTGCCCCTTGAAGGTCAGCCCGGCTTCTGCGGCCGGGCGCGCGACCATGTCGCGAAGCGCGAAGCGGCTCGGGCTCTTGACCCGGAAGAGCCGTTCGTCGGACGCAAGGCGCATCAAGGGCGGGCTGCTCTCGAGGAGCGGCAGCAGGTCCGACCGAAGCGTCGCGATGATCCAGACGGCGCCCGACCGCGCCAGGCGCTCGATCATTCCGGCGAAC
>NZ_JAMOIM010000099.1 GCF_026130545.1 Lichenifustis flavocetrariae | reverse complement strand
AGGCAGATCTCGGAGGCGATGCTAGCAGCGCCTGAGCCGATGAGGATGCCCGTACGACGTGTCATGAAGTCGCTGTCGTAACCGGGGCAAATTCGCGGGCATTGAGGCTTGCGTGGGCTGTCGCGGCGTGATTCACGCTGGCGATGTCGTTGCCGGATAACCGACGAGCTTGCAGAGGTGATCGCGGGATCCGAGCCCTGAAGTTTCGATCGCTACAAATGCGCCGAGCGTTTTCGCATTCCCGGTCACCGACTTTGCTGATCACGTCGGGGTCGCAGACACCGTACGCTACGAATTCTCCGACGCGTATGTGGGCCGTGTGAAACTCGTCGGCGGGTCGGGCACGACGCCTGCGCTCGAACGAAGCCTTCCCCACTGCAAGCATCCCGCCCGCCTGGCGTCATGCCGCTTCGGTCCACGTATCTGAACAATTGGAACTGACATGAACGAAGGTCCGGCGAAAGGGTGCGTGATCTCGGTTCGGGGCGCCGTCGTCGACGTGAGCTTCGCCGGCGCGGCCCTCCCCGCCATCGACACCGCCCTCGTCGTGCAGTGGGACCGTCCCGAACCGCTCGTCCTCGAAGTTCACAGCCACGTTGATTCCTCTACCGTGCGATGCATTGCCTTGCAGGCCACCGCAGGCCTCGCCCGCAGCACGCGGGTTCGCACGACCGGTGGTCCGATCTCGATCCCGGTCGGTGATGCCGTGCTCGGGCGGCTCCTCGACGTCGTCGGCACCGTCAGAGACCGAGGGCCGCTGTTGCCGCCCGGGACGCCGAGACGCGGCATCCACAATCCGCCACCCTCCATGGAGGACGAGACGTCCAGCACCGAGGTGTTCGAGACGGGGATCAAGGTCATCGACCTGCTCGCGCCGCTTCTCCAGGGCGGCAAGGCCGCGATGTTCGGCGGCGCCGGCGTCGGCAAGACGGTGCTCGTCATGGAACTGATCCACGCCATGGTCGAGAAGTACCAAGGCATCTCGGTCTTCGCCGGCGTCGGCGAGCGTTCGCGGGAAGGCCATGAGCTTCTGACCGACATGCAGGGGTCGGGCGTCCTGGCCCGCACCGTGCTCGTCTACGGCCAGATGAACGAGCCGCCCGGCGCGCGCTGGCGTGTTCCGCTGACGGCGCTGACGATCGCCGAGTTCTTCCGCGATCAGAAGCACCAGAACGTGCTGCTGCTGATGGACAACGTCTTCCGCTTCGTCCAGGCCGGCGCCGAACTGTCGAGCCTGCTGGGGCGCCTGCCGTCCCGGGTCGGCTACCAGCCCACGCTCGCGACCGAGGTCGCGGCCTTGCAGGAACGCATCGCGTCGGTCGCCGGCGCGGCGGTCACGGCCATCCAGGCCGTCTACGTCCCGGCCGACGACTTCACCGATCCGGCCGTGACCGCGATCTCCAGCCACATGGACAGCATGATCGTGCTCTCGCGCGACCTCGCGGCCGCGGGCTTCTACCCCGCCATCGATCCGCTCGCCTCCACGTCGGCGCTCCTGGATCCGATCCTCGTCGGGGAGGAGCACTACCGGGTCGCGGAGCGCGCCCGCGAGGCCCTGGCCCGCTTCAAGGACCTCGAGGATATCATCGCCCTGCTCGGCGTCGAGGAACTCGGTGCCGCTGATCGCGAGACCGTCAAGCGGGCCCGGAGGCTCCAACGCTTCCTCAGCCAGCCCTTTGCCGTGACGGAGGCTTTCACGGGAACTCCCGGGCGAAGCGTCCCCCGTGCGGAAACGATCGCCGGCTGTCGAGCCATCCTGGACGGCGAGACCGACGAATGGGCCGAAAGCTCACTCTACATGGTCGGCAACCTGGACGAGGCGCGGCAGAAGGAGACGGACGCGAAAAAGACGGATCGGCCGGCGTGAAGCTGCGCATCGACACGCCGCTTGCGACCGTCGTCGACGAGGAAAGCGTCCTCGCGTTCCGGGGAGAGGACGCGAGCGGCGCCTTCGGAATCCGGCCGCGGCACGCCGAATATCTCACCAGCCTGACGATCTCCGTCGTGAGTTGGACGGCAGCAGGGGGGAAGCAACGATGCTGCGCCGTGAGGCGCGGCGTCCTGACCGTCACGCCCGGACGCGACATCGCCATCGCCACCCGTGAGGCGATCGCAGGGGACGACATCGCGACGCTCGAAAGAACCGTCCTGAGCCGATTTCGCGACGAGATCGAGACAGAGCGGGCCGAGAGGGTCGACAGCACCCGCCTGCAACTGCGCGCCATCAGGGAAATCGTGAGTCATCTCCAAGGCGGACGGCCGCCATCGGAGACCTTCGGATGACGGCGTCGAACCACGACCCGGTCGATGATGACCAGCTCCTCGGCAGCGTCAGGCTGCGCGGCACGCGGCACCGGGCTTGGCTGCGCGACGGCGAGCCCTCCGTCGCCCGCCGCCTGGCCCAGATCGGCGTTCTCGGCTGGATCGTCGTGGTGCCCATGCTGCTCGGCGTCTTCGCCGGACGCTGGCTCGACCGGACCTTCGACTCCGGTCTTTTCTGCACCGCTCCGCTGCTGATGCTGGGGGCCGCGCTCGGTTGCTGGTCGGCCTGGAAGTGGACGCAGACCGCATGAGCGCCTGGGCATACCACGGCTGGCCGTCCTGGGCCGTGGCCGCGAGCTTCGCGGCCTATTTCGCCGGGGGGCTCGCGCTCGGCGGCCTCCACTTCGGCGGTCTGTGGTGGAACACGCGCTTGTTCGCCGATGGAGGCCGGCTGACGCTGGCCATGGCCGCGATGCTCGGCCGGATCGTGTTTCTGGGGGGCGTGCTGACATTGGTCAGCTTCGAGGGCGCGCCACCGCTGCTCGCGACGGCCACCGGCGTGCTCCTGGCCCGCGCGGTCGTGACCCGCCGTACCCGCCGGAGGACGTGGTGACATCTCCCCTCGCCAGCCTCGCGCTGTTCCACGTCGGTCCGGTGCCGATCACGGCGGCCGTGATCGTCACCTGGGCTATCATGGCGGTCCTGACCCTGGGCAGTGTCCTCGTCACGCGTCGACTGACCCTCGTCCCGTCGAGAACGCAGGCCGCCTTCGAACTCGTCGTCGACACGGTGGACGGCCAGATCCGGGACACAATGCAGCTTAAGCCGGGACCTTATCGTGCCTTCGTCGGCACGTTGTTCGTTTTCATCTTCGTGGCCAATTGGTCGTCGCTCGTTCCGGGAGTTGGACCGCCCACCGCCAAGCTCGAAACCGATGCCGCCCTCGCGCTCCTCGTTTTCGTCGCGGTGATCTGGTTCGGCATCCGCGCCGGCGGCCTGCGCGGTTACCTCGCGACCTTCGCCTCGCCCAATCCCGTCATGATCCCGCTCAACTTCATCGAGAGCCTGACGCGCACCTTCTCCCTCCTCGTGCGCCTGTTCGGCAACGTGATGAGCGGCGTCTTCGTGATCGGCATCGTCCTGTCGCTGGCCGGCTTCCTCGTCCCGATCCCGCTCATGGCGCTCGACCTGCTGACAGGGGCCGTCCAGGCCTACATCTTCGCGATCCTCGCGATGGTTTTCATCGCTGGCGCGGTCAGCGACGGGAAACCCGCGTGCGCCATCCCCGACCTCCCCAATCCAAGGACAACCTCATGAACTGGCTTGCCTGCGCCAGCATCGTTTCGGCCGCGCTGGCGGTCTCGTTCGGGGCGATCGGCCCCGCGCTCGCGGAAGGACGCGCGGTCGCCGCCGCCATGGATGCCATCGCACGCCAGCCCGAGTCGGCGAATACGATCTCGCGCACGCTGTTCGTCGGGCTCGCGATGATCGAGACGATGGCGATCTACTGCCTCGTCATCGCGCTTCTGCTGCTCTTCGCCAACCCGCTGCTGAAGTCGTGACCCCATGACAATCGACTGGTGGACGCTCGGCTTTCAGACCGTCAACGTCGCGGTGCTCGTCTGGCTCTTGCAGCGGTTCTTCTGGAAGCCCGTGTCGGCCATGATCCAGCAGCGCCGCAGCACGGTGCAGGGCCAACTCGACGACGCCGCGGCCAAGCGCAAGCAGGCGACCGAGGCGCTGGCCGGGATCGCCGCGACACGCGCCGGTTTCGCCAAGGAAGGCGAAGCGATCCGGACGGCGGCCCATGCCGCGGCGTCGCAGGACAGCACCGCGCAACGGGAGCAAGCGAGCAAGGCGGCAGCGGTGCTGGAAGCCACGGCGCGGGCCGCGATCGAGACAGACCGGTCGAACGCCGAAGCCGCCGCCGCGCGCCGCGCGAGCGACCTTGCGGTCGACATCGCGAAGCACCTCGCGGCGCGGCTCGACGGCGCCGCCGTGCAGGCCGCCTTCCTGGATTGGCTCGTCAAGGCGATCGAGGCGATGCCGGAGGCCGCGCGCCGCCTCGCCGGGGCGGAGGGCGCAACGCTCGAAGCGGTCAGCGCGACGCAGATCGCCGCCGCCGACCAGGCTCGCTATAGCGAGGCGATCACCCGCGCTTTCGGGTCCCGTCCACGCATCACGTTCCGGGCGGATCCCTCCCTCATCGCCGGCCTTGAACTGCGCGGCGCCAACCTGGCCGTCAGCAACAGCTGGCGCGCCGATCTTGCGCAGGTCCTGGCGGACCTGAAGCGATGACGATGGATGCTGAGGCGCGCGCCGACGCCTGGCTCGCGGACGCCCGATCCACGCTGGGATCGACGCAGCTCGGGCCCCAGGTCGAGCAGATCGGCCGGGTCGAGGAGGTTGGCGACGGAATCGCGCTCGTCTCCGGGTTGCCTCTCGCGCGGCTCGACGAGCTGCTGCGGTTCGGCAAGGGGCAGTTCGGCTTCGCCCAGGTGCTGGAGCAGGACCGGATCGGTTGCGTCCTGCTGGACGACGTCGATGGCGTGGAGGCCGGCGATGCCGTCCGCGGCACGGGCGACGTCGTCCGCGTGCCGGTCGGGTCGGGCCTGCTCGGCCGCGTCGTCGATCCGCTCGGTCGGCCGCTCGACGGAAACGGGCCGATCGAGGCGGACAGCCGAGAGCCGATCGAGCGACCGGCGCCGGCGATCATCGACCGGGACCTCGTCACCGAGCCCGTCCAGACGGGACTGATCGTGATCGACGCGCTCTTCGCGCTTGGCCGGGGCCAGCGTGAACTCATTATCGGGGACCGCGCCATCGGCAAGACGACGATCGCGATCGACACGATCATCAATCAAAAATCGAGCGACATGGTCTGCGTCTACGTCGCGGTGGGCCAGAAGAGTTCGAGCATCCGCCGCGCCGTCGACGCCATCCACGCCGGCGGTGCCCCGGAGCGGTGCATCATCGTGATCGCCGAGGCCGCGAGTTCCCCCGGCCTGCAATGGATCGCGCCGTTCGCCGCGATGACGATGGCCGAGTATTTCCGCGATCGCGGTCAGCACGCCCTGATCGTGATCGACGACATGACCAAGCACGCCGCGACCCATCGCGAGATCGCGCTGCTGACGCGCCAGTCGCCCGGCCGCGAGGCCTATCCGGGCGACGTGTTCTACGTGCATGCGCGCCTGCTGGAGCGGGCCGCCAAGCTCTCGAAGGAGAAAGGCGGCGGCTCGCTCACGGCTCTTCCCATCGCGGAGACCGATGCGGGGAATCTCAGCGCCTACATCCCAACCAACCTGATCTCGATCACGGACGGCCAGATCGTGCTGGACGCCAAGCTTTTCCGCCAGGGCCAAAAGCCGGCGGTCGACGTCGGCACCAGCGTGAGCCGCGTCGGTGGCAAGACCCAGGCTCGCGCCCTCAGGGACGCTGCCAACACGCTGCGTCTCGACTACGCTCAGTTCCTCGAACTGGAAGCGTTCACCCGGTTCGGCGGGATGCCGGACACACGGGTCCGGAACCAGCTCGCGCGGGGCGCCCGCATCCGCGCGATCCTCGAACAGCCGCAGCATTCGCCCCTGCGGTTGGCCGACGAAGTCGCCCTGGTGCTCGCGGTGCAGTTCGGCCTCCTCGACACGATCCCGTTGCCGACCGTGGATACCGTCCGCAAAGGCTTGCGGGATGCGCTCGACAAGGACGCCGCCCAGGCGGTCCGCCAGATCGAAGACAAAGGTGTGCTCGACGGCGCGACGAGGCAAGCGCTTCGCGCCGTGCTGGAAGGCTACGTCAAGACGTTGATGCCGACGCCGGTAACGGCCCCAACATCGGCCAAGCCGGCGTGACCGAGCGTCTCGCCGAGGTCGGAGCACGGATCGACGGCATCCGGCAGCTTGGTGCGGTGGTGAATGCGATGCGCGGCATCGCGGCCGCCCGCGCCCAGCAGGCCCGCGCCCAGCTCGCCTCCGTCGACAGCTATGCGGCCGCGATCGTGGCGGCGATCGGACAGGCCCTATCCCTACCGCCCGCGATCCGTCCGGAACGTCCCGCGCATCGGCAGACCGGCTCCGCGCTGGTCGTGTTCTGCGCCGAACAGGGTTTTGCCGGCGCCTTCAGCGAGCGCCTCCT
>NZ_JAMOIM010000098.1 GCF_026130545.1 Lichenifustis flavocetrariae | reverse complement strand
GCCGCGATGCTGGGCGGGTTCGACATGCCACCAGGGAATCAGATCACCCGCAGGCCGCATAGCGGAAAACGAGACCTCTGCCCGCGGTTTTGCCCCTCTTACCCAAACTGAGCAAGAATGGCTCTAGCCTCGGAAACTACGTACGCGCTTGGCCTTCGAGGCCAGGGGTCTGTGCAGATCCTGATGAACTCGCTTCTGCCTCGGCTCGGCCAGCATCCACCGCCTGTCCACGTCGATCGAACGACTTCGGGAGCCTCACGCCCGTCAATCGGAGCAGTTCGGTGCTCTCGCTACCGCTCCGTCGGACCCCGGGCTCCACAGGTACTTTCCAAGGCTGCCGCTCGCTTTCCTTTCGTGCACGATGACGATCCCCATAGGCGATCACGTTGAGGACCGCCTTCCAGCGCGCGATATCAATATCGCTCGCGAGACACATCGGCGGGAAGAACGGCACGATTGGGTGCGTCACAAGTCATGTCCGTCATAGGACGTCGGCAATCCTGCGACACGATGGTTCTGATCAGTGGTCTGAAAGTCGCGTGATGTCCTGATAAGCTTCGCGTGATCGCGGGCTGCGCTTGCGAGTCCGGTCGGAGAGTCGGCAACATGTCGGCCGGAGGTGCGCCCGGTCAAAAAGAAGCTCCAAGTTGTTTCATTGCGGCAGTCCAGTTCTCTATATGATATGCCCTTGATAGCTTGCCGTCCTTGACCGTGAACGTATCGATCGACATCGTCCTGAAACTGCGTCCAGTCGGCTTCACGCCAAAGAAGTCGAGCACCGGAGTGCCTGTCGCCTCTCCTCGAACAATAATCCGGTCGCCTGAGGTAATCACGTCTTTGATCGTCCAATGCAGGTCTGGAATGACTTCACCTAGATATTTAAACGCACCGAGTAATTTTGATCGATCAACGCACTCTTCGTTACCTGAGCATGACTGATAATCGGCGTTCGTGGCTTCGTCCAAGAGAGATGTGATGTCCTTCTTCGATGGCTCGTTCAGCGCTTCGTAAAGCGGTGCAACGATCATCCGCGCGCGATCGGGCGTCAAATCGGCTGCTGTCTGCGCTCTTGAATGGCCGGCAGCCGACATCATCGCGATCGAAACGGCGATCGCTGCAACAGTGTGAACAGCTTGCATGTGTTTAACCTTTATTCGATGCCTTGGACGGTGTTCGTTGTCAGGCTTTCTGGAACATATGGCGGCGTCAACGATGGACGAGTTTGACGGCAGCGGCCGGTGCCGCCCTTCCGACCTTGGCGGCGCTCGTCGCGCCCAGGGCCGCCCTGGTGCCGTCGGTCTTCGTGGCACGCTCCTCAAGCTCGGCATCGCGATCCGACTCAAGTTCCGCGGCGCTCTCCTGCCCGAAATCGCCCCAGTACGCATCGGCCTGCGAACTCACGGACACGTACTCCCCAGCGGCCGAGGTCAGAGCCGCTTGAGGGTGGTCCGCAAAGATCGCTTCAGATGCCCAGCTCGTCCCGGGCGTGGGCTCCCGGGGCCTCCTTTGCCATGAGTTGATTTCGACCTACCGCGCCAGCGCCGGCTCTACACCGCGACGGACGTAGATCGGCAGCCAACGACATGGAGCCTGCTACCAAGCCGGCGACACAAGTGAGCAGGACCTCGCTCGACGAGCTTACCGCCGTCGCCACCCCAACCATAAGGCTCGCGCTGGAGATGCCTCGTTAGCTGCGAGGATTGCGGCCCGCGGCCCACCGACGTGAGCGATCGGGGGAATTCGGTGGAAAGACAGCTCACGTGTGATTATTCAAAGTACTGTAGAGCGATGGGCGTGTTCCGGAGGAACCGTCGCGACCGGTGCCCGGGGCAGCATCCGCTTCAGCACGCCGTCGTGCCAGAGGTAATGGTGGACCAGCGCGGCCGCGGCGTGGAACAGGCCGAGGCCGAGGAGGATGTTGGCCGCAAGGCCATGCCAGTGCGTGATCGGGCGGCGCCAGGACCGGTCGCCGACCTGCGGCAGGTCGACAAGGTCGAACAGGTTGTAGCCGCGCACGAACGCGTTCACGATCCCCAGCACGACTACGACAATCAGCAGGGCGTAGAGGAGGTAGTGGGTGAGCTTGGCGAAGGTCTGGAGGGGTCCGCTGTCCGCCGGCGGCAAGCGCCGGCCTCCGGAAGCCCGCCATCCGATTCGCCAAGCCAGGATGGCCGCCAGAGCGAATCCCAGGACCACGTGGATCGACCAGACTGCCGTGTTCGCGGGACCGTCCGGGATCCAGTCCGCCGTTTGGCCGATGATCCACAGCATCGCGACCGATGCAGCGGTCAGCCAATGCAAGTATACAGTGGTCCTGTCGTACACCGTTCTAGCTATCGTCACGCTTTCCTCGCTCATCGAGTTGTCATAGCTCTAACCGGGCAGTTGCGCCAAGTATTGCCGCGCCGGGGAGATATACTCACTGTGCTCCCAGGTCGGATACTTGGCACGCAACCGCTGATCGAGCTCGGCGCTTGGCACACCCGTGGTCCGGAAGACCGCCCGAGCTTCCGTGAAATAGCCGAGGAGATCCGTTGCGATCTCCGGCCCGCCAAGGTTGCCGTGGCCCGGCACAATGAGGCGCGGCTGGAGTGCCAACACGTCCCTGAGGACCGACTCCCAGCGCGCGACATTGATGTCGCTCGCATTGATCATCGGCGGGAAGAAGGGCACGATCGGGAACATACGTTCTTCGATCAGGTCGCCGATGAACACGATCTGCTCGTCCGGCAGGTGTACGATCTGGTCACCTGGGCTGTGCGCGGTGCCCCACGTGTGGAACTCGACCTGCCGCCCGCCCAGGTCGAGCGTCGCGCGGTCGCCGTCATAGGTTTGATCGGGCGGCGTGAGGACGACTCCATCGAGGAGGGCCCTGCGTTCCGTCGACAGGACGGCGCGAAAGCCGTCCAGCAGCGTTGTACCGGAACGCGCGAAGTAATCGCGTTGCGCGGCATTGTAATAGATGCGCGCATCCGGCTTAAACGCTTGCGCGCCGAAACCATGCTCCGGGTGGGCGTGCGTCACCGTCAGTATGATACTCCGGCCTGGTGCGAGCTGTCGGGCCAATTTGATGACGTTTTCCCCGTTTTGGGGTCCAAGACCGCAGTCAACTACGAGCACCGAGTCGCGGCCGACGACAATGCCGACGTTGGGCACGAGCGGGATCCGTTTGTCCGGCAGAATGAACACGCCCGGAGCTATCTCGGCCGGAAAGCGCACATCCACGATGGGCAAGGCTGGATCCGGCAAAGTCGGAACCGTCTGCACCCGCGCGTTGCCCGCCTCATTAGCTTTCGCAACGGCAGCTGGCATTAAGGCGACAAGACCACCCCACATGCATAGTCTGAGTAGCCCTCGGCGACTGCCGGAAGGAGCTTCGGAAAAACGTGAAACGTTCGTCCTGACTGTATCGATCATAGACCCTCCTCTTAACCGGTTGGCCGGCTCAGTTTGTGGTTGTCGAACATGCAAGTCTTCTGGATGGAACGTGGTCGGAGTAAGTCGGCCACAAACTCCGTCAAGGCGGGGAACTCGCGACCGTCTATGAGCTAGATCCTGACCTGTCCGGTCGCGTTGTGCGCGCGGTCGGTCTTGAAGGTGGTCGGAAGCATGGCGAAAGCTCCGTCGCCAAGCAGTGCGACGCACAAGAGGCCAACGATCCAGAAGGCCGGATATTCCCACCCGCCATGTGGATTGTCGAAGAAGAACCCCGCCGACCCATGCACCGTGACGATCGCGCCGATCATCCCGGGAACCAGAACAAGAGCGGCAATCCGGCTATAAATCCCGAGCACCAACGCGAGGCCACCTATCACTTCGAGCGCTATCATGAGGTACGCGAGAGCTGGCGGCAGCCCAAGGTTGCCGAAGAACTTCGCTGTGCCTGCCGGCGTGAAGACGAATATCTTCAGCCCGGCATGCGCGAGGAACAGGAAGCCAAGCGCTACGCGAAGTAGCGTCGCGGCGAAGGGAGCGGTGCGGGCGTCGATCACGGGGGAATGCTCCGTCTCGGATTCGGTGTCCTCGACCCTAGGCTCGCCGCGGTGATACGATAATGCAGCAATTCGACGGAACATCTCACACCAAAAGAGTGAGGCCTAAATGTTGGACCGCTTCATGGGTCTCAAGGTCTTCGGACGCGTGGCGGCGCTCGGCAGCCTATCGGCAGCGGCACGGGAGATCGGCGCGTCGCCCACCATGGTCAGCAAGCATGTCGGGGCCATCGAGGACCGGCTTGGCGTCAAGCTGCTGCACCGCACCACTCGCAAGGTGACGCTGACGGAGGCGGGGCGGCGCTATCTCGACAGCATCGAGCGGGTCCTGGCCGATCTCGCTGAAGCGGATGCCGCGGCAATCGCTGAACGGCTCGAGGTGACTGGAACGCTGCGTTTGAGCGCGCCGGTATCGTTCGGGGTGCGGGAACTCGTGCCGAACCTCTCCGACCTCTTCCGTCTCCATCCAAGGCTGAGCATCGACATCGGCCTCAACGACCGCATGGTCGACCTCGTCGAGGAAGGCTGGGACATGGCTCTGAGGATCGGCACCGTTCGCGACCAAACGATGACAGCACGAAGGTTGGCGCCCTGCCATATGATTCTGGCAGCCTCGCCAGAATATCTCGCTAAACACGGCACTCCAAGAACATCCGCCGACCTCACCTCACATAATTGTCTGGCATATACGCTCGTGCAGACGCTCTCCCTTGATCGTTGGATATTCGGGAAGGACGGGCAAACGGCCATAGCGGTGCGGGGCAACCTTCGGGCAAGCAATGGTGACGCGCTCGTTGCCGCCGCTGTCCTGGGACAGGGCTTGATCTATCAACCAACCTTTTTGCTCTCTAAAGACATAGAAGCCGGCAGACTCATGCCGATCAAGCTCGACGTATCCATGCTCGAACTGCCGGGTGTCTTCGCCGTCTATCCGGCTAATCGGAAGCCGCCTGCCAAAGTTCGCGCGGTCGTCGATTTCCTGGTCGAGCGCTTTCAGGGGACGCCCCCCTGGGAGCGGGGGCTCCCGGTGTTCTGACCAGCCTCACTCAACGGACACTTCGATCGTCAGACTGCGGCTGCATTCGGGTAGGCAGCCACCCGCATTGGGGTCGCTTTGAACACTTCTCGTCGAAGCAGATGGCGAAGCCGCGGTTCGAGGTGAGGATGATGGCGCCCTTTTCGTACCGGGAATGTCGCGCAACGCGCCTTCACGTTCGGCCTTCGAGAGCGCGGCGATGATGTCGGCGAGGGAGCTGAAGTAAACGCTGCGGCCGGCTTTGATCGCTTCGACGCCCAAGGACACACTGAGGTGGGTCTTGCCTGTGCCCGGCGCCCGATGAGATGGACGCTTTCGGCGCGGTCGATGAACTGCAGTTCGGCGAGACATCAACTGTAGTAGTTTGTACTTGACCTGACAGACAGCGTCTGGAGGTGGTCGTTTTGCACTGCCTCCCGTGATCAGGCGGCGATCAACTTTTCCTTGGCGATCGGGACGGCGTCAAGAAAGGTTCGCATGGGTGTCTTGCCAAAGCACCAACGTCCCTGTGGGCTCGCTCTTCATTGTAGCTCCGGATCCAAGCGTCGAGGTCGTCCTACAGCTCTGCGATCGAGCCGTAGGATCTTTTTCCGTAAGACCACGCGGTAGAATTCGTCCAGCACCGTCTTGTGGAAGCGCCCGACGATGCCGTTCGTCTGCGGACTTTTTTTCTTGGTGCGGGAGTGGTCGACGTCCTCGACCGCCAGGTAGAGCTCGTATTCGTGGTGCTCCGGGTCGCGCAGACGCGCTCCGCCGCATCGATCGCAGGTGCAAGGAGCGGGATAGACGATGCGTTCGACCGGCAGGTCGGCCGGAACCGTCGGCCGTGATCGCGTTCTCTGGCTCTCGGGCCTGGTCTTGACGGCGTCGGGCACGGCCAAATCGGTCTCGGCTTCCACCGCCGCCTGGCTCTCTTCCAGATCCTCGATCGCCAGTTCCAGCTGTTCGACAAGCAGCTTGCCGCGTTCAGAGGATTGGCCGAACTGCTCCCGGCGCAGCTTGGCGATCAGCAACTTCAGCTTCTCGTTCTCGAGCCGGCGCACCAGCGCCTCGCTTCGCTCCACCACCAGCGTGTCGCGCAGCGACAGGATCAACGCATGGGCGTCGGCGAGGGCGGAGGGGAGCGGGTCGGAGGGCGTCGTCACATCCGCGTCGGATCACAACCAGCGGAACGTGCAAGGCTTTTCGCTATCCGGCCCCGCCAGGGCGAAAGCTTTGTTGGGGGTTCCGCCAATCGATCGCTTCCAGAAGATAGCCCATCTGCCCCGCCGTCAGCGCCACGGCGCCGTCCACCGTCTGGGGCCAAACAAAACGGCCCCGGTCCAGCCGCTTGGCATAAAGCGACAGCCCGATCCCGTCGTGCCACAGCGCCTTGATCAACGATCCGCCCCGGCCGCGAAAGACAAAGACGTCGCCCGCGAAGGGTTATGTGGCGCGCCACATAACCCTTCTTATGTCTCGGGCGAGATTATGTGGCGGAGGCGGCGTGACGTCAGCCAGGGCCGGCCACGCGTGGATTCCT
>NZ_JAMOIM010000097.1 GCF_026130545.1 Lichenifustis flavocetrariae | reverse complement strand
TCTTACAACTGGCGTCTATTCGACTCATGCTGCGAAAGCTCTGCCAGAAAAAGATATGACTTCGGACAGACTCTCAGGCTTCGCCTTGCGGCATAGTTGATGCGGGCCGGCTGTTTATGCCGTCCGTTAGATCGACACCGAACCACTCCCGTGCCACTTCGACGTCATTGCTCTGGTGTGGATCAAGCGTTGGCGCACCGTTGATGCGGCCTTCGCGTACGGCTCGATTCAACCCCTTCAGGCATGCCCAATAGGAGGGCTCGCCAGGATTGTCCCGGTATACCTCGCAAAACAGTCGATAGATCTCCCCAGAGAGGGCGACACGCTGCCGTTGAGTCAAGGGCTGCGGCCCACGACGAGCCGCCCCATAGATGAACTCCAACCGGGCGATAGCCAATGCCGTGCGGGTAACAGCAACCGATTCGTCCCTGGTTCTCAGTGCCACCTTGGCATGAGTCCCAAGGGTTATGGTCGTGCTGACTGCTGGTCGGTTGCCAGTCTCAGGGAACTCGATTGTGACCTTGCGGCCCTTTACCCGCGCGGCTACATCAGCCGGCACTTTGGATCGGTATTCGAACGGAGCCGCATTAAATTTTGGTAATCCTGGCATGCTTCTAAGACGCGTCACGGTGCACCCTGCTGGTGTACCCTAACGCTTCTAACTTCTCAACAAACCTAGTATTACAAGCACTTGAAGTGCATTGGTGCCCAGGGGCGGATTAGCAACATCCACCCCAAGCTCGAGCAATTACAGACACTTACAAATCAACCCCAAGGTGCCTTTGTACCACCATTTTGTGTTCAATGCGAGCGAGTGCTGGCCGTATGCAGCATGGACGCACCAGCCCTTACTTTCGACGCTCAGGCTCAGGGAAGGCCGCACGAGCAGGCGTACCATCGACGTCCTGGCTCCCTACGAGCTTCCCGGAGACTTTTGACAGAACCAGCTAGGTCATCGCGGTGATGGCTCGATACCGCACGCAGTGCGCGTCAACGCCTAAAACACATTTGGCGCGAGTCGCTTGCAATCCCGCATATCGAATGCTATATCCCCAACACCTAAAGCTGCTGAATTATCTCTGGGTCTCTGACCCACCCTGAATGACGACAATGTTCAAAGCGCGGTACCGAGTGTTCGGCTACGGCGTGTCGCTGTTCGGGGGACGCTCGTGATACTTTTGAAACGTATGCGCGAAATCAGCAACGCAGTGTACCTTACCGAAGATTCTCATGAGATGAAACATCGACGCTGCTCCGGCAGGTCGTTTTTTATTCCCTTCCTCGGACAGCTTTCCCAGAAATTCTGGGAATTCAATGTCAAACACCGAGGACAAAGATATGACTCAACGCCCTTCTGATGTATTTCTGGCACATTTCCGCACTCTGTTTGAGAAAGAAGGTGTCATGATCGCGATCGACTTCTGTCGAACGCAATATAAAGATAATGATAGAAGTCACCGTGAAAACCGCTGGGAACTAATAGCAGAGTTGTGCGACTTCACCCAGAAACTGAAGCATAATCCTGTCGATGCGGAGACATTCCTGCAGTCAGAGTTCTGGCATGAGAAGGCGCATAAGCCCAAGAATGAAAACGTGGCGAGACTCGCCGCTATGTACATGGTGGGAACCGTCAAAAGTGAGGGCCCCAAGTATGAGATGGCCCGTACCTACGGCGTACTTGTTCAGTTGCTTCTCGATAAGGGTATTTCTCCTGAACGGGTTTTCGATTTTATAAAGAAATCGCGAGGCATCAAGAAAGCAACAAAATTGCTCTCATCGGAAATCCAAATGAACAATGTTGGTGCAAAAACTGACATGTCGAAGTTGCACGTGAGTAAAACAAAATTTGATCTTGTCAAACCTTCTGCCATAAGGCTCGATGAATATGAACTCAGCACAGTAAAAACTGAAAAAATCCGAAATCGGTCAAAGGAAGCGCCCAAACCCTCCCACCTCCAAATAGTTCTTGATGCTGGCGACCTCTTTAAGGAGGTGCTCGATCAGCCAATTGGAAGGCCGTTCCGTCTCTTGTGCAAGCGTCTGAAGGACGATTCCGACGGCTATCGGCGCATTAAGGTCCAGAACGTTCGTCAATCGTCTAAGCGGCTCAAGGGCGAGACCCGATCGGCTTAGTGTTAGAGGTCTCCACACCTTCAATGCGCCACAGAAATTTAGGACAAATTTCCGCCCTGATTTCAGGTGCACGCCGCATAATACAGAACGTTAAACGCTAGCTTGAACGCGTAAGCAATTCGAAAAATCAAGCCACCCGAGCTTCAATGCTTGGGTGGCCCTTCTAAGTGAGCTCCCACTGACTTCGAGGCAAAATGACGATGTCATCGGTCTCGATCCTACCGCTCTTCAGTGATTTAAATAGGTATTCGACGGCGCGCTCCGGCGTCCGTGTGATTGGGTCAGCCCGGATGAGACAGAGTGGGTGGGGCTGGCGAGCATAGAGCGTTTGGTGGGCGACGAAATGATCGTCCAGGCTCTCACGCAAGCGGCTGCCCGGCGGCTGAAGCGCGAACCCCTGGAGGTGTCGCCCCTCGTTGATCGTAACGTCATACAGGCTGCTCTTGGTCCGTTTCGGTACCGGAAAGTCGGGGCAGCAGACCCAAAGCGGCATGCGATCAGTCTGGTTTGGAGAAAGCGGCTTCCTCACGACGCGGGTGACAAACGTTGCAAACACGCGCTCTAAGTCTTGTCTCATTAATGTCGCGACCTTGTTGGTCGATCCGGGAATGTGGTTGAACATACACGTGAGGATATAGGCGTCGTATCCCATCTCCAGGCGTTGTGTGACAAGTCGAGTGTATCCGTCGATCAATTCATCGTTCGTTATCATCGAGTCTACCTATCGTGTGGTGATGTTTGGTTTTGTGGTGGGGTGTTGATGTCTGTAGTCTGAGGCCTGCAGTTGTGAATATTGTAGGTGCGGTATGTGTGGTCTTACAGTAGTTGCGCTTTCACCTTCATCGACACGCCGATTGGTCAAGCGGGTGCATATACAGGCCTCGAAATGAGATCTGCATCGGGGCGGATGAGGTAGCGTCGGCGGCGTTGGCACATCCAGCGAAGCGCGGCTGCTACGCAGTGAATTGGCATCCATTTTGGCTGGCTCATGACTGCCTTACATTGATATGGAATGCTCGGAACCAGCGCTGGGCGGCCATGTGCGTCCTCCGCGCGAGCAAATGAAAGCGTGTGGCGCGGATCGCTGTGACCGAATTCCGCCGGTGGTCGGTAGGTCACAAATGTTCGGAGTTCGATCAGTTGCGGCTGGCACCGTGGTGGCGGTCGCATCAGGCAGCTCTGCGCCCTAACCCCTATTGAGGGTATCAAACCGCGTATAGCCGGACACGATCGGGAGATCGTTTCTATGGTCGGTTGTCGATTTCGCGATCTTGGACCAATGGATGTTTCTCGCGCCTCATCGATCGGCGAAAACAGTTGATTGTCGTCACGTAAAGGCTCCGTGGGAGAGATCTTTCTTCCCAAAAGCGGAGCTTTAAAATGGACGATTATGTATCACGCCTCATGGAAAACAACCAACGGGCGGAATTGGCGCGCCAAAATTTGATTTTACAGCGCCGACGCCGGGATGATTGGAACAATCGTGTCGAAGCCGCTCGCATGAAAGCGCGCGATATCATGGCGCCAGTGCTAACAATGCCAAGGTCCGACAATGTTGATACAGTTTTAGTTTTGTGGGCGGTTCTCCGGCATGCAGCCGGAACGCTCGCACTATTGAAACTCAAGGAGCCGGCCGATCTCACAATACGTCGTCTGGGAATGGAGATGAAGTCCGAGCCGATTATTTTCTGATAGGTCGAAAGCTAGTTCAGAAGCGGAAGCCGGGCGCGACGCTCCCGGCCTCTTGGTTGATTTAAAGCGGTCCGGCAGACTGGCAGGCGACTCAGGCGGCCACCCGCCTCGATTGCCGTGCATCGGTGATCGCCTAACCCGATCGGGTCGCTTTCCGCAGGCATGCAGCTCTCTTGACCGGCACTGTTGCCAGCGCGCTATGAGCCTGACCGGTTTAGCCGGAGCGCCGAATGACTCGCCTCGATAATTCCGCTTGGCAGCACACCCTAGCGGTCACGCGCCCGATGCTCGCACTCTCCAATCCCGGTTATCTCGATCAAATCGCCGCGGTCCTGCGCCGCGCCGGTGTTCAATCGGCTGTCGCTCGCCATGACACGCCCGCGATCTTCGATTGGTTGATCGGGCTGGTGTCGCTTCAAGGCATCTCGGACCGCGTCGCTTTTGCCTGGGACGCCAAGCATGGCGGAATCACCTGGGCGGAGATCGAAGGCGGGCTCAAGCGGTCGCCGAGTTGTCCCAAGCTCCGATGTCACTGGAGTTTCGAGGGTTGCGGGTATCGCAAGGGCCTGGGGACTTGTGCCGAGCCGACGCACATCCTCCGATGTCCGCTACCCCAGCACAGATTGCGAAAGGGCGGGCTGAACCGGGCCGCCTATGCCTTGCACTTGTTCCTTCGCGATGTTTGCAACGGCGACTTGGTCGCCTGGCTCAATATGAGGCTTGCTGAGGCCGATGCGACCCGACCGGCCGTCAAGGTGGCCGGTGACCTACAAACGGCTGTGCTCGAGCCCCTGACCCACATTCACGGCATCGGCGCCAAGCTGTGGTCAATGATGCTTGCCGACCTGTTGCTGGCTGGCGACCCTGGGCGGCCACGATGGGTCGAGGTTGGCGCCGGCTTCATCGCCATCGACACCTTGGTGCATAACTTCCTGCACCGAACCGGCGCGCTCCGGCGACATCGAGCCGTGCACAGCTATGGCGCGGGCTGCTACGCCCCGGGGGGATGCGCCGATATCATTGCCGGCCTGGCGCGCCGCTTCGACGCCACGACCATCAATCCCACGTTCCCGACCTGCTTCCCGCGGCTCGTGCAGCACGCGATCTGGAACTTCTGTGCGACGAGCCAGCAGAATATTTGCAACGGGGTGCAAATCGATGATCGGCGGCGGTGCCGCGACGTGCGCTGCCCAGCCTTTCCGGAATGCGATCGCTGCCGTTTGGGTTAACATCCTTGACAGACATGCGAAGGGACAAGTTGCAGCCGGCGGACGTCGTTTGCCAATGTCCGTTTCGTTGACCGCCGACGGCCTTGCGTGGATGATCGGGTTCCAGTTAACGAGGTTATTCGAGCCCCACGACGCATATTGCAACGATCCAGTTTTTGAACCCCGCCCACCTTATCCCAATCCGATTTTCAGGATGAATCTGTAGGAGATGCTCCATGCCGCTCCAGTCCAAGTTATTCGCGGGTGATACGAGATTAGAGGCCTGCCTTGTGTCGGATGCTTCCCACGTCGCGTCAGGCAGCCGCGGCAATTTCGTGACGAAGATCCAGACCGCCCTGACGCTCTTGAGCATGGGGCCCGGCCGAAAGAGCGTCTTGTTGAAGCCCGATGGAATCTACGGCCCCGCAACGGCGGCCGCTGTGAAGGCCTACAAAGAGCAGCGACGGATTCTAGGACCAGGGCAGATCGTCCCCGATAACATTGTTGGCAAGCTGACGATCCAGAGCCTCGACGATGAAATGAGCATCTTCGAAGAGGAGTCGACCGGGGCGAGTGAACTCGTCGAAATCACCGGCGATGGGCATAACCACGACCATTCAAATTGCCCGACCGCGCCGAGCATCCAGAATACGCGTGTCCAACACCGTGGGACCCCGATCAACCCTCAGGGCTCCATCAGGATCAACATCGGGGGCGAGGGAGAAACAAAATACCTGGGGTTTCGAGATTTCGTCACCGACACGAAAAACCTCTTCGGACCGCCACGTCCGCTGACGAACACCATTCCTTCGCACACGGTCACAGACCTGTGCATGCGGTCGACGATCATCACGACCGAAGGCCTGGATGACGGCCACGGCGAACGGGAGATCAGTCGGATCGCCCGGCCAGGCTGTCGCTTCACCTTCGCGAACAATCCTCAGTTCTTCGCAGGAGGAACCGACCGCTTTGTTCTCTCACTTGGTCGCTTGATCGAGGACATCACGGTGTTTGATGACACGGATCCAACAAGCGATGGGCTGCGGGTGTTTGTTATCATCATGAGGGGCGACGGTGTTTTCACCCCTCGTGTCAGGAAGGTTCGATAGCCGGGCAATTTACTCCCTGTCTGGCGTTTTATTGTAGCGACGGACCAGACAACTTCGACCGCGTCAGGGTCACTGCCGAATGCGGACTGCTCAGCCACAAAGGTTTTAGATCGTGGCCGTTCGGGCTATGGAAATCGCTTACGCGAACTAATCCTCAATCTGCGCAGGCGCGATTGAGCCGGCCCGCACTTCATGAGCTTGGCTCTCAGTTTCGGCCATCCTGGGGAAACCAATTCGGGCGCGCTGCTGACGCCGATGCCTGCGTCAGCAGCGCCATGAGCTCGCGCTGGCCGGCCTGCAGCCTGTGCAGTTCAAGCAGGCCAACCCCGCCAAGGCAAAGGATCGCGCCGCCGATCACGCTGGTGGTGACAATCCCGAGTTGGATATCGGTCGGGGCATGCGATCCGGCGAAAAAGCCGAACAGGATCGCGGCGCCGCCAAACAATCGGGCCAGGATGCTCCAGGTCCTCAGCATGTCAGCGCTCCTGGTCCGGCACGATCTCGACGCCGTTCACCCTGATTTGCGCCATTCTCGCCGACACGTAGCCGACGGTTGTCGTGACCACGATGTCATGACCGTCGTTCGATCGCCAGTGAAACCCGCATGCCT
>NZ_JAMOIM010000096.1 GCF_026130545.1 Lichenifustis flavocetrariae | reverse complement strand
ATCTCCGTGCCGGTGAACAGCACCCCGTCGGGCCCCGAGGTCTCGTTGTCGATCTTGCCGTCCTTCATCACCGCGCCTGCAAAGCTCCCGACGCGCCCAACGAAGGTGTTGCTCTTCGTGTCGAAGATATCGATCGCCTTGTTGCTCCGGTCAGCGAGGTAATAGAGGCCGCTCGCCTGATCGACAAAACTGATATCGAAGTTCTTGAGTGTCTGACCCGGAACGGCGATCGTGCCGATCTGTTTCAGGGTCGCGGCTCCGGCAGGCTTGATGAAGATCGTGGCGGCAACGATGGCAAGAGCGCAACCTGTTTGATATTTCATTGCTTCCTCCAAAAGATCGAGGCGGTTTGTGTTCCGCCTTCGCATTGTTCCACGCCGCTACTCACGGCAACGGCTCATTTGATCGGTTCTTCGTACAACGAGAACTGGCGAAGACTTGAGCGCCACTAGCTCAAAAAATCTATGATCTCCGCTCTGACGCCAGCCCTCTTTCTCACTGCGCCGCAGTGCGCGTCTTCGCGAGGAGTTCGATCAGCTTATCTTCAAAACCTTACAGCGTGCTCCCGAGATTGACCGACGGTCTGGAGAACACAAGCTGCCATCTAGAAAGTACGCTGATTTCCGTGCAGAGGGCAGCCCCGTTCGGGCTAAAAACGCCATAGAGCTGTCCCTTGGGAATGCGCAGGGTGACGCCACGCACGGCCGTCAGAGTACCGAAGCTTCCGGTCTGGTTATCGGCCTCGAGCGCAAAATCGATCACCGCGTCCGCCTCCAGCGGCGGAACGCTGCCCGCTGCCGCCACCTAAGTGGCTCTAAGGACAGCGCGCGACAACCATACTGAGTTCGCGCTCTCGTAGCTTTCCACCACATGGGAGCCTCCTTGAACGTTGGAATCTGTCGCAGGCGGCTGCTGACCGGCGCGGCCAACATTGACACTGTCTGAGGCGACCGGCATGGCGGCAAAGAGCAACGCTAAACGAAGCGTTCAGTACGATGCCTAAGATGCACCATATCGAGCGCCCGCTTCTTGGTCCGCCTCATTCGCACCTAAGTCAGCCGCCGCAATGTGGCACCGTCACATTCACAGGAAATCAAACATCATGACCAGCATATCCTCCTTGCCGCAGGCCGCCATCTCGACCTCTTCGTCGACCTCCGTCCCAGCTTCGGCTGCCGCGAAAGCGACCCGCGCTGCCGACGGGGACTACAAGACGAAGGGGGTCGGACACGAGGTGAAGGATGCCGACGGCGACTATAAGGCGACAAACACCACAGCGTTCGCTGCGTCCACGACAGCCAGTTCCACCCTAGCTGCGGTGACCTCGATGAAGCTCGGCGGCTGAGCCGACGGCCCACCGTTGCGGGCGGTGCTGTAGAGCCGATCGTCATCGACGGCGCTTTTCAATGCACTGCTCGGCGGAGCCGATGCCAGACGAAGACTCCAACTGCGAATATTATTGCGACGACGATCGCCAGGTCGAAACGGTGGAACGTGGCCCTGAGCATTGGGTCGCGGTCCCAGGCCTCGCCGAGGGTGGCGCAAGCATAGGCCCGGGCCAAGGCACCACAGCCAGGAACCGGCGAAGGTGTAGAGGTGGAAGCGCAGCGCCGGCATGCGCGCCATGCCGGCGGGCAACGCGATGAAAGTCCGCACGACTGGCAGCAGGCGCGCCACGAAGACGGCGAAGCCGCCACATCGGGCGGAGAACCGCTCGCTCCAGTCAAGATCCTCCGCGGTGAGAAGGACGAACCGACCGAAGCGTTCAACGGCGGGGCGGCCACCGCGTGCACCAACCAAATAGGCGATGCTTGAGCCGAGATTGCAGCCGAGCGCGCCGGCGGTCGCAAGCCCCACGATCCAGAAGCGACCGCTTGGGACGAGCGAGCCTGCGAAAGGCATGATGACTTCGGACGGTAGCGGGACGCAGGCGGACTCGATGGCCATCAAGAGCAGAACTCCCGCATAGCCTGTTGCAGCGATGAGGCTGGTGATCCCGGAAGCCAGGGCCGTCATCATGGTCTCGATCAGGGCGTTTACCTCTCGCCGGGTTCAATGGAGCTCGCGCTAGCACGGGTTCATGAGCGCTGAATGAGGGCCGCCGAAGCACTGTCGATGGTGAGGCTAAGGCTGCCCTCATTTCGGGACGATAGCTCAACGCCGCGCGGCTGAGTCGCCGAGCTACGCTTTCGGAGATCTCTCATCATGAAACGTCAATCGACGACCTCCATGTTCGCCACCGCCGCCGCTTTCGCTCTTGGTGCCGTGATCGGCCAACCTCTGCTGGCGGCAGTGCCAATTGCGGCGTCGCAGGCAATCATCGCTGCCGCTGGCCTGGGCGACCTGACCCCATATAGGACCATCGCGGCCGACGCTCTGGTGCTCGTCAACAAGGGTGACATCGTCGGCGCCCAGAAGCGCGGAACCGACCTCGAAACGGCCTGGGACAAGGCGGACGATACGATGAAACCCACCGGTCCCACCAGATGGCGTGTGGTCGAAAAGGCCGTCGACCGCGTTCTCAACGCCTTGCGGGCGCCCAAGCCACAGACGGCAGGCTGTGCCTCCGCCCTCACCGACCTGATCGGCACCATCGACAAAGGCGGCGCTGCTTGATCGCGCGCCGTCCGAGTCTCACTGGAGTGTCCCTGCCGGCGTTTGCGCTTGCCGTCGGTCTGACCGCGCTTACATCGTTTGCCAACGCAGCTGGCGACCAAGCGGAGCGTGACGCCTGCGAACCCGACGTCTTCCGCCTCTGCATGGCGGAAATTCCAGACGAGACGCGGATCGTCGCCTGCCTCAATGAGCGGTCCCATGACCTCAGTCCAGCATGCAGGCGCGTGATCGATCCTCCGCCCCGGAAGCGAGCGAAAGGCTGATCGGCGATAGATCATGCCGAGTGTCGAAGATGACGAGACCTGCTTCGCGCTTTCGCTGCGAGCAGGCCTCGTTTTCCAATCCGGGGTCGCCGGAGCCGGTGAACTGACCCCGACGGGTCAGGCGGCTACTTCAGCGTCATGCCGGCCTTGGGCAGCGCCTCGGCGATCACCTTGTGGCACGTGGCGTCATCGTCCTTCTTCATCGCGGCGACCGATTTTACGCTTGCGTCCTGCAGCGCCACCTTGCCGGCGGGCGTCAGGGTTGGCGATTTGAGCGCCGCCTCGAGCTTGATCATGTCGCTCTCGCAATCGGCGCGGGCCAGCGACGTCGCGCCGCCGAGCGCGAGGGTCGAGAGAGCGAGGACAAGAGACATTCGGAACATCGGTAGGTCTTCCTGGTGATGGCGGCGCGCCCTTGGAGGCGCATGGCCGCGGGCGCGCCCGTCCGGCCACGCGGGGTCTCACGATTGCGCCGCCTCGACGGTCACATGGTCGGCCTTGCTGATCGTGAGATAGACGACCACCGCCGCGATCACGGCGAGGAAGATCAGGCTGGTGTTGACGGTGCCCCATCCCCAACCGCCAGCCAGCTGCGGCTTGGCCAGGAGGTCGCCGGTCGAGGCGCCGAGCGGGCGCGTCAACACGTAGGCGGCCCAGAAGCAGAGGATCTCGTCGAGCTTGATGATGTAATAGGAGACCGCGACGGCGGCGATCATGGCTGCGAAAACCACAAGAGCCGCGCCATAGCCGAGGTCGAGCCGTTCGGCGAGCAGGTCGCCGACCGAGGTGCCGAGCGCGAAGGTGAACAAAATAGCGGCCCAGTAGAAGAGCTCGCGCTTGCGCGTCACGATCGAATGGATGGAAAGGGTGCCCTCGCTGCGGTACCAGGCCGCGAAGACGATCGACAGAATGATCGCGAAGACGACCGACGTTGTGACCAGGCTGATACCCATACCGTCGACCAGGTTGTCGGAGATCAGCGTCCCGACGACGCTGATGAGAACGACCGTGATCCAGTAGAGCGGCGCTCGGTAATCGTCGGCGCGCACCTGACACACCAGGGCCACCAGAAACACGCCCGTCATGATCCACGAGGTGACGGTAAGGCCGAGCCGAAGGTTCGTGGTGAGCAGATCGGCGCCCGTCTCGCCCACCGTCGTCGCGAGCACCTTGACGATCCAGAACCAGATGGTGACTTGCGGGACCTTGTTGAAGCGCGTCGGGGACGCGCTCGTTGCCGGGACCATGGAAATCGCCCACCGTTGCAACCGCTTGGCGAAGGCCGTGGCGGTCTGAGGATGGGCCGAGAGCTAATGCGGCAGACTTAGATGCCGATGAGCAAGGGTTCGAAGCGGCCACGGCGAGCGGCTCATTCTCTGCTAAGTCGCCCTGCCTACCGTCACCGGCAACACAACGCTCCGAGAGGACAAGGCCACTGATGCCGACGGCAAGCGCGAACCAGATGCTTTTCCATTGGCTGAGCGTCCCCGATCCGTCCGGGGCCACGCTGTTCTGGCTGTCGGCGCTGGCGCAGTGGCCCCTCTACAGCGTCCCTGTCATTCTCTTGAATTTGTGGCTGTTTGGCGAACGGGTCGACCGGGAGGCCGCCATTGTGGCCGGGACGACCGGGGTCCTCGCGCTGTTCATGGCGCACCTCGCGTCGGTTCTGATCGACCACCCGCGTCCCTTCATGGTGGGACTTGCGGCCAACGTGCTCGATCACCCGGCCGACAGTTCCTTCCCGAGCGACCATGCGACGCTGCTGTTCGCGCTCGCCGCCGGCTTCGCGTTTCGCCCCGTGCCACGGCTGCGCTGGCTTGGCGCCGCCCTGCTCCTGACTGGGCTTGCCGTGGGGTGGGCGCGCGTGGCGCTCGGCGTCCACTTTCCATTCGATATCCTGGGGGCTGGCACCATCGCCGGATTGTCCGAGGTTTTCGTGTCGGCGCGCGGCATGCGTCGACCCCTGGAAGTCTTGACGCGGATCGCAGAGGTGATCCGGGATCGGTTCCCCCTGCTGCCGGATCGTTGCAACGCAGATCACTCGACCTCGGCGAGCGGCGATGCGCGTCCTGCTCGTTGAAGACGACGCGATGATCGGCCGGAGCCTTCGCCAGGCGCTGCTGAATGAGGGTATGTCGGTCGACTGGACGATGAGCGGGTTGGACGGCGAGAATTCGGTACGGCTCGGCGCCTACGCGGCCATCTTGCTCGACCTTGGCCTGCCGGACACGACCGGATTCGACATCCTGCGGCGGCTACGGGCCGGCGGTGACCAGATCCCGATCATCGTCCTCACCGCGCGCGATGCCGTCGAAGACAGGATTGCCGGGCTGGACCTTGGCGCCGACGACTACATCGTCAAGCCGTTCGACGTACGCGAACTCATCGCCCGGATACGGGCCGTGATCCGCCGCCGCGCTGGAGCCGCGCAGCCCATGCTGCAGACATCGGCGTTGACCCTCGACCTCGGCAGTCACGAATTGGCTTTCGGACAAGAGAGGCGCATTCTTTCGGCACGCGAATTCGCGCTGATGCGCGCCCTCATGGAACGGCCGGGAACCATCCTGTCCCGCTCGCAGATCGAAGAGCGGATCTACGGCTGGGGCGAGGAGGTGGAAAGCAATGCCGTCGACGTGCTCATCCACTCGCTGCGGAAACGCTTCGGCAAGGACCTGATCAGCAACGTGCGTGGGGCGGGCTGGATGGTCATGAAGGGCTGAGATGCGGTCATTGCGACGCACGGCGCTGCTGTGGATGACCGGGCTCATCACGGGCGTCGGCCTGACGGGCGCCGTGATTGCCTATGCGCTGGCGCTGCGTGAGGCCAATGGCTTCATGGACGGACAGCTGCGCCAGATCGCGCTGAACGCCGGCCCCAGCCTGCGCGCGCAGGACGGGCCCGGCATCCACGACGACCCGGAAGACGACTTCGTGGTGCAGATCTGGGATGCCACCGGCATGAGTCTTCATGCTGTTCCGCCGGGTGTCGACATCCCGCGTGTCAATGGCTCCGGCCTGACCACGCTGAACGCACTGGGTGCTCGCTGGCGGGTCTTCGCATCGGGCGACGGGATCCGGAGCATCCAAGTGGCACAGCGCATGGAGGTGCGGCAGGAGATCGCCGAGAGCACGGCCCTCCAGGCGGCGGCGCCGATCCTGATCACGATTCCGATTGGCTGGCTGGTCGTCGGCTGGGCCATGGGCCGGGTCTTGGCCGACCTCCGGCGCCTTGCGACGGAGGTCGAGAGCCTGCCGGTAGAAAGCCGGGAACCAATCGATCTCGCGCGCGTGCCGGTGGAGGCGGCGCCGCTCGTGGTGGCGATGAACCGGCTCATCGAGCGGCTGCGCGCCACACTGACCCAACAGCGTAAGTTCCTTTCGGACGCCGCCCATGAATTGCGGACGCCGCTGACCGCTCTCAACCTACAAATCGTCAATATCGCCAATCCCGCGCGGTCGATCGCGCCCGAGGACATCGTCGACCTTCGGAACGGCGCCCGGCGCGCGGCAGCACTCGTCGATCAGTTGCTGCGCCTCGCCCGCTACGACGCCACCGCCGACATTCAAGCGTCCATTCCTCTCGACCTCAGGACCATCGTCCTTGCTGCCGTCGCTGACCACGTGGCCCTTGCGGAAAGCCGTTCGGTCGATCTCGGGGTGACGTCATCGGATACGGTCCCGCTGGTTGGTGATCCTCGCGACCTGCAGATCCTGTTTGGCAACCTCGTCGACAACGCGGTGAAATACACCCCCGCCGGTGGAACTGTGGACGTGGCGATCACGATTGGGCCCGAAAGCGGCTGCGAGGTCTCGATCAGCGACACAGGGCCAGGAATCGATCCGGCGCTGCTGGCCCGTGTCTTCGACCGCTTCTTTCGCGCGGCGCCGGCTGGGGTCGAAGGAACCGGTCTCGGCCTCGCCATCGGCAAGGCGATCGCCGAGCGGCATGGCCTGAAACTCAGCATCACGAACCGGACCGACAGAAGCGGCCTGCGGGTGAAGGTGTTTCCCAGAGGCGATTCATCTGCTGCGGCGAGGACAGTGAAGTAGGGTGCGGTCAAGTTTATTGAGTGGCGGCATACGATCCATGGGTGAACGACTGGCTTCAGGACGTTGTGAACTGCTGCCGAACGTCGTCTATGGGCGCCCTGCCGTCCGGCCGCTCTTCGGCTCATCCTGGCCGTAACCAGTCAGGCTGCCTTCCGACTCATGCGTTAGTCTTACTGCGTCACAAGGGTATTGAATCGTCTGGCGTGGTGTGACGCGCGAGGCAGCATGGACACCTTTGAAGGCTTCTGGCGAGAACTGCCGTGAGCCGTCGGCGCATGGATGCGATGGAGTTGGAGACGTGGCGTTCGGGTCGGACCGGGAGCGCCTCTGGGTCTGTGATGGGAGTGAATGGAAGATTGCCCGAGCCTCGGGGCGGGATCCGATCCTGAGGGGGAAATGGTCTCCCGTTCGGAGATCAAAAAGGCAT
>NZ_JAMOIM010000095.1 GCF_026130545.1 Lichenifustis flavocetrariae | reverse complement strand
TCTACAAAGTAAAGACGCAGCAGGGAATCCCTCAAAAATCCTCGTCGCGAATCAAAAATTTATCGACGCTTCCTTAGGCCCCCATCCGGACGCGGTTGGATCTGGAGGCGTATGGATGGTCGCCCCCGGATCCAGTTGGATCACGGTTGATGACGTGAAGCTCCCCTCGATAGACCCGAACGAACCCTCGATCCTGAGATCGATCGAGTTGCCATTGAAAACGAGCGAGTACGTTCCCGCGGGATCCACTGCCCGTTTCGCCACGTCGTTCGGGCCTACCGAAGTCGTAATCTGAGACGGTTGCTCAGCGGGAAGACGGCAGAACCCCAAACGCCTGGCGCGTCTCCATGCTGGTTCTGGTATGGCCAGAACCTTTGAGCGTCTGCATTTGAAGGTATGCTCGGCAACAAGCCGATGATGCTGATGGACCTGGTTGTCGTCATGCGATCTGCCTCGCGATTTGGAGCGCGATAGCGCGCGGAATTGATGCCGGGTCTGGCCACCCTTGTCCGCGGTGATCCAAGGATCGCGGGGCACGGAGGGAGGCTTGTGGCTCTTCGATGGACCCGAGCGACACCGTCAAGGAGTGCCCCGCATTGGTGCCCGCGCCGAAGCGCGGTGTTCTCATCAGGATTGGCGCGTCGCGCCATACTGACCGAAGTTCTTCGGCAACTGCCGGCGTCGAGATCCGGTCGGGCCGATGATGTGGAGCGCGATGGCGCTCGAAATGAATGTGCCGGCCGTGCTGCCCTTGACCGTCATTGCTGTGCGCCGGGGCACGGAGAGCAGCTTGTCGCTATTGGGCGGGCCGGCTGCGCCCGCATGAAAGGTCCCCGACGAACTCGGCCGTCAGTCTTCGACGGGATGCAACTCGTGGACTGGCAGGCGAAGCGCATGGTTGGTGGGCGCCTCGTAGCGGTCGAGTGCGGACGTGACCATCCGCTGCCAGTCCGATCGTGTAATTGCGACGCCGTCCGCAATAAGGGGCGGTCGGTACCCGCTCGCGTCGCCGGGATAGAGCGCCGGCAGATCGATGACCGTCGACAGGTCCGGCAGCCCGGCTACCGTTTCCTCCGGGTAAAAGGTCACACGTTCGAACGCACGTTGCCGAAGGACATGGCGAACCGGCGGATCCAGGCGCGAGGCGCCTTTGCCGTCATCGCCGATGATGTCCTGATCGCGTCCATTGAACGGCATGTCGGTCGCCGGATTGATCCACAGCATGACGCGCTGTTTCGAGACGGTCTTGGCCGGCACGGTGACGGTGTTGCGAAAGTCTTCCGCTGAGGGGATCAGATCGGCGCCGACCGGGCGTTCGGCATTCGTCGACAAGCGCGCCGTCTCGGCTTCGGCCAGGGCCCGGAGCAGGCTGCGCACGATCGTCACCGCTTTGGGGTACTCGGCTTGCAACCGAGCTCGGACGGCTGTCACCTGATCGGCTGCGGCATCGTAAGCCACGCGACGATCGCCGTCCTGCTTCGCGGCACGCGCCTCGGCGAGCTTGAGCTCGAGTTCCTCGATCGCCGCCCGAGAGCGCTCAATGGTGCGGGAGGCGACGCCAGCTTGGTCGTCATGCGCTTTCAGCTCGTCGTCAGTGCCGGACAGCAGAATGGCGCGGCGGGCGTCGCGCAGTCGCGCCACGGTTGTTTCCGCGGCCTGCGCTTCGGCGTGTAGTCCGGCGATCGTGCGTTCGAGGGCGGGGATCGAGGGCGACGATGCGACGAGCAAGGTGCGCCAGTCTTCCACCGGGGCGGCTAGGCCGGGCTTGGCGCGGGCGTTCATAGAAAGCCTCGGTGAAAGGCCTCACTGATGCGCCGCGCTTCGATCTGAACCTGCGCGGCATTGAGCGGAGTTTCAGCCGTGGGCGGCGGCACAGCTCGGGTCGACTGGTGTTCCGCTTTGGGTGGGGCAACGGCCACTCCTGTCGGTACTGGCTCCAGGATTGCGCCGGCCGGTGTCAGCACTGATGGAGTTGCGGCGACCGCGACCGCGACCGCTCCCGATGCGATGCGGCGGCCGATTGCCAGGCCTTTTGCAAAGTCGCTCGAGAGCGCGGCCCGTGGGTGTGCTTCCCCTCCGCCGTTTGGTGAGACAGCGTACTGACGGGCGACGCGGGCACCTCGGTCGAAATCGGGCGTGCCGGCCATTTGTCCCGCCGAAGATTGGCGGGCCGCAATGGCTTGGCCATTCTCGTGATCGGCTCGCGCCTGCGCTGGGTCAGGGCGGGTGCCGTAGACTCTCGGATTGTCGGTCATGGGTGTTCCTTGCTGATGATGAAGGATGCGGACTGCGGACCTCGTACCAGTCCGCAGTCCGCACGAAGGTGCGCAGGTACGAGGTGCGCACCTGGTTTCGGTCAGGTGAGCACCTCTAGATCAAGTTAGAGGTTTGGCTCGGGCCGGATCGAGATTCGACTTCAGCGCTCTGCGGACGGCCTCTTCGTCGAATGTGCCGTCTTCGAGACGCGGAATCTGGCGCGTGGCTGCCAACTTGTGGAGCCCCGATTTCGCTCGTCCAAGACGGCGAGCGAGTTCGCTGAGGCTGATTCCTGGACTGTTCACTGTTCAGTGTTCGCCTTGAAAAAACATGGTGCGACTAGCCCTTCCCCGGGATCCCTATGCCCGCACGAGGCCGGGGTGGTTCTGAACGGTCCCTAAGCTCTGCGCCTGCACGCCCACGGCCTCGGAGGATCGCCGCACAATGCCACACTGGCGGTCGCCTACGCTGCTCTCTGGCTGCCACCGATGGCCGGCGACAGGAGCGTCCCATTGTCGACCTGCGCGACGTCGACCCAGCGCTCGCCGACCAGCTCTTGTCCCCCGAAGAGGGCCAGAAGACGGTTGGCTTCCTTTGCCTCGACGGTGACGTCGGTCCATGGCGGGTTCTCGATCAGGCCCGTCATGCCGAGCGGACCTTGCACTGGCGTTCCGGTGATGAGCGTGCGCGACAGGCGAATTGTCTTCGTGTTGGTCATCGTGTTCTCCATGCAAAAAGGGTTCAGGCTTCGACGGCTTCGATCAGGGCCAAGCGGTGGCGGGCGCCGGCCCAGTAGGCCTGCAGGATCGTCGGGTAGTCGCCGACAAAGTCCTGTCTGAAGTCGTGGACGCGGACGCTGCCACCGATGGCGCGCAACGTGAAAGCGGGGGCGCGGAAACCATCGTTCAGCGCGACGGTAAACGCGACAGGATCGCCAGCGCGGATGATGTCGATCACGGCATCGCAGATGACGACATCAGTGGACTCGTCGGGTTCGTTCATGGTCAGCCCGATACCAAGGCGAACGAGCGCCGCTTCGCTTCAAGATCACTCGTGCACTGGCGTCATCTGACGGCCATGGCTCAAAATTGAGTCATGCTGTCGGTCAGGCCGCGTGGTCCGTTCGAGGCCTGTCGCTCCCCAGCCAACTCAGCCGCGAGGCCGCTTCCTCTCGCTCACGGAGCCAAGCCAGCAAGACAGACCGCCGAGCGAACAACGTCTGGCCGACTTTCCAGACCGGAAGGCGGCCGGCCTGTGCATGGTGGTATGTTTGACGTTCGGTCATGCCGACGATCGGGGCGATCCTCTTGGCCCCGGCTACCACATCATCTTGCAACATGAGGAGCTCCAGGAAGTTCTGAATGGCGCGCAAGATCTGCACGATGCGGAACACTACGGCCAACAAAAAGCCCGGCAGCCATTTCTGGCTCCGGGCGTCAATCTTCGACAATGCCAATCTTCAGCATTTCACCCGTCGGGTCAACGCCTCGCTGTTCGAATGGCCATGTCGGAATAGTTATCCACATGTACTTTTGAAACCTTGCCGACCGCGATCGAGGCTTTGGCCAATTCTTCAAGCGCGTCGCGAAATCTCGCTGCGAAATAAGCTACCGACCGAGCGCCCGCCCTTCCCTGTGCTGTGGCGACCTGCTCAAACGTAAGTCCGTCGCCGACGACAAGCCGCACGATCGTGGCGTCGACAGGCCCGATAGCCAGCCGTAGCCGCGCCATCATCTTCACCGCTTGGCGTGCCGCATCGAGGCCGTGGACCGAGGCCGCGCCAGGCTGCATCGACGTGTCGACGAAATCCGCCCACCGCGAGCCGACCGCGGCATGGGCGCGCTCGATCACGTCCTGCACAACGCGGCCGGCATCGAAAGCCTGGGGCGAGATCCGGCCGTGGTCCAGCTCGTTTTGAAGAATGTCGATCCGGCGCTTCGGGCCCGGGGCAAGCTTCATCTCCGATCTTCCTTCGACACGTGTCCACCGAAGGACTGCATTACTCCGGCAAGAGCGATGAGCGCGGCTTCGGCCCGAATTTCACCGGCCGGATGCTGAAACCACTCGGCCCGCATCGGCCACGTGGCGACGGCGGCGTACCGTGCAGCGTTTCTCACGCAGCGGCTGCGCGGCAGACCTGTAAGTCGACGCCAGATGGGTGTCGGCGATCGACATATCGGAACCTGATGGGCAGTGGAGACTCCCTCAACGATGCCAAGCGCAAAACCTCGCGAAGTGGCCGCCAGCGACGTATCGTTCGAGCGGATCTCGTGAACCTCCATCATTGCTGCCGCCGGTTGCCAGGCCCTGAAGATGGCCGACAGACGCGCGCCATCAATGTGCGGCCGCATGCGCGGTCCGTAACCAGTCAAGGGAACGTCGAGAACGTCGATCAGCTCGTGATCGGTAGAGACCAGCGCCAAGGCGCCGCCATCGGCCAAGATGATGCCGGCGACGTGCCCCCGAGCTTCACAAATGACCGGCCGGCGCGGTTCTGCGTCGATGAGACGGCGGCCACGCCACTCACGCGCGACGGCCAGCCCAGGCCGGCGATGTGCATGGCACCGGCGCTGCGGTTCGAAGCTGGCCAGGGTGATCGGGGTGACAGTCTCGAACGTCTCATTGCATGTCGGGCATCTCGACTGCCAAGTGACCAGCTGCGTCTCCCCACCATCCTTTCGCGTGTAAGGCGCTGCCGAGACAGCGACGAACACCTGATCTTGCAGGACGCGTGGGTTGGGAAGGTCGTCACTATTGTCCTGGTGATCAAGAGTTTGAGTCATTCCTGCCGATCCCCCAGGCCAAGAATCTTCGCACTGGGTTCGGTCCGGTGATCACCATCGGCGCGGTGAACACACCTGAACACCCCTATGGCCCTCCTAAGAGGGGCCAATAGGGGTGTTCATGGTGTTCAAACACCGTTGAACACCAATGCATGAACACCGGTGTTCAATTGAAAAGATTGAGAAATTGGGTCCGTGATAACCGTGTTGAACACCGGTGTTCAAGGTGTTCAAAAGCACCCATTTGAACACCGCCTGGTGTTCAAGATTCAGGCCCATTTCTGAGCCTCCTCGCGGCCCTTTTCTGTAATGGTCCAGTGACCTTTTTCGGACGCTGCAAAGTGATCCTGCTCAAGCCGTTTGAGGTGCTTGCCGACCATCGCCTGGGAGCACCCAACATCGGCAGCCCATGTTCGTTGAGGGCCTTCAGGATGCGTGATCATGGCCTTAAGCAGCGCTGGCGGTGACGCAGGGCGCGTGTCTGTCAACGCCACCGGACTGGGCTTACTCGGCACATGGCGGCGCATCACGGGCATCTGAATAGGACGATCTTCGCTGTCCAAGATGAGAGGGCTCGTTGCCAGCTCGTGCACGAAGGAGATCGGTGCGAAGTCCAAACCGCGGATCTTGCCTGCCCAATGAAGGTCGACACACTTCTCGACTGAGTTCCGGCGAAGCACGAGGTTGGCGTCGAGCTCGTTGAGGAGCATGCCGCTTCCAACGGGGACCAATTCGTCATTGCCAGCCCCTTTTCCTGGATGCATGGCAACGAGCACTGCAGGCGCCCCACGAAGTTCAGTGATGGGCCGCAAGCGCCTGAGGAATTCTCCGCCTTCCACGCCGCTGTTCAGATCTTTACCGTCGAACATCGCACTGAAGCCATCGATGATGACGAGTGAAATCTCGTGCCCGTGCAGCGTGACTTGCTGAAGCGAGAAAAGAAGATCTTCGGGAGAGCACCGGCCGCGGATGATGATGAACTGGTTTCCCAACTTCCCGATCCTGATGTCAAAGAATCGAGCTGTGACGACCATCCGTCCGCGGACGTGCGCGGGATTTTCGATCGTCACGAAAACAACCCGACCCTTACGGCTCGGCAGGCCGAGCACCTCAGAACGCCCTGACGCGACAGCAAGGGCGAGCGACAACATCAGACCTGTCTTGCCCGTGCCGGTGCCGGCCGTGAGGCCAAAAAGCGTTCCGGAGCATAAGAAGGGTTCGACAATGAAGTCGGGCGGTTTCCATTCCAGGCCAAAACTATAGGCGCTTTGCAATGGCAGAAGTCTTGGGCTCGGAGCAGGCACCTCCTCGATTCCGTCCGTTTCTCCCAGCGGATCGAGGGTGCTCATACGGATCCGCTCGACCTCTTCAATTTCTTCAACCGTGATGCGTCGCTGGCGACGCTTGGTGGTGCGCTCTGCCATCATGCGGCCTCCCCGGTTTTCGCGGCCGACGTGGATGTCAGAACGTCGCCGAGCCTTTCCCTGACCCACGCATCAAGCTCGTGTTCAGCGTAGAGAATCAAGCGCCCACCGCACTTGTTGAACTTTGGCCCGCCGCCGTACGTACGCAGCTTGTTGAGCGTGTTCACGGCCACAGGATAACCGTGCTTACTCTTACAATAAGCCGAGGCTTCTCGGACAGTGTGATGGCGAACATGCATATCCGTTTGCAAGGAAGACTCCTGCATTTCTTGGGTGACCACCGGAATATTCGGCGAGTGGGTGCGCGCAGTTTTCATTTACTGGCCAGCGACCGCCAACGACTTCAATGTCGTGCAAACCTGCGCCCAAGTCAAACTTCAAGTAAAAAAACAAGCTTATCAAAAGCAATTCGGCGTAAAATCAGCCAAATATGGATTATCTTAGACGTCAATAAATCTCGACATATCAATCGCTCGCCTGTGTCCGGCTCATGTTCGGCCTAATGTATAAAAATGCTCAAGAGCCAGCTTCGAAGTCAAGATTGAAAAAACGGGATGTAAATACATTCATTTTCGCTGTTTCAGACAGCTTAACTGGACGTCACAGGCCTTTTACTTACATGTTTTGACAATTGGACAACCTCGGCCGTGCGCAGGCGCTCGCGTCCAGAGCCGAGACGCAGCGCGTCGGCGATCCTGGCCCCGGTCCTGTCGGCCACAGCCTTCAGAGGATCGTCGTGAAGGTGTGCATAAATCTCCGTTGTGCGGGCTTGCTTGTGGCCCAAAATCTTTGAAACCACGAACAGCGTAGCCCCGTCCGCAACCGCGAAGCTCGCATAGCTATGGCGAAAGTCGTGCAGTCTTACGCGAGACAGGTCTGGCGCGCGATCTACAGGCTCGTCAGCTTCAATCGCACGCTGCTTGGCCAGTGCGGTGGCGCGAAGGCGGACAGCGACCCATACCTTCTGCAAGCCAACGATGCGGCCGTCAGTTTTCGACGACGGGAGCACGAAGGGCGAAGCGCGCTTGATAGACGACAGGAGCGCAAGCGCCGCAGCCGCAAGAGGCACAATCTTCGCGCCGGTCTTGCTGTCCGGGAGCCGAAGGCAGGCCCGATCAAAATCGACCCAGTCCCATCGCAGGCCTAAGAGTCTGTCCGAAGTCATATCTTTTTCTGGCAGAGCTTTCGCAGCATGAGTCGAATAGACGCCAGTTGTAA
>NZ_JAMOIM010000094.1 GCF_026130545.1 Lichenifustis flavocetrariae | reverse complement strand
CGCTACCGGCTCAGCACGCCCAAAGGGGGTCAGTTTTGGACGCCGATCGGGGGTCAATGTTCAAGGCTGTTTGACACTGTTCGACGCGGATCAGCATGCGGCTGCTGTCGATGTCGGTGACCTTAAGGTGGGCGATCTCGGAAATGCGCAGGCCGCAGCCGTAGGCGACGCTCAGGGCGGCGCGGCACTTCAGGCTTGGCGCATGCGCCAGAAGCAGCGCCACCTCGGCGGGGCTCAGCACGACCGGCAGCCGCTCGGGCGTCGGGATCCGCGCCATGCGGTCGCCGAACCCAGGACGGCTCAAGGTGACATTGAAAAAGAACCGCAGCGCCGTGCTCGCCTGGTTCATGCGCGAATAGCTCGCGCCGAGCGAGGCGAGGTGCAACTGGTAGCGCCGAAGGTCCTCGGGCTCGGCCTGGTCGGGCGAGCGGCCCAGACAGGCCGTGAACTCACGGACCTGACGGATGTAGTCGCGCTGGGTGTGGGTGCCGAACTGCCGGATCGTCATGTCTTCGATCATGCGGCGGCGCAGCGGGCTGACGGCTTCGGGGATCATCGGGGGGACTCCTGTCCGAGACGGGTGAACCCCACGATCTTCAGACAGGCCCAGAGAGGCCCAGAGAGGCCGTTACCTCGTTCTCACGACCTCGCCGGCCCTAGCGCGAGAGCGGTTTAGTTCTATGGCGCAAGCTGACCGTTCGAGGGGCGCCCCTCACCGCGTCATAGGACTGGCTTTGATTGGGATTCAATCGTCAACGACAAATCGAGAATGCAACCTCGCGTCTGTCGGTGGTTGCGAGCCCCCGCAACCAAAGATAGAAAAGCCCTTCGACGGAAAAACGTCGGAGGGCTTCTTCGTTCTGAGCGCGTGACGCTCCACCAAACCCGCCGCCTGCATCACGGTATCCGCCCGGCGACGACCGCCTTGCGAGCGGGTGAGGCTGCTGTGAAGCTGTGCTTGTAGGTCCACCTTATGAGCGCTTGTAGCTGCACAGCATGACCCAGATCACTCTGCAGACCGGCCCGGAACGTCGGCGTCATTGGAGCGCGGCGGCGCAGCGGGAGATCCTGTCGGCGGCGTTCATGCCCGGGGCGGTGGTGACGGAGGTGGGCCGTCGCTACGATGTGTCGACCAGCCTGATCTACAAATGGCGCCAGCAGGCCCAGGGGCGGTCCGATGTCGCTTTCGTGCCGGCGGTCCTCCTGCCGGAACCGATGGCCGCCCCAGCGTCTCCGACAAGCCCGGCGATTGTGGTCGAGCTTACCGGGGGGACCCGGCTGACGATCGATGCGCAAGCCTCGGCAGCATTGGTGGGGGCGGTGCTGAGGGCGTTGCGATGAGTCCTGTCGCCAGCAACGTCCGGATCTGGATCGCGAGCGGGCACACGGACATGCGCAAGGGGATGCAGGGCTTGGCCTTGCTGGTGCAGGAGGGCCTGAAGCGCGACCCTCCGCTTGCCACCCTAACCTGCTACGCAGGCCAGGGGCCCTGGCTCGCTTCGCCCTTCGCGGGCGACGTCTTTGTCTTTCGCGGCCGGGGCGGATCGTTGATCAAGGCGCTGTGGCGGAGTTGGCTTGAGGCTCCGGCCTGCGCAGCAGGTTGATTGAGCATCGAGATCTCCTGATGGCGAAGGGTCAGTGGAAGTAGCCGCGGCCGCGGATGTTGCCGTGGTGCAGGGGTTCGGGCTCGGGCTCGAGGAAGGCGCGATCGAGGCCGGTCTTGAGGATGGAGCGGATCGACCTGACGGATCGGGCATTGATCAGTTCGCCTCGCCGACACGCCGCCTCCAGGCGGGCTTGGCCATAGATCTTCTCCAGGGACAGGATGCCGAGGCAGGTGCGGAACCCTACGTGGACCATCCACCATGCCTTCGGCACGGTGGACCCTTGGTCCACTCCGCCCTGTTCGGGGTGAGGCCTGGCGATCATGATCGCCTGCGTCAGCGCCGCGGTGGCCGGACCGATCTTCTCGGCGAAGGCCGTGATCCGCGCCGGCGTCCAGGCGGCATGACGCTTGTGGGCGCTTGGCATATGATCCGCCACGGTGACGTGGCTGCGCCGCCCGATCGACTTGGCGTGGCTGGCAACCCGCTCGCCCTTGTGGAAGGCCTCGACGGTCCGCTCTGTGACGCGCACGTCGACGAGGTCACCGATCAGCCGGAACGGCACCGAGTACCAGCAGTTCTCGTCCTCGACATGGTAATCGGGTGCGACCCGGCAGCGCTTCCAGGCCGCGAAGGCGTAGGGCTCCGCCGGCAAGGGCTTCAGCGCCGGCGCATCCACGGCGGCGAACAGCTCGGCGCGGCTGGCGCCATAGCCGCGCATCATGCGGGCATTGAGATCGTTCGTCAGGGCGGTGATGGCCGCGTTGAGTTCGGCCAGGCTGAAGAACCGCATGTTGCGCAACCGCGCCGGCACCCAGCGCTCGACCAGAAGCACCGACTGTTCCACCTTGGCCTTGTCGCGGGGCTTGTAGGGCCGGGCCGGACACACCCTCGTCCCGTAATGGCGAGCCATCTCCTGGTAGGAGCGGTTGATCCCCGGATCGTAGCGGTCCGGATTTGTGACGACCGCCTTCAGGTAGTCGCAGACGATCATCGCCGTCACCCCGCCCAGGCAGGCGAACAGGCCGACATGGCAGCCGATCCAGTCGGCCAGCCCTTCGCTGGCCCGGGCTTCGGCATAGATGTAGTTGGAGGCGCCGAGCGCGGCGACGAACAGCTTCATCGGCTGCACCACTCCGGTGACCGGGTCGATGACGTCGATCGTGTCCCCGGCGAAGTCGACGAACACCTTTTCGCCGGCGGCATGGGTCTGGCGCATCGTCGGTGACGCCTGACCCTTCCAGGCCTCGAACCGCACACAGAACCAGGTGTAGCCGTAGCCGTCCGGATGCTCGGCCCGGTACTCCTGCCAGAGCAGCATCCGGGTCACGCCAGAGCGACGCAGCTCCCGGTCGACCGTGGGCCAGTCCGGTTCCGGCCGATCCTTCGCCAGGACGTCGGGCGCGGCCGGGAACAGCAGCCGCTCCAGCCCCGTATCGGTGAGGGCCGCGTCGATGGGCCAGCCGCTCCCGGCCGCCTGAGCGCGACGTAGGTAATCGCCGACGGCGCCTTTGCTCAGTCCCAGCGAGGCCGCGATCACGCGGCTGCTCAACCTATTCTCATACTTCAGACGCAGCAGATCGCGTATTCGGCGCATCGACAATCTCTCGGTCGGCATCAGGCCCCTCGTGTTCGAAACGAGCGGCTGAGTACCCGGTCAGATTGTCGGTCGAGGCTGCATCACCGCCCTAAAACGGGTGCCCGCGATGCCGTGAAATCACTGCCCATGATCCCGTGAAATCCGTGCCCATGATGCTCTGAAATACGCAGGCTCCGCCCCACATCGTATCGATTGTCTCGGGGATGACGGTGCCGTCGTGGTGCGCGGCCCGCGCGGTGATCCGACGCGCGAGGGCGCCAGCAGGCCGTGCTCGCGCATGACCCGCAGGACACGGTGCCGCGATGTGCGCAGGCCGGCAAAGCGCAGCCTCCCCTGCGGAGGTCCTTCCACCGAGCCTTCGGCTCGTCGGAGGTAGCGTCCGGTTCAGTGGTGGAGAATTTGGCTCTGGGGCGGCGGGCGGAGCTCCGCATATAGCGGAGCCCGCCGCCCCTTGGGTGGCTACCGTGCCTCTTGGTAGGATCGAGTTGCGACACGCGACACGAACCGAAAGAACACGATGACCGACGACACGATGCCATTTCTCGACGCCCTGCTGAAGCGTGGAGGCGGCGATTTCATGAAGGACCTGGCCGAAGAGGTGCTGCAGCGCCTGATGGCCTACGACATCGAGGGCCGCATCGGCGCGGCCCGCTACGAGCGCAACGACGAACGGACGACGCAGCGTAACGGCTACCGCGAGCGGGCCTTCGACACCCGGCTCGGGACGCTCGATCTCAAGATCCCGAAGCTACGCAAAGGGAGCTACTTTCCGGGCTTTCTTGAGCCGCGCCGCACCACCGAGCAGGCTTTGGTCGCGGTGATCCAGGAGGCCTGGATCCAAGGGGTCTCCACCCGCAAGGTCGACGATCTCGTCCAAGCAATGGGTCTGAGTGGCATCTCTAAGAGCCAGGTGTCCGAGCTGTGCAAGGGCATCGACGCACGCGTCGGGTCCTTCCTCGATCGGCCGATCGAGGGGGAATGGACCTATCTGTGGCTCGACGCGACCTACTTGAAGGTGCGCGAGGACGGCCGCATCGTGTCGATCGCCGCCCTAATCGCCCCTGGGGTCAACACCGACGGCCGGCGCGAGATCCTCGGCTTGGGCCTCGGCCCGTCGGAGGCCGCCGTCTTCTGGCTCGGCTTCCTGCGCGGCTTGGAAAAGCGTGGCCTCAAGGGCGTCAAGCTCGTCATATCGGATGCCCATGAAGGATTGAAAGCCGCCGTCGCGCAGGTCTTCAAGGCAAGCTGGCAAAGGTGTCGCGTCCACTTCATGCGCAACGCCTTGGCCTATGTGCCCAAAGCGCAGCATCAAATGGTGGCGGCCGCCATCAGGACGGTGTTCATGCAGGAGACGCAGGCCGCGGCCTCGAAGACGTGGCGCCAGGTCGCCGACAAGCTCCGGCCCCGAATTCCAAAGCTGGCCGCCCTGATGGATGACGCGGAAGCCGACGTCATCGCCTTCATGGCCTTCTCCAAAACCCATTGGCCGAAGCTCCACTCGACCAATCCCATCGAACGATTGAACAAGGAGGTGAAGCGACGCGCCGACGTGGTCGGCATCTTCCCGAACGAGGCTTCCATCCGCCGCCTCGTCGGAGCCGTGCTGCTGGAACAGAATGACGAGTGGCAGCTCCAGCACCGCTACATGACGCTCGAAACCATGACCACCCGCGGCGAAGATCAAACCGTCGCCATCACCCACATCGCCGCCTGACCCCAATCACGAGGCGCCGGTGAACACCCTGCTAAATTCCACCACCTTGACGGACGTGACCCTCGTCGGAACCTTGGACCTCCTCCGCCCAAACCTTGCGGTGACCCTCGCCATGAAAGGGGCTTGCTGACAGGACACCCCTGATCCGCTCCAGCAGACCCGTATCGGGCATGGGACCAACCGGGCCCGGGCGCCGCCGCGGCTCGGGACCCGCGGGATCACGATGGCGATAGACGCTCGCCCGAGCGGTTCCCCACACGCGGCAGACCAGGGCCATGCCATAGGGCTTGCCGCTAAGCAGAGATTCGTGACTTGGCCAACGGATGGCATTGTCGCTCTGCATTTCGCATTTCGACGGCCTTATGGATGACCTGTCGAGGTTATCGAGGTCTGTGAAGGTTTGATGTGCGAGATGACGGGCCTTGAGGTCGTTCCAGACAACTTCGATATCGTTGAGTTCGGGCGCGTATTTAGGCAGCCACTCGACGGTCAACCAATGGGCTCGCTCGGCAAGTGCCGCCGACGTTGCTTTGTTGACATGGATTGGACCGTTGTCGAGCACGATAACGACTGGTTTGGTGTCCACGCCCGGCTTCGAGCCGTAGAGGCGGTCGAGGGCTTGGAGGTGGGCGATGAAGTCGGCGCTCCGTTTCGTGCGGGACGTGGTGACGATGAGTTCACGCCGGGCCCAATCGAGCGACCCTCCGCTTGCTTCTCCACCAAGCTATGCTTGGCGGAGCCTCAAGCAAGCTCCGCCCATCATAGCAACTTTCTTGGCTTGGCCGGGAGCCGGCACGCGGAGGTCCGCGCCACGCTTGGCCCATACTCGGGCAAGATAGGGATGGGTCAGCGCTTCGCTCTCGTCGGCGAACAGCAGCACGATGTCGCCGGCCCTGGCTTGAGCCTTGCGCAGCTTGAGCCTCAAACCGACCCGCTCGATAGCGTTCGGGTCCTGCCGTCCCTTCAGCGTGTGGCGCGGCCGGCGCCAGCCAAAACCCCTTTTTTACGCAGCACCTTGGAAAGTTGCGACCGGGAGATTGTGACCGCTTCCTGCCTTGCAATCTCCTCGGCGAGGCGCGCCAGCGTCCAGTTCGTCCGGTCTGCCACTAGCGCAGAAAGAAGAGGCTCGGCCACTCTGAGCGCCGCGGCGGCCTTCACAGGCGTAGGACCTGGAGCGATGCTGGCTCTGAGAGAGCCAACCCCATCCGCCATGAAGTCGCTGCGCCATAGCCGCACCGTGTCCTCGCGGACCCCGAAAGCCTCGGCGATCCGTGCACTGGTCCAGCCCACGAGCGTCAAAAGAATGGCTCGGGCGCGGTCAGCTTCGGCGCGATCCACGCCGTTCGCGATGGCCTTGAGCGCCACCAATTGATCGTCCGTTGCTGTGACCAGAGACCTGCCAGCCATGCTTCGCCTCCGAACCATACTGAAAAAACGAAATCACAGTCCCCAACCGTTGGCCAGCCCGTTCCAACCTGCTTAGATGGCGAGGTCGCGGCCCTCATGGCCTCGACCTCCGCCGCGCCAAAGGGCGTCCATCCTCCAGGATCGCGATCTTGGCTTCGAGCAACTCGCGTTCGAGCAGCATCCCGCCGAGCTTCGCCTTCAGGCGCTCGCTCTCGAACTCTTCGCCATCCTTGGGGCGTGCCGACAGGCTGGCCTCGCCAACAGCCAGAAACGCATCGCGCCATTGCGAGAGGGTGGCGGCCGTGACGCCGAGCCCGCGCGACACAGCCTCAAGATCTTCCCTTCGCAACAACCGCAGCACCGCCGCCGTCTTGCGCTGACGCGACATCCGTCCACCGCGCCCGGGCGCCGCTGCGCCAGACTCTGGCGGTCGCTCCGCGGCACCCGCCCGCTCCGTCGTACCCAGTCGTTCGTTCATCATGCACCTCAATGGCGGAGATCCACCGCTTACGAGGTGATGCTCCTATGTTGGTCAAGCGGTGTTGGTGGCCGTCTTCGCCGGAAGCGGCGCGGCGCAAAGGTGACCGAAAATCTCACGGGCGACATAGCGTTTCAAACAGCGGATGATCTCGGGCTTGCTCTTCCCCTCGATTATCCGTCGTTTGACGTAGTCGAGGGTCGGCAGGTGTCCGCGCATGCGGGTGACAACGACGCGATAGAGGGCTGCGTTGGCTTGTCGGTTGCCCCCGCGGTTCAGCCGATGCCGGCTCGTCTTGCCGCTGGAGGCGGGGATCGGACAAGCGCCACACAGCTTGGCAAACGCGGCTACCGAGCGAATGCGTTCCGGATTGTCTCCGACAAGGAGGAGCATCTCCGCCGCCGTGCTGGTGCCGATTCCGGGCAGCTCGACCAAATCGGGCGCGGCCTGCCTTGTCAGCTGCTCCAGGTGAATATCGTAGGCCTTGATCTCTTCATCCAGGGCCAGCCAACGTCGGGCGAGTGCGCGTAGGCCGATCTTGGCCGAAGCCTTGGTCGAGGCAAGAGGGCCTGGTCGCAGCGCCGCGACGTACCGAAGCAAGGTCATCTTGCCGGACAGTGCGTCCAGCCGCTCGCGGAGCCCGAGCGGGGCGGTGACGATGAGGATTGAAGCGTGTACATTGCCTGGGTTCGAGCCTTGACCGCCGTGTCGCGAGCGACCTTGACGTGCCTGATCATCTCCGCCGTCCCCGAACCGGATATTCGGACAGCCTTCGGCTTGGCCGCTCAGAACGGCACGCGCCGCGGCTTCAGCGTCAAGGGGATCACTCTTGCCTTGCTGATATCGCAGCTGGCGATTGGGCCGGTTGACCTCGACGACGGCATGTCCCCGCTCGCAGAGAAAGCGGGACAGTGCTGCTCCATAGGAGCCGGTGCCCTCCACGCCAAACGCCCGGATCGGTCCCAAGGATCGCGCCCAGAGTTCAAGAGCGTGGTACCCCTTGCCGCCGACCGGGATCGTCATCGTATCCAGGCGAGCACCGAGCGTGGTGATCGCAACGGCGGCATGGATGTGTTTGTGGGTATCGATGCCGACAATGATCTCGGCGGGTAAGGTCTCGCTCATGGGGATGGGCTCCAAGCCGGTTGTGGAGACCCGCCGGTCCAACGGGCGGACAGGACCGTGACGGGATGAACGGCCTCAAGCTCCTATGAGGTCACATCCCGCTCGACCGGCAGGTGCTGCCTGGACGGCCGACAGATCACCTCGACGACACGGGGTCAGTCTCATTCGGGGTCAGACCATCCAGCCAGCGCCCACACTCTCAGAGTCTGTCCGAAGTCATATCTTTTTCTGGCAGAGCTTTCGCAGCATGAGTCGAATAGACGCCAGTTGTAAGAAGG
>NZ_JAMOIM010000093.1 GCF_026130545.1 Lichenifustis flavocetrariae | reverse complement strand
ATCGGTCTCGACACCCAATTCATACGCTATTTCAGCAGGTTGCGCCACATCCGCCTACCCACGCTGCATAATCCGGGTTAGCGAACGACGTGTCGAGGAAGTTCTCGAACACTCCGAGACCGTCATTGTTGACCAGGATGTCGGACATGGAGACCACGGTGCCTCACTTCGCCTATTAGTCCGTCGACCACTTCGGTCGACGACAGGTCCGCGGCCACCACGGTGACCTGCACCCGGTGCGGGTCCCGCAGCGTTTCGGCGAGCCGGTTCAGCTTGTCCTCGGAACGGGCGACCAGGAGGGTTGGCACCCCGCTCGGCAAGTTGCCTCGCGAACGCCTCGCCCAAGCCACTCGACGCGCCCGTGACGAGGGCTGTCATGCCCACCACTGCATTGTGCGTTCTCCGTGACGCCTTCGTTCGGAATTGCGTTCCGGACAGATGTGGCGTCTCTCGCCTGCCGCGCCGCTTAGGCGCTGACGACCACGATCAATCGAATGTCATGTAGGAGAACAGGACGCGGATGAGACCGGCAAGGATGGCGGCGAGGACGGCCGATGTCGTCGTCACGCCGACGAAAACGTAAATCAGGAACCACGTGCCGGCGATCGTCGCGGCGCACATGACGTTTCGAAGCATTTCCTTTGCCAGACTTGGTTGCTCGGGCGGCACGGAATTCTCAATCGGGCGAAGATCTGACTGTCGCACGGGCCGCATGATCGAGCCACTCTAAGTCGCGCTCGGACCTTCGCCTGGCCTCAAGCCGTTTCATCCCCTCCGCCGAATCCGTGCATCCGCAGCGCCCACTGGAGGGCGATGAGCGCACCCTTGATCCGGGGAAGCAGAACCAGGGAAAGGACGACGACCATCGTAGGCCAAAGCGTGAAGTTGACCCACGTCGGGATGTCGTCCCATGTGCCGAGAACTGTTGCCATGGCGATCCCCATGACGTGGGCAACGATCAGGATGGTGAGGTAGGGAGGGGCGTCGTCGGCGCGGTGGTGGTGCAAGTCCTCGCCGCACACCTCGCACCGGTCCCGCACCTTCAGGAAAGCGCGGAAGACGTGGCCCTTGCCGCAACGTGGACACCGGCCGAGGAAGCCACGCCTCAACGCTCGTCCGACGTCCCGTTTCTCGGGTCCGGAATGCGCGAATGCCAATGTCGATGAAGGGATCGCCGTCATGGTGACAGCCTGCCCTGTTCGGCCTTGTGGCGGTATTGCAAGCCGATCAGGAGCGCCTTCAGCGGGCGAAGGATGCCCAGGCAAACGACGAGCGTCAGCGGCAGGAAAATGACCATGTCCACCCACATTGGCGGTTCGTAGTTGACCTCCATCCAGAGTGCCGAGCCGACGACGATCGCTCCGCCGATCAACGAGACGAACACCGATGGACCGTCGCCGGGGTCGAAAAAACCGAAGTCGAGTCCGCAAACGTCGCACGACGGTTGGATATCTAGGAAGCCGTCGAAGAGCTTGCCGTTGCCGCATCGCGGGCATCGCCCATGAAGCGCGGCGGATACCGGTCCCACCGGCGGGTAGTCGAGATGGATGGACATCGTTCGTCCTCGCGACGATCCGGGTGCGGAACGCCTCCCCACGACGTGGCTACTCGGCAGGCGCAATCCAAGCTTCAAGCTAAGTAATTTATTGGTATCTTGATGTTTTGCGCATCTATCTAAATAATTTAAACGTTCTGATTGATGTAAAACAGTGGCCTTCGTACCGGCCTCTGACGGCTGACCGAGCGGTGCAAGGTTGGACGTGTTTCTCTGGTCGAGGGCGTGGAGGTCCGATATGTCGACGAACAAGGGCGAAAGCCTTGCTTATTGCCGGGCTCTTGGTCGCTGGCCGGCCGAGGGCGACGGCCCCTCAGGCGTGGGGGGCGGGAAGTGTATCGCCCTCCTGGACGCGGCGACGATCGACTTGATCGACCGCGCCTACATGGGCGCGTTGTACACCTTGAGGTCCAGCCACCATCCGATGTGGGGACCTGCAAGGGACAGGTTCGTCTCGACCTGAAGCGCGCGATCGCCGACCTGGTCAGCGCGGGCGAGCGCGACGAACTCAGGTTGCGCGAGCGGGCCACGTGGCAAGCGGGGCGCCCCGATTTGGATAAAGACGTCATCATCGAACCATTGATGTTCTATCCATCAAGCTACACGTCTAGAATATCAAACGTCGAAACTCGTTTGGACCGATCCCATGGTAACCGCCGCCCAGATCCGTGCAGCCCGCGCCCTCCTCGGCATCGATCAGAAGACGTTGGCCAGCATGTCGAACGTCTCGCTGCCGACCATCCAGCGCATGGAAGCCAGCGACGGCAACGTGCGAGGGGTAGTCCAAACCCTGACCAAGGTCGTCGAGGCCTTGCAGGCGGCCGGCGTCGAGTTGATCACCGAAAATATGCGCAGCGACGCAGGCGGACGCGGCGTCCGCCTGCGGCAAACGGCAGCCCGGGCGGACGCTCGAACTGAATCCTGACGACGACTGCCGCCTCTCATCCGGCGATGCCGCCGTTCCCGCGTGAGGAACACCCATGGACAAGCGACCTGCCCGAAAGCCTACGTTCGCGGAGCTGTTCACCCCCAAGCTGGTGACCATCCTGCGCGAGGGCTACGGCCTTCGCGACTTTCAGAGCGACGCGATCGCGGGCCTCACCGTCGCCATCGTCGCCCTGCCGCTCTCCATGGCCATCGCGATTGCGTGCGGCCTCAGCCCCGACCGAGGCCTGTACACGGCCATCGTCGGCGGGTTCCTGGTGTCCGCCTTGGGCGGCAGCCGGTTCCAGATCGGCGGTCCGGCGGGTGCCTTCATCGTCCTCATCTTCTCCATCGTGCAGCGACAGGGCTACGACGGCCTGGTGCTCGCCACGATGATGGCGGGCGTGATCATGATCGTCGTGGGCCTCCTGAGATGGGGCACTTACATCAAGTACATCCCGTACCCCGTCACGGTGGGATTCACGGCCGGCATCGCAGTCATTATCTTCGCCAGCCAGATCAAGGAACTGCTGGGCCTGGACGTCGTCAAGGAGCCGGCTGCCCTGCTTCCGAAGCTCGCTGTCCTTTGGGCGGCGATCGATACGGCGCGGCCCATCACCGTCACGATGTCAGTCCTGGCGATCGCGCTGATCGTCGGGCTGCGGCGGGTCCGGCCCAACTGGCCCGGCATGTTGATCGCCGTGGCGGTCTGCGCCGCCGTGACCGGCCTCCTGCACCTCAACGTCGCGACGATCGGCACCGCGTTCGGCGGGGTGCCGAGGAGCCTTCCTGCGCCCGTTCTTCCGGCCCTCGATCTTGCCAAGATGCGTGCCCTGATCCCCGACGCGCTCGCCATCGCCCTTCTGGGCTCGATCGAATCCCTGCTCTCCGCGGTCGTAGCGGACGGCATGAGTGGACGCAGGCATCGCTCGAACTGCGAGCTGGTGGCCCAGGGGGTCGCCAACATTGCGGCCGTCATTTTCGGCGGCATGCCCGTGACGGGAACGATCGCCCGCACCGCGACCAACGTGCGGACGGGGGCCAAGGGGCCGATCTCCGGCATCCTGCACGCCATCTACGTCCTGCTCTTCATGCTGATCGCGGCGCCGCTCGCCTCCTTCATCCCGCTCGCCTCGCTCGGCGCGGTGCTGGCCGTCGTGTCTTGGAACATGGCCGAGAAGGAGGAGTTCGTCGGCCTGCTGCGCACCTCCAGGGGCGACGCCATGGTCCTTCTGGCGACCTTCCTGCTGGTCGTCTTCGAGGACCTCACGGTCGGGATCGCCGTGGGTGTCACGTTGGGCGCCTTCCTCTTCATGCATCGCATGGCGGAGGCGGTCGAGGTCGAGGACGGCGGAACGCTCGTCGGCGAGGACCAAGCGGACGACTACGAAGGGAGGCGGCCGGCCTACGATCCCAGGATCGCCTCGGATCCGGAGTTCATGGTCTACAAGATCAGCGGGGCGTTCTTCTTCGGTGCGACCGCGGCCGTCAGCATCGCGCTGGACCGCGTCGGTCGATACCCGAGCACGTTCGTCCTGGACATGGTCGACGTTCCCATGATCGACACGACGGCGGCGAAGGCGCTGGAGACGTTCGTCGACAAGCTGCTGCGGGCGAACACGACGGTCTTCGTCGCCGGTGCCCGGGTTAGCGTCCGGCGAACGCTCCTCCAGGCCGGCCTGCATGAACCCCAGGTTCGCTATGCCCGCACGGTTGACGAGACACGTAGTAGAAAAAGAGGGACCCGCTCCGTCTCCGACACGACTATCGCTTCGGCCGATCAGACAGCGGTTTGATTTTAGGCGAACGGATCGCGCCAGTATCCGTGCTGGGGTCGACGCGCGGGACGGCGTCACTTGCAGGCTCAGATCACGAAGAATCCGATCGTGACCACGGCCATCACCAGTGTCGCCAGCCATCCCATGATCTTCATCGGAAAGGGCAGCGTCAGCCGGCCCATGATGCGTGGGTTCGCGGCGATCAACATGATGACCGCCATGAGGGGCGCCGCGAGCACGCCGTTGACGACGGCGCTCCAGTAGAGCGCCTTGATCGGGTCCAGCGGGCTGAAATTCAGGGCGACGCCGCCGAGGGTGGCCAGAGCGATGGTCGCGTAGAAGGCCTTGGCTTCCCGTGGGCTACTGTCCAGGCTTCCAACCCACTGGAAGACCTCGCTGGTCGCATAGGCGGCGGACCCGGCGAGGACGGGCACGGCCAGCAGGCCGGTTCCGACGATGCCTGCGGCGAACAGGACGAAAGCGAACGGCCCCGCGACGGGGCGAAGCGCCTCGGCGGCCTGCGCCGATGTCTGAATTTCGGTCATGCCGCTGGCGTTGAGCGTCGCCGCCGTCGCCAGGATGATGAACAACGCGATCAGGTTCGAGATCCCCATGCCGGCGATCGTGTCGGTCCGGATGCGCGCGAGTTCCGACGCCGCTTCACGTGGCGCGAGGCGCAAAGGCTGGACATGCCGCCTATGGGCCTCCTCGACCTCCTGCGAACTTTGCCAGAAGAAGAGGTAGGGGCTTATGGTCGTGCCAAGCACGGCGACGAGCGCCATGGCATGCGGCGCATCGAACACCAGATGCGGCACCAGCGTGCCTCGCAGGGCGGCTTCCCACGAAACGTGCGCCACGAAGGCAACCGCGACGTAGGCGAACAGGGAAAGCGTCAGCCATTTCAGCACGGCGGCGTAGCGGGCGTAGGTCAGGAACGTTTCGAGCAGGATGCAGACGATACCGAACAGGACCGTATAGAGGCGCCCAGATCCTCCGACGAGCAGCTGTGCGGCGGCTCCCATCGCCCCGAGATCGGCACCGAGATTGATGACGTTGGCGACGAGCAGAAGAACGACGACGACCCAGAGCAGCCACGCGGGATAATGCCGCCGGAGATTGTGGGCGATGCCGGCGCCGGTCACCGCGCCGATGCGCGCGCAGACAGCCTGGAAAGCTGCCATCAGCGGCAGGCTGAACAGCATCGTCCAGGCGAGTCCGTACCCGAATTGCGCGCCGACCTGGCTGTATGTGGCGATGCCGCTCGGATCGTCATCGGCCGCACCGGTGACGAGACCCGGTCCGAGTTTCTTGAGGAACCCGACCGGCTTCAGTGGAAGTCCAATCGGATTTGGCACGACGGGAATGTTCGTCTCCGGCTGGGGTGGAAGTTTCATCGCAGCCTCAGGACCAAGGGCAGCGCACGATCGCCGTGCAGCCGAGCTTGGACGTGCCATCCGACATTCATCGGCCTTTTCGGGAACGATCGATCCTCGCTTGAACGAACTTCGCCCAGCGGCCATGCGATCATGGCGTCCGTAGTTCCGCAAGCGCGCAACGAGCCTCGGCGCAAACCACCTCGACCGAAGCGTCGGCAGCGACCGAAGCCCAAGCCGCAGGCGGCACGGCTCTTTCGACCTGCGACAGCAACACGTCGCCGGTCGCGTCGGAAACGTCGCCGCGACGCTGAGCGACACGATGGAGCAGGACCTCGCGAGGGGCGGTCAGCCATAGACCCCGGAAGGGGACGCCCTCCCGCTCGGCGACTTCGGCGATCGCGATGCTCTCGTCCGGCCTGTCGAAGACGGCATCCACCACGACGCCGTGCCCGAGGTGCAGGACGCGCGCGGCTTCGGAGCGCAGCCTCCCGTAGACCTCGGCCGAGACGGCCGGCAGGTAGGCCTCCGCCGGCAGCCGCGTTCGGGCCGGCACGCGGAACATGCGCTTTCGCGTCCGGTCGCTGCCGATGACGCGGGCCCCAGGCGCCGGTCCGACGAAGGGTGCGATAGACGCCGCCACCGTCGACTTGCCCGATCCCGAGAGGCCGCCGACGGCCACCAGCCGCGTCGGCCGGACTTCCAGCAAGGCGACCGCCAGGTCGAAGTAGGTTCTGGCGTCGCGCTCAAGACGATCGGCCCCGGCGGTGGCGCCCATGGCCTGCGTCGCCGTCACGTGCGCGCGGACGGCGGCCCGCACAGCCATGAAGAACGGCAGCAGCGGCAGCCCGTCCGTTTCGTCGAGGTCGTCGAGATAGCGGTTGAGCGCGAGGTTGGCGTGCGCATGCAACCCTCGGGCCCACAGGTCCATCAACAGGAACGCCAGGTCGTAGAGGATGTCCGTGGTCGCGAGGTCGTCGCTGAATTCGAGGCAGTCGAACAAGGTCGGATCGCCGTCGATCAGGCAGATGTTGCGCAGGTGAAGGTCCCCGTGCCCGTGGCGGATCTTCCCTGCGACCGCTCGGGCGTCGAGGAGCGGTGCGATGGTCGCCAACCGAGCCCGGAACATTTGGCAGAAGGTGGCCACCTCGTCCTCGCCGAAGACGGTCGTGCCCGCGAAGGCGTTCTGGTTGATGTCCAGCACGGCCGACATGATCTCGGAACCGGACCGATGCCGGTCGGCATCGAGAGTGCCGTGGAACGCCGCGACTTGGCGCGCGAGGGCCTCAATGTATTCCGCCGTTAGGCGACCGCTCGTTGCAAGATCGTCGAACAGGCAGCCCTCATCGAAGCGGACCATGTCGACCACGGCGTCGACGAGCGGGCCGTCCCCGTCGAGCGCGAGGCTTCCGTCAGCTTGTCGCGAGACGCGTCGGACGCCGAGGTAGAGGCCCGGTGCGGTCCGCCTGTTGAGGCGAAGTTCCCGTTCGCACGCGGTCAGCCGCAGGTCCGGGGTCGAGAAATCGACATAGGGCAGGCGCACGTCCTTCTTGAGCTTCAACGCCCGATGCCCGGCGAGTAGGATGATGGATATGTGCGTCTGCATGACCGTCACCGACGAAGTGTCCCGGCCCGCTGCGACAATGGTCTTGAGAAAGGCGATCGTTCCAGCCTGCCAATTTGCGGGCGTTGACGTCTGCACGGAGCGGCCCGAAAGGTGGGAGCCCATTTCGAGCGTCCACCCGTCCGCCAAGGTCACGACGGGAAGTCGGCTTCGAGGACCTCGACGCGATCGGCATGCTGTGACCAGTCAGACAGGTGGCCCGCCTCGCGGAACTGGTGCTTGGCGAAAACGGTTGCCTCCGTCCTGTCAACCGCAAGGGTCTCGACGGAGCCCTGGCATGTTTCGAACTCATGGCCCGTGTCGTTGCGCAAGGTCTTGTAGAACTTCACGATATAGTGGCCCACGCTGATCTCCTTCATTGACGGGTGACAAAGACGTGATCGGTCTCGGCAACGCGAGGCGCCGTCCCTTACCTCTGGCCGGTGGACTCGCCTAGAATCGAGAACCTCTGAAGACAACTGCTAACCTTGCATCTTCCATGCTCTTCCGAGCCGGACACTCAGCGACGTCGATTGAGGCGTGGCTGACAACGTCTCCGGGCTGCCGGCAGCGAAACGCGGCTTGGCCCGCTCCAAGCAAAACGTATGGGTGAAACACATACGACGTTGAACTTTGGTTTGCCCAAGGACTGCCGCCGAAGGATCGCTCTCCGGCGGCAGCCGATCAGACGACGGCGATGTCGTTCTCGACGCCCGTCACGCCAGGGGCGCGCCACGCGGTATCGTCCGCGACCCACTTGTCGTCGAAGGTGGGCACAGTTCCGGTGAGGCGGACCGAGCCGCCCGTCGCGCTCACCGAGACGTTGTCCTGGTAGGAGGACCACGACCGGTGGAGAGCGCGCTTGATGTCGGCCGAGATGTCGGTCGCGCTGGGGCGCGGCTTGAGCGTGATCTGGTCGGACACCCCGACCACGCCGGACAGGGGACGCAGGTCGTGCTCGGCCGCGTCCCTCTGGTATTTCCAGTCGACCTGTCCGGT
>NZ_JAMOIM010000092.1 GCF_026130545.1 Lichenifustis flavocetrariae | reverse complement strand
CCGACAGGATCTCCCGCTGCGCCGCAGCGCTCCAACGTCGTCGACGTTCCGGGCCGGTCTGCAGGGTGATCTGGGTCATGCTGTGCAGCTACAAGCGCTCATAAGGTGGACTTACGAGCAAAGCTTCGCAGCCGCATTAACCTCTCGCAAGGCGGTCTTCGCCGGGCGGATACAGGAGGAGGGCCAGCCGGTCGACGGCGATCCCGCATTCGCCGGTCCCGCGCGCCGTCCCCGGTCTGCCGGCGGCCGGAAGAAGCTCGCCGAAGACCACCCTATCGAAAGGCCGGTGCACGACGCCGTGAACGAGCATTATGAAGCACGTCCGCGCGTTTTCGCCTCATGATTTTGAGAGATGATCGCAGGTACCCCTCGGCGGCAGCACTGGAACGTGACGCATTGGCGAAGGCCGCCCTGGGGCTTGTTCCCGAGGGTCAAATCACCGCCGGCGCGCTGAATGATCTCTTGCGCGATGGCGAGGCCAAGGCCTGCGCCGGGGATCGTCTGGCGGCGCGATTGATCCACGCGGAAGAAGGGTTCGAACACACGGCCAATGACGGCATCGGGGATGCCCGGCCCGTCGTCCTCAATCGACACGATGGCGCGTCCGCCGATTTCACGGACAGTGACGAGGGCCCCGCCGCCATGCGTAGCCGCATTGGATACGAGGTTGCGAAATGCGCGCGTCAAAGCGAGCGGCGGACCCTTGATGGTGACGATGGTCTTTGCGTCACAAACCACTGGCAGTTGCAGCGCGGCAAGGTCCTCGGCGATGCTCCCAAGCATGGTGTCGAGCCTGATCGTCTCGCAGCCATGATCGCCGGATTGTTCTCGGACGAGCGCGATGGCGCTGTCGGCGATGCGCTCGAGCTCGTCGAGATTGTTGAGCCACTTGCCGCGTTCGACCTCGTCGAGGAACTCGGCCCGCAGACGCATGCGCGTGAGAGGCGTGCGCAGGTCGTGTCCGGCCGCGGCGACGAGGCGCATCCGACTTTCCACGGCCTGATGCAGGTTGCGGCTCAGGCGGTTGAGGGCTCGGGCGGTGGCCCGGACTTCCGCCGGACCCTCCTCCGGCACGTGATCGAGCTCGCCCCTCGTGCCGATCCGCGCCGAGACCTCCTCGAGCAGAAGCAGAGGCCGGGTCACACGCTGGGCGACGGCAAGCGAAACGGCGGCGGTACCGAGCAGGATCAGCGACATCCAACCACCAAGAACCAGCCACGCATCGGCGGGTGGTCCGAGATCGGGGATGGGTAAGGTGACCCAATGGGACGGCACGATCTCGACCGAGGCGACCGGCTGTGCCGCGCGCTTTGGTTCCACGACGATGACCTGCCAGTCGTCACCGGCTCTATGCAGCGCGGTCGTCAAATCTGCCTGTAGTTCGACGAGACTTGCGCCGGTGACGGGAGCCTTCGTTTCAAAGGCCTGATCTGGATTGGCCTGGGCTAGATGGCCAAAATAGCTGATTTGGGCCGCGATGGAACGGGCGGCGTGCTCCGCACCGTTGCGACGGCCCACCAGCACTGCGGCGAGCGTCGCCAGGCACATCACCAGCGCGATCGAGGCGAGCAGCACGGCGGCGATCCTGACCCTGAGCGAGTTCAAGGACCGGTCCCCGAGGCTTCGACGCGCGCCACGAACTGATAGCCGCCGTTGCGGATCGTTTTGATGAAGCGTGCACCCCCTTCGTCGGACAGCTTGCGGCGGATCCGGCTCAACAGCACATCGATCGAGCGATCGAAGGGATCGGCGTCGCGACCCCGGGTCAGGTCCAGCAGCTGGTCGCGTGCGAGGACGCGGCCTGGCCGCGCCACAAACGTGTGAAGCAGGTCGAACTCGGCCGCGGTGAACTCTACTTCGTGCCCGCCTGCAGTTGTCACGCGGCGCGCGGAGGGTTCAAGGCTGGAACCTTCGAAGCGGTACAGGCGTGTGGCCACTTCGGGGACCGCGCCGTGCCGGCGGAGCACCGCGCGAATGCGGGCCGCCAGCTCTCGCGGATTAAACGGCTTGCCGAGGTAGTCGTCGGCGCCGACCTCGAGGCCGATGATGCGATCGACCTCCTCCTTCAGCGCCGTCAGCAGGATGATGGGAACCGTCGATCCATGCGCGCGTAGATCGCGGCAGATCTCGATCCCCGACCCGTCGGGCAGCATGACGTCGAGGACCACGAGGTCGACACCGTCCCGCTCCAGCACTTGGTGAAGCCCTCTGCGGTCCGACGCGACGCGCACGCCGAACCCCTGGGTGACCAGATACCGGGCCAGGAGGCTCCGAATCTCCTCGTCGTCGTCGACCACAAGCACGGTCGGTGGGTTTGGCACGGTGACAACCTCCTCGAAGCGGCATCGTAAGCCGAGGTGGCTGCCAGCCGCGAGGCCAATATCGCAGCAAAAGGCTGCCGATCTTCAGCAGCAACGTTCGGACATCAATCGTCCTCGAGCCGGCAACATTCGGCAATCTTCGCAGATATCGCAGCAATCCTTGGCCGGCAGGGTGGCGCTCAAGCAGGAGCGCGGCGGATGCGGATCGGCCGGAAGCAGGGAGGATCGAGGGATTGGTGGGACGGGTCGCGTATCGACGGGCATGGCGAAGCGTCTGGGCAACCCTGGCCCTGTGCCTTGCGGCCTGTAAGCCCGAGGCGCAGCCGTCCGCGACCGCCACGGACATCAATCGGCCGTCGCAGACCGTCGCGGTCGCCGCCGTCACGGAAAAGGACGTCCCTCGGCGTGTGTCGGCGACCGGTACCGTCATGCCCTGGCAGGAGCTCGCGGTCGATGCGCAGGCGAGCGGCCTCGCCGTCATCGAGGTCCGCGTGAAGGAGAACGATGTCGTCAAGGTCGGCGACGTGCTGATTCGGCTCGACGACCGCGTCCTGCAGGCGCAGGTGGCCCAGCAGAAGGCGGCCATGACCGAGGCTCAGGCCAATCTGCAGTCCGCCAGGAAGGAAGCCTCCCGAGGCGACGCCCTTGTAGTGCAGAAGGCGATGAGCCAGGAGGCGGTCGAGACGCGGCGTACGGCGATCCTGACAAGTCAGGCCAAGCTCGATCAGGCAGCAGCCTCGCTCGATCAGTTGCAGGCGCAGCTCAACCAGACCGTTGTCCGGGCGCCGGCGGGCGGCGGCGTCTCGACCGAGCCGGTGAGGCTCGGGACGGTCACCCAGAGCGGCACCGAACTGCTCCGGCTCATCCGCGAAGGTCGGCTGGAGGTGCAGGCCAAGGTTCCCGAACGGGAGCTCGGCGCGCTCCAGGCCGGACAGTCTGTGCGGGTGAGCGGACCAGATGGGTCGATCATCACCGGAACCCTGCGGGACGTCGCCGCTAAGGTCGATGCCTCGACCCGCCTCGGGATCGCCTATGTCGACGTGCCGTCCGGTGGCCCGCTTCGCGCGGGCATGTTCGCTTCGGTCTCGATCGAGGTGGAGACGAGCCGCAGGCTCGTCGTGCCCGAACGGGCGCTGGTCTGGCCGAACGGCGCCGCATCGGCCTTCGTGCTCGGCCCCGACGACAAGGTCGGGCTTCGGTCCCTCGTCGTCACGGCACGGGTGGATGGCGAGGCCGTCGTCGGAAGCGGCGTGGCGGCAGGGGAGCGCGTCGTGACGGCGGGCGCCGGGTTCCTCCACGACGGCGACAGCGTTCGGGTCCAGGCCTCGCTCGACGCCAGTGCGATGGCAAGTCCATGACGAACGGCCTCTCGTCCTGGTCGATCCGCCATCCGATATCGACCATCGTCCTGTTCCTCGGACTGACGCTGGCCGGTCTTCTCGGCTTTTCCGGCCTGCGCACCAACAACCTGCCGGACATCGACCTTCCGTCGGTCACGGTCACCGTGTCTCAGCCCGGCGCGGCCCCGAGCGAGCTCGAAACTCAGGCCACGCGGATCGTCGAGGATGCCCTCGCGGGGATTAGCAACATCGATCACATCTCTTCGACGGTCAGCGAGGGCACGTCGGTGACGACGGTGCAGTTCCTGATCAGCGCCAATATCGATCGCGCGACGAACGACGTCCGCAATGCGGTGTCGAGCGTGCAGAGCAAGTTGCCGGCTGCGGCCGAGCAGCCGGTCGTCCAGCGTGTCGACTCGACCGGCAATGCGATCCTGACCTTCGCTCTCGACGCGCCGAACAAAACGATCGAGGCGCAAAGCTGGCTGGTCAACAACGACATCGCCAAGACGTTGCTCGGCGTTACGGGCGTATCGAAGATCGAGCGGGCCGGAGGCGTCGACCGCGCGATCCGCCTGCGGCTCGACGCCGACCGGCTGATGGCGCTCGGTGTGACGGCCACCAAGCTCAGCCAGGCCCTGGCCGGCGTCAACGTCGACCAGCCCGGCGGCCGCATGGATGTCGGCGGGCGCGAGCAGACCGTGCGGACAGTCGGCGGCGCCACCACGCTCAGCCAACTGGCGGATGTCGCCGTCTCCGGAACGGGCAGCACCGCCATTCGGCTGCGTGATCTCGGCCGGCTCGATGACAGCTGGTCGGAGGCTCGGCAACGCGCACGGTTCGACGGTCGCGAGGTCGTGGCCTTCTCGGTCTATCGCACCATGGGCTCAAGCGAAGTCGACGTCGCAAAGGGGGTGCGCAGGGCCGTGGCATCGATGAACGCGAGTGATGCCGGCCTCCACCTCGAGGAGGTCACCTCCAGCACCGGCTTCGTCCAGGACGCCTACGACGCCTCGGTCGAGACCCTGTGGATCGGCGCGCTGCTGGCGATCGGCATCGTCTGGATCTTTCTGCGCGACTGGCGGGCGACGCTGGTGTCGGCGGTTGCGCTGCCCCTGTCGCTGATCCCGACCTTCGCGGTGATGGATTGGTACGACATCTCGCTCAACACCATCACGCTGCTCGCCCTCTCGCTCGTGATCGGCATTCTGGTCGACGATGCGATCGTCGAGATCGAGAATATCGTGCGACACATGCGCGGCAGCGGCCGCACCGCTTATCAAGCCGCGATCGAGGCTGCCGACGAGATCGGCCTCGCCGTGGTGGCGACGACGGCCACGCTCATCGCGGTTTTTCTTCCCGTCGCCTTCATGGCTGGCATTCCGGGCAAGATCTTCGCGGCCTTCGCGCTCGCGACCTGCGTGTCGGTCGCCTTCTCGCTGCTGGTCGCCCGGATGCTGACCCCGCTCATGGCGGCTTATCTGGTTCGGGCGGACGGGCACGAGGAGCAACAGCCGGTCTGGCTTCCCGCCTATCTGGCCGTGCTCCGCCTCGCCCTGCGCCACCGCGCGATCACGGTCGTCCTCGGGCTCCTGTTCTTCACCGGATCGATGGGGCTAGCGACACGCCTTCCCGTCGATTTCATGGCCGCCGCCGACCGTGGCCGGTCGCTGGCCTCCGTCACCCTGCCGCCCGGCGCGACGCTCGACCAGACGGACGCCGTTGTTCTGGCCATGAACAAAATCCTTCGCGCTTACCCGGAGGTCACGACCGTCTACGCGACGGAGGGTGCGCAAACGCAGGCGGGCATCGGCGCGGCCAACTCCGCGGGCGAGGTGAATACGGCGACCGTCACGATCAACCTCAAGCCGCGCGGCAAGCGCGGCCGCAGCCAGCAGCAACTGGAGAAACTGTTCACCGAGGGGCTGCGCGCAATTCCCGGTGCGCGCATCCAGTTCGGGGCGGACGGCCAGTCGGGCGCCAAGTTGACGGTCACGCTCGTCGGCGACGATCCCACCGCCCTGTCGCGCGTGGTCGACCAGTTGCAGGTCGAGATGCGCGGCGTGCGTGGCATCATGAATCCCTATTCGACCGCAAGCCTCGCGAAACCCGAGATCGTCATCACGCCTAAGACCGACCAGGCGGCCGAACGCGGCGTGACCACCAGCGCCATCGCGGATGCCGTCAAGATCGCGACGGTCGGCGACATCGACCAGAGCCTGCCCAAGTTCAACCTGGCCGACCGCCAGCTCTCGATCGTGGTGTCCCTCGACGAGCACGCGCGCAGCGATCCGGCCATGCTGGCCAACCTTCCCGTGGCTGGGTCGTCCTCGACGGTGCCGCTGGGCTCGGTGGCCGACATCGGCTTTGCGGCTGGTCCAAGCGAGATCACGCGCTTCGATCGTCGGCGCAGCATGGCGATCGAGGCGGCGATGGACGGCATCACGCTCGGGGAAGCCGGCACGGCCATCTCTTCGCTGCCAACCATGCGCGACCTGCCGGCCGGGGTCCACGAAGAGAAAAGCGGTGATTCCGAACGGCTCGGGGAAACCACCCATGGCTTCGCGACCGCAATCGTGACGGGTGTGGTGCTGATGTATTTCACGCTCGTGCTGCTGTTCGGCGGCTTCATTCAGCCACTCACGATCCTGGTGGCCCTCCCGCTCTCGTTCGGCGGCGCACTGGGCCTGCTCTACCTCTGCGGCTACGCGCTTTCCATCACGGCCTTGATCGGCCTCCTCATGCTGATGGGGATTGCGGCGAAGAACTCGATCCTGCTGGTCGACTACGCGCTCATGGCCCTGCGCGACACCGGCCTGCCGATCCAAGAGGCGCTGCTCGATGCGGCGCGCAAGCGGGCGCGGCCGATCATCATGACGTCGCTTGCCATGGGCGGCGGCATGTTGCCCATCGCGCTCGGCTATGGCACCGACGCCGAGTCGCGCGCGCCGATGGCGGTGGCGGTGATCGGCGGCCTCGCGAGTTCGACCGTGCTGAGCCTCGTCTACGTGCCCGTAGTGTTCAGCCTAATGCACGGGTTGCAGCGCCGAGCGGGGGGCCTTCTGGCGCGCCTGTTTCTAGAGAATGCGCCCCAGGCCCTGGCGCCCCCCCTCACAGCACCAGCCGTCATGCATGATCGCGCCGCCTGAGACGCCGATGTCGTTCCGGATCCGAGCCCTCTCGTTCGCCATGACACTTGGCGCTGGCCTGTCCGGCTGTGCGGTCGGCCCGGACTATAAGACGCCGGCCATGGCGATTCCGGCCCGATGGGCCGAGCGGGAGGGTCACCGCGCGGGACGGGTCGAACTGGCCGCGTGGTGGGAGCGCTTCGGCGATCGCCTCTTGCCGAAACTCGTCGCGCGGGCCGTCGCGGGCAACCTAGACGTCGCGACGGCGAAAGCGCGCGTGCGGGAAGCCCGGGCGTTGCGAGACGAAGCCGCGGCCAGCTTGCTGCCAGACCTGAATGCCTCGAGCAGCGCGCAGAGATCCCGCACGGCCGCCCAGGCGGTGGGGTTTCCGGCGTCCACATCCAACCTGTTTCAGGCCGACTTCGACGCAAGTTGGGACCTCGACCTCTTTGGTGGCAACGCTCGGTCCGTCGAGGCGAAGGACGACGCGACAGAGGCGGCCGCCTACGGATTGCGCTCGACGCTGCTGACGCTGGTCGCCGACGTGGCGCGCTATTACGTGGACGCGCGCGGCTATCAGGCCCGTATCGCGCTTGCCCGCCAAAGCGCAGCGTCGCAGAGGCAGACCGTCGCGCTGACCGAAAAGCAGTTCGCGGCGGGCGTCAGCACAGGCGCCGATCTCGCCAAGGCCAGGGCCCTCGCGCTCAGCACGGAAGCCAACGTCCCCGCCTTGGAAAGCAGCTACCGTCAGACCGTACATCGACTCGGCGTGCTGCTCGGGGTCGGACCGGAGGCGGTGCTGGCGGACATGGCGGACCCGCGCCCGCTGCCCGTGCCCAAGAGCAGCGTGGCGGTCGGTATTCCGGCGGACGTGATCCGGTCTCGCCCCGATGTCGCCCAGGCAGAACGGCAGTTGGCCGAGCAGACGGCGCAGGTCGGCGTCGAAGAAGCGCAACGCTATCCCGACGTGACGCTGAGCGGCTCGGTCGGCGTGAGCGCATTCACGCTCGGCGACATCACCAAGGCGTCGTCACGGACCTGGTCCTTCGGTCCGTCGGCCTCCGTTCCGATTTTGGACGCCGGCAAGCGCCGCGCCGCCGTCACGGCGCAGAAAGCCGTCCGCGACCAGTATGACGCAGCCTACAGGGCCGCGGTGCTCTCGGCCATGGAGGATGTCGAGAACGCCCTCGTGGCGCTCTCACGGCAACGCCTGCAAACCGAAAAGCAGGGTCGCTCGGCGGACAACTACAATGAAGCGGCGCGCATCGCCCGCGTCCTGTATCGACAAGGCTCCACCGCGTTCCTCGACGTGCTCGATGCCGAGCGCTCGCTCTATGAGGCGCAGGATACGTTCATCCAGAACCAGGTCTCGCTCACTGAGGATTACATCGCCCTGTTCAAGGCGCTCGGGGGCAATTGGAGTGGCGCGCTCGACGTGAACCGCCCCGAGGTGGTGGACACAATCATGGGCCCACGTTTGAGGACGGACAAAGACGTCCATAGAAATTTCTACGACCGCTTTTGAGATTTGCTGTCAGTTCGATGAATGACCAGGTTTGGTGAAGGGTTACGGACGCCGGCCGGCTCCGGTCGCGCGTCTTGGCTCATAGCCGGCGTCGGTAAGCCGCCCAAG
>NZ_JAMOIM010000091.1 GCF_026130545.1 Lichenifustis flavocetrariae | reverse complement strand
AGACGCTCGTTGCGGCGTGGCTGCGCACGAACGATCTCGGCGACAACACGCTCGCGATGGTCGAAGCGGCCATCACGGCCGACATGGCCCGCCTGCAGCCCGTGGACGACCTGCTGGTCTGACACGGTTGCAGCAGAAGAGCCGGGTGGAGCGGGCTCGATCCGCGTGGCGGAGACGCCGATCCTGGGTGATCCCGACCTCGATCCTGATGATGCAAGTGTCCGTTTCACGGTCAGACTGTCTTCTTCTCCCCCTTCTTGACCTTTCCACCAACAACCCGGCTGACGCGCTCTGCGCCGACCGGATCCCGAACTCCCTCCACACAGCACAACTCAACTCAACAAAGGAACATATCATGAACACGCAGACCTCTAACGCCCTCGCATCCTGGCTGGCCCTCAGCGCCAACGATCGTAATGCCTTCGAGCAGGCCCGCTTGGCCCTGACGGCAGCCGCGCCGCAGCCCTCTCTCGAGCCCGAAGCAGCTCCTCCTCTGGCTCCGGCGCCGGAGAGCAAGCCGGTCACACAGCACGTCGCGCAGCCGCAGCAACTCAGCCTGCTGCCGTTGCCGGCCAGCGCAAGCCCGCGGCGCGGCCGCCTGGCACCCCCGCCCGTCGACACCGCTCTGTTTGCCTCCGCGGCCTATCGCGCAATCGCGGGCGGCGGTGGCACGGCCTTGGCGTATGTCGCGGGCTGCCGCGGCATGGCGCAGATCTACGAGGAGATCCACAGCACGTTCTACAAGGCTGGATCGACCAGCGCCTCGGCGATCGCCGCGCGGATGCGCAGCTTGAACGACGCGGGCTACGCCTCCTATCGCCGGCTGGGCCATGAGGTCGTGGCCGAGCCTGAGTTCGACTGCTGGAGTGCCGCCAGCCTGCCGCTGCATGGTCCCCGGCCAACCAACAGCCCGGTCTCGGGTCTTGGCAATGCGCTCCAGGTCCTTCTCCCGGCCGGCATGACCCATGAGGCCTTCGACATCGCCCTCACCGAACACCTGTGGTCGGTGTCCCTGGCGACCATCGCGGCGCAGCCGGCGTTTCGCCTCGCATGCATCGGTCGCGGCTTCGACATCGGTCGCCTGCAACGCTTCACGCTGAAGCAGGATAAATCCGGTTTCAAGACGGCCTGCGAGCTCGTGCGTCTGTCGCCACGGTGGGACGCCGATGCTTTCGCGGATCTCATCGAGGGCATCATCGCCGACTTCGTGCTCGCCCGCTCCCGTTCTGGCAACCCGAGCCCGATGAGCCGCCAAGGCCATCGAGCGCTGAGCCCTCGCCGGGGCGGCGGTCCCTCGTGATCGCCGCCCGGCCCGCCGGGCCTGAGCCCTGTTCCGCAACCTCCCTTGTTTCCGCCCATCATCTGGATCTCCCATGACTTCGGCCGCCCCGATCGTCTCACCCCCTTCTGTTGCCGTTGCGTCCCTGCGCGATGCGGCGACCAACAACTCGCTCAGAGAGGCCATCCCGACCCTCACCCTGACGCACTTTCTCGCCGCGGTGGGACGCAGTCTGCTCGCCGGTCTGCCCTCTCAGGTCTGGATCGAGGCCACGGTCGTGGCCGTCAAGACCAGCGCCTACGGCCATCAGCTGGAACTCGTCGAGAGTGACGGCAGCGGCGGCGCGCCAACCGCACACCTGCGGGTGTTTCTCGCGAACGAGGTGCGTCGCGCGATCGTCCAAGCGAGCGGCGCGGCCTTCGATCCCGCCCTGCTGGTGGGACTGACCACCTGCCTGCGCGTCGAACCCACCTTCTCGCCGCGCTGGCATCTGCAGGCCCGCGTCCTCGGACTGAGCGCCGCGACCCATCAGTCCATCGAGCGACTCCGTGTCGACCAGTTGCGGCAGACGCTGCAGCGCGAAGCGCTCTTCGACAGACAGCGGTCGCTCGCCACGCCACCGGATCTCACGCGGCTCTGCGTCATCCACCCGGCCGGTGCGGCCGGCTATGCCGATGTCGCCGCCGAACTCGATCGCTGGCAGAGCGCCGGTCTGCTGATCCTTCAACGCCATGAGACCCCGTTCGAGGGCGAACGCGCGACGGCCGGATTGATCGCGGCGCTGATGATGGCCGCTGACACGGTGGAGGGCGTCCGGCCCGATCTCATCATGATCGTCCGCGGCGGTGGCGCGAGCGCCGGCTTGCAGAGTCTCAACCACGAGACCCTCGTCCGCACGGTCTGCCGCTGCCCGGTGCCGATCGTCAGCGGCGTCGGCCATGCCATCGACCGCACCTTGCTGGACGAGGTGGCCTGGCGGGCCTGCGACACCCCCAGCAAGGCGCTCGCCCTCGTGGCGCGCCTGATCGATGCCCCCGCCGGCCGCGCCCGTGCCGATCTGGTCGCGATCACCACGGCGGCCCACCAGCGGATTGCGAGCGCGGCAGATGGCCTGTCGCTGGCGCGGGACCGGGTGGTCACCGCCGTCGACAAGGCGATCGACCAGGCCGGGGCCGATCTCCGGACGCTTGAGGCCGTTGTCGACAGCGCCACCAAATCCCGCGGCCAGAGCCTCGCGCAGTGCCGCATCGACGCCGATCGTCTCTGGCGGGAGTGCGCCGCGCGCGGTCGGGCGCTGATCACTGACGCCGAGAGGGCCGGGCTCACTCTAAGCCACAGCCTCACCGCCGAGATCCGGCGCCGGCTGACCCACGTCGATCCAGGTGATGCCCCGGCCGCGGCTGTCACACGCGTCGCGACCGCCCAGGTGGCGGCCGCCGCCCAGCATTGCAACGCACTGTTCGCCAGCATCACGGCGGCTGTCCGGACCCGCTGGACCGCAGCCGAGAGCGCTCTCGCCCGCACCGAGGCGCGCCTTGCCGAAACCAATCTCGCGGCCGTGCTCGGGCGTGGCTTCGCCCTCGTGCTCGGTGCCGACGGGCACCTCATCCGCTCACAGGCCGCCGCCCTCCATGCCGGCCGCGTGACCCTCATGCTCGCGGACGGTCTGGTGACCGCCGTCCTCGAGACCTCTCCGGCCACCACCCTCAGAAAGCACGATTGATGACCCAGACCACACTCGGACCCGCCCCCACCCAAACTTACGCCGCCGCCTATCAGCGTCTCAACGAGATCGCCACACGGCTGCGCGCGCCGGGTTCGGCCGCCACCATCGACACGCTGGCGGCCGACGTCCGCGCCGCCCGGGACGCTTACCAGGCCTGCAAGGATCGGCTCGACGCCATCCGGCGCGAGATCGACCAGGAGATCGGGCCGGCAGACGCGGACGCCTGACCCCGACGCCACGCCGGGCGGCTGCGACGGACCCCACGTCCAGCCGCCTTGCGCCGGCACCTGCGGGCTGGGCCGCCACCCAGCCATTCCGATCCCGAGAGCCGAGACACTCCGGACCGAACTCTCCTCATTGCCCCCACTCATCCTCACCAGCGAGCCTAACCATGACATCAGACACCGACCCACACTTCACCTTCGACGAGGACGACTTCGATCCCCTCGATGGGCCTGACGGCAGCGCCATCACGCGTTTTCTCGACGACATGGGGCTCGGCGTCGACGTCATCGATCGCAGGGCGCTGCGCGAGGCCATCCGGGGTCTCAGCACACAGGGCGAGGGCTCCGACGACGAGACCTCCCGCGAGGAGGCGAGCCGGGTGAAGCTGCTGCGGGGCTTGCTTCACGGCAACGCTCTCTACAAGCAGATCGTCGTCGGAACGCCCGAACTCATCGAGCGGCTCGCGACGCTTCGGACCGCCACGCCGAACTTCCGGGACGCCGCCGATGTGGTGCGCCGCGCCGCGCGCCTGTCGCTCGCCACCGCGACCCCAATGCGCATTCCGCCCCTGCTGCTGCTCGGGCCGCCCGGCATCGGCAAGACGCACTTTGCGCAAGGCCTGGCGGCCGCGCTGGAGACCTCGGTCACCGTGATCGCGGGATCAACACTGGCCGATCGGGGCGTTCTGACCGGCACCAATACAAGCTGGCGCGGGGCACGTCCCGGCGCGCTTGCCAAAGCGTTGCTGGCCGCTCCCACGATCAGCCCGGTCATCGTGATCGACGAAGTCGACAAGATGACGGGCCTGGGTGCTCACGACACGCCGCTCGATGCGCTTCTGACCATGCTGGAACCAGAGACCTCCCAAGCCTACCGCGACGAGTACTATGACGTCCCAATGCGGGCCGACGCCGTCACGTGGATTATGACCGCCAACGATCTGGCGTCGCTGTCGGAGCCGCTGCGCGACCGGCTGCTGGTGCTCGACATTCCAGATCTCACGGCGGGCCAGAGGGCAGAGGTTTACAGTCGCATCTTTGCGACCCTCAATGCCGCTCTCGGAGGCGCTTTCGATCTCGCCCCTGAGGCCCTGGGGTCTCTCGCCAGTCTCAACACGCGACGCGCCAAGGCGGTGATCACTCAGGCTTTGGGCATCGCGGCCGACCATGAACGCCGGACCGTCACGGCTGCGGACATGATCCGAGCCGCGGCGCTGGTTCTCCCATCCGGGGGCTCACACGGGCGGGGGATTGGCTTTGGCTTGATGGGCCATCCTTCCCGGCGAGGTTGAACCAGTCGCCTGGCGCCGCCCCGTGTCGATCAATCGAGCGTGGAAACTCACGCAAGACCGACCCACCCCGGGAAGGCCTAACGATTTATCGGACTGGGATTTTCAAGTGATAGACAGGGCTCCTATTTCGCGCGAGCCTTGTTCCACGTGTCGATCAAAATACCTCGTCTTGCTCAGGAACATAAGGAGTTTCTGGTTGGGTAGTTCTTGGCCGCCATTTCACACTCTGTCGCCACCAGACCGCGTTGGGCGACCTTCGCTTCCAAGGCTTTCGGCCGCTTCATCATCGTCTCCAGGTCACGGCGCCTCCACGCGCCGCGCATCCGAGCCGGCGAGATCGAACGGCCGCACTTGTGGACTGCTTTGGCGGTCCTGGTTTGGCCGAAACACTGCGATGACTCTCTTAGTGTCTGTTCGGAGCGACTCTGAAGGTAAGCTGGCCCAAATGTAGCTGACCCAGAACATGTTCAAACGATTAATCCTTCGTTTTCACTGCAATGCAAACACAGGGAATTTTTCGATTTCAATCTTCAACTGAGCTATGTCGGGAGCAAAGTATCCATCACTGGCATCCTTGCGTTTGTTGTGACCGGTAATCGCGCTGCTGAAACGTTTCGAGATGAGACCTTCGGCACGAGTTATGAAGGTGTGCCGCCAGCTATGGTTGGGGCTCACGCCATCTTCCAGATCAGCTTTCTTCTTGATCCACGAAGCCAGTTCAGCTGCGCGGAGTTCTGGGGCGCTACGGCTTGCGCCTACTTTCTGCTCAACATCGCCCACGAACAGGTAGCCGTCTGGCGCAGCCTGTACGAAGCGAATGAGGCCCTCACGCTCGAGTTCGTGGTGGACCGGCACGGTCCGAGCGTAACCATCCTTTGTTTGAGGGAAGCGCATCACCCAGATGCCGCCCTCGTTCCAGATGTCTCGCTTGCTCAACCAACAAACCTCTTGGATCCGCGCGCCGGAGTAGGCGCAGATCCACGGGGCCCATCTTCGCGATGCGGATGCCCGCAAGTACCGCGGATCGGAAGACACTTGGCGCGCCGCGAGCAGGATGGTCTTGATTTCATCGTGGCGAAAAGTGCGGTCTCGCAGGGTTTGGCGTTTGGGTAACTCGAGCTTGACGCCTATCACTGGATTGTCGGTCCGTATCCGACCGCCATCCTTCGTCATACTCCAAGAGAAAATTGACGCTGCGGCTACAAGGTCGTTTCCGTTCACCGTGGCGGCCCCGATCCCGTCCACGTCCCGACGGTGTTTTGCCCAGTCTGCAATGTCGTCCTGGGTGACGAGGCGAACGTCGCGCCCCTTGGTGAAGGCGTGCAAGCTCGCGATGGAAGGACCGTAACGTCGAATGGTGCTTGCCGACCGCTTGTCCGCAAACTCCGCCTTCCAGCGTTCGAAGATGCTCGCTACCGAGTGCCGCCCCTCCGAAACAGGCGCGGCTTTGACCGGAGCGACAAAGGCCGGAAAGCGAGCAAGGTTTGTATCGGGCGAATAATCGCCGGCGCTGTTTCGCTTGAGCTTCTCCGTGAGAAGGCGGTACCCTTCCCCGATCTGATGAAGCAGTTTGCGGCGGGTTGGAGTATCGACCCTCAGGCCCTTCTCGGCACAGAGCTGATCCGCACGGCGGCCGAAGAGGTCGTTGAGGGCTTGATCGAGCGTCATGCTGACCCCGAGATAATTAATGTCCTGGCCAAGATTCCAGGCCAACACTTGGGGGCCCTTGGGCAAGGTTGCCGTCACTCGGTATATCGCCTCGCCGAGTGCCACTTCTCCATCAGACTGGTCCACGACGGTGGGCAGAATCAACTGAACAGCCTCCTCAAATTCCTGTTGAGATCTGAAGACCTCCCCAGGAACGAAGCGAGAATCGGCATCGAAATGATCGGCTCGTTCGCGATAGACCTCTCCTGCAAGCGCGACGATGTCCTTGTGCGTGAGGACCTGCGGCGGCGTTCGAAGGGCGGCGAGCTGCTTGGCAAGCGAGCCATAGGCCAGCGTAAACCGCTCCTTGGCGATCGCAGCATCCTTGGTCCGAAGGGAGCAGAAGACTTTGTCGGTGATGGCCGTCGTCACCGTGGTTTTGCCAATTGGAAGCACGACAGAGGCGCCCTTCACTTCCGGCGGAAGATCGGCAGGCATGCGGACGTTCATGTAAAAAACGCCGTTCTTATGCTGAAAGGGCCGGGGCATCTGGAGAGCCATGTGTGAAACCGCTGTGTGAAAGCGGATGTCCAAAAGCTCTGCGTTACCAGCAACTTCTTGCCAAACCATCAAAAAATGATGGTGCCCTGGAGAGGACTCGAACCTCCCGGGGCCAATCTAAGTTATTGAAATTGCCGAAGTCTATTTCTTCCCGCAAGCTGCTAGTGTCAGATCGTTGTGTAAGACCTTCAGCCTTCGACCGCAAGCTGGCCTATCAGTTCTCAGCCGGAGCGAGCACAGGGACGTCTGGCACCGCGCCCGCGGGCGGCATCGTCGTTCTCGCTGCGCCGGACGTCAGTACGGCGGCGGTGATGCTTGAACCCGTCCCCCGCGACCGGAATGATACGCTCGTGCTCGTCCGTCAGGTTCATCTAATCACCCGTGTACCGGACCTCGGATATTGAGACACCGATGTTGATCTTATACGGCGATAGCCATGGGTGAAAGTAGGTCGCATGGAACGGCAGCCGGCGTGCAATGAGAGATGGCTCGGGGAATCTGAACAGGTGGCATGAGTGGAGTTTCTGCCTGACGGCGGCCAGGATGGTCGCGGAGCAGGAGAGACGATGAGCAAGCGACAACGGCGGAATCACGCACCGGCTTTCAAGGCGAAGGTGGCCTTGGCGGCGGTGCGGGGTGAGAAGACGCTGTCCGAGTTGGCGCAGCAGTTTGACGTGCACCCGAACCAGATCACGGCCTGGAAAGCGCAACTGCTGGATGGCGCCGCCGGCGTCTTCGGTGCGGATGCGAAGGTGGAACCTGCTTTGCCGCCGGTCGACGTGAAGACGCTGCATGCGAAGATCGGCAAGTTGACGCTCACCAACGATTTTTTGTCCGGCGCGCTCAGCAAGGCCGGCCTTCTGAGCGCAGAGCGATGATCGACCGCGATCACGGCCTGCCGATCAGCAAGCAGGCGAAGGCCCTCGGGATCAGCCGGGGCAGCGTCTATTACCTGCCGCGATCGGTGTCGCCGGCCGACCTCGTCGTCATGCGGCGGATGGACGAGTTGCACCTCGACTTCCCCTTCGCTGGAAGCCGCATGCTGCGCGATCTCCTGCGCCAGGAGGAGATCACGATTGGTCGTCGGCATGTCGCGACGCTGATGAAGCGGATGCGCATCGAAGCGCTCTACCGCAAGCCGGACACCTCAAAGTCCGCGCCCGGGCACAAGATCTACCCTTACCTGCTGCGCGGCATGAGGATCGCGCGTCCCAACCAGGTCTGGGCCATGGACATCACCTACATTCCGATGGCGCGCGGCTTCGTCTACCTGGCGGCCGTGGTCGACTGGTTCAGCCGCCGGGTCCTGTCCTGGCGGGTGTCCATCACCCTGGAGGCGGCGTTTTGCGTCGAAGCACTCGAAGAAGCGCTTGCACGCCATGGCAAGCCGGACGTCTTCAACACGGACCAGGGCTCACAATTTACCAGCCACGAATTCACTGGCCTCCTGATCGAGGCTGGGATCGCCATCAGCATGGACGGCAAGGGCTCGTGGTGGCGCGACAACGTCTTCGTCGAACGGCTTTGGCGGTCAATCAAATACGAAGAGGTCTACCTCAAGGTCTACACCAGCGTCGGCGAGGCCCGCGCCTCGATCAGTCGTTATCTGACCTTCTACAATCTGCCGTCACGACGCACATCTCGCTATGTGGTTGAGGTGAATAGTGTTTGCTGCGCGGGGTGCGGTACCGCGGGGTGTTTTTGGTGGAGCTTCGACCGTTGCGCGAGACGTCGAACGGCGGAACTGTCGAGATCGGCACGGCTGAAGATCCATGGTCCCTCGGCAAGGGGATGGGTGGCGTCGATCTCGCCCCGCTCTGCCG
>NZ_JAMOIM010000090.1 GCF_026130545.1 Lichenifustis flavocetrariae | reverse complement strand
AAACGCTCAAGATCGAATCGGCTCATTCGCTAAGGGAATCAGCGATTTCCTTGCGTGGCAAGGGCCTGGGTAATTACCATGAACCCGCTTCTTGCCCAATTCATTCCAGAGGCCCGCGACCTCTTGGAACAGGCGGGCAACGGCATGCTCGCGCTGGAGCGCGACGCCACGTCCCAGAGCGTCATCAACGACGTGTTCCGTGCCGTCCACACGCTGAAAGGATCCTCGGGCCTGTTCGACGTCGGTCCTCTGACACGTCTCGTCCATGCCGCCGAGGACTTGCTCGGTGAGGTTCGCACCGGCGAGATCACGCTCACTTCCGACATCGTCGACCGCCTGCTCGACAGTCTCGATCTCGTCGGCCGCTGGATCGATTCCCTCGAAACGCGGGAAGCGCTCCCGAGCGATGCCGAAGCCACCATGACCGAGCGGGTCAAGGTGCTGCGCAGTTGGCTCGCCGATCTGCCAGCAGCCAGTCTCGATGGGGCGCCGGTGCCCGCGGTGGCGGCCGTCACGGAGGTGCCGGACTGGCTCGACCAGTTTCCCGAAGCGGACCGAATGACGGCCTTCCGGGGCCTGTCGCGCCCACGGCTTCTCGCATGGTCTTTCGAACCGGATGAGGATTGCTTTTTTCGCGGCGACGATCCGGTCGCCATGCTGCGTCACGCGCAAGGGATTCTGGCGCTCCGGGTCGGCCCGCGCGCGCCGTTTCCGGCCTTTGACAGCATGGACCCGCTTGCCTGCCTGCTCCGGTTCGAGGTGTTGAGCGACACCACACGGGCCGAACTCGACGAGCACATGCGCTACGTCATCGAGCGCGTCGACATTCGAGAGATCGCAGGTGCCGATCTGGCGCGACCGACTGGCAAAGCGGCCGGTGGGCCGGTGTTTGGCGACTTCGGCAAGGTTGCGCGCCAGCACCTGACGGCCGGCGACCGCACGGCCCTGGACCGCGCGGTCGCGACCCTCCTGACCATGGTCGCACCCGCCAGCTTCCAGGCCTCGGCGCTGCGCTGGGCGCAAGTCCATCTGTCCTGCCACGGACTGGAGCGGCAAGAGGATCTCAATCGCCTGATCGCGGCGATCGAGACGGGTGTTCTTCCATTGCGCGGCGAACAGCCGACGGCGACGTCAGCGGCCGCCGCGTCCACTCCATTGCCAATCGCGGCAGATATCGCGCTCCGCGACACCGCCCGGATGATCGCGGCTGAACAGATCAAGGTTCTCAAGACGCCGATCGATCCGGCCCTTGTCCAGGGCCGCCTCGAAGCGGTCGGAACGGTGCTGAAGAATCTGGCGGATGCGCTGTGTGACACTGCCGTCTCGGCCGAACTCCCCGCCGCCGTCGCTGTCTTTCGTCAAACCGGTGAACTCGCGCCTTTGCAGGCGCTGGTCGAGACGCTGGGAGTGCAACGAACCGAACCCGCACCAGCCGGCCGGAGTGTGCCATCCGCGGTCGAGCCGATGCCCGCGAGTGCAAAGCCGCTGACGGCCGTCGAGGAGCATGGTGACGTCAAGACCTTACCCCGGGTGCTTCGCGTCGATCAGTCGAAGATCGACGCGATCATGAATCTCGTTGCCGAATTAATCGTCGCGAAGAACGGGCTCTCTTATCTCGCGACGCGGGCCGAGCAGGTGCATGGCTCCCGTGCCGTCGCGCGCGAGATCAAGGATCAATTCGCCGTCATCGATCGGATCACCCAGGGGCTTCAGGTCGGGGTCATGGCGGTACGGATGATGCCGGTGAGCCAGGTGTTCCAGCGTTTTCCCCGCCTCGTGCGCGATATCTCCCGCAAGCTCGGCAAGAAGATCGAACTTGTGATCGAAGGCGAGGACACCGAAGCCGACAAGAACGTGCTCGAAAGCCTCGCCGACCCACTGATCCACATGGTCCGCAACAGCCTCGACCACGGGATCGAGACGCCGAACGAACGCGAGGCGGCTGGGAAACCCGAACAGGGCGTTTTGAAAATCGTGGCGCGGCAGGAAAACGATTTCGTCGTGATCGAGGTCAGCGACGACGGCAAGGGCATCGATCCCCAGCGCGTCAAGGAGAGGGCGCTGAAACTCGGATTGATCTCGGCCGACCGTGCCGAACAGATGAACGATGTCGAAGCCACCAATCTGGTCTTCGACGCCGGTTTCTCGACCAAGGAGGAGGTCTCGGACCTGTCCGGCCGAGGCGTTGGCATGGATGTCGTGCGCTCGGCCGTGATCAAGGCGGGAGGCGAGGTCTCGCTCCACTCGACGCTCGGGGTGGGCACCTCCGTCACCGTTCGCCTCCCCCTGACGATGGCGGTCACCCGCATCGTCACCATCGAATGCCGCGGCCGTATCTTCGGCATCCCGATGGACCACGTCGTCGAAACCGTGCGGATCAAGCGTGAGAACATCCATCGCATCAAGGCCATGGAGACCTTTGTGCTGCGCGACACGATCATCCCGATCGCGCGGCTTGCCCGTGCTCTGCGCTTGCCCGACCTCGCAGAGTCGCAACGCGACGAAGAGGCCGTGATGGTCGTCAAGGTCGGCCGCGAGCGGGTCGGCATGGTGGTCGACGGCTTCCGCGAGCGGCTTGAAGTCATCGTCAAACCGCTCGAAGGCGTGCTCGAAGGGTTACCGGGATTTTCGGGCACGGCTCTCCTCGGGAATGGTCAGGTCCTTCTCGTCCTCGATCTCCAGGAGATGCTCTGATGCCGATCCGTACGGACGACACGCTGATCGGGCTCCACGGTCATTGCACGATCGAGGAGGCGGAAGCGCTCTTCGAAATCCTGCGCACGATCGACGAGCCAGTCTTCGATCTTGCGGCGACCGTCACGCTTCACACGGCCATCGTCCAACTGATCATGGCCTCGCGCGGCGTGGTTCGAAACATCCCCGACGACCCCGTTCTCGCGGCCTGCTTCCGCGATTGTCGCGCGGCCTAGAAAAACGTCATGACAGCGCAGGTCATCGCTATCGCCAATTGCAAAGGGGGCACCGGCAAGACGACGACGACGGTCAATCTTGCGGCCGAGCTGACGCATCGGGGACGCCGTGTCCTGTTGGTCGATCTCGACGCGCAGGGGCACGCGGGACTCGGCTTCGGCATCTTTGCGGACCAAGATGAGGCGACCGCGCATCAGGTCTTTCGCCGACCGGATGTGAACATCGCGGAAGCGATTCGCCCCAGCGCCTGGGCCGGGCTCGACGTCCTTCCCGCCGACCCCGCCTTCAAGATTCATGGGACCGCCAGCGATCCCCATCGGCTGGCCAAAGCGCTTGCGGGACTCGGGGACCGCTACGACACGATCCTCATCGATACGCCGCCTTCGGCCGATGTGCCTCTCGTTGCGGCGCTGACCGCCGCCCATTGCGTCCTCGTCCCCAGTCAGCTGACCCACTTGGCTCATCACGGCCTGACACAGTTTTCGCGGCTCTTCTTTACTGTGGCAACGGGGCTCAACCCTCTTTTAAACGCGTTCGCAATCGTTCCCATCCAGGTCGACATGCGGATGCACCTGCAGCAAACAATATTAGCGAAGTTACTGCAAGACTTCGGTTCGGAAAGGATCTTTCGTGGTATTCGGACGGATGTCGCGCTCGCGGAGGCGTTCGGCGTCAGGCGTCCGATCCGAAACTATCGTCCGACGACGCGGGGAGCCCGAGACTATAACCTCCTCGCAGATGACGTCTTTTGTTTTTGGGCCCACTAGCCGCCGAATTGGGCGGGAGATCGTAATGAAACCTGTTCTACTTGTCGATGATTCGCCGACGATGCTTTCTAGTATGTCGAGCATTCTGAAGAAAGCGGGCTTCGCGTGCGAGACCGCAGGAACGGGTGAGGCGGCGGTAAGCAAGGTCAGCGGCGGGTTGGCGCCATGCCTCGTCATTACCGACTATCACATGCCAGGCATGCATGGTGTCGATCTCATCGGCAAGCTTCGCAAGATGGCGCCCACCCGGTTCGTGCCCATGCTGGTGCTTACGACGGAGTCGCAGCCAGAAAAGCGAGGGGCCGCGAAGGCCGCAGGGGCCACAGGGTGGCTCGTTAAACCCGTCGATCCGACGGCTCTGCTTCAGGTCGTGAAGCAGTTGGTGCCGGGGGCATGATCGTCGTCGCCGCGACAAAAAGCGTGATCCCTGTCCCCGACGACGGCGTCCCAGCCGAAAGGCTTGGCGCTGGCCCGATGCTGCCGGCAACCGACAAACGGACGGCGGTCAAGGTTTTGGTCGTGGCCGGGCTTGCCGCAGGCGCGGTCATGGTGGAGTTGTGTCTGCGTCGGGTCCTCCCGGATGGCTTGAGCGCGCTTGCGTCCTTGATGGCCTTCGGATCCGGGATGACGGCGACTTGGATCTTGGCGAAGCCGCAGCAGGCCGGCTACACAAGCGTCGAGCGAGTGTCACGCCTCGATCGCGCAGCAGTCGAACTGGCAGAGTTCGGAGCTGTGTATAACTCCTCAGTCCCGTCCACGGAAATGGATCATCGGGACGGCCGTGACAATGTCGTGGCATTTCCGGCCGGGCGTTCGACCCCGGAGGTCGAGCGTGCCGTTCAGGAACTCGACCAGTACAGCGCGTTCACCGACATCCTCGATAGGCAGATGAAATCGGTCACGGATTTGAGCGAGGAGGCTGCGGGAGCGATTCTTGCCAATCTGACGGGCGTCGACGGTAAGGTGAGTGCACTGCTCTCCTTCATTAAGAAATCCGGGTCGAGCGATCAGGTGACGGACGTTATCTCAGAGATCGAGACCCATACGAAGGGCTGCCACGATCTTCTCGACCGTTTTGCGGCCCGGCAGAAGGACGACGCACAGGAGAGCAGGCGCCAGCGTTCACAACTCGGTACCGACACGCGCAGTGTGCTCGAGGCTCTTGACGGGGTGAACCGCATCGCTCGTCAGACCACCATGCTGTCGCTCAACGTGTCCATCGAGGCGGCGCGGGCGGGTGAAGCCGGGCGGGGCTTTTCGGTGATCGCGGTCGAAATCCGCAAGATGGCGTCCGAGGTCCAGTCGATTTCAAACGATGTCCACAGCCGCGTCGAAGCCTTGATGCAGACCGTCACCGTCGATCTCGATCTTCAGACCCAGCATCGCGAAGAGGCGGAGCACGAGGCCATCGCCCAGATCGCCAGCACCCTAAGCGCTCTGACAGACAATCTTATGACCCTGGTCGCACATCAGCGTGACATTCTCCAGAAGGTCGAGAGCGAGAACGAGGCCATCGCCAAGCCGTTGATGGACATGATGGGCAGCATCCAGTTTCAGGACATCATCCGCCAGCAGCTGGAGCAGTTGAGCCGCATGGCGACGCAGGTCGGGGAGCACCTCGCTGCCATTTCCGCGATGCTCGGCCCGAACAACACAGACATGGGCGGCGAAATGCTATCGGAAAAGCTCGACCAATTGTTCAACACCTATGTCATGGCCGGGCAGCGGGAAACCCACATGGCCGCCCGCGGCCAAGCAGTGAGCCAGGACACTGCGGCGCGTATCGAATTATTTTAGGCTGCTCAACTCAGTGTCTGCGGGATCGCACATCGCGCGGTCGGATTGGATGGGTTTGGACAGCCGGGGATCACGGGCGAATGTGACGGTAGGCTGTACGGCCCCGTCGCATATGTTGCCAGCCGCGGCATGCAGCCAAGGACGAGGCACTTAAGGTCGTGATCCACGAGCCGATCGCGACGTCGGATGGATGGCTTTTTGCTGCACGCTGACGAGCTTGGCTTCGGATCGCAGGCTGCAAGTTCCGGCTTGGATTTTCGAACGGGCCGCTTGTCCAGAGCAGCCGCGTGTGGCTGGGGAGCCGCTTGTTGGAATGGTAAATCGCCTCCGCTACGCTCTGAGCTTTGGAAAGCAAAACGGCAACCTCACGCAGCTTGGCGACGATCTCCTCGGGCGGAGCCAGCTTGGGATTCCTGCAGGCTTGCCTGCTGAAGAGGCTGGCGAAGGAGGGTTGTGTCTTTTTCTCGGCATATCACCCGTCCTCATTGAGGCTTAAAAGACAGATATGAGGGCGTACCACTTCTATGAGGGAGGATCATCTCCCGCATTTTGGGCACAAGGACGTAAGGAACGCAGAGCACCGGCATTATTATTCATATCAATTATAGTAATGCTGATTCTTAATGCTTCACGCAGATTTGAAGGGCTAAGTTCTTCTGTCCCCGACGTTGGGTACGATCTGCGGCAGGTTGTGACATGTTCGGGTTGAAGAACATAATTACGAAAAGCAATTGCTCTGGGCCGGCGATTTTCGACGCGATACCCGGGCTTATAGCCTATTGGAATAGTAGTCTCCGCTGTGAATTTGCAAATAAGCAATATCTCGATTGGTTTGGAAAATACCCACATGAAATAATTGGCATGTCATTGTATGACGTCATCGGTGAGGACTTATTTCATCTAAACAAGCCTTATATTCAAGGTGCATTGCGGGGCGAGACGCAGCACTTCGAACGCACAATTACGAAAATAGATGGTCAAGTGCGTCAGACCATGGCTAGTTATATTCCTGACATTGTCGACGGAAATGTCGCTGGATTTGTCGTACAGGTGACTGATGTCACCGTCCTGAAAGAGACGGAGGCCGCCCTTCGGACGGAAATTACTAAGCGAGAGCGTAAGAACGAACTTCTTCGCAAAAGCAGGGTCGCGCTCCATAAGGCACAAAGTCTTGGTCAAATTGGAAGTTGGGAATGGGACGCGGTTGAAGACATAGTCGTTTGGTCAGATGAACTGTATAGGATCTTGGGCTGCGATCCGGCTGGCGTGCCGCCAAGCTTCGCGGACCATCCAAAACTCTATGTTCCTGAGAGTTGGTCCCTTTTGCAGCAGGCCGTAGAACGCGCTTTAAACACCGGCGAACCCTACGTGCTCGAGCTTCAGTTCATACAACTCGATGGCGAGCGCGGGTGGCTCGAGGGGCGCGGCGAGGCGATCACCGACGAAAACGGGAAAATTATCGCATTGCATGGTACGGCGCTCGACATCACGCGCCGAAAAACCGTTGAACTAGAATTATGGAAGACAAGACAGTTCCTTGAACGCTCGGGCGCGGTCGCCGGCGTGGGAGGATGGGAACTGGACCTCCTTACCAAAGAGATCACATGGTCCGACCAGACATGTCGCCTCCATGACGTGGAGCCGGGACATCGTCCGACATTGGGAGAGGCCATCGGCTACTACACGGCGCCATCGAGGCCGATCATCGAGAAGGCGGTCCAGGACTGCACTGAAAGCGGCTTATCATGGGATCTCGAACTGGAGGTGCGCTCAGCGACCGGGCGGACTTTCTGGGCCAACACGACCGGGGTCGCGGTGTTCGAGGGGGGCAAAGCCGTTCGTTTAATCGGTGCATTTCAGGACGTCTCAATCGTAAGAGAGGCAAAGCGTCAGCTGACAGAAAAATCCATCAATCTCGAAGCGACGCTCGACAATATCCAACAAGGCCTGATCAAAATCGGCCCTGATCGCACCATCCAGCTGGTGAACCATCGGGCGGCCGAACTCCTCGATATTCCCCTTGAATTCCTCGATGGACCTCGACTGCAATTCGACGATGTCCTTGCCTATATCGATCATCATGGGGAATTTGTGCAGGGCGTTCCGGGCTTAGGAGAGGGAGAGCAAGACAAGGGCCAACTCTTGACGGTCGGCACTCTTGAGATCGTCAGATCCAACGGCAAGGTCATCGAGGTGGTGACCTCTCCCGTTGCCGATGGGTCTGTGGTAGTGACCTATACTGACATCACGGCGCGCCGCAGGGCGGAGACCGCAGTCCAATCAAGCGAAGTGCGATACCGTATGCTCGCGGAATCGACGAGCGACATCATCACCCAACTCGATCTGCACCTTGTCAGGCGCTACGTGTCGCCCGCGAGCCGGGCCATGCTTGGCTACGACCCTGAAGACATGATTGGGTCGCATGTCGACGACTTCGTTCACCCAGACGATGCCGGTGCAGTGCACACCATGATGGAGATGCTCGGTGCCGGAGCTGTTCCGGGAGACACAGCCACAATGACAATGCGCATGCGGCACAAAGCGGATCACTGGATTTGGTTGGAGGCTAGCGTGAGCCTCGACCGCGACCCCGACACTGGTACCCCGAGATCGCTGATCTCGGCCCTGCGCGACGTCACCGAGCGGCAACGTACGGCGCGTCACCTCGACAAGGCCAAGACCATCGCGGAACATGCGGCGAGGCTCAAGGCCGAATTCGTCGCCAACATGAGTCATGAGCTCCGCACGCCCCTGACCGGCATCCTCGGCATTCATGACATCTTGCGGAACGACCCTAGCCTTGGGCAGCGGCAGAAGCACTATATCGAGCTGGCACGCGACTCCGGCCGTTCGCTGCTGACAATTGTGAATGACGTCCTCGATTTCTCGAAAATCGAAGCCGGTCAGTTGTCGATTGAAAAGATACCATTCGACGTCGACAAGGAGATTGAAGCCTGCTGCCAACTTGGGCGTGAGGAGGCGAACAAGAAGTCTCTCCAGATTGGTCTGGAATTGGAGACGTCAGCGGTGTCGCTGATTGGCGACCCGGGCCGCCTGCGACAGGTTGTTCTCAATCTCCTCACCAATGGCCTCAAATTCACGGAAAAAGGGCGCGTCGACGTGAGGGCACGCTATTGCTCGGAGCACGCGTGCCTCCGGGTTGAGGTTTCGGACACAGGCATCGTAATTACCCAGGCCATTTGGAGGCTGGTCAGGCGCTGAGGGTCTGGAGAATGACCTGAAAGGCGTTGGTGCCGGGCCGGAGACGCGCCGTGTCGACCACGGTGCGGATATCCGCTT
>NZ_JAMOIM010000008.1 GCF_026130545.1 Lichenifustis flavocetrariae | reverse complement strand
GACCTCAGGCGAAAACTTGTTCGTTGTCTTGCTTGTCATAGCCCCGTCCTTTCAGGAGTTGGGGCCTCCGGCAAACCCGGGGCGGTTCAGTCCAGAGGATCTTGCTGGCGGCTGATCTGGGCGAATGGGCGTGTCTTGAGCAGGTCGCACGTCAGGGCCTGAGTTCTGTCGGTTGAGTTCGCCCCGAGGGCGGCCTATGCGTAACACCATGGAAACCATCGCTTCCGCCCAACAAGCCTTGACGCCCCTGTCCTGCCTGCGGCAGAGCCAGGCCGAGGCCGCGCCGTTCCTGCCGATGAGCCGTGCCGAAATGGCGGCGCTCGGCTGGGACGCTTGCGACATCGTGCTGGTCACGGGCGACGCCTATGTGGACCATCCGAGCTTCGGCATGGCCATCATCGGCCGCCTGCTCGAATCGCAAGGGTTCCGGGTCGGCATCATCGCGCAGCCGGACTGGCAGTCGGCCGAGCCGTTCAGGGCTCTGGGCCGGCCGACCCTTTTCTTCGGCGTCACCGGCGGCAACCTCGATTCGATGGTCAACCGCTACACGGCCGACCGGCGCCTCCGCAGCGACGACGCCTACACGGCCGGCGGCGAGGGCGGCAAGCGGCCCGATCGCTGCACCATCGTGTACACCCAGCGCTGCCAGGAGGCCTACAAGGGCGTGCCGGTCGTGCTCGGCGGCATCGAAGCCTCGCTGCGCCGCATCGCCCATTACGACTACTGGTCCGACAAGGTGCGCCGCTCGATCCTGGCCGACGCCAAGGCCGATCTCCTCATCTACGGCAATGCCGAGCGCGCCGTCGTCGAGGTGGCGAACCGCATGGCCGCCGGCGCGAGCCCACGCGATCTCGATGCCATCCGGGGCGTCGCCCTGTTCCGCCGCGTGCCCGACCACTACACCGAGCTGCCCGCCGACGACCTCGATTCCGCCGACGAGGCCGCCGCCCGCCGCCCCGGCGACACCGTGATCCGGCTGCCGGCCTACGAGACCGTGGTGGACGACAAGGAGGCCTATGCCCGCGCCTCGCGCGTGCTGCACCGCGAGGCCAACCCCGGCAACGCGCGGCCCCTCGTGCAGCGCCACGGCGACCGCGACCTGTGGCTGAACCCGCCGCCGATCCCGCTGACCAGCGCCGAGATGGATGCGGTCTACGACCTGCCCTACGCCCGCGCGCCGCACCCCTCTTACGGCGACGCCAAGATCCCCGCCTGGGACATGATCAAGTTCTCGGTGACGATCATGCGCGGCTGTTTTGGCGGCTGCACCTTCTGCTCCATCACCGAGCACGAGGGCCGCGTCATCCAGAACCGCTCGGAGGGCTCGATCCTGCGCGAGATCGAGCACATCCGCGACAAGACGCCCGGCTTCACGGGCGTGATCTCGGACGTCGGCGGCCCCACCGCCAACATGTACCGCATGGCCTGCAAGGACCCGAAGATCGAGGCCGCGTGCCGGCTGCCCTCCTGCGTCTTCCCCGGCATCTGCCCGAACCTCAACACCTCGCACGACGACCTCATCCGCCTCTACCGCAAGGTCCGCGAGGTGAAGGGCGTCAAGAAGGTGATGGTCGCCTCGGGCGTGCGCTACGACCTCGCGGTGAAGAGCCCCGAATACGTCAAGGAGCTCGTCACCCACCATGTCGGCGGCTACCTGAAGATCGCGCCCGAGCACACCGAGCGCGGGCCGCTCGACAAGATGATGAAGCCGGGCATCGGCACCTACGACAAGTTCAAGGAGATGTTCGAGGCGGCCGCCAAGGAGGCCGGCAAGAAATACTTCCTCATCCCCTATTTCATCGCTGCCCATCCGGGCACGACCGACGAGGACATGATGCACCTCGCGCTCTGGCTCAAGAAGAACAAATACCGCGCCGACCAGGTGCAGACCTTCCTGCCGTCGCCGATGGCGACCGCGACGGCCATGTACCACACCGGCCTCAACACCCTGCGCGGCGTGCGGCGCGGCGGCAGCGAACCCGTCGAAGCCATCAAGGGCCTCCGTCAGCGCCGCCTCCACAAAGCCTTTCTGCGCTACCACGACCCCGAGAACTGGCCGCTGCTGCGCGAGGCCCTGCGGGCGATGGGGCGGGCAGACCTCATCGGTCCACGGCCCGACCAGCTTGTGCCCTTCACCCAGCCGCCAGTGACGGGCGGGGCGCCGGGGACGTCGCGCCCCGTAAAGCGCATGGGCGGGGGGCAGCGGTTCTCGACCAAGGGGGTGCCGGTGCGGCGTTTGGGGGGCTGAGCCGGACGGGAGACTGCTTTCGCCGCTCCAGGACCAAGCTGCGGCTCGTCCGCCGTCATTGCGAGGCGGCGAAGCCGCTGTGGCAATCCATGCAGCGGTCCGAACATCCGCAACGCAGCTTGGATCGCCGCGCTTCGCTCGCGATGACGGTTAGATTCCGGCCAAGGCGAACGGTTTACGCCTGACCGGTTTCGGTATATACAGAAGGCGTGAAGTCCTTCGCGCCTCAGCCGAAGCGGTCGGCCAACATTGCCAAGCATGGCTATGACCCGGCCGACTTCGAGACCGCGTTCAGCTTCGACCGCTACCTGAGCCGCAGGACCAAGCCGAGCCAGACCGGCCGCGAGCGCCGGCTGCTGGTGGGAACGTGGTTCAACGACGCCGTCGTCACGGTCATCATCTCGCCGCTCGGCTCCGAGGGGTGCGACGTGGTGAGCGTGCGCGACGCCAGCGACAAGGAAAGGGCCGCCTATGACAACCTCTAAGCACGCGCCGGGCTACGTGCCGAACCCCGACTATTCGCAGGCGGATTGGGACGAGGTGTCCGATACGCCCGAGTTGACCGATGCCGAGATCGCGGAGCTGCGGCCGAACGGCGAGGGCTTGCCGGTCGAACTCGCGAACGCCTTCAAGCGCCTTGGGGGCCGTCCGAAGTCCGAAGCCAAGTCCGTGCCGGTGTCGCTGCGCGTGCCGCCCGATGTCCTGGCCGCCTACAAGGCCGATGGCCCTGGGTGGCAGACCAGGATGAATAAGGCGCTCGCGGCAGGTCTGCGAAACCGCAGACAGGATGCATCGTGAATACGCTATCTTATATGCCGCGGCGGCAGCAAGCCTGTCTTCTTGCGCCGTTAGATCGCAACCCCACGCTCAGCCAGTCTTTTCTTAGCCATCTTAATAGTATTTGTCATGCATTCGACACACCTCTCAACTGCATCATGACCGATTTTCTTACCATTAGTATTATACTGCCTAATGATTTCGGACGCAGATCTGATAATCCCGAGCAACTCGCCAGTGCTGAATTCAAGAAGCCTTCGCTCAAGGAATGGAAGATAGCCCTTCGCGACACGATAAGGTGCATAGCTGGAGGGTTCATCTATCATTTGTTTGACACAGATTGAATGCGCTTCGTTAAATGACTTGGCAAAATCAGTGAATTCGTTGGACTTCGTTCGACTCTCAAGCAGAAATCTGGCCCATTGATTATTCTGATGCCGGTTCTCTTTGTGCCCTAACGATTTCGAGAAGGAGTACGAGACGTCAAATAAGCGCTTCGCTTCTCCCCATTGTTCAAGCGACATGCGACACATTGCATATTGAAGCCAAAATAGTGGATGCGTTCGAGAGTGGCTAAGCTCTTTGATATTTTCAAAATAATGCACCATAAATTTTAGCCTCTTATCTGCAGCGATAGCCTGTTCAACAAAAATATAACGCGAAAAATTTCTATACACGAGCTGATACTCAGATGAATTATCATGAATATCGTCAAGCTGACGCATTGCGTCAATCATTGTACTTATAACAAACGATGTGTCTAGCAACCGTTTTATGACATACTCAGAAAAGATGGGCGATTTAATCGAAATTTGACCATTTCTTATTAGCGCGAAATCTTTGAGACTTCCTGCATGATCCGCAATTGCCTTGCGAGCATCGAATCCTACAATTTCGCTGATAAGAGATAGATCGCTCCTGATTTGCGCAAGGTTTAGCAGTTGAGAGAGGATTAACACTTTACGAACACGCTCTTGGTCAGCTGTGCTGCCGTTCACATTCATGATCTGTTCAACACGAGATCGGATATTAGGAGAATTAAGCGCTTCAAGTATGAGGAACCGCAGTTCACCTGAGCATTCTCGATCAATGAAAATCTTCTTTTGCTCAAAGCTTTGCGGTTGGCGAGGTCCCCAGAGCGCATAATTATCAAACAGCTCTATGACATTACGAGTTTCTGCCGCGGACAGCTTGTCGAGATTAAAGATGTCGATTTCATTGTTGAACGTGGCTCGGATAAAGGCTTCTTGAAGCTCGACTTGCGCTGTCCGAGAACTAGCAATAATGCAAATGTCGTCTCGGCTTATACTCCGAATGCCTTTAACAACGTCAATATATGAAAATACATCATCAATCATCAGGGCGATTGGCCCAGGCTTATCCCTGAGTAATGCGACCTCTTTGAGCAACAAGGAAGGGCGCGATGAGGCACGATAAACCGTATGGCCCCTAGCGGCTAACTTATAACCTATCGCGAGTAGTGCTTCAGTTTTTCCATTGCCGACGTTTGCAGATACAAGCGCATTACGAAATCGCTTGTCGATGATGGCATCACTTATGTAGTTCGAGATCTCGCGGTTGATAGACAAATCATGCTGGTTGCGAAGTATGTCTGTGGCTAACAGGCTCTCGTCTACACTTCCTGACATTAGGTAATTGATAACATCGATATCACGCAATGGGGCAGATGGGACAGTCGGCGTATCTATCCTTTCCCAAGCGATAGGATCGCTAGTTGTCTCGACCTCTGGCTGCAAAAGAATATCCGCAACCGCCGCAGCAAAACCATCAACTCCAATTGATAGTACACGTCCAAATCCGTCGAGCTTTTTAAGCAGTGTTCGAGACGGAGACTCGTTAACTACAAAGAAAATTCTATCAGTAATGCCTTCAAACGAATTGATTACCCTTGCTATATCCAGGTCATACAAGGACTACCCAACAAATACGATAAAGGGTGACGTGATTATATCCGTTCGAAATCTTTCGCCCCATGCCGATCGAGAGAAGTCGTCCGAGAAGTATTGAACCTCAGTTAGCTTGACCTCTTTCCTATAATTAGAGAAACTCGCAGATTGTATGTATCCATTGATATGGATAATTGGTAAAACCCTGCTGTCTACATCTGAGACTTTCTGAGAGGTCGTGTGGATCGAGTGCTTTGTGCCTATTTCAGAAAGGCACGTGTCAACGACGTTGTCATAGTTTGTTGTATATATCTGTTTCCAAGGAAAGCGTACTACACTACGCTGCGCATTGGTCACTTCATTCGCTACAAAGAATGTCTTTAAAAGCGAGTAAAGCCCGTACTCTCCATGTTTGTCTTCATACAGGCTTGAAAGAGACATGAGATCTGAGGAGTCTTCATTCAGATCGTCGGCCATATGCTTTGCGAGGTCACGTGCAGATGGAAGCTTTTGTATTTTACCTTGCAGGTTAAATCCTTTGGCCTCCGCAGAAAAGCCAGCACCTACAAATAGGACCCCCTGACGTTTCCGATGGCTCCGCAGAAGCGATTTAAGCCGCTCAAAGTGGTCCATCTGTGAGCCCTTCCTCGTTCAATCGAATTACCTAAATCTGACATAAGGGGCAAGAGCTTTCTAGATTTTCTACTATAACGCCTTCTTCTTTGTGACGGTGGGCAATGTAGCTGCGGCGCAAAAATTCATTCTTGCGATCAGACATTGCCGGCTTCGGACATCTTTATAGACGCCCCCCGCTCCATCACCGCCGCGAAGAACCCATCCGTGTCATGCCGCGCCGGCGTCAGGGCCAGATGGTCGGGATGGGCCGAGCCGGTGACCTCCGGCGCCACCACCCGCACCGGCACCACCCGGAAGCCCGGATGGGCCGCCGGGAAAGCCTCGACCTGTGCCTCGTTCTCGTCGGGGAGCAGCGAGCAGGTGGCGGTGACGAGCCGGCCGCCGGGCTTCACGAGCCGCGCCGCGCTCGCGAGGATGCGGGCCTGCTGGGGCAGGAGCGTTTCAAGCCCGGCCTCGAGGGTGCGCCAGCGGGCGTCCGGGTTGCGCCGCCAGGTGCCGGTGCCGCTGCAGGGCGCATCGACCAGCACGCGGTCGTAGAGGCCCCTGTGGCGCTTCACCCAGCGGTCCGTCTCGGAGGCGAGGAGCCGCGTCTCGATATTGTGCAGCCCCGCGCGGCGGAACCGCTCCGCGGCGCGCTTCAGCCGCCCCTCGGAGACATCGCAGGCGATCACGTGCCCCCGGTTGCGCATGTCGGCCGCGAGGGCCAGCGTCTTGCCGCCGGCCCCGGCGCAGAAATCGACCACGCGCCAGACCGGCATGGCGGGCGACATGCGGGCCTTGCGGTCAAGTTCTACACCAAGCAGGGCAGCTGAAACCTCGGCGGCAACAACCTCCCGGTGTTCTTCATCCAGGACGCGATTAAGTTCCCCGACCTCATCCATGCCGTGAAGGAGGAGCCCGATCGTGGCTTTCCGCAGGCCCAGAGTGCTCACGACACGTTCTGGGACTACCTCTCACTCACCCCCGAGAGCATGCACATGATCATGTGGGTGATATCGGATCGGGGCAGCTGCCAAACCGGCACTTACCGCGCGATGCGCGGCCCTCCTGCTGTGACGATCACGGCGATGATTACAAGGCCGGTCACAAGTAATCGGACACCGGCGCTCACCCCGTAAGTGTTCAGCATGGTCAACAACATGACGAGGAAAAGCGAAGCGCCCCACAAGCCTGTGACATTGGCTCTGCCACCCGCGACGGAAGTACCGCCTATGACGACAACCGCGATGGAGGTCAGCAGGTATTCGTTCCCAATGTCCAGGGACGAACCTTGGAAGTAGCCTGCCAGCAAGGCGCCGCAAAGTCCGCCTAACGCGCCGCCCAGGGCATAGGTCAGTGCCCTTATGCGTTCGACCGGAATATTGGCAAGGCGGGCCGCGCGGGCGTTCTGGCCGATCGCCGCGACCGAGCGGCCGAACGTCGTGCGATGCAGAAGAAGCCCGATCCCGACGGAGAAGACCACCACGACGACGGCCATGACCGACACCCCGGCGATTTGCACGGTGGTGGCCGTGGCAAAGCCTGGCGGCGGCTTGACCTGCAGGCCACGTCCGTAGCTGATGCCGATGGATTGAACGACAAAGCTCGCCGAGAGCGTCGCGATGATCGGCGGGATGCGCAGCAGCCGGATCAGCAGGTAGTTGGCGATCCCGATGGTCGTCCCCGAGGCGATCGCCGCCACGAGGCCCACCAGCACCAGGGCATCGCAGCCGCCCATGACCTTCATCGCAACGGCGCTGGCAAGCCCCATGTTGGCGGGCAGCGACAGGTCGACATTGCCCGGCCCAAGCGTGATGACGAACATCTGCGCCGTTCCGACGATCACCGAAAAGGCGGCGAGCGCGATGCCCGCGGACAACATGCCGCCGGCTCCGTAGCCACCCGTGTAGGTGACGGCGGCGATCCAGACTAAGGCGGCGCCCACAAAGGAATAGAGCCACGGCTGGGCGATGACGCGTCGCATGGAGGCGATCATGCGGCACTTCCAGCGCGGTTGATCAGCACGCGAGCAGCAAGCACGACGATGAGAATGCCGCCTTGCGCGGCCACCTGCCAGTCGGGGGAGATGTGCATGAAGTTCAAAAGCGAGCCAGCGAGCGTCAGCGTCAGCGCGCCGATCACGGAACCGATTGGCGAAACGCGGCCGCCGGTGAATTCGCCACCGCCCAGAATAGCGCCGGCGATCGAGAGGAGTGTGTAGCCATTGCCCAGATTGGCGTCGGCCGAGGTGGTGAGACCGATCAGCGCCATGCCGGCCAGAACGCCGCAGAAGCCCGCCAGGCCAAACAGGATCATTTTGACCTTCAGCATCGACCAGCCGGCCCGCTCCACCGCCACCGCATTGCCACCGGCACCGCGCAGCACGGCCCCATAGGACGTACGCATCAGGCCCACATAAGCCACAACCCCGATCACCACGGCGGCCATCACCGGAAACGGGACGTAGGGCGTCTTCAGGCTCATCAGTGCCTTCAGCCAATCGGGCGCATGGCCCCCAGGCTTGGGGAGGACCAAAATGGCAAGGCCCTGCCAGACGAAGAACATGCCGAGCGTCACGACGATCGAGGGCAAATTGCGCAGGTAGATCAGTGCGCCGAGCAGGGCGTACACAACAATGCAACCCGCGAAAATGGCGATGCCGAGAACGGGACTGTCGTGCAGCACGGTCGCCGTGATGCAGCCGATGAAACCCACAAAGGTGCCGATCGACAGATCGAGGTCATTGCTCGCCATGACGAACATCTGACCGACGGTGGCAAGCGCCACGGGGACGGCGAGGTTCAGCATCAGATTGAGGCCGAAATAGCTGATCGCGCGGGCGTTGAGGTGCCAGATGGCGAGCAGGATCAGGATCAGCGACAGGGCCGGCAGCACTGCCCGCAGGGTGCGGCGGACACGCAGGACTCCTGCGCCGCCCGGTTTGGTCGAAGACACCACGCTCACGCTCATGCCGCCTCGGCGAAGGAGGCGGCGATCACCCGTTCTTCGCTGACCTCATGGCGCGCCAGTTCGGCCACGATGCTGCCGTTGCGGAACACGTAGACGCGGTCGCAGTGACGCAGTTCGTCCATCTCGGTGGTGTACCAAAGGAAGGTACGACCGCCTTGCGCCTCTTCCTGGATGAGATCGTAGACGTCGAGCTTGGTGCCGATGTCGACGCCGCGCATCGGATCGTCCATGAGAACGGTGGTCGCGTCGGACCCGAGTGCGCGAGCGAACAACGCCTTCTGCTGGTTGCCGCCCGACAGAGACAGGATCGGGTTGCGCATGTCCGGCGTTCGGATCTTGATCCGCTCCTTCCAGCGCGCCGCCAGCGCGTCCTCCGCCTCCACTGACAGTAACACTCCCTTGCGGAAGCGCGCCAATGATCGCACGCCGATGTTCTCCGCGATCGACCAGAGCGGAAACACCCCATCGGTCTGCCGATCGCCGGCCACAAGTGCGATCCGGTCGGCGACCGCACCCTTCTTCGCACGGCCGCTGCCTGCGTCGAACACGGCGAGCAGCAGATCGGTCTGACCGTGTCCGGCAAGCCCTGCCAACCCGACGATCTCGCCAGCGCGGGCCAGGAGTTCGCGTCCGTCGTGTTGGCCCTTGGGCTTCATGCGCACGGTGATTGGCGCCTCCGAGGCTGCGGCCGCGGCAGCAAGCGGCGCCGGCGTGTCCGCCTGCGTTCCGTGGTGTTCGGCGCCGCCCATGGCCACGACCAGCTTGTTGCGATCGAAGCTCGACGTCGGGCCAGCGGTGACGACGCGGCCGTCGCGCATCACGACGACACGGTCGGTGGTCGACAGGATCTCTCGGAGCATGTGCGAGATCAGGATGCAGCTCATGCCCGCTTTGACCGAGCGCCGCAGGAAGGCGAAAAGCTGGCTGGCGGTGTGTCCATCAAGCGAGGAAGTCGGCTCGTCGAGAATGACGAGGTTGACCGGAGCAGTGGTCACGGTGAACGCGCGGGCGATCTCAATCATTTGCCGCTTCCCGATCGGCAGATCCCCAACGATGGCGTCGGCCGCGATGCGGTGATCCGGGAAGATCTCGTCGAGCTTGGAGATGATCAGCTCGCCCGCCCGCCTGCGCCAGCCGAAGCCGCGCAGTGCCGGATGCAGGATCCGTGCATTCTCGGCCACCGTGAGGTTGGGACAGAGGGACAGCTCCTGGAACACGCAACGGATACCGAGCCGATGCGCCGCCACGAGCCCGTAGCGCTTCAGCGTCTCGCCCTTGACCGCGACGGTCGCCTTGTCGGGCGTCAGTGTGCCGGCCAGGACATGCATCAGGGTCGACTTGCCTGCCCCGTTATGGCCAATGAGCCCCACGCACTCGTGCATGGCGACGGCGAGATCGACGCCGGCCAACGCGCGAACGGCACCGAAGGACTTTTCGGTGCCGGTCAGTTCGATCACCACAGAATGCTGCGACATCACCCGCTCAGGACGCATTGAAGGCCTCGAAACCCGTCCCTGTCCGGCCCGCCCATGGCGGTCCTGACAGGGACGGCGCGGCGCCTCACTTCTTCATGTTGTCGTCGATGATCTTCTTGGCGTCGTCCTGGCTGTATTCGATGGTGGCAACGCCACCGACGGGGATCTTCGGCAGAGCCGCATCGACCGTGTCCTGCGTGAAGGCCAGATAGGGGTCGACGAGATCGTGCGGGATGTCCTTGCGGCCGTCGAGAACCTGCTGGGCCACCCAGAATGCCATGGTGGACACGCCGGGCGCGCTTGATGCCGACCAGGTTTCGTAGCCGTTGGCCTTCTTCTGTTGCACCCACCAGGCCAGTTCGTCCTGCCGGTTGCCCATGATGATGATCGGCTGCTTGCGTCCGCCGTTCTGGAAGGCCTGTGCCGCGCCATAACCGTCGCCCCCCTGATCGACGACGCCGACGATCTCCGGCAGCGAGGGGAGCACGGTGGAGACGGCCTTCTGGGCCGTGGTCTCGTCCCAATCACCCTCAACTGAATTCACGACCTTGAACTGCGGGTACTTCTTCAAGCCATCGAGCGTGCCATTGTGAAAATCATCGTCGATCGACGTGCCGGCGACGCCGCGGATCTCGAGGAGGTTGCCGCCCTTCGGCAGCTTTGTCGCAAGATAGTCCATGGCCTTGGCAGCCAAGGCCCGATAGTCGACCCGAATGCGGTACGCGCAGGGCTCGGTGACGATGCCGTCGAACGAGACGACGACGATGCCGGCGTCGCAGGCCTGCTTGACCGCGCCATTCAGCGCTTCAGGCGAGGCGGCGTTGATAACGATCGCATTGTAGCCCTGCAGAATCAGGTTCTGCAGTTGCGCAGCCTGTGTCGGCACTTCCTTGTCGGATGTGGTGAAGACATCCGCCGCGCCGATGATCTTGTCCTGCACAGCCTTGTCGGCAACGGCGCCGTAGCTCTTGAGCATCGCCTGACGCCAGGAATTCCCGGCATAGTTGTTCGAAAAAGCGATCCGCATGTCTTTTGTGTCGGCCCGCGCCGGCCCGGAGGCCAAGGCAACAGCCGTTGTGGCAAGCAGCGCATAGATAACTCGACGCATCCTCATCTCCCCCTCTTGGTCTGTTTGGACCTGTTTTTTGACTGGCGCAGCTGCGACCGAAGCGCTTCCGCGTGCGCTATAGAAGGCACGGTGCAACAGGTTGTTCAAGCCGTTGTTTTTCGATCCGATGCCGCACTGCGTGAGTGTGACGGTGAAGTCGGCGCGAAGCGACTTGGCCAGACATCACGGCCGGCGGGTGTCGTCTCTGCTCAGTCCCGGCATTTGGTGGATTGGATTGAGCCTCAACCGTTCCGGTCCTAAGTCCAATGTTTGCAGATGGCTTCGTAGGGGTGCGGCCTTTTAGGTCTTCAATCGCCGCCCAAAGTTGTAGGCGTGGATGAAATCGGTGAGGTGCTGCCGCCGAGGTCATACCCTGGTCGTCCGGCAGGAAGCCGTTCGCCTCGGCAAAGACATCAAGAGGCTCTGCCACGTCGAGAGCTTGCACGCCATCGTGGATGAGCAAGACTACGTCTTTCTCGCCATCCGCGCCGCCGCTCGCAGCCTTCAAACCACTCCTGAACACGCCGTGCAGGACGACCCTAGACGGGCGACACGGCAAGGGCAAGTTTGCGACGTAGCTTGGCAGTTCTTCGGCAGTCAGGGCAATTGCTGCCACGGAGATATCACGGGAGACAGGTGACGCCGACACGAGCACGCTTCGCAAGCCCAGGCGCACCCGCCGGTCACGCTGACGATGGGCGATCCACGCTGACAGCGCGTGGCTCGCACACCAACGTTTGTCAACAAGCTAGCCGGTCGACCCCATCAAGAATGGCGTCTCGTTAAAGCGGATTGGCCCAGGCGGCATTCATCGTTTTGCATTTAGTTTGAACAGCCGCCGCTATCGAGAGTGCGTGCGAGGGTCGCCGCCGCCGACGGCCGCCTGTCGTGCCGGGTTCATGCGGTTGCCGCCCTGCACGACATTCACCTTCACGACGCTGTCTAGGCGCGTGGGGTCGAGTCTGGCCCGCTTGAGCGACTCCCGCACCGCCGCGGCACCAATCCGTGCCAGGCGTTCGCGAGAGGGCCACGCTGAACCCGTCGATGGCGATGCGAACGGGATGGCAGAGGACGATCTCGCGGTTGGTTATGACTGTGTTCCTCAAGATTTGGCCGCGCCAACGGCATCGGGGGCCACACGGACGAGGACCTTGCCGAAGTTCCGGCCCGTCAGCATGCCGACGAAGGCCGACGGGGCGTTCTCCAGACCCTCGGTGACATCCTCGCGGTAGCGGATGCTGCCGTCCGCGACGCCCGGGGCGACCGTGTCGAGGAACGAGGGGAAATGCTCGGCGTCGAACTCGTAGTTGATGAAGCCACGCAGGGTGAGGCTCCGGGTCAGCACGGCGCGCATGGTCGCCTGGAGATCGTCCGGGGTGCCGTGCCAGGCGCCGTCATATTGAGCGATGAGCCCACAGACCGGCACCCGAGCGAAGCGGTTGAACAACGGCAGCACGGTCTGCCAAACCGCGCCACCGACATTCTCGAAGTAGATGTCGATGCCATCCGGGCAAGCCTCGGCCAGACGCGTCCGCATGTCGGGATCCCGATGGTCGACCGCGGCATCGAAGCCGAGTTCTTCGATCACGTAACGGCACTTATCGGGGCCGCCGGCAATGCCGACCGCCCGCACGCCCGCCAGCCTGGCAAGCTGCCCGACCAGCGAGCCGACCGGTCCGCTCGCAGCGGCGACCACGACGGTCTCGCCGGGCTTGGGCCGGCCGATCACTTTCAACCCGGCATAAGCGGTAAAACCCGGCATGCCGAGAACGCCGAGCCGGGTCGAGAGCGGCGCCAGTGCCGGATCGAGTTTTCGCAGGCCCGTCCCGTCCGAGGGCGCGTGGGTACGCCACCCCGTCCGGGCGAGCACGAGGTCGCCCACCGCGTGGTCGGGATGCTCCGAGCCGATCACCTCCGCGACGCTCTCCCCCTCCATCACGCCCCCGATGGCGACCGGAGTGGCATAGGACTTCCGGTCGTCCATGCGGCCGCGCATGTAGGGGTCGAGCGACAGGAACAAGGTCCGAAGCAGCAGGCCGCCCGGCGGACAGACAGGCGTCGCGACCTCTTCGAGGCGGAAGTTCTCGGGACGCACGGCCCCCTCGGGCCGAGAGGCGAGAACGATCTGGCGGGCCATCGTGTCGGTCATCGCGGGCACTCCTGTTGGCGAAATGGGGTTTCAATGCGCGTCGCTGGAGGGCGCCTTGGGCGGGGCCACCTTGCGCATCAGCGGCACGGCGGCGGTCGCGAAGCCAAAGCAGAAGGCGATGAGCAGGAAGGCATCGGCGTAGGTCATGGTCTGGGCCTCGCGCCAGGTCAGCGACCAGAGCTGCCTGAGCGCTGCCGCTTGGCCGTGCGCCGCATCGCCGCCGAAGGCCGCCGCATCATGCGTCGCCACCCCGGCCACCAGGCTCTGCATGGCGGCATTGCCGGGCGTCAGGTGCTCGGCCAGCCGGAGGAAATGGAGGTTGGCCCGGTCGTTCAGCACCGTGCCGCAGGCCGCGATGCCGATGGCGCCGCCAAGGTTGCGCATCAGGTTGAACAGGCCGGAGGCCAGCTTCAGCTTTTCGGGCCCCAGGCCACCTAGCGTCAGCGTCACGGTGGGCGCGACCGCGAATTGCTGGGCGAAGCCTCGAAAGGCCTGCGGCAGCAGCAGTTCGCGCCAGCCCCAGTCATGGGTAATGGGCGTGAAGCTCAGCATACTGAGACCCATCATGCCGAGACCGAACATCAGCAGCCAGCGCAGGTCGAACCGGCGCGACGCGAAGGTGTAGACCGGGATCGCCATCACCTGGAACACGCCCGTCGAGAACACGGCTTCGCCGATTTGTAACGCGCTGAAGCCGCGCACGCGGCCCAGGAACAGCGGCGTCAGGTAGATGGTGGCGAAGATGCCGATGCCGGTCACGAAGGAGAAGAAGCAACCAAGCGCAAAGTTGCGGCTCTTTAGAGCCGTCAGGTCCACGACCGGCTGCGCGAAGGTGAGGCTCCGCCACACGAACCCGACGCCCGCGACGGCCGAGATCCAGGCGGTGGTCCGGACCGTGTCGTCCTCGAACCAGTTCCAGCGCGGGCCTTCCTCCAGGGCGTACTCCAGGCAGCCGAGGAAGACCGCCATCAGCGCCATGCCGAGGTAATCGGCGCCCTTGAGCAGCGACGGGTTCGGCACGTCGATACGGACCATCAGGGGCACAACGACGGCCACGAAGACGCCCGGCACGAGGTTGACGAAGAACAGCCAGTGCCAGGAGTAGTTGTCGGTGATCCAGCCGCCGACGGTCGGCCCGAGGGTCGGGGCCAGCGACGACAGGGCCCCAAGGGTCGCCGCGGCGGCGATGATCTTCTTGCCGGGGAAGAACGCGAAGGCCGTAGTGAAGACGGTCGGGATCATCGAGCCGCCCAGGAACCCCTGCAGCGCCCGGAACACGATCATGCTCTTGATGTCCCAGGCCCAGCCGCACATCAGACTGGTGGCCGTGAAGCCCACGGCCGAGACGCAGAACAGCCAGCGCGTGGACATGACGCGCGACAGGAAGCCCGACAGCGGGATGACGATGATCTCGGCGATCAGATAGCTCGTCTGCACCCAGGCAACCTCGTCGGGGCTCGCCGACAGGCCGCCGCCGATATCGGCCAGCGAGGCGGAGACGATCTGAATGTCGAGCAGCGCGATGAAGAAGCCGACGCCCATCGACGCGAAGGCGAAGATCTTCTGGGCGTCCGACAGTTCGGCCGGTGGCACGACGGTTCGGTGCGGCGCGATCCGGCCGGCCGCAACGTCGGAGGAGCTCATTCGACCGCCTCCATCGGACTCGTGGCCGCGACCGTCCGGGTCTGCGGGGCCGTGCGCTCGTCCACGGACGCCGTCACCGACAGGCCGGGTCGCAGACGGCCGAGCCGGCTGGCATCACCGTCGAGCAGGATGCGCACCGGCACCCGCTGCACGATCTTGGTGAAGTTGCCCGTAGCGTTCTCGGCCGGGAGCACGCTGAACTGCGCCCCTGTGGCGGGCGCCAGGCTCGCCACATGGCCGGTGAAGCGCTCGCCGGGCAGCACGTCGGCCTCGATCGTGACCACCTCGCCCGGATGCATCGCGGCGAGCTGGCTCTCCTTGAAGTTGGCGTCGACCCAGAGGCCACGCGCCGGCACCAGCGAGACGAGCGCGGCGCCGACGGTGGCATAGCCGCCGACGCGGGCGCTGCGGTTGCCGACAACGCCGTCGACGGGCGCGCGCAGCTCGGTATAGCCGAGGTTCAACCGGGCGATCTCCCGATCGGCACGGGCGACCCCGAGCGCCGCATCGGTCTGCTTCTTCTGCGTGTCGATCACGTCGAGCTGGCGCGACGCCGCCTCCAGGGCGGCTTGCGCTTTGGCCACCGCCGCGACAGCCTTCTTGTGGTCCGCATCCGCCTGCTCGAAGCGTTGCGCCGAGGCGTATTGGTCGGTGGAAAGCGACTTGTAGCGGTCGAAGTCGAAGCGCGTCCGCGCAGTCTCGGCCTTGGCGGCATCGAGATCGGCCCTCGCACCGTCCGAAACCGACTCCTGCAGCCGCCGAGCGGCATCGAGGTTGGCGAGCGCCGCCTCCTGGGCGTCCACGCTCGCGTCGGCTCGGGCGAGTGCGGCCCGGTACGGCCGGTCGTCGATCCGCACCAGGACGTCACCGGCCCGCACGGCCTGGTTGTCCACCACCGGCACGTCGGCGACGAAGCCGGCGACCTGGGAGGCGAGCGCTGTCACGTCGGCGCCCACATAGGCGTCATCGGTGCTCGCAAAGAAGCGGCCTATCGTCCACCACTGGTGGCCATAGAGGCCCCCGGCCACGAGCAAGGCCAGAGCGCCGCCCCCGAGCAGCAGGCGCTTGACGGAAGGGCGGCGGCTCTTGGCGGCCACCTGGCCGGGTAGCGAACCGGCCGTGGACGTGGTCTCGAACGTCGCGGCGCTCATGGGCGTTCTTCCTCGGTGAACCGTGCGGGATGGCGCTCGATGCGTTTTCTGACGCGTTCGCTCGCGGCGGGACCGGGGCTGACGCGGATGTCTTCAAGCGGCACCGTCGCGCCCGTCGAGGGATCCACAAAGGCCGTCTCGACGAGATGGCCGGAACGCGCGTCTCGGATCTCGACGCTCGTTCCATCCGGCGCGAAATGCCGGTTGCCCCATTCGAGCAGGGCGAGAAGCACCGGCCGGAAGTCGCGGCCGCGATCGGTCAGCAGGTATTCGTAACGCGGCGGACGCTCCTGGTAACGCCGCCGCTCCAGCAGGCCGGCCTCCACCAGCACGCCGAGGCGCTTGGTCAGCATGGTGGGCGCGACGCCCAGGCTCTGTTGGAATTCGTCAAACCGCGTGACGCCGTAGAAGGCGTCGCGCAGGATCAGGATGCTCCACCATTCGCCGACCCGTTCGAGGCTGCGCGCGATGGCACATTCCATTGTGCCGAAGCTCTTGCGTTGCACGTCGCCACTCCGTTACTATCATAATGATAGTTACTGCTGCCAAGTCTCTCCTGCAAGTCCTTTCACGCGGAATTAGTTGGGGTGACACGGACTGCGACCGAAGGCTGGATGGTTGGCAGCCGCGCGCCGCATGCGACGGGGTGTAGATTAGCGAAGCAGTTTCAAATCCTTGAGGATCTTGTCGGCGGTCTTGCGCATACACTGGAACGCCATGCCGACGATCTCGACATCGGGGGGTGGCGACACCTGCGGTTGTCCTCGTCGTTGAAGGCATCGAACAGCGATCTGCTCGGGTTTCGTGACGTCGAGCGCCAGCGGAAGCAGCCGATCGGAACCGGGACTCAGCGGCTCCAGAGCCGCCGGGTCCCGCCCCCCCGAGCTAGATCTTGGCAGCGTCGCGTTTGAGAAGTTCGTGCACGAACGCGCGCCCAATCCCGCCGTTGGCGCCGGTGATGAGTACGATGGATCCCTCAGTTTTCATGTCAGCCTCTCGGGTGTGGGTCAGGCAACTGGAATCAGAAGTTTATCCGTCGCGGCGTCGTCGAGCGAGACGGCTGGCGCCGTGACCGCATCGCGCCGCGCTTCGCTTGCGGCGTCGAGCCGGGAGAGCTGCGCGGGCGACAGCGTTACGTCGGCCGCGCCAAGGTTGCTGGTGAGCTGCGCCAGGGTCCGGGGGCCGATGATCGGCCACCCGCCGCGCCGGGCCACCCAGGCAATCGCCACCCGATCGGGCGTGACGCGGAGCTCCTCGGCGATGGCGAGCACCGCATCGAGCGCCGCGCTGCGCACGTCCGAGTTCTCCGGCTGGAACACCTTGCCACCGAGAGCCTCGGCTCGGCCGGTCTCGCCCTTGCGGTACTTGCCGGTCAGCATGCCGCCGCCGAGCGGCGACCAGGTGATGGGGGCGATGTCGAGCGCCCGGCACAGTTCCAGCACGTCCGCTTCCGGCGCGCGATGGACGAGGCTGTATTCGAATTGCGCCGCGGCGATCGGGACGGCGCGGGAAAGCTCGGCGAGCGTCGCCGCGCGGGCCACCCGCCAGGCGGGAAAATTGGAGAGGCCCGCGTAGAGGATCTTCCCGGCGCGGGCGAGGTCGTCGAGGCCCCGGACGATCTCTTCGGACGGGGTCAAGGCGTCAGGATGGTGCACCCAGTAAAGATCGATCCGATCGGTCTTGAGCCGCTTCAGGCTGGCCTCGGCCGAGGCGACCATGGCCTTGCGGCTGTTGCCTGTGACGAGCCGATTGGGCCCGGGGCTGGCGCCGTTGGTGAACTTGGTGGCGAGGAAGAAGTCCTCGCGCCGGCCCTCGATCAGGCCGCCCACGATCTCCTCGGACTGGCCGAACTGATACACGTCGGCCGTATCGATAAAGTTGCCGCCTGCTTCCGCGTAGGCGTTGAAAATCGCGGCGCTCTCGGCTTCGTCGGCGCCATGGCCCCATCGCTTGCCGAAGTTCGCCACCCCTAAGGCGATTTGAGCGACGCGTACGCCTGTCTTCCCGAGTACCCTGTATCTCATGCCTCTGCTCCAATACGTGTATATACCCGCTTCAGGTATGGTTTCAGATTGCTTCCAGCACGGTCTGCAGCGTCGACAGGTTCGCCATACCGAGTCGGGACGCGGTGGCTCCTTGGGCACCCTCCCAGAGGGGCTGAGCGTCCTTCAAAAGCGTGTGTCCGGCCGGCGTCAGCGACACGAGCGCCTCGCGCTGATCCGACTCTCCACGTGCCGTAACGACCAGGCCCATGCGCTCCAGCACACGCGCGTTGCGCCCGACGGTCGAGCGCTCAAGTTCTGCCAGTTGCCCCAACTCCGTCAGGCTCACCGATCTCCTGTCGCGGATCTTCCGCAGCAGGAAATACTGCCCGATGTTGATGCCCACCGGCGCGAGAGCCGCGTCGTAGACGGCAGTGAGCCGCCGTGTCGCGAGGCGAAGGTTGGTACAAAAGCAAGTGGTCATAGATACGAGCATATACCCGGATAGTGACTCGTGTCCACCGCTTTTTGCGGTTTGACGGGGGTGACGAAGTTTACTTGGCGCAAGAAAACTGCCGCCTTCCCTTCTATCCGGTCCCTGCCTTGACCATCGGCACCACCTGCCAAAGCGATTGGCCGCTGAACATCTGTTTCGGAGCGCCGCTATCGAGCCGACAAACGACGGAGACGAGCGCACTGGCGCCCGATTGCGCCTTGCCGCGCAGCCAGGTCAGTGCTCGACCAAGCGCTCACCTGCAGGATGTGCGCCTTGCTCGGCGATCTCTCCGCCATTGACGACGATGGTGCGGTCGGCGTGTTGGATCGTGACGAGGCGATGGGCGATGATGAGTGTCGTGCGGCCGCGGGCCAGTTCGGCCAGGGAGGCCTGGATGGCCTTTTCGGTCTCGATATCCAGCGCCGAGGTGGCTTCGTCGAGGATGAGGATCGGTGGATTTTTGAGGAAGATGCGTGCGATCGCAAGGCGCTGCTTCTGCCCGCCCGAGAGTTTCACACCGCGTTCGCCGACGATCGTGTCGAGACCGTCCGGCAGAGCCGCGATCATGGCGTCGAGGCGCGCGCGACGTGCCGCCTCGACAATCGCGCTCTCGTCGGCGCCGAGACGCCCATAGGCGATGTTGTCGCGGATGGTGCCGGCAAACAGAAACACATCCTGCTGGACGATGCCGATTTGATTCCGTAGCGACGCCATCGTCATGGCGCGGATGTCGATGCCGTCGATCGTGATCCGTCCCGTCTCGACGTCGTAGAAGCGCGGCAGCAGCGAGCAGAGCGTCGTTTTGCCGGCGCCGGAGGGGCCCACGAACGCGACCGTCTCGCCGGACCGGATCCGCAGGTCCACGTTGCGCAGGATCGGCCGGTCCGGTGTGTAGCCGAACCCGACCGATTCATAGCAGATCTCGCCTTCCAAGGCCGGTGCGTCGCGCGCGCCCGGAAGGTCGACGATATCGGGCTCTGTATCGAGCAGCGCCTGGTAGCGTCGGAAGCCCGCGATGCCCTTCGGGTAGGTCTCGATCACGGCGTTGATCTTGTCGACCGGCCGGAAAAAGACGCCGACGAGCAGCAGAAAGCCGACGAAGCCGCCGTTGCTCAATTGTCCCTGCAGCACGAACCATGTGCCGGCCACCATCACGACCAGTTGCGTGACCCGCATGCCGAAGTAACTGAGGGAAGTCGAGGCCGCCATCACGCGATAGGCGTCGAGCTTCGTCCTCCGGTAGCCGTCATTGTTCAGCGCGAAGAGACGCCGCTCATGATCCTCGTTGGCAAAAGCCTGCACCACCCTGATGCCGCCGACGTTCTCCTCGATACGGGCGTTGAAGTCTCCAATCCGGCTGAAGAGCGCATGCCAGTTGCGTGTCATGCGGCCGCCGTAGCGGGTGGTGATCCAGGCCGTGACGGGGACCACGAGCGCAGTGATGAGCGCCAGTTTCGCATTCACGGCCATCATCAGCGCGAAAGCACCCGCGAAGGTCATGACAGCGATCAGAAGATCCTCCGGGCCGTGATGGGCGATCTCGCCGATCTCCTCAAGGTCCTTGGTGACGCGGCCGACAAGGTGGCCGGTCTTCTGGTTGTCGAAGAAACGGAACGATAGTTTTTGCAGATGATCGAAGCTCTTTCGCCGCATCTCGGTCTCGATATTGATGCCGAGCATGTGACCCCAGTAGGTCACGATCGCCATGAGCCCGGTGTTGACCGCATAGATTAGCAGCAAGGCCCCGGCGGCGAGCAGGATCACCGGCCAGTTCTGGGTCGGCAGGAGCGTGTCGATGAAGCGCGACACCGCAATCGGAAAGCCGAGTTCAAGCAGGCCCGACAGGATGGCGCAGGAAAAATCGAGAACGAAGAGACGTTTGTGCGGTCGATAATAGTCGAAAAAGCGGTGCAGGAGGGTGGCGGTGCTGGTCATCATCGTCTTGGCTTCGGGCGACGTAGCGTCGGACCCGCGATAGGAAAGCGAGCCATGCACGAAGACTGAGGCGGCGAAAAGATGCCGCCGCGGTCTCCAGCCTCGGGGCGCCCGATCAGCGGACAACTGCCTTCACAGTAGGCGAAGCCCGGGACGCGGTAGCGGAGGCAGCAGACGCGACGGGTCACGGGCAAGCCTTCGCGCGTGGCGCGCTTCATTCCTTCGAGGACATCGCAGGGCCGAGCAGGCCATGAGCGATCGGCGAGGATGGCCCGCACGCCCGGAAGGCAAGCAGGGTGCCATCTCGCCAAGGATCCAGACCAGAATCCAACCGGCATTCTCCCACAACAGCCTGGACGACAGGCCGCTCTCGCGCCGTACCATGGCGATGAACGGCGTGAGATGCCCCTCGAACAGCGGGTGCAACAGTGGCGTATCGAGGGTTGGGGCACGGTCCGGCGTCATGCCGAAGTGCAGTGGGACGCCGCTTCGCGGGCACAGAGTGACATGCATGTCACTCCAGCCGAGGCGCAGGTTGCGCGCCAGTCCGAGGCTCGCGACGACCGCGGGAACGATGAGTGTGCTGAAATAGATCTGGCTCCAGAACGATGTCGCGGCAATTCGGTCCGGCCCGCCCTGAGCGGCTTGAAAGCGGTCGATCACGGCTGAGAATCGATGATGTTCGCCGAGCTCCGCAGCGGCCGTCGCGCCGGCTGGGCCATCCCAGACCAGCTTGCCACGCCAGTGGGACAATGGGCCGACAAACAAGTCGTCGAGCCAGTCTGCGCCAGCCACCTTGTCATCGAAGAGCGCAGTCGCATGCTCCCTATCCATCAGTGGAATCGAACCGGCGCCACGAGGCTGATCCGGCCCCCGAGTTCGGGAGGCGGAGCGGGAACGGGGCTCGCTCGCCGGACCAGGGCCATTGCGGCCTGATCGAGCGTGCCGTCGCCGGAGCTTCCGGCCACAGTAGCCGAGAGCACTCGGCCGCTCCGATCGACGCTGAAGGCGATGCGGGCCGTACCGCTGGCGCCATTCGGCGATTCCGGCCTGTAGCCATCGAGATGCGCCTTCACGGCGCCCCGCCATGTCGCCACCGCGGCACCCGACGACGCGCTGCTCGGCGCCGCGTCCTGATTGGCCGGTCCGCCGGCCTCGCGAGCCTGGGCGGCGCGCGCCTCAGCCCGTGCTTCGGCTCGGGCTGCGCGCTCCTGCGCCTTGCGTTCGGCCACGGCTTTGCGCTCGGCCGCCTCGCGGGCGAGCTGCTTCGGATCGGTTCTCTGCGGCTGAAGTTTTGGCCGGATGGGCTTCGTCCTTGGCGGGGCCGATGGTGGCGGGGCGAGCACCGCATCGCTTTTGCCGTCCACGGGAGGCGGCGGCACCGTAGTTTGTTCGGGCGTTGGAACCGGTACAGACTTCGGTTCTTCCACGGGCGCTGGCTCGGACGGTGGCGGCGCGGGAGCAGGCGGTGGCTCCGGTTGAGACGGGATCGGCGGCGGCGTCAGTTCAGGCGGCGGAGGAGCAGTCTCCGGGCTGGGATCGGACTGCGCGTCAGGCGCGGCCGCGCTCTGGGGCGTCGGTGCCGCGCCGGACGCCACGCTTTCGTTTGGTTCCGGCGCGTTCTCCGGCGTCGCGATTGGCTCGAGGGCGATCGTGATGCCCTGCGCGGCCTCGGGGGGCTCGGCCCTCGAGATCGGATGGGTGAGGACCCACCATCCCAACCCGGCATGCGTCGCCACGACGACGAGACTCGCCGCCGTCCAACGCAAGACGGATCTGGCCCCGCCCGCATTCTCGAGCGGATGAAGCGTCATGGCGTGGCGGACGTCGGGGGCGCTACCGACGGCGGGACACCCGTATCCTCCAGACCGACGAGGGCGATCTTCAGATAGCCGGCGCCGCGGAGGATGTTCATCACACCCATCAGGTCGCCATAGGAGATGCCCTGGTCGGCGCGCAGGAAAATGCGGTGCTCGCGGTCGCGGCCGGTTTCCGCATCGAGGCGTGTCTGCAGCGCCTCGCGCGGTACCGCGTCGTCGCCGATGGCGAGGCTGCGGTCCCGCCGCACGGTCAGAAAGACCGGTTTGTCCGGGCGCGGCTGCACCTGGGCATTCGAGGTCGGCAGGTCGACCGCGACATCGACCGTGGAGAGCGGCGCCGCCACCATGAAGATGATGAGCAGCACCAGGGTGACGTCGATGAAGGGTGTGACGTTGATATCGGCGATCTCGCCGATATCGTCGCTCTCATCGCTAAGTTTGACCGCCATGGCGCATCACTCCGCCGGATGCAGGCGACGGTCGAGGTCGCGTGACAGGTGGCGCAGAACCTCGGACGAGGCGTCGGCGAGCAGCGCCTTGTAGCCGGCGATCGAGCGCGCGAAGGCGTTGTAGATGATGACCGCCGGGATCGCGGCCACGAGACCGATCGCGGTGGCGAGCAGCGCTTCGGCGATGCCCGGCGCCACCACGGCCAGGTTGGTGGTGTGAGCCTGACTGATGCCCACAAAGGCATTCATGATGCCCCAGACGGTGCCGAACAATCCGACGAACGGAGCGGTCGAGCCGATCGTAGCGATGAGGCCCGTGCCCTTTGTCATGGTGCGGGCCGCCCGCGCCTCAATGCGATGAAGCGCGATGGCGACGCGCTCCTTGATCCCGTCCGGTGCCAGGCTCGCCGAGCGCTCCTTCTCGTGCTCGGCCGCATGGACGAGGGCCGCGACCGGGCCGCCGCGCAAAGGACCGTTACTTCGCGCTCCATCGAGATCGACGAGACTATTCGCCTGCAGCAGCGCCCGCACAGCCCGGGTTGCGCGGTGCCGGGCGCCGATGAGCTGCAGGGTCTTGGCGAGCCAGATCGTCCAGGTGACCAACGACGCGAAGGCCAAGCCCACCATGACGGCTTTCACCACGATGTCGGCATTGATGAACATCGCCCAAGGCGACAGGTCATGCGGCAGCATCAGGTTTGCCGCAGCGTGTTCCGGTGTGGGATCCGGTGCCTTGGTGACCGTCTCGGGTTCGATCGAGACGGCCGTCGGAGGTGGACTTAAGCTGGGCAGTGTCGGTGTGGCCTGGGCCGGCACAGCGGAAGCCGCAGGCTCAGGCGTGGTCTGAGCCACGGCTGGCACCCCCTGAAGCGGGATGGCGAGGAGAAGGCCGCAGAGGATGAGAGCCTGCGCGGCTGTGGGGAGTTTGTTCATACGCTTACTCAAAGTTCAGGCCGATCGCGCCGGCACACGCCGGAGAAGCTGGACGACGAGGTAGGGAATGCCGATCAGCGCCGCGACGAGACCCGCCGGGATTTCGAACGGCGCCAGGACGATCCGGCCGAGCCAATCGGCCAGCGCCATCACGAGGCCGCCAACCAGTGCGGCACCGGGGACCTGCAGGAGACTGCGATGGGCTCCGAGGCGGCCTGTCACGTGGGGACCGATAAGGCCCACGAAGGTCATTGGTCCCACGCTCAAGACGGCGCCGGCCGTGAGCGCGGCTGAGACAAGCATGATGCCAAACCGGGTCGGCGTAAGCGACACCCCAAGCTCGCGGGCCAGCGGATCGCCCAGCGGCAGAATGTCGAGACTGCGTGCGAACAGCAGTCCGATGGGCACCAGGATCGCCGCCAGCACGACCATGATCGAGGTCGACCTCGCGTCGGCGCCGGCCGTGGAGCCGGACATCCAGCCGAGCAGCACGCCGGCGCGGGGGTCGTTGAGGGCCAGGAAGGCAAAGATCACGGCGTCGAGCGCCGCGCTCAGGGCGATGCCTGTCAGCAACAGCTGATCGGGGGCAAAGCGCGTCCGCAGGCCGCTGCCCATCAGCACGATGAGCAGGATCAAGGCGCCGGTTGCGCCGGCGGTGAAGAGCGTGACCTGCGATGCGGCCGGGTCGATGAGGAGCGCGCCCGCAAGACCCACCATCACGGCGGCGCCGAGGCCCAGGATCTCCGGGCCGGCCATCGGATTTCCTGTCGCGCGCTGCAGCAGTGTGCCGGCGGTGCCCAGCATGGCGCCGCCCGCAAAAGCTTCCAGGGTCCGGGGCCCGCGCCATGGAGCGAGGGCCGACCAGCTATACGGCCCGATGATCGACCAGCCTAGCCCGGTGCGACCGATCATGGTTGCGAGCACGAGGGCCACAAGCGTGAGGAGAGTAAGCCGCATCAGGAGACGACCCGGCCTTTGAAGCCGGCGGCCGGCTTCTGCCCAACCTGAGGTCTCACCGGCGACACCGGCCCGCATGCGAGGGAGCAACCCCAGCAGCAGAGGCGCGCCGAGAAAGGTCGTCGCAGCGCCCGTCGGCAGGGAGGCTCCGAACCACTCGTTGAGGGCTTGGACGAGAGCATCGACGATCAGCAGGATGGCGGCGCCTATGACGGCCGCGATGGCAAGTCTTGGCCCAAGCCGCCGTGCTCCAGCGAGTCGTGCGGCGAGCGGCGCCGCGATCTCGACGAAACCGATCATGCCGACTGCCGCCGTCACGCTCGCGGCCATGCAGACCGCCACGCCAAGCGCTGCCGTCCGGTAGAGGGTGAGCGAAACGCCGAGGCCGCGCGCGCTTTCGTCAGCGAGGCCCAACAGCCGCAAGGGGCGCATCAGGAATGCGGCGACAAGTGTGAGGATAGCGAGCCGGGGTACCAGCGCGGCCGCCACCGACCAGTCGTCCTGCGCGAACGACCCGGCGCCCCACAAAAAGACGGCGGCGAGAGATTCCTGATTGAAAAGCTTCAGCACATGGCCGAGCGCGCCGCAGAGCAGGCCGACCGAGAGGCCAGACAGGATCAGGGCCGGGGATGAAAGGCCCTGCGCGGACGCGATGGCAAAGACGAGCGCCATGCTAGCGACACCGCCGGCCAAGGCCGTGATTTCAGGAGTGGCGCCGAGCGTCGTCGGTGCGAGGACCGTGGCTGCCACCAAGGCGAGCTGCGCGCCGGACGACACACCGAGCGTCACCGGCGAGGCGAGCGGATTGCGCAGCACGTGCTGGAAGATCGCTCCGGAGACTGCCAAGGCTGCCCCCGACATCGCAGCCACGCTCGACCGCGGCAGGCTGCTGAAGTGAAACACGAGTTGCGCGACATTTCCGGACGCGGGGTGGAAGGCAGCCTCGATCCATGACGAGCCTGGAACCTGGCCGACCCAGCGGCCGAGCGTGATCGCAATGCCGACCAAAGCCAGAACGGCGGCCAGCGCGCAGGCCTGGCTCTCTCCGCCTCTTGCGAACGACTTCGACACTCTCATAGCGGCCGCGCCTGTTCAGCCGTGAAAGCGTCCGCGAGATCGACGGCGAAGCGGGATGCAGCCGCCAGGTCGCCAAAGGCCCAGGCCGCAGGCAGCATGATCCGCCGGGTGCCTTTGGCGGCCAGCAGCTTGGACCATAGGCTCGGGCCCTCAAACATCCGCAATGCGGCGTGCGGCACGGGCGCGATCACGAGCAGGTCGCAGCGCGGCAGATCGGCGAGAGCCTCGATTCCCACGGCCGCGTTGCCCCACGAACTCGTCGGACCGTCGAACGCGCTGACGAGCCCCACGGCGCGCAGCACGTCGGCGTAGAGGCTGCCGCGGCCGTAAAGGTTGAAGTGTCGTGCATCGAGGATGTTCAGGGGCAGCAGCGGCCGAGGCGCGGCACCGGCCAATCGCTGCCGTACCGCGGCGAGGATCGCGTCGGTCCGTTCGATCAATGCGTCCGCCTTGCTTTGGGCCCCGATGCGATCGGCGAGCGAACGAGTCATGACCTTGCAGCGGTCGAGCGGCGCACGTTCGGGCGAGAAGATCGAATTGCTGAAGGTCGGGGCGATCATCTCCAGGCGGGAGCGGATGCTTTCGTTGAGCGGGTTGATGCCGATGAGGTCGGGTTTGAGGGCCGCGAGCGTTTCGAAGCTCGGTCCCGTACGAAGACCGAGCTCGATGACGCCGGACGGAAGTGCGGGAGGGCCGACCCAGTCCGCGTAGAGCCTCTGTTCGGCGACCCCCACGGGCGTGACACCCAAGGCCATCAGGGTCGAGGCGAGCGTCCAATCGAGCGCTGCGACGCGGGCCGGCGGAGCCTCCTTCGCCAGAACCGGGCGCGAGAGCGCCGACGCGGCCGCAGCGGCGAGCAGGTCCCGGCGAGTCCAGCGCGGCATCAGACCGGAACGCCGATCTTATGGCCGGACGCGTCATCGGTCAGCACCCGCATGGGAATGCCATAGACGGTCTCGAGCACCTCGGCTGTCATAATGGCGGCAGGATCGCCCCAGGCGATCACGGCCCCGCCGCGCAACGCCAAAATCGTGTCGCAGAAGCGAGCCGCCATGTTGATGTCGTGGAGCACGAGCACGATGCCTGCGTTGCGGTGGCGCGACAGGCTGCGGAGTACGCCCAGGACCGCGATCTGATGAGCGAGGTCGAGCGCCGCGATCGGCTCGTCGAGCAGAATGAACCCCGTCTCCTGCGCGATCAGCATGGCGATCCACACCCGCTGCCGCTCTCCTCCGGAGAGATGATCGACCAGCCGATCCGCGAAGGCTTCGGTATCGGCCAGCCGCATCGCGTCCTCGATCGCAAGCCGTCCCTGCGGCCCGATCCGGCCGAGCGGGCCGTGCCAGGGATAGCGTCCAAGAGCGACGAGCTCGCGACCGGTGAGACCCGTCGAGGCCGGCGTCTGCTGCGGGAGATAGGCGAGCTGGCGGGCAAAGGCCCGCGCACCCCAGGCCGCGAGGGGTCGACCGCCGAGACTGATGCGTCCCGCCGTCGGCGTGTACTGCCGCGCGAGGCACCGGAGCAGTGTCGTCTTGCCTGAGCCGTTGTGCCCGATGATGCCGACGACCTGTCCGCGCGTGAAGGCGAGCGTCGTCGGCGCCAGGATCAGGCGCCCGTCGACGCTTACGGCCACACCTTCGGCGTGCAACAATTCGAGCCTGGCAGTCGTGACGCCGCCGGGCTCATCGCGTCCGGCCATGCTCACCAGCGGTAAGCCAACGAAGCGCTGAGCTTGCGACGATCGCCGTAGAAGCAGGCTGTCGCCGAGGAGCAGGAGCCGACGTAGACTTCGTCCGTGAAATTACTGACGTTCACCGCGGCGCGCCAGTGGTCGCGCTCGTAGTGGATCGCGGCATCGCCTACCACGAACTCCGGAACCCGCAGGGTGTTGGCCGGATCGGCGAAGGACTGGCCATTGTAGCGCACGCCCGCACCGAAGCCGACCCCCTGGAAATTTCCGACCGGGATCGTGTAGTCGAGCCATAGCGAGCCGAACCGCTGCGGAGTATTGGTCGGCACCTTGCCGATCAGCGTCGGATCGAGATCCTTGGTGATCTCCAGTTCATAGGCCGTGAAGGTGCCGATCGCACTCAATCCATCCGACAATTGCGCCCTGACCTCGGCCTCGAGGCCGCGCGAGCGCTGCTCGCCGCTTTGGATGGAGCCGAGCACAAAGGTCGGATCGGTGGTCAACACATTCTGCCGGGTCAGATCGAACAGGGCGAGGCCGGCCGTGATCGGCAAAACCGGTGACTGATACTTCAGTCCAACCTCGACCTGCTCGCCGGTCTCGGGCACGAGGGGCAAACCGGTCGAGAAGTTGGTGCCGATGATCGGGTTGAACGATGTCGAGTAACTGACATAGGGCGAGAAGCCGCTATCGAAATTGTAGATGCCCCCGACCTTGCCGGACCACGCACCCGGACTGGTGTCGATGCTGGTCCCCGTCACGCGGTCCCGGGTATTCAGGTCGACGAAATCATGCCGACCGGAGAGCACCATGGTGAACCGGTCGAAGCTGATCTGATCCTGCGCATAGGTGCCGACCTGATCAAGCACCGTGGTGTTCGAATTGTAGCGCGAACGCGTCGGTGTCTGGTTCGTATAGACGGGGTTCAGCAGGCTCAGCGTCGGGCCAAGGGCAAAGCCCTGCGAGTCCCGCAGGTTGTAGTGCTTGTAGTCGAGGCCGAACAACGCGACGTTGTGGAGCGCCCAGGTGTCGAAGTGGAATTCGGCCTGGTTGTCGGTCATCAACTGATCGACGCTGGGCGTCGTGACGAAGTTGAAGCGCGACAGGTCCGCCGTCGTGGCGGTCGGTGGCGCCGCGTAGCCGACCCCGTAGAGGGTCTGGGAATTGACGTCGAGGTGGCCGTACCGCGTGTTCTGCCGGATGATGACGTCGGGGTTGATTGCGGTCTCGAAGCGGTAGCCGATCATCGTCTGGTCGCGTTCGAACTTGTCGAGGCTGGGTTCGCTGGTGAAGAGGCTGGTCGGGATCCGCCCGAACGGGGCCTTCGTGACAGTGCCCTCGTAGGGCAGGAAGTTCTGGCCGTTGGTCCAATCGTGCTGATATTGGCCGAGGATCGTGAGGAGTGTCGCGTCGTCCGGCTTGTAGCTGAGGCTCGGCGCGACGAAGATCCTGTCATTGTCGGTGAAATCGGTCTGGGTGCCGCCAATGCGGCCGAGGCTGGTGAAACGGTACGACCACTCGTTCTTCGCCCCGGCGACGCCGCCGACGTCGGCCGCGCCATAGACATTGCCGAACTCATTCACGCCCGCTTCGACCTGGCCGAAGGTCGTGAACGTCGGCATCTTGCTGATCGCGTTGATGAGTCCGCCAGGGTTACCGCCCCCGTAGAGCACCGAGGCTGGACCGCGCACGACCTCGATGCGTTCGAGGTTCCACGGCTCCAGCTTCCACGTCGCGAAGGACGTCGAGAACATCTGCAACCCGTCGAGGTAATAACCAGTCTCCTGCTCCGAGAAGCCGCGGATCAGGAACCAGTCGTTGCGGGAATCCGACCCGAACGTCTGCGAGTGAATGCCGGGCGAGTAACGCGTCGCCTCGTCAGTTGACTGCGCCTGCTGGTCGCGGATCTCCTTGGCGCCGATCACCGAGATGGCCTGCGGCGTCTTGATCAGCGGCGTCGACGTCTTGCTGCCGGCCGCGCTTTCAGTCGCGATATAGCCGTCGATGGGCCCGGTCGCGGTCTGTCCCTTGCCCTTGATGTCGATGGTGTCGAGTTCGACGGCGCCTCCCGACGAAGGCGCTCCAGCCGTCTGGGCCGATGCGGGATGGGCACCGAGCATCGCAACGAGAGCAAGAACCGAGACCCCGCCCAATGCATACTGTTTCCGCGGTGCTCCGACGGTGCTCGACCACAAACGTAATGCCCTGCCGCACCCACTCATCCCAGACCCTACTCATGCCACCGGAAGACCGCGATCAGCGCCCCTCTCAATTGCGGTATCCCAGCCCGCCGAATGACATTCAACGCCGAATACAGTCTTTGCGCTACACGTCCGAATAGAGTTGCAAATTGTACAAGATATTGGTTTTGGAATAAATGTAATGAGAACGCGTTTCGAACTAACCCCCAAGCGTGACTTTTAGATCTACTCTATTTAGAAGTGATTTTCGAGAATAATCAATGCGCTGTCTGGCCATGCGATGGGTTGATTCTATTCCGCAAGTGACGGAAGGCAGCTTGCCGCGCTCGAGAAGGGCAAAGACCGAGAAAGAGGCGCATGGGGAATTCGAGAGCGACTGCCCCGGCTACTGCGGCGCGCAGAACACGTTCGAGGTCGGCAACATGAAAGGGGTCGGGCGGATGTGACTCAAGGGAGTCCTTTGAACCGGGCTTCCGACGTCGGCGCAAGAGAACCGTGGTCGTTATAACCCGAGCACACCGCCCTCAGAGCAAACCGCCCTCGGAGCAAACCGACCAGTAAGCAAGGTCGCGGCGCCCGAGACGCCGCGAACAGCCGGGTCGTTGAAAGCGGCCATATCGCTTTGCGCGGAACCACTCGCCGTACATAGAATCAGGGTTCCTTGTGAGACAAAGAACAACAGCCCCAACGAGCGTCGGCTTGCCGCCGCCGCCATCTGGCACTTCGCCCACGATCGACCTATCGCCTCTGTCGCGTCATTTCCCGTTTGGACGAACCGCCGCCGCGAATGCCTCCATGACCGCGGCGAGCGCCGGTCCCGCAGGCCCCGGAGCGCGCAGCATCCACACGGCCCATGGAGGCGGCGCGTAGGCGTCGAGCACCGTCATGAGCCGCCGGAGGCGAAGAGTGCCGCCGTGCCCTCCTGGCCGGCCTGCCCGATCCCGATCCCGAGCGTCGTCGCTGTGCGCGCGGCATCCAAACCGTCCACGATCAGTGCGAAGTCAGATTGGAGGCGGCGCGTGCCGCCCGGCGCGCGGAACAGCCAGGGCATCATCCGCCCCGTCGCCGGAAAACGCACGCCGGTCGAAGCCCCGGCCCGCGCGGCCGAGGAGGACCACCGCGCCCAGGCCTCACCGTCATTCCCGTCGAAGCGCTCGCGCGCCGACTCTGATTGTTAAAATGACAGGACAACAGTCATGAGCAATCCCGCAACCGAGCAAGCACGTCCACCGGCATTGTCGTTCGACCTCACCGGCAAGCGTGTCGTCGGCGGCGGCGGCAAAAAGGCGATCGGACTCGGTGTCGCCCAGGCCGCCCACGCCATGGGGCGGCCGTCACTGTCGCCAGCCGCCGCAATGTCTCGGCCGAGGAGCGGCCGGACCTTGCCGCGTTTGACCACGTCGTTCTGGACATCCGGGACGAGGCGGCCGTGCAGGCCGCGTTCGAGGCCGTCGGCCCCTTTGACCACCTCGTCGTCACCGCCGGACCGGAGCTGGGGTCCTGGAGATCGTTCATGGACCCCGACATGAGCGGCGTCCGCAGCTACCTGGAGGGCAAGTTCCTGGGCACCTGGGCCTGTGCCCGCCATGCCGCCCCGCACCTGAAGGCCGGCGGCTCGATGACCTTCCTCACAGGCGGCACTGGGGCTCGGGCGAAACTCGGCTTGGCCGCGGTCACGCCGACGTTCGCGGCCGTCGAATCCCTGTCGCAGTCGCTCGCCCTGGAGCTGGCGCCGGTCCGCGTCAACAAGATCCGGCCCGGATTCATTGATACCGACTTCTGGGACGTCCTGCCCGCGGCAAAAGTGGAGGAAATCCGTGCCAGGGTCCGCGCGAACTTCCCGGCGAGGGAGCTCGGGACGGCCGCCGACGTCGGGCACGCGGCCGTCTTCCTCATGACCAACCCGTACGTCAAAGGGACGGTGCTCGAAGTCTCCGGCGGCGAATTGCTGGTCGACTGGATCTTCTGACTTTGGTTTTGCGGACGGCGGTGCTCTGTCATCCCCGACGGCAATTCCAGGCAACACATGGAGTGAATGATGAAGCGTTTTGAAGACAAAGTCGTCATCGTTACCGGGGCGGGGACGGGGATCGGGGCGGCCACCGCGAGGCGGTTCCTGCGCGAGGGTGCAACGGTCGTGCTGAACGGCCGCCGCGAGCAAAAACTGCGCGACACGATCGCGGGCATCGACGCGGCCAAATCACTCATCCACGCCGGGGACGTGTCGGACGAGGGATACATCAAGCGGCTCGTGGACGACACTGTCTCCCGCTTCGGCCGACTCGACGTGCTGGTCAACAATGCCGGGTTCGCAATCTTCGGCCCGTTCGCCGAACTGACCACCGCCGACTGGCGGCGTCAGCTGGCGACCGACCTGGACGGCGTTTACTTCGGGGCCCGCGAGGCGCTACCACACCTTCTGAAAACCAGGGGCTCGATCGTCAACCTGTCGTCCGCCTCGGGCCTCGGCGGCGACTGGGGTGGAAGCGGGTACAACGCGGCCAAAGGCGCGGTTTCGAACCTGACGCGATCGCTTGCCCTGGAATACGCCGCCCGTGGCGTCCGGGTGAACGCCGTCGCCCCCAGCCTGACCAGCACGGACGCGACGGCTGAGTTGGAGAAGAGTGAGGCCGCCATGTCGACTTTCCGCGGACGCCTGCCGATGGGCCGCCCGGCCACGCCGGACGAGGTTGCGGCCGTGATCGCGTTCCTGGCCAGCGATGACGCCAGCTTCGTCAACGGCGTGATCCTCCCGGTCGACGGCGGCCTGGCCGCGTCCAACGGCCAACCGAACTTTCTCGCGTTATTCGGGCAAGGCTGAAGTGCCCCGCTCGGGTTCGCCACCGGATAGTGTGAATCAGCAACCAAGCGGGACTTTCACCAAAATACAGCATAACGTCCTGAAATGGCCTCGCAATTCTCCGCTCAGGGTGGGCGCGCGATTGGCGCCGACTGGGACATACTGCAAATCCAGTGGCTCCTTCGGTCCGATGGAGCAGCTGCTGTCCATTGCCTATAAGCCGCTGCCTTTGATCACGATGACCCAGTGATCGTTGTCCTCCTCACGCCAGTCAGCGGTTCAACGCATTTCGGCATTCGGTGCAACCCACGCCGCCGCTTCCGGGCCGCGCGTCCGGTGCGGCGCTTGGCCAAGGCGGCGTATGGCGAGGACCGCCACGAACCCGAGGGCCGCGGTCGCGGCTCCAGCGATCGCGACCGCCGGATAGCCGTAGCCCCTCGCGATGACCGTGCCACCGAGTGCCGCGCCCATGGCGTTGCCCAGGTTGAAGGCGCCGATGTTGACCGCCGAGGCGAGGTTCGGAGCATCCGCGGCGGCCGTCATCACGCGCAGTTGGAGCGGCGGCACGATCGCGAAGCTCGCCACGCCCCAGAGAAACACCAGCATCGCCGTCGGTCCAGCGTAGGGCATCAGCATCGCCAAGCCGAGCAGCACGGCCGACAAGGACGCGAGCGTGATGGCCAGCGTCCCGTCAACGGAGCGGTCCGCGAACCGTCCGCCAACCCAGTTGCCGACCGTCAAGCCGAGGCCGTAGGTCACGAGCATGGCCGAGACGAAACCGATCGACGCGCCGGTCTCGACCCGCAGGATGGGAGCCACATAGGTGAAAACGGTAAACATGGCGCCCGAGCCGATCACCGTCAGGCTGAGCGCTGCAAGGACGGGCCCGCGCCCGAGGACGCGAAGCTCGGCCATCATGTTGCCCTTCGGCGGTGGCGGCGCATCCGGCAAGGTGAACCGCAAGGCCGCCATGGTGACGAGGCCGTGCCCGGCTATGCCCCAGAACGCGGCCCGCCACCCGAGCGCGTCGCTCGCCCAGGCCGCGAGCGGGACGCCGACGACGTTCGCGACCGTCAGGCCCGTGAACATCACCGCGACCGCGCCGGCCCGGCGATCGGGCGCAACGAGGGTCGCGGCCACGACCGCGCCGACGCCGAAGAAGGCGCCGTGGTTGAGGGACGTCACCACACGGGCCACGAGCAGCATCGTATAACTCGTCGAGACCGCGGCGAGCAGATTGCCGAGGGTAAAGATCGCCGTCAGTCCGATCAGCAGGGTGCGGCGGCGCAACCGACCCGTCGTCAGCGTCATGAGCGGCGCGCCGATCATGACGCCGAGCGCGTAGGCGCTGATCAGCAGTCCGGCCGTGGGGATCGAGACGCCGAGATCACTCGCGATCACGGGCAGGAAACCCATCGGCGCGAACTCCGTCACGCCGATGCCGAACGCACCGATCGCGAGGGCAAGAAGGGGGGCATTGAAGATCATCGTTCGCTTCCAGTGTCAGACGAGCGGCGGATTGAGCCGCGCGAAGCCTTCCTGCTGCCGGTAGGGCGTGTGCGGGTAAGGCGGCAGCACGGCGCTGGCCCGATCGAGCGCAGCAGCCTGCGTCGGCGTCAGGGACCAGCCGACGGCGCCGAGGTTGTCGCGGAGCTGCGCCTCGTTTCGGGCGCCGACGATCACGGATGACACGGTCGGGCGCCCAAGAAGCCAGTTGAGCGCGACCTGCGGCACGGTTCGGCCGACCTCCTCGGCGACGTGCTCAAGCGCGTCCACCACGCCGAACAAGTGTTCGTCATCGACGGGCGGCGCGAAGGCGGCGGTCTCATGGAGCCGGCTTCCGGACGGGATGGGAGCGCCCCGGCGGATCCTTCCGGTGAGGCGCCCCCAGCCGAGCGGGCTCCAGACCAAGGCTCCTACACCCTGGTCGACGCCGAGCGGCATGAGGTCGTCCTCGTAGGCGCGGCCGATCAGCGAGTAATAAACCTGATGGGCGACGAAACGCGGCCAGCCATGCCGGTCGGCCACGCCGAGCGCCTTCATGAGCTGCCAGCCGGGGTAATTCGAGACGCCGACATGGCGGACCTTGCCGGACGCCACGAGCCCGTCGAGCGTCTTCATGAGCTCCTCGACCGGCGTGGATGCATCGAAGGCGTGTAACTGCAACAGGTCGATCGTGTCCGTGCCGAGACGGCGCAGCGCGGCTTCGACGGAGCCGATCAGCCGCACACGGGACACACCCCAGTCGGCCGGACCATCGCCGGTCGGCAAGCCGGTCTTTGTGGAGATCAGTACGGTGTCGCGACGGCCGCGAAGCGCCTCGCCCAGAATTCGCTCGGAGGCGCCGGCGGAATAAACGTCGGCCGTATCGAACAGGTTGACGCCGGCCTCGAGGCAGATGTCGATGAGACGTCGCGCCTCGACGGCATCGCTGCGGCCCCATGCGCTGAACAAGGGTCCCGCTCCACCAAAGGTGCCGGCACCGAAGCTCAGCGCCGACACCCGCAGCCCGGATGATCCCAATCGACGGTAGTCCAATGCACCCTCCTGACCTGATCTTGACCAAGCGAACATAGACAGCGCCGACACGTCAGCTAAGGTGGCGCTGGGCGAAGGATCTTTGCGTTGCAGGCAAAAGCGCAAGTGGACAGCGACCGGGCACGCGCCCTGGAGGTTTTCCGCGCGGTCATCGAGGCCGGCAGTTTCTCAGGGGCTGCCCGCGCCCTCGATCTGACACCATCGGCGGTGAGCCGGACGGTTGACCGGATCGAGGCGCGCCTCGGCGTCCGGCTCCTCATCCGCACGACGCGCCTCCTGACCCTGACCGCGGAGGGGCAGGCCTATCTGGCCGCGGCCCGACGCATCCTGAACGACCTCGACGATACGGAGCAGACGATCGCCGATCAAGGCGCGCCGCGCGGCCGCCTTCGCGTCAGCGCGTCCCTGTCGCACGGGAGGCTCTGCGTCGTGCCGCTGCTCGGCGACTTCGCGCGCCGCTACCCGCATATCCTCATCGATTTCAACCTGACCGACGAGGTGGTCGACATCGCGGGCGGGCAGGCCGATGTCGGTATCCGGTTCGGGCAGTTGGCCGATAGCGGGCTTGTCGCCCGTAAGCTCGGCACCAGCCGCCGTATGATCGTGGCGGCGCCGGGCTACCTGGCACGGCATGGGACGCCGATGGTTCCGCGCGACCTCGAGCAGCACAATTGCCTGAACTTCAACTTTCGGCGCAGCGAGCCGATCTGGCCTTTCCAGTTCGAGGGGCGGGGCCTCGTGCTCGGTGTTCGCGGCAGCATCGAAGCCAACAACGGCGAAACGCTCGGCCAGCTCGCGCTGGCGGGCGTCGGTATCACCCGCGTCGGTGCTTTCAGCGTGGCCGACGACCTCGCGGCCGGCCGGCTGGTTTCCCTGCTCGAAGAGTTCAATCCGGGCGACGTCGAAGAGATCCACGCCGTGTTTGTCGGCGGCCTCAACCTGCCAGCGCGCATCCGGGTTTTCGTCGACTTCCTGGCCGAGAAACTTTCGGCCGCGATGCCGACCTGAGGCCTCGACGGCACGAACGGTGTTCGAGATGCAGAACGGTCAAACTTGCTGACGCTTTAACGTTGTGGGCACGGCGTATTTCTGAACGCTAATTCACGGAGGCCGCACGTATGCGTCGCGCCGATGTCGCGGATGACGCCCACGGCCTCCAGCAGCTTGGCTTCACCGCGTTTTTCCTTGTCGCGGTCGTTGGCCGAGATGTCTGCATCATCCGCAAAGCCCATGGAAGAGGATGCGCCGATCCGGTTTCTGCGGCTCATTGGCGGTATAGGCCCCGGTCGATGGAACTCGGGTCGAGCGCGGGGATCTCAATCAGGTCGAAACCGACCTTCGCCGTAATGACGATCGCGCGCGCATTCCTCGGGGCGCCAAGCCTTCTCCCACTAGTGTGTGGACGCCCAGCTTGTTCATCTCTTTCTCCTGGTTTCACTTGCTCTCGGTTCGCGCTGAGAGCACGGGGCCGAAACCACTCTGAGGAGTCGTTAGAGCCCTTCGGGTTGGCGAGGACGGCGAGCGTTCTACCGCTTGCCGAAGGTCATTTGCAGGACCTGGCTCGCCCAGATCGACCGGGTGACCATGATGAGAAGGAGAAAGCCGCCCCAAAGCGCAGTCGAGAGATGCTGGTTGGCGCCGAGAAGATTGAGACCCGACGCGATCACCTGAAGAATGACTAGTGCTATGGCGACAGGCAGGACGCGCCCGAACCCGCCAAACGGATCAACGCGGCCCAAAAAGCAGGCCAAGACGGTGATGAGCAGGTAAGACTCCCCATGGCCGACCCGCACGGAGTTGAAGCGCGCCAGCATGACGATCCCTGCGATGGCGCACATGACACCTGAAAGTGTGTAGATCAGGGTGAGCGACCGGCGTGTCGGAACGCCCGAGTACCGCGTCGCCTCGATGTTGGACCCGATCATTCGGGTTGCGAACCCCAGCCGGGTCCGCGAGAGGACGATTGTCCAGAGCAGGACCGCAGCCGCAAAGACCAGAAGAGGCAGAGGGATGCCAAACACGGTGCCTTGACCGATCGCTTGAACGTAGCCCGGCACGCCGGAAATATCGCCGCCGCGGGTCAGAAACTCGCCGAGGCCGCGGACGAAGATCATGGTCGACAGCGACACCAGGATCGGATGCGCGCCCGTGTAGGCAATGATGGTTCCCATCAGCCATCCGACCAAAGCACCTGTCGCGAGAGCGGCCAGCACGCCGAGGACAAAGAAGCCGACGCCGGCATCGACGCCGCCGTGACTCTGAAGCACATAGGCCATGGCGAGGCCAGACAGGTTCGCCGTGAACGTAATGGCGAGGTTGAAGCCTCCAGAAATGATCGGCATCAGCATCGCCAGGCTGAGCAGGCCAAGCTCGGGAAGCTGGAAAGCCACGGAGGTGAAGGTGGTGGCGCTGAGAAAGCCGGGTGCCGTCGCCCCGAAGACGACGATCACCACGAGAAGCAGCGCCAGGAGACCGAGCACGTCCTTGTCGACGAGGGATAAGAGGCCGCCGCGATCGGTGCGGCGCACGAGCCGGGTCGACATCATGCGGTCCTCCGTTCGGCTGGCCGACGCCAGGATCCCATAAGGCGGCCCACGCCCTCGCTCGACAGCGTGATGGCGACCAGAATGATGGCGCCGATGATCATCTTGAAGGCATAAGGCGAGACGCCCAGGAGGTTCAGGCCGTTCTGGGTCATGGCGACGAGAATGATCCCGAGGAACACGCCGAGGATCGTGCCGCGCCCGCCCCCCAGCCTTGCCCCGCCCAGCACGACAGCGGCAAGAACATTGAGTTCGCGGCCATAGAGCGCGTTGGGCACGATCTCTTGCGCATAATGCGCTTGCATCAGCCCTGCGATGCCCGCCATCAAGCCAAGCCAACCAAAGGCCAAGTAGTGCATAGCGCCGATATTGATGCCGACACGGCGGGCGCCCTCGGGATTGTCGCCCATGGCATAGAGCTGACGGCCGGTGCTGGTGCGCCGAAGGAGCAGCCAGGTCGCCACGACACAGACCGCCATCACCAGCACGATCACCGTCAGTTCGGCATGTCCAGCGGCGGTTTCGGTGCCGAAGATCACCACCCGTGTGGTCAACCAGTCGGGAAGATCATAGATCGACACGCCGCCGGAGAAGAACATCAGCAGTCCGAAGAAGAGATTGTAGGTCGCGATCGTGACGACGATGGAGACGATGCGGAACTGGTAGATGAAGAAGGCATTCAGGCAACCGAGCAGGGTGCCAAAAATGCCGGCGAGGATCAATCCAAGAGCCCAATCGCCGCCGCCGAACAAACCGAGCGTGAGGGCGGTCAAATACTGCACCACGGAGGCCGCGACGGTGAATGAGATGTCGATGCCGCCGGCAATCAGAACGACCAGAAGACCGACGCCGAAAATAATGTCGACGGCGCTGGCGTTCAGCAGGTCGAAGAGGTTCGGCAGGGTCAGGAACGTTGAGGTCAGGACGCCCAGCGCCGCGCTCATGGCGAGGATGACCAGGATGAGCCAGCGTTCGGTGTTTCCGATGCCAAGTCTATGCATGGACGGCCTCCTCGATCGCGTCGATTTCGGTTTCGCCTGGGACGTAGCTGCCGACAATACGGCCGTCACGCATGTGAAGGATGCGGTCGGCGTTGAAATACACCTCCGGGATCTCGTCCGAGATGAGGAGGATGGCCATGCCCGCCTCGGCCAGCCGGTGCACGATCGCGAAGATGCCGGCGCGCGCGCCCACATCGACACCCACGGTGGGCGAGTCGAGGATGAGAAGCTTTGGATTTGTCGCCAGCCATTTGGCCAGCACGACGCGCTGCTGATTGCCGCCCGACAGCGTGGAAACCGCGTTTTCCGGATGACCGATCTTCACCGCAAGGTCACGGATCCAATCGTCGACCAACGTATTGCGACGGGTCATCGAGATCAGCCGGTCAGGTCCGATCAGATCGTCCAGCACGGCCATGACCGTATTGTCGGCGATCGACTGAGGCTGAACGAGGCCGAGCTGCAATCGATCTTCCGACACATAGGCGACGCCGGCCCGGATCGCTTCCCGGTTGCTCTTGAAGTGGGCAGACCGACCTTCGAGCGTGATCTCACCGCCTGTTGGACGCGACATGCCGAAGAGGCTCAGCGCAAGTTCCGTGCGTCCGGAGCCGAGGCGACCGGTCAGACCGACGATCTCGCCGCGGCGAATGGTGAAGGAGATGTCGGCGTAGTTTGGTGCGCGAGACAGGTTCTTCACCGACAAAATAACCGGTGCGCCCGCCAGATCGCGCTGCTGCACCGCGTAGTCGAATGTCTTGCCGGTCATGAGCTCTGTGAGCCGGGTCTGGGTCATCCCTTGAGTCGGGAAGGTGCCGACGTAGCGGCCGTCCCGGATCACCGTCACGCGGCTGCAGACGTCGAGCACCTCGGCCAGCCTGTGGCTGACGAACACCACGGCGATGCCTTCGGCCGACAGGCGACGCACGATGACCAGCAGAGCGTCGGTCTCGGCCTGGCTGAGGGATGCGGTCGGCTCATCCATGAAGACGAGCGTCGCCTCCCCGATGAGCGCGCGCGCGATCGCTACGACTTGCCGCTGGGCGATGGGCAGCGTGCGGAGCAGTGCGTCAAGATCGAGCCGAACGCCCAGCCGTTCGAGAATGCGTTCGGCTTGCACCTTCATGGCAGCGTAGTTGACGAGGCGCGGCCGAGTCCCGAGATTGCTTTCGAAGGAGATGTTCTCGGCGACGGACATCTCGGGAAAAAGCGCGAGGTCCTGCCAGATTACCTGAATGCCGAGCTGGCGCGCTGTGGACGGGTTCAAGCCTTCGATCGAGCGCCCTTCGAAGAGCATGGTCGCGCCCTTCTCGGGCTGATGCACGCCGCTGATGATCTTGATGAGGGTGCTCTTGCCGCAGCCATTCTCTCCAGCCAGGCACAGCACTTCACCCCGACGAATTTCGAAGCGAACGTCATCGAGGGCTTTCACTCCGCCGAACTGCTTGGTGATGTGCTCAAGATGCAGGAGCGCTGTTCCGGCAGGAGACTCCTGACCGGTTGAAGGCTGAGCAAGCGCGATCATGCTGTCCGCCGGAACGCGAGGAGAGGAGCGCCCAGCCGAACGGCCGGGCGCCTACGCTTTGCTTCCAAGTAGAAGAAGCGGGTTTAGAGACCCATCTTTGCGAGATCGTCGACGGTGTCTTTGTTGAGGTTCACGAGTTCGTTGACGATCAGGTTGTGCCCCTCGGGATGCACCACGCCGAGGCCGGGAATGTCCGTTCCGTCCTTGATGGCTTCGCCCTTGGCCACCATGGTCCCGAGCGTCACGAACACCTCGCCGGCAACTTCCGGATTCCACATGAACCCGCCGGTGAGCACGCCATCATGGACAAGCTTCTTGCCCTGACCGGGCGAGAACGGCCCCATGACGAGGATCTTGCCATCCATGTGCTTTTCAGCGACGGCGCGGGCCGCGCCGATTGGGCCCTGGCTCCCGAAGGCGAGGAAGCCCTTCAGGTTGGGATGAGCGCGCATCAGATCGAGCGCCGTGCTTCGGGACTGGTCGACATTCTCGGCAACGCCGTAGCGGTCACCGACAAGCGTCATGCCGGGCGCATTGGCCTTGATATACGCGTTAGCGGCATCAGCCCAGGCGTTGTGCAGAGGAACGGTCAGCGAGCCGACGAACACCGCATATTCGCCTTTGCCGCCCAGCGCGTCGACAAGGCGCTTGCCATAGGCTTCACCGAAACCTTGCGCGGATGCGAGCTCGAAGTCGTAGTCGGCATTCTTCTGCTTGGGCGACTCGTGGGTGATGACCTTGATGCCGGCCGCGCGAGCACGCTCGAGCACGGGTTCGAGGACTTCGGCGTCATTGGGGACGACACCGATGACATCGACCTTCTGGGCGATGAGATCCTCGATGGCACGAACCTGAAGTGCCGGATCGGCGCTTGTCGGGCCGACCATGAAAGCCTTCACGCCGAGTTCAGCACCCTTCTTTTTGATGCCGGCTTCCATGGCATTGAACCACGGAATTCCACCGATCTTCACGACGACGCCGATGACCGGCTTGTCAGGCGAGGCTTGGGCAACACCGGTGAGAGCGAGAGCGAACACACTGGCGCACAGCGCCCTGCGATAGACGTTGATCACTGAAACCTCCCTTGCGCCGTGTGGCGCGATCGAAGACGACCCTGTGTCGCCAACTCGCCATTTCCTGGTCTTTTTTTACAGCTAAATCTATTTAGCAAACGCGTCAACTCGCTATATGTAAGGCGCATGAAGTTTTTGGCCTAGCTCATTCCAGCGTATCGAGCGACAAGCGAGCAAGGCTCACTGGGGGTTGGAATGGCGCGAGCCGCCAGACGAAAAGCGACGATCTACGACATAGCGACAGCAGCCGAAGCCTCGGCGTCCACGGTCAGCCTTGTGCTCAACGGCACCTGGGCTCGCTACCGCATCAAAGAGGATACCGCCCACCGCATCACGGAAGCGGCCAAGACGCTGGGGTACAATGTCAACCTGACAGCGCGCGGGCTCAGATTGTCCCGCTCTGGCCTCGCCGGCATGATCCTTCCTCACTACCGGAACCGCTTCTTTGCCGATCTAGCCGAGGCTTTCGAGTCCGAGGCTCGACAGCGAGGGTTGTGCCCGATCGTCGTCAGCACACAGCGGGAAGAAGCAGTCGAGGCGACTGTCACGCGCACGCTTCTCGCCCAACGCGTCGAGTTTCTCTTCATCACAGGCGTCCCCAATCCCGAGCCGCTGGACCGTTTGTGCGCTTCGGCGACGGTTCCGTGCGTCAATATCGACTTGCCGGGACCAGGCGCACCTTCCGTGGTGTCTGACAATCGCGCAGGCGCCCGGCATTTGACGAACATCATGATGGAGAAAGTCTTGCGGCGCGGCGGGTCACTCGAGGCTTTTCTCTATCTCGGCGGTGTCGCAGGCGAATACGCGACCGACACCCGCGTTGCCGGTTTCGTTGACGCCTTGCGGACGAAGGACATCGAGCCTGGGCCTCAGTCTCTAGCGCTGAGTGGCTATCCGCCGGGGAACGCGCGTGATGCGCTGGCCTCGTACTATGACCGACACGGAAGGCTCCCATCGGGTCTCTTCATCAACTCGATCGCGGCATTTGAAGGTGCGATCGAATTCGCCTCGCGGTTGCCGGCGGCCGAGTTGGAAGAGTTCGTGGCCTGCTGCTTCGATTGGGACCCCTTCGCAGCCTGCCTTCCCTTTGATGTGACCATGTTGCGCCAGGATGTGGAAACGATGATGGAGCGGGCCTTCGACGCGTTGAAGCCCGAGCCCCAAGAGGATCGTCCCCTTGTTCTCGTGCCCGCAGTCCTGGCAGGCAGGAAAGCCGCCGAGCTTTGAAACGACCTTGCTGTTTTTCAATAAGCAGAGGGTGGGTGCAAATCAGACCCGAAGCGCATTCTCGATTCTCCCAGGTTCAATCATGACCGAAGCCAGTCGCTCTCATCTTGAAGCTCTCGCAAATGCGGTGACATCGCGGAAAGCGAACCGGACCGTCATCGCCATCGCGGGCGCGCCGGGCTCTGGAAAATCGACTTTTGCCGAACGGCTGGAGGCTTTTCTCAATACCGCCAACTCCGGTAGCGCCGCAGTATTGCCTATGGACGGGTATCACTTCGATGATGGCGTCCTCATCGCCCGCGGTCTGCGGGCCCGCAAGGGTGCGCCTGAGACATTCGATGTCGGTGGCCTGCTGCACACGCTTGGCCGGCTGAAGCGCAATGAAGAGGACGAGATCGCAGTTCCGGTTTTCGACCGGGGCTTGGAGATCTCCCGGGCTGGCGCCCGCCTGATCCCTCAGTCGGTTCGATATTTGATCGTTGAAGGGAACTACCTCCTGCTTGGCAGCGCGCCATGGACGGCCCTTCACCCCCTCTACGACGTGACCGTCGCAGTGGTGGTCCCCGAAGACGTTCTGCGCCAGCGATTGACCGAACGGTGGCGCGGCTATGGACTGCCGCCAGAGGTTGTGACAGCGAAAGTCGAGACGAACGACCTTCCGAACGGACGCTTTGTGATGGAGCGAAGCCTACCAGCAGAATTCGTCGTGAGCGAATGACCTCGGGCCATAACAACTTCGTGACGTTCACGTCCTTCAGCGCGGTGTCTTAAAAATGAACGCAAGGATCCATGTTCTGGCCGCCGAAGGTGTGAGGGCCGGTCTCGATCTGGAGATTGGCCAGCTCGCTGCCTTTATCGTGACTGACGAAGGCCGTCAGATCGCACCCTTCCATCGCGTGCCCTGGGCCGAGACGGCCATGCCGGAAGTCGAAATGCCGCCTCATCTCCGGCGGATGTCGATGGACTTCTTCTGCGCACCTTTCGGGCCCAACGATGTCGATCCGGCTCCTTATCATGGCTGGCCCGCTAACAGCCGGTGGTCGGTGATCGATGATCAGCGGCTGCCGGATGGCCACCGCGCGACCTTCAGGCTCGACCAAACCGTATTGGGCGCCACGCTCACGAAGACGTTGACGGTACGGGACGGTCACCCGTTCCTCTATCAGGCTCACCGTTTCGACGGCGGCACCGGCGCGCTGTCCCTCGGTCAACATGCAATGGTGCATTTTCCAAGCGACGGACTCGTCTCCTTTTCTGAAAAGAAGTTTGCCGAAACCAGCCGTACGCCCTTGGAAGGCGATCCGGCTCAGGGGCGTTCGGTCTTCCGGTATCCGGCACAAGGACCGCTGAACGCCTTTCCTTGCGGCGACGGAACCACCGTGGACCTGCACAACTATCCTGTCGCGCAGAAGCACGACGACCTCGTGGCGTTGATCGAGAACCCTGCCAACCCGCTCGGTTGGGCGGCCGCAGTTCGACCTGAACAGCGCGACATGGCGCTAATCCTGAAATCTCCGCGAACCTTGCCGATCACCCTCCTGTGGTACTCCAACGGAGGACGTTTCTACCCACCCTGGAGCGAGCGCCACACGGGCGTGCTCGGCATCGAAGAGGCATGCTCCAGCTTTGCCGACGGACATCGGGCATCGATCGGAACCAATGCTCTCTCAGCGCAAGGCGTACAGACCTGCGTCGAGCTCGATGGCGGGATCGAGATCCGCACCGTGATCGGCGCGCTTGGCTCAACGGCTAAACCGTCGAGGGTCCGCAATGTCATCCAGGAGAGCGATCGTCTGCTCATCGATACCGAGACAGCCCAAAAGCGCGTTCCCTTCGACCACAACTTTCTTGAAGTGCCGATTTAGAGCCGTGGTCCCTCGCTCAGAGTCGGCCGGCGTAGCGCCGAGGCTTTCACAGTGATTCCGTAAGGCGGATCAAGGAGGAGCAGCATGGCCGGAGCCCTATCATTGGATCTGGGCGAGCAGGTCATCGCTGCCATCAATGCGGACGCGTCTTGCCGGCAAGCGGCGGAACGTTTGGGCATCGGAGCGGCGAGGCCATTCGCTGTACGCCCGCTTTCGGGAGGAAGGCGAGATTGCCGCCAGACCGTGGGCCGGGACCGCCACTCGCATCGGGTGGAGGCCCATGCCGCCCTGATCAAGCGGAGCTACAGGGCAACGCCGGGATCACCCGCTCGGGCACCGCAGCCGAGGACGTGACGGACGAGCATTGGCTCAATGTCAACGACGTGAACTACAATGGCGTGTTCTGGTGCAACCGAGCCTTCGCACGCCACATGCTGAAAGCCGGCAAGGGCTCGATCGTCAATGTCGGATCGATGTCGGGCGTCATCTCGAACCGGCCGCAAAACAGGCCTGTTATAGCGCCGCCAACGCGGCTGTGCATCGGATGACTTCGTCGCTTGGCGCCGAATGGCCGATCGGGGCGTGCAGGCCAACGCCGTCGCGCCGACCTATACCGAGACCGCGATGTCCATGCACCGTCACGACAACGACGGGATGAAGGACGTGTGGTTGCGCGATAGGCCGATGCATCGCGGCAAGCCCGACGAGATCGCTTCAGTGGTACATTTCCTCGCCTACGACGCCTCCAGCCCGATGACCGGCACCACGGTTGTAGCGGACGCGGGTTTCACTTGCTGGTAAGAGGAACGTCGACACGCTGGGATCAAACTGGGCGCGTCAACACTCGGTCTACCATCCCGGTCGGGTGACGAGGACGCAGCGGGGCACGTGATGAAGAGCTTCCTGAACAGCCGTGACACGGTCGTGGTCGACGCTATCGACGGCTTCCTGATGTCATCCGGGGCAGTCGACCTCTGCCGTCTCGACGATTTTCCCGACATCAAGGTCGTGCTGCGATCGGATTGGGACAGGACGCAGGTCGCGCTCGTCTCGGGTGGCGGCTCCGGCCACGAACCGGCCCATGCCGGTTTTGTCGGAGGCGGCATGCTTACGGCCGCAGTATGCGGCGAAGTGTTCGCGTCTCCGAGCGTCGATGCGGTGCTGGCCGGCATCCTTGCAGTGACAGGCGACCCCGGCTGTCTGCTGATCGTCAAGAACTACACAGGGGATCGGCTCAACTTCGGGCTCGCGGCCGAGCGGGCGCGGGCCATGGGTCTGAAGGTGGAGTTGGTGATCGTCGGCGACGACGTCGCGCTGCCCGGTGCCCGCCAGCCCCGCGGCATCGCTGGAACCTTGTTCGTGCACAAACTCGCGGGCGCCGCGGCTTCGGCCGGTCGCTCCCTGGCCGAGGTGAAGGCCGTGGCCGAGGATGCCGCCGCCCACATCCATTCGCTCGGCCTGTCGCTGTCGACCTGCAGCATGCCCGGCGTCGAGCCGCAGGAACGTCTTGCCGCCGATCAGGTCGAACTCGGCCTCGGCATTCACGGCGAGCCTGGAGCGCGCGTGGTGCCGATGGCGTCGGCCGACACGTTGATCGCCGTGTTGGCCGATACGCTGGAGGCTGCGCTTGAAGCCTCCGAGGCGCGTTATGCCCTGATGCTCAACACGCTCGGCGGTGTGCCGCCGCTCGAGATGGCGCTCGTCACCAAAGCCTTGGCCGGAACGAGCCTGATGAACAAAGTCGACTACATCATGGGGCCGGCCCCCATGATGACGGCGCTGGACATGCGGGGCGTGTCGTTGTCCGTGATCGCCCTCGACGCAGACCGGCTTCGCGGTCTTCAGGCTCCGGTCAAGCCGGCGGCATGGCTGCCGCCGAAGCGCTTCGCGCGCCCTACGCTGCGGCAACCAATCGCGCTCGTCGCTTCGGCTCAGGCCGCGCCTTCGAATCATGCCGGTGCCCGTGCCGTCGTGTCCTGCGCTGTAACCCTGTTCGAGACGATTGCCCCAGAGATCGATGCCCTCGACGCAAAGGTGGGCGACGGTGACACGGGCTCGACCTTCGCGGGAGCGGCCCGGGCCATCGCTGGCCAGATCGACAGGCTGCCCTTCGCCGACGGAGCCGCCTTGCTCCGCGTCATCAGTGACGTGCTCCTGCGCAACGCCGGGGGCTCCAGCGGCGTACTGCTGGCGACCTTCTTCGCCGCGGCTTCCACGGCCTATGCCGATCGCCCCGACTATCCAAAAGCCTTCCTCGCGGGCCTCGACAAGCTCAAGGTCTACGGCGGCGCCCAGCTGGGAGATCGCACGATGATCGATGCCCTCCAGCCGGCCTTGCAGGCCCTCGCCCGCACAGGCTCGGTCGAGCAAGCCGCAATCGAAGCACGTGTCGGTGCCGATAGGACGGCGCACATGCTCAAAGCTGGCTCAGGCCGGTCCGCCTACGTTCGTGCCGACGCCCTTGAGGGAATCACTGATCCGGGTGCGGAAGCCGTTGCTCGACTGTTGGAGGCAATCGCCCGTCGGCAAAACTGAGTTCCGTCGACCGCGGCTTCCACTTAGGGCGGTCAGTGTTGGTCGCGCTTTTACAATCTCGGTGCGGGAATGGGCGACTTCCCGCACCGCAAGATCCGCTCGACCGATACAACTCCTTGAACCGGTAACAGCATCGCGGCTGTAGCCGAGCGTCTTGCAGACTTCGCTCACATTGCCGAGGTGCCTGGCCAATGCAGAAAGATCGACTTTCGCGCCCGATAACTTTCTGATCTTTCGTTATGTTCCTGTGCCTGGAGAACGACGAGGCCGGCCGCCAGTCGAGAGTGGCGCATCGCCGGGCGGATCGTCATGCCCGTCAGGCGCGGCGCGAGGGAACGTCATTCGAAACTTCGCCGTTGCCAGCCATATCGTGAAGTTATGCCCTTTGGTACTTACAAGAACGTGGATGATCGCCACTTCGGCGGGGATACCCAAGATTTGCGCTTCATATTGAGCGGTCGTGACTTGTGGCTGGCCGCCGAGGTCGCATAATTGCCTTATGGCTTCGCATGCCATCGGGACCCGGCGGGATAATCTGCGATGCTCGATTTTCTCTTCAAGCTTCTGGATTCGGGCAGTCTGTCTCCGCATGGAATCTGCCTGATTTGGCGGCCTGAACTCCTTTGGAGCAATGCGCTCGCAGATGCCGCGATCGGTCTCGCCTATTGCTCGATTTCGATCGCGCTCGGCGCTGTCGTGTCGAGACGAAGTGATATCGCGTTCGGCTGGGTGTTTTGGTGTTTCGTCACCTTCATCCTCGCATGCGGCGCGACCCATTTCATTTCCATCGTGACGCTGTGGTGGCCTATCTATGGCGTGGAAGCCATGGTGAAGGTCATCACGGCAATAGCCTCCGTGGCGACCGCGATCATCCTCTGGCCGCTGGTTCCCCGTATTCTTAACCTCCCTTCCCCGCAGCTTCTTCGCCTTGCCAATGAAAGCCTGACCCTACGCATCGCCGAGCGCGACCGCGCTCTCCAGGCGCTCGAACAGGTCACGAATGAACGGGCGAAGACAGAGGAGATGTTGCGCCAAGCCCAGAAAATGGAGGCCATCGGCCAATTAACGGGCGGGATCGCTCATGATTTCAATAATCTGCTCAATGTGGTGGTCGCAAATCTTGAGCGGATCGAACGGCTTTTGCCGGATCAAAGCCCCCTCCTCCGGCCGGTCAAGGATGCGATGGCGGGAGCAGATCGCGCTGCTGCCTTGACGCACAAGCTTCTCGCTTTCGCTCGCAATCAACCGCTTCGTCCCGTGAGGGTCGAAGTCAACGCGCTTCTCGGCGCCCTGACCGAGCTGCTTCGCGGCGCCGTCGGAGGCCGCATCGTGGTCGAGACGAACTTCTCCTTGGACCTCTGGGCCGTCACCGTGGATCCCAATCAGCTGGAAAATGCCGTCCTCAACCTTGCGGTGAACGCCCGGGACGCGATGGAAGAAAATCAATCGAGCAGACTGCAAATCACAACCAGCAACATCGACCGCAGCGACGCAATCCACATCGGAGGCCTCAGAGCCGATCAAGACTATGTTATGATTGAAGTGATCGATACGGGTGTAGGAATGCCCGAGGAGGTCGCGCGCCGCGCTTTCGAACCGTTCTTCACGACCAAGCCGTTGGGACAAGGAACGGGGTTGGGACTTAGTCAGGTGTTCGGCTTCGTCAAGCAGTCCGGGGGCCATGCGGATATTTTCAGCAAGGCCGGGTTGGGAACCCGGGTTCAACTCTTTTTGCCGAGTTTGGGACCCGAAAGGCCGCAGCCGGTGTCGTACGAGGTTCAGGACATGCCGGGCCACCCTCGGTCTCAAGGAGCATTGACCGCACGATGATCGCACCGGATGATCTAGTCACGTCCTCATCACGCGATCGAATGATCCTCGTGGTCGACGATGAGCCCCTTTTGCTCGACATTCTCGGCGATGAGCTCGAAGACCTCGGTTATCACGTGCTGCGAGCCCTGAACGGCGAGGAGGCCCTGAGCTTGGTGCGCGATCAGTCCGAGCATATCGATCTCCTCGTGACCGATATCCGATTGCCCGGGTCGATCGATGGCTGGAGTATCGCCGAGGAGGCGCGGCGGCTTCGACCCGACTTGCCGGTGATCTATGTGACGGGGTTCTTCTCACAGGCATCACGCGAGGTCCCTGGCGGCATGATGATCATGAAGCCCTACCGGCCTTCGGCGATCGTCACCGCGGCCCGCAAGCTTTGGGCCGAGTAGGGCTGCCCAGCCGCTTACCTGTCCCGGCCGGAAGCGCATTCGGGATTCCTGGTGCGCACGTCGGAAGCTCAGCTTTTGTTTGATACTCTCTGTCGGATGGCCCAAAATCTCGGACACCGCCCTAGGTTCCGAAGGGGCTTGGGCGCCCAAGAGATGTGTCCCTCCGAAAGATTGGCTGCATGAAGAACGACCCGCGGAGCCATGGATTGTGGGAGCGGACGGCGGCCCCGGCGCCGCTCACGCCTGCGTTGGCCGAGCACATCAAGGTCGACGTGCTCGTCGTCGGGGCCGGATTCACGGGCCTGTCGGCGGCGCTTCATCTTGCCGAGGCGGGGTCGCGTGTCGCCGTCCTCGAAGGCGAGGAGATCGGTTTCGGAGGATCGGGCCGCAATGTCGGTCTGGTCAATGCCGGCATGTGGGTCATGCCGGATGACCTTCCGGGCGAACTCGGCCCGATTTACGGCGACCGCTTGCTCGACCTGCTCGGCAACGCCCCGAAGCTCGTGTTCGAGCTCGTCGCCCGGCATGCGATCGACTGCGAAATCATGCCTGTCGGCACGCTGCATTGCGCCGTTGGAACAAAAGGTTTGAAGGAGATCGAGGAGCGCGCCACCCAGTGGCAGCGGCGCGGTGCGCCGGTGGAACTCCTCGACGCAAGGGCGGCCGCGTCGTTGATCGGAACGTCCGCTTATGCGGGCGCACTTCTGGATCGCCGCGCCGGCACGATCCAGCCCCTTGCCTACGTGAGAGGTCTCGCGCGGGCCGCGATGGCGGCGGGCGCCCGTCTCTACAGCGGTTCGCCGGTCGAGAGCGTGGTTCGGGACGGTCAGGGCTGGATGGCAAAAACCCCACGGGGTGCAGTCTCGGCACCCTGGATCGTCGTCGCCACAAACGCGTATACGCGGACGCCCTGGCCGGCGGTGCGGGCGGAGCTTGTGCATCTGCCCTATTTTAATTTCGCAACCGAACCGCTGACCGACAATGTGCGGCGTTCGATTCTGCCGGAGCAGCAGGGTGCCTGGGACACGGAGGAGGTGTTAAGCTCGTTCCGGTTCGACGCCGCCGGGCGGCTTGTCTTCGGCAGCGTGGGAGCACTGCGCGGGACGGGGTTGTCGGTTCACAAGTTTTGGGCGCGGCGCATGCTCCGTCGGCTTTTTCCCCAGCTTGGCGAGATCCGGTTCGAGTCCGAGTGGTACGGCCACATCGGGATGACGGCAAACAACCTGCCACGCTTCCACAGATTCGCGCCCGGCGTCGTCGGGTTCAGCGGCTACAATGGACGCGGCATCGCACCCGGCACCGTCTTCGGACGGGAGTTGGCCCGCTTGGTTCTTGGCCAGATCACCGAAGCCGATCTCCCCCTGCCGGTGACAGATCCAAGAGCCGAGCCGTTCCGTTTCATCAAAGAAACGGTGTATGAGGTCGGCGCTCAGGCCGCCCATCTCAAGGCGGCCCTCTTCTAGATCCGGCTTTCCATCCTCAACATCACGGTGTCCCTGTGCCAAGCTCCAGTCTCGCCGACGACGTCCGGTCCCTTCTCTCGGCCTTCGAGGTCGATCCCGCGACCCTGCAAGGCGGAAGCCGGCTCGTGCGATCGCCGATCGATGGCTCGACCCTTGCCGAGATCGCAGAGACGTCTTCAAAGGCTGCGGAGCACGCGATCGGCCAGGCGCACGACGCCTTCCTGGCATGGCGAAGGCTACCGGCCCCGCAGCGTGGCGAGTTCGTGCGCCTCATCGGCGAGGAGCTACGGGCGCACAAGTCCGAACTCGGGCGGCTTGTCACGCTCGAAGTCGGCAAGATCGTTTCTGAAGGCCTCGGCGAAGTGCAGGAGATGATCGACATCTGCGACTTCGCGGTTGGCCTGTCGCGGCAGCTCTACGGGCTCGTCATCCCCTCGGAGCGGCCCGATCACAAGATGACCGAGCAGTGGCACCCGATGGGTGTGGTGGGCGTGATCTCCGCCTTTAACTTTCCCGTCGCGGTCTGGTCCTGGAACGCCGCCCTGGCGCTCGTCTGCGGCAACAGCGTGGTCTGGAAACCGTCCGAGAAGACGCCGTTGACGGCACTTGCGGTCCAGGCGCTGGTCGCCCGTGCGGCGCGAAAGTTCGGGGGAGTCCCAGAGGGATTGACGACGGTACTGGTCGGCGGGCGTGAGATCGGCGAGCAGCTAGTCGATGACAGGCGCGTCGCCGTCGTGTCGGCCACCGGATCGACCCGCATGGGACGCGTCGTGGGCGAGCGCGTCGCCCGGCGTTTCGGGCGCAGCATCCTCGAACTCGGCGGCAACAACGCCTCGATCGTCACCCCGTCGGCAGACCTCGACCTGACCTTGCGGGCGGTCGCCTTCGCGGCGATGGGCACGGCCGGCCAGCGATGCACGACCTTGCGGCGACTGATCGTGCATGAAAGCGTCTATGAAACCCTTGTGCCGAAGCTCGCCCGGGTGGCGCGGACGATCTCGGTGGGCAGTCCTGTCGCGGGTGACTCACTGGTCGGCCCCCTGGTCGACGGCGACGCCCTCGCGGCTATGCAGGCGGCCCTCAGCAAGGCTCGCGCAGCGGGCGGCACCGTCCACGGTGGCGAGCGGGTCGACGTCAACGGCGAGCGATCGTTCTACGCGCGCCCTGCCGTCGTGGAGATGCCGCAGCAGGTGGGCCCTGTCGTCGAGGAGACCTTCGCGCCTATCCTCTACATTCTAAAGTATCGGCAGATCGAGGAAGCGATCGCATTGCAGAACGGCGTGCCCCAGGGTCTGTCGTCCTCCATTTTCGGCAATGATCTGCGCGAGATCGAACTCTTCCTCTCGGCCCAGGGTTCGGACTGCGGCATCGCCAACGTCAATATGGGACCATCGGGAGCCGAAATCGGCGGTGCCTTCGGTGGCGAGAAGGAGACGGGCGGGGGTCGCGAAAGCGGCTCCGACGCTTGGAAAGCCTATATGCGGCGGCAAACGAATGCGATCAACTATGGGCGCACCTTGCCGCTCGCGCAGGGCGTCACCTTCAATGTGGAAGAAGGTTCGGCAAACGCGTGAGTTGTCGGCGGTTCGACGTGGCCGCCATAAGTGGTTCTCGCGACAGTTGGTGCCACCTGAAGCTCAGGATCAACCGACCGACTGCCGGCCGGTCAGCTTCAGGTCATTCGCCTTTGAGCCAGGCCACGCCGAATGCGCCCGGAAACAGCAATCCGGCCGCCCAGAGCAGAGCTGACGTCACATTGGCGATTTGAAACCTTAACATCGGCATGCCGCCCATCCCGGCCACGAGCGGGATCGTGGCGCGAAGTGGCCCAAGAAAACGGCCGCCGAAAACACCCAGGACGCCCCAGCGCTCAAAAAACCGGTGCGTCTTTTCCAGCATCTCCGGATAGCGCGTGAAGGGCCACAGGCCGCTGATCCTATGCTCGAAGCGATGACCGATCCAATAGGACAGCCAATCACCCAGGATCGCGCCCAGCGCCGTTCCACCCCAGATCTCCACGAAGGAGATGTTCGACAAAGGCACGAGACCGCCGATGCCGATGAGCAGCACGGCCGAGGGCACGATCAGCGAAACGAACGCCAGAGACTCGAGGAATGCGAGGACAAAGCAGATCGGCCCGGCCCAGGCATGATGCTCACGAACCAGCGCGAGCGCGGAACTCCCGAGATCTGAAAGGCTCACAGATCAGCAACCCGGGTGTCACGAGCCGGCGCTTCACGACCATCGTTCCGCATCAGACGAAGACCATTCCTCAATCGAGCCGGAACTTTCCAAGTTCGCGGTGCTCGGCCCGGATGCGCCGGACCGTCCCGGTCACCGAGCGGTAGATGAGCGTCTCGGTCTCGATCGTGTGCTGCTTGAATCTAACGCCCGAGAGCAGCCCGCCATCGGTGACGCCCGTGGCGGCCACGACCACATCGCCAGACGCGAGTTCTTTCATGTCATAGGTCTTCTTGGGATCCGAGATGCCCATCTTCTTGGCGCGCTCGACCTTTTCCGGCGTATCGAGAATCAGCCGTCCCTGCATCTGGCCGCCCACACAGCGCAGGGCACCTGCCGCCAGCACGCCTTCAGGCGCACCGCCTGTGCCGAGGTACAGGTCGATACCCGTCTCATCGGGTTGAGCCGTCAGGATCACACCCGCGACGTCGCCATCGGTCAATAGGCGAAGGGAGGCCCCGGCCCGGCGGCAGGACTCAATCAGAGCTTCATGCCGCGGCCGGTCCAAAACGCAGACCGTGATGTCGTTGGGGCGTACCCCCTTGGCCTTGGCCAGTGCCCGGATGTTCTCCTCGGGTGACATGTCGAGATCGACGATGCCTTTCGGATAGCCCGGCCCGATCGCGACCTTTTCCATATAGACATCGGGCGCATTCAGGAGCGACCCCGCCTGGGCCATCGCCATCACGGCGATCGAGCCGGGCATATCCTTGGCGCAGAGCGTCGTTCCTTCCAGCGGATCGACCGCGATATCGACCTTGGGACCAGTCCGGGTGCCAACCCGCTCGCCGATGAACAGCATGGGAGCCTCATCGCGCTCGCCTTCGCCGATCACGATCGTGCCGTCGATCGGCAAGCGATTGAGCTCCCGCCGCATTGCGTCGACAGCCGCTTGGTCGGCGGCTTTCTCATCGCCGCGCCCCCGCCAGCGCGCCGAGGACACAGCCGCCCGTTCGGTGACGCGCACGAGTTCGAGCGTGAGAATACGCTCGATGATATCCTGTTGTTGGATGACGAGATCGGTCATGCTTTCCTCACGGCTCGCGGTTGTTATTCTCGCTCGATGCGGATCGATTGCGGTCGGCCGGTGACCCAGCCGTCTTGCATGATGGCCTCGATCGCCTGCCGGATCACCTCCTCGGTGGTCGCATAGGTAATCAACACCACGGGAACCGCGCGCACCGGAGTGATATCCGCCGCCTTGCCGAAGGGCTGGCGCTGCACGATGCTTTCGAACGAGATGCCGCGTTCGGCCATGCGGGCCGCGATGGCCGCGACTGCGCCAGGACGATCTTCGACATTGAGCCGGATGTAGTAGCCGCCCTCATGCCGCTGCAGCGGCACAGGCGCCGTAGGGACAAGCGCCGCGACGGGCCGGCCGAATGGGGCCGAGCGCACGCCGCGGGCAATATCCGCGATATCGGCCACGACCGCCGAAGCCGTCGCTTCTCCACCCGCGCCGGGGCCGATGAGTGTGAGTTCCCGCACCGCGTCGGCATCGACCGTCACGGCATTGGTCACGCCCATGACCTGAGCGATGGCGGACGATTTCGGCACCATGGTCGGATGCACGCGGCTTTCGATGCCACCTGCAACCCGCTGCGCCACACCGAGAAGCTTGATCCTAAAGCCCAGTTCGTCCGCCGCCCGGATATCCGCCAGACTGATGGTGCGAATGCCTTCGACGTGAATGGCATCAGCCGCGATGGCTGTCCCGAAGGCGAGCGTCGATAGGATCGCCAGCTTGTGTGCGGTGTCGAACCCGTCGATATCGAAGGTTGGGTCAGCCTCGGCGTAACCGAGCCGTTGGGCCTCGGCGAGACATTGTTCGAACCCGAGACCTTCCAGTTCCATGCGGGACAGGATGTAGTTGCAGGTCCCGTTCAGGATACCGTAGACGCGGTCGATGACGTTGCCGGCGAGCCCTTCGCGCAGCGTCTTCACCACCGGGATGCCTCCCGCCACAGACGCCTCGAAGCCGAGCGGCACGCGGCGTTCCTCAGCGAGGGTCGCGAGTTCCATCCCATGAGCTGCCAGAAGGGCTTTGTTGGCTGTCACGACGGCTTTGCCGCTGCTCAACGCGTGGCGCACGGCTGTGAGCGCGGGGTCGCCTGACCCTCCCATAAGTTCGACGAAAAGATCGATGTCGCCGGAGCGAGCGAGCTCGATTGGATCGTCAAACCATGTCGCCTCGCCGAGATCGAGAGACGCTGCCTTAGCTTTGCTGCGTGCCGACACCCCGGTTACCACGATGCGCCGGTGCGTGGTCTCTTCAAGAGCCGCCTGTTGCAGACGGATCCGGTTGAGCACGGAGGCCCCGACTGTGCCAAGTCCTGCAAGTCCGACGCGCAAAAGGGAAGGCATGAGTGATCCGTCGATTCGACCGCTCTGGCGGCGGCTTGGGCGCGGCTGTTCTGCCTGAAACGGCACGGTCAAGCAATGGACCGCATGGGATCGAGCGGATCAGCCGCGAGCCTTGGACACAAAGGCATCGTTTCGCCGATCCAGCACGCCCGTGAGTTCCAGATCCATCAAGACGGTGCGGATTTCGGCGGCACTGAGACCGGACAGTCTGACAAGATCATCGATGGTGGTCGGTGCCGGGCCGAGCAATTGCATCACACGTGCTTCGGCATCCAGGTGCGCCGCTCGGAAATTCCCTGGCGGAGTCGACTCCGTATCGCCGGCGCCATCCGCCTCGTCATCGGTGTCCTCGATCAATGCGCGAAAGTCGAAGCCAGGGTCATCCCGCAGCCGATGTGGTGTGTGTTGCATCAGCGGCGCAGCGGCGCCCGGGCTGAGCGCTTCGACCACATCCTCGGGCCGGGTGCACAATGTAGCGCCCTGCCGGATCAGATCGTTGGTGCCCTCCGCGCGCGGATCGAGCGGCGAACCCGGAACCGCGAACACTTCCCGGCCCTGCTCGTTGGCGAGCCGGGCCGTGATGAGCGAACCAGACCGGCGAGCCGCCTCCACGACCACTGTCCCAAGACTGAGCCCGGAGACGATCCGGTTGCGGCGGGGGAAATCGCGACCGCGCGGTTCCCAGGCCAACGGCATTTCGCTGAGAACTGCCCCAGCCTCCGATATCTCCCGCGCCAATCCCTCATGCTCGGGCGGGTATATTCGCGCATGCCCGCCGGCCAGCACCGCGACCGTGCCGGTCATCAGAGCCGCCCGATGCGCTTTGCCGTCAACCCCGCGCGCAAGGCCGGACACGACGACATAGCCCGCGGTGCCGATGCCGTGCGCCAGTCTCTCAGTGAATAGCAGCCCGGCCGCCGATGCGTTGCGCGAGCCGACCACCGCGACCATCGGGCGTTTCAGAACCGCAAGGTCGCCGCGAACACAGAGAACAGGTGGGGCGGCCTCGATCGCCCGCAAGGCCGATGGATAGTCCGGTTCGCCCCAGGCCACAAAGCGAAGTCCTCGCTTCGTCGCCTGCTCGATCTCCCGCATTACGACGTCACGATCGGCTACCCGCACGGCCCGCCCCGCCTGCCGGCTGAGATTTGGCAGGGCCGCGAGCGCCTCCGTCGCGGTCCCAAACCGTTGCAGCAGTCCCATGAAGGTCAGCGGGCCGATCCCGTCGGACCGGCTCAACCGCAGCCAAGCGATGCGCTCCGGTTCGTCGAGCGGCCCGAAAACGGGCGTCACGAAGCCTGGCCGATCTTGCCCTCCGTGCGGCCGAGCAGGCGCCCGATATTGGCGCGGTGCGTGAGCCAGAGCGCGACCGTCAACACGATGAACACGGCAGCGGCTTCCGTTTGCCCGGCAAGCAGCAGCGCGGCGGGGCTGACAAGGCTCGCGACCAGCGCCGACAGCGATGAATAGCGCGTCGAAAAGGCAATCACGAGCCACGCCACGGCGAAGATCAGCCCGGCCGGCCAATAGATGCCCAACAGGCAGCCGAGATAAGTCGCGACGCCCTTGCCTCCCCGAAACCCGAGCCACACCGGGAACACGTGCCCCACAAAGGCGCCGCAAGCCGCCGCCACAGCACCGTCGATGCCCCAAAGGTAACCTGCGAGGAGGACTGCGGCTGTGCCCTTCAATCCATCGAGCAGCAGCGTCGCGGCCGCCAGATCCTTGCGGCCCGTGCGGAGAACGTTGGTGGCCCCGATATTCCCGGATCCGATGGAACGGATGTCGCGTGTGCCCGCGAGGCGGGTCAAGATCAGGCCGAACGGGATGGAGCCGAGAAGATAGCCGAGGATCAGGGCTTCGAGGACTGACAAGGCGATGCGGCTTTCCACAGAGGTGTTCGACTTAAGGGCGCCGAACGATAACCCGGCCTCAGCGGAGCATCAAACCTGTTTCGTCGGTCACCGTATCCCCTGCCGTGCTACCGCGCGATCTTCTTGGGCGCCGTTTCCTGTTTCCACCGCTTGATCGCCTTGGCGACCGCCGGGAAGGGCTCGCGGGCGATGAATTTGCCCCTGCCCCGCTTGGCCAGCACCTCGCCCTCCTTGTAGGCGATCTCACCCCGCGACAGCGTCACACGCGGCAGCCCTTCGCAGGAGATTCCCTCAAAGACGTTGTAGTCGATGGCCGATTTCTGTGTTTTGGCCGAGATGGTCTTGGTCGCCTTCGGGTCCCAGACCACGATGTCGGCATCGGCGCCGACCGCAATGGCGCCCTTTCGCGGATAGAGGTTCAGGATTTTGGCAATGTTGGTCGAGGAGACCGCCACGAATTCCTGCATGGTCAGGCGACCGGTGTTCACGCCCTTTGTCCAGAGCACCGGCATGCGGTCTTCCAACCCGCCGGTCCCGTTGGGAATCTTGGTGAAATCCTCGCGCCCGAAGCGCTTCTGGTCCGTCATGAAGGCGCAATGGTCGGTCGCAACGACCTGCAAGGAGCCCGATTGCAGGCCAGCCCAGAGGTCGTCCTGATGATGCTTGGCCCGGAAGGGTGGCGACATCACCCGGCGGGCGGCATGGTCCCAATCAGGGTGGAAATACTCGCTCTCGTCGAGGGTCAGATGCTGGATCAGGGGCTCACCATAGACGCGTTTGCCAAGCGCCCGCGCCCGCTTGATCGCCTCGTGAGCAGGGATGCAGGAGGTGTGGACGATGTAGAGCGGCACGCCGGCCTGATCGGCCAGCATGATGGCACGGTTCGCCGCCTCACCCTCCACATCCGGCGGCCGCGAATAGGCGTGCGCCTCGGGGCCGGTGATGCCGATCGCCATGTAATGCTGCTGCAGCGCCGCAACGACATCGCCATTCTCGGCATGGACGAGCGGCATGGCGCCGAGTTCGGCACAGCGTTGGAACGACGCGAACATCTGCGCGTCATCGACCATGAGGGCGCCCTTGTAGGCCATGAAATATTTGAAGGTCGTCACGCCACGCGCCACCACCTTGGTCATCTCTTCGTTGACGCGCTCGTTCCACTCGGAAATCGCCATGTGGAAAGAGTAGTCGGCCGCCGCACCCTCGCCGCGCCGGTCCCAGTCCGCCATCGCATCCATCAAGGACTGGCCGTGGTTGGGGATGCAGAAATCCACCACCATTGTGGTGCCGCCAGATAGCGCCGCCTTGGTACCGGTCTCGTAATCATCGACCGTGGTCGTGCCCATGAAAGGCATTTCGAGATGGGTGTGCGGGTCGATGCCGCCCGGCATGACGAAACAGCCGGCGGCATCCACCACCGTGTCGCCGCTGAGACCCGAGCCCACGGCCGCGATGGTCTCGCCCTCGATCAGCACATCGGCCGCGAACGTCCTGTCGGCCGTCACGACCGTGCCTCCCTTGATGACCAGCGACATGGATAACTCCGTTGTTCCGCAGGTTGCCGTTCAGCCGACGATCTCGGCTTTCTCCAGCACGGCATGCATCAGCACCTGCGTGCCTGCCGTTGCCCATTCGGGCTTGATGTCTTCCAATTCGTTGTGGCTGACACCGTCGACGCAAGGCGTGAAGATCATCGAGGTGGGTGCCACGCGGGAAATGTAACAGGCATCGTGCCCGGCACCCGACACGATGTCGCGATGACTGTAGCAGAACTTTTCCGCGCCCCGCCGCACCGCGGCGATGCAGCTCGCGTCGAAGGGCACGGGCGGGTAGTCGAACACCTTCTTGAGGTCGACTTCGAGGCCGATCTCCTTGGCGATCCGGGCGATGCCTTCCCGCAGTGCATGGTCCATCGCATCGAGGACAGAGGCATCGGGGTGGCGAAACTCGCAGGTCAGGAAGACTTGACCGGGGATGACGTTGCGGCTGTTCGGGTACGGATTGAGCATGCCGCACGTCGCCATGGCGAGCGGCGGATGCGCGAGACCGAGACCGTTCACGAGCTCGACCACCCGCGCGGCGCCGAGCAGCGCATCCTTGCGACGCGGCATCGGTGTGGAGCCCGCATGGCTCTCGAAGCCCGTCAGCGTCACTTCGAACCAGCGCTGCCCCTGCCCGTGCGTGACGATGCCGACATCGATCGCTTCGTCCTCCAGAATGGGGCCTTGTTCGATATGCAGCTCGAAAAAAGCGTGGATCGGACGCTGGCCCACAGGCTCGCTTCCCTTGAAGCCGATGCGCTCGAGTTCGTCGCCAAACTTCAGCCCTTCGGCATCGGTGAGATTATAGGCGAAGTCTTTGGTATAGGCCCCTGCAAAGACGCCCGAAGAGACCATCGCGGGCGCGTAACGGGATCCTTCTTCATTCGTCCAATTGGCGATCTCGATCGGGCGCTTGGTTTTGATCTTGAGGTCGTTCAGGGACCGGACCACTTCGAGGGCCCCCAGCACGCCGAGAACGCCGTCGAATTTGCCGCCGGTCGGCTGGGTATCGAGATGGCTCCCCATCATCACGGGGGCGACGCTGTCGTCTTCGCCGGGCCGCCGCGCGAACATGTTGCCCATGTCGTCGACCGCCAGCGCCAGGCCCGCCTCCTCGCACCACCGAGCGAAGAGCTCGCGTCCCTGTTTATCCACGTCCGTGAGCGTGAGGCGCCGGCAGCCACCCCTCTCGGTGCCGCCGATCTTGGCCATCTCCATCAGGCTGTCCCATAGCCGAGCGCCGTCGATACGGATGTTGGAGAGGTCGGACATCAAGGCCTCTTGTGGGCTCGTCGCGATGATGCGATGGCAGCAAAAACTAGCGTCTTTCTGACCGCTTGGTCAAACTGTCGCTCGGCTGTTTTCCGCATCATGGCCAAGGGTCGACCGCAGAAATTATGGGCAAGGTGCGAGTGTCTTCATCGATCCGGGCCGCACATGAAGACAGCATTCTTCTCGCTGCCGAGGCGGTGTTTGCCGAACGCGGTTTCGATGGCGCCACCATGGCCGAGATCGCGGCCCGCGCAGGACTGCCGAAGGCGAACCTGCATTATTATTTCGCGACCAAAGCCGAGCTTTACCGGCGTGTGCTCGCCGGCGTGCTCAATGCGTGGCTGTCGGCGGCCGGTACATTCGAGAGCAGCAGTGATCCGGCCGAAGCCCTCGGTCGCTACATCGCGGCCAAGATGGATCTCGCGCGGCAGCGGCCCCAGGGCTCCCGCATCTTCGCCAGCGAGATTCTGCGCGGTGCGCCGGAGATCCAGGACTTCCTGGACACCACGCTCCGGCAATGGGTCGAGTCCCGCGGCAGCATCGTGCAAAAGTGGATCGCGGCCGGGGCACTGAAGCCGATCGAGCCGAAGACGCTGTTGTATATGATCTGGGCGACGACGCAGCATTACGCCGATTTCGCGCACCAGATCACGACGTTGAACGGTGGCGATCCCTTGAGTGACGAAGATTTCAACACAGCGAAACGTCAGGTGGTCGAGCTCATCACTGCCGGCGTGCTGCGTCCTGGCCCGAAGGGGTGAGACATTCCCATCATCCGAAGCGCCTGTTAAGCTTGCCGGGCGCGCGCGACGGAAGTCGAGCGACAAGCCCATCGTGAGTGAGGAAAATACATGCGTCTCAGTGCCCGCAATCAGCTCAAGGGAAAGGTCGTTGAGGTCACCAAGGGGCAGACAACGTCGCACGTTCGCATCGATGTCGGTGGGACGATCGTGACGGCCTCGATCACCAATGAGGCCGTCGACGACCTCGGGTTGAAACCGGGCCAGGATGCCTATGCGGTCATCAAGGCGTCGGACGTCATGGTTGCGGTGGACTGATGCAATTGACTTCTCTCCGAGCCGGCGTCGCTGTCGCGCTTGCTCTGATCACGACCTTGCCGGCCGCCGCGCAGCAGACCGATTGCTCTGATTTTAAGTGGCCGCTGACACGGGAAACCACGGCTTTCGCGGCGGAAGGGCTCCCGACCGTCGTCAACGGGACACCGCTGCCTGGTCTCATGGAAGCCGCGAACCTGCAACTCGGCAAGCAGGATGGCGTCGCTTTTCCGGTGGCTCCCACCCATCATCCGAAGCACGATCCCGCCTATGCGGGCACGTTCGCGCTGCCGCCCATCGCTTCGGCCGACACCTACCAGGTCACGTTATCGGATGATGCCTGGGTCGATGTCGTTCAGGATGGCAAGATCGTGAAACAGGTCGGGTTCACGGGCAGCCATACGTGCAAAGCCATCCACAAAAGTGTGCGCTTTGATCTGAAGGTTGGCCCGGCCACCGTCGAAATCAGCGACGCGGCAACCCAAACGCTGAAGATCGAAGTTCTGCCGAAAGAGCACTGACATCCCGCCCTCTCCAGTTGTGATGCCCGGCCTTGAGCCGGGCATCCACGCAGCCTGGGCGACGCCCGTTCGGTTGATCTCCGAGGCGCGCGTGACCGCGACAGGCGCGGCCATCACGATTTCGCACGGGGAACGGGCCTTACTCCGCCGCGATCTTCACCGTCGAGGCCGGATTGTTGGGATGGGTGGTCCAGTTGGCGTAGGGCCGGTCATACCGCAGGCCGGTGCGCGGGTCGGTGCCCTCGGTCTGGTGCTCCATGGTGATGCAGCCTTCGACCGGGCAAACATCCGCGCAGAGATTGCAGCCGACGCATTCCGCGTCGTTCACCACGAATTTGCGCACCCCGTCGACGATGGGCCAGATCGCCTGATGCGAGGTATCCTCGCAGACGATATGGCATCGCCCACATTTGATGCAGAGATCCTGATCGATGCGGGCCTTCACGACATAGTTCAGGTTCAGGTATTGCCAGTCGGTGGTGTTGCCGACCGCCCTGCCCCGAAACTCATCAAGAGAGGCGTAGCCCTTGGCATCCATCCAACTCTTGAGCCCGGTGATCATCTCCTCGACGATCTTGAAGCCGTAGGTCATCGCAGCGGTGCAGACCTGGACGGTGCCTGCGCCCATGGCGATGAACTCGGCCGCGTCGCGCCAAGTTGTGATCCCACCGATGGCCGAGATCGGTAGTCCCTGTGTCTCGGCGTCGCGCGCGATTTCGCTGACCATGCTGAGCGCGATCGGCTTCACGGCCGGGCCGCAATAGCCGCCGTGCGTGCCCTTGCCGTCGACATGCGGGCTCGGGCACATGCGGTCGAGGTCGACACCCATCACGGAATTGATGGTATTGATCAGCGACACCGCATCGGCGCCGCCCGCCTTGGCGGCACGGGCCGGTCGGCGGATGTCGGTGATGTTCGGGGTCAGCTTCACGATCACGGGCATGCGGGTGTAGTGCTTGCACCAGCGCGCCACCATCTCGATATATTCGGGGACCTGACCCACGGCCGATCCCATCCCTCGCTCGGACATCCCATGCGGACAGCCGAAGTTCAGCTCGATGCCGTCGGCGCCCGTCTCCTCGATCATCGGCAGGATGTGCGCCCAGCTCTTTTCCTCGCAGGGCACCATGATCGAGACCACCATGGCCCGGTCGGGGAACTCCCGCTTCACCTGCTTGATCTCCTGCAGGTTGATCGCGAGCGGCCGGTCGGTGATCAATTCGATATTGTTCAGCCCGATCAAACGTCGATCTGCTCCATGGATCGCGCCATAGCGGGGGCCCGACACATTGACGACTGGCGGGTCCTCGCCGAGCGTCTTCCAGACGACGCCGCCCCATCCGGCCTTGAAGGCGCGGGTCACATTGACGTAGCGGTCGGTCGGCGGCGCCGAGGCGAGCCAGAACGGGTTCGGGGATTTGATGCCAAGGAAATTGGTCGACAGGTCGGCCATGGGCGTCACTCCGCCGCTTGAGGAAGAGCCTGCGCGCCGCGCAGGAACCGATCGATCGACAGAGCCGCCTGTTTGCCGTCCTCGACTGCCGCGACCGTGAGGTCCTGGCCGCCGAACACGCAGTCGCCGCCCGCCCAAACGCCCGTATGCGAGGTGCGCCGCTCCGCGTCGACCACGATACGGCCCCCAGAGAGCGCCACCGTTCGCCCGAGCGGTTCGTCGAACAGGCTCTGACCGATCGCAGCCAAGACCATGTCGGCCTGGATCGCGACGGTCTCGGGCGGGCCGTTCAGGCCGGGTGGGGCATGATCGAACAGGACCGTCGTCAACCGGCCATCGGTGCCATCAAAACTTTTGGGGACGGCCCAATGCCGGATCGTGACCCCACTCGTCTTGGCTAAATCCTGCTCGAACTGGCTCGCCTTCATGTGCTCCGGTCCACGCCGGTACGCGATGGTGACCTCTTCGGCTCCAAGCTTCTTGGCCTGCACGGCGGCATCGATGGCCGTCATGCCGCCCCCGATCACCACCACCTTACGGCCAACGGGAACGGTGGCCTTGTCGGACGCCTGCCGCAGCTCCTCGATGAACGGCACCGCATCGGTGACCTGCGCGAATTCCGGCATCCCGCTCAGGCTGTTGAAGCCCGCGAGGCCCATGCCGAGGAAAACGGCATCGTAATCGGCCTGCAATTGGGTGAGAGTGACGTCGCGTCCGAGCGCCTTGCCGGTTTCGACCGAGATGCCCCCGATCGACAGGATGAAGTCGACCTCGCGCTGGGCAAAGTCGTTCGTGGTCTTGTAGGTGGCGATGCCGTATTCATTGAGGCCGCCCGCCTTCGGCTTGGCGTCGAACACGGTCACACCGTGGCCGAGCATCGCGAGCCGGTGCGCGCAGGAGAGACCCGCCGGGCCTGCTCCAACGACAGCGATCCTTTTTCCGGTGTCAGGTTGCCGGACGAAGGGCTGCCCCTCACGCTCGGCCATCAGCGTGTCGGTCGCGTAGCGCTGGAGGAGCCCGATCTGCACCGGCTTGCCTTCGGCATGCTCACGCACGCAGGCCTCTTCGCAGAGTTGCTCCACCGGACAGACGCGGGCGCACATGCCGCCCATGATATTGGCGCCGAGAATGGTCTCGGCCGCGCCATGCGGGTTCGCGGTGGTGATCTGCCGGATGAACAGCGGAATGTCGATGTGGGTCGGGCACGCCTGGGCGCAAGGCGCATCGTAGCAGAAGTAGCAGCGGTCGGCCGCAACGGTTGCTTCGTGTCGGGAAAGAGGGGGCGTCAGGTCGGCAAAATTCCTGACATAGTCGTCGGGCGGCAGCCGGTGGCTGGCGATCCCGTCCGAGGCATAAGCCATCGCACCCCTCCGGTCCTCACGGCCGAAATCTGACCGTACGGTCAAGTTTTCAGTTTGGAATGGTTCTTGTCAAGCCGAGACGTTGTGCGGAATTGTCGGTTTGCCTGCCTTGTTTTTGAGCTCTTTAGGCGCGGATCGCTCGATTCGCCCAACGCAGAACCGATCCTCGCCCGGCCGTCGGCAAGGATGTAGACCATCACCACGATGAATGAAGCGGGGTCGCAGATGAAGGTGCTTTGGCGCGGCTCCACGACGCAACGGATCCGGCTCGCGTCCGGCCTGATCCTGTTCGTGTTTGCCGCCACTCATTTTCTCAACCACGCGCTTGGTCTTGTCAGCCTCGACGCCATGATCGCGTTCGATGGCTGGCGCGTCGCGGTGATCCGTTCAGTGCCCGGTACACTCGTTCTGCTCGCGGCTTTCCTCGCTCACATGATCCTGTCCATCATGAAATTATCGCGACGCCGAACGCTGAGGATGCCGGCCTGGGAGGCCGGTCAAATCGCTCTCGGCCTCATGATCCCGGTGCTTCTCGTCCCGCACATCGTCAACACGCGTGTCTCGGCGGTTCTCTTCGGCATCAACACAACCTATCCGTACGAACTCCTGCGCATCTGGCCATCGGCCATCGACATTCAGACGGTTCTCATGTTGGTCGTCTGGATTCACGGATGCATCGGCGTCCATTTCTGGCTTCGGCTCTCATCCTTTTATCAGCGCACGACGCCCGTTCTTCTCGCGCTCGCGGTTCTCCTGCCTTTCGCGGCTTTCACGGGGATTTCGGTCCAGGGGCGAGCCATCAGTTCCGCCATTGCGGAGCCAAAATCCTTTGCGGCCTTCAAGGCCGACACCAAATGGCCCGATCCGGCGACGCAGACGCGCATCACCACATTGCGTGACCGCGCGCAGATCGCGACACTCGCGCTGATCTTGGTCATCCTTGCCGGCATCGCTTTGCGCCTTCTGCTCCAGCGCCGGGCTCGAAACCTGCTGGTCCGCTATGTGGCAGGCCCTCAGGTCAAGACCCAGGCCGGACCGACACTGCTTGAGATCAGCCGTGCGAACGGCATTCCCCACATGTCAGTGTGCGGTGGACGGGGGCGCTGCTCCACCTGCCGCGTGCTGGTGATGACGGCACAGAGCGGATTGAGCCCACCCGGTCCGGCCGAGTTGGCGACTTTGCGAGCCATCAAGGCCGGCCCCGGCATTCGGCTGGCTTGTCAGGCGCGGCCACTGGTCGACGTCACCGTCATGCCGCTTCTCCGCGTCGGCGCCGCGCCGAACCCCGTACATCCCCTCACGCAACAGCTTACCCATGATGACTCCTCCGGCGTGGAGCAGGATCTTGCGGTCCTGTTTGTCGACATGCGCGGGTTCACGGCGCTTACGGAGCGCAAGCTTCCCTTTGATGTCGTATTCATCCTCAACCGGTTCTTCGCCACAGTGGGGCAGCCCGTCTATGACATGGGCGGATGGATCTCCAATTATGCCGGCGACGGCATGATCGCCCTTTTCTCGGGCGAATCCGGTCTCGACGCGGCATGCCGGGCTGCGCTGCTCGCGGCCTCGCGCATTGACGAAGCGGTCGCCAGCCTGAATGCAGAAATCGCCGATGAGCTGCAGTCACCCATCGGCATCGCCATGGGATTGCACGCCGGACCGCACGTGATGGGCCGGGTCGGCTATCGCGAATCGCAATCCCTGTCGGTGATCGGACTCGCCATGAACGTCGCGAGCCGGCTCGAAGCCATGGCCAAGGCTGCCGGTGTGCAGATCGCCTTGTCGGCGGAAGTCGCCGCCTGTGCTGGCCTCGATGTCACGGACTTCCACACGGAACAGCGGGAGGTCCGCGGTTTGAACGAGGCCATTCCGGTGGTTTTTATTCCAAAGGCGCGGGATATCGCGCTTAAGTTGCGGACGCCGTTGGCGGCCTGAGCTGGCAGGTGCTTTCCGTCCCGACAGGCTTTCGCTAGGTTGCAGCGCAAACCGCGGCATGTGAGCCGCACATTTCCGAACAGGCTTACATGAAGATCGGCGACTCGGCATTCCGGACCATTTGGTGTGATGGGGACTCGCGCGTGGTCAACGTCATCGATCAGACGGTCCTGCCGCACAGGTTCGCGATAAAGACCCTGCACTCCGCGACGGACGCGGCTCTCGCGATCCGCGACATGACCGTCCGAGGGGCGCCGCTGATCGGCGCCGCGGGCGCCTACGGTCTCGCGCTTGCGATGAACCAAGATCCCTCTGATGCCCATTTGCAGAGTGCCTTCGACCAGCTCCTGGTGGCGCGCCCGACGGCCGTCAACCTGCGTTGGGCGCTCGAACGCATGCGTGGTCATCTCGGCCCGATCGCTCCGGATCGGCGTCGCAACGCCGCCTATGCCGAGGCGGCCGCAATCGCCGACGAGGATGTCGCAGTCTGCTCCGCGCTCGGCCAGCATGGCGCCGAACTGATCGCTGCGGCCTGGCGCCGGACGGGCCGCAGCCAGCCCGTGAACGTGCTGACCCATTGTAACGCCGGTTGGCTCGCAACAGTCGATTGGGGCACCGCGCTTGCCCCCGTCTACAAGGCCCACCGCGCCGGCGTGCCTGTGCATGTCTGGGTGGACGAGACCCGGCCCCGCAACCAAGGCGCCAGCCTGACGGCCTACGAGCTCGGCAGCGAGGGCGTGCCGCATACGGTCGTGGTCGACAATGTCGGCGGCCATCTCATGCAGCATGGGATGGTGGATCTGTGCATCGTCGGCACCGATCGCACGACGCGGACCGGCGACGTTTGCAACAAGGTCGGCACCTATCTCAAGGCGCTCGCGGCGCACGACAATGGCGTACCGTTCTATGTCGCCCTGCCGGCCTCGACGATCGATTGGCGCATGCGCGACGGTGTCAAGGAGATCCCGATCGAAGAACGCGAGGCGACGGAAGTCACCCACATGTCAGGCGAGACCGCGGAAGGGGACATCGCCACGATCCGTGTCACCCCGAAGAACAGCCCTGCCCTCAACTACGGCTTCGACGTGACGCCGGCCCGGCTTGTGACAGGTCTGATCACCGAGCGCGGCGTCTGCGCCGCCTCAGAAGCCGGCCTCCTGTCGTTGTTTCCCGGAGAGGAACGCGCGGCCTGAAGCGAGCATCGACCGAACGGCACAGAATGTCGGCCTAACGGCAGACCAGCACCTGCACGCCGGCGGCTTCCAGCGCCGCCGCCACATCGGGGGGCGGCTCGGCGTCGGTGACGAGATGCTCGATCCTGTCCAGGGGCGCGATCTGCGCGAAGGCCGTGACGCCAAATTTGCTGCGGTCGACAAGAACGATGCTTCGCTTGGCCACCTCGATCATTCCGGCCGTTTCAGTCGCTTCCTCGAGCCGCCCCATCGTGATGCCGGCGGCCGTGATCCCCGTGACACCGATCACAGCCGTGTCGGCGCCGAATCCGGCAATGCCGGGCAGACCGATCGGCCCGATGGTGACCTGGGAGACGGCCCAGTAGGTCCCTCCCATGACATAGACGGCACGCACCGCGCCTTCCGGCGTCACGGGAGGGACGCGGAGATTGTTGGTCACCACCGTCAGGTTGCGGCGCTCCGTCAGGGCTGCCGCGAAGGCGCATGTGGTCGATCCGCCATTCAGAATCAGGGTTTCGCTATCGCGGACGAGGCCCGCCGCGGCACGTCCGATGCGCTGCTTGGCGTCGGCATGCTCATCCATGCGGCTGCGCAGGCTCGTGTCGACCCGGACCATACGGGTTTTATCGATCGCCCCCCCATGGGTCCGCACCAAGAGCCCGCGCCGTTCCATCAGGTCGAGGTCGCGCCGGATCGTATCGCGCGAGACATCGAGCAAGGCGACAAGTTCAGCGACCGTGGCCTGCCCGCGCTGCCGCAGAAGCTCCAGCAGCCGGTTCTGCCGGGCCGCCGGAAGGGCACTCGAACCGGGCTCCGAATCTTGGCCGAGGGACGGGGAAGTCTCACTGAACGTCATCCCACTCCCATAGCAGAAGTCACTGCCCGGGACAGTCCGGCGCGATCAGGCCGAAGCGCGCATCACCAGCCGCGCGTCGAGGCGGATCTGCTCAGGAAGGGTCGAGCGGTTCTCGCCAGCATCGATCCGCGTCATCAGAAGATCGAGCGACACCTGCCCGAGGCGGTCGAACTCCTGGGCGACGGTGGTCAGAGGCGGGCAGAGGTAGCGGCTCGAAGGCTGATCGTCATGTCCCGCGATACGGAGATGGCAATCGGGCTCACGGCCGACCTTGAGACCGCGCTGGAAGGCTGCGGCCACCACGCCCATCGCGATCCGGTCATTCGCGCAGAGCAGCGTCCGGCTGGGCAGCCCACCCTTGCTGTCGATGACCCGCAAGGCTTCGGTATAGCCGACATCTTCGAAGCGCCAGTCGCGGCGGGGCGGCACCGTGATGAATTCCGGTTGAAGGCCGAGGCGCTCCATCGTCTTCAGATAGGCATCTCGGCGTTCGGAGGCATTATGGTTCACGGCCGGCATTTCGAAGAAGGTCGGCCGCTCGCCCGTCCGGCACAGATATTCGGTGATCAGCGGCACGCTCTGATAATTGTTGGTGCCGACGAATGGCGTCGTTTCGTCGAGCCGCGAATCCAGAAACACGATCGGGATACGGGCCTGCAGGCTATGGATCAGGGAGACTTTCGAAGCCTGTCCGAGGGGCGCCATCACGGCCCCCGCAATCTTGAGCGACAGGAGGGTCTCGATCGCCCTCGCTTCGAGTTTGGCGTCGCCGCGTGAACTGAGCACGAGAAGGAACAGGCCCAGCGCTTTGCAGCGCCCCTCGATGTGCTGAACCATCTGAGAGAAAAACGGATCAGTGAGATCGGGCACGATCATGCCGATGATCTTGGGCCGGCGCTTATTGAGATTTACCGCAAAGAGGTTGGGACGATAGTCGTAGCGCTGCAGAGCCTTTTCGATCTGCGCACGGGTCGAGGGTCGGACGCTCGTGGGATCGTTGAAATATTTGGACAAGGTCGGCCGCGAAATCCCGCTGAGTTGCGAGAACTCGACCATGTTCCGAACCGCTTGGTCGTTCACGGACAAGGCGCACCGCTCACCCGCGGCCCCAGCGAAACGATGGCCTGTCTCTCGACCAATTCGTACATCCTCAGTTCTCTCGTCGGCGTCAGGCATGCGGCAAAACTTTGCGCGCGTCAACTTTTGGATTGACGCGAGCGATCTGCCAATCTAGCTTGGACCTGCAATAACAAGCTCGAATTGAGCGGTTGGGCGATCACAGGTCGAACCAGTATTGGGAGGGTACATTGAAGAAAACCATGACGGCGCTGGCTGCCGTAGTCTTTAGCGCATCTGCGGTTCTCGGCAGCGCGCAAGCACAAGACAAGAAAAAGTTTACCATCGCCTTGGTTCCGGGGCTGACTACGGATGCGTTCTACATCACGATGCGCAAGGGAGCCGAGGCTGCCGCCAAGGCGGTCGGCGCGGATCTCGTGTTTCAGGGCGCACCTGAGTTCAACCCGGTGCAGCAGGCGCCGGTTCTGGATGCCGTGATTGCCCGCCACCCCGACGCGATCTTGATCGCACCGACCGATAAGACCCAGCTTGTGCAGCCGCTCAAGAAGGCGGCCGATGCCGGCATCCCGGTCATCACCGTCGACACGTTCATCGGCACCGGCAATTACCAGACAGGCAGCGGCGACGCGGACTTCCCGTTGGCCTACATCGCCTCGGACAATGTGATGGGCGGCAAGATGGCTGCCCGGGCCTTGGCCAAGGCCATTGGCGACAAGGGCAAGGTCTATGTGTCGAACGTGAAGCCTGGCGTCTCGACGACGGATCAGCGCGAGGAAGGCTTCAAGGAAGAGATGAAGGCCCATCCCGGCATCACGGTGCTGCAGACGCAGTTTAACGACGACGACGCCAACAAGGCGGCCTCGCAATTGCAATCCGTTTATGCGCGCAACTCGGATCTCGCGGGCGTGTTCGGCGCCAATCTGTTCTCGGCACTCGGCGCTGCCAATGGCGTGCAGCAGGCCGGGCAGGCCGGCAAAGTCAAGGTCATCGCCTTCGATGCACCGACCACCATCGTGGGCAACATCAAATCGGGCCTGATCGACGGCGCTATCGCACAGCATCCGGCCGAGATTGGCTATTACGGCGTGATCTCTGCCTATGCACACCTGACCGGCCAATCCATTCCGACCACCATCGGGACCGGATTCACGGTCATGGACAAGGAGAATATCGACCAGCCCGACGTGGCGAAGTTCATCTACAAAGATTAATAAGTTACCTTGGCGAGCGTAGACTGCCTTTTCGCAGTACGGGCCGGTTCGTTTCTAGTAAATCGAAGCCGGTTCTCCTTCGCCCCGCAAGCCACGACCGCGTTCGCTGATCTGGCCAAACACCGGGTTTCCCCTCTCCCTCTTGGGGGAGGGGAAGAAGGCTCAGGCCGGGGCTATGACGAATTATGTGGCAAACCGCCCGAGGTTCTGAGGACAGGAGTTCAGTGAAGGACCCCACCCTCTTAAGGCCGACGGAGCCCTGACGACACGGCGCGACCAGTCCGCGCTGTGAGCATGAAGTAAATCCTCAGTATCGTTCCATTGCAATACAATGGAACCCCTCCCGTTCTCAGCGGAGTGGCGCATGGTCGCCCAAATGTCTTCAAAAGTTCTCGTCCCACGCAAGCCCGGGACACCCGCGAAACGCTGGATCCTTTGGGTCGCGGCTATGCGGGCCTGGCTATTCCTGGCGCTCCTGCTGATTGTCTTCGAGATCTGGTCGCGCCTCAGCTACGGCACAACCTTCGTTCTGTCGAGCTACAACGCCCAGTCCATCACTATCTTCGCCGTGGCACCTCTGCTGCTGGCCTTGGGCGAGACTTTCGTGATCATCGCGGGCGGCATCGACCTCTCGGTTGGCTTCATCATGGGGCTGTCCGCCGTTATCGCGGCGCTCGTCACCAACAAGGCGGGCGCCGTGTTGCCGCCGTTTCCGGCCATGCTGGCCGGCATCGCGGCCGGGCTTGGGGTTTCCCTTGTGCCGGGCGCCGTCAACGGCTGGCTGATCTCTAAACTGAAGGTGCCTCCCTTCATCGGCACGCTCGGCATGTTCGGCGTGGCACGCGGGGCGGCCTTCATCCTGGCGAGCGGCACCACGGTGCCGGTTTCGAACAGTTGGTTCGCGGCCCTCGGCAATGGGCGCTTTCTCGGCTTCCCGGTGATCGTGATCATCGCGGCCTTGTTCGTTCTCGTCATGCACTACCTGCTCGGTCAGACGCGCTTCGGCCAGCACACCTATGCGCTGGGTGCGAGCGAGCAGGCGGCGGTCCGGGCCGGCATCGGCGTCGGGCGTCACACCCGCAAACTCTATCTCCTGTCGGCGCTCTGCGCCGGGCTCGGTGGGGTTCTGTATACGGCCCGTTTCACGGCGGGTGCGGCGCAGGCAGGTGAGCCGCTCCTGCTCGACTCGATCGCCGCCGTGGTGATCGGCGGCGCCAGCCTCTTCGGCGGCTCGGGCACCATCCTGGGCACTGTCGCGGGCTCGCTGGTCATCGCGGTGATCCAGTACGGTCTCGTCTTCATCGACGTCGAACCCTTCTGGCAATTCGTGGCGGTCGGCATCGTCATCATCATCTCGGTCCTGGTGGACCAGACACAGCGTAAATTCGGAGGAGACCGCTGATGAGCGCCGTGTCAGCATCCAGCCAGCCCATCTTGGACGTGCGTAGCGTGTCCAAGCGGTTCGGTGGCGTCGAGGCACTCAAGGGCGTCTCCCTGCAGCTCCATCCCGGTGAAGTGGTGGCGCTCGCGGGCGACAATGGCGCCGGCAAATCGACCCTCACCAAGATGATCTCCGGCGTCTATGCCGCCGATGGCGGCGAGATCCGGCTCGACGGAAAGCCGGTCTCGTTTGCAACCCCGGAGGCTGCACGGCGCGAGGGGATCGAGACGATCTATCAAGACCTCGCCCTGGCCGACAATCTGTCGATCGGCGCCAACATCTTCCTCGGCCGCGAGCCGATGCGGCGTGCCTTTGGGTTCCTGCCGGTGCTTGACAGACGGGCCATGGCGGTCGCCGCCAAGGAGACGATGGCGACGCTCGACTTTCACGTCGACCGGCTCGACGCGCCGGTCGGGCGGTTCTCGGGCGGGCAGCGTCAGGCCGTCGCGATCGGGCGCGCCATCTACTGGAACGCGCGCGTGATCCTGATGGACGAGCCGACCGCCGCGCTTGGCGTGCCCGAGCAGCGCAAGGTGATCTCCCTGATCAAAATGCTCAAGGACCAAGGGCGCGGCGTCATTTTCATCTCACACAATCTGCAAGACATTTTTGCCGTCTCGGACCGCATCATCGTCCTTCTGCGTGGCAGCCTCGCGGGTGAACGCCGGATCCAGGACACCAATCACGACGAGGTCGTGAAGCTGATGATCGGCGGCTGACCCCTCCTTGACCCGGACCTCGGGCCGGGCGAACTCTGGATGATCTCATGACCAAGATGACCACAGCCGAATTCCGCGGCTATCAGCAGATCTGCGGCCGCGACGGGGCCATGATGGTGATCGCGGCCGACCAGCGCGGCGGCATGCGCAAGATCATGGCGGCCAGCCCGGCCGACGAAAGCAAGATTACCGAAGCGATGCTCGGCGAAACCAAGGCCGACCTGACGCGCTTCCTGGCCAGCCAAGCATCCTGCATCCTCCTCGATCCGGTCTGCGCGGTGCCGGGCGTGGTGGATACGGGCGTGCTGGCCCGCGATACGGCTCTGCTGATCGGGCTCGATGCCTCTGGCTTCGACACGACGCCGGAGGGTTATCGATTGTCCAAGCTCGTGCCGGGCATCGATGCACGGCGCGTGCGGGCATTGGGCGGCACCGGCGGCAAGATCATGGTCTACCTCCGCTCGGACCGTCCGGACGCGAATTCCGCCAACATCGAGATCCTGCGCCGTTGCATCGAGGATTTCGGCCGCGAGGACCTTCTGCTCGTGGTCGAATTCCTCACCTACGAGCTGCCGGGAGAAAGCAAGGCCGACTATCTCGCAGCCTTCCCGAAGCTCATCGAAGACGGTACGAAGATCTGCCTCGATCTCGGCTCCAAGGTCCTTAAGCTGCCCTACCCCGGCAACGCAGAAACCTGCGCCCGAATTTCCGCCATGTGCGGTGAGGTGCCATGGGCCGTTCTGTCGGCCGGCGTCGACCATGAGACCTTCGTGGGCCAGGTCGAGATCGCGATGCAAAACGGCGCCTCCGGAGTCATTGCGGGCCGCGCGCTCTGGAAGGACTGCATCTCGCTCGACCGCGCGGTAACACGGGAGCGTCTGACCAAGATCGCCGTGCCGCGCCTGCGCCAGATTCAATCCGTGGTGGAGCGCTGCCGTTCCTCCCAGGGCCGCGCCGCAGCCTGACGGCCGGCATTACATCAAGGAGGCCGCCATGCGCACCACCGCAACGGCGATCGGCATCGACATCGGCGGCACCAATCTCCGGGCCGGGCGGGTCTCGAGCTCTGGCGAGATCCTCGACTGGCACGCCGAGCCGATCGCACGGGATCCTGCCCTGGTTTTGAGCCGCATCGTTGCCTTGTGTCGGCAGCTCGACGATGCGACCGTCGCCGGCATCGGCATCGGTGTGCCGGGTCGCGTCGACGCACGGACCCGCACCGTTCTGTCGGGTGGCTATCTCGATCTTGCGGGGGCGCGCCTGGCCGAACAGATCGAACAGGCAATCGAGAAGCCGGTCGTGATCGACAATGATTGCAACATGGCCCTCGTGGCCGAGATGGCGACCGGGGCGGCGCAGGGTGCCGACGACGTGGTCATGTTCACGATCGGCACGGGCATCGGCGGTGCCGTGGTTCTCGATGGCAAGATCGTGCGGGGGCGCGAGACCGCCGGGCAACTTGGCCATATCACGGTCCGGCACGATGGGCTCCCCTGCGCTTGCGGGCGCCGCGGCTGTGTCGAAACGACGAGTTCGGGCACGGCGCTCGGCCGCCTGATCGCGGAAGCCGGCTTGCCGAAAGGGACGCGGGCCGACACGTTGTTCGAGCGTGATGCGGCTGGCGATGTCCTGGTCGGGCAACTTCTCGACGCCTGGGTGTTTCCACTCAGGGCCGCGATCGACAGCATGGTGGCCGCGGTCGATCCCGAACTCGTTTTGCTGGGCGGCGGCTTGGGAAGCGCCGCGCTTCGCGCCCTGGCGCGAGCCCCGGCTTTGTCGCCCTGGTATCAGTGTCCGATCGCGGCTGCACAGCTCGGCGACGATGCCGGCGTCATCGGCGGCGCGGTCTCGGCACTGATCGAGCATATGATCGAACCCGAGCCGACCGGCCTCGTGGCTCGAACGCTCCCCGAGGCGCGGCGGTGAAGACGGCCATTCTGGTCAATGGCGTACCGGCGTCCGGCAAGAGCACCGTGGCGCACGGCATCGCGGATCGACTGGGATGCCCGCTGATGACGCTCGATACCGTCAAGGATCCTCTGTTCGAGCATTTCGGAACGGGAGATCGGGAGCACAATCGCAAGCTCGGACGCGCCAGCTATGCGATCATCTTCAACGCCATCGGGGATTGGCCCGACAAGACAACGGTCGTGATCGATGCCTGGTTCGGCTTTCAGCCGCTCGAAGTTCTCGATCGCCATCTCGCGGCGGCCGGCATCGGCCGCGTCATCGAGATCTGGTGCCATGCGCCGGACTCGGTGGTGGCCGAGCGCTACCGCTCGCGCCTGGGAGATCGCAGTCCTGGACACCCGGGAGAAGCCTACATCCCCGAACTGATCGTGCTGAACGGCTGCGCCACCCCGACAGGCCGGGCGCCGGTCTTCGACGTCGACACAAGCAGGCCGTTGGCCATCGAGACGATCCTGACGTGGGTGCATGACGAACTGCGCCGTGACGACAAAGATCTGAACCGCCCGACGACCTGAACGACGTTCAAAGCGTCGAAGCACGATCCACAAGCCGCAAGGCCGCGCCGAGCAGGCCGGCATCGGCGCCAAGCTCCGACGGAACCACGATCGCCGTCTCGGAGCGCCGCAGAACGCAAGCCCGAACGGCAGCGTCAAGCGCGTCGACCAGCGCACGGCTGTTCGACAAGCCGCCGCCGACCGGCACGATCGAGGCGCCCGTCAGGTTGAGCACCATGGCGAGGGGGCCGGCCACGACGCCGAGCCACGTGCTCACCGTCTGGCTGGCCGCGGCTTCTGCACGCTCCCAGGCTTCGATGATGCGAAGACTGTCGCGGGATCCGCCGTGCAGGAATGTGTCGATCCTTTCCAAGCCCCGCGCGCTTCCCAGCGTATCGAGACAACCGCTTTGGCCGCATCCGCACGGCATGGACGGGAGTTCAGCCGCGCCAACCCGGAGCGAGCCGAGGATCGGGCCGTGCCCCCACTCCCCTGTAATGCCGCCCTCCCCCTCGATGATTCGACCTTCGACGACCAGCCCGCCACCGACACCTGTCCCGAGAATGATCCCGAACACGATGCGTCGGCCCGCCCCCGCCCCGCGCAGGGCCTCGGCCAAGACGAAGCAATCCGCGTCATTGGCGACCAGCACGGGGCGTCCGAGCGCGGCAGTGAGTTCCGCGCCCAGCCGATGGCCGCTGATACACGGGATATTGGCGCTCAAGGCGAGACCGGCGTCGGGATCGACCACACCGGCGATCGACAGCGAGAGGGCGAGGCGTGGGTCACGCCCCGCGCAGAGCGTCTGCAAAACGGCGCAGAACTCCGCCCAATCCTTCGACGGGGTCGGGCATTTCTCCATCTCGACACAGGTTCCGTCCGGTTGCACGGAAGCGAATTTGATGAAGGAACCGCCGACATCGGCGCAGAAGCCCAACCGGGGCTGGAGAGAGGCCGAACCAACCGGCCGCGCGGGAATGGATTCGGGTCCGCTCATGTCGCTCGCAGGTCGGGTGCGCTGGAGGGCGGTCGCCCTGACTGACGCAACCATGCACACGGATCTTTGTTCGCTTGTGGTCCTTCCCCTTGAATGTCATGTCAAGGATGCCGCAATGGATGTCTCGATGCTGGTTTTCCGCGCCGGCTTGCATGAAGTCACATGATTCCCGTCCCCCCTTCGTCTCGAACGCGTTTGGAAATCTGCGTCGACACGCCGGACGGTCTGGCGATCGCCATCGCGGCCGGGGCCGACCGCATCGAACTGTGTTCGAGCCTCGATGTCGGCGGATTGACGCCGTCCCCCGGCCTGATTGCGCTGGCAAGCGACTCGCCCGTGCCGGTCTACGCCATGATCCGCCCGCGACAGGGCGACTTCGTCTACGGCACGCAAGATCTTGCCGCGATGCGTGCCGACATCACGGCCGTTCGTCGGGCTGGCCTCGCCGGCGTGGTGATCGGTGCCTCGCGGCCCAACCATTCGCTCGATGAGCAGACCCTCGCCGATTTGTGCGCCGAGGCCGGCACGCTCGGACGGACGCTGCACCGCGCATTCGATCTCACGCCGAGCAAGAGCGTAGCGCTGGAGCTTGCCGTCGCACTCGGCTTCGAGCGGATCCTCACCTCAGGCGGCGCATCCGATGCCCCATCGGGCAGCGATGGCCTTGCGGCGCTGGTCATTCAAGCGCGGGGGCGCATCGCCATCATGGCCGGCGGCGGCATACGTCCGGAGAACCTGACGGCTCTCGTCCACCGCACCGGCGTCGCGGAGGTGCATGCCTCCGGCAAGGTCGTCGCCTTGCCGCCGCCGGACATCGTCCGCTGGGGCTTTGCCGGTGATCGATGTTTCGCGACGAGCTTCGACGCGATTCGCGCCTTGCGGGCTGCCCTGCCCTGAGTTGGACGTCGGCCCCTCAGGATGTCATGGGCTTTGCCGGCAGCGGACACCAGGAGCGCGCGTGCAGTATTGGACCTTGATCGAAGCGGCCCCGATCCCCGGCAGCACGGAGGAACTCCGATTGATGCAGCGGGGCACCGAATTCGCCATCAATCTCGGACGCGAATTGCTGATGGGGAGCCGCATGCGTGGTTCGGAGGAAGCGCTGGCGCGATTGGGATGCGCGGATGCGCTGACGCGCGGAACCAGCTTTCGTCTCCTCATCGGCGGTCTGGGCATGGGCTTCACGCTTCGCGCCGCTCTGGACCTGCTTGGCCCCGCCGCTTCGGTGGAGGTGGCCGAGCTCGTCACGGCCGTCGTGGGATGGGTCCGAGGCCCCTTGGCTCATCTGTCGGGTGACGCGCTTGCGGACCCCCGTGTCCGGGTCCATCAGGCCGATGTCGCCCAGCCGATCCGGGCCGCGCGCGGCATCTATGACGCGATCCTGCTCGACGTTGACAATGGACCTCAAGGTCTGACTCGAGACGGTAACGAAGCGCTCTACAGCCTGGCCGGACTGCGCGCCGCCTGGACAGCGCTTGCGCCCGGCGGAGCCCTCGCGGTGTGGTCGGCTTTCCCCGATCGCGCCTTTAGTCAATTGCTCGCCAGAGCAGGGTTTATAGTGGCAGAACACACTGTCCGCGCGCACGGCAAGAAGGGCGCGCGCCACATGATCTGGGTCGCGGCTCGACCGGGCCGCACGGCCTGAAGGTTGCAACCGATGCGACAGGCGTTGAAGAGCCTTCGGCTCACGGCCGTCGCGCACCACAATCGCTTCATGGAACTTTACATTGCGGCCGGAAGGCGGAAACCGCGGACCTTTAACTTGGCGTCAGGCACCGAGACGATGCCAATGCCAGGAGAGTAACATGAGTGAGGCACTCGAACATCAACCAAGTGGACCTGAAGCATCAGGCTCCCGCGATGTCGCGTCGGCGCGCCGACCCAGATGGCAGCGCCCGGTTCTGCTCGCGGGCGCGCTCGTCAGCGGATTGGGGCTGGGAGCCGGTGGCTTTGCCTATGCGGCGACCGTGACCGGACATGTCGTCTGGGGGGCAGGCCACCGTCTCGAGCACATCCAGCGCATGGTGCACGGTGCCCTGGACTCTGTCGGAGCCACGACGGTCCAGGAAGACAAGGTTCACGACATCATCGCAACCGGCTTCGGCAGCATGACCGAGGACGGCCCAGACCGCATGGCCATGCGCAAGCAGGTGCTCGACCTCCTGCGGGCGCCGACCATCGATCGCGCCGCCGTCGAAAAGCTTCGTGCCGAACAAGTGGCCAAATTCGATGCGAAGAGCAAAACCATCGTCGGCATGGTACTCGACTCGGCCGATCAGCTCACGCCCGATCAGCGCGCGGCGCTCGCGGATCGCGCCGAAGCCATGATGGCTCGCGGCATGGGCCCGTGGCACCGGGAGGGACGGGACGATGGGGGCAATATGGAAGGCGGCATGCATCGTCATGGCCCGGAGGATCAGGATCATGCCGATCCGGATCACGGCGCCGACCGCAACCCGGGCTGATCGTCATTTCGGACACCCGCGCCGATGACTGAGCATCTGCTTCTGGTCGATGATGATGCGCGTCTGGCCGGCATGGTGTCGGAATATCTCTCGGCTGCCGGATACAGGGTCGACCGCAGCCTCACCGGCCGCGGCGCCCTGGACGTCATCGGCCGCACGGACTTCCAAGCGATCATCCTGGACATCATGCTGCCCGATCTCGACGGCTTCGAAGTGTGCCGCCAGATCCGGATGCGCTCGGATATCCCGATCCTGATGCTGACCGCTCGGGGCGACGACACGGACAGGATCGTCGGATTGGAGATCGGGGCCGACGATTATCTGCCCAAACCGTTCAACCCGCGCGAACTTCTCGCCCGGTTGCGTGCCATCCTGCGGCGCAATCGCGGCACCCAGGCCGTGGCCGATACGGTCCTGTCGTTTGGCCGCCTGCAGATCGATCGAGGATCACGCGGGGTCAGGATCGACGGCGAGGACCGACTGCTCACGAGCTACCAATTCGATCTTCTTGTCGCCCTGGCGCAGAATGCCGGGCGGGTACTCAACCGCGAGCGCATCCTCGATCTCGTCAAGGGTGAGGAGCTGGAGGCGTTCGACCGCTCGATCGACGTACATATCTCGCGCATCCGCTCGGCGATCGAGGACGATCCAAAGCGCCCACGCCGCGTCATCACGGTTCGCGGCAGCGGCTATGTATTCGCCAAGAAACAGGACGGCGATCCATGATCGCGCTGCATCGCAGCCTCTTCTGGAAGGTTTATCTCACACTGCTGGCCAGCCTCGTTGTCGTGGCTGTCTCGATGGGAGCCATCTGGTGGATGCTCGGCCAGACGACCCAGGAACGCCTGGGGGCGTTCCGGATTCGTGTCACCAACGAACTGATCCCGGACCAGGACACCCCGAGCGGAACGATCGCACAGGCGGTCCGGCACCTGAGCAACGAGATCGGAGCGGATGTTTCGGTTTATGCCAGGGATGGCCACCTGATCGTTGCGGAAGGACGCCCGGTGTTTCTGCGAGACGGCGCCGCCCAGCACGAGTTTCACCGCGTGATGCGGATCGACCTGCCGGACGGGCGGGCTGTCGTGGCCCGCTTACGGCCGCCCCTGCAGGACCCCGGATTGCGGATCCTGACCGTCGTGATTGTGGTCGCCGGGGGTGTCGGCCTCGCGGCCTTTCCGGTGACGGCCCGCCTCACGCGCCGCCTCGAAGCGCTCCGATCCGGTATGGCGCGGTGGGGGGCGGGGGAGACCGCGGCGCGCGTGGACGAAAGCGGGAGCGACGAGGTCGCCCTCGTGGCGCGCACATTCAACAGCGCGGCCGAGCGGCTCGATCTGCTTCTGACATCGCAGAAGGCCTTGCTGGCCAATGCCAGCCACGAGCTTCGCTCGCCGCTCGCCCGCCTCCGAATCGGAATGGAACTCTGGCTGCAGGATCCAATTCCTGCGACCCACGCCGAGATCGTGCGCAACCTGGCGGAAGTCGACGTCCTCGTGGACGAAATCCTGCTTTCCAGCCGGCTCGACCATCCCAGTTCATTCGTGGGGCTCACGGAGCGCGTCGACCTACTCGGCTTGGCGGCGGAAGAGGCGACGCGGGTGGGGGCGAGTGTGGGCGGCGATGCGGTCGAGATCGCCGGCAATGCCGCCCTGCTGCGACGCCTCCTGCGCAATCTCCTGGAAAATGCCCTCCGTCACGGCAAGGCTCCAGTCCATGTAGCCGTCTCCGATCTTGGTGCGGAAGCCCAGATCGTCGTCTCGGATCAGGGCGTCGGTATTCCGCCCGAGGAACGGGAGCGGGTCTTCGAGCCGTTCTATCGCCCGCTGGGGCGTAGCGAACAGGGCGGCGGCTGGGGTCTCGGTCTCTCGCTCGTCCGGCAGATCGCCGCCCGCCACGGCGGGCGTGTCAGCTGCGCGGGAGGAGCGAATGACGTCGGCAGCCGCTTTTTGGTCACCCTAGCCCTGGATCGTGTCCCGGACCGCGATCAGGTGACCGGTCTTGCCGGATACCAGGCAAAGGTCGAGCAGACGTTGCATCTCGGCCGCGCGCCGAAAGGTAGGGTCACCATTCCGACCAGCTTGTAGCGCCGTCACGAAACGCGCCTCGTTGCGCGGCGTCTCCGGGCAAGGGAGAGTCCGCCAACTTTGCGTTTCCATGTCCGCGCCCAGGCAGGCGTCGAGACGCGATTCGAGGTGGTTGGCCCAGACTTTCAGCGCGCCTCCCGTGCCGTAGATGGCGAGGTTGAGGTCGTTGAGCTTGCCGGTGGCGAAGCGCGTCATGTGGATGGAAGCCAGCGCGCCATTGCTCATTTCGGCCGTCACGGCGACGGAATCGTTGGCGTCGAGCCGGTAGGCGCCGATGCGTCCGCCCTCCGCCTTGTCGAAGGTTTTCAGACGCGCCTGCAACGTCGCGACGTCAAGACCCGTCCCGAACGTCACGAAGTCGACGAGATGAATGCCGATGTCGCCGAGCACGCCGTTGGAGCCATGAGCAGTGGACAGGCGCCACAACCAACGCTCCTCGGTCCGCCAATCGCCCCAATGGCTGGCGGTGAGCCAGCTCTGCAAATAACTCGCTTCGATGTGGCGTACGATGCCGATCTCACCCGCATCGATCATCTGCCGCGCCCGCTGGATGGCATGGGCATTGCGGTAAGTGAGATTGACCATGGCGATGATGCCGGCCGCTTCGGCCGCCTCGGTCATCTCGAAGGCATCCACCTCGGTGAGCGCGAGCGGCTTTTCGCAGAACACGGATTTCCCGGCCGCGATCAACCGGAGGCTGGTCGGCTTGTGGACCGCATCGGGCGTCGCATTGACGGCGGCATCGAAGCCATTCCAGCGGATCGCCGCCTCGAGATCCTCGAAGACGTGCGGAATGCCATAGCTGGACGCATAGGCGCGGGCTCGTTCCCCATTCGCATCAACGGCCGCGACGAGTGTACATCCGGGATTGGAGCCGAATTGCTCGGCATGCTTGTGCGCGATGTGGCCCGTCCCAAGGATCAGGATGCGTTGCGCTTGGCTCACCGGAATCCCTCCTGGCCAGCCGTATGGAGCGAAAGACCCCGCGCCTCGATTTTCTCCAGGGCCTGATCGATCGGCCGATTCGGCGCCTTCTCGACATCGGCCCAGCGTGGCACTGGATTATAGGCCCAGCGTACGGCGTTGCGCAGCACCGTCTGGACCTCCGGATTGTGGTAGATCGGGTAGGTTTCGTGGCCCGCGCCGAAATAGAAGATGTTCCCGGCGCCCCGCTTGTAGGTGAGGCCCGAGCGGAAAATTTCACCGCCCTGGTACCAGGAGACGAAGATAGTCTCCAGAGGCTCGGGAACCAGGAAGGGCTCGCCGTACATTTCCGAATTCGGAATCTCGATCTGCGCGCCGAGCCCCTGGGTGATGGGGTGGCTCGGGTTGATCACCCACATCCTCTCGCGCTCACCCGCCTCGCGCCACCGCAACGAACAGGGCGTGCCCATGAGCCGCTTGAAGATCTTGGAGAAATGGCCGGAGTGGAGGACGATCAGGCCCATGCCCTCATAGACACGTTGGGCGACACGTTCGACCACCTCATCGGACACTTGCCCATGGGCCTTGTGGCCCCACCAGAGAAGAACGTCGGTGTCATCGAGCCGTCCCTGAGGCAAACCGTGCTCGGGTTCATCGAGGGTCGCGGTCGAAACCTGCAGGTCGCCGCCGCCCAAGGCCGCTGCGATGGCGGCATGAATGCCGTCAGGGTAGATCGACTTGACGGCCTCGTTCTCACGCTCGTGGATGAATTCATTCCAAACGACGACACGGATCGGCATCGGCAAGTTCCTTACATTCGAAGTCGAGACGCGGCTCAGGAGACCGCCAATCGACGCAGGCGTTGTTGCCTCAACATAGAAACGTGGGAGAAGTGGCGTTCTTGCCCCGCGAAACAACCCAGCGAAGCTTGACCCGAAAACATCGGCGTCCAAAACCGTCGCACACCGGTTTCGGGCTTGGCTTCGCCGCCTCGGAACGAAACTGCTTTTGGCCGGTCCTTTGGCGGGACCGGCCAAAATGCCATTCAGCGGCTTCGGCTCTCCGCCAATGAGTCGGTCGACGGCAGCAGGTCTCTGCCCGCCATCGCAAGCAACAGTCCGGGAAGACCGCCGATGCCATTCGCAGTCTCGCCGCCGACCACCACTGAAGGCACGAGCGGCATCTTCGTCTCCCGTGCAATCTCGACCAGCGCACTGATCACAGCTTGACGGATCAGGTTGTCGGTGCCGCCAATCGACTCGGCCTTGGCCTTGGCCGCGAAGGCCTCGGCTTCCGCCATCACCCGGATGCCCTCGGCCGCACGGCTTTTGCGCGCGGTTTCGGCCGAGCCTTCCGCTTCGGCCATGATCCGGATGCCGTCGGCCGCCTTACGTTTGCGGGCCGTTTCGGCCGCCCCCTCGTTCTCGGCAATGCGGATGGACAGTTCCGACTTGGTGATGCCGGCCTGCTGATCCGCCAAGGCCAGCTGCTCATTGAGAGCCTTGCGCTTCGTCGCGGCCTCCTGCTGGTCGACGAAGGTCTTCTGTTCCTCCTTGGCGAGTTGTCGCGCTCGGAGCTGTTCGAGCATCGCTTCCATGCGGGTGTCGCCGGGCGTGGGTTTCGGGGTGCCGATCATCACCTCCTCGATCTCGATCCGATGCTCGGCCAGTCGCTCCTTCATGGCCTTCAGGGCCTCCTTGCCGATCTCGACACGCTTCTCGATGAAGTCGAGCAACGTGTTCCGCTGAGCCGTATCCTTGAAATAGGAGGACACGAATGGATCGAGTGTTTGGTTCACCAGCCGCTCGATCTGGCTGAAGCGCTGGATCACATGCGGCGCGTTGACGGGCGCGATATGAGCCACGATCGACAACGGCACCAGGATCTCGAAGGCATCACGCGTGATCACCGGGATCTCCTTGAGGTCGTTGTCATAGCTCTTGCCGTTCGGCAGGGCCGCGGCGCTGACGACCCCCGCGATCCAGCGCAGCTGAAAGTTCGTGGTCGGCACGTCGATCACCTCGGCCGCATAAGGGTTGACGGCATATTTGCCGGGTTCGAGCGGCCGTCGCCAGATACCGCGCTGGCCGACCTCGACTGTGCGGCCGCGTCCATTTTCGGCCGTGATGGCCTCCTCGGTTTCGCGTCCGACAAAGGAGTTGATCACGCCAACGGTGCCGATCTCGATGCGACGCTTGCCCGTGACTTCGACGGTCGCGAACAGGCGATTGAGGAAATAGGTGCCTTCAACCAGCACCTGCTCCTGCCGCCCGCGCCGCCCACCAGCCGCCAAAAAGCGGCCGATGTCCTGAAACGAATTGTGAAAATGGGCCGGGTTGTTGGCATCGGTGCCGACAGTCGGCGCGATGATCTCGCCGTGCTGCAGGGCCGGCCCGTCTTGGACCGTCACGATACCGATCTTGTCGTCCTTGATGACGATCGGCGTGAAGCCGCCGCGCTCTTGCAACAGGGCTTGGAATTGTGCGTCATCCTTCTTGGCCTCGACCAGATGGTGGATCGTGTCGTCCCCGATCACCGCGAACAGAGCCGTGTTGATCGCATAGGTGCCCGAGCGGAGGATGCGGCGCTGCGGTCCGGCCTGACCTCCCTGTTCCAGGAAGCCGCGGGCATCGTCGACCTGCACCTCGGCCGGCCATTCACCCAGGGCTTGACCGGGTTCGAGCGTGCGGCCGACACGCGCCACGAGGTAGCCGATCTGATCGACGTTGATCAGCGGCTGCTTGTAGACCCGGTATTGAAACGGCACGAGAACATGCCAGCCGCCGCGGATGACGTCCGGCAGGAAGCCGGCGTTGCCGCGCAGAGCCATAGGGCCAAACGGCTCGGGTGAGCGTTGGGCGCACCATTTTCGTTCTATCACCCCGAAGTGAGTGTTTGGAATGTAGACGAAGGCCGCGAACGCGACCCTCAGCACAAGGAGGGCCAAAAGGAAGACAAGCCCTAGCGCCAACGCATGCGTCATCGCTGCGGCGCTCATAGTATCAGGATCAAACATGGGAGAGAACGTCCGTCGGCCGGCGCCTCGTCATGGTCCCTTTCGGACCGTGGGCTGTCCCGGCGGGCCGCGTCAAACGTCGGCCAACCTCCCTTTAGAGGTCGCCCATAATATAAGCCCGATCTCGCAGCTGCGAAAGAGCAGCTTGATGATCCAACTGCGATTTTGTAGGTACTCCACCCCCGAATAGTGGCGGCTACGACTGGTGAGAGGTGGTCCCCGCTCTCAGGTAATGGTAGCGGTAGAGTTCCGTCGTAAAGCCCGCCCGGGCGTAGAGCTGACGGGCCGGACCATTGTCGGCCGTGACTTGGAGACAGACGCCTTGGGCCCCCTTCTCCTTGGCCCAGGCCATGAGGCGCCGGACGATCGCGCCCCCATGCCCTTGCTGCCGGTGCAGCGGATGGGTCAGCACCGATTCCAGAACTACGAGCCCGCGAAACAAGGCAGCATAGGCCACCGCGACGGGGGTGCCGTCGACGTGGCGGCACGCGAAAGCCTTCGGCAAGAGCAGCGTGTCGACCGACCGCCGATAATCCGCAACGATCGCCGGTGATGGATTCTCGCCGAGCTCCGCCCAAGCCTCGTACCATCCCGTGTGAGGTGTCGACGCGAGGGCGAAGTCGGCGCCTTCGCCGGGAACGAACCCCGTAAGGTCGGCGAAGAGCGTGCAGACCTCACCCTGTGCCTCGTAGCCGAGCCGCCGCAGAGCGATGTCCATGTCTGGTACGAGCGACGGAACGCGAAACAAAGCCGGACGGTCGAGTGACGCGTAGATCGCCTCGGCTTCGGGCACGATGCCGGTCGGATCGCGCGGCCCGAAACGCAGCGGATTGACGGAATTGGTCCGCCGCGTGCGCCCGCCCGCGGCACGCAGAAGCCATCCTTCGAGGATGATTTCGCGGGCCGCCGGGAAAGCGTTTGAACACGCTTCTTCGACGTCCCACAGGAAATCGCGACTTTTGAGATCGAGGCCCATGCCGATCTGATATCGCATCGTCAGCTTGGCCGCGACCCTGTTCCCGCCGCACTTGGCCTGGGTCGCCGTTACAGGCGCGCTCAATCTCTCGGTCCGGCGCTGCAATCGTTGATGGCAGGAACTCCCCCGGGGCCATCGCATTGGCCGCAGCGTGTTGTGTCCGCGACAAACGGCACAAGATTGCGGCTCGAAGAATCCGGGTATTGTTGGACGGCGAGAGCGTCGCGATAGTGGCCGCGCGATTCGGTTCTGCACCGCTTCGGTCGTGCTTCGTCTTTTGGGCTCATCGCGAGGCGCAGGACAGCTTCGCGCAATGCCGGGACGCTAAAGGAAAACGGGATGCCATCTGGCGACTTACGTTTCGTAACGTTGTGACCGGAGGCGACAATGTCTGAGACGGTGGAAGCGAGCGGGCCATGACATCGATCCTTTCGTCGATGACGGCAGCGCAGATCGCGCGGCTGAGTGCGACCACCATCCAGCAATTCACGACCAGCGACGTCGAAAGCTTCGAAACCACGGAAGTCGCGGCGCTGACCTCGGTCGAACTGATCGAATTCAGCACCACCAATCTCGAAGCACTTTCGGCAAACCAGGTGAGCGGCATCTCGCCCTCGGCTCTCTCCGGGCTCTCACTGGCGTCCTTCAACGCGCTCGCCGCCAGCGATCTCTCGGCCTTCACGTCGAGCCAGATGTCGGCGTTGTCGGCGCAGGAACTGAATTCGCTCGATCCGGGAGAAGTTCAATCCCTCAGTGTCCAGCAACTCAGTGCGTTGATCAGACCCCAGATCGCCGGCCTGTCCACGACGACCCTGTCGAATTTGACGGCCACGCAATTCGGCCAGTTGAACGCCACGCAGGTCGGTACCCTGTCGACCGCACAACTCAACAGCCTGCTCCTGAACCAGATCCTGGCGCTCGATCCCGCCAATCTGACCGCATCGCAAATGTCGGGTCTCAACGCGACAGAGGTCCAGAACCTCTCCTCCACGCAGGTCGCCTCGCTGGCCGCGACCCAGGTCGGGGCCTTGTCGGTTTCCGGTCTCAATGCGCTGTCGCAGGATGAAATGCAGGCGCTCACCGCCACGCAGGAAGCCGGGATCACAGCGAGCCAAATCACAGGTCTCACCAGCACGAGCCTTGCCGAACTGACGACGACCCAGATGGCCGCGCTGACGACCCAGCAAGTGCGTGGGCTGACGCCGAACCAGCTCTCGGGGTTGTCGACCGCCGCCATGCAGGCGATTCCGGTCGCAACATTCTCGGCAACGCAGATCGGGCAATTGTCGTCGACGGCCTTCGCCAACCTTTCGGCGACGCAGATCGCCGGCTTGTCGGCCGCACAAGTCCAGGCCCTCTCGATTCCTTCCCTCAACGCGCTGCAAACGGACGAAGTGCAAGCGCTGACCAGCACGCAGACCGGGGCGCTCACCTCAACCCAGATCTCTGGCCTGACCGACGCCACACTGGCCGCCTTCACGCCGGCCCAGATCGCGGCCTTCACGACCGGCCAGATCCGAGGATTGACCGCGACCCAGTTGACCGACTTGCCAGCCGAGATGATCCAGGCTCTCACGGTCGGATCGCTGAGCACAATCCAGGTCGCTTCCCTCAGCACGACGGCGGTCGCCAATCTCACGAGTGACCAGGTCACGTCGCTGTCCGCGGCGCAGATCGGCGCTTTGAGCAGCGACGTCTTGAACAATCTGACGCCGACCGAGATCCAGGCTCTGACCACCACGCAGGCGGCCGGACTGGCGCCGCGCCAACTCGGCAACATGACCGATACGACGCTAGGTCTTTTGACGACGACACTCCTGTCCGGGCTGACAGCGCCTCAAGTACAGGGGCTGACGTCAACCCAGCTGAGTGACATGGCTCCGTCCTCGCTCAACGCTTTGCCGGCTTCATTCCTATCGACAACACAGGTCGCCAATCTGAGCGCCACGGCCCTGGCGAACCTCTCCGATGCCCAGTTGGCGGCCCTGACGTCAACGCAGGTCGGCGCCCTCTCAACCACGTCTCTCAGCAACCTCTCGGCCGCCGCGATCCAGGCCATGACGACCACGCAAGTGGCGGGCCTGCAAGCCCTGCAGCTCGCCGGGCTCAGCGACACGACGATCGCCGAACTGACGACGACGCAACTCGCGGCGCTGACGGCGGCCCAGATGGCCGGTTTCTCGACGGTTCAGCTGGCCGATATGTCGACGACGTCGCTCCAGGCTCTGACGGCATCCCGGCTCGCCACCAGCCAGATCGCCGGCCTGGGCACGGACAGCATCGGCGCCTTCGCGGCAAGCCAGCTCTCGGCACTCACGGCCTCGCAAATCGCCGCCATGAGCACCACGGTGTTGAACGGACTGGCGGCCACTCAGGTCCAGTCCTTCACGACGACCCAACTGGCCGGCCTCACCGCCACTCAGATCTCAGGGATGAGCGATACCGCCCTCGCCGAGCTGACGACCGCCCAATTGACCGGTTTGACGGGCGCGCAGATCCGCGGGTTCACGGCCACGCAGTTGACGGATATGAGCCAGGCCACGATCCAGGCCCTGGCGGTCCAGTCTCTTTCGGCGACCCAGGTCGCAAACCTGAGCGCGACCTCGCTCGGCAATCTGTCGTTGACGCAATTCGCATCGCTGACCTCGGCCGAAATCGGCGCGATGACGACAACGCAGATCGGCGGTTTGACCCTCGATCAGATCGGGCAGCTCAGCGTCACCCAGATGTCGGGGTTGACCAGCACGGAATCGTCGGCGCTCACCAGCGACCAGATCGCCGCGCTGACCAATGTCCAACTCAGCGGACTGACGCGAAGCGCCGTCAGCGGTCTGGTGGATACCCAGATCGGCGCGTTCAGCATCACGCAACTGAGTAGCCTGAACGTCACCCAGATCGCGGGGCTGTCCACCACCGGCGTCACGGGCCTTACGGTTTCATTACTGGCAGCGCTCAACACGACACAATTGGGCGCCCTGACCTCGGCAAGCATCGGCGCACTGACCCAAACGCAACTCGCGGCCCTCAGCACGACGCAAGTGGCCGCGATCAGCACGACGGCGGCCAGCGGCCTGGCCACGACAGCCCTGACCTCACTCAGCGCGACGCAGATCGGCGCGCTCACGACCCAGCAGATCACCGGACTGTCGGTGACCGGCATCACGGCGCTCACGCCGTCCGCCCTTGCGGCCTTGAGCACGCAGCAGATCGGCGCTCTGACGACCACGCAGATGCGGACGCTGGTCGACACGCAGATCGCCAACCTTTCGCAAACACAGCTCGCGCAGCTCTCCATTCAGCAGATCGCCGCCCTGTCGTCGACCGGCCTCAGCGGACTTGCCGTGACCCAGGTGGCGGCTCTGACGACGACCCAGGTCTCGGCTCTGACCATGACCGAGGCGAGCCAACTCGCGGATACACAGATCCAGGCGATGAGCGCGACGCAGATCGGCGCCCTCAGCACGTCCGGAATCTCAGGCCTCACGACGTCGCTCGTGTCCGATCTCAGCACCGCTCAGCTTGCGAGCCTAGGGACAGCCCAGATCGCCAAATTGACCGCGACGGGACTGAGCGGTCTGTCCGATACCCAGCTTTCGGCGTTGGCGCTGACGCAACTCGGCGCCCTGAGCAGCACACAGGTTGCCGCCCTCACGGCGACCCAGATTGGCGCCCTGACGGCCACGCAGACCGCAGCACTGACCACCGTTCAGGTTTCGTCACTGTCGACCTCCGGGATCGCTGGCCTGACCACCGACACGGTTTCGGCACTGACGACCTCACAGGTCGGCGCGCTGACCTCGACCGGACTTACCGCCTTCGCGCTGACACAGATCAACGCTCTGACGCCGACGCAAATCGCGGCATTGACCCGCTCGGCACTCGCCGGATTGAGCCAAAGTCAGATCGCCACGTTGACCACCACCCAAGTGGCGGCTCTCGCGGCCACCCAGATCGCGGCCCTCACCACAACGGCGATCGCGGGCCTGACCTCGACCGAACTTGCCGCCCTCGCGGCAACGCAACTCGCCGCCCTGCGAACGGTCCAGATCACGGCATTGGTCGACACCCAGGTGGCGTCCCTGAGCACCAGCCAGCTGACGTCGCTTTATCAAAGCCAGGTTTCAGCCCTGTCGACGACCGGCATCAACGGCCTGGATTCCAGCGCTATCGCGGCACTTGGCGGCACGCAACTCGGTGCGCTGACCAGCACCCAGGTCAATAGTCTCGATGACACCCAGGTCGGCGCGCTGTCGACGACGCAACTCGGCGTGCTGTCGACGACGCAGATCGCGGCCTTGTCGACGACCGGCCTCAGCGGCCTGACCGAAACCTTGATGGGCGCCCTCAGCACGACCCAACTTGCGGCGCTGACGACGACTGAGGGTCAAGCGCTGGGCCAAACCCAGATCGCGAGCTTGAGCACCACGCAGGTGGCTTCACTCGGCACCCGGGCGGTGGGCGGGTTCGCCACGACGGCGGTGTCGGCTCTCAGCACCACACAGCTCGGCGCGTTGACGACGCGCCAGGTCGCGGCTTTGTCAACCACCGCCGTCGCGGCCCTCAGCACAGGCGCGGTCGCGGCCCTCAGCACCCAGCAGATCTCCGCCCTCACCGCCACGCAGGTGAAAGCCCTGGCGGACACCCAGATCGCCAGTCTGTCGCCGGCCCAACTCGGCCAACTCTCGGCGCAGCAGATCGCGGCTCTCACCTCGACCGGCCTCAGCGGCTTGGCCGTGACGCAGATCGGCGCTTTGACGACCACACAGGTCGCGGCCCTGACGGCCACGGAAGTCGGTCAGCTTGCCGATACGCAGATCGAGGCCATGAGCCCGGCTCAGATCGGCGCGCTGACAACTTCCGGGATTTCGGGACTGACGGCGAGCCTGGTCGCTGATCTGACGATCACCCAGCTCGGCAATCTCGCCACGACGCAGATCGCGAGGCTGTCGAGCAGCGGCGTGACCGGCTTGACCGCCACACAGATCGGCGCTCTGACCTCGACCCAGCTGAACGCCCTCACACCCGCGCAGGTCGGCGCCCTGGGGGCGACCCAGGTGGCGGCCCTGACGGCGACACAGATCGGCGTGCTGTCGGCGGCCCAATTCGCGGCACTGTCGGCCACCGGCGTGGGTGGCTTCGCGACCAGCACGATCGCGGCCCTCACCACGACACAGGTGGCCCAACTGACCGCCATTGAGCTCGGCGGTTTTGCGGGCACCCAGATCCAGTCGCTCACCACCACGCAGATCCCGTCGCTCAGCCAGACGGCGGTCGGTGGACTGAACCAGACGCAGGTCACGGCCCTGACCTCGGCTCAAATGGCGGCCCTCACCACGACACAGGTCGGGGCGCTCTCGGTCGCCGGCCTGCAAGGCCTTTCTTCATCCGATCTGATGAACCTGACGACGAGCCAGCTGACGGCGCTGCGAGCGACCCAGATCAAAGCGCTGCTCGGCACCCAAGTGGCGGCTCTCGGCACCTCCCAGATCGCCGCGCTCCTGATCACCCAGATCGCGGCCCTCTCGTCGACGGGTCTTGGCGGATTGACGACGAGCCAGATCGCCGCAATGGCGACGACCCAGGTGGCCGTCCTCGGGAGCGCGCAGGCCAACGCCCTTGTGGACACGCAGGTCGCCGCTTTGTCGACGAGCCAGATCGCCAATCTTTCGCCGGGCCAGGTCGCCTCGCTCTCGACGACCGGAATCAGCGGTCTCACGGCGACCCAGGTCACGAGCCTCAGCACGACCCAGGTCGGCGCTCTGACCGCGACCGAAGCGGCGGCTCTCAGCGGGACGCAATTGGCCGCTCTTTCGACGACCCAGGTCGCGGCCCTCACCACCACGGCGGCGACGGCCCTCACCCCCACCGAACTCGGCCAGTTGACGACGAGCCAGATCGCAGCCCTCACGACCGGACAGGCCACAGCCCTTTCCACCAATAGCCTTCCCGGGCTCAGCACGTCCGCCATGCAGGCCCTGAACACGACGCAACTCGCGGCGTTGACGCCAAGCCAGATCACAGCCTTGACGGATACACAGATCGGCAGCCTCTCGGCGACGCAATTGGGGCAGCTCTCGACGCAGCAGATCGCCGCCCTTTCGGCCACCGGCCTCAGCGGACTGACGGCGACCCAAATTTCGGGCCTGACGACCACGCAAGTCTCGGCCCTGACCGCGGTTGAGGCGAGCGCATTTGCCGGGACTCAGCTTGCCGCCCTGAGCGCGGCGCAGATCGCCGCCCTCAGCACCTCCGCGATCTCGGGGCTGACCCAGACCCTCATTTCCCAGCTCTCGACGACGCAGCTCGGCAACCTGACGTCCACGCAGGTCGCGCGCATTTCGACCGCCGGCATCGGCGGCCTAACCAGCACCGATATCGCGGCGCTGACGCTGACGCAGATCGGCGCCCTGACAACGACGCAGATCGGTGCCCTCACGGACACGCAGATCTCGGCCATGACAGCCACGCAAGTGGGCGCATTGACGGCCGCGCAGGCGGCTGCCCTGTCGACGACCGGCGTCAGCGGCCTCACGACCACCACCATTGCGGCGCTGACCTCCACGCAAATCGCAAACCTGACCGTCACCGAGATTGGCACACTCGCCAACACGCAGATCGCCGCCCTCAGTACGGCACAAATTCAGGCTCTGACCCGGACCGCGATGGGCGGTCTCAACCAGACCCAGGTCGCGGCGCTGACTACCGCTCAGCTCTCGACCCTGGCGACGACCCAGATCTCGTCCTTGTCGGCGGCGGCTGTCTCCGGGTTCACGTCGAGCGAACTCGCGGGTTTGAGCGCAACACAGCTCGGGGCCCTAGGCAGCACGCAGGTGGCCGCGCTGGTCGATACCCAGGTCGCCGCCTTGAGCACAGGCCAGCTGGCCGCGCTCGCCGCAAGCCAAATCGCCGGCTTGTCGACGACCGGCCTTGGCGGGCTGTCGATCTCTGATATCGCAGCTTTGACCAGTACCCAGATCGCGGCGCTCGGCACCACACAGATGGATGCGCTCGCCGACACCCAACTTGGCGCCTTGACGATCGGCCAACTCGCCGCCCTGTCGTCGACGCAGATCGCGGCGATCGATCCCGGCGCCATCACGGGGCTGACGACGACCGAACTCGCCGCGCTCAGCACAACCCAGGTGCGCGGCCTGACGCCCACCTTGTTGGGCGCGATCGGCACGACCGCAATCTCGGCCTTCACGGCCACGCAAGTCGCGGCCATGAATTCGGCCGAACTCGGCGGCCTCACGAATGCGCAGGCGGCAGCACTTACACTGACGCAAATCGGCGCGCTTGCCGACACCCAGGTGGCGGCGCTCTCCACCTCGGCCGTGAGCGGCTTGACGACCACGGAACTCGCGGCCCTGACGATCACACAGGTTCAGGCCCTTACGGCGACGCAGATGTCGGCGCTCAACGACCAGCAGATCGTCGGCTTGAGCGCGGGCCAGTTCGGTGCGTTCTCCTCAACGCAGATCTCGGGCCTCTCCACCACAGCCATCGCGGCCCTGACGACGAGCGAAGCGACCGGCCTGACGATCCTGCAAATCCGTGGCCTCACGTCGACTCAGGTTGGCGCGCTCAGCAGTCAGGTCGTCGCGGCGCTGACCACGACACAGCTTGGCGCCTTCACGACTCGCGGCATCGCGGGGCTGACGCAAACCCAGGCTTCCGCGCTGACCGCCAGCCAATTCAACGCCCTCACAACGACGCAGCTTGCAGCCTTGTCCACGGCTGGCGTCAGCGGCATCACAACCAGCCAGATCGCCGCCCTCACGCCGGATCAGCTTGGCGCCTTGAGTTCCACGCAGATCGGTGCGCTCTCAACGGTGCAGATGGACGCCTTTACGGCCTCGGAGATCGCCGCCCTCACGACCACGCAGGCCCAGGGTCTGACCGCCACGCAAGTGTCGGACCTCAGCGCCGCGCAAGTCGCGGCCCTGACGACGACGGCTCTGCGAGCCCTCAGCACGACGGCGGTCGGCGGCTTGACCTCCACCGAGATCGGGCTGCTGTCGACGACGCAACTCGGGGCCATTACGTCGACACAGATCGCGGGGCTATCGACCACTGCGCTCAGTGGTCTCAGCAACGCCGAACTCGCCGCGCTGACGACGACACAGTTCGCCAGTCTCTCGGCGACCGGCATTGCGGCCCTGTCGTCCACGCAATTCGCCGGTCTTACGACAAGCCAGATCGCGCTTCTGTCGACCACCGAGATGGGCGGCTTGACGGCAACGCAGGTCGGGGCACTGACGCCGACGCAACTCGCGACCCTGAACGCGACGCAGATTGGGGCACTCGTGACCACAGGTCTCAGCGGGCTCACATCGACCCAGCTCGGCGCCCTGTCGCCAAATCAGCTCGGCGCCTTGAGCTCCACCCAGCTCTCCTGGTTGCCGACGACCGCCATCGCGGGCCTGACGCTCGCCGAGATCGGGGCGCTCACCACCACGCAGTTGCAAGGCTTCAATTCGACGGAAATCGGCGCGCTCACGTCGACCCAGTTCGCAGCGCTGACCACGACACAACTCGGGCTTCTGACGGCCACCGAGATGAGCGGCTTCACCTCGGCCGAGATCGCGACGCTCTCCGAGGACGATCTCGCGGCGCTTAGCGCGACCCAGATCGCGGCGCTCTCCACCACGGGTGTCGCGGGCCTGAGCCAGAGCCAGCTCGCCTCCTTGTCGTCGACCCAGGTGAGTGCGCTGACCGCGACGCAGATGTCCGCCCTCTCGACTACGGCCGTCTCCGAGCTTACCACGACACAGATCGCCGCCCTCTCTTCGACGCAGTTCAGCAGCCTCTCGGCCTCCGCCATCTCGGCACTGACCGCGACCCAGTTCGCGAGCCTGAACACGACACAGATCGGTCTTCTGTCGGCGACCGAGATGAGCGGCCTGTCGGCCACCGAGATCGCTTCCTTGACCACGACGCAATTCGCGGTGCTCTCCGCGACCCAGATCGGCGGGATCTCCAGCGCGGCCATCGCGGGCCTGGCCCCGACGGCGCTCGCGGCACTCACGTCGACCCAGTTCGCGGGGCTCACGGCGGTCCAGCTGCAGGCCTTCTCGTCGGCCGACGTGGCGGCCCTGAGCACCACGCAGGTGGCCGGGCTCACCGCCAGCCAGCTGACAGGGCTGGCGCGCGATCAGCTTCGCGCCTTGTCGACCAGTCAGCTCAACGCTTTGTCGGCGAGCCAGATCGCATCGCTGACGACCACGCAGATGGTCAACCTGACGACGACGGAACTCTCCGGCCTGACCTCGACGCTTTTCAGCGCCTTGACGCCGACGCAGATCAGCGGCCTGTCGACGCTGCAGCTCAGCAATCTCGGCGCGACGACGCTCGCACAGCTGAGTGCCGTACAGCTCAGCGGCCTGACCACGACCCAGGTGTCGACGCTCAGCACGACCACGATCTCCAACCTGACAGTGACCGAAATCGAGGCCTTGAACGGGGTCCAGATCGCCGCCCTCACAACCACACAAACCGCCGTCATGACTGCCGCACAACTGGCCGCATTGAGCGAGGCCGCCTCGTAGAATGCAGGGGACCTGTCGTAGACGTGGAGGTCGCGCGGCCGCTGCGAAATCGGACTCGTAGATGGACGTTGGAGCCTTCCAAAACCTCTCGATCGGTGAATTGTTCGGTTTGGCCGAGATCACGAAGCGATCCGGGCAACCATCGGCGGTCATCGACCTCTACAAGATGTGGATCGCCTGCCACGAGGACGATCCGCTCCTCTACGCCGCTTATTTCAACTATGGGACATCGCTGAACGAGGCGCCGGACACGGCCGGCGCCATCATCGCGTTCCGGGAATCGGCCCGGCTCAAGCCGGATTTTCACCAAGCCCAGCTGAGTCTTGGGCTCGCACTCGAAAAAACCGGCCAGAACGGGCCGGCCATCAGGCACTGGCTCGCCGTCGCGGAAGATCTTGTGGCCGTCAATGCCGAGAGCCTGACTCATAAGATCATGGCACTCGAAAACACGGGCCGGGTCCTTGAAGGGCTTGACCAGGATGGCCCGGCCGAGGATGCGCTCAGACGGCGCCTCGAACTCGCGCGCGACGACAAGGTGATCCAGCACTGGATCGCGCTCCGTATGCGGCAATGCCGCTGGCCGGTGCTGACACCCTTCGACCGGATCACGCGGCGCGATCTCCTGGCCGGGATCTCGCCCCTGTCGCTCGCGACGCTGGTCGACGATCCGCTGTTCCAGCTCGCCAACGCCTGCCACTACAACAAGGCTCTGGTGGGCCGGGTCACCCCGATGGAACCTCCGCCCCCTCCGGTGCCCGGGTCGAAAACACGGTTGCGAGTCGGCTACGTATCCTCCGACATGCGCGAACATGCTGTCGGCTTCTCGATCGTCGAGACGCTCGAACTGCACGATCGGAACCGCTTCGTCATCCATGCCTATTATTGCGGTATTTCACGCGACGACCCGACCAAGGCGCGGACCAAGGCGGCGGTCGATCACTGGACGGACATCAGCGGGCTGTCTGACGAAGCGGCGGCGCAGAAAATCCGCGACGACGGCATCGACATTCTGATCGACCTCAACGGCTACACCAAGGACGCGCGAACGCGGGTATTCGCCTTGCGGCCGGCGCCGATCGCTGTGAATTGGTTCGGGTTTCCTGCCACCATGGGAAGCCCTTATCACCACTTCATCCTGGCCGATTCCCAGACGGTCCCGGACGGCCATGAACGCTACTTCTCGGAAACCGTCCTACGTCTGCCGTGTTACCAGCCCAACGACCGCAAGCGGGTCGTGGCGAGCCAGTCGCCGTCACGGCAGAACGAGCACTTGCCCGACGATGCGATCGTCTATTGCTGCCTGAACGGTCTGCAGAAATTGACGGAAGCGACATTCACACTGTGGATGAAGATCCTCGAACAAGTGCCTCACAGCGTGCTCTGGCTGCTCGGTGGCACGCCGGAGACACAAGGTCGCCTGCGCGATTGGGCGAACGCACGCGGCATTGCGCCTGACCGCCTGGTCTTCGCGCAAAAGACGACCAACCCGCAGCACGTGGCCCGCTACCAGCTCGCGGATCTGTTTCTCGACAACAGCCCTTATGGCGCCCATACGACGGCGGCGGATGCCTTGTGGATGGGGGTCCCGGTGCTGACCCATCCGGGACGCGGTTTTGCGTCCCGGGTCTGCGCAAGTCTGGTCACCGCGGCGGGGATGCCCGATCTCGTCTGTGAGAGCACGGAGACCTATGTGGCCCGTGCGGTCGAACTCGGTCAGGATCGCGATCTACTGGCAAGCCTCAAGGAGCGGTTGCGTGATGGGCGTGACACCTGCCTGCTGTTCGACACGCCGCGTCTCGTGTCGCATCTGGAGCGGGCCTTCCAGGACATGTGGGCGATGTATGAAGCCGGCACATTGCCGCCTCCGGACCTGACCAACCTCGACGTGTATCATCAGATCGCGCTGAACATGGACATCGAGACGGCTCAAGGGATGAGTCAGGCCGACTACGAAGCCCTCTACCGGGAAAAACGTGCGGAATGGAACCGGGCATTTCCGCTCCCTCCGGATGCCCGAGTTGCGATCCCGTGAGGCGGAGATCGGACATCGCCTCGGCGCACTCTCAAGCGGTCGCAATGCCATGAGGCCGAAGCTGAAGGGCGCGTCCTCCAGGACTTTCCAACGTGCCGTCGCCAGTCATCAAGCCCGTCGCCTTTCAGATGCCGAGGCTCTGTATGGCCAGGTTCTCCTTGAAGACCCGGTCCATTTCGACAGCCGCTATCTCCTGGGCGCGGTGTTGATGGAGCAAGGACGATATGAGGCAGCGCTCACCCAGCTTGATGCCTGCCTGGAGCTCCGGCCCGGCGATGCGGCGGCTTTGCGGGTTTCAGGGCTTGTACGCTCAAAGCTCGGACAATCTCACGCCGCACTGCATGCCTTCGAGCAAGCTCTTGCGGCGCGGCCCGACTGGGCCGAGTTGCACAACGACCATGGCAACACCCTCGCGATCTTGGGCCGCGTCGATGAGGCCCTGGAGGCCTTTGGTCGAGCGATCCTGCGCAACGCGATCTTCGCCGAAGCGCATAACAATCGCGGCAATCTGCTGACCGGGCTGAAGCGGTTCGAGGAAGCTCTCGGCGCCTTCGATGCCGCGATCGCCTGCCAGCCTGGACTGGCCGCGGCCCACAACAATCGGGGGAATGTTCTCAAGGCGATGCGCCGCACCGGTGCGGCTCTGGCCAGCTACGACCAGGCCCTGGCGATCAGCCCGACTTATGTCAGCGCCCTCAACAATCGCGGCAATGCGTTGAGAGACCTGGGCCATCTGGATCGGGCCCTGGCCAGCTACGACGCGGCGCTGACGCTTCAACCCGACTATGTCGACGGTCACATCAACCGCGCCGACGTGCTGATCGATGTGGCGAGGTTTGACGAGGCTCTGGCAGCATGTGATGCGGCCCTTGCGGCTTCCCCCGGCTATGCCGAGGCCCACAACATGCGGGGCAACGTCCTCAAGCACCTGAAGCGTCTCCCTGAAGCGTTGGCCGCCTATGATGAAGCCCTGGCGCTCAAGCCTACCTACGCCGACGCCCACGCCAATCGGGGTCTTCTCCTCACGGAAATAGGCAGAACCGCCGAGGGATGCGTGGCGCTTGAAACCGCTCTCGTGCTCGAACCCGGCACAGCTGGCTTCTTCTACAGCCTGACGCAGTGCAAACGGATGCGCCAGGGTGATCCTCTGATCGGAGAGATGGAAGCGCGCGCTACGCACGACACGTCCCTCTCGACGCGCGAACGGATCGATCTGCATTTCGGGTTGGGAAAGGCCCATGCGGACATCGGCGACCCCGCGGCGGCGTTCAAACATCTGCTGGCCGGAAACCGGCGACAGCGCACGCAGATCCGCTATGATGAGGTCTCCACCCTCAATGCCCTGGCCCGCATGCGGGCGGCCTTTACGCCGACGTCACTCAAGGTAGGGTCGGAACGAGGCAACGGTGATCGACGACCCATCTTCATCCTGGGCATGCCGCGCTCAGGCAGCACCCTCGTCGAGCAGATCCTGGCCGGTCACCCCGACGTGTTCGCGGCCGGAGAGATCGACGACCTCCGGCTTTCCATCCGCTCGCTTGGTCCGAAAGGTGATCGCCTGCTCGAAGCGGCCGAGCCTTTGACGAGCCTCTCGCCCGAGGACTGGCAGCAGGTGGGGGCAGACTATCTGGCTCGGCTCGACGCCGTTGCACCGAACGCCAAGCGGGTCAGCAACAAGACACCCGACAACTTCCGACTCGTCGGCCTGATTCGGCTGATGCTGCCGGACGCCCGGATCATCCATACGCGCCGCGACCCTGTCGACACCTGCCTGTCCTGCTTCGCGACACGGTTCACGGGCCACCAGCCCTTCACCTACGATCTCGGCGAACTTGGCCGCTATTATGCGGCCTACCGGGCCACGATGAACCATTGGCGCGCGATCCTGCCGGCCGATGTTATGCTCGACATCGACTACGAGGACGTGGTCGACGACCTTGAAGGCCAGTCGCGCCGGCTTTTGGCGCATTGCGGGCTGGAATGGACCGACCGCTGCCTCGACTTCCAGCACGCGATCCGGCCTGTTCTCACGGCCAGCGCGAGCCAGGTCAGACAACCCCTCTACCGGCAATCCGTCGGCCGTTGGCACGCGTATGAGGCCTACCTACAGCCTCTCTTGGCCGAACTCTCACGTGAGGCGGTGTAGGCCGTCTTGAGAGACTGTGTCGCGGGAGCCGAACTGGCAGGCTTTTACCATTCGTTAAGCCTGCTGACACATGCTTACCCTATGCGCAGCACCTCACCGATGCCGGCCGGCGGCGATCTCGCACAATTGTACAATGCCCAGGGCGTGGCATTGGCGAATCTGGCGCGCTTTCAAGAATCGCTTGCCAGTTTCGATCGCGCGGTCGCCCTCAACAACGGGTTTGCGGCAGCGCACAGCAATCGCGGCAATGTCCTCAAGGATCTCGGGCGTGTCGAAGAGGCGTTGCGCTCCTACAAAAAGGCCACCAAGCTCAACCCTCTCGCGGCCGATGCCTTCAACAATCAGGGCGTCGCGCTCAAACTGCTGGGCCGGCGAGTGGAGGCGCTCGTGAGCTACGATAAGGCGATCAGCCTCAAGCCGGACTACATGCAAGCGCACAACAACCGCGCCAACCTCCTTCGCGAGTTGGCACGTCCAGCGGAGGCGCTCAAAAGCTGCGACAGAGCGATCGGCTACAAGCCCGACTATGCTGAGGCACACAGCAACCGGGCCATGATCCTGCTCGACCTCCTCCGCCTTGACGAGGCGCTGGCGAGTTGCGACCGAGCTATCGCGCTCGTGCCCACCCTGGCAGATGCCCATAATTTCCGCGGCAACGCACTGAAGAGCCTTGGGCGCCCAACGGAGGCCCTGATGGCCTTCGACACCGCGCTCACCCTCAAACCCAATGATTCCAGCACACTGGCGAACAAGAGCATTCTGCTGACGGAACTCGGCCGGTTGCAGGAGGGCCTTGCCACGATCGAAGGCGCCGTCCGGAACGATCCGAAAAACGCCCGACTTCTTTATGTTCTCTCCCAGTATAAGCGGTTCACGCCCTCGGATGCCGCTCTCATCGAGACCATGACGCAGGTCACGAGCGAGGCGACGCGATGTGCGCAAGATCGCATCGAGGCCGGCTTCGCGCTCGGGAAGGTGTTGGCCGACACCGGCGCGAAGGAGCTTTCGTTTCGCCACTTCCGCGATGCCAACAGCCTGAAGCGACGCGAGACGGCCTACGACGAAGGCTCGGCGCTCTCGATGTTCGACAGGATCAGATCCGTCTTCGATCGGGATTTTGTCGAAGACGCCGCGGGGTGCGGTGATCCTTCCCATCTCCCAGTGTTCATCCTGGGCATGCCGCGTTCGGGAAGCACGCTCGTCGAGCAGATTCTGGCTGCCCACCCCGACGTGCATGCGGCGGGTGAAACCGGCGCGTTTCAAGCTTCCGTCGCGACCCTGGGTGGCGGAGAGACACGCTGCGTCGACGAGCCCGAAATGGCATCGCGTATGTCACGTAGCGCATTCGCGCGCATTGGGGCCACCTATGCGGCGCATCTTCAGGAGATCGCACCGGAGGCTTTGCGGGTCACCAACAAGCTACCGGACAATTTCAGGCTGGCCGGCCTGATCCACCTCGCTCTGCCCAAAGCACGGATCATTCACACGCGCCGCGATCCCATCGACACCTGCGTGTCCTGCTTCTCGACACTGTTCTTCGGCCACCAGCCCTTCACCTACGATCTCGCAGAGCTCGGCCGTTACTACCGGGCCTATGAGGCTCTCATGGCCCATTGGCGCGCCGTTCTGCCTCCCGACACGATCCTCGACGTGGAATACGAAGACGTGGTCGATGATCTCGAAGGCCAGGCCAGGCGCATCATCGCCCATTGTGGGCTTGCCTGGGATCCAGGTTGCCTCAACTTTACGGAAGGCAGACACGCGGTATCGACAGCCAGCGCCACACAGGTGCGGCAAAAAATATACAGGAGTTCGGTCGGCCGCTGGCGCGCTTATGAGGCCTCGCTGCAACCGCTGCTGAAAGCATTGGGACAGGATGACCACCGCTGACCAAGTGTCGGGCGGTTGACGGGCCTCGTCGGTCCGGCTCAAGCTAGGGCAAGGCGCGGCAGTTAGGATTGCCCGGGACATTCGAGCGAAGGCCATCCTGCAATGCAACTCTCGGGTAGCCGGCCCACCGGGATGGCGCTCGTCGCGCTCTCCGCGGTGTTGTGGAGCACGGCCGGTTTGTTCGTCCGCATGGCGGATCTCGACGCCTGGACCGTGCTGGGGTGGCGGTCGCTGTTTTCGGCGATCTTCCTCGGTGGCCTGTTCTCGATTCAATCAGGCCCTCGCGCCATCCGGGATGCCACGTCTCTGGGATGGTCGGAGCTGTTCATGGTCGCGACCTCGATCATGGCCACGATCTGCTACGTGTTCGCCCTGAAGCTGACCACCGTCGCCAATGTGATGACGATCTACGCGACGCTGCCCTTCGTGGCGGCCGGGATCGCTTTCGTGTGGCTGGGCGAGCGGGCGAGCACCCGCATCCTCATCGCCAGTGCCATTGCGCTGGTTGGAATCGCGATCATGGCGGGCTCGGCGACCGAGCCGAAGGACATCGCGGGCAATCTGGCGGCCTTCGCGATGACGGTCGGCTTCGGGACCCAGCTCGTCCATGCCAAGCGGCATCCCGACATCAACATGACGCTGGTGATCGCCATTGCGGCGGGGCTCTGCGCCGTCATCAGCTGGCCACTGATGGCAGTCGCCGTTCCAAGTCTCCAGCAGCTCACGATCCTGGCGGCCTTCGGCATTTTGACGACGGGCGTCGCCTACACACTGGCGCTCGATGGCAGTCGCCGCATCGGCTCCGGCGAGGCCGGCTTCATCTCGATGCTGGACGTCATTCTCGGTCCCCTGTGGGTCTGGCTGTTTTTCGCCGAGCAACCCGGCCGGACCGTACTGGTCGGCGGTGCGGTCGTCCTCACGTCGGTGCTTTGGTTTCTTTCCGGCGGCATGAGACCGCGGGCCGCCAGCTGAGGCTCTGAAGGGGCAACTCTTTTCCCTTGGCAGACGCGGACTTTTCGCTTAGTGAGAGCGCTCCGCAGACCCTGGCCGGGGGCTGAACGGGAGCTTTTTGCTGTTTCAGTGGAAAGAGGATTTCGATCCGCCTCTCGGTGTTCCCGCCTTCGTTGATCTCTGTTCGGGCCTTTCCGGGGCTCGAAGGGCTTCGCGCCAGGGTGTGCTTCGAACAGAAAGGCATCGAGCATGGCTCTCTATGAGCATGTGTATCTCGCGCGCCAGGACGTGACCGCCCAACAGGTGGAAACCCTGACCGAACAGATGAAATCCGTGATCCAGGCTGGCGGCGGCTCCGTCGGCAAGGTGGAATATTGGGGCGTCAAGTCTCTCGCCTACCGGATCAAGAAGAACCGCAAGGCGCATTTCACGCTTCTGAACATCGACGCGCCGTCGGCCGCCGTCGCCGAGATGGAACGTCAGCTTGGCCTCAACGAGGACGTGCTGCGGATCATGACGATCCGGGTCGACGAGCTCGAAGAGGGCCAATCGGCGATGCTTCGCAAGCGCGAGGAAAGCGACCGCGACGATCGTGGTGACCGGGGTGACCGGCGTGGAGGCCCCGGGCGGTTCGATCGGGGTGACCGTCCCGATCGCGGCCCACGTCCGCCGCGTTCCGAAGGTGGGTTCCAAGGGGGAGAAGCCTGATGTCGACAGCTCCACGCCGCCCCTTCTTCCGTCGTCGCAAGTCCTGCCCGTTCTCCGGCCCGAGCGCGCCGAAGATCGACTACAAGGACACGCGCCTCCTGTCGCGCTACGTGTCCGAGCGTGGCAAGATCGTTCCCTCGCGCATCACGGCTGTCTCGGCCAAGAAGCAGCGTGAGCTGGCCCAAGCCATCAAGCGCGCGCGTTTTCTGGGGCTACTCCCCTACGTCATCCGCTAAGGATCCGTGACGGCTGGATTGGATCCGGCCGTCATTTCGTCGGCTTGGGGCTGTCGCCCCAGGCTTTGTTGGCGGACCAGCTCTAGTTGGCTCGCCTAACCGCCTCCGGCGCGGGACAGCATGACGCCAGCACTTCGAACCATCGGCATCGCGGCAGGCGCAGGCCTGGCCTCAGCACTTCTTTTCGCAGCTTCTGCGAAGGGCGGAGCTTTGGCGCTCGTGATCGCCTATGTCACACCCTTGCCGATCATGATCGCGGCCCTGGGATTCGGGCAGGCGACGGGCCTGCTTGCGGCTGGCGTCGCTTGCTGCGGCATCGCCGTGCTGCTTGGTGTTCTCGCCGGGGGATTCTTCGGCGTGCTCATCGGCTTTCCCTCCTGGTGGCTTGGTTACCTGCTGCTCTTAGCCCGTCCGGTGACCTCTCAGTCCGGTCAGGCCGCAACCTCCATCTTCGCCTGGTATCCCTTGGGCCGGGTCGTTGCTTGGGGTGCGGCCATCGTGATTGGCGCGGTTCTCGCCGTCGGAGCCGCGGTCGTCATTCACTATGGCGGATATGCCGCGACCCTGGCGTCGCTGACCGCCCATCTTAAGAACGTCCTGATCGACGTGAATGCCGCCGAACGCTCGTTCTCCGAATCGTCGAAGACGGTGGTTCGATTGCTTCCGGCCCTGATGGGCGGCTCGACTTTCCTGATGTTGATGGTCAACCTGTGGCTCGCGGCCCGTGTGGTGCAGGCGTCCGGTCTCCTTTCGCGCCCTTGGCCGGCTCTGCCCGAAAACCTGCGACTGCCGCGAGCGGTGGCCTTCGTGTTCCTGGCCGCTGGAATCGCGGTTTTCGCTGGTGGGCTCGTCGGCGTCGCGTCCGGCGTCATCGTCGCGCCGTTCGGCGTTGCCTTTATCCTCCAGGGACTGGGTGCCGCACATACGCTGACCCGAGGGCTCGCGGCGCGCCGCCTGATCCTTTTCACCATTTACTTCATCACGCTGAGCATCGTGCCCTCGCTTCTGGCGCTGGCCGTGCTCGGCGTTGTGGACTGCTTGCTGCCGCTCCGTCGGACGCAGCCGCCAACCCCCTCCCCAACCGCAACCTGATTTAGGAGAGTCCCATGGAAGTGATTTTGCTCGAACGCGTACCCAAGCTCGGCCAGATGGGCGAGAAGGTCCGGGTCAAGGACGGCTTTGCCCGCAATTTCCTGTTGCCTCGTGGCAAGGCGATGCGAGCGACCGAAAAGAACGCCAAAGTCTTCGAGACGCAGCGCGCTCAGCTGGAGGCACGCAACCTGGAACTGAAGGAAGAGGCCTCGGCGGTCGCCACACGGATCGAGGGCGCAAGCTTCACGATCATCCGTCAGGCGGGTGAGACGGGCCAGCTCTACGGTTCCGTGTCGCCGCGCGATATCGCCGAAGCCATCTCGAAGGCCGGCTTCAGCATCGAACGCAACCAGATCGCCGTCAGCAACCCGATCAAGACAATCGGATTGCATCCGGTCCCGCTGCATCTGCATCCGGAAGTCGAAGTCGGCGTCACGATTAATGTCGCACGCTCCGAGGCGGAAGCCGAGCGTCAGACCAAGGGTGAGGAGATCAACGTCCGCGAGGAAACCTCGCTCGACGATCTCGGCCTGGAAGTGGGCGCGGCCCTGGCTGAAACCGGCGGCAGCTTCGGCGACCGATAGGGACGAAGCGTGTCCCCCGCTTCTGCGGGGGACACAATCTTAAACGCTGAACCGATATTCGGTGATCTGCCGGTATGTTTCCCCCGGACGGAGGACGCTCGACGGGAAATGCCGTCGATTGGGGGCGTCGGGGAAGTTCTGCGTTTCCATAGCGAGGCCTGCAAAGGCGCCGTAGCGTGCGCCGGCCAGCCCTTCGACAGGCACGTGGACCTTGGCGCCATCGTAGATCTGGACACCCAATTGGTTCGTGGCGATTTCGAGCGCCAGACCGTTCTTTTTCGAGCGAAGTGTGGTGGCGTGAGCGAGGCCCGTATCGGGATCCGGCTGGCGCGCCAGCACGTAGTTCATGTCGTAAGTCTGGCCTGACTCATCGCGCACCATCCTCGGCGCGCGAAAATCGAAGGGCGTCCCAGCGACCTGCACGATTTCGCCGGTCGGGATCAACTCTTCGTCAACCGCGGTTCGGAACGCTGCAGCCACCATGAGCTCGTGATCGCGAACGTCGTTGGATCCATCCAAGTTGAAATACGCGTGGTTGGTCAGATTGACCACAGTCGGGGCATCCGTCGTCGCCGTCAGCTCCATGCGCAGAGTGAGGCCCTTTACGACATAGTGACAGGTCGTTTCCAGCGTGCCCGGGAAGCCTGAGTCACCATCGGGGGACGTGAGCGCGAGCGTCACGCTATCGGCCGTCGAGCCGACAAGGCGCCAGGGAAGCTTGTTGAACCCTTTCGGGCCGCCATGCAGCGTGTTCTTGCCCTTCTCGTTGCAAGGCAGCTGGAAGCTTTTGCCATCAAGCGTGAATTGCCCACGGGCGATGCGGTTCGCGTATCGGCCGGGCACGGCTCCGAAGCTCGGAGAATGAGCCCGATAGTCCGCAAGGCTGTTCAGGCCCAGGACGGTCGTCTGCCTCACCCCATTCACCGGCACCGCGAGATCGCGGATGACGGCGCCCCAGGTGATGATATGGGCTTCAAGCCCCGCCGCCGAGCGGATGACGATCTCCTGAACGGCCGTGCCGTCCATCTCCCCGAACTCGCGAACCGACCCCGTCATCCGTGCCCCCCACTCTCAGCCTATCTTCGCCTTCACGTCGAACTCATCCGGCCGCAGCCGGTGCGCGAGGCCGTCGAGGACGGCATTGACCATTCCGACCTCGTCACGGCCGAAGAAGGCGCCGCCGACATCGGTATATTCCTTAATCACGACACGCGCCGGAATATCCCCTCGCTGCCGCAATTCATAGGCGCCGCCCCGCAGGATCGCCCGAAGAATGTTCTCGACACGCGCGAGCGGCCAGCCGCTCTGCAGCCCTTCGTTCACCATTACGTCGAGTACGCGCTGGTGCTCGAGGACACCGTGCAAGATGTCTCGGAATAGCGCGATATCGGCGGGCTTGTACTGATCGCCCTCGACCTCCTGGCCGATCCAATGCGCTTCGAACTCCGCCAGGATGTCGTTCAGCCCCGTTCCGGCGAGGTCCATCTGGTAGAGCGCCTGTACGGCCGCGAGGCGAGCGGCCGAGCGTTGATCGGGGCGCGACATTACCGGGTACCCATCAGGCGTTTGAGGCGCAGCAAAGCGAGCGCTGCCTCGGCCGCCTCGCCACCCTTGTTGCCTCGGGCGGGATCGGCCCGCACCACGGCCTGCTCCTCGGTCTCGACCGTCAGGATGGCATTGCCGATCGGGAAGGCATGCGCCATGCCGAAATCGGTCAGGCCTCGGGCGCTCTCATTTGCGACGATTTCGAAATGATAGGTTTCACCTCGGATGATGCAACCGAGCGCCACGACGGCGTCATAGGCGGGGCCTGCCGCGTCATAGGCGATCGCCACGGCACCGGGAATTTCCAAGGCTCCCGGCACGGTCACGACATCGTAGCTCACGCCAGCGGCTTCCAGAGCCTCGGTCGCGCCTTGGAGTAGCTGGTCCATGATCGCATCATAGAACCGTGCCTCGACGATCAGGACGTGGGCCTGCAGCCGTGGATGTTGAGTCGTCGATGGGGTGCGGCTTGGTTCAGCCATGGGCGGGATGCTCGGAACAGGAGGGCGACCGGGACCTTTGGGTCTCGCGCTTCGGGTTCCGTCAATAGAGCCCGCCTGTGAGGCGTGCAAGCAAGGGCTGCACAAAGCACCCCTGCATCAGCCGAAGCTTCGGCCCGCGGGTGTGCGCTGGAAGAACAGCAGATCGAGTTCCGGCGCCTTTCCGGTCAGGCCGGTCAAAACCGCATGGACCTGTCCACGATGATGCGTCTGGTGGTTGAACAGGTGCGCCAAAGCCGGCGCGAGCCGCTGCTCGATCGGTTCGGGCGTCGAAGCACGCGTGTAACGAATGACGCGGTCGAGATCCAGCGCCTGTAGCGTATCGACATAGGCTGCAATGCGCCGGTCTTCAGCGTCCCGCGCCGGACGCAGCCCAGCCAGGTCGTCGAAGAGGATCTCGTCGAGCCTGATCGGCTGAGGCCCGATCTCCGTAAAACGACGCATCCAGATGCGATCGGTGACGAGCAGATGATTGAACGTCCCGTGCACGGATTTGAAGAAGGCGCCGCGATCCGCCCTGTAGTCGACATTCGACAGCGCTGCTGCGGCGGCATACAGCCTGTCGTTGGCCCAAGCATTGTAGGCGGCCATCATGCGAAAGTGGTTGTGCAACGTGCCCTCCGCAGCGCCTTAGGCGCCCTTGCCTTGACGGTCCGGTGCATCCCAGTCTGCCGTCTCGGCCAGGCGGGCCGCGTAGCGGGCCATTGTGTCGATCTCGATGTTGACACGATCTCCCTTCTGCCGGGCGTCCCACGTCGTGACTTCGAGCGAATGAGGGATGAGCAGAACCGTGAAACGCGAATCCTCGACGGAATTGACGGTCAGCGACGTGCCGTCGAGAGCGACCGAGCCCTTCTCAGCGATGAACCGCGCCAGGTGTCGGGGCGCTTCGAGGGTAAATCGGGTGGTGCTGCCCAGGTCCTCACGATCGAGGATCGTCGCGATACCGTCGACGTGACCCGAGACCAGATGCCCGCCAAGTTCGTCGCCCACCTTGAGGGATCGTTCCAGGTTGATTTTTTGGCCCGCTCCCCACGCCCCGAGCGTCGTTCTGTCGAGCGTCTCCCAGGCCGCGTCGATATCGAACCATGTCCGCCCCTCGGCCGTACCCACACCGACGACAGTCAGGCAAGGGCCCGAGCAGGCGATCGAGGCGCCGAGCGCAATGCCCTCAGCCGGATAATGACAGGCGATGCGCAGACGCCGGATGTCGTTCCGGACTTCGACAGCGACCACTTCGCCGACATCACTGACTAATCCGGTGAACATGGGTTTTCGATCCTTTCGTAACAGCGGAACCGGTCGGCCCCGCGCCGGACATCTTTGTGCAACGCGAATGTCGCGGGATCGGCCAAGGCATCGCGAGCATCGGGCGTGACTGAAGGGATGCCATTCCGGTCAAGGCGGCGATCGGAAGTGATGAGAATGATGCCATCGGCCCACTCCTCCCCGATCAGGGCCGAAGCGAGAGTTGGGCCGCCCTCACACAACACACGTGTGAAGCCGCGCTGGACGAGCTGAGAGAAGAGGTCGCCGAAGGCAAGACGACCCCGATCGGACCCTACCCGCATGATGGTCGCGCCGAGAGCCTCCAGGCGCTCGATCCGCTCCGGCTCGGTCTCCTCGGCCGTCGCGATGATAAGCGGGGCTGCTGAGATGCTGCGGATCAAGGCGCTTTGTTCCGGCAACCGCAGATGCGTGTCGAGCACAAGACGAACCGGCCTGCGCGCGACACCCGGCAGCCGCACCGTCAGGAGGGGATCGTCGGACAAAGCCGTCCCGCTGCCGACCATCACGACATCGCTCAGGGCTCGAAGCCGATGAACAGCGCGGTTGGCGTCCGCATCCGTGATGAGGAGGCGCCCGGCGCCCGGGCCGTCGCCCGCGAACCCGTCGGCTGTTTCGGCCATCTTGACCGTAATGGCCGGCCGTCCTTTCCTTACGCGCCGCCGATGCCCCAGATGATCTCGACGTGCCTCATCTTCGGCAACCGGCCCGATGACGGCCACACCATGGTGATGCAGGCGTTCGAGGCCGCTCCCGGCGACACGCGGGTCCGGGTCACGCAAGCCGAAGACCACGCGCGCGATCCCGGCTTCGAGCACGGCCTCCGTGCAGGGCGGCGTGCGACCGTGGTGATTGCAGGGCTCCAGCGTAACGTAGAGGGTCGCACCCCTGGCTGCGACACCGGCTTCGGCAAGAGCCTGGGGCTCGGCATGCGGTCGTCCCCCGGGAGCCGTCACGCCACGGCCAAGAACGATGCCGTTCTTGACCACAATGGCGCCGACCGCCGGATTGGGAGCGGCCAAGCCCATGGAACGCCTGCCGAGGGCCAGGGCCGCTCGCATCCAGCGCGTGTGCTCGGCGAGGTCCCCGCCGCCTGCCATGGTTCAGTAGATCGGGAAACGCCGGGTCAGGGCAGACACTTCGTCCTTGACCTCGGACTCCACGGCGCCATTGCCGTCTTCGCCGTGCTGCGCCAGACCGTCGAGAACCTTGACGACCAGCCGGCCGACTTCCTTGAACTCAGCCGTGCCGAACCCGCGCGACGTCGCCGCTGGCGACCCGAGACGTATGCCCGACGTGATGGCCGGCTTCTCCGGATCGAACGGGACGCCATTCTTGTTGCAGGTGATATGGGCCCGCCCAAGAGCGATCTCGGCGGCCTTTCCGGTCAGTTTCTTTGAGCGCAGATCGACAAGCATCAGGTGATTGTCGGTGCCGCCCGACACGATGGCGAAGCCGCCCGCCACGACGGCATCGGCAAGCGCCTTTGCATTATCCACAACCTGTTGGGCATAGGTCTTGAAGTCAGGCGTCAGGGCCTCCCCGAACGCAACCGCCTTGGCGGCGATCACATGCATCAGTGGGCCACCTTGCAGGCCCGGGAAGATGGCCGAGTTGATCTTTTTGGCCAGCGCCTCATCGTTGGTGAGAATCAATCCGCCGCGCGGGCCGCGCAGCGTCTTGTGCGTGGTCGAGGTCACCACATGGGCGTGCGGGAACGGCGAGGGATGCGCGCCGCCGGCCACCAGTCCGGCGAAATGCGCGATATCGACCAAGAAAGTGGCGCCCACCTCGTCGGCGATCTCGCGGAAGCGGGCGAAGTCCCAATGCCGCGAATAGGCCGATCCGCCCGCGATGATGATCTTCGGCCGGTGCTCGCGCGCCGTCGCGGCCAGGGTGTCCATGTCGACCAGATGTGTCTCGCGGTCGACCGTATAGGGGACCGGCTTGAACCAGCGACCCGACATATTGACCGGCGATCCGTGCGTCAGGTGCCCGCCTGCGGCGAGGTCGAGGCCCATGAACGTGTCGCCCGGCTGCATCAGCGCGAGAAACACGGCCTGGTTGGCTTGGCTGCCAGAATTAGCCTGGACGTTGGCGAAACCGCAGCCGAACAGCGCCTTGGCGCGCTTGATCGCGAGATCCTCGGCAATGTCGACGAACTGACAGCCGCCATAGTAGCGCCGGCCCGGGTAGCCTTCGGCATATTTGTTGGTCATCACCGAGCCCTGCGCTTCGAGCACGGCGCGCGACACGATGTTTTCCGAGGCGATGAGTTCGATTTCATCGCGCTGCCGCCCCAACTCCGAGGCGATCGCCTGCGCGATCTCGGGATCGGTCGACGCGAGACCCGCACCGAAGAAGCTGTTGGACAGGCGCGATTCGCGCTGCTTCGGCTCGGCAAAGGCCAGATCGGTCATGTCGCCCTCTTATCAGCAGAGAAAAAGAAAACGGCACGCCGAAGCGTGCCGGTTCCAATGTTCTTAACATGCAGTCCCGAGGCCAGGGAAGCTCGCCCGGCGCCCTCCCGTGTCGCGGGGGCGACCTATTCCTGCGAGATCGCCGGTTCGACGGCGTTGTTCTGGTCGTCGGAGGTCACATTCGCGGCCGTCACGGTGCCAAAGCCATCACGCTGGTAGATATCATCGCGGAACTGCACGACCCCGTCTGGGGTCGCCCAAGCTGTGATGTAAACCCAATAGACCGGGACCGGCTGCGTCAACTTCACGTCGATGCGTTCTCCAGAGCGAATCGCCTCGTCGATATGGGCGCGATCCCAACCCGGATTGTCCCTGAGCAACCACGCAACGTAATCCCGGACGTTCTGGACGCGGATGCAGCCGGACGACACGAAGCGGAAATCGTCGCCAAAAACGCCCTTCGTGGGCGTATCGTGCATATACACGCCATAGGGATTGGCAATGTTGATGCGGACGACACCGAGCGAATTCTCGACACTGGGGTCTTCGCGGAACTTGTAATTCGTGGCCTCGAGCGAGTTCCAGTTGATCGTCGAGGGAGAAACCTCCTGCCCGTCCTTGTTGTAGGTCCTGATGTGGTTCGACGTCAGATACGTCGGATCAGCCTGCATCTTGGGGATCAGATCCTTGCGGATGATCGAGGCAGGGACCGTCCAGAAGGGGTTGAAGTTGATGTCGATCGCCTTTGTCTGCATCACTGGAGACTGCCGGTCGATCTTGCCCACACCAGCCGCATGATGGCTGAACACAACCCCGTTTTCGACCGTCTCGACCATCGCGGCCGGAATATTGGCCATAACGAAACGATCGCCCAGATTGGCTGAGAACGATCGCAAGCGAACGAGGTTGGTTTCGAGCTGCTTCAGCCGAGTTTCGGCCGGCACATTCATTTCGGCAAGTGTCGCGGCAGAAACAACGCCAGTCTGACCGATGCCGTGGCGTGCCTGGAATCTTTTGACGGCGGCTTCCACGAACGTATCGAAGACGGGAGACATTCCGGCCTCCTTGTCGAGATCACCCGACAAGGCGAGCCGTTGGCGAAGGGCTGCCACGGCCGGTCCCTTCGAGCCGACATGCAGGTTGGCGGGCGCTTGGACCGGAGTCCAGCCACCTCGCGACACGATGTCCTGGTAGGTTTGCACGGCCTGTTCTGTAGCGGCGACCGTCTGTGGCGACAGCGTCGGGGTCGAGGATCGCTTCACTTCGAGTCGAGGATCCGAGTCGTATTTCTGAGCCCATTCAGCTTGTGACGATGCGTTACCCTGATCGTCGTCTCCGGCTCTGGCGAGCCCGCCGCCCAGCGCCAGCGCAACAGCCGAAAGGCTCAGCATCAGGGCTAACCTGTGCGACGCCCGTGTTCCGGACCGACCCAGCAAAGCAACGTGAATCACTAACCGCGCTCCAAATTATATGAGCAAGTCCAGAGGACCCGCCTCGGACGGACTGACGACATTTCGGCAATAAAATTCGGGACTTGCTGTTGCCTTCAAGACCCAAAACAACTGCCAGCACGCAATCACAAGAGCGGGTCCAGTACGACCTTTTTAAGGCGTTTTCTCTCTGGCGCCGCGTCGATTTGCTAGGCGTGATCCTGCAGTCACAGGGTTGATACTTCATTAACCATGTGGTTTTGGAGCCGAGTCCACGCACCTGACGGTAGACCGGTGCCCATGCAATTGTCATAAATGCTCCGCAATAGCAGGCGTTGGAACGCTCAAGCGGCGTCGCGAAAGTCAATCCAGAGTGGTGAACGGGCGTGGCAGCGTGAAGCGATCCCTTGTCTTGCTGGCTTTATTGGCCTTTGCCGTCCTGGCATTGGCACAGGTAAAGCGGTTGGAAGGCAGGATGGCGGCATCAGCCCCTCACGCCCTGCAACGCCTCTTCGGATCACGAGTGACGATCGGCGGTCCCATCGAAGCTCGCTTGTTTCCGCGCCCGCATATCGTCATGACCGACATCAGCCTGAATGACGACGGGCACGGTGTGCGGCTGGACGTCCCGCAGCTCGAAGCGACGCAAAGCCTTACCTCGCTGGTGACCGGCCGCCTGGGCTTCAGCCAATTGCGGCTCAGCGAGCCAACGGCCTCGATCGATGAGGATCGTTTGTCGAGCCTGCCCGCGTCATCGGCCATTGCCCTCCTCGGACATGCCTTTCCGGGGCGGATCGTTCTGTCTTCAGGCGTGGTCGCGCTGCGTTCGAGCAATCCCGCTGCCAGCGGATTGCTGATCGGATTGAACGCCGTGGTGGAAGGGCTCGACCGCAACGGTGTGGCGGCCCTTTCAGGCCATGGCACGTGGCGTGGCCAGCGGGTGGAGATGTCGGCGCATCTCGCGCCATTCTTCGATTTCCTGCTTGGCCGCGAAACCTCCGGGTCCGTGAGACTGCATCTCCCGCTTCTCTCGGCGTCTGTCGACGGTCAGTTGCACGCCGGCATTCGTGGGGGCTTCGACGGCAAGGTGTCCGCCTCCACGGCCTCGCTGGCGACGCTGCTGCGGTCAAACGACTTGCCGGCCGGGATCGGCAGGGTCGTGGGCGAAGCAAGTTTCAGCGGGAGCGGCGTTGCGAATCAGGACAGCCTCACGTTCTCGGACACGCATCTCGTGCTCGACAAGACCGATTTCGAAGGCAGCCTGGCCTGGCAACCGAACCAGGGCCATGGTGCCTGGACCGGGACCTTCGCGACCGACCGGCTCGACCTCACCCATGCGTTTGATACCCTACCCGACGCACGGAGCCGCGACGGTCGGTGGAGTGACAAGCATTGGGCTCTCGACGCTTCCTTGTGGGACGACGTCGATCTGCGGGTCTCGGCGAACCGCGCGACTTTCGGACCGATCGACGTCGAGGACGCCGCCTTTTCGGCACTGTGCCGCGACGGCCGGGTTGAAATCAGCCTGAGTGAAGCCCGCAGTCTCGACGGACTCATTCGCGGTCGCGCTGTCGCCAGTCTCGGGGCATCTGCTGTGGATCTCAAAGTCGATCTGTCGATGTCGCAACTGGATCTCGAGCCTCTATCCGGGCCGAAGGCTCCCCGCGGCTTGACGGGCTCCGCATCGGGCCATTTTCAAGGCGACGCGCATGGTGGCAGTCCGAAAGCCCTGATCGAAAGTTTAACCGGCCACGGCCAGATCAGCGTCCGGCAGGGTTCGCTACCGCCGCTCCAGACTATTGCGGATCTTTCCGCGACCCAGGAGCGGACAGCCGTGCTGAGCCCGCTCGGATCGCTTCAGCAATTCGATCTCGGGACGGCGGACCTCGACGTCGACAAGGGGCTGCTCAAGATCGAAAACGGTCGGCTGCTCGGCCCCGCGTTCGAGCGGGTGTTTCGGGGTGAGATCTCCTTTCTCGACCACTCGATGTCGCTCGCAACGGCCGATGCGACGCCCGAGGCTCTCGCGGCCGGGCGCGATGTCGTCACGACGAGTTTCGCAGGTCAGTGGGGCCAGTCTCCGCGTGTCCTTCGCCTGGATCAGGTCAGCGCGCCGCCAAGACTGCTGACGCGGTCACCGGGCGCCGTGGAGTTCCTACCGTGACGGCGGCCAACTCCGATCTGCGGGCAGGCGAACAAATCGCCGACCTCCCGGCGTCGTCGGACGCCAGCGTGTATTTTCTGGGGCGGCTGCGGACACCCTGGTCGGAACGGTCCCAATGTCCGAGACGCGGTGATGCCGAGACTGGGCCGCTTTGCCGGGTCGAGTTGGATCCGCGCTGGCGCGAGGCCTTGGCGGGTCTCCATCGGCTCAGGCATCTCGAAATCCTCTACTGGATGCACCTCGCCCGGCGTGACCTGGTGATGCAGAACCCGAAGTCGCGGGGCGAATTGTTCGGCACCTTCGCGCTTCGCTCGCCCATGCGGCCGAACCCGATTTCGTCGTCGGTCGTCACTCTTGTGTCGATCGAGGCGGAGGGGCTTGTCGTTCGCGGTCTCGATTGCATTGACGGCACACCGCTCATCGACATCAAGCCGATGCATTGCCCGATGTGGCCAGAGCACCAAGACGCGGTGGGGAGACTCTGACCTCACCGTCCGCCCCTCCCCCCTTCGGGCTCCTGCTCGCGGGTGGTTTGTCGCGCCGAATGGGGGGCCAGGACAAGACGCTTCTTCCACTACCGGGTGGCTCGCCCTTGTCGATCCTCCGCGACCGCTTGAAGCCGCAGTGTGCGCAACTAGCCATCAGTGCCAATGGCGATCCTGGTCGTTTCGCGGCCTTGGGTCTCGCCGTGATCACCGACGTTCACGGATCCTACGCGGGCCCTTTGGCGGGAGTCTTGGCAGGCCTGGAGTATCTTGCGTCACAAGCACGATCCGATTGGCTTCTCACGGTGCCAGGAGACACGCCCTTCATCCCGTTCGACCTCGCGGCGCGGCTGGCTGCGACCGCCAAGGAGAGCGGCGTTCGGATCGCCCGTGCGACTTCGGCGGGCCGGTCGCACCCTGTCGTGGCGCTGTGGTCACCTTCGGTTCGATCGGCGTTGCGGGATGCGCTCGTCATGCGCGATGTGCGGCGCGTGATGGCGTTTCAGGAGGAGATTGGCGTCGGCGAGGCCGAGTGGCCGGAGTCTTCCTACGATCCCTTCTTCAATCTCAACAGTTCTTCGGACATTGCCGAAGCCACGTCGATTGCCGCCATGCTGGCCAGCGGCCGAAGCAGTTGAAGCCCTCACGTCACGGGCGTCAGGCCTTACGAATGACGAAGACCTGCGTCACGCCATCGATATCATGTTCGATCAGCTCATCGCCGGATTGCCGAAGGAGATGCGGGATGTCGATCCCCGCCAGCGGATCGGTGCAGAGAACACGCAATAGCGTACCTGGCTGCACGGCGGCCAGTCGTTTGCGGGTCAGGAGCACGGGCATGGGGCAGCGCAGATGGCGCAGATCGAGGTCGACCGGCTGGCTCGGTGACATGATCGGGAACGCCGGTGACGACGGGTTTTCCGGATGCGGCACCTCAAATTCCCTCGAACTTCGCCAAGCGGTCGGTATGGTAGCCTGAGCGCGCGCGCAGGTCACGAAAGAGGCGCAAAATGGCGCCAGAGCCCTTCGATCTCGATCCCATCTGTCAGCGGACCGATGGGCAACAAAGGGTGAATGTTCGGTGCGGCTGCTTCTCGTCACTCTGCTCACTTCCGCATCGCTCGCCGCGGTACCGGAGGGGTCGGCCTTTGCACAGGGGGGGCTCACGCAGGCGCCACACGATAGTGCAAAGACTGCCGGAGAGGTGCCTGGCCCTGGACAGGGTATCCTCCATTTGTCGGCCGTGCTGGCCGGTGACCTGTCTCCGCTTCGGAACGGGACCCGTTGGGCGGTATTCGCTGAGGCGGCCGAGCCAGATGGGACACACCGGATCGTGTCACAGTCGAACGACGCCCAGCCGACGTTTACGCTGCCCGACGGCACCTATGTGATTCACCTGAGCTTTGGGTTCGCAAGCCAGATGAAGCGGGTGGTGATCGCCGACAAGGTTTCGAGCGAACGCATGACGCTCACCGCGGGGGCGCTCGAGGTCGACGGGCGCTTGGGTGACACGCCGATCACACCCGACAAACTCGCACTCTCGGTCTATGTGCCCGAGCACGGCAATCCTCAGGCGAAGCTGATAGTAGCCAATGCCAAACCCGGGCAGGTCCTCCGACTTCCTGAGGGGATGTATCACATCGTCTCGACCTATCTCGACACGGTGAGCGTGGGCTCGCTCGTGCCGGTCAGCAACACGAATTCCGTCGTCAACGCTGACCTCCGCGTGCAAGCCGGCAAGCTCGTCACCGCGACGGTGCGGCACCGCGCCGCCGTCCTCACCCTGAAGCTCGTGAATGCGCCCGGCGGCGAGGCCTTGGCGGATACCAGCTTCACGATCCTGACCCCAGGTGGCGACGTGGTCCGCGAGCTGATCGGCGCCTTCCCGTCGCTGGTTCTGGCCGAGGGCGACTATATCGCCATCGCGCGACACGGCGGAAAGACCTACCAATCCGAATTCAAGGTCGAGTCGGGCATGGACCGGGACGTCGAAGTGCCGACCCAGCAAGGCGGTTGAAACGGGAGAGACTCGTTGCAGACATTTTTTGTCGAGATCAAATGCGCTTTGGGCCGCACCTATGAGGTCGCCAGCGCCCTGGCCGAAGCCGAGATCGCGTCGGAGATCTACTCGACCGCGGGAACTTTCGATGTTCTCGCCAAATTCCATGTCGACGATGGCGTCGACATCGGCCATTTTGTCGGCGACAAGATCCACAAGATCCCGGGTATTGCCGACACGCGTACCCTGATCACCTTCAAGGCCTTCTGACCCGCGCGGTTCCCGCCGGCTCGACGGTCGGGCCACCGAGCCGGCAGAAACCTCTTTACCCCGCGACAGGCACCTTGCCGGCGGCAGCAGCCCGCTTCAGGTCTGGCGGCACCGCCTCCTCGGTGAGCGATGCGAGCGCTTCGTCGAGACCAAGGCTTGTCTGATCGTTGGACCCAAAACGGCGGATCGAAACGGTGCGCTCCGCGGCCTCCTTGCGCCCGATCACGACCAGCACCGGGATCTTGGCCAGGGAATGCTCGCGGACCTTGTAGGTAATCTTCTCGTTGCGGAAATCCCCCTCGACGCGCAGTCCGCGGGCGCGGGCCGCCGCCAAAATCTCCAACCCGTATTCGTCTGCCTCCTGCGTGATCGTCGCGATGACGATCTGGACCGGAGACAGCCACAGGGGCATGTGCCCGGCGTAATGCTCGATTAGAATGCCCGTGAAGCGTTCGAGCGAGCCACAGATCGCACGATGCACCATCACGGGAGGCACCTTGTCGCTGTTCTTGTCGACGTAGAAGGCGCCGAACCGCTCGGGCAGGTTGAAATCGACCTGCGTGGTGCCGCATTGCCAATCGCGCCCGATCGCGTCGCGGAGCACGTATTCGAATTTTGGCCCGTAGAAAGCCCCCTCGCCCGGATTGATCCCGGTCGTCACCGCGTTTCCGTTCTGCACCTTGATGGCGTCCATGACGCCCGTCATCACGTCTTCGGCGTGGTCCCACATCGCGTCCGTGCCGACCCGCTGCTCTGGCCGCGTCGAGAGCTTGAGCATGATCTTATCGAAGCCGAAATCACCGTAGACCGATAGGATCAGGTCGTTGATCTTCATGCATTCGGCAGCAAGCTGGTCCTCGGTGCAGAAGACATGCGCGTCATCCTGGGTGAAGGCGCGAACGCGCATGACACCGTGCAGGGCGCCGGAGGGCTCGTAACGGTGCACAATGCCGAATTCCGCAAATCGCACAGGAAGTTCGCGATAGGAGCGCAGACCATGCTTGAAGATCTGCACGTGGCCAGGGCAGTTCATCGGCTTGAGCGCGAACATCCGCTCGTCGTTCGTGTCGTCGCCCGCCGACTGGACCTTGAACATGTTCTCCTTGAACCAGCCCCAGTGGCCTGAGGTCTCCCACATGGACTTGTCCATGACCTGAGGGGCGTTGACCTCCTGGTAGTCGCCGGCCAGCCGCCGCCGCATATAGGCCACCAATGTCTGGAACAGTGTCCATCCCTTGGGGTGCCAGAAGATGGCGCCGGGCGCTTCCTCTTGGAAATGAAAGAGATCCATCTCGCGGCCGAGCCGGCGGTGGTCCCGTTTGGCGGCTTCCTCCAGGCGATGCAGATGAGCGTCGAGATCGGCCTGCTTGGCGAAAGCCGTCCCATAGATGCGTGACAGCATGGGCTTGGTCGAATCGCCGCGCCAATAGGCACCCGCGACCTTCATCAGCTTGAAGGCGGTCCCGATCTTGCCCGTCGAGGTCATGTGTGGACCACGGCAAAGATCAAGCCACTCTCCCTGCTTGTAGAACTTCAGGTCCTGGTCGGCCGGGATGGCGTCGACGAGTTCGACCTTGAAGGCCTCGCCCTTCTTTTCGAAAAACGCGCGGGCATCATCGCGGCTCTTGACCTCCTTGGTGAAAGGACGGTCCTTGGCGATGATCTCGCGCATCTTCGCTTCGATGCCAGCAAATTCCTCCGGCGTGAACGGCGTCTCGCGGAAGAAATCGTAGTAGAACCCGTCCTCGATCACCGGACCGATCGTCACCTGCGTGCCCGGATAAAGCGACTGAACAGCCTCGGCCAGCACGTGGGCCGTGTCGTGCCGGATCAGTTCGAGCGCGCGCGCATCCTCGCGGCCGATGAATTCAAGCTTGGCATCCTGCGTCAACGGGTCGGCGAGATCGGCTAGGACACCGTCCACGACCATGGCCACGGTGCGCTTGGCCAACGAGGGTGAAATACCGGAGGCAATTTGCAGGCCAGTGGTGCCAGGCTCATAGGCCCGCGATGCGCCATCCGGAAAGGTCACGTTGATCATGCTTGCACTCCTCGGGCCCACTCGCCGATACAACTCGGCGTAGGCGATCGCTCAATCGAGCGTGCGGGATAAAGCACCATGCTGGTTCAAACAAGACAGGATCGAGCATGGCGATGATCCCGAACCGCCGAAAGATCCCGCAGGCGGACGCCTCCGGATCGGCAGATCCGATCAAGCCTCACCTTTGCCGATGGTTGATGCTTCACTAAGATGACATTTGGATTCACGGGTATCGGCAATGAAAGCACTGCGTTTCGTGCTGCTCGGCCTGGCACTGGCCCTTTTTGCTGGCCTCGGCTGGCGCTTGAGCCATGTCGAGTCGACTCCTGTTCGTCCCGTTGCATCCGTTGCAAAGCCGCTTGGCGCGACGAAGCCGGATCTTGCAACCGCGCGTGAACTCGTCCTCTCCCGCATGGGCGATGCGCCAGACTACACGCCCTTTTACGATCGGTTGCGCGTCGAATTCCCTGCCGAATTCGCGAGCCTGATCGACAAGGCGGCCGCAGCGACGGCGAAGTCAGGTCACCCCCCAAACCCGGAACGCCTTCTGACGGAGGCGCTCCGCAACCTTCGCCAGACACGCGGGGTCTTGGCCGCCAAAGCGGAGGCAGAGCCACTCGGTGAAGTGTTCTCAGCGCAAAGCGCGATGCTCGACACGCTTGCCAGCCAGAATGCCGCAGTTTGCACGGACTTTTTGTATGGAGGCTCCAGCCCCGGCTTCATGGCCTTTTCTGCGACCCATCGGGCGCTGCTGGAGCGAATTGCGATGGCGGCCTTGAACGCGATCACGAGCGGCCGGGACAAGCCGGTCGACCGCGACGAGCCCTCCGGTGAGGATTTCGATCGCCTGACCGAAGCCCTCAAAGCACAACATCTGTCTGACGATCAGATTTCCGCCCTGCTCGACGGCAAAAGCTTCGACCCGCCACTTCCCGAGTCGCAAATGTGCGACGCGGGTCGCATCTACCTTCACGTTCTCAACGATATGCCGGAAGATCTCCGGTTAAGGGTCTACGCGCTTTCAGCCCAACTGCTGGCGCGGTCCTGAAGCTTCACGATGACCTCACCACCCCGATGCGAGGGCTCTTCGGTGTGATCTCTGCGGAAGCCTGAACGCTCAAGGGCCTGTCCACCGCGCGGCACGCCAGGGTCTGTCCCAACTCGCGCGCGGCGGCAGCGCCGAGGGGACAGGATCGTAACCCGCGCCGCCCCATGGCCGGCATCGACAGAAGCGTGCCGCTCCCATCCACCCCCCGTACCAGAGGCCATGCCGTGCGATAGCTTCGTCGGTGTAGCTCGAGCAGGTGGGGAGGAAACGACATTGCCTCCCGAGGACACCCGACAATGTCAGTTGATAGGCGCGGATCAGGCCATGTGCAGCAAACCTGACCACCGACTTCGTCATTTCAGGCGGTGCGCTTGAGCGTGGCGCTGCGTGCCTCGGCCGTCGTCAGGGCAGCCACTACGGCATCGAAGGTCAGCAGCGTGGAGGCGTGGCGCGCCTTATAGTCGCGGACTGGTTCCAGGACGGCCACATCGGCCCAACGCCCCTCCGGTGGCGGCGCACCCTGCTTGAGCATCGCGTGAACGGTCTCCCGTAAGATGCGGAGCTCGCTTGGAGTGCTGCCGATGATGTGGCGGGCCATGATGGCGGACGATGCTTGCCCGAGAGCGCAGGCCTTCACGTCATGCGCGAATTGGATCACAACGCCGTCGCGCACGTCGAGGTCCACCGTGACCGTTGATCCGCAAAGCCGCGAATGTGCGGTCGCGGTTCCGTCAGGATCGTTCAGTCTGCCCAGGCGCTCGATGTTACCGGCGAGCTCCAGAATACGCTTATTGTAGATTTCGCCGAGCATTCCCCACATCCCAAGCAGGACGGCACGAGGTGCATTGCGCCGCAACGGTCCTTATATAGGCGCTGTCGCGGGATCCGCGAGGCCCCGGACCGTCCGGTGGTTCCTCAGGTCTGCTCGCGCAGGAATCGTGTAATGAACGCTATTGTCACACCGAAGCCCTCGGCCGGGCTCCTACAGGAGACTACGTCAGGCGATCAACGCCGACCTACGCGTGAGGAGGCCGAGGAAGCTGTGCGGGTCCTGCTGCGCTGGGCCGGGGACGACCCGTCGCGTGAAGGTCTCATCGAAACACCGAAGCGTGTGGTGCGGGCCTATGAAGATCTCTTCGCCGGATATGCGGACGATCCTGCCGTGTACCTGTCGCGAAAGTTCGAGGATGTCGCGGGCTACGACGAGATGGTGGTTGTGCGCGATATCGGTTTCGCATCGCATTGCGAGCATCACATGATCCCGTTCATGGGTCGGGTCGATATCGGCTATTATCCGAAAGGCGGCGTCCTCGGTCTCTCCAAGCTCGCTCGCGTGGTGGACGCGTTTGCCCGGCGCCTGCAGACGCAGGAAACGATGACCGAACAGATCGCGCAAGCGATCGAGACCCATCTGCAACCAAGCGGGGTGGCCGTTATGGTCGAGGCCGAGCATCTCTGCATGTCCATGCGCGGGGTTCGCAAGCAGGGTGCGTCGACCATGACGACGAGCTTCAAAGGCCGGTTCCGCGATGCGACCGAGCAGGCGCGCTTCATCAACCTTGTGCGGACGCCACGATGAACACCGCGGACAAGCGCGATCTAGAGGAAGGTCGCAGCTTCACACCCCGCTTCGATGATGCCGGGCTGATCGTCTGTGTCACCACGGATGCGGCAAGCGGGTCGGTCCTGATGGTTGCCTACATGAATCGGCAGGCCCTCGACGCGACGCTCGCCAGCGGGATCATGACCTATTGGTCACGATCGCGCGGGAGCCTCTGGCGCAAGGGCGATACCTCCGGCCAAGTTCAGCATCTGGTCGAGCTGCGGACCGACTGCGACCAAGACGCTCTCTTGGCCAGCGTCCGGGTGGGCGGCGACGGGGGGGCATGCCACACAGGCCGGGCCTCCTGTTTCTACCGCCGCGTGAACCATACCGGTGCCAGCGTCGCCGTCCTCGAAATGACTTGAGCGCCCATTAACCTGATCGTTCCATGCTCGAAGATCCGTCGATCAGGGCACCAGCACGGCTGACAGGGTTGGGCCAAATCGGGCATGCGGATCGACCGCAGACCGTCGGTGAAGGATGTGGCGTTGCGTTTCCCATTTTGGCGGACAGACATAGATCTCCCGACCTCTTCCAATACGACCGGAGCCGCGGATCGTCGCCGCCCGAGGATCGCCCTGGCACTCGGGGCCGGAGCGGCACGCGGCTGGGCCCAAATCGGTGTCTTGCACGAGCTTTCGCAACAAGGGTTGGTGCCCGATATCGTGGTTGGCACATCGATGGGCGCTGTTGTGGGAGGCTGCTTCTGCGCCGGTCGGCTGGGTCATCTGGAGAGCTTCGCCCGCTCGCTCACCAAGCGACGTGTTTTCAGCCTGATGGATTTCACGATTTCGGGTATCGGCCTGATCAGTGGCGGTCGTCTGAAAGCCGCCCTCATCCGGGATCTCGGATCGATCAACATCGAAGATTTGCCGATCCGTTTCGCTTCCGTGGCGACCCAGATCCAGACGGGGCACGAAATCTGGCTTTCCCGCGGCGACCTCGTGGAAGCGATGCGTGCATCCTACGCTTTGCCCGGCGTGTTCGAGCCCGTTCAGATCGAGGGGCGTTGGCTGATCGATGGCGCACTCGTCAATCCGGTGCCGGTCAGCGTCTGCCGGGCGCTCGGCGCCGATGTGGTGGTGGCCATAAACCTCGTGGCCGAAACCTTGTCGCGGACAGAAGCCAATCCTTCGTTCGTTCCGGCAGAGGATGGCGCGGAGGAAAGGGGCGGCTTGCGGAGCGTGAGCCTCGATCGACAACTGACGCTGGAAGCGGGCACGACGGCCGCCCGCCTGCGGGGCGGCGTCCTGCAAACTCGCCCGACCATCACTCAGGTTCTGGTGGACGCCTTCAATATCACACAGGACCGGATCGCCCGCTCGCGCCTTGCGGGCGACCCGCCCGATGTCACCATCAATGCGCGAGTCGGGCGGATTGGACTCTTCGAATTCCACCGCGCCGCTGAATTGATCGCGATCGGACGAGAAGCCGCCCAGAAGGCGGCGCCGGAACTATCACAACTGCTCAGCTAACGTCAGCCGCCTTCGCCCAAGGACGGCATGCGGCTCAAACAGTGGTGATATATTCGAGCATCGCCTTATTTTCGTGTTCCATCTCTGAAATCCGGTACTTCACCAGATCGCCGATCGAGACGACGCCCTTGAGGCGGTTGCCTTTCGTCACGGGAAGATGGCGAAACCGACCAGCGGTCATGCGTTCCATCGCTTCGAGCACGCTTGTTTCTTCCGTCGCGGTCTCAACCCGCGATGTCATATGGTCCGACACGGGATCGTCGAGCACGGTGAGCTTGTTACGTGCCACGGCCCGGATGATGTCCCGTTCAGAGACAATGCCACACACTTTCTCTTCAGCATCGACGACGATGATCGCCCCGATATTGCGCCGATCGAGCGTCTCCGCTGTTTCACGAAGTGTCTGGTGCGGCGAAGCCGTGACGACGTCACGGCCCTTCGCCTGTAAAATAAGCGCCAGCGTCATGCGTTCCTCCAATGGCTTTGGGATCGCGTTCTTTGCGCGTTCTCCAAAGGAAGAAGCTAGGCGCCTTACAGGATCGGCGCAAGGCCGACCGGGATCGCGAAAGTCTCAATCCGGGACCGAAAAATTCGTCGAATCGGACGCAGCCTCGTCCGATGATGGCGCGACCGGCGCCACGGGATCGAACCATGCGAACAGCAGGAGTCCCGCCACGAAGCCACCGACATGCGCCTGCCAGGCAACCGGCGCATCCGTGAGACCGAACGAAACCGAGCCCGCGCCAAACAGGCTGTTGGTGACGAACCAGACCAGGATGAACGACAAGGCGCGACGATCACGAAACACCGCGCCGAGGGGCTGCGGAGCCACGGTCCGCGGATCTTGCACGCCGCGTTCATACTGGAACATGAAGCGGACGGCGGCGCCCATCATCCCGGAAACGGCTGCGGACGCGCCGATCACCGGAGCGAATCCAAAGGGGTAGCAAACCCAATGCGCGACCGCACCCCAGACGGCCGCCACCGCCATGAAAACCAAGAAGCGCCCCGCACCGAACCGACGCGCGACCGGGGTTCCAAAAGCCACCATCCACAGTCCGTTCAAACCGAGATGGGTCCACCCGCCATGCAGGAACGCGTAGGTAAGAAGCGTCCATAAGGCAGTGCCACCCCGTCTCAGGAACATGCCCGCGAGAGCCGCCTGCTGCCGGGAGGAGGGATCGCTGGACCCATTCCATGCCGTCACATGCCGCATCACGCCCACAGGATCGAACGCGAAGGTCAGCCGCCCCGGCACGAAGGCAAAACGCGCCACGAGCTCGAAATCGGCTTGGTTGGTCAGCGTGCTTCGCCACAACTGAAGGACACCCATTGTGGCCAGCAGCGTCAGCACCACGGCTGGGATGTTGAAAAAAGGCTCGGTGCGGTCCGGCTCCACGCGCATGCTCTTCGAACGATAAAGGAAGCGCATGCTTAGCCGATCGGCCTCCGCGCGGCGACGACCGTGTTTGACGACGTCTGCAAACGCTTCTGGCACCAACCCTGCTGCCCCAAGGTCGTGACGCGGCGCCGTGTCCCACCTTGGGACGAGACGCCTGTGTCGAACAGTCCGCAGGGGTCATCCATCATGAAACATTCCGCGACCCAGACGCTCTATAGCCACTGGCGATCGCTCCGCGGCGAGAGGCGCACTCCCGACCGAAACGACCTCGACCCGACCGCCATCCGCACCGTCCTGTCCTACACGTTCATGCTTGAAGTCGACAAAGGTCAACCTTTGTCACGCGACTACCCGATCCGGCTCAGCGGAACGCGCCTTGATGCCCTCTTTGGACAAGACCTCAAGGGAACATCATTCATCTCGCTTTGGCGCGGCATCGATCAGACGCAGATGCGGTTGCTGATCGCGGATGTCATGGACGACGCATGCCCGGCTTTGGTCGGATCGCGCGGAGCGCCATCCGGCTGCGCCGATGTGGCGCTCGAACTCGTGCTGCTGCCACTCCGGCACGCGGGACGCACCCACGCCCGCATCCTCTGCTGCCTTTCCCCCGCCGCGACACCGGCTTGGATCGGGCTCCAGCCAGCGGAACCGCTGACACTCGTCTCCTGGCGCATGTTGCATGACACAGCCGCCCGCGCGATTGCCCCACAATTTGGTGCGCCAAGCCCATCAGATCTCCCACCAGGCCGCCGCACCGGGCGCGGTCACCTCGTGGTCCATGAGGGAGGTAAAGGCCGCGATGTGTGCGAGGAGCAGCTTGCGCAATCTCCTTTTAACACTGCTGGTGCAAAGTCATTCGACTCGAGGCTGTCGATCCGCCATTTATGACCTCCCTTCGCAAAACTGATCTCCGACCTCAGGAACGCCGACGACATCAACGTGTCGCCGTCGTGCTTCTGGGTCGCTACATGTTGTCGGACCGACAGGAATATCCGTGTCAATCGATCGACATGTCCCCCGGCGGTCTTGCGCTCATCGCGCCCGTCATCGGCGCGATCGGAGAACGCGTTGTCTGCTATCTGGAGCAGATCGGCCGTGTTGAAGGCATCGTCATGCGGCACTTCGAGCATGGCTTCGCGCTGGGTTACAGCGTGCCGCTCATCAAACGGGAAAAGTGGGCCGACCAGCTGACTTGGCTTGCCAACCGGCAGGCGCTCGGCATGCCAGAAGATCGTCGTCATGGACGAATCGTGCCCAAACATCTGCGGACGACGATGATCTTGCCCGACGGGAGTCACACAGCCGTGCGGCTGCTCGACATCTCGATCTCCGGCGCGGCCGTCATCTCCGACCTACGGCCCCCCGTCGGCACCCTCATCACCCTGGGCACCACCGAAGGAAAGGTTGTCCGGTCCTTCGGCAACGGGATCGGTGTTCAATTTAACACAGCGCTCCCTGCGGAGCAATTCGGCGAGGATTTCGTTCTTTAGGTCGCCAGGCTCAAACCTTGCCGAACGTCTCGTCGAACGCATAACCGGCGCCGCGAACCGTGCGGATCGGATCGCGTTCACGGCCACGCGAAAGCGCCTTGCGAAGCCGGCCGACGTGAACGTCCACTGTCCGTTCATCAATCTCCGCAGAGAGGCCCCAGACACCATCGAGCAACTGGGCACGCGAGAAGACTCGGCCCGGGCGCTCCATCAAGTAGTCCAGGAGGCGAAACTCGGTTGGCCCGAGATTGATGTCGCGGTTGCCGCGGCGCACGCGGTGCGTTTCGCGATCGAGGTCGAGATCGCCGGCCGTGAGTTTGTTAGCCAGGCGCTCGGGCCGAGACCGACGCAGCAGCGATCGCACACGCGCCATCAATTCCGGCACTGAGAAAGGCTTCACCACATAATCGTCGGCGCCGACCGAGAGGCCGCGCACCTTCTCGCCCTCTTCGCCGCGGGCGGTCAACATAATCACCGGAAGGGTTCGCGTCGTTTCGCGGGCCCGAAGGCGACGGCAGATTTCGAGACCAGAGACGCCAGGCAACATCCAGTCGAGAATGACGAGATCAGGCGGCATCTCGCTCAACCGGATCTCAGCTTCGTCCCCGCGCTCGACGCGCTCCACCGAAAACCCCTCGGCTTCCAAATTATAAGCCAGCAGGGTGCCGAGTGCTTGCTCGTCTTCCACGACGAGAATGTGCGGGGCAGCTCCCGCGGTGGGAACCCGTCCAGCATTGGAGCGCATGGTATTCATGATCGGCCGTTCCGATTGTCAGACGATGTGCTCGGGAATTGCCTCCGCCCTTTATCCAGCGGATCGCGCGTCAAGGAACCTCCGGAGTTGGACCGAAGGACCTGCCAGCAACCCAACCGAACTCGGCCACAAAGTGGCCGGCGGGCATGACGCAGATTTTTACTGCGCTGCCACCATGCGGCCTTTCGGCCGCTCGATCGGCAGCGACTCGCCGGTCGCCAGATAGACGACCGTCTCAGCGATATTCGTCGCATGATCGCCCACCCGCTCGATGTTCTTCGAGCAGAACAGCAGATGGGTGCAAAACGAGATGTTGCGTGGGTCTTCCATCATAAAGGTCAGGAGGTCGCGGAACACCGCATCTTCGAGCGAGTCGAGCTCGCCGTCGCGCGCCCATACTGAATGCGCCCGCTCGACGTCTCGTTGCGCATAGGCGTCGAGCACATCCTTCAGTTGATGAGCGGCGATGTCACTCATATGGCGCAAGCCGATCGCGGCACGCGCCACGCGCGGTTCCGTCGAAATGTTCATGGTCCGCTTGGCGATGTTTTTGGCAAGGTCGCCGATCCGTTCGAGATCGCCGGAGACCCGGATCGCGGCCACGATTTCGCGCAAGTCGACTGCCATCGGTTGCCGCCGCGCAATCGTAAGAACAGCGGATTCCTCGATTTCGCGCTGGAGAACGTCAAGCCGCGGATCCACGGCGACGACCTTTTGGGCGAGATCGGTGTCGAGCGTCGACAACGCGTCCATCGCGTCGGACAGCATATGCTCAGCCAGACCGCCCATTTCGGCGATCTTGCGGCCGAGCCCTTCGAGTTCCTGGTCGAATGAGGAAACGATGTGTTCGGACATGGCGGAGACCGCCTCCTGAATTAGCCAAAACGGCCGGTGATATAGGCTTGGGTTTGCTTGACCGACGGACTCGTGAAGATCTTACGTGTGTCGTCGAATTCGATCAGTTCGCCGAGATACATGAAGGCCGTCTTGTCTGACACGCGAGCGGCCTGCTGCATGTTGTGCGTCACGATCGCGAAAGTGAAGCGGGACTTCAACTCGTCGATCAGTTCTTCGATGCGGGCCGTCGAAATCGGGTCTAGGGCCGAGCAAGGCTCGTCGAGGAGAATGACTTCCGGGCTAAGCGCAATGGTTCGCGCAATGCAGAGCCGTTGCTGCTGCCCTCCTGAGAGGCCCAGGCCACTGGTCTGCAGCTTGTCCTTCACTTCCGGCCACAGAGCCGCCCCCTTCAAGGCCTGTTCGACACGGCCATCGAGTTCGCTCTTGGACACCTTCTCGTAGAGCCGGATGCCGAACGCGATGTTCTCGTAGATGCTCATTGGAAACGGTGTCGGCTTCTGGAACACCATGCCGACGCGGGACCGCAGTAGATTGAGATCGACGTCCGGTTTCAGGATGTTTTCGCCATCCAGCAGCACCTCACCTTCGGCGCGCTGGTTCGGGTAGAGATCGTACATGCGGTTGAGCACACGCAGAAGCGTAGACTTGCCGCAGCCCGACGGACCGATGAAGGCCGTAACTCGGTTGGGCGCGAGGGCAAGGGAAATGCCCTTCAACGACATCGTGCTTCCATAGAAGAATTTCAGGTCCCGGACAGTGATCTTCGGGGTGGCTGCGACGCGGTCATCGGTCGCTGGCATCACGTCGGTAAGGGTCATTTGGGAGTCCTTGTCGCGCCGAGCGCTCGGGCCATGATGCTGAGGAGCAGAACCGTCGCGGTGATCAGCAATGCGCCGGTCCAGGCGAGGCTCTGCCAGTCTTTGTAAGGACTGAGCGCGAATTGGAAGATGACGGTCGGCAGACTCGACATCGGTCCGGTCAGATCCGAGGAGAAGAACTGATTGTTGAGCGCGGTGAAAAGCAGCGGCGCAGTCTCGCCGCTCACGCGTGCCACCGCCAGGAGGACGCCGGTAATGAGGCCGGCACGCGCCGCCTTGTAGGCCACTTTCGTGATCACGTGGGCCCTGGGCAAACCCATGGCGGTCGCGGCCTCACGCAGCGGCCCCGGCACGAGCATCAACATGTCTTCGGTGGTGCGGGTCACGATGGGGATCACGATGATGGCGAGGGCGACCGCACCCGCGAGAGCCGAGAAATGTCCCATCGGCGCCACCAGGATCTCATAGACGAAAAGGCCGATGATGATCGAAGGGGCACTCAGAAGAATGTCGTTCAGAAAGCGCACAACACTGCTGAGCTTCGAATACCGACCGTATTCCGCCATATAGGTCCCGGCCAGCATCCCGATCGGCGTTCCGATGACCACTCCGATGACCGTCATCACGACACTGCCGTAGATGGCGTTCAAGAGACCGCCCGCACTTCCCGGCGGCGGGGTCATCTCCATGAATACGGCAGGCGAGAGGCCCGCAATCCCGTTGTAGAGAAGCGAAATCAAGATGAGCACGAGGAAGACAAGGCCGAACAGGGCCGCACCCATGCAAAGCGCCAGGAAGATGCTGTTCGAACGCCGACGCGCCGGGGGAAAAACGCTGACAATCATGGCTTAGGCACTCGCACGGTTGTTGATGCGCATCAGCAAGAGCCTCGCGATCGCCAGCACGATGAATGTGATCACAAATAGGATCAGCCCGAGGGCGATCAGAGATGAGGTGTAGATATCGCCAACGGCCTCCGTGAATTCGTTGGCGATCGACGCCGAAATCGTGGTGCCTGGCGAGAGAATAGAAGCTGAGATCTTGTGCGCGTTGCCGATCACGAAGGTGACGGCCATGGTTTCACCCAACGCCCGGCCAAGCCCTAGCATCACTCCTCCAACGATCGCGGTGCGGGAGTGTGGGATCACCACATTGGTCACGACCTCGCGTGTCGTGCATCCGATCCCGTAGGCGGCTTCCTTGAGCACGGGAGGGACCGTTTCAAAGACGTCGCGCGAAATCGAGCTGACAAAAGGCAGGACCATAACGCCGAGGATGATGCCGGCCGTGAAAATCCCAATGCCGTAAGGGGGACCGGCGAAGACCATGTTCAGCACGGGAATCGGGCCAAAAACGGTGATCAAGGCCGGCTGGACATATTGCTGCAGAAAGGGTGCGAAGACGAAGAGGCCCCAAATGCCGTAAATGATACTCGGAATACCGGCCAGCAGTTCGATCGCGATACCGATCGGCCGACGCAAGCGATAGGGGCATAGCTCCGTCAGGAAGATCGCAATACCAAGACCCACGGGAACCGCGATGACCATGGCGATCAGCGACGTCACGAGGGTCCCGTAGATCGGGGCCAGCGCGCCATATTGATCCGTTACCGGATTCCACACTTCCCGGGTCAGGAAGCTCAGTCCGAACGTCTGAAAGGCAAGCCGCGACCCTACGATGAGGGAGACGACGACACCGCCGAGCAGAACCAGAACCGCGATGGCGGCCGATCGGGTCAAGCCGGAAAACAGCGCATCCCAAGACTTGAACTTCTGAAGGCGGGCGACCCGAGTCGTTTCCCCTGACACGTGGGATGCGCTGCCACCTAGTGCGATATTGGCCAAAAACCTTCCTCCCGTTGCATCTTCCCCCCTCGGGAATACGCCGGCGACACAAGTGGAACGCACAACTGATCTACGATCAGCTCGGCTTCACTCGCATCCTAATGGTCCAGCGGGCTCAGGCACACCTGAACCCGCTGGAGAAACTGGACCCGACCTCTCGGATCAGTCGATCTTGACGCCCTTGATGTCGGTCACGATGGCCTTTTTGATCAGCGCCACGACGTTCTGCGGCATCGGGATATAGTCGAGCGCCTCGGCATCCTTGTCGCCGTGATCGAAAGCCCAGGTGAAGAACTTGACCGCTTCCTGCGAAGCCGCCGCATCAGCCGGCTGCTTGTGCATCAGGATGAAGGTCGCCGCCGTCAGGGGCCAGGATTCGGCACCGGGCTGGTCGGTCAGGATCTGATAGAAGCCGGGGGCATGAGCCCAGTCGGCGTTGGCAGCGGCCGCCGTGAAGGACGGGACGGTCGGAGCAACCACCTTTCCGTCTTTGTTCACCATCTTGGTGAAGGTCAGGTTGTTCTGCTTGGCATAGGCATATTCGATATAACCGATCGAACCCTTGGTATTGCCAACGTTGTTGGCGACACCCTCGTTGCCCTTCGCGCCGATGCCGACCGGCCATTCCACCGCGGTATTTTCACCGACCTTCGATTTCCAATCGGCCGATACTTTGGAGAGATAATCGGTGAAGTTGAAGGTGGTGCCCGACCCGTCGGAGCGATGCACGACCACGATCGCGGCTTCGGGGAGTTTCACACCCGGGTTGAGCTTGACCAAGGCAGGGTCATTCCATTTGGTGATCTTGCCCATGAAGATATCGGCCAGCGCCGGCCCATCGATCGTCAGATCGCCGCCCTTGACGCCATCAAGGTTCACGACGGGAACGATCCCGCCCATGACCATCGGCCATTGTTCCAGACCGGCCTCGTTGAGGTCCTTTTCCATCAGAGGCGCGTCGGTTGCGCCAAACGTGACGGTCTTGGCCTTGATCTGCTTGATTCCGCCACCGGAACCGATGGACTGATAATTGATGCCAGTACCGGTCTTGGCTTTGTAGTCCTGGGCCCATTTGGCATAGATCGGATAGGGAAATGTTGCGCCAGCGCCTGAGATATCAGCGGCTTTCGCGGACCATGTGCCGGCCGTCAGCGCGGCGGCAAGAAGCGCAGAACGCGCAAACCAAGTCGTGGACATAGGACATCCTGTGATGTTTTGCCGACGGCCCGCCGTGTGGCGAACCCCGGTCATCGTCGTTCTATCGGTCTAGCGTATGCTGCATACGACACTTAAGTGTCGCATCAATGACATCGTAAGCCGCTGTATTATCTTTCTTATTTGTGCAGTAGAGGGATCGACACCGAAAATGTCGACCCTTTGCCGACGATGCTGTCGAATTCGAACCGTCCACGATGATGGGCAACGATATGCTTGACGAGAGCGAGTCCGAGGCCCGTGCCGCCTTTGGCGCGGCTCTGGCCCGCGTCGATCCTATAGAAGCGCTCGGTCAGCCGCGGCAGGTGTTCGGACGCGATCCCGTCGCCTTGGTCGCGAACCGTGATCACTCCCCAGTCGCGCTTTGCTTCGACGCTGATGTCGATCCCGAGCTGACGTCCGCCGTCAATGATCGGTCCGCTGGGTTTGCCGTATTTGATGGCATTCTCAATGATGTTTTCGGCCACGCGGAGCAGCTCGTCGCGGTCCCCCTGGACCACCACCGGTGCAACGTCGAGGCGGAGCACGAGACCGCTGTCTTTGGCGAGAGGCGTCAGCGTGTCGGCAACATGAGACACCAGCCCGGAGAGGTCGACGGGGTTTGAGGGTTTGATGTGGCGTTTCTGCTCGATGCGGGACAGGGACAGAAGGTCGTCGATCAGCCGCGCCATTCTTCGGGCTTGGTCAGCCATGATGCTGAGAAATCGGGCGCGGGCGGCGGGGTCCTCGCGCGCCGGGCCCTGCAAGGTTTCCACGAAGCCGAGGAGCGATGCGAGGGGTGTCCGCAATTCATGGCTCGCGTTGGCAATGAAGTCGGCCCGCATGCGTTCGATCCGCCGTGCTTCCGTCTGGTCGTGCAGCGTGAGGACAACGGCTCGCTCGCGTCCCGGACTTTCGAGCCGGGCCACGGCCACTTCAAAAGCCCGCTCGACGGGAACGCGGTCGCGCCAGATCACCGTCTCGGGACCCCCGCCTCCATCGACGCGCCGAACCGCATCGAGAACGGTCGGGTCCCGCAATGAAAGGGCGAGCGGCCCGCCCACCCGGAGACCAGACAATATCGCGGACGCCGGTGCATTGGCGGCGACGATGCGCATGTCCGAGGACAGCACCAGCACGGGTTGCGGAAGCGCCTGGACGAACGCCGCCAACAAGGCAATGTCATCTGTCATGGGCGGGGTGTCGGGAGACCTGATCAAGGGCGGCGCTCGAATCGTAGATCAACGATGTCAGCCATGGCGTCTGACACAATGATGACAGAGCGGGGTATCCTGCGGAAAGAGCGAATCAGAATGCGGGAGAACGATCAGAACGGCTTGGATGCGGCAATGATCATGCGAATGGCAACCGGCTACCTGGCTCGATATTCGGCATCGACTCATCGCTTACGCCAGGTTCTCGAACGCCGCGTCAAGCGCTGGCACGACACACGCAAGCTGCCCCACATGGATGCGTCCGAAGTGGCCAGCCTTCTCGACGAGGTGGTTCGACGGCTCAACCAGATTGGGCTTTTAGACGATACCGCCTTCGCTGTCGCTCGGACAGAGCGGCTTGTGCATAAGGGTTTGCCGCGAGCACGCGTGCGCCTCGCCTTGGCGGCCGAAGGGATCGATCCGCGCCAGGCCGAGCTCGACGCGATCATGGTTGACGACGAGGCCGCTCAGGCGCGCCGGTTCGCGGCCCGCAAACGGCTCGGCCCGTTTCGCTCCAGATCCCCTGAACTGTATCGCGACAAAGACATCCGGAGCCTGATCCGCGCAGGGTTCTCGCCGCGACACGCGATTGCTGTGGTCGATGGCGAAGGCAACCAGCAAGAATGAACTGTCACGCGAATGGCTCGGTTTGAAGGGTGACCGGGATCCGGGGACGGATCTATCGCACCCTTCAGATAAGTCCGAGTGACCGCAATTCACGCCGCAGAGGTTCAGGCATCTCCAAGACATCGTGGCCGATTCGATCGAGATCAGGCGGCGCTGCATCATGTTTCAGATAGCGCCAGCCTTGGAAGGGCCGACAGGGACGCGGGTCGACCGGGATGACCCGTGGCAACAACACGAGATGGCAGCGTCCGATTCCGGCGTCGTCCGTGAAGGGGCGGATATCTTGAAGCACCTGCCGGGCCGCGATCTGCCCCTTGATCACCCAGAACAGCGAGCCGCCGTCGAGGAGTTCGGGAGCCCGCGTCGGGACCATGCGGGTTGTGTGCTTTTGCTCGGCGATCGCGCCAAGGCGGGTACCCTCGGCCAGACGCTCGACGATCCAGCCTTCGAGGTCGGCAATCGACTCCGCACCGACGCAGAGTTTGAGAAGATGAAGCGGCATGCGGCCTGATTAGACCAGCATGGTCGCGAAGACCATGCTTCCCGATCGGCGTTTCAGATCGCCTCGTATTTGTCGATGAACCAGGGCTCCGCCTTGGCACCCTCGATCCAGGCCAGCCACGCGGGCAATGCCATCATGGCTTCCATATAGGCGCGTGTCTCCCCTTTGACCGGGATGTCATAGGTCCAGAAGCGGTTCACCACCGGAGCATACATCGCATCCGCGGCCGTGAAGGCGCCGAACAGGAAAGGACCGCCCTGCCCCCATTGTTGCCGGGTCGCGGACCATGCCGCCTCAATGCGATCGACATCGTGCCGCACGTCATCGGGGATCGCGATGGCCCGCTGTGGCCGACGGAAGTTGGTTGGGCAATGCTGGCGCAGGCGCGTGAAGCTGGCATGCATCTCGGCCGCCAGCGAGCGCGCGATGGCGCGGGCATCCGGGTCCACGGGCCAGATCGCCTTGTCCGGGAAGCGGTCGGCGATGAACTCGGCAATCGCGATCGATTCCCAGATCACGAGGTCTCCTGCCTGCAGGGCGGGAACGCGCCCGGTTGGCGAGTGCTGCTGAATGTCGACGCTCGTGGTTGCTCGGTCGAGCGGAACCACGCGTTCCGTGAATGGAATGTCGAAATGGCGCAGGAGAATCCAGGGACGTTGAGACCAAGACGAATAAGCCTTGTTCCCGATCGTGAGTGTCCAGTTCATGGCGGCGATCCTCGTGCTTCCAGGCGAAATGTCGTGGGACCGGCACGTCGCACAAGTGAAAACTCGCAATGGCTGCCATCACGATCCGTGATCCATAAGATCGCGGATCTCTCGTGCTTCGCTCAACCGGGAGCCGGAAACAAAGCCCCGATCCGTCCGGTCGCCCGATAGACCGCGAGGCCCACCCATTCGCGCAGCGCAATTGTGAAGCGGACAAACCCCAGGGTCGCGTCGCGTGGGATGAGGAAATCGGCCCACGTCCCGGAGGTGCGATAGTCGACCGGATAGGGAATAACCGGGAAGTGCACGGCGCGGAACAGTCCCATGGCGCGAGGCATGTGCGCGGCGGAAGTGACGAGGAGCCAGCGTTCGTCGGCCTTGGGGTTGATGAGCGCAAAGGTAAAGCGGGCGTTCTCGTCGGTGTTGCGAGACTGGTCCTCTGTCGTGATCCGCCCCGGTGCGACGCCCATGGAGATCCACAATTGGCGGGTGTCCTCGGCTTCGGTGCGCTGCCTCAGCAGCAAGGCACCTGACCCGCCGGAAAAGACCAGCCTGGCATTCGGAAATCGCCGAGCCAATTCGACTGCCGCCGTGACGCGCGTGGCGGCATCCACGATGGTCACCTGATGTCGCGCATCGCTGATCACCTCGTCGGTCGAGCCGCCGAGCACCACAATCCCGGTCGGTGCCGCGAAATCCGCAGACGGCTGCGGAAACCGGTCTTCCAAGGGACGCAGCAGAAGAACGCCGAGCGGGGAGAAGCCGATGAGCAGCAATGCAACGAGGGCGGCCCAGATTGCGGCCCGTCCGGTTCGGCGCCATCCCGTCGCGCCGCAGAGAAGACCAAAGATGAGCAGGAACAACATCGCGTTGAGAGGCGCGACAACAAACCAGACGATCTTGGAAACGACAAAGAACATCGCCGTTGCTCACGGCGCGTCCCAGGCGGGCGCGTCCCAGACCGGGGCGAAATCGGGCTGCACGTGACGGTCATTCTGTCGGCTCAGCCGAAAGATCGCGTCCATCTCGGACTCAGTCAGGACGAAATCGAAGACAGCCGCATTCTCAGCGATATGCGCCGGATTGGCAGACCGGGGGATCGCGACGAGGTCGGGCTGCTGCATATGCCAGCGCAAAACCACCTGGCTCGGAGTCACGCCATGCCGTTCAGCAATGCCGACGATGAGCGGGTCCGCCAGTTGCCGTCCCTGCCCCAGCGGACGATAGGCCACGAAGGCGGTGTCCCCCGCCTGGCACGCCTGGATCAGCGTGGTCTGGTCGAGGCCTGGATGATACTCGCACTGGTTCGCGAAAATGGGCCGGCGCGAGGCCTGCCGGGCCTCCCGCAACAGAGCCACGGGGAGGTTCGAAACACCCACATGGCGCGTCCAGCCACGGTCGGCGGCCTCGTTGAGAGCCGCCATCGTGTCGCTCAGCGGCACCGCGGCGTTGGGCCAGTGGATCAGAAGCAGATCCACATGATCGAGCTTGAGGCGGTCGAGGCTGGCCTCGGCCGACCGCAGCAGATCGTCCGGCCGAAGGTCGTCACGCCACACTTTCGTGGTCACAAAGAGCGTGTCCCGCGCCTGCCCGGAAGCGGCCAGGGCCGCACCGACCTCCACCTCGTTGCCGTACATCGCAGCGGTATCGATATGACGATATCCAAGGGAGAGAGCCGTCGCGACCGCCTCGCGACATGCGATGCCAGAGAGACGCCAGGTACCGAACCCGAGTCGTGGCACAACGCTGCCGTGAACCTGCAGGGTCGGAATGGCGTTCGCAGCAGTCGGCATGGTAAATCTCGCCTTGCGCGCGGGCCCGAACGACCTGCGTGGTCCGGGATTTACGAGGTTTGGGGAAGGACACGCAACATGATCGGCGGCCGGCTTCTGTCCCAACGCCTAGTTCTGCTGACCATCTTCGCCGGCTTTCTCCCGACGCAAGTGGCTGCCGAAGACGCGCCACCGCCTTCGATCGACGGGAGTGCCGCGTGGCAGACCCTCATCGGCAACACGATCATCGTGACGTCGAAAGCCGGCAGCTACATGGAATATTTCGAACCGGACGGCACCATTCGACATGTCGATCAGGACGGCAAGGCTGTTGGCCGATGGACTTTCGGCGACGGCAAAGTATGCCTCGACTTCCCTGACGAGGACGACCGGACCTGCGTGACGCCGCATGTGAGCGGGACGACCGGCACTTTCGCCGACCAGGACGGCGGAACGGACCAGTTCGAGATCCTTCCAGGCAATCCGAAAGGCCTCTGACGGCCTCGGGGCCTCACCGCCGGAGAGAACCTTGCGTCGATGGCAAGCGTGCCGAAGGGGGTCTCGCTACCGGGGCTGCTCCGACCTCAATAGGTCAGAGGCAGCTGATGGCCACTCAGAAACGCCTGCCACTGGCCGGGCGTCCCGAAGAAAGCATTGCGGTCCACCTTGGCGCTGATGCCCGGAATCCGCCCATCGGACTGGTATTGCCAGAAGTGCCAACGACGGCTGCCGTACTTCACCGAGGGCGAATATTTCGTGCTGCGCACCCAGATCGGATAGTCTGACAGACCGCCCCCCGCCAGAATGCCGGCGTAGAAATCGACTGTGCTGTAGATCACGGGGCGCTTGCCGAAATGCCGCTCCATTTCCTGCAACATCTGCCGCATCTGCGCGAGGACTTCGTCGCGGTAGAGGGTTCGCTTGCAGGTCTTCGAGGTCGGCGTGGCTTCGACATCAAGCACCGGCGGGAGCGCATCGTCCTCGACGGGCACGTTCTGCTCGAACCAGCGCATCTCTTCCTGCCACGGCCGGCACCAATAGACGAAGTGGTAGGCACCTCGGGGAATGCCGGCCGCTCGGGAGGCCATCCAATTGCGCTGGAACTGCGAATCGGCGTTGTCGCCGCCTTCGGTGGCCTTGATCCAGGCGAATTGCACGCCCGATTGCCGGACCTGATCCCAGTCGATCAGACCCTGGTATTTCGACACATCGATGCCATGCACCTGAAAATCGGTTGGCTGCGGCAGGTCGGCCGGAATGTGGCTGCCCGCCATCTCGACAGTCGAACAGCCGGCAAGAAGCAGAGCGCCGAGGCAACCGAGGAGGAGTTTCACCAGAGACATGCCGGGATCGAGACCTCAGGGACAATGAGGGGTCAAACTAGGCGGAAGTTGGTAATAGCACATTAAAGATGCCGGGCGGATCGCAGCAGGTGTATCGTTTTCTGCGGCCACGTGATCCAAGCACGGTTTAAATCGACGGTTGTGCTACAGGCACATCGACTCGATGGAGCCCGTTTTCTTCATGTTCCCGACGATCTTACGAGCCATCGTAGTGACCGCTTGCCTCGCCGCAAGCGGGCGCGGCATGGCGGCGGAGGCGCCGCCCCCCTGCCCCACGACGTCGAACACTCTTGGCGTATCGCGCGTCGTGACCATCGGCGACCAGACGGCGCTTGATCTTGGGCTCAAGACCTATCCCGAAACACTTGCCCTCGCCGACCATGAGGTGGTTCTCACGTTCGACGACGGCCCCGTGCGCGCCACCACCCCGCGGGTCCTCGCGGCGCTTGCGAAAGAATGCGTACATGCCACGTTTTTCCTGATCGGCCGCAACGCCGCTGCAGAGCCATCCCTGGTTCGTCAGGAACTCGCCGAGGGCCACACCGTGGGCTCCCACAGCTTCTCCCATCCCGACATCACGCTTCGTGGTTTGACCGACGCTGCCGCGCGGGCCGACATCGATCAGGGCATCAGGGCTGTCAACAAAGCAGGCTACGGCAGCGATGATACAACGCCGCGTGTGCCCTTCTTCCGCTATCCGGGCTTTGCCGACACGGCGGCTCTCGATCAATGGCTCGCGTCCCGCCACATCACGGTTTTCGGTGCCGATCTATGGGCATCGGACTGGGTGCCCATGACCCCGGCTCGCGAACTCGCACTCTTGATGAGCCGCCTGGAGGCTGCGGGGCGCGGGATCATCTTGCTCCACGACGCCAGGGCCCAGACAGCAGACATGCTGCCGGCCTTCTTGGCGCGTCTGAGAGACGAACATTTCCATTTGGTTCATATGGTGCCCGGTGCGGGTACCACGCCGATCGAACCAGCGCCCCCAGGGTGGCAGTCTCAGACCGAGAAAACCATTACGGCGGAATGGCCTAAGCTGGTCAGGCTCGGGGCGCAGTCACCCATGCCGCACTGAGCCGGCCGCGCCTCGCAACCTGAAGGTGGCGCCTATTTTCCGAAAGCGGGATTGTCCGCGATGGCATCCTTGGTCTTCGGCACGATCTTCCAAAGATTGATCGAGGTGCTCTTCCACCCTTTGGCGTTGAACCGGGGCGAGTCATTGATGGCCGAGTTCGTCACATAAAGTGTGGCATTCGGGCCTTCAGCGAATGTGTCGGGCCATCGCAATCGAGTGTCCTGCACCAGGGTCATCTTCTTTCCGTCTGGTTCAAGTGTCGTGATCGCGCTTTCGCCGAGGTTCGTGAAGAAAAGGCGGCCTGCCGCGTCGGTCCACAAACCATCATTGGGTTGCGTGTCCGCCACCTTTTCCACCTTCGCCTTGACCTGATCAGGAGTAAGCGCCGGGTCCTGCAATGCCGCAGTGGGAATGCGATAGAGGGTGGCACCCGTGAGGGGCTGCCAATAGAGAAACTCGCCTTTCGGATCGATCGAGATGCTGTCGGCGGCAAACTGCACGCCACGGCCATCCGGCTGCTGGACTTTGACCCCGTCCACCACGACCTTCACGGATTTGTCAGGCATTGTCGAGGCATCACCGACGAGGATCCGGCGTCCCTTGCCGGTCGCCAGATCGACCACCACCAGAGCTCCCGTGGCGCCGGAGTCGGTCATGTAGGCCCATTTGCCGTCGCGCGAGAACCGGACGTCGTTCAGGTAGCTGCCCTGCGGAGCCACGTCAGTGTCGAATGCGAAAGTCTGCACCACCTTGTTCGATGCGAGATCGATCTTCACGAGCTTGGGCCCACCCGGCACGATGAACTCGGTGTTGGGCGCCGCAGGATCGATAACCCAGAGATTGCCCCTGCCATCCGCCGTCATGGCCTGCACGCAGACGAAATGATCGTTCGGGGAGAGGGGCGCAGCATTCCGGTAGCGGTTCCATTCGGTGTCCGGATAGGGAACGAGTTTGCCGTCCTTCAATTCCGCCACGGAGATCGGGGCATCCTCCGACCATCGAGGGAAGTTGACGAAGATCCGCCCCTGCTCAGACACTGCGACGCCGGTGACTTGGCGATCGAAATGAGCAACACGTTCGAGTGTCGCTCTGCCGGCCGGCGCTTTCACGCTTTTCGAGCCGGACTCCGCCGCGCCCTTGATGTCGGAGGCCTGTACGCCGCCGGCGGAGGCGCAAATGAGCAATGCCGAGAGGATGGCGCCTCGGGGACGGAGATGGGATGTCACGGCGAGCTCCAATTCACAGGAATGTCCACCACAATGCGTCCGGCGCTGGCCCGTTCCCGTTGATTTGAGGGGCCCGGCGTGCGATTTGCCGCGCCCCCGAAAGCCACGAACCGGCTTCATGACTGGTCCGATAGCGCCGACGCCTCCGAGCACATCGGCAGCCACGCTAGACTCAGCGGCCAGTGCAGCGCCGCCGTGATTAGGCGTTGCAGTCCGGTCGCCGCCGATGCTCGACGTCCCTCAATAGGGGCCGTAGTATCCGCCATGATCCGGATAGTAGTCGTAGCCATATCCGGGATGAGTTCCATCCGTGTAGGCCGGGTAGCCGTTATAATAATGGCTTGCCGCGACACCAGCCGCGGCAGCCCCGAGGACGCCAAGCCCGACAGCGGCACCGACACCAAGCCCGTGGTGCCGGAACCCGCCGTGCGGACGATAGACGCCGCCATGACCATGCGGTCCGAAGGCCGAAGCCGGCTCCGTCACCGCGACGGTGACCACCAAAAGCGACACCGCGGCGACGCTTGCCGCTGCGGCACGACGGACAAGGCCTTGAGCAACTCCTGACATGTTCAACTCTCCTCGAATACGTTTGCCCCTGCACGGAAATAGAGCCGGCACCTGCGCTGGCCAGTGAAAGGTGATGTGCGACGCTACAAATCGACTCAGCTGAACGATTGAGATTGAAGCCCGACAGCCGTGCCGGCGAACAATTGCAGCGGCATCTGCAACCAATCGAGACATGCGGATTTGACCTTCTTCAGGAAGGCGTTTTCTACTTGATGTTGGATCCAATGGATGCTCGTCCAGAACGGTTTGTCGCACCACGGCAGCAAGGACGACGCCTCGCCAATCCGCTCGCTCGCAAATTCCTGAATTTCAGGCAGCTCTCGCGCACGGACGAAGAGGCCCTCGACAATGCTCTCGAGCGGGTACAGCGTATCGGTTCCCGCGAAGACATCGTGCAACAAGGCGATGCCCCTCGCTTCGTTCATGTGATCCTCGAGGGCTGGGCTTGCCACTACAAACATCTGCAGGATGGACGTCGGCAGATTACGTCCCTCCTCCTGCCAGGGGACCTTTGCGACCCGCCTATGTTTTTGCTGAAGACTGCTGGCCAGTCCCTCGGAACGCTGACAGCGGTGACGTTGGCGCGCATCCCGGCCGAAACGATGCAGGCCATCACGACGCAATCGGCGACCCTCCAGGAGTGCTTCTGGTGGGATATGCTCGTCAGGTCCGAAATTCAAAGAGAATGGACCGTCAGCCTGGGGCGGCGCACGGCGACGGAGCGTCTGGCGCATCTGTTCTGCGAGATCTCCTTACGCTTGAAATCCGCTGGGATGACGAATGGGGTCGACTGCGAGTTTCCCGTGACCCAGGCCGATCTCGGCGACGCCATGGGGCTGTCCACAGTCCACGTGAACCGCTCGCTGCAGGAGCTTCGCGGTGGTGGCTTGGTCGGGCTAAGAGGCAAGCGGCTTAGAATTTACAATGAAGAGAGCCTGCGCGCGTTGGCGAATTTCGAACCCAGTTATCTCCATATGAACCAGTAGAGCGGATCAGTACGAACACCAGGGCAGCGCCTCATAGCTGCGGTGGAGCAAGATCAATCTCGAAGCGGAACGTGCGAATATGCCGGATCACCCTCTTGAGACAAGGATCCGAGACCTCGAGGCCGACAATGCACGTCTGCGTCGCCTCCTCGACGATCGGGAGATGCCGGCCGAGCTTCGCCACCGGGTCCGGAACACGCTGGCCCTGGTGCGGGCCGTCGTGCGCCGCTCCGCCGAAACCAGCGCGACACTCGACGAATATGCGGCCCATCTGGAGGGCCGGCTTGACGCTATCCTGCGGGTACAGAATGCGATCGCCCAGAGTCCTCCCGATGGGATCGATCTGCATTCGATGGTGGCGGATGAGCTATTGGCGCATTTGGCGAGAGAGGGCGATCAGGCTGATCTGGCCGGACCTAAGATCTACCTGCGCCCTAAGGCTGCGGAAAGCTTCGGCCTGGCACTGCATGAACTCGCCATCAACGCGATCAAGTTCGGAGCCCTGACTGCCGCAAACGGTCGCGTCGCCGTGACTTGGAAGGTGTCAGAGGACAGTGGGATTGAACCAGTGCTTCATTTCCGCTGGGAGGAAAGCGGCGTGCCTGTCGCGCCTGCGAAGGCGTCCCATCGGGGCTTTGGCAGTGAGGTGCTGGAGCGGACCCTCCGCTATCAGATCAGGGCGGACGTCGACTTCGCTTTCAATCGAGACGGCATTGCCTGCGACATCCGCCTGCCCTTCCCGCCGCAGATCGGCATGGTTCGGCACGCACGGGAGGGCACCGGGGCGGAGCCGGGTGATTTCGGTGGATAGCCGGCAGCTCTGTTAGCCGACTCTTGCATAGGACAGCCCGCGAGCGAGCCAGCAGCCGACGTTCACATGGTCCACCTTCCCGGCGCCGTCGCGGCGAAAGGCCAAGGTCCAGTCGCCGGGTGGGGTATGATCCAAAGCGCGTGGGCAAGGCAGGGCCCAGAGGTCGGGGCCGATCGGGTCGAGCAATTCCATTCGGCCCTGGCCAAGCAGACCGGAAAAGCCGCCGTAGAGCGCGCCGCCCCCGTCAACCACGCTCAAGTCGGCATCGATCTCTTCGCAGTGAAAGCGGCCCGCGACATCGAGAGACAGCTGCCCGCTGCACGGGCGCAGCATCGAGCTCTGATTGTCCTGCGGACGGTGCATCCAGAGGCCATCGCCTCTTGAAACGAGACGCGTACCGATGTCGCCTGCCGTTCCGTCAGCGGAAAGGTTGAGGCGCTCGGGGGTCTGGCCATACCGCAATCGAACCTCCCCCGCCCTGGCAGGCTCGATACGCACAGCCAAGCCGGTCTCCGGTTCCACGTAGGTACCAACCCAATCCGGCCACGGCATCGTTCGGTCTGGGGCGGGGTGATCTTCGCCCAGCATCGCGCCGAGAAGCTCGAGGGCGGCCGCGTGCGGATCCGCAAGATGATTGAACAGCACCACGACGGAGATACGCTCCGAGGGGACGAAGATTCGCTGACTGCGCCAGCCTCGTAACGCCCCGGCGTGCCCGACGACAAGACGACCGAATTCGGGCCTCCGGCTGAGTCCGAACCCGTAGGCGGCTTCCGCGCCATCGGCGAACCGGACCGGGGCCGCGAGGCCCGCATAGACACCGTGCGAGTCATCACGGGTGCTGTCGATGAACTGCTCCCAGGCGATCATATCGTCGAGGCTTGCGCCGATGCCGGCATCGCCGGTCCAGATGATGCGGTTCTCGGCCGCACGAAAGCCAATGGCTTGGTTGCCTTCATAACCTTCCGTGCCGTCCGGCATGGCCCGCGTATCGGCGGCCAGGAACGCGGTGGACATTCCGGCCGGCTCAAACATTCGCGTTCTCAGCAGCTCCGCGAAACTTCTCCCGGTGCGGGTTTCCAGAATGTCAGAGACGATCCGGAAATTGTTGTTGCAATAGGAATAGCGGGTGCCCGGCGCGAATTGCAGGGTTTGCGTGCCGCGGATCAGGCGCATGGCTTCGGCATCGCCGAACGGTGCCTCGACCGGTGACCCTTGCAGCATAGCGACGGCCCAGTAGTCCCTCAGCCCCGACTGATTGTGGCAGAGGTGCAGAAAATCCGGCGCGGGTTGCCGCAAATGCGGCAGACGTGCCCCGACATCGGAGTCAAGCACCGACGGGTCGGGAAAGGCGTCCAGCACCAAGCCGCAGGTGAACTGCTTGGTGATGGAACACATCCGGAACAAGGTTTGCGGTGTGAAGGCTGTGCGCCGTTCCGCATTGGCAAATCCCCAGGCATGCCGGACGAGAACCTCGCCTTCACGCAGCACTGCGACGGCGCCACCCGGGCCGGCGTAGGTCCGAGGAAGCGCCTGAAGAACCCGATCGAGACGGGCATTATCGAGTTTGGTCATTTCGCCACTTTCTCAGGCCGGCCCGCTTCTGTGAAGACGGTGTTCGGAATGTCCTGTGGGTTCAGTTTCCGGTCGACGGTGACCACGTCCGATCGAGCATCGAAAACCAGTTCTCCGCACAGAGTTTGCGGAGCAAGGCCTCGCTGTAGCCCGATTGGCGCAGACGCTCCACAAGCCGGGGAAGGCCGGATACATCGCGGAGTTCTGCAGGCACCACGGCGCCGTCGAAGTCCGAGCCGAAAGCGACACCGTCCTCCCCCAGGTGTTCGAGCAGCGCATCGAGGTGGCGCACCATCAGATCGAGGTCCGTGTCGGCCCGCATGGCACCGTCCGGTCGCAGGAAACAGGTCGCGAAATTCAGGCCCACCATGCCTCGGCTCTCGCGGATCGCATCGAGCTGGCGGCCCGTGAGGTTGCGGGCCGACGGACAGAGAGCATGCACGTTGGAATGTGTGGCAACCAGCGGCGCCGAAGTGAGCGCAGCAACGTCCCAGAATCCCTTTTCGTTGAGGTGCGACAGGTCGATCATGATGTGACGTTCGTTGCAGGCCTTGACGAGTTGCTTTCCGGCTTCGCTCAGTCCTTCGCCGGTATCGGGCGAACTCGGGAACCGGAACGGAACGCCGTGGGCGAAGATATTCGGCCGACTCCAAACGAGGCCGAGCGAACGTAAGCCGGCCGCATGCAGCACGTCGAGCGCCACGAAATCCCGGTCGATGGCCTCCGCGCCCTCGATATGAAGCACCGCGGCGATCTTGCCGGCCGCGATGGCGTTTCGGATCTCCGGCATCGTGCGACAAACAGCGAGATCTTCAGGAAAGTCCCGTTCGAGCCGGAGCAAGACACTGAACATGCTCAGCGTCGAGGCTTGGGCCGTCTCCATCGCGAGCAACTCGGGGAGCGGCATGTCGTAGGATGCGCCCTTCATGGACGACGTCATATTCGGCATGCGGAGCGGCGGCGGAAATACTGCGAAAAGGCCGCCCACGAAACCGCCGCTCCTGGCGCGCGGTAGGTCGATATGACCCTGCGTCACACGCCCTGAAAAGCGGTCAGCGGCCGTCTCGGCCCCGCGCGTCGCCAATCGCAGCAGCGTGTCATTGTGGCCGTCGAAAATTGGGATCAGGGAACCGTTCATGCGTCTACCGTCCCGGTCGGGAGTTGAGATCAAACCACAGCCATAAGGCGTCCGCCGGGGCGACGCCATGTTGGATCGGGTTGAGGTCGGCTCGGCAACACGTTCGGAGAGGTTCAACACGCGTGTTTCGCGGCCTGCCGCATTCCTTCCTTCTTCACAAAAAGCTGATGTTCCAGATGGATCGACGGCACTGCGGTCGGGCACTACCTAAATGTGAGGCGGAGTGGAGAGGCCGCCTTGGCAAGGAGACTCAGACGATGAAAATCGCACCCATCCTGGCTTCATGCGCGTTTCTCGCGAGCGCGAGCATGGCACTGGCGCAAACGGCTTCAGACCCGTCTGGGCCGCGATACCCTCATGCAGGCCCGACACGTTCACCGCATATGGGAGCCACTCAAACCAAGTCGGTTGATGATATGGACCGCGTGATCGAGCAGGAACAGAAACGCATCGACCGGGTGATGAACATCTGTCCGCGATGCTAAAACAACGGGCTGAAGGATCGGTCGAGAGCACCGCGCCGCGCCCAATTTCAAACATGTGCAGCTTGGGCTCTGGCGGCTTTTCTGCCTAAGCCTTTGGCTGGAGCCGTCGAGGATCAAGGATTTTGTAGCGGGCGACGTTGGCTTCCATAAACCCGTCAATCGGCCCAATGGGGACGTAGCGGTAGCCTGGGGCGGCACACCGCCGTAAAGAACCGCATGTCCAGCCTCACGATCGACCAAAGCCGCGCTACATCCTGGCGGTCGGAATTCAGCGCATGCTTGCGGCTCAGCATTCCGCTGATTCTGACAAACGCCATCGAAATGGCAATGAACCTCACAAGCGCCGCGATGATCGGGAGGATCAATCCCGAGGCTCTTGGGGCAAGTACGCTGGGCCTGGCGCTCTACAACACTTGCTTGATGTTCGGCATCGGGCTCACCGCGGCCATTTCACCCCTGGTGGCCCGCGAACGCGGTTCCGGCGCGGTTGCAACGACCGATGCCATCCGGCGTCTGGTTCATGCCGGCTTCTGGAACAATATCATCGTCGTGATACCGGTTTGGTGTCTGCTTTGGGAAGCTGCTCCAGTACTTCGGTTGCTCGGCCAGGAGTCACGGCTGGCAGATGAGGCGGCGTCTTACCTTCACGTGATGCAATGGTCGTTGCTGCCGGCACTGATCTATCTCGTGTTGCGCTCGCTCCTCGCCGCCCTTGAACGTCCACGCTGGGCCGTGGTGACCGGCGTTGGCGCCGTGGTGCTCAATTTCGTGCTGAACTGGCTGCTGATCGATGGTCATGCCGGCTTACCGGCGCTGGGCCTGCTGGGCTCCGGCCTCGCGACATTCCTGTCCAACTTGTTCATGGCGGGCGCGCTGAGCGTTGCCGTCGCGGTCGACCCTCGATTCCGCAAGCTACGGCTGTTTCAGGGTCTTGGCCGCGTGCCATGGCGTGCCTGCGCAACCCTGTGGCGGCTGGGGGCACCAATTGGCATCGGGATCGTGCTCGAAGTGGGAATGTTCACCGCCGCGACCGCCTTGGTCGGACATTACGACCCAGTCTCGCTTCCGGCCCATGCCATCGCGCTTCAGGTGGCCTCATTCACATTCATGGTGCCGCTTGGGATCGCGCAGGCCGCGACCGTGCGGGTGGCTGGAGCGGCAAAACGAGCAGCCTCGGCACGCGCGGGATGGGTGGCGCTGATGCTGGGACTCGGTGTGGCGCTCGCGTCTGCCGTTGTCCTCGTGACCGTGCCTGAACCCATCATCGGGCTCTTCATCGACCCGTCCGAGCCGGGCGCCCAGGCCGTCACACGCGCTGCCGCGCTCCTCCTTGGCATCGCCGGTATCTTCCAGCTTGCCGATGCGGCGCAAGTGGTGCTCGGCGGCATGTTAAGGGGCCTTCAGGACACGCGCATGCCGATGCTCATCGCCATGTTCAGCTATTGGGGCGTTGGCCTGCCGCTCGCCTTCGTGCTCGTGATCAACAATGCGACGACAGGTGTCTGGATCGGGCTGACGGCCGGCCTTTTCACCGTGGCGCTCCTGCTGCTCGGGCGATGGTGGGTGTTCAGTTCAGGCGGGCGACGACCACCAATCGCTTGACGTCGCCATTCTGAAAGGCCTGCAGAAACGCCCGGTAGTTCTTGAATGACACGCAGCCGTTGGAATCACCGTTCGGGCCAAGCATGTAGGTGTGGGCCAACAGGCCCGTTCGGCCGAAGATATTGCCCCCACCGACCGGGTTCAGCCGCAGCGCCTGAACACCATGGAACAACTGCTCGCGCGGGGTGAGCTGATAAATATGAGGAGGCGTCGGGCCGCGCATCCGCTCGTGGACGTAACGGACGTCATCGAGTCGATCGCCGAGACCCGAATGCGCTTCGAGCTGCGCCCCATCGGGCATGTAGACGGTATGGGACGCGATTTCGTACACGGCTGTTGCCGCTCCAAAGGCGCGGGCGGGACTGTCGGTCAGGCGCCGCCCGGAACCGAAGAGCCCTTCCTCAGGTGCGGCGTAACCCAGAGCTGGGCCGGCCGCCTGGTTCAGGCCAAAGACCTTTTCGAAAAACGAGCGATGATCGACGGGTGACGATGGCAAAACCGCAGGATCACCGCGCTGGGCGAACTGACGACTTGGAGCACGAAGGGGCGGCCGCACGACCGGGGTCTGCAGGTCCGGTGGTCGCGGCGTAGGTACGGGCACGTCCGCCACAAGCGGGGAGGCATCTGGCGGTGGCGGTGGAAGATCGACCTCGGACTCGCTTGCCGCGACCTCGATAGGGGGATCGGAGCGCGTGAACCTGAACTCTGACGCCAAGGGAGCGCTCTCCCCCAGGACGACCGGCGTCGTACCGCCGGCAAAAGAGTTTGGATCGAGCAGCGGGTTCAGCGGCTCTGGTGGAGCGATGACCGCCTGTAAGACCACCGCCGGTTTCGTCGAACCGGGGCAGACGGCGGGTCGCGTGTCGAGTGTCACAAAGCCTGCAAACAGGCTTGCCAATACAAGGCTGCTCTTGAAGAGTGAGCGCGGTCGATACCGCCGAGGGGGTAAGCGGCCCGAAAACGTTGGGCGGGAAGATGGTACGGCCGACGCGTATCTCATGCGATCGGCTTTCGTGAAGAGACCATTTCTCACCGCATCCGGGTTCAGCCAGCATATCGCCGAACCGAACCGGCATCGTTCGGGTGGCCTGAGCTGTGTCGCGCCTGAGACAAACGGACGTCGGCCCGCTTGCTCCTTGCGACAAGTGAAGCTGAGTTTGGTTAACGGCAGGCTAAAATCGAAACAGAGCGCCGGTTCGCCGATCGTCAGAACCAGGGTCTGGGCTCAAACACTGTGGCGTGTCGGGCAAAGCTCCGCTCCGTCGACACAAGCGACATCCCGATGTCCGCTCTGATCGAGGATCCGTCAGCCAAACTGCGCGGTGAAGCAGTCGTGGCCACAGCCGCCGGCCGCATCAACGGTAAGGCGAGACTGCGTTCAAGCGAGATCCCCGCGCGTGCAGGATAGCAACGGGCAGATCGAAGTCGGGTGACCCAACTTTAGCCGGCCATCCATAAGCGGGCGAGGGCTCGACAGGAACGGCCGTGCTCGACGCTGCAAGGGCCGACACCGCAGCTTCGCGTCACCCCGTTGCCGCGGAGAGGGCCGCCCCCTCGTCGAGGAGCCGCCCGAACACCTCGGGATCGACCGGTTTCAAGAGAACGTCATCCATGCCCGCCAAGCGACAGGCGAGCAGCTTCTCTTCCAGGGCATGAGCCGTGAGTGCAATGACCCGAAGGTGGGGTACCCCGTGCCGCGCTTCAAGCTCCCTGAGGCGGCGGGTCGTGTCCAAGCCGTCGAGTCCGGGCATGGAGATGTCCATCAGGACGAGGTCGAACCGTGGCACTCGGCTCTCGATAGATTGTGTCAGCGTTTCGAGGGCGGACACTCCATCCTGCACGCAGGTCACGATCGCACCGAGGCGTTCGAGCGTCCGGGTGGCGATGAGGGCGTTGATAGGATTATCCTCGGCGAGCAGCACGCGGGCGGTTCGCCTTCGTTTGGGGTCGACGGGGCGCGACGTGATCGCAGCCGCCGCTCGGGGCGCCATCGGGCCAAGACGCTCGGCAAGCGATTGCGAGCGGATCGGCTTGACCAACCATCCATCGCAGTCTGTCGTCAGCCGGCTCCCAAACGCGTGTCGCTCGCGCGGTGACATCATGAGGATCACGCGGCTTGCTCCGAAACCGCGGACGCCCTCGATCAGGGTACGGGCGCCATCCTCTCCCACCGCGCCGTCGACGAAGATGAAGTCGCTTGCGTGGCTGCGCATCCAGGCGAGCCCCTTAGCCACACCAGCAACATGGCTGACGCGCAGGCCCGAGCCTGCCAGTTCCTCCGCGAGGAAGGGAGGCAAGAAGGTTGCAGGAGAGACGATCAGCGCGGTCCGACCCTTGAGGTCTGGCCAGCGAACTCGGTCGTGAGGTGCCGTGATCCCATGCGCCACCTGCATCGGCATCGTGAACGAAAAGACCGACCCGCCACCGACGCGTTCGTCGAAACGCAGATGTCCCTTCATCCGGGCAATGATGCGGCGCGAGATCGCAAGACCGAGGCCCGTGCCGCCTTGCCGGCGCGTCGTCGAATTGTCGCCTTGCTCGAACTCCTCGAATATGGCCGCGCGACGGTCGGGTGGGACACCGGGGCCCGTATCGGAGACGGCGAAACGAAGGTCTTGGCCGTCTCGGTCGATCCGCAGGCCGAGGCCGCCTCTTTGGGTGAACTTGATCGCATTGCCGGCCAGATTGATCAGGACCTGCCTGAGGCGCGGACCATCTCCCACAATCCATCGCGGCAGGCTTCGGCCCAGCACGGCGGCGATCTCCAGGTCCTTGTCCTGCGCCCGCGGACCAAGGAGTTCCACGACGCCCTCGACTAGAGCCACAAGATCGAATGGTTCACAAGCGAGGTCGAGCCGCCCCGCCTCGATACGGGAGAAGTCCAGAATCTCGTCAATCAATGTCGTCAACGCCATTCCGGACGTTCGCACGGCAGCTACATAGGCTTGCTGCTCACCATCGAGGGTCGTGCCACGCAGCAGATCGGCCATCCCGATGATGCCGTTGAGCGGCGTTCGAATCTCGTGACTGACGGTCGCGAGAAACCGGGACTTGGCCTCGCTTGCAGCCTCGGCCCTGTCACGCGCCTCTGCGGCTGCGCGCAGTTCCCAGATCTCGTCGTTGAGGGCTTCCAGATCCACGGCGTGCGCCTGCGCATCGCGGCGCCAACGCCGCCACAGGAGAACCAAGCCCACGAACGTGATCATGAAGCCGGTGAGCACCAGCCGGCATACGGCGTCACCCGCCAGGAGCGCTTTCACAACGTCGCTGCGCCTCCGAAGACTGCCTCCACACACGGAGCGAGTCAGGTAACCTTAGGCTGGCGCAGGTTGAAACCGCCTTCCCGAAACCCCGAAATTTCGTTGCAAGTCGTTAAGACGTTGGGTGCCGGCAAGTATCGGCCCTGCTTCAGACGACACGAACGTTGCAGTCGACCCGACCTTCTCAAAGCGTCCTATGCGGGCGTCGTCGCCCGTTCCGGCGTCTTGCGGTACGACAAGGCCTCGGCGAGATGGGCGCGGCGGACCGATGACGAATCTTCGAGATCCGCCAAGGTTCGGGCCAGCTTCAACACACGGTGGAATCCTCGTGCGGTCAGCCGCATCGTTTCCGAGGCGTTGCGAATGAAGGCCGTGGCGCTTGCATCGAGGGCCACGGCCTGTTCGATCGCGGCGGCCGGTGCCGCGGCATTGCTGGTTGCGGCCGGCAGTCCGAGCGCTTCATAGCGTTCGCTTTGCAAGCGGCGCGCCGCGACCACCCGGGCCGCGACCTCTGCGGACCCTTCAGCGGGGGCGGGCAAAATCAGGTCGGCGGCCGTCACGGCCGGAACGTCGATATGCATATCGATGCGATCGAGCAGAGGACCGGAGAGGCGCGACGTATATTGCGCGATACAGCGCTCGACCGGCTGCCGTCGGCAAATCTGGGCCGGATCGAGCGCATGGCCGCAACGGCAGGGGTTCATGGCCGCGATGAGCTGGAAGCGCGCCGGATACGTCACCCGATTGTTGGCGCGGGAGATCGCAACTTCGCCGGTCTCCAAAGGTTGTCGAAGCGAGTCGAGTACGGGCGTCGCGAATTCGGGAAGCTCGTCGAGGAACAGCACGCCATTATGCGCCAGAGAAATCTCGCCCGGCTTGGCGTGAATCCCTCCGCCGACCAGGGCCGGCATCGACGCCGAATGGTGCGGGGCACGAAATGGGCGACGATCGCTCAACTGGCCGTCGGCCAGGAGCCCGGCGACCGAATGGATCATCGACACTTCGAGGAGCTCGCGGGGATCGAGCGGCGGCAGGATCGAGGGCAATCGGGCCGCGAGCATGGACTTTCCCGCGCCCGGCGGCCCATTCATCAATAGATTGTGGCCACCCGCTGCGGCGATCTCGAGCGCGCGCTTGGCGCTCTCCTGGCCTTTGACGTCGCGCAGGTCCGGCAGGCCCCGGGCCGCGGGACGAATTGCCGGCTCGGGACGCGACAGGACCTGCGTGCCTTTGAAGTGATTGGCGAGTTGGATCAACGAGAGGGGCGCGAGGACATCGAGATCGCGCGACGCCCAGGCGGCTTCGGGGCCGCAGGCCCTCGGGCAGATGAGGCCGTGTCCTCGGGCATTCGCGGCGACGGCCGCCGGAAGAACGCCGGCCACGGACGTGATCGTGCCGTCGAGCGCCAATTCTCCCACGACGGTCATGTTGGCGAGCGCGTCCGGCGGGATCGCCCCGATCGCGGCCATGACGCCAAGGGCGATCGGCAGATCGTAGTGGCTGCCCTCCTTGGGCAGATCCGCCGGCGCGAGATTGACCGTGATCCGCTTGGCCGGCAGAGCAAGCCCCGACGCGATGAGCGCTGCCCGTACCCGCTCGCGCGACTCGCCCACGGCCTTATCGGCAAGGCCCACGATGGTGAACATGACGGTGCCGTTGGCGATATGGACCTGCACGTCCACGGGCCGCGCCTCGATCCCATCGAACGCGACCGTCGCCACCCGCACAACCATGATCGGCCCCGCCTGCCCCTGATGACGCCAAGAGTAACAGGGGTCTCTCCGGCAACAAGCAAGGAAAGCGGTTGAATACTCTGCGAGAGTTTAAGATTCTCGGAGAACTGCTGGCGTAGCAAAGCCGCGACGGATGAGGGGAATTCTTGCTTATGATTTCCTGTCACCCGACCCTGTTTCGCAAGGCCACCTTTTTCAGGTCAAACAGGCGAAGCGAAATCCACATCCGCCACCGGCGCCCCGCACACACCGGCCGCCTCCAGGGCCGCGGCTACGCGCAGCACGATATCCTCACGCCATGCCGGGCCGATCACTTGCACGCCGATCGGCATGGCCCCATCCCGCCACACCGGAACCGCCACAACCGGAAGGCCGATGAAGGAGATCGGCTGAGTGAACAGACCCATATTGGCGCGGACGTTCAGGGTCTCGCCACCCAGCACCATGGTGGTCTGGCCGAGTTTCGGGGCCGAGCAAGGCGTCGCCGGTGCGAGGATGACGTCGACGCTCTCGAACAGTTTTGCAACTTCGACCTTGAACCAGCGGCGAAACTTATGCGCCTGGTTCACCCAGGCGGCCGGGATCATCGCGCCTGCCAGAAGGCGGTCGCGCACGGCGGGGTCGAAATCCTGCGGCCGGGTCTTCAGACGCTCCAGATGCAACGCCGCGCCTTCCGTCGTGGTGATCACGAAGGCCGCGGCACGGGCGCGATGTGCCTCGGGGATCTGCACCGTGCGGGTCGCGCCAAGCGCCTCGGCACAGTGGCGCACTGCCGCCAATGCGTGCGGTTCCGCCTTGTCGGCAAAATAGCCGCCCGCCGCGGCGATTCGCAGCCCTCGGGCGCCCTGCCCCAAGCCCGATGACGTCAGCTCGACGGGCCGAGGGGCCAAAGCCGGATCGTCCGGGTCTTCGCCCTGCATGACGTCATAGCTCAGTGCGAGATCGGCCACCGATCGCGCGAGCGGCCCGAGATGATCGAGACTCGCCACGAATGGAAAAGTGCGAGCGCGACTGAGGCGGCCATAGGTCGGCTTTAGGCCGAAAAGCCCGCAGAGCGAGGCCGGTACGCGGATCGACCCATTGGTGTCCGAGCCGAGCGAGATCGGAACGAGCCCGGCCGCGACGGCCCCACCTGAGCCGCCCGAGGAGCCGCCCGTCATGCGGGTCAGATCATGCGGGTTTCGGGAAGGTCCATCATGGATATTCTCGCCCGTGAAATCATAGGCATACTCGCCCATGTTGAGGGCCCCGACACAGATGGCGCCGGCCCCTTCAAGCTTCTCGACCAGCGTGGAATCGCGGGCTGCGGCGGGATGATCGCGGTTGATCCTGGAACCGGCGCGGGTCGTGACACCTTCGAGATCGAACAAGTTCTTCACCGCGAACGGCACGCCAGCCAGTCGACCCGCTGCCCCACCCTGCCGCGCCGCGGCGTCCAGGGCGTCGGCTTTGGCGAGAGCACGCGCGTGCGTCACGTCCGTGAAAGCGCCGATCCGGGGGTTCACGGCGTCGATCCGGGCCAGCGTCGCCTCGATCACCTGCCGGGCGGTCGTGTGGCCCGAGGCGACCTCGGTCGCGATCGTCAGGGCCGTCTTCTCGTGCAGAGCCGTCATGGATGGAACACCGCAGCCGGCTCGGCATGATCGTCGAGCGGCGGGTCGAGAAACAGCGCCGCGAGCGCCGCCGTGACCTTCAGGTTGGTCACGACGCCGGGGCGGTATTCCGGCCTGATGTCGAGACCAAGCAGCGGCGCCATCGCGTCGACGATGGCTTCGGGATCGAATTCTCGTTTCTCGGTCACCCAACGGCTCCTTGCAGGTCCGCGAGCGGCGTAGCCCAGCCCACGATGGCACTCTGCGCCGTGATCATGGCAATCGCCGCGGTCTTGAACTCGGGAAAATAGCTGTCGGTCGCGTCGGTGATCAGAAGGCCCTCGAAGCCACGATCGTTGGCCTCGCGCATGGACGTCTGCACACAGACTTCTGTCGTGACCCCCGCGAAGACGAGATGAGTGATGCCGAGGCGATCGAGCGTCGCATGAATATCGGTCTTGCAGAACATGCCCTTGCCGGGCTTGTCGAGGACGATCTCCCCCTCACGGGGGGCGCAGGCGTCGATGATGGCATTGCCGGGCTCGCCCTGAATAAGGATGCGGCCCATCGGGCCTTCGTCGCCGATCCGCAAGGCGCCGTTCCCGCGCGCGCGTTTGGCGGGCGGGAGATCGGACAGGTCGGGTTTGTGGCTTTCGCGCGTGTGGATCACCGGCCAGCCTTTGGCGCGGAACAATGCGATCAGCGCCGCGACGGTGGGGATGATGGCTTCGAGGCGCGACACGTCGTTGCCGAGCGCATGGCCGAAGCCGCCGGGCTCGATGAAGTCGCGCTGCATGTCGATGACCACGAGGGCCGTCTTGCCGGGCGGGAGGGCATAAGGATAGGGGGCGGCCGGGATGGCGATCATCGTGCGCGTTCCTCTCCTGCGTGAGCGGGAGAAGGTGCCGCGGCGAAGCCCTGACGGATGGGAGCCTGCTCGTCGCCGAGGTTGCCCTCATCCGCCCCCCGCTTCGCAAGGGCCACCTTCTCCCGTCCGCACGGGAGAAGGGATTCACGTCGCATCTTCATCCTCAATGCCCCGCCATGTGATGTCCGATCGTGGTGCGGTCCGTCTCTGCCACCGGGGCCACATAGGTGATCTTGCCCTCCGACATGACGGCGACGCGGTCGGAGAGTTCGAGGATCTCATCGAGATCTTCGGAAACCAAAAGCACGGCAGCGCCACGATTACGCTGGTCCATGATCTGGGCGCGGATTTCCGCCACGGAGGCGAAGTCGAGGCCGAAGCAGGGATTGGCGACGATCAGCACATCGACATCGCCAGAGAGTTCGCGCGCCAGGACGGCGCGCTGCACATTCCCGCCCGACAGGGTTTCGATCGGCGCATCCGGCGAGGTCGTCTTGACCTTGTAGGCTGCGATCAACTCGGCCGCGCGCGCCCGCATGGGGCCTGGCGAAAGCCACCATCCAAATTTGGCGATCGGCGGTTTGTCGAACGCCCGGAACGCCATATTCTCGGCCACCGACATGCGCGGCGCTGTGGCGTTTTTCAGCGGCTCCTCAGGCAGGCCGAACACCTTGAACCGGTCGAAATCCTTGCGCACCGGCTCGAACGGCTTATCCTTGATGAAGATACGGCCGTCGCGCAGGGGGCGTTGCCCTGCGAGCGCCTCGACGAGCGCCGCCTGCCCATTGCCCGAGACGCCCGCGATGCCGACGATCTCCCCCGCGCTGATCTTGAGGCTCACGCCGTCGACGGCCGGTCGCCCGGCATCGTCATCCGCGAAAAGTCCGGCAAGTTCGAGCATGGTGGGCCGCGACGCAAAGGCGGTGCGGGCGGCGCGTTCGCGGATCACCGTGTCGCCGATCATAAGGCGGGCCATGGCATCGGGCGTCAGATCCTTGACGAGACCGCCCCCCACATGGGCGCCGCGCCGCAGAACCGTGACCGCGTCGCCGAACGCCATCACCTCTCGAAACTTGTGGCTGATCATCACGATCGTCAGCTCTCCTCGCTGCGTCATGCCGCGCAGGAGACCCAGGATCTCGTCCGCCTCGTCGGGCGTGAGGACGGAAGTGGGCTCGTCGAGAATGAGGAAGTGCTGATCGAGATAGAGAAGCTTGAGGATTTCTAGCTTCTGCTTCTCGCCCGCCGCCAAAGCCGACACAGGCTTGTCGAGCGGCACCTTGAAGGGCATGCGGTCCATGAAGGCGGCGAGCCGCGCCTTTTCCTTCTTCCAGTCGATGATGCTAGGCGCATCCGCCCGGCTGATCACGAGGTTTTCGGCGCCCGTCAGCGAGGGCACCAGCGTGAACTGCTGATAGACCATGCCGATCCCGAGCGCCCTGGCATCGCGCGGGTTGCGGACCGCGACGTCGCGGCCGTCGACCGCGAGCGCCCCCTCGTCCGGCTGGTAGAAGCCCATGATGCATTTGACCAGCGTCGATTTGCCGGCACCGTTCTCGCCGAGCAGCACATGGAACTGGCCGGCTGGAATGTCGATCGAGACATGGTCGAGCGCCGTGAAACTGCCGAAACGCTTCGTCATGCCCGTCACGGTCAGGGCGATGGCGCGTTTTCCAAGGTTGGGTTCAGGACGTTTCGGGACGGCGCTCATGTTGGATCCCTCATGTGGCTTCGACGATCACGGCCACCGGGCCACCCCCGTCGGGACCCTGGTGCTCGGCCCCACCCGACACATAGAGTTCGGTGTGGCCGACGAGTCCCGCCAATGCCCCGGCCGTGAAGCCACGGGCATGGCGGGTTGGTGAGATGTCGGAATCATTCAGCATCGTGTGACGCAGCCCGCGGATCGCTCCGGTCGAGGCGGCTTCGGTCTTGGCGATCAGAGCCTTGAGGCGCATCCGCTGGGCGGGCCGAAGCTGACCGTTCGCTTCGAGCCCGAGCCGGGCGAGCGCATCGCGCACCGGCTCGATGTCGATGGCATCGGTCATGACGGCGTGATCGATCCGCAGCGGCCCGGCCCAACCCTCGCCATGGCCGAGCACCACGATCTCGTGTCCGGCCAGTTCCACGCCTGCCGAGGCGGATGCGCGAGACGAAAACAGCGACCAGTCGGTGCCGATGGCAGTTTCGGAGATCTTAGCTCGATTGACCTCGCCCAGCGCGACCGCGATCCCGAGCGAGGCTGCGGCACGCGACAGGCCCATGCTTTTCAGCGTGTCGCGCGTGGCTGTCGTCTTCCCGCGCGCGGCGGCCTCGGCGATGCGGTCGCTCGTCAGCAGCGGACATTTCACCTGAACGAGATGAACCTGCTCGGGGCTCTTCAGCCCCGCATCCTCCATCGCGACTTTGACGCACTCAGCCACAGCGTCGACCTGGGCGCCACGACCAAGATGCTCAGGCGGCAAGGGCGAAGTACGGGCGCGTCCCACCGCAAGGGCCCGGGGTGCCGGCGCCGTCGAAACCTCCCGCACTTCGAACACCAGAAAATGCGGCGAGAGCCCGCCTTCCGTTCCGCCCGACATGACCAGGCAGGGTTTCGGGCCGAGCAGATCCTTCAAGGCTCGCGAGGCGAGGGCGCGTGTGAAGTCGTTGACGCAACCGTTGCCCTCCGTCTTCCCGAACACCGCCACGATAGCCGAGCGGTCGATGCGGCCTTCTTCGAACGCCGTCTTGAGACCGGAGACGTCATCCGGGCTGGCTGCGGCGATCCGATGCACGAAGGCCTGGCGGGTCATGCGGCAAGGCCGCTCAGCATCTTGGCCGAATCCGATACCGCGCCGAAGACGCCGCCCTGCATGGTCACCATCTTGACGGCGGCCTCATGGTTGCCGCGATCCGTCGCACCGCAGCAATCTTCCAACAGCACGCATTCGAAGCCGCGGTCATTCGCCTCCCGCATGGTCGTGTGCACGCAAACATCGGTGGTGATGCCAGTCAGCACGATGTTGACGATGCCCTTGGTGCGCAGGATGAGTTCGAGGTCGGTGGCGCAGAACGAGCCTTTGCCGGGCTTGTCGATCACGATCTCGCCCGGCAGGGGCGCCAGTTCAGGGATGATGTCCCAACCTGGCTCGCCGCGCACCAGGATCTTGCCGCAGGGTCCGGCGTCACCGATCCCGGCGCCGATGCGCTGCGAGCGCCAGCGCTTGTTGGGTGGCAGGTCGGCGAGATCGGGTCGATGGCCCTCGCGGGTATGGATGATGAGATATCCTTGCGCCCGCATGGCCGCGAGGACCCTGCCGATCGGTTCGATCGGGGCGCGGGTGAGTGAGAGGTCGTAACCCATGGCATCGACGTAGCCGCCCACCCCGCAGAAGTCGGTCTGCATGTCGATGATGATCAAGGCCGTGTTCGAGGGCTTGAGGCTGCCGTCGTAGGGCCAGGGATAGGGGTTGGCGTCGATCGTGGTCATGGTCGTCCTCGGGTATCTCTTCCCCCCGCAAGAGCGGGAGAAGGTGGCCCGGCGGGGCCGGGTCAGAGACGGCCCGCTCAGCGCTGAGGTCACCCTCATCCGCCCTGCCGGGCACCTTCTCCCGTTCGCACGGGGAAGGGTAGATTCTGGCTATTCCGCCGCGTCCTTCAGGATCTCGCCAAAGCGGCGCGTCGGCCGCGGAAATCCGCAACTCGTCCCGTCGGTCACCACCACCTCGTCTTCCCATGGCAGCTTGTAGCGGCCGGCCGCGAGGTCGGTCATGTAGGTATAGGGGCAGTCCTGTGCGCCGCCGGCCACCGCCGTGTAGCCGCGATGGCCGAACTGGTAGATGTTGTTCTCGACCCCCCAGTGCCTGCGCGCCTCGCGCACGAGATCGGGCCGCACCTCGGCCGTGACGATCTCGTCGACCCGGCCCGTCGTGCCATGCGCGATGATGCTGCCGTCGAAGTTGCACACCATGGCCTCGCCCATGGAATCGAACTGCCCGTCGCTGCCGCACATGCACACGCTGGCCGTCACCATCAGGTTGCAGAAGGCATTCGACTGGTTGGTGAAGCGCCAGCTCTCACGGATCGGCGCAGTGTAGCCGGCCGTGCGCAGCATGATCTCGGCGCCCTTGTAGGCGCATTCGCGCGCCATTTCGGGAAACATGCCGTCGTGGCAGATGATGAGCGCGATCCTGGCTCCCTTCGGTCCGGTGAAGACCGGGATCCCGACATCGCCCGGCTCCCACGGCTCGACCGGCACCCAGGGGTGCATCTTGCGGTAATAAAGCTGCAGCTTCCCCTGATCGTCGATGACGATGCCGGAATTGTAGGGATAGCCGCCTGGGTTGAGCTCCATGATGGAGAAACAGCCCCAGATCTTGTTGTCGATGCAGGCTTGCTTCAGGGCCGCGACCTCCGGCCCGTCGAGCGTGCACATAATGGTCGGATTGGTGTCCATCGACAGGCCGTGCAGCGAATATTCCGGCAGCACGACGAGGTCCATGGTCGGCATGTTGGCACGCGCCTTGGAGACGAGACCGACAACCTTTTGCGTCTGCGCCGTCAGCTCGGCTTTTGTTCTGACCACCGGCAACTGGACCTGCACGAGGCCGATCACGATGCCGTTCGGGCTTTTGTTCAGCCCACCCAATCCGTTCATGGCTGCTCTATTTCGTGATGGAAAGTTCACCGGGCGCGGCCCGGAACGCCTGTTGCGAACCGGATGACGCGATCAGGATTAAAAGCGTCAGGATGTAGGGCGCGGCATTGAACAGGTAATAACCCTGCGTGATGCCGACGGACTGCAATGAAGGACCGAGCGCGCCGGCCGCTCCGAAGAGGAGCGCCGCCATGACACAGCGGATCGGGCTCCAGCGCGCAAAGATGACGAGTGCGACCGCCATCAGGCCCTGCCCAGACGAGAGGCCCTCGTTCCACGATCCGGGATAGGACAGCGACAAGAAGGAGCCACCGACGCCCGCGAGAAAACCGCCGATCGTGGTGGCGAGATAGCGCACCCAATCGACTGAAACCCCCATTGCCCGGGCGGCCGCGGCCGAATCTCCCGTGGTCCGGATGATCAGCCCCCATTTGGTGTTGGCAAAGGCCCAGGCCATGACGATGGCGGCCGCGATGCCGACCAGGAAGAGAGGGTTGATCTGCAGCGCCTCGGCCAGCTGTGGCACACCGGTCCAGCCGCCGAGCGGAATGGCGGGCAGGCGTGGCGCCTGCGGCTGGATGTAGGGTTTGCCGAAGAAGAACGCCAAACCGATGCCGAAGCTCATCATCGCGATACCGACCGCGATGTCGTTCACTTTCGGCAGCTTGCAGAGGTAACCATGCAGGCTTCCCAGAAACACGCCTGCCGCGCCGCCCGCCAGGATGCCGAGCCAGGGCGAACCCGTCTGATAGGCCGTGGCATAGGCCAGCATGGCGCCGAGCACGAGCGTGCCCTCGAGTCCAAGATTGATGCGGCCCGATTTTTCCGTGAGGCATTCCCCGAGCGCCACGAACATGAAGGGCGTCGAAACCCGGATCGCCCCACCGATCATGGCGATGAGGACGATAATGAGCGGATCATGGCTCATGCGCGTCCTCCACTTCCGCCCATCTGGAAGATCCTGAAGCGACCGTAGAGTGTTTCGGAGGCAAGCAGCACCACAAAGATGAAGCCTTGCAGCACGAGAACGGTCGCGTCCGGCATGCCCATGCGGCGTTGCACGATGCCGCCGGCGGCCCCAAGCCCACCGAAAAGGATCGCCACCGGAACGACCGCGATGGGATTGTGGCGCGCCAGGAAGGACACCAGGATGCCTGTAAAGCCGTAACCTGCCGCCAATGACGCATTGGCCCTGCCCTGCACGGCCGCCACTTCGAAATAGCCGGCGAGGCCTGCGCAGGCGCCCGAGATCAAGGCGCAAGTGAGGATGAGACGACCGACCGGCAGGCCTTGCGCCTGGGCGGCCCGCATGTTGCCGCCGGTGATCTTGGCCGCGAAGCCGAATGTCGTGCGCTGCATCAGCACACCGAGCACGAGTGCCAGCACCACACCCGTGGCGAAGCCCCAATGGACGCTCAGGTGCGGCATGGCCGGCACCATATAGGCGGTCCCGATCGGGAGGGTCGACGCCTTCATGGGCTGGTTGAGGTCGCGCATCGGCCCCTCGACGAAGAAGTTCATGATCGCGATGGCGATATAAGAGAGGAGCAACGACGAGATGGTTTCGTTCACGCCGCGCCGATAGCGCAGCCATCCCGCGAGCCCGACCCAAAGGCCGCCCGCCGCAAGGGCGAAGACAATCATCAGTGGCATGACGATCAAGGCCGGCATTCCAGTGCCGACGAACGGCACCGCGATGGCGGCGGCCGCAAAGCCCCCGAGCACGAGGGCACCTTCCCCGCCGATGACGGTCAACCCGAGTTGCGCCGGAACCGCGACCGCCAGAGCGGTCAGGATCAAGGGTGAGGCGCGCTGTAGCGTGTTGCCCCAGGAGAACGCCGTGCCAAAGCCTCCGAGCCAAAGGAGGCTCAGAAAGGTGAGGGGCGACTTGCCGATGGCGAGGAGGAACAGCGAGAACAGTAGAAAGGCGGCCATCACGGCCAGGACCGGGATGACGATAAATTCCGAGGCCGCCCGCAGACGCATCAGCGTAGGGGATTTTCCCGCCGACGCCCGGTCGAGCGCCGCACCGTGCAACGGTACGGTTGGGTCGGCCACGTCGCTCATGAACGCGTACTCAGGCGAGGGATCTGACGCATGATGGACCTCTGATGGTGCCGGTTCGATCCCCTGCCCCCGCGTCAGCGGGAGAAGGGGAAGCGTTTGTCAGCTCGCCGATCCGATGACGCCTTCGATCAGATACGTCATGCTGTTGAGGTCGGGCGCATAATTGTCATAGGGCGCATTCGGAAGAACCACCTGCCCCTTGTTGTCCTTGACGGCCGTGGTCCAGATCGGTTTGCCGGCCTTGAGGTCCTTGATGGCGGCATCCGCAGCCATCCTGGCTTTGTCGGTAGCTCCAGCCCCGTAGGGCGTATTCTGCACCATATCCTTGTCGTAGCCACCGAAGGTGATATTCGGAAGTGGCTGGCCTTTGCCTAGAAGCTCTGCAAAGCCCTTGTAGATCGTAATCCATTTGTATTCGGCGCCAGTCACGAAGCCTTTGGGGGCAAGCGGCGCCTGCGAGGCGTTGTGGCCGCAGGTTTTGACCCCGCGCGACTCGGCGGTCTGGATCACGACTTTCGGTCCATCGACGTGGCAGGTGATGAGGTCGCAGCCCGCGTCGACCAGGGCATTGGTGGCCTCCGCCTCGCGCACAGGGAGCGACCATTCTCCCGTAAAGATCACCTGGCAGGTGGCCTTCGGGTTGACCGTTCTGGCACCGAGCAGAAATGAATTGATGTTGCGCAGCACGATCCCGATCGGCTTCGCGGCCACGAAGCCGAGCTTGCCCGAGACGGAGGCGGCTCCGGCCGCGACTCCATCGATGTAATGCGCCTGATCCAGGAAGGCGAAGTATGAGCCGGCGTTCTTCGGATCCTTGTCAGTCCAAAGTGGCGCCGCGTGACGGAACTGGACATCCGGATGGCTCTTGGCTTCCTCGATCATGAAGGGGCTGTAATACCCGAAAGAGGTCGGCAGGATGAGCGCCGCCCCATCGAGGTTGATCATGGATTCCATGGTTTTTGCCACGGCGTCGGTCTCAGGAACGTTTTCTTCCTCGACCACCTTGACACCGGGGACGCCCTTCAGGGCCTGCACCGCAACCGCATGCGCCTGATTCCAGCCGAAGTCGTCTCGCGCCCCCACGTAGATCACGCCCACCGTCAGATCCGTGGCCGCCCGTGCGGCACGAAACGACGCGGTACCCAGTGTCAGACCTGCAGCACTCGCGGCTGTCGTCTGGAGGAATTTCCGCCGGTTTACCCCTGCCATTGTCAGCATCGCATCCCGCCCCTTGGCTGTGCCGAACCGCCGAAGTCATGCCTCGGACGCTCAATCGTTGCATGCAATCGACATACCACGTGGTCTAAATCGGGGGAGAAATTACCTGATCCCCGCTTCCTGCCGTGCGTCGTGCACAGGCTCGAAGATCGGGCGCGGTCAACGGGCGAATGTGCTTGGCCGCGAACGGATCTATGACACGGAATGGCCTTGCAATTCGCAGGTTCCCGGCCTCAACTTTCAGGCAATTGCATGCAATCGGCACCAAATGCATCCTTCTTAATCAACCTTGGTCGAGCTTCTTCCTCCGCGGTTGAAGGATTGGAGCGTGTCCATCGCCTTGCGCGACATCCTCGGCGGCCGTCCGCACCACAACGATGTGCGCCCTCATTTCCATATAGGCCATCGCCCCATTGGCGCGTTGAATGGCATGGACGACCCGTCCATGTTCTGCGTGCGACTTTGCGAGACGCTCAGGCTTGTCGAATTGCGCCCGGCGGAACGGCGCGACGCGTTGACGGATGCCTCGGGTAAGATCGCTGAGACAGGCGTTATGTGCCCCTGCATAAATGGCGCTGTGGAATCGATCGTTGGCTTCGATGTAGGCTTCGCGATCACCGTTTTGCACCAGCGGGGCGGCCGAGTCATGGATGCTTTGCAGTTCAACCCGCTCAGCCGACGTCATGGCAAAGCTAGCCCAGCGCGCGCAAAGGGCCTCAAGTTCAGCCATCACCGCGAATGTCTCGTCGAGTTGCCGCTCCGAAATGTCTGCGACGCGCGCGCCACGGTGAGGCCGGGCTTCCACCAGGCCGGCGGTTTCGAGTTGCCGTAGCGCCTCCCGTACCGGCGTGCGCGACGTTTGGTACAAGCGCGCAATTACAGTCTCGTCGAGGGAGGCACCCGGTTGGAGGGTACAACGGGCGATATCGGCCGCGATCGCGTTGTAGATCTCCTGCGTTTTGGTGAGTTTCCCGTTGGCACGCGGCATGTTGGTCTTGCTTTGCAATCCTGGTGAATGGTGCCGAAGTTGCTAGAGGGGAAATGGCGTGAACCGCTTGCAGGTTTTGATGCGAGATGATGCGCGGCAAGCGAACCCGATTCTTTTCCGGGTGAAGGATCTGAAAGGTTCAGGCACGCTCTAAGCAAGGCATGCGCCATCTAGCGCGATCCGGCTCCAACGGGGATTGATCCATGATTGTAAACGACCCTGAGACTCTCAGCGAAGTCGAGGCCGCTTTCGCGCGCTATGAGACGGCGCTGGTGACGAATGACATCGTCACACTCGACGCGCTGTTCTGGCGTGACACGAGGACCATCCGCTATGGTGGTGGCGAGAACCTCTACGGGTTTGCCGAGATCGAAGCGTTTCGGGCCGGCCGTTCTCCCGCAGGCCTTACCCGCATGCTCGACCGCACCGTGATCACCACCTTTGGCCGCGACTTCGCGACCTGCTCGACCCTGTTCCGCCGCAAAGCCACGCCGGGCAAAGTCGGGCGGCAGATGCAGACGTGGGCGCGCATGCCGGAGGGCTGGCGCGTGGTGGCCGCCCACGTCAGTCTCATCGCAGAAGGCTAAGCGCGAAGCCGGGCCGCTTTGCCTCCGTTCCGATCCGGCGACGGTGCCGCCAGATCGATGGCTCAGGCCTTGTTCTTATTGTAGACGTCGAGGCAGACGGCCGCCAGCAACACCAGACCCTTGATGACCTGCTGGTAATCGATGCCAATGCCCATGATCGACATACCGTTGTTCATCACGCCGATGATGAATGCCCCGATCACAGCGCCGGTTACCTTGCCGACGCCGCCCGCCGCAGAGGCACCGCCAATGAAGCACGCCGCGATCACGTCGAGTTCGAAGCCGACGCCACCTTTTGGAGTCGCGGTGTTCAGACGGGCCGCGAAGATCATACCCGCGAGGCCCGCGAGGACGCCCATGTTGACGAAGGTCAGAAATGTCAGCCGCTCGGTCTTGATCCCGGAAAGCTTGGCCGCCTTGACGTTGCCGCCAAGCGCATAGATCCGCCGTCCGATCGTCGTCTTGTTGGTCACGAAGCGATACAGCATGATCAGCACGAACATGATGATGAGCACGTTCGGAAGGCCGCGATACTGGGTCATCTGAAACGCGAAACCGAACAAGACCAATCCGATGACCCCGTTCCTGATCAGGAATGAGCCCACAGATTCAGCGACCACGCCGTGCTTGCGCTGGTTCGACAAACGCCGCCATCCCGTGCCCACGAGAATGAGCCACAGGACCGCCGCGATGGGCAACGAGAGGTCGAAGCCGTTAAGCTTGGGAATGAAGCCCTTGGACAAGAGCTGAAAGAAATCCGGAAACGGTCCGACTGAGGCGCCCTGCAGAACAGCCAGGGTAAGCCCACGGAACACCAGCATGCCGGCAAGCGTGACGATGAAGCTCGGAATTTTGAGATAGGCGATGAAATAGCCTTGCGAGGCGCCGATCAAGCCACCCACCGCGAGGCACATAATGGTCGCGAGCGCGTAGTTGACGTTGTAATTCACCATCAGGACAGCCGCGAGGGCGCCGACAAAACCGACCAGCGAACCGATCGACAGATCGATATGTCCGGCCACGATGACCAGCAGCATGCCGAGCGCCATGACGACGACGTAGCTGTTCTGCAGGATGAGGTTGGTCAGGTTGAGCGGCTGGAACAGCACGCCATGGGTCGTGTATTCGAAGAAGAGCATGATCAGCACGAGCGCGATCATCAGCCCGTAATCGCGGAAGTTGCCCTTCTTCAGTAGACCGCGCCAACCCGGCGCATCGGGGTCGGTCTTGGCCACCGGCACGCCGGTTGCGGGTTTCAAACCTTCCTCGGCTGTGATCCGGCTCATCAGTGGAGCTCCTTCGACCGCATGATCGCGCGCATGATAGTTTCTTGGGAGGCTTCCGCCGCCGGGAACTCACCGACGAACTTGCCCTCGTTCATCACATAGATCCGATCGCACATGCCCAGGAGTTCGGGCATTTCGGAGGAGATCATCAACACGCCACGCCCCTGATCGGCGAGCTCGTTGATGATCGCATAGATCTCGTATTTGGCGCCGACATCGATGCCGCGTGTCGGCTCATCGAGAATGAGGATCTGCGGCTCGGTGAACAGCCATTTGCTCAACACCACCTTCTGCTGATTGCCGCCCGACAGGTTGACGGTCTGCTGCGCCACACCGAATGACCGGATGCGCATCTTGGTCCGATAGTCGCTGGCGACGCCGTATTCCTTGTCTTCGTCGATCACCATCGCGGTCGAGACGCCAGGCAGGTTGGCGAGCGTCGTGTTCTTGGTGATGTTCTCGTCGAGCACGAGACCGAGCTGCTTCCGATCTTCCGTAACATAGGCGATGCCGGCTTCGATCGCCTTGTTGATGGTCGAAACGTCAGCATCCTTGCCGTTCATCCGCACAGTGCCGCTGATGCCCTGACCATAAGCCCGACCGAAGATGCTCATGGCGAGTTCGGTTCGGCCCGAGCCCATGAGTCCGGCGATGCCCACGATCTCGCCCTTGCGCACGGTGAAATTGATGTTCTTCACGACCAGACGGTCGGCATGAAGATGGTGATGGGCGTTCCAGCTCTTCACTTCGAGCAGGGTCTCGCCGATCTTCGGCGTCCGTGGTGGATACCGGTGCGCCATGTCGCGCCCGACCATGCCCTGGATGATACGGTCTTCGTTGATCTCGGTCGTATGACAATTGAGCGTTTCGACCGTGGTGCCATCGCGCAGGATGGTGATCTGGTCCGCGACCTTCGAGATCTCGTTCAGCTTGTGCGAGATCAGGATCGACGAAATACCTTGCTTCTTGAAGTTCAGAAGCAGCGACAGGAGCGCGTCGCTGTCCTTTTCGCTCAGGCTGGCGGTGGGCTCATCGAGGATCAGCAGCTTGACCTTCTTGGACAAAGCTTTGGCGATCTCGACCAGCTGCTGCTTGCCGACACCGATATTGGTGATGAGAGTCTCGGGATTCTCGTCGAGCCCGACGGTCTTGAGCAGGTCGCGTGTTCGAGCGAAGGCCTGATCCCAATCGATCACGCCGAACCTGGACGTCTCGTTGCCGAGAAAGATATTTTCCGCGATGGAGAGCAGCGGAACCAGGGCCAGTTCCTGGTGGATGATGATGATGCCGACATGCTCGCTTTCGGCGATATCGCGAAACTTGCTGAGCTGCCCTTCGTAAAAGATTTCACCTTCGTAAGAACCAAAGGGATAGACACCGCTCAACACCTTCATCAGCGTCGATTTGCCGGCACCATTCTCACCTACCAGGGCGTGGATCTCGCCCGGCTCAACCTTCAGGTTCACGTTATCGAGCGCCTTGACGCCAGGAAACGTCTTTGTGATTCCCCGCATTTCGAGGATGGCCGCCATCTACGCACGCTTTCAGGAGGATTGGCCCGATACGGGGGCCGAGCTGGAACACGCAGGCCGGCGCGCGTTGCACGCCGGCCTTTCTGGCTATCTTAGAACTGGCTGGCCTTGTAGTAGCCCGTATCGATCAGAGCCGCCTTCCAATTGGCCTTGGTCACGACCACCGGGGTCAGCAGATAGGAGGGAACCACCTTCTTGCCGTTGTTGTAGGTCTTGGTGTCGTTGACCTCGGGTGTCTTGCCGTTTTCCATCGCGTCGATCATGGCCACGGTGACCTTGGCGAGGTCACGTGTATCCTTGAAGATCGAGGAATATTGCTCGCCCGCGATAATCGACTTGATCGACTGCACTTCGCAATCCTGGCCGCTCACGTAGGGCATCTTCATATCACCGGAGCCATAGCCCACGCCCTTCAGCGAGGAGATGATGCCGATCGAGAGGCCGTCGTAGGGTGAGAGCACCGCATCGACATGCTTGCCGGTGTAGTAGGCGGACAGCAGGTTATCCATGCGGGCCTGGGCCACGGCCGGATCCCAACGCAGGGTCGAGACCTTGTCCATGCCCATCTGGCCCGACTGCACGACGAGCTTTTTGCTGTCGAGATAGGGCTGCAGCACCGACATGGCGCCATTGTAGAAGAAGAAGGCGTTGTTATCGTCGGGCGAACCGCCGAACAGTTCGATGTTGAAGGGACCCTTGCCATCCTTCAGACCGAGCGCGTCCACGAGTGACGTCGCCTGGAGCACACCGACTTTGTAGTTATCGAAGGTCGCGTAATAATCGACGTTCGGCGAACCCTTGATCAGGCGATCGTAGGCGATGACCTTGACGCCCTTGTCGGCGGCCTTCTGCAAAACGTCCGTGAGGGTCGTGCCATCGATCGATGCGATGACCAGGATCTTTGCCCCCTTCGTCACCATGTTCTCGATCTGGGCGAGCTGGTTCGGAATATCGTCATCGGCATATTGCAGGTCTGGGTTGTAGCCCTTGGCCTTCAGTTGCGCGACGATGTTGTTGCCGTCATCAATCCAGCGTGCGGACGATTTCGTCGGCATGGCCACGCCGATCATGTCTCCGCTGGCCGCGAAGGCCGGCGAAAGGGAAAGACCGACAAGAGCCGTCGCACCGAGCATCAGGCCAGAAAACATACGTTTGGTGATCATTACATCTCCCCATCCATCGCATGCGTGTCGCGAGGTCCGGCGCGCGTCGCATGTTCTTATACTTATCAAGGTCGTCCGGCCCTCTCGTGCGCGCCAATGATCCGCACGTCAAGTGAGATTGGAACGCCGAAATGGCGCCGCCAACTGCGCGACTGTTGAAGCGATCCGGTATAACTGTCAAATACGATTGCGGCTGCTAAGCATATCAATCATGATATGCTTAAAGCTGGACACGAAGAGGTGTGGCTGTGATCCATTCGCCAGCCTTTGACCCTCTGGAAGGGGAGCCCGAGACGCAGGCCGAGAGTCTGTTGCGGGCGGGACTCAAATTCAACCATCTCCGCATGATGGCCGCGCTCGATGCCAGTGGACAAGTCAGCACGGCGGCGCATGTGCTCAACATTTCGCAGCCCGCCGCGTCACGGATGATCGCCGAAATCGAAGCGATACTGCAGGCACCAATCTGCGACCGGCTTCCCAGAGGGGTCGCCCTCACACCCTACGGGAAAGCCTTCGCGCGTCGCGCTCGATCGATCCTTCTTGAACTCCGTGAGGCGGAACGGGAGATCGGCGACCTGCGCACCGGCCAGGGCGGCAGCGTCTTCATGGGGACCGTCGCGGCGCCCTCGATCACGCTGGCGGTGCCGGCCATCAAGCGGATCCGGCAGCGTTTTCCCAAACTCGAAATCAATATCCAGGTCGACACGAGCGCGACTCTTGCGAGCGAACTCCTGGCCTCGCGCTATGATTTCATCATCGGCCGCATCCCGGACGACCTCAGTCCGCGACTGTTCCAGACGCGGTTGATCGGGATCGAGCGCGCTTGCCTGATCGTGCGACGCGGGCATCCGCTGATGCGTCACGCGCCGGTGCCGATCGAGAAGCTCACCGAGTTCGACTGGGTGTTCCAACCGAGCGGCTCGCTGCTGCGGCGGACACTCGAAGCCGCGTTCCTGTCTCGCGGCATCGCCCTGCCGGACCGGGTTCTCAACACCTCCTCGTCGTTCCTGACCCTGGTCATGGTGGCCCAGACGGATGCGATCGCACCGATCGCCGTCGACGTCGCCTCCTTCGTGAACAGCCCTCGGGGGCTCAATGGCGCGATCGACGTGCTGCCGGTTGATTTCGAGATCAACCTGCAACCCTACAGCCTCATCACGGCGCGCAATCGTGCTCTCTCGCCGGCGGCCCAGATGCTCTACGACTTCATCGTCGGTGAGGCAGCCTCGGGTTGAGCCTTGCGTCGTCTTGGTCTCGTGTGGGAAGGAGCAGCTTTCATCCCGCAAAGGACGTGCACGTGGCCCCGACCAGCATTGCCATCATCGGCGTCGGCAAGATCGCTCAGGACCAGCATCTGCCGGTGATCGCCAAGAATCCGGACTATCGGCTGGCCGCCGTGGTGAGCCAACGCGGCATTACGGAGCCGGGTGTGCCGACCTTCCGCACCGCCGCCGAACTCTATGCCGCCCTGCCAGACCTCGATGCCGTGGCGATCTGCACGCCGCCGAGCGTTCGCTACGCGCTTGCCCGCGAAGCGATCGATGCCGGCGTCGACGTGATGCTCGAAAAGCCGCCATTCCCGACGACTCTGGAACTCGTCGACCTTGCGGCCTACGGCCGGACCAAGGGTCGCGTCGTCTTCACGACCTGGCACTCGCAATACAATGCGGGCGTCGCCGAGACACGCAAGCGATTGGCAGGCCGCAAGCTGAAGAGCCTCGTGATCACCTGGAAAGAAGACGTGCGGCGCTGGCACCCCAATCAGGCATGGATCTGGGAAACCGCAGGGTTCGGGGTGTTTGACCCAGGGATCAACGCCCTATCGATTTTGACCGAGATCATGCCGGCGCCGATCTTCGTCACCAGCGCCACCCTGACGACACCGTCGAACAAGATGATGCCGATCGCCGCCGATCTCGTGTTTCGCAGCGCTGCCGAGGTCGACCCTGCGGCGCAACGCCTGACGGCCGCTTTCGACTGGCGGCAGGAAGGCGAGCAAAGCTGGAACTTCCGCATCGAGACGGCTGACGGCGAAGTCTTCGACCTGACCAAGGGTGGTTCGAAGCTCGCCATCAATGGCCAGACGGTGGTCGAGGAGACCCCCGAGGAATACGAAGCCATCTACAGTCGCTTTACCGGCCTTCTGTCACGCCGCGAAAGCCTGATCGACGCCGCACCATTCCAACTGGTCGCCGACGCCTTCATGGTGGGGCGGCGGATGGAGACCGAGGCGTTTGTGGACTGAACCCACACAAGACCGGCAAAAGTTGGCCTTCGGGTCATTGAAGCGCGGATGAGGAGACAGGCTACGCTGGACCCTTAGGATTGGCCCAACCGTATCGCGTCGAGCCTCAACCTCGCGATCCGCTCGATCTGCATCAGAGCTTCGGCTCGCTCCGCCACGACCGTGTTGGCGAGCCGCACCTCGAAGTTCTGCAGAATGTCAGCCTTGTTCTTTCCCTTCACGGCGATGATGAATGGAAACCCGAACCTCTCGCGATAGGCCGTGTTGAGCGTCGTGAAGCGTTGGAGTTCGTCCGTACTCAGACGATCGAGGCCTGCGGAGGCCTGTTCGCCGGCCGACGACGCGGTAAGCTCCCCCGCCAAGGCCAAGCGCCCCGCCAGATCGGGGTGCGCCTTGATCAGGGCGTCTTGGTCCTCGGCAGACATCGCGCGCATCTGTGCCACGAGCACCCGATGCAACCCTTCGGTCGTGTCCTCCGAAGGCCAGATGCCAGCCGCATAGGCCCGCTCGGCCACCGCGGGCGTGTGCTCGAAAATCCCGCCGAAGACTTCGACGAACAAGGCACGCCCCATCTGGCTTGGACGGAAGCCTTCCTTTGGCGGATGATGCTTGACCCAGTGACGCGCGATGCCGAGCCGCGTCGCCACCCAGGCGTGTTCGTGCGATTGCACATAGTCGAGAAAGCGTTCGAGGGCGGCCGCCCGGCCCGGTCGCCCGACAAGCCGGCAATGAAGGCCGATCGACATCATGCCACCGTGCCCTTCTCCACCTTCCCGATAGAGGACGTCGAAACTGTCCTTGAGATAGGCGAAGAAATGATCGCCCGTGTTGAAGCCTTGCGGCGTCGCGAAGCGCATGTCGTTCGCGTCGAGCGTGTAAGGCACGATCAGCTGCTGCCGGCCGGAGATCCTCTGCCAATAGGGCAATTCGTCGGCGTAAGTGTCAGCGAGATAAAGGAATCCGCCTTCCTGGGCGCCGATCTGCAAGGTCTGGGAGGAGGTGCGACCCTGGTAGAGACCAAGGGGCCGAGCTCCCGCCACCGCTGTGTGGATGCCGATCGCCTCGTCGATATCGGCCCGCTCGGCCTCGATCGTGTGGTTCCGGTAGTCGATCCATTTGAGACCATGTGTGGCGATCTCCCATCCGGCCTCGTTCATGGCCGCGACCGCTTCCGGGTTGCGCACCATGGCGCTTGCGACGGCGTAGACCGTCACCGGCATCTTGCGAGCCGTGAACATCCGCCAGAGACGCCAAAAACCCACCCGGGAGCCGTATTCGTAGATCGATTCCATATTGACATGCCGCTGCCCCGGCCAGGGCTGAGCACCGACGATCTCCGACAGGAAGGCCTCCGAGGCCGCGTCCCCATGCAGGATGTTGTTCTCTCCGCCCTCCTCGTAGTTGATGACGAATTGGACGGCGACGCGGCCACGGCCCGGCCAGTTCGGCTTTGGCGGATTGCGGCCATACCCCACCATGTCGCGTGGGTAGATCTGGTCGAGATCGAACATGCGGGTCAGCTTCCCCGATAGGTGGAATAGCTCCAGGGCGAGACCAGGAGCGGGACATGATAATGGCCGTGAGGGTCGGCGATGCCGAAGCGCAGGGGAACGACATCGAGGAAGGGAGGTTCGGGGAGGGTCAGGCCTTGCGCTCGGAAATAAGGGCCGACGTGAAACGCGATCTCGTACTGGCCGACCTTGAAGGCGTCACCTTCGAGCAGAGGCGTGTCGGTGCGGCCATCCTGATTGGTCTTCGTGTCGCACAGGACGGTGCGATGCCGTCCATCCTCGAAACGGGAGAGCACCAGAGTGACCCCCGCGGCAGGACGACCCTGCGCTGTGTCGAGCACGTGGGTAGACAGGCGCGGCATGGCTGATCCTTTTCAATAAGGGGTACCTTCGGCCCGCTGCCGACGCAGCGCCTCCGCATACCAGACGAGCTCAGCGATGAACCGCGTCGCGGACTGATCGAGGCGGGCGTCGCTCGCATGACCTTCCTGGTCCAGGGCTTTTCCGATTTCGGGGATCGGCAGCAGCGAGGGGATGCTCGGTGTCCCGAGTTCACCCAGCATGGCCCGCAATTGCATCGCCGCACGCACGCCGCCGTATCGGCCCGCCGAATAGCAGACGATCCCGCTCGGACGCCAGAAATACTCCTCCAGAAAATGGTCCAGCGTGTTGGAGAGAGCGGGCGGGATGGAGTGGTTGTATTCCGCTGACACGACCACGAAGGCATCGGCACGGCGATACAACTGAGCCAACCGCTCAAGCGGCTCGGGCGCCGCTCCGGCCGGATATTCTTTGTACATGCGTTGGAGCAGCGGCAATTGCAGTTCGGCGGGATCGACGAGCGGCGCGGCGTGGCCCGCTTCCGTGAGCCGCCGCATCATAAAGCGGGCCGCACGCAGGCCTTGCCGGCCCTCTCGAACCGTCCCCAGAATAATCGGGATCGTCAAGCTCATCAGGCCCTCCCTTTGCGAGGTGAAGGTGGCCTGAGGATACGTGGCGCGTCAATGCTCTGGAGGCTTTCCGTGGCAGAAGTGGGAGACGCAGGACCAATCGTCAGAGAGGCGCGGAGAGCGAGCTTGCCAGCTTGATCAGGTCGGCCTGGCGCTTTGTACCGGTCTTCTCAAAGATTCGCAGCAGGTGCGTTTTGACCGTGCTGACCGCAAGCCCGAGGGTCGACGAAATATTGCTCTGCGTCTGGCCGCCGACCAGCATTTCGAAGACGCGCGTTTCGGCGGGGGTCAGTGCGTAGAGCAGGGAAAGAGCATCGGCGGGCATTTGTGGTGGAGACGCGGAGGGTGACACGAACACCGCTGCCACAGCGTGCCGGCTGATCGGCCGGGAGAGCTCCGGACGATGCAGCGGCATGACATGGAGAACCACCGGGCTGCCGTTCTCACCGGTCGTGGGAATGCCGGCGCCTCGCGATCGCGACGTCAACATTGTCGTCGCCGCGTTGCGCACCGCCTCGTTCAAAGCGAGGGTTCCAGCCTTGCTCTGCAAGACGAGTTCGCCATCCCGAAGTGCGATCGGGTCTCTCTTATCCAGCATGGCCTTCGCGGCGTCGTTGGCGTGGAGACAGCGAGTGTCGACGTCGACGATCAGAATCGCCGAACTGAGCGTGTCCAAGGTCGCGCCGAATGTCGACGCTTCGATCGTCTTCAGTTCCAGGACCTGGCTGATGGCCACGGCCCGACGGAGGTGCGGCGCCAGCACCCGCAACGAGTCGATTTCAGCATCGCTCACCGCCCCGGCGCTTTCGTGTCGGCCGAGCGACAGGTTGGAGACGGCGACCGCATTGCGCTCCAAACCGACCGCGACGGCATCGATGATGCCTTGCGGCCGCGCCCATTCGACGAAGTACGGGTTGCGATCCAGATCTAGGGACGGCATGGCGCGCGACAGCACGATCGGCTCTTCGAGAGGATATTGCGCGATCCTCTCCATGCCACCCCAGCCATCGGTCACCGCCGTCCCGTAGTTCAGCATACGCGACAACCAATAGTCGTCGACCCCGACAACCACCCCGACCAGGGCCCGCCCGTCAAAGCCGTTGATCGCCAGGATACTGTTCTGGAAATTGAACGCGGCGCCGATCGCCGCAATGGCCTGCGTCCATTTCGCTGGCGCCAGGACGCAGTCGTAAATCGTCCCCACCAGCTCCGATAGGTGCTCCGCCGAATACTGGTAGCGTCCGTTCATGAGGTCTCCGTGCCCTTTCGCCGCTGGGCCGCACCCGCTCTTTGCAGCAATCGTGCCGCGCCTCGCCAAAGCCCGACATCGAGCATGGACCAGCTCTCTCCTGGATCGATGCCCTACAACCCGATCACTCGCAACCCACCTCTCCGCTCGCGTCCGTTCGGACGCCAAGGATTTGCGTGCTTTGCCGCCTGGTCCGGGAGCGGGTCGTGCGGGAACGACAATTTTTCGGGTCACCGGGAATAAAGCGACCCGCGCGCTGGTTGCTTCATTTGCCTTTGCCATCGGTCATGGTGGCAAGGGCCGCACGGGGCTGCCGGCAGCGCTGTACCGATCGGTCGGATTATCGCGCGGTCGACGACCGGCAGTGGCAACTCTGCGCGTTGCAAAGCCTTCATCTGGAGCGTCGCATGCCGCCGGTCTCGTGTTCCGCTCATTGTCGACCGGCGCTCAGATCGTCGCTCGTATCCCTCCGCCGTCGGGATTTCGCCTCGCGGCCATCAAATACATTTTCGAATGCCTCCACCGTTTGGTGGATGTGGAGGGCGAGGATGGATCGCTAAGATTTTCGAGATTCGAATAAAAATTTCGCGCCGTCACGCAGCGCAAATGATCTTGATCTAAATCTCTCTGTTAAATTTGTACTTAATACTATGCTTATTTCGATTGGTATATCTGATGATTACAGAGATAACTCATCCCTTGCAAGCTTATCCCATTAATTTCGGTCCTCTCCAGGACATCGAGGAAGTTGAAACTCACGACCCCGATGGCCCATTCGTTCCCACGGCGAGCAACGGTCCGGATGGTCAAGATCTTAGCGGCCGGCCAAGGCGTGACTATTTCGGTGCCACGTCCCTTTGGCAAGCCCGCCTTTTCGGTCACCTTCAACCGTCGCAGCGACCAGATCTTCAGAACCGAATTCGCAATGGTTGTGGAAAGCATCCGCTAAGCGGCACCCTGTCCGACCCAGGAACCCCGGCCCTCGGTGCACGCGCATGCCGCGAGGGGCAGATTCGACGTCCCCCGAGCGGCTTGCCGCGAATGACGTCGTGATGATCGACCCTGATCTCGCTTCGATATTGACCCAGTTTGCGATCGCCTATGGATGCATGCTGGTCATTCCAGGCCCCAACGCCATCGTGGTTCTACAATCCAGTGGGGAGCGGTCGGCCTTGAAGCCCATCACGGCTGCGGCGGGCGTCGCCACGGGCGCGACGCTCGCGGCGGCCGTCGCGGCATCGAGCGCGGCGGCCCTGCCGCAAGGGGCTGGTATTCGCATCGCCGGGAGTGTGCTTGTCGCCACTATTATGTTCCGCGCGGCATTGCGGCTTTATGCTTTCGCACGATCAAAGCCGGTCCTCCGAGAGCCGCCAGCGCACCGTTCCTGCGTCGAGCCCTTCCTCCTCGGCCTAGCCGCCGCCGCACTGCACCCTCTATCCGTGCCCTATTTCGCGGCGTTTTTCCTTAGTCACGCCTGCACGCGGATCATGATGGTGCTCTCCTGCTGCACCGTATTCCTCATGGCTGGACTGTGGTTCGCCTCGCTCGGCCTGGTGGCAAGCAAGCTACGGAACGTCGCTTGGCCTCCGTTCTGCCGCCGCTCCGGCGGGATGGCTGCCGCCGTGGTTCTGGCGGCCCTGGCCTCGCGATCCTTGTGGCTCGCGATCTCACCCTGAGGACCGGCCAGCATCAGCCGCGTTCCGAAGCCATCGAGAGGCGACTGAGCCGGCTCGTCCCCGCTTACCGATGCCTCGCTGCAGACGTCTCACGTGCGGAGGACGACGCCCCTTAGTGGCCCAGTCCCTTGACGATGTTCTCCACCATCTTCTTGGCGTCGGCGAAGAGCATCATCGTATTGTCGCGGAAGAACAGCTCGTTTTCCACGCCCGCGTAGCCGGCCGCCATACCACGCTTGATAAACAGCACCGTCTTGGCCTTTTCGACGTCGAGGATCGGCATGCCATAGATCGGCGACGCTTTGTCGGTCTTGGCGGCCGGGTTCGTGACGTCATTGGCGCCGATCACGAAGGCCACGTCGGCCTGCGCGAATTCCGAGTTGATGTCTTCGAGCTCGAACACCTCGTCATAGGGTACGTTGGCCTCGGCGAGGAGCACGTTCATGTGGCCCGGCATGCGGCCCGCCACCGGATGAATGGCATATTTGACATCGACGCCTTCCGCCTTGAGCAGATCGGCCATCTCACGCAACGCATGCTGAGCCTGCGCGACAGCCATGCCGTAGCCCGGCACGATGATGACCTTGCCGGCGTTTTTCATGATGTAGGCGGCATCCTCGGCGGACCCCTGCTTCACCGGCCGCGTCTCGACGACACCCGCCCCTGCGGCCGACGTATCGCCCCCGAAGCCACCGAGGATCACGGAGACGAAAGAGCGGTTCATCGCCTTGCACATGATGTAGCTCAGGATCGCACCTGACGAGCCGACGAGCGCTCCGGTGATGATCAACGCCAGATTGCCGAGCGTGAAGCCGATCCCGGCCGCAGCCCAGCCCGAATAGGAGTTCAACATCGACACCACGACCGGCATGTCGGCGCCGCCGATCGGGATGATGAGGAGGATGCCAAGCACGAGGGCATCGATCACGATGAGCCAGAACGCGAGCGGACTGGCCGTGCTGTAGAAAACGGCGATCAGCACCACGAGCGCCGCGGCGAGCGCGATGTTGATGAGGTGCCTCTGCGGCAACATGATGGGCTTGCCCGACATGCGGCCGTCGAGCTTGGCGAAGGCGATGATCGAGCCCGTGAAGGTGAGCGCCCCGATTGCGGCCCCGAGAGACATTTCGATGAGGCTGGGGCCATGGATGGCACCTGGCTCTCCGATGCCGAAAGCTTGTGGCGCATACAATGCGCCCGCCGCGACCACCACGGCCGCGAGCCCCACGAGCGCGTGGAACAGCGCCACGAGTTGCGGCATAGCCGTCATCTGCACGGTGCGGGCCCGCCACGCGCCGATAGAGCCGCCGGCCGCGACACCGATCAGCACCAGAAGGAAAGCTCCGAAATCAGCAGGGGGCCGGTTGATCAGCGTCGTCAGGACCGCGAGGCCCATGCCGAACATACCGAATCTGTTACCCTGACGCGAAGTGGCGGGCGACGAGAGCCCGCGCAGGGCCAGAATAAACAGGATGCCGGAAACGAGATAGAGAAGGACCGCGATATTGTCGCTCATCGCGCTCAGCCCTTCTTCTTGTACATCGACAACATCCGCTCGGTGACCAGAAAGCCACCGAAGATGTTCACGGTCGCGAGGATCAAAGCGATGAAGCCGAAGAGCCGAGCCGCCCACGCGCCGGCCTCATGGCCCGGGATGATCGGAACATCGATGAGGAGCAGCGCGCCGACTACGATCACGGACGAGATGGCGTTGGTCACCGACATGAGCGGCGTGTGCAGGGCGGGCGTCACCGACCACACGACATAATAACCGACGAAGACCGCCATTGCGAAGATCGCCAGACGAAGCACGAAGGGATCGACCGCACCGCCACTCGCGGCATGCACGGCACCACCCGCCATCTCGCCGAGTTGCATCGCATAGGCATGCGCGACATCGGCGGCATGCTGTGCGGCGTCGGCCGCAGCCTGCGCCCGATGGTAGATGTCGTCGGGCGTTTCAGCGATGGCCATGCTGGCGTTTCCCCTTGTTCAAACCCGTTGATCCGAGTCGTTTTGTGTCAGGCGACCTTGGGCAGAAAGTTCGGGTGGATCACGGCGCCGTCGCGCGTGAGACAGGTGGCCCGCACCAGCTCATCATTCGGATCAACCCGAAGGGACTTGGTGTCCTTGTCGATCAGCGTTTCCACAAATGCGAACAGGTTGCGGGCATAGAGGCTCGACGCGGTCGCGGCGAGACGGCCCGCGACATTGAGATAGCCGACGATCTTCACGCCCTCTATCTCCACCACCTCGCCCGGGCGGGACAACTCGCAATTGCCGCCTCGCTCGACCGCGAGATCCATCACCACGGAGCCCGGCCGCATGGAATGCACCATTTCGGCGGTCACCAGCTTCGGCGCCGGCCGGCCGGGGATCAAGGCCGTCGTGATGACGATGTCCTGCTTGGCAATGTGGGCTGCGACCAACGTCGCCTGCTTGGCCTTGTAGGCGTCCGACATTTCCTTGGCGTAGCCGCCTGACGTTTCGGCCTGTTTGAACTCCTCGTCCTCGACCGCGATGAATTTCGCTCCGAGCGATTCGACCTGTTCCTTCGTGGCGGGGCGCACGTCGGTGGCCGTCACGATGGCGCCGAGGCGACGCGCCGTGGCGATCGCCTGAAGGCCTGCAACGCCGACACCCATGATGAAAACCCTGGCGGCCGGCACTGTGCCAGCCGCCGTCATCATCATCGGAAATGCGCGGCCATATTGCTCGGCGGCGTCGATCACGACGCGGTAGCCGGCGAGGTTGGCCTGGCTGGAGAGAACATCCATGACCTGGGCGCGCGTGATGCGCGGCATGAGCTCCATGGCGAAGGCAGTGGCGCCCGATCCGGCCAAAGCCTGGAGCGCCGCTTCTTGACCATAGGGATCCATGATGGCCAGGACCAGGGCACCGGGCTTCAAGCCCGTCAGATCATCAGCGGCGGGACGGCGGACCCGCAGCACGACGTCAGCGCCTTCAAGGACCCCCGACGGAGCGATCTTCGCACCGGCCGCCTCGAAATCCGCATCCCGGATACCGGCCTTGAGGCCCGCACCGGACTGCACCACGACCTCGGCGCCAATCCCTATATATTTGCGAACCATGTCGGGGGTGATGGCGACCCGAGGCTCCGCCGGGTCCGTCTCGCTCGGCACCGCAATGCGCATGTTTCCTCCAGCTGTCCAGGATTTTCAGCCTCGCTCAGAAGAGCGCCGCAGCCCTGTTGTCAGCAAGTGCCGGCGTTCGCCGGCCGTCCACGTCAGACTAAAAAGATGGCAAGGAGGATGATGATCCCGGCGATGACCGCCGTGCCCCATTTGGCCGCAAAGGTGAAACCCCGATACGTTCGCTCATGCTCGGCGTAATCCATATAGCTGCTGTGCATCGGCATATGGTCGGCATCGGCCATTTGAACAGTCCTGGACGGGTTTGGCTGATTAGGCCTTTAGCGCATCCCGCCCGCTGGATCAAATATTGTGCTGAAATCGTGGCGCGTTGGTGGGGCGCCACGTTGGCCTGAGCGGAGGTTGCCGTCAGCCCTTCTTGGCAGCCTTGGCGCGTTCAAGCCCCGCGGTGATCAGCTCCTTGGCCTCAGCCGCATCGCACCACCGGACGATCTTGACCCATTTGCCGGGCTCGAGATCCTTGTAGTGGGTGAAGAAATGCTCGATCTGCTCGATCGTGATGTTGGGTAGATCCGTATAGTTCTTCACATTCTCGTAGCGGCGCGTGAGCTTGGTGGTGGGGACCGCGATGATCTTCTCGTCGATCCCCGCCTCATCTTCCATCATCAGGGCGCCGACAACGCGGCATGCCATGACGGCACCCGGAATGATGGCGCGGGTGTTTGCCACGATCACATCGCAGGGATCGCCGTCATCCGACAAGGTGTGGGGGATGAAGCCATAGTTTCCAGGATAGCGCATCGCCGTGTAGAGGAAGCGATCGACCGTGAGGGCACCGGAGGCTTTGTCCATCTCGTATTTGATGGGCTCGCCGCCGATCGGCACCTCAATCACGACATTGACTTCTTCGGGCGGATTCTTTCCGGAAGATACGGCGTCGAGGTTCATGGTGTTTCTCCCGGGTCTTTGGATTGAGCCGAAACCGGCCGGTTGGAGGCGCGAAGGATGAAATAGTTAGCGCGAAAAAGCGAGCCGCCAAAAATTCGGAAGCACCATCAAGGTCAAATCACTTGTGGATGGCGGGGCGCCGGCTCAGCTGAACCCAAAGGCTACACGGCCGCGAACTTCGTCGCCAAATCGCTCTTCGGCCTTGCGAACAATACGCCCCCCGAGGCGCTCATAAAAAGCCAACGCGCGATCGTTGTCGGCCAGAGCCCACACAAGGACACTCATGTAGCCGTGCTCCGCAAGGTCACGACGCGCGGCTTTGAAGAGCCGCTTGCCGAAACCCAGACCCTGAAACTCGGGTGCCAGATAGATCTCGAAGATCTCGCCACCAAACGGCAACGACGGGACACGATTGCGCCCATAGCTCGCGTAGCCACCAATCGTATCGTCGAAATCCAGGACACAGAGCCGGGTGCCACGCAGGATGGCGGTTCGCCACCAGCGTGGACCTCTGCGGGCTACCATACGCTCTAGCTCGCGTCCCGGAATGATCCCACGATAGGCGTCACGCCAGGACGCGTCATGAACGGCGGCGATCGCCTCAGCGTCGCCCGCTCTTGCCCCACGGATCGTGATGACTCTCTCGACCATCCGACGATGTTAGGGCCGCGCCAAGCTCTCTTGCAAGGCCCACGCTGCGAGAATTTTAGCGTTCGCGACCGCCCTGCCCGGCCGTCTGGTTCTGAGTGCCACTCCCAGGCCGGCGCGCGCGGGCCGGCTGGCCGCTGCGACGGCGATTTTGAGCCTCTTGCCCAGCCGCACCGCGGTGCGCCGCATGGCTGCTGCGATCCGTCGGTCTGCCTCCTTGCGCGTGCCGATGCTGACCGGCCGGCCTCTCGGGCCTGCGCGCCGGCTCCTTCACGCGGGCGCTCTCGACCGCCTGAACCGCGGCAGCGATCGCGGCTTGATCGCCGAGCGGATGCGGCAGAACAGGGATCTGGCGGCGGATCAGCCGCTCGATCGCCCGAAGGTCGCTGCGCTCGTCTTCGCCGACAAGCGAGATCGCAATGCCATCAGCCCCGGCTCGCGCCGTGCGGCCGATGCGGTGGACGTAGCTTTCGGCAATATTCGGCAGGTCGAAATTGATCACATGGGTGACGCCGTCGACATCGATGCCACGCGCCGCGATGTCGGTCGCGACAAGCAGCCGCAGCGTGCCATCGCGAAAAGATGCAAGCGCACGTTCGCGTGCGTTCTGCGACTTGTTGCCATGGATCGCCGCAGCCGAGAGACCGGCGGCTTCAAGGTGTCGGACGATCCGGTCGGCCCCGTGCTTGGTGCGGGAGAAGACGACGGCACGCTCGATCGAGCTGTCTTCGAGCAGCTTGTGCAACGTCGCCTGTTTGGCCCGCGTGGCGCTGTGGATCACACTTTGCTGGATGCGATCGACCGTCGAGGCCACCGGCGTGACGGCAACCTGCTTCGGATTGGTCAACATCGTCGCTGCCAGATCGGCGATCTCGGGGGGCATGGTGGCCGAGAAGAACAGGCTTTGCCGCTGCTTCGGCATGAAGGAGAGCAGTTTCCGAATATCGCGTACGAAGCCCATGTCAAGCATGCGATCGGCTTCGTCGAGGACGAGCAGTTCTACTTCCGCAAGCGTCAGCGCCCGCTGATTGATTAGGTCGAGCAAGCGGCCCGGCGTGGCGACAACCACATCGACGCCATTCGCCATCGCCCGTATTTGCCGGCCGATCGGCACGCCGCCGAATACAACGGTCGTGCTGACCCGGAGAAACTGAGCATAGGCCACAAAGCTCGCTTGGATCTGGCTGGCGAGCTCGCGGGTCGGGGACAGGACAAGCACCCGGCAGGCCTTTGGCGAGGCACGGCGGTTGATCTTCTGGAGATGATTGAGAATGGGCAGCGCGAATGCGGCGGTCTTACCGGTGCCGGTCTGCGCGACCCCGAGCAGGTCATGCCCGGCGAGAATATGCGGAATCGCGCCCTGCTGAATAGGGGTGGGCGAATCGTAGCCCTCGGCGGCAAGCGCCTTGAGCAAGGGCGCGGCGAGGCCGATATCGGCGAATTGTGTCAAGTGGGGGGTGTCTTTCGTAAAAAGGATCGCGATAGTGACGGCGATCAAGGTCCGCTGAAAGCGGAACTGCGCACCCGCCCGAAGCATGTGCCGGGCTGTCGTCCAGTGCGGCCGGTCATCACGGCAGGGGTTCGAAAACCCATCACGCTAGCCCCATGTCTGATCGACATAGATGATGTCCAGGCGGACTTATCGTCGAAGTTATTTGAGAAGTCAAGGAGTTTACGGAAGAGCTTTCGATAAGCAATTCGGGTTCATTGATTATCCTCTGTCAAAAACCAATGCAGCCGGCGGATAATCGATCGAAGGGCGACGAGACATCGGCTCTCTTCGGATTGAACACAATATGGCACAGGGCCTCGTTTCACACCATCGCCGATGATCTCGACCGGTTTGCTCGGCGGCATCGGTGAAGCCTTTGGCGACGCGAATTTTCGAAGCTGGTCCGCTGGCTCGGTCGTCTCCTGGCTCAGCTTTTTCGTTTAAGCGGTCGCGGTCTCCTGGGTCGCCCGGACGTGACCCGCTCAACCCGATGGCTGGCCATGGTTGCCTTGCTGGAGCCGTTCCTATGAGTCTGCTGGCTCGGTTGGGGATGTGTTGGCGGATCGCTACGATCATGCAGATCACCTATGCGTTTGCGACCGCCCAGGCAGCGGTGGGGCAAAGACCCATCCCCCTGTTCGGCTGGCCGGAATAGGTCGTCAACCAACTGGAACGCGTTTCGCGCGATGCGCGCGGCGTTCCCCCCAACGCCTGTACAGCGTGGCAACAAGCCGGTATGCACGACGCACCTCCAGCCCAGCATCCCTGGAAAGGCAGAAATGGCCCAGTTCGAGATCGCCAAAGATCGGATCATCACCGTGTTCGGCGGTTCCGGGTTCCTGGGCCGCTACGTGGTTCGAGCGCTCGCGCAGCGGGGCTGGCGCGTGCGCGTGGCTTCACGTAGGCCGGATCTCGCCTTCCATCTGCAGCCACTCGGCCGCGTCGGCCAGATCCATGCGGTGCAGGCCAATCTCCGCTATCCCGCCTCGGTGTCGGCCGCCATGCGTGGATCGGAGGCGGTCGTAAACCTCGTTGGGATCTTGGCCGAACAGGGGCGCCAGAATTTCGAAGCGGTTCACCTCTTCGGTTCTCGGGCCGTGGCGCGGGCCGCCCAGGATCACGGCATTAAGACATTGGTCCAGATGTCGGCCATCGGCGCTGACCCTCAGAGTGCCTCTGACTACGCCCGCACCAAGGGGAAGGCCGAAATGGCCGTGCGCGAGGCAATTCCCGAAGCCACGGTGATGCGACCCTCGATCCTGTTCGGGCCCGAAGACGATTTCTTCAACCGGTTCGCCGCCCTCGCCCGAATGTCGCCAGTTCTGCCGCTCATCGCAGGCGGGACGACGCGGTTTCAGCCTGCTTTTGTCGGTGATGTGGCCGAGGCCGTTGCACGCGTGATTGAGGGTGTGGGCATGTCCGGCAGCACCTATGAGCTGGGCGGACCGGACATCCGAACCTTCAAGGATCTGCTGACCTACATCTGCGCCGTAACGGGCCGCAAACGGCTGCTGCTTCCTTTGTCATCGAGCCTGGCCTATTATCCCGCTATGGTGTCGGAAGTTGCGAATGGCCTCGCGATGGGCGCGCTTCCGTCGGCGTTTCAGCTCACGCGCGACCAACTGAAGCTGCTCGAAAGCGACAACGTCGTTTCTCCGGCCGCGCAGGCCAGCAATCTGACACTGCAAGGTCTCGGCATCCAACCGCAGTCGATCGAGTCAATCGTCCCAACATACCTTTATCGCTTCCGGAAAAGCGGGCAGTTCGATAAGAACCGGCAGATTGCTTAATCTTTGTGGGTCAAAGCGAGAGAACAGCCCGGTTCGAACTTAAGCTGAGCCATTGAGCTCGATGTATTTCTTTCGGAGCGTATGACTTATTTCGGTTCCCGCCGCGCTGTTAAGCACTTGTTAACCTATTTTGCTCTTTCCTTAACGCGTCATCTTTGTGGGACGTAGCGTCATGGATCAGAGCACAATTCTGGTTGTGGAAGACGATCCGGTGCTCCGCGCATCGCTTACCTTCGTTCTCGAGGAGGGTGGCGTTCCGGCGGTAGGGCTGGCAAATGCCGATGAAGCGCTGGCCTTTCTGCTTGAAGAAGCGGACAATGTCGCTGCTGTGTTGACCGATGTGATGATGCCCGGCACGACGGACGGCCTGCAACTCGCTGGAATGATCGCGCGGCAATGGCCGCATATCATCGTGCTCGTCACGTCGGGACGGGTGAGACCGGTCGAAGACCTGCCGCTCAACGTCCAATTCATTCCTAAGCCTTGGCGCCCATCCCAGGTCATCGCGGCCATTCAGCAGGCGGCTCTAGCGGCCTAGCGGCTCGGTCACCGCCCTTCGCTCTGCAGGGAAGCTACTTTCCCAAGCGGGTTTCCTGTCCAACAAACGCGGCTATGGGTTGATAACAATCCCGATCTGCGGAACAGACCACACGACCGTCCCAGGCTGGTGAAGCTGCGGGCGTCGGACGTGGAGGCGACGGGTGCGCAAAAGCGAATCGATCACGCATCGCAGAGTGCTCGCGCTTGCGCTACCGATGACGCTGTCGCAAGTCACAACCCCTTTGCTCGGCTTTGTCGGGGCAACTGTGATCGGTCGTCTGGGTGACCCGGCATTGCTGGGGGCCGTGGCGCTCGGAGCCGTCGTGTTCGATGTCCTGTTTTGGACATTCGGCTCCCTCCGCATGGCGACAGCTGGGCTTACAGCGCAAGCGGTGGGCCGCGGGGACATGCTGGAGATCGACCTCGTCCTGGCACGGGCCCTGTTGGTCGGCTCGGTGGCCGGCGTTCTGCTCCTCGCGCTGCAAAAGCCAATCGGGGCAGCGGCTTTTACGCTGACCGGAGCCAGTCCTGCCGTTACGAACGCGCTGACCACTTATTTTCGTATCCGCATGTTCGCGGCACCCTTCACCTTCGCGAATTATGCGCTGTTAGGCTCGACTCTCGGGCGAGGGCGTACCGATCTCGGGCTTGTGCTTCAAATCTCGATCAATGCACTCAACCTCATCCTGACGCTTGTGTTTGTCTTGGGCGCCGGATGGGGCATCGCGGGAGCGGCCCTGGCACCTGTCGCGGCGGAGATCGGCGGGGTAGCACTCGGCGTGACCGTAATGCGACATGTGGGCTCACACCCCTTCTCGGTTCGCTGGGCCGCTTTGACCCAACGCGACGCCCTTCTCCGCATGCTGGCGGTGAACCGGGACGTGATGATCCGTACCATCGCCCTGATGCTGGCCTTCGCGGTCTTCGCCAGCATGGGAGCCCGAGCCGGCGACGCCACGCTTGCAGCGAATGCCGTGTTGCAGAACATGTTCGCCATCGGGGGCTATTTTCTCGATGGCTTCGCGACAGCGGCCGAAACGCTTTGCGGGCAAGCCTTCGGGGCCCGAAACGAAGTGGACTTTCGGGCCGCGGTCCGGCTGTCTCTGTTATGGTGCCTCGGCTTCGGTGCGGCGACGGCACTTGTCTTTCTCGCAACCGGACGAATTTTCGTCGGGACCATCACGACGAGCCAGGTGGTACGCGACACCGCGATGGCCTATTTGCCCTATGCGGCTTTGACCCCTCTCGTCGGCGCGGCCGCATTTGCCTTTGATGGCATCTATATCGGGGCGACCTGGACTGCGGCCATGCGCAACCTCATGCTAGTCGCACTGAGCCTTTATCTGGGTATGCTCTTCTGCCTTGGATCCACTGGCAACGCCGGTCTCTGGATGGCGTTCCTCGTCTTTCTCGCGACACGGGGATCAGGCCAAGCCATTCTCTATCCGGGGTTGGTCAGCCGGACATTTGGCCCCTGCCGTGACGTGCAGAAGATCGATCGAGACCGGATCGCCGTGTGAGAAACAAGGTCAGCGACCCGAGGCTCAAGCGCAACCTGATTCTCAACGAGGTGCCGCCTGCAACGCATGTACGATCTCGCTGATCGCATAACCGAGCAAAAGTCCGAGGCCCACGACAATCAACGCCCGGTTCAAAGGAGGAACCTCTCCGCCCATGATTTTGCGACCAATCGACAGGGAGACCGCGTAGGCTAGCGCTGCCCCCAGCAAAAGCGACACGATATCAAGCCCGTCGATCGAACCCATGACAGGCCTCATTTATCTGCAATATCTCAAATCGTGATGCCGGAGGTTATGGAATCAATCAACCCATAAATTCTATTAACGACAACAACTCTGCCGAACGGCATCGGCACAAGCACCGCCAGTCGACGTGCCCTTAAAAACTGTTCATGATGGTCCCGAGGACATTGCACTGGACGGTCTTCAGCTTTCGGCTCAGTTCCGCCATGTCGTTGAAGGTTGACTTGTGTTGCCGCGCCACCAGGATCGCATTGCCGATGCGGGCGCTCACGACGCTCGCATCGGCGAATTCCAACGCCGGCGCCGTGTCGTAGACCACGGCACCAAACTGCGATTGAAACTCCTCGATCAGATCGAAGAAGGCGCCGGAGCAGAGCAATTCCTGCGGGTTCGGGGACACCGAGCCCGCAGTGAGAATGGAGAGCCCGGGTATCACATCCATGCTCGTGGGAACACGGCTCAGATGTTTATGGCGCAACAGTTCCGACAGTCCGATCCCGTTCCTGTCGAGACCGAACATCTGCCCGAGGCGCGGCGATCTCAGGTCCGTCTCAACCAGCAGGGTTGGTAGCGACATTTGCGCGAAGGACAGCGCCAAGTTGGCGGCGATGAATGTCGTTCCGACACCCTTTCGGGCGCCAGCTACCACGAATGACTGATTGTGGGTCGAGCGTGTCGACGCCACCAGCGCGCTGCGAATGGACCTGATCGCCTCGGCGACCGGCCCGAACGGCTCATGTCCAACCACCAACTCGCGGGAAAACCGCTCATTGTGTGGATCGCGATCGATGATCGGGTAGCTGTACTGACGCGACAGCGCCACCAGAAGGTCCTCCTGGCGGACCAACCCTTTCGCAATCGCTGCCTCGGAGAAGGTGAGACCATGACGTCTCTGCCATTCCGTCACCTTGGCGATCTGCCGGGGCGTCAGCTTGCCGGCTTTGACCAACCGATCCCCGAGTTCAGCAACATGCTCCCCGGTGTGGATCTCGAGGTCGTCCCGCTCCGTATCGTCCAAGCCAGCCATCGACATCGCCTATCCTACTCTCACTCTCGCAGCGTTCGGATCTGCGGACAATGCCTCAGCGCTGGGCCGAAGGAAGCGACAAGGAAAAGCCCTTGTCTTTGCTTCGACGGATCGCCTTGCGTCTGACCTTGGCGATCACACCAAGCAGAGGGACATCAGTCGAATAGTTGAGGTCGTTTACAACCCGGATCCGACGATCGAGCGCTTCGGCAATCAAAGCGAAGATCACCCCGAGCCCGAGGCCCGCTCCAAGAGCGAGTCCGGCAACAAGGGGAATTTTCGGAAAGGTCGGTGACGTGGGCGGCGTCGCGTTATCGAGAGTCGTGATATTCGAGAACGACAATTGTCCTTGCATCTTTGCAGAGGCAGCGTTCTTTGACGCAACATCAAGCTGCTCCTGGCGGAAAGCAACCTCACGCTGGAGAGATGCCAGTTGATCGCGTTGAGCCTGAACGTTGATCATCTTGCCGTACTGATCGGAATAGTTGCCCTGCAAGGTATTAATCTGATCCTGCAACGCTTTCATGCGCATCGACGCGGTCCGCCTTATGGTTCCCAACTCGACACTCATCTGCTCTTGTAGAGACTTTTGTGTTGCCAATAGCGCCTGTACTTTTGGATTGTTCGCCCCGAGTTCCGTACGAAGCCTGCCGAGATCCGACGCAACCGAGGCCATCGAACTCTTCAGACTGGTTAGAACGGGAGAGTCCAGGAGCGATGTAGATGCCCCCTGCCCCGAATCGATCGCAGCTAGCTGGCTTTGCAATGTCAACAATTGGGCTTTGGCGCTGGAAAGATCGGTTCCAGTCGAGAGCAGCGGGCTGATATCCGTGTCACCACCTGCTCCAGGCGCAAGAAGTTGAGTATCACGCTGGAACTTCGTGAGCTTGTCACGCGAGGCTTCAAGGTCGGCGCGCATCTTTTCAAGCTGAGGCTCCAACCAGGCCGCAGTCTGTTGCGCGGCCGATACCTTCAGGTCGAGAACCGCATCTTCGAATGAGGCGAGGTATGTATTTGCAACCAAAGCCGCTTGAATTGGCGATGGCGACCGATAGTGAATCTCGATCACATTGGTTCCGTCCATCGACTTGGCGTCGACATTCTTATTAATTGACTGCGCAATCCACTCATTGATGCCCAACTGACCGCTCGCTCCGGACGCGAGATATTGTTGGGTCAGCTGCGGATCACTGGTAAGATTGAGCCGCCGCACGACGTCGGTAGCGATGCGCTGGCTCTCGATCAAAGCCATTAAACCGCCCATCAGGCCGCGGGCCGAGCTCGCACTTGAGTCACCCGTTACCGGATCGGCACGAGCAGTATCGATACTTGCGGTCGCCTTGGCTTCATAGCGCGGCGGCACCACGGCCAGCACCACGGCCGCGCCGACCACAGTCGCCACCAGGCCAATGAGCACAAGCCATAAACGTCGCCAAAGGATCGATAGAATCTGGTTAATCGACATCAGATAGAACCTTGGCTCACGCTGCGGAATGCCATCATTTAGAAGAAACGCTCGTTCACTACCACCGTGTCGTCCGGCCGCACATCATCGTCGAGAGACGCATCGCTTTCGGCGACATGTCCCGAAGCATCCCGACGCCGGATTTTGATCCGCGACTCCGACCCGAGTTCACTGATCCCGCCGCCTGCCGCCAGCGCTTGCTGCACACTCAAACGCCGGGACAAGGGGTATTGCCCAGCCCTGGCGACATACCCATACAGGAAATAAACCGGAGCTGTCTCTACGTAAACTTCATCATTGTTCTGAACGACGATTTGGCTTCCGTTAATCTTACCCGACATGATGTCCTTCAAATCGTAGTGAAAGACCTGCTGACCTCTGCCCGTTGGCCGCCGGATGGTCACAACATTCCCGGCCGTGTCCTTGATCCCGCCGGCACGGGCAAGAACCTGCGTCAGGGTTGTGGGTCGATCGATAGGCAACAGCCCAGGCTGGCTCACGGCTCCTTCTACCGAAATCTGTGCTCCGAAATTCAGGAGAGAGACCAGTACCTGCGGCTGTTTCACCACGTCCGCTCGTTCCAAGGCCGTCTTGATGACGGATGACACCTGATCTTCCGTCATACCGGAAACACGCAAGCGCCCGACGTAAGGGAAGTTGATCGTGCCGTCTTGTTCAACACGCGCCTGCGTATCGAGATCTCCCTGGTTCACGACCTTGATCTGGATGACATCGGATGGAACCAGTCTATGACCGGCCGCCCAGGCTGCATGAGGCCAGATCATCATCAGCGCAGCCAAATGGCTCGCTATCCAAGTTTGCCAACGCATGGTCATCCCGGCCTCGTCCTTGCTATCGGGTGTAGAACAAGCCAACCCTGAAAATATTTGATACCGCATTGAAGCCAGAACGAGAAGTGTCCGTTCGTTCCGCATAGGTATAAGAGGCAGTTGCCGTAACGAGAGGCGTTGCGGAGTATGTTAGGACTGTCGACGCACTTTTGGTGTTCGAATTTGTAAAGATCAGGGGCAAGCCATTTACCGACGACAACGCAGCGCCCGGTGGGGTGCTTTGCGACGTTTGGCTCAGAATTCCCGAGATGCTGATCTTCGGCGAATATCGGTAGTTCAAGGAGAGCGACTGAGCGTCAGTGGTCTGCACATTGGCGATAACGCCTTGAGGCGCACCGACACTCCGCGAGTCGGTGAACGATGCCCCAATCTTCGGCGTCGGCCTGTAATTAATAGAAAACGAATAGACCGGCTCGGTCAAGTCCTTGGCGCCCGCCACCCCGGTCTGGAAAACGGAAAACCCGCCCGACGCGCTCACGTCCAGCTTGGCCGAAAGGATTCGATCATAGAAGAGCTGATAGTCAGTTTGCTGCGTCTGATTGGCCAAGCCAAGATTGGCAGCGCGATTATCGTAGTCCCGTTGCGTAAACGTTATCAACCCGCGAAATGTATCAAGGCTCGACAAGGAATACTCAAGCCCGCCGCTCACGTAGTATTGAGTGCTATTGTTCAAAGCAAACGAAACACCGGTTCCTGCCAGATTGGTACCGCCCGTGTTTTCCAGCCTGCTCACACCTGAACTAAACAACCCAGCTACATGTGCGATCAGGTCACACCGCGCCGTTTGGTTAAAGGAGGTGGTCGTGGTGTTCTCGACACCAAAACCTGCGGTCTGATCAAACTCTGTTTGAGCATTGAGAAACGCGCCGATCAATCGCCCAGAGCAACGATTTGCTACATTAAAGTCCACACCGCCGTTGACACTGTAGTTCTCGGCATCAAGCACCGTATCTTTAAAATAACGCCGAGGCGCGTAGGTTCCGTTGAAAAAGAACGCTTGCGCCCCCATCGGAAAGCGCGATGCGACACTCACGGTCGTATCTGAATAGAAGTCTCCCCGCGACGGCAGCGATCCAAGACCGGCCAGAGCAAGCGAACCGGACGCCGGCAGGTTTCGAACGTTGTCGCTATAGGAGATATTCTGCCCGACAGAGATCCTGAATGGCAGATGATCCACCAGGAACCCCGGGTCGAACAATCGCCAGTTCGGTGACACAACGTCAACATCGGTGGCGGGAGCCGTCAGAGCAGCTTCCGGAATTGAAAGTGTCACGGCATCGGCCGCAAAGGCGGTCCCGAGGCCAAGGCCTAAACATACGGCGACACCGCGACCGAGTCCGGCGGATCGCACATGTGTCAGCCACACTTGTGCCCTTCGAAAAAGGTCAATTCGGGACATATTTCCCTAAACTGCCCTTTACGGCTCCAACGAATTCCACCAGTCGCGCATCGGCCTTGGCCTCGTCGCCATCAACAACCGGCGTCACCAGGCGAATGAGCGCGCCATCGGACCTTCCTTCCAACATTGCGTCGCGAACCGCATAGTAGCGCAGTTCAAAATCGTTGGTCATGGTCCGACCGCGCTCATCAAACCAGAAGTAGGCGACTTGCCGGACCCCTTGGCGTTCGATCAAAACGCGATTGGCAGGAATGGCCTTCCCGTCGGACTCCGGGATCTGAATCAGTGACTGGCTGAGGATGTTCCAGCCACCGCCCGGGATGCATTGCTGCGGGCTGTGAGATTGGATACCGAATTTCTGCGACTCGTAATATGCAACGTAGAAATTTACGGCTGCGTCGCTATTCGGTCGCGCGTAATCGGCGAGCACGTAGTCGGTCAGATGGAGCATGTCGAGGAACTGCGTTTCCATCACATGCGGGGTTCCGCTCCAATCCCCGAACTGCATGGGAAACAAGGAGAGCGGCTGACGATCCGGAATGACTTCCGCGCGGGTCGGCATGGCGGCAACGGCCAACTCGCCGGCAACCAGAACGACACCGGCGATCAGGAACGATTTCGTGACCGGCCAGCCAGACAGGGACCGGAGCGAATTCATGTCTGGAACCAGCATGTCGAGCGCCAGAAAACGACCTCGCTTGCCGATCCTCAGCAACACCCACACCTCAGCCAGAAGAACCAGGATACAGATGAAGAAGACCAGAAAGCCTTCGACCTCGTGCTGCGTGCCCTCCGCCATCGCGATGCCGTATCGGTCGACCAGAACGCCGATCATCGCGATGCGACCTGCATTCATGGCGACTGCGATCGGCAGCGTCGAGATGACCAGCACGACCTTCTTCCAGAAGGCATCCTCGAGCAGCATCGCCATGAGGTAGCCGAAGCCGAGCAACGGGAACAGGTAGCGAAGGCCGTTGCAGGCGGCCGCCACTTCGAGTTTCGAACTACCGAGGTCGATCACATTGCCGTCCAGGAACACCGTCACGCCCATGGCGGACATCGCGGCAACCCCGAGCTTCGAGGATAGAAGCTGCATCTGCGATGAGAGCGTCAGATAAAAGGCCTTCGGCAGAGGGACGAGAAACCCAAGGTAGAGGATCGGCCCGCCGAGGGTGCGGATCCCGCGCGCTCCGACGCCACTCCAGGCAAGTCCATAGATGCCGATCAGCCCGCCATAGACCGAAACCGTGTAAAGTCCGGCAACGCTTCCCAGGAACATCACAAAACAGGAAAAACACGCCAGGACGATGCCGGGCCACCGTGCCCCGCCACGTTCGGCGCGCCCGAACCTGAACAGAAATGTGAGAAGCGCAAGCGGAGGAATGAGATAGACGTGGCTGTACTCTTCGGTGCCCCAGAGGGTCGAGATGTAGCTCAGGCCTGGCAGCACCGTCGCAATCGTACATCCCAGCACCAAAACGCCAAAAGCTAGCCCGAGCCGATGCTCCTGCATCGTCCGGATAGCGTAGGATTGGGTCGCGTTGGTCATGGCCAGGTACGCCTACTAGCAATTGGATCGGGCAAACAAATACAGCGTGTACGTCTCCAAGAGTACAGGACGCATGTACGAATTTAAGGCGACAAAGCGAAGTCTGAGCACTCCTTTCTAGTCCGGCATCCACAAGAACCCGAGTGCTGCGCAACCTGTCAGCCCCAACTCGGCGTCGCCCTCTCCAACAATCAACGGCCCTTGCATCATGGGCGTTCGACCTGACGAGAGCAGACCCACAATAGCAGGCAACAGTCTTATATTTTACCTAACGTCACTTGTCTAACCGGTGCCTCGACCTTGAGGTTGGCACGCCTAGGAGTCCAGCCTCCAGCGCAGCCTCTCAGTCCTTGCCGCACCCCCATGCGGCAGGGATTCAGACCGTGTCACTTGAAGGGCACAATCCGGCCTAAGGGTGGAATGAGGAAAGTCTGAACCCCGAAGGCTGTTAGAACGCGGTCCAATCGGAGTCCGCCGACGGACGGGCGATCGCCTGAAGTCCGCCCCTCCCTGCACTGACGCGCCGGGACCCTGCCTTCCCGGTCCGTCGCGAAGCGAGCGGCACAGAGCCGGTTTGAAATCGGGACACAGCCGCGGCGAGCTGTTCGGTTTCCTGTGCAAGCGCTCCGACAGTGGCAGTGGTCTCTTCCACCATGGCGGCATTTTTCTGGGTGATCCGGTCAATGGCTCCCACAGCCGTGTTGACCTCGGCCAGGCCTTGCGCCTGTTCGGCGGCACTTGCGGCGATGGCCGAGACGGCTTGATTGAGATCAGACACTTCAGTCACGATTTTATCGAGCGCTAGCCCGGCCTGGCCCACGAGATCCACGCCATGTTCGACCTGGGTCCGCGACGTCGAGATGAGACGTTTGATCTCCTTGGCGGCGTCGGCTGAACGCTGGGCCAGGGCCCTGACTTCGGAGGCCACCACCGCAAATCCGCGGCCGGCCTCTCCGGCGCGAGCCGCCTCGACCCCCGCGTTCAGGGCGAGGAGGTTGGTCTGAAACGCGATCTCGTCGATCACGCCGATGATCTGCCCGATCTGCCCGGAGGACGCTTCAATGCTGTTCATCGCATCAATGGCGCGTTTCACCACTTCGCCGCTCGCCTGCGCGTTGGCTTTCGCAGTCGCGACCACCGTACGTGCATAACTGGCGTTGTCGGCTGCGGACTTGACCGTCGTGGTGATCTCGCCAAGCGAGGCGGCTGTCCGCTCGAGGCTCGCGGCCTGCTGCTCGGTCCGACGGGAGAGGTCGAGCGCTGCCGCGGAGATCGCCTCGCTGCGGGACTGGATGACACCTGTGTTGGTGCCGATTGTCATCATCGTCTGATTAAGATTGTCCATCGCGTCATTGAAATCGAGCCTCAGCTGCTCGGATTTGGGCGCGAAGGGCGTCCCTAGACGCAGCAGCAGGTTTCCGCCGGACAGAGCGCCGAGGCCGGCCCCGAGAGCGTCGACCACACGTCGATCCTCCTGAGCCTCTTCGGCCTTCTCGCGTTCGCGGCGGGCACGCTCCTGTTCGGTGACGGCGCGAGACCGAGCCGCATCGGCCTCCAGACGCCGATTTTGCAACGCGCTTTCCCGAAATGCCAGGACAGCGCGGGACATCTCCGCCATCTCGTCGCATCCACCGCCTCCAACGAGTTTGACGTCGAGATCACCACCCGCCATTCTTCGCATCGTATCGGCGAGGTGCCGGATCGGACGGCTGATACTGCGGCCTATCACGAAGCACAGGATGCAGCAGAGCCCCACCACCGTGACGATCGTGGCGATCATCAAAAGGGTGCCTCGCGCCTGGATCTCGTCCAGCTTGGTCTGCGCCTGGGTTGCGGCTCGAGACGACGCGGTGACCACGTTGTCGATCGTCAGCGCGAGCCCCCTGAAGTGGGCCGCGGCATTCGCATCCGTCTGATGAACGCGATCGAAGGCTTCGGCCCAATTTGCAAAAGCGCTGATGGTGGCGTCGGCAGAGCCACTGAGTTTCTGTTTCGTCTCGGTCGACAGGAACGAAGCCTCGACATCCTTCTTGAGGGCGACACCGCTGGCCTCGAACGCCTCGCGGTCGGTTGCGGCATGCGACATGGAAAATCTGAGCTGGTTCCGGAGCATGCCCACGTAGTCCTGACCGGCTGCAGCTGCGAGTGGGTCGCTGTAGTCGAGGCCGTCCTTAATCAAGGTCCCGAGAGCGTCCATGCTGGCGTTCATTCCGCCTGCCAGGCCAGAAGCACTATCGAAGCCGACCGCCTGCTGGGACTTTATCACCGTATCGACATCGAACGAGACCGTCCTCATGCCTTTGGCGATCGAGGCCGGAATTTTGACGAAGTCGTTTTTCGCGCTCTCATCCAGCAGCTTGGTCACATTGGCATTCGCGACCTCACGGGCCGATATGAGGGCCGCGCGCGTGGTTTCGCTGGGGCTGTGCAAAAAGCTTTCGACACCCAGTTGGGCGGCCACGATCTGGTCCCGCATGCTTTTGATTGTCAACGCCATGTCGAGATTGGCGTGGCTTGCGGTGATCTGATCCGCGACTTGCTTTTGGCTGACAGCGAAAAGTCCAAAAACAATCGCGAAACCAATCAGCGGCACAGAACTGAGAACCACGATACGGGCCCCGACCGTCAGACTGGGTCTCCGCCGAACCGCCCGTGCCGCGATCGGGAGCCACTGGAAGCTTGGTCTGAGGACGCGCATGAACGACCTTGCTGTGAACCGCAACCATCCTGGTCTAATCGCTCGGCCGCTTCATAGGCCTTAACCGACTCCCATCCCTGGCATGACTTCAGCTCTGATGCTCAACCAGAAGTAAAGGTCTGGCGAAAGGGTCAGATCGATCCTAAGAGATCGGTTGCGCTTCGATCCGCTGATTGCGTCTCATGGGTCACTTTCCTTTCTTAAGCGATTCGACCAATATGATACTCCAAACTCTGGAATTACATGCGCGATAGCACGCCTCTACTTTCAGTTATTATACCTTGCTACAATTATGAGGCTTTCGTCGGTCGTGCGATTGAAAGTGTCCTGTTGCAGCGCCATACGCAGTGCGAACTCCTTGTCGTGGACGACGGGTCGAGTGACCGGTCCTGGAACGTCATTCAAGGCTACGGCCTCGAACGCTGCTACCGGGTCGCGAACAGCGGTGCCGCGCGGGCCTGCCTCTACGCCTTCGAACGGTCCCGCGCGCCCTTCGTGCTCTTTCTCGATGCCGACGACGAGTTGGCGCCCGGGAGCCTGGAGGAAATCGTTTCGCGCCTCGAACCGGGGATATCCAAGCTGCAGTTTCCCCTGACGCCAATCGACGAGAATGGCGCGATCCTCGGGCCACCCGTGCCGCAACTGGACGATTTTCGAGATCGTGACCGGCTGAAACGAGAAGTGGCCCGCACCGGAACCTATACGAGCCCACCGACATCCGGGAACGTCTTCTGCCGCGACGTCTGCACGCTCCTGGCAGAGGTCGACTACGAGATGTCGGTTGACGGTGTGACGCTCTTCGCGGCCCCGTTTCTTGGAGAGATCGTGAGCGTCTCCAAGCCCCTTGGTTTTTATCGTCTGCATCGGCACAACTACTCGCAAGCGGGATCGCGGCCCACGGCGCACCGCTTTCGTATTGAGGCCGAACGGTTCCTCGCTCGGCACGAACACCTCGGACGCATTCTGGCGCGCCGAAATGACGCTGTGAAGCTCCGGGCCGCAGAGGGTCTCTTCTTCTATCGGGAGCGGCGGCTGTATCAGAAAATTTTGGAAGGTGACCGTGTGGCGGCGTCAGAAGTTTTGACGCTTCAGTGGCTTGCGTTTGGGTCGCCGCGCCCGATGCCCCAACGGATCACCATGGCGCTGTTCCTCGGTCTCTGCTTGATCCTGCCCGGACGGCTTCTCGGCGCTGTTTTGGACTATCGGTTTCGTCCCGGACGACGATCCGCGATCGGCCTCTTATGGTCCCTCCTCAAGGGCCCCAGGGGCGTCAAGCGGCTCCTCGGGCCCGGATAAGCCAATCATCCGCGAGGCAAGGCCACTCGTTCGATGGGCTTGTCGGCTTTCGCTCGAGATTCATGTCTCGTCCGAGAGCGGTGGCCGTAAGACACCCTGCGCCCTCCACCACGCGAGGGGCTTCGTCCGGTAGTCCAACGGCGAAGTGCCGGTCTTCAAGAGATCGAGGGCTCGACGGACACGACCCGGCAGGGCCGCAAGCCCTCCGCGCTCGGGCCACAAGGGCTTGAGACACTCCTCCACCAAACGCGGCTCGTGCCACGGAACGTCATCCTGGCAGGCGGCAAGTTCGGCCGCGAAAGGATCACCCAACCAGGCGAGCGGAAACGAAGCGAAGCGGGTTCGCGGCGGCTGAGGCCGCTCATGAGGCTGGCACGCGAAAGCCCGGGCCGCCGCCGCGACGGGATGCGGCTTATAGGGGCCGCGCATGCGACAAGGCGCGGTGATGCGTGGATTCATCTCGATCAGCAATGCAGCATCGCTGCGGTCATCAACCATGAAATCAAAGCCGAGGAACCCGGAAAAGCCCAGTTCAGCGACCAAACGCTGCACGCCTTCGACAAAACCCGGCCGTTCGACCGAGCGGACCAGCGTTGAAGGTCCTTGCCCACCACATGACGACTCGGCTTCGACAACCGTGGCGCCCAACACCTCTCCGTCGCGGGCGAAAACGGCGCAACTGCCGGGTCGGCCGGACACAAAGGCTTGCGCGCTCACAAGCCGAGCAGATCGATCGTGACGTTCCTGCAGCCAATGGGGATCGCCGTTGATGACCCGACGCTTCAACGCCATGCCGAGGGAGAGTCCACGCGTCAGATCCACGAACGCGCGCCGCGCCGCGTCAGGGGTTTGGACCACCCGCACCCCCTCACCGCCCCAAGCCCGGTCGACCTTGAGCACCCAGGGAGGCGGCGTCTCGGCTATCCAGAGATCAAGGTCGGCAAGGGTCGGCAGTTGACGGAAGATCGGGACCGGGATCCCCGCCTTTTTGGCCGCTCGAAGCAAGGGAACACGTGCCGTGAGGACCTCATGACAGGAGGCCGGGCCGACCGACCGTGTGACGATGTCCTTGAGATCTGCATCGCCCTTTTGGTGAAGTTGAAGCAAATGGCTCACCGCCCGGTCGTCGCCCGGAACCACAAGACTTGGCGAGACCGCCTTGATCGCAGCCGCCAGCGCCAACCGCGGATGATGGTTGTCGAGGACGATCGAGTTGAAGCGAGTGGCGGCGTGGGCCACATGGCCCTGTGGACATAGAACAACCACCGCAAAGCCTGCACGTTCGAGGGAACTCGCCAGAACTGCCACGGACGGCCACCACGTTGTCGTTGCAACGAGAAGGGTCGGGGTGTTCCGCGTCATAGCTCCGTCTCGTCACAAGTCGAAAGGATGGTGAAGATGTCGCACAACGGCGAAAGCGCCCGGCACAAACTAAACTTATCTTCAGTATGTCCACCAAATCAAAAGAATAACAATTATCTCTACATTTAAATTGCAAAGGGGTAAGTCGCCGATTTACAAAATCATGAATTCTTCTGTGACCCAACGCAAGCAAAACGACTTATATTCTCAATTTTTTCCGTGACCGCAAGAAGAGGATTGCATGTGTGAGATCGGAATTGTAGGTGCGGGTCCGTATGGCCTCTCCCTGGGCGCTCACCTTCATTCAGAACGGGCCAATTTTCGAATCTTCGGCGTTCCAATGCAAAGCTGGACGTCGCGCATGGCCATGGGCATGCATCTGAAATCCGAGGGCTTCGCCTCCACGCTTTATGACAGAGCGGGAGAGTTTTCGTTTTCCAGTTATTGCCGCGCGAACGACATTCCCTACGCGGACACGGGTCTGCCTGTCAGCCTGAAGGATTTTTCGGAATACGGACTGGAGTTCCAGCGCCGCTACGTGCCCGTTATCGAGCCCAAACAGGCGGCTCGGATCAAACGGCACCAGGCCGGCTTTGAGATCCAGTTCGATGACGGCGAGGTGGGGGTGTTCCGCCGCGTGGTTCTGGCGGTCGGCATCACGCATTTCGCGTATCTTCCGCCCCAAATGGCTGGCCTGCCCGAAACTGTCCTGTCGCATTCTTCCGCCCACCACGACATGAGCCGCTTCAAGGGCAAGGCGGTCGCGGTCGTGGGCGGTGGATCGTCGGCGACAGATTGCGCGGCCGCGCTTGTCGCAGCGGGCGCGCAGGTTCGGGTCCTCACTCGCGGGCCGCGTCTCAAGTTTCATGCGCCCCCGAAGGCGGGTTCGCGCTCCCTCATCGAAAGCATGCGCTGGCCGCTGACGTCCATTGGGTCAGGATGGAAGAACGTCTTCTGCACGCAAATGCCGCTCGCGTTTCACGCCCTGCCACAAAAGGTCCGGCACGAGGTGACACGCCGGCATCTCGGTCCAGTGTCATGCTGGTTCACGCGCGACATCGTGGAACAGCATACCGAGGTGATGACCTCCACCGAGGTCCGTGGGGTCGCTACGCGTGGTCAGAGGGCGATCCTCACCCTTCGGCAGAACGGGCAGGACAGCAGCCTCGAAGTCGACCATGTCATTGCCGCGACAGGCTACAGGGTAAACCTCGACCGCCTTGGCTTTCTCGATCCAGGCCTGCGGGCGCAGATCCGTTCCTCCGAGAATACGCCTGTCCTATCGCGCTTCTTCGAATCTTCGGTTCCTGGCCTCTATCTCGTGGGAGTGGCATCGGCAAATTCCTTCGGTCCTTTGGTGCGCTTCGCGTGCGGCGCCGAGTTCACGGCTGGCCGGCTCGCAAATCATCTGCTGCAAAAGGCTCGGCCGGCGAGCCAGCCGACGATCCTTAGTGGCCATGTCCCGGCTCGCACAACGGAGCAATCGGCGGCTGCCGGCGATGCATACTGAACCCATCGAGTGACGTTCTCGGCCCATGGCAAGACCTTGTAGAGGTCAGGACCGCATGTGAAGTGGAACAAGAGGGACACCCCAATCGGTGGGCGGTTCCCGGTCAGCCGATCTGCAGATCTTGGTAAAGCGCGAGATATTTGCCGGCCGTCGTTCCGGCCGCGAACGCCTCGACATTCTTCTGAGATCGGCGACGCCATTCGCAAAGCTGGTCGGGATTACCCATGAGTTCGCGGAGGACATGCGCCATAGCCTCTGGATCCCCGGCTTTCACCAGATGCCCCGCCTCGCCAAAGGCCAGGACTTCGGGGATGCCGCCAACATCGGTCGCCACCACGGCGCAACCGGCAGCCCGCGCCTCCACGAGCACAAGGCCGAACGGCTCGGCAAGCGACGCGAGGGCAAAGATCTGCGCCTGTTCGAGCCAAGGCTTAGGATTCATCACGGCGCCGACAAAATGCACACGGGCACCAAGGCCGAGGCTGGCCACTTCCGTTTCGAGTTTGCCCCGGTCCGGTCCCTCACCGATAATGTTCAGATGCCACTCGGGATAGGCAGCCGCCGTTGCCGCGAAAGCCGCGATCAGGTGATGCACACCTTTTCGAGCGTGAAGTCCGGCAACGGTGATAACGCAAGGGGTCGCAAGAACCGGCCGAGGCCTCCTCTCAATAAGCTCCTCACGCGGAGAGCCAACCGGGCCGTTGTAGATCGTCACGAGCTTGCGGTCCGAATACCCGCGTGACAGCAGCAGTCGGCGCTCGGCCTCGCTGACCGCCACGACCGCATCGCCCAACCGCATGAGATCGGAATGCTGGTCAAAGGAATTGTGGACCGTCGTGACGAGCGGAAGCCGGCACAGCCTGGATGCGACAAAGCCCAGGACGGCGCTCGACATCATATGGGCATGGATCACATCCGGTCGGAAGGCATGGCAGAGGGCCACAAGGTCCGCGATCGCACCGGCCACGCTGAGCGGGGACCAGCCAGAGCTGATCCGACGATGCGCGATTCCATTCGCCGTGAGAAAATCCACATAGGCGCCACCGGCACTCGCAAAGGTCACCTCGTGGCCGGCCCGCACATGCAGGCAGGCGAGGTCGACCGCGACATTCACGTGCCCGTTCGACGGCTCGCAATGCTTTATGAGATGGAGAATGCGCATCCGCACGGTCCAGTCTAGCGACCGTGTCGATTGGCGCCTTTGTTGAGCACGATGCCGACGAGTTGCGCCTGAGCGCTTTCGAGGGTCCGAACCGCCATGGCGACCTCGTCTATTGTCGTCTGCCCGCATTCGACGACGAGGACGACTGCATCGAGAAAGCCGCAGATCGCCTGCGCGTGGGGCGAGCGGACCATGGCCGGCAGATCTACGATCACGTCCCCCGAGTCGCGCAGATGGTTGATGAAACGTCCGACCTGGGGTGCACCGAGGAAGAGGTTCGGCCGGTAGGGCTCGAAGCGGCTGCGCGCCGGTACGAAGCCGAGGTCACGGCGCAAGGTCTCCGGCTTGAGCGCAATAAGGTCGGCGTGGTCACCAAGCGCCTCACAGAGTCCCGCCGTGGCCTCCGGCGCGAGAACTTCACTGAGTGCAGGGTCCTGCAAATCGGCATCGATCAGAACGGCCTTTTCACCCGTGGCGGCGATGAAATGAGCCAAGTTCCCAGCGATTGTGCTTTTTCCCTCGCCGGTTCGCCAGGAGACAACCCCCAATGCACGGAACGTGGTCTGACGGGCGCCCGCCGTCACAATCGACGTGTAGGCCGATCGCAACGCCTGCGAGAACGGGGCCTTGGCGTCGCAGACGACCAGATCGAACGGCACCCGGTTCCGGCCTCGCCTTTTGGTCACAGGCAGAACGCTGAGGCAGGGCAGCCCGAAGTGCCGCCAGATCTGGCTGGCCGTACGGACGCGCCGGTCGAGACTCTGTCGCACGGCCAAAATACCGCAACCGATCAACAGACCGACAGCGGCGGCGAAGACGAGCACGATGGCATTTTGCGGATAGCTCTTGCCCAGGGGTTCACGCGCCGCACTGATCACGCGAGCATCGGAATCCGGAAAAGGCATTGCCGGAATAGCCCCGTCGCGAATGGCGTCCGCGGCCGTCTGCTCCTCCTGTCGCAGCACGGCAAACCGATCTTCCAAAAACTCGGCGCCGCGTCGCGCGGCCGCGACCTTTTGTTCGATCTGGCTGTGAATATAGGCGGCCGTGATCGAGTTGGTCAGACGCGCCGCCTGCGCCGGGGAAAGTGCCCGATAGGAGATTTCCAGAACATAGGACTGACCGATTCGCCGCACCGACACACGGTTGCTGAAGGCTTCGAAGGCGATCAACCGCTCTTCATCGGGCTTGGATTGCTGGCCGCCGGAGGGCTTCAGCGCGGGCAGAAACTTGCTCAAGGCATCGGTCAGACGCTGTCGCAGGCCCGGTTCCCGATGCACGAACTCAGGCGCATGAAGGAGGTCGAGCGTGTCGAACACGATCGACAGGATACGCTCGGATTTCACCACCTGCATCTGGCTTTCGGCCTGAGCGCTGTCGAGCGCCGCCGAAATGCCCGCCGCAGCTTCCTGGGATGTCAGCCGGCGCGGCTCAAGAATCACCTGGGACGAGGCGGAATATTCGGGCGGCGTCCGGTAAAGATAGACACCGGCCACTCCCAGGCAGACGCCGAGGCACGCCAGTACGATCCACTTGCCGCGGCGCAGCACCTGAAGCATTTCGCCGATGCTGACGAGCGCGGGATCGTGCTCCGGCAAGGTTATCCGCGCCTTGGAACTGAAAATTGCATCATCCGCGGCGGCCTCACGCAGCCGCTCGTGGCCGGCCTGATCCATGTAGTTCATAGGTTGCCTGCCCGTTCGGGTTCGATAGATCCACGCAGGATGTCCCCCATGGCGCGGAGATTGCCGTAGAGACGGCCACGCCGGTCGACATAGGGCTCGGGGCGAAACGCCCGCCCCAAATTGCTGGCGATATTGCGGAACAGGTGGTCGGCGACCGCACCGAGGGGCATGTTGCCCTTGCGATAAAGGTACAGTGGGTTGACCACCTGGGAGTAGCCGAGTTTGCGGCCGGACACGCGCCCGCTTTTGACCCCCATGTGGACGCCCACGGCGCTGCTGATCTTCACGATGCGCGCGCCGTTGCGTTCGAGGGCAGCCCCGAAATCGCGGTCTTCCAACCACCCGTAAAGGACCAGACGCTCGTCGAAGCGATGATCTGAAATGACCGACCAGCGGAACGCCATATTGCATCCATAGGGAACATAGGAGTCGACCATCCAGTGGCGGGCCTCGGCCGGTGCGCCGGCAATCAGGGCCTCGGCCTCCGCGACGCTGAGCCCTGGGCCTTTGATGCCGTCAGCAATGACATCGCCGGTGACGGCACCGATGTCGGGATGCCGCGCGAAGGTCTCCGCGACGCATTCGAGCCAATCGGCGCGCGGCAGGAAATCGTCGTCGAAGAACACCACGATATCCGTGTCTCGCGCCACCTGCCGGAGGGCAACATTGCGCTGTGCGGCGAGGCCGGTCGCCTCACACAGCACCGTCACATCAGGACGCCCCAAGACCGGCGCGGCATCGTCGGGTGAAGGGCAGGACACGATGATCGACGCTGGCCGGCAGGTCTGCCGCTCTATCGCGGCCACGGCCTGGCCTAAGAGAGACGGGCGCCCCCTTGTGGCAAACACGACGCAGATCTGTGGCGCACCGGCGGCCTTCGTGGGCGCGACACTGCGGCAGCCCCTCTGCAGATCCCGATCAAGGACCAGCATGATCGGGGTCCGACTGTAACGCGGCCTTCGATTGGAACACCCGGATGGCCGAGATGTCCATGAAAGCGGGAGAGTGCAGATCTTTCACGGGCCAGCCGCCTCCGAGCGCCAGATTGGCCAGCACGTACATCGGCTGCTTGTATTCAGGCGGAGTGGGCGTGACCCAGAAGCTCTCTCGGTTGAGGAAGAAGGTTGTCGTGTCGGGAGTGATCCGCACCCCGAAGGTGTTGTAATCCGCCGACAACAGATGTGGCGTCACCTCCATCATCCGGTCGCGGCCATAGCGATCCCTCCCGCCGACCCAAATGTGTTCTACGGCATGGAAGAAGCGAGGGTCGTGCCCATAGAACTCGACGACATCGATCTCGGCCGAAGATTTCGCCTTGTCGATGCCGATCAGCCAGAAGGCCGGCCACGTGCCCGGCCCCTCGGGCAACTTCGCGCGCATTTCGAAATAGCCGTACTTCTGCGCGAAGCCCTTTTGGCCAGGGCCGTCGCGATCCATGGAACAGATCAGACCGGACGTCCACCGCCCATCGGGCAGCTTGGTGGCCGTGATGCGCAGACCGTCGGGCGTCAAAGAGAATGGGCCGAATGGTCCCGGATCGATGAAGGTGGCATCGCCAAAATCGCCGTGCCATGGGGTGTGTGCGATCCAGCGCGTTCCCGGTCCCCAAGCTGACAGATCGAGGCTTTTGAACTCCTCCGTGAAGGTCTCGACATAGCCGGAAAGATCGAGCTTTTCTGCTGTGGCCGGGCGCGCTGTGGCCAGGACCGACAAACACGCGACCAGCAGAGCCGCGCACGTACGAAGAACCGCGCGACGCTCCGTCATATCAAACCGTCCAGAAGATCGAGATAACCCTGAGCCGAGGCAGCCCAGGAAAAGCGCCGCGCTTGAAAGAGACCACGTCCCCGCAGATCATCCCGCAACGCCGGCGTATCGCGCAGATTTTTGATATGCGCGAGCCAGGCGGCGGGATCATCGGGAGCTGCCAGCAAGGCGGCCTCGCCACACACCTCCGGCATGCTGGCGCGATCGGACGCGACGACGGGACAACCGAGCGCCATGGCCTCGACGATCGGCAAACCAAACCCTTCGGTGAGCGAGGGAAACGCGAGGCAGAGGGCTTCACCATAGAAGGCCGCAAGGTCGTCGTCCGACACGTGGCCGAGCCAGCGAATGTTGCCGGCCGGCCGTGCGACCGCCGCATTTGACCCCGTCGGCGCAGCAAAGATCCGCGCGGCCCCTCCCGCCACGACAAGGTCGATCCCGAGCTCATTGAGGGCCGGCGCAAGATCGAGCATGAGGCCGACGTTCTTGTGTCGAGCGCGGCTGCCCAGGAGCAGCACGAACGGGCGATCGGACTCGTGGGGGCGAAAATCCGAGCGGGTCCTGTCCCAGGCGAAGACATGCTCGTGACCGTTGGGCAGCACGGCAATGCGGCGGCGGTCGATGCCAAAGCGTTCCGCGATGGCGACCGCGGAGGCTCGGGACACGGTGGCGAGTCGCGCGGCCCGTCGGGCCAACAGCGGTTGCAAGGCTCCATAGAACAAGCGGAACCCGGCGCGGTAACTGTTCGGCTCGGTGAACACGTTGGTATCGTGGATGCAGACCACCTGCCGATGCTTGAGACATGGACCGGTGTTGCAGAGGTTGAGCAGCCGACCCGTCGGCCGGAGGGCCAGAGCTTGCTCCCAGCCATGGCCCTGCCCCGGCGTTACACGGACTGGGCTCAAAGCGCGAAAAGCAGGAACCGGGGGAACGCCGGACGGCATCAGGAGTGCCGCCGAGCGCATGCGCCGGGCCAGGAGCGGGTCGAGGGCAGCCACAATCTCCCGGCCGTAACGCTGAACGCCGGTCACGGGTTGGCCGTAGAAGCGGCCGTTGATCAGAATGTCGCCGTCCTCTCGACGCCGGTGCGCCAGGCTACGATCGCGATCCCAGGCTTCCGGCGTTGGCCGCGCCTGTCCGGCCGGACGCAAAAAGCGCATGCCAAACATCAACGCGGCCTCGCGAGATCTGCCCGCGACCGCATACTCGCGGACTGGTCACACGCGGGCATGGCTAGCAGCTTCCTTTGCGGTTCAGAACGACCGGAATGGTCTTGATCAGGATCCTGATGTCCGCCTTGAAACTCCAGGACATCACATAGGCCGTATCGAGCTCGACCCGTTTACTGAAGCTGACATCGCTTCGGCCGCCGACCTGCCAGGCACCCGTGAGGCCGGGACGAACGCGATGGTAGTGCGCGATCTTTGGCCCGTAGAACGCCACCTCGTCCTGCACGATAGGGCGCGGCCCCACCAAACTCATGTCGCCGAGCAGCACATTGAAGAGCTGCGGAATTTCGTCGACGCTCGTTTCACGCAGGACGCGGCCGAAACTCGTGATCCGCGGATCGTTTTGCAATTTCCGGCGCGATTCCCACTCCGCCCGCATCGCCGGATTTTGCTCCAGGACGCCCTGCAGCACTTTGTCAGCATCACGCACCATGGTTCGGAACTTGAAGCAGGGAAAATCCTTCCCCTTGCGCCCGATTCGGCGGTGCCGAATGAGCACCGGCCGCCCTTGGCTCACCAGAAGAACCAACGCGATCGTTGCTATGAGAGGCGCAAACAGCACCAGCGCAGTCAGTGCGACACCAAAGTCAAAACCACGCTTGACGTCGGAAAGAGCTCCTGATTGCAACCCGTCGACGCAGTCGAAAGGCGCATCCGCAGAGAATTCAGCGGACGCCTCTATTGAGCCCGTCGCTTCAGACACCCCGAGACTCATGCGATTTCACTATTCATGTTAATATTTCGCTAATATAAACCAGAAACGCCCAGTAACTTCAAATTAAATTTGCGGATAAATACTTGATATTGCAACACAAAAGCGTTTTTTCCATTATTATAGAATTTGCATCACCCAGTACCCGTTTCGAGGGTGCATGACGTAAGGGAATTATTCGCGACATGCCTTTGAGCCCGTCTGTCGTTCTCCCCTTTACTCAGCATCGACAAGATGAGCGAGCCAGTTTACCAACCGACATCCGAGTTGCGTTCATTCATTACTGGCTCGTCGGCATGCGGGGGGGCGAGAAGGTCATCGAAGCCCTGTGCGAGATGTTTCCACAGGCCGACATCTTTACCCACGTGTACGTCCCCGAAGCCGTGTCTTCCACCATTTCCAGTCATCGGGTGCAGACTTCGTTCATCGCCCGCCTGCCCCGCGCCTCCACCCGCTACCAGCGGTACCTTCCGCTGATGCCCATGGCGCTCGAGCAACTCGATCTTCGGGGCTACGACCTCATTATCAGCAGCGAATCGGGACCCAGCAAGGGCATCATCCCCCCAGCGGGAGCGCTACACCTTTGCTACTGCCATTCCCCGATGCGCTACATCTGGAACATGTTTCATGATTACCGCGAGCGGAGTGGGCCGATCACTCGGCTGCTGATGCCGCCGCTGTCGCACTACCTGCGAAACTGGGATGCCATATCGGCCACAAGGGTGCATCACTTCGCGGCCAATTCTCGAACGGTCGCGCGCCGGCTTGGGACCTACTACCGGCGTGAGGCACGGGTGATCCACCCACCGGTCGACACGCGCTCCTTCGCTCCCGTAAGCGCCGACCAACGCGGTGACTTCTATCTCATGGCGGGCGAGCTGGTCGCCTACAAGCGTCCCGATCTCGCCGTGGAGGCGTTCAATCTCCTGAAGAAACCCCTGATCGTCGCAGGCGGCGGGGAAATGCTTTCCCGCATAAGGAACTTAGCCGGTCCGACCGTGTCCGTGCTCGGGCCGCAGACCGCAGAGGGTCTCCGCAAACTCTATGCTCACTGCCAAGCCTTGGTGTTTCCCGGCGAAGAGGATTTCGGGATTGTGCCGGTCGAAGCCATGGCGAGCGGCCGCCCTGTCATTGCGTTTCGCCGTGGAGGAGCCACTGAAACCGTCGTGGAGGAAGAAACGGGGCTGTTTTTTGACGAACAGTCGATCGATGCCATCTGCTCCGCTGTCGCTTCTTTCGAGCGAATGAGCTTCGATCCGGCGGCCATCGCGGCCCATGCGGCGTCCTTCGGCACCGATGTCTTCAAAGCAGCCATGCACGACTTTGTCGCCGACGGTTTTGCGTCCCAGAACTAAAGCCGACCTACCGGATTCCGTGATCGCCTTTGCGCCAACTGACCGATGGAACCGGTCGCCGGTTTAATCCCGAGCACAGCGCGACCGAGACGAGGCCACCCACGCCAAGCCGAGGCCGTACCCCACCTGTGCCAGCGCCAAATCGGCAATGCCCAATCCCAAGCCCCCGATGAGGGTCATTCCTTGAACGATCGCAACGACCATCACCACGAGCGCGGCGGACAGAACAACGGCAAGGAATTGGAACAGCGGGAAGAGCGTGGCGGAAAAGAACCCCAACGCAAAAAAAGCCACGAGGGTCGCCACCATGGATGCTCTCGTGCTGATTCCGGCCACTCCTGAAGAACTTTGCGGGGTTTTGGTAAAGATCCGATGAATCGTCATCGGAACCTTGGACGATTCGACTGCGGACAGCTGGGATCGACCGCTGTCCATCGCCGAGCAAGCTCGCGGCTCAATTGCTAACCGCCGCAGTCTCGGGCCCCCGGCCCGCAATTCCTACGGCTTCATGCTTCGGACCGGTTTGATCCGAGTCCGTAAAATCGACCTGGACCACATCGCCGGGCAAAACAGGATCACTGTCCTCCACCTGCAGCGTGGTGGCATGCCCATCGACCTTGCGGACGATCGAGTAGACGGGGGTTGGCCGGGTCGGCGTCGATGCCGCCAAGGCGGCCGGCTCCCTCACCTCCGCCTGATAGACCAGCGCCCGGGCGGTTTCGAGCCTTTGGCCCACCTCGCCCAATCGCGCGCGGACCTGAGCCGCTTCAATCAAGGCTTCATTGCGATCTTTGGCTTGCAACTCCGATTTATCGCGTATGGCCTTGGAGATGTCTTGCTGCGCGCGCAGCGTCGCCAGTTGCACGTCGAGGCGACTGCTCTCGTATTGCGCTGTATTTTCTTCAATGGCGAGCTTGCGCGGCAGCACCGCAAGGCCCTGAGAGACGAGGCCGGAAATTTGATCGAGTTCCTGTTTTGTCACAGCCAATTGCCGGGCAAGCGAGACATCCTTGGCCGCCAGGGCGACGATCTGCCGTTCAAGAAGCGCACGCGACTGATCGAGCGTCGCACTTTGCGAGGTCAAAGATTCGCGTCGGGTGCCGAATAACGCCTGCTCCTCACGAAGCGCGCGGGCGACGGCGGGCTCTGTCTGTCGGCTGGCGAGCTCCGGCGGCAGGGTGATCGAATCGGCCCCTGAGATCTCGGCATCCAGGCGCGCCTGCCGGACCAGAAGCTCCGTGCGTTCGACCATAAGCGCGCGAAGGTCGCCACGTCCCGAGATCGCGTCCCGCTCAAGACCCATCGCGCCACCGTCGCCCGCCCGCGCAATTCCGCCCGCAATGCTGACCGCCTGCAACACCGACAGATCTGGTCGGAAATCGTATTCGCCCTGACGCTCGACCATGCCCATGATGTAGAAGGGGCGATATTTGGTCACCTGAACGGAGGCGTCGGGCCTCTGGGCCAGGCCGACCTTGGCCTGCAGCCGCTCTCCGATGACATTGGCCACGGCGGATGGCGTCATATCGTTGGCCGGGATGTCGCCGAGCAGCGGCAGGGACAGCGAGCCGCCGGAACCGACGATGAACTCGCCGTTGAGGGCCTGCCATTGATAAGCCTCACCCGAGCCCGTCCGCCAGTCGAAGACCTTGATTTGGAGCTTGTCCTCCGGCCCAAGTCGGTACTCGACCGGTTCGGCATAAGCGGCGGACAACCCCAGCCCAACGGCCAACAGCAAACTCACGATGCACAACGATCTCATCCCACGCTCCTTTCCGGACTTCCAAAACCGCCACCGGCGGCTCGCCGCAGTTCCCAAGACATTCGACCGATCGTGTTCGGCCGCATCGACATCGCGCACCGGCGAAGACCTGCCTTGCCGCAGTCAGACCGTGGCGTTGCGCTCGAACTGAGCAACGCGTTCGCGAACGGCCGGACGCGTCCAGGTCCGTTGCTCCACGAGGCGCTTGTAGCGCTGCTGCGCTCTGTATTTGACGGCTTTCAGTCCGCGCATCGGCTGCAGATATTCGGCGAGTTCGGGATGCATGCCGACGAGGTCGCGGTACACCCGATGTGTCGTCCGACCCCACGGCAAAAAGGCGCCGTGCCAAGGCCTGGGGTTCGACATGTAGTGGATCAGCCGGGGTTGAATGGTAGCATCGTAACCACCGTTCAAGAAGAACACCGGAAAATTCCATTTGAACGACATGAGTTGCGCGTCCTCCCCGAAGGCGAGGTTGAAGGCGTCCTGCTCGCTGAAGCGGAAGACAGGTCCGTACTGTCGGCACAGACGAACACATTCGCGGCCGACCTCGGCGAGGTCGGTCCGGTTGAGGCGAAAGATGCCCGAGTTGAAGTAGCGGTCCAGGCGCGCATCCGGGATGCCGATCGACTGAAAATAGGCTCGTCGGGCCTGCCAGGATCGGCTCGGTTCGCGGATCATGACCGCCATGGGATCGGGGGTGACCAACACGCGGCCCGACGGCAGTGACACGTCAAACAGCGGATCGAGGGGCCCTGTGACCTGTGTATCTCCATCGGCGTGGATGACGTGCGCGTAGCCGCGATCGAGAAGGCGATCGAGAAAATGTCGCGCGAATTGGATCGGCAGATCGTCGATGCATCGCGCGGTGATCGGCTGGAACACGATGTCGTGCTGGGCGCAGATATCGGCGAACACACCGGCCGCGTGGTCCTGCGGACCAAGATAAAGGATCAGGACATCGGCCTTGCCGGCGGTCAACTGGCGCCGGGCCTGCATGGCACTCAGCAGCGTCGCCCCCATGTAGTTGACATTTGTCGTATAGCAAAAGCAGGCGGCGGCCATTGATTTTGGAGACGTCCCGGTTGTGAGGATTTATCTTTTTTTTAAATACTTGCTTACTACGTTCTTGTATTGACCTCATCACTCTTTTTTGTGATCTCTTCAAGCTGTAAAGCATCGCCGTAGCATTTTTCATCTTGTACGAGGTTGAGCTTGAGCGTCGGCGTCATCGGCCTCGTGACGGTTATTATCGGGGCCATCGCATTGTTGCGTGGCCCGGCCTTCGGCTTCGTCGCGTTCGTGCCTTTGACCTTGCTCGGGGCGGCCGGCGCCGTCCTGCTCGGCGGATCGGGCACGATCCAGCCCGGACATCTCATGCTAGGCCTCTTGGCCGCCTCATGCTGGGGTCGCCTCGATTGGTCCGCGGCCCGGCGTGACCTCGCTTTTCCGCGGGCCGGCTTCTGGCTTGCCGCCTTTACGGTCCTGGCCGTGTGTGGCGCCGCGATTCTGCCGCGGCTTCTCGCTCAGGAGACGTTCATCAACGCGATCGGCACGACCGAATATGGCCCGTCCGTGCTGCTAGTGCCGCTCGGTCCCACCTCCGGCAACGTCACACAATCCATCTATATCGTTGCGGACCTCGTCTGCTTCGTTCTGTGCTCGGCCTTCGCCGGACGCCCGGACGGCTTTCGCCTGCTGGCCCGCGTGATGCTCGTCTATTGCGGGCTCAACATCGCTTTCGCGGCGCTGGATCTGGTGACCTTCTGGACCAATACGAGCTATCTGCTCGATCCGATACGCAACGCCGACTATCAGCTTCACGTTGAAACACTCGTGACCGGCTTGAAGCGGATCGTCGGGTCTTTCACCGAAACCTCTTCCTTCTCCTATGCGACGCTCGGCGCTCTCGGTTATGCCGCCGAACTTTGGCTAGCCGGCATCCGGCCGCGCCTGTCTGGGCCGATTGCGCTCGTCTCGTTCCTGCTTCTCGTGCTTTCGACCTCCACCACGGCCTATGTGGCAACACCCGTTCTCGTGGCCGTCCTCTATGTACGCACGCTGATACGCGCCGCGCACCGGCGCTCGCCCGGAACCGCCTATGCGTTCGTGCTCTTGGCGCCCCTTTTTCTCATCGCCGTGACGGCCTGCATCCTGCTCACGCCGCGAGCCATGGCGGCGGTCTCGGACACACTTTCGGTATTGCTGTTCGATAAAGCTTCGAGCCAATCCGGCATCGAGCGAGCCCAATGGAACGTGACCGCGTGGCAAAACTTCCTTGACACGGGAGGGATAGGCACGGGGCTCGGCAGCGTTCGGGCGTCGAGTTTTCCAATTGCTCTCTTGGCCAACACCGGCGCGCCCGGTTTCGCGCTCCTGATGGTCTTCCTCGCCTATGTCCTCATCGGCGTCCGAACAGCCCCGATGGGCAGTTCGGCGACGGCAGTTCGCGATGCAAGTCGCATGGCGTGCCTTGGTCTCTTCCTCGGCGCCTCGGTATCGGGCGCCATGGTCGATCTCGGCCTGCCCTTCTTCATTTTCGCCGCCTTGGCCTGTCGCAGGCCGGCACCGGTCGACGCTCGCCGCTTTGCACCTTCATTTCCGAGCGTAACGGGGTTCCGGCGGTCATTCGGCCTTCCACTTCCGGCCGCCGCGCGCGAAGGGACCCCCTAGCTGCCATGCTATTGAAAGATCTTCCATGAGCCGCTTCGTGCGCAACTCGTTGTTCGGCACGCTCGCAGGGATCAGCACCACGCTCGGCAATTTTCTGTCGAGCCTCGTCATCTCACGCTTGCTGGGCGTCGATCACGCCGGAAGCGTCGCTTTCGCGATCTGGCTGGTCTGGCTCGGAACCACATTCATCAATGTCGGACTGCCTTTCACACTGGCGCGCTATCTCCCGGAGGTGATCGCACGAGACGGTCTCGCCGAAGCTCGGCGCCTCGCTGCCGGATTACTCCGACCCTTCGCGGCCTGGACCGCCCTGCCGACCTTCGCGTTTGCCAGCTATGCGCTTTGGCTCTTGGGGACACATGCCGGCAACGAATCGTCCCCACTGGCAGATCCGGTCATTTGCGTGCTGATCGGGATCAATTGCACGACACAGGCTCTCGGAGATTTCGCACGGAGCGTATTGCGCGGCACGCACGAATTCGGGCGCGTGGCAAGGCTGACCAGCAGTTCAGCCTGCTTGCAGATCGGAGGCCTGGCACTCGGGAGCTTTCTGTTTGGCCCGCGCGGCGCGGTCGCGGCCTATGTCGTGGCAAGCCTGCTGCCCTTGATGGTGTTGGCCGAACTCCCGGCGCCTCAAGGGCACCTGCGCGGGGATGTGACACAGCGGATCATCCGCTACACCCGATATCGCTGGGCCTCGGACCTGCTCGGGTTTTTGGTGTGGTCTCGGATCGAGATCCTGTTCTTGCAACTCACTTGGGGTGTCGCCTCGATCGGCCTCTTCTCTGTCGGTCTCACGCTCGCCAACCTCGCGGTGCAAGGGCCGCTGATGTTGACCTGGGCCTTGTTGCCGCAATTCGCCGAGCAGCACGGCCGTCAGGACCGGGAGAGCATGCGAAACCTGTACGGCACCGGGACCCGGCTTCTCGCCTTCCTGATCTTTCCGGCCTGTTTCGGCCTTGCCGCCGTGCTTCCGACGCTTCTTCCACTCCTTTACGGCCAAGCTTTCGTGGGTGCGATCCCGGCCGCCCAGATCCTGATCTGCGCTGCATCGATCTCGGCCGTCTCGGCCGTGGGTTCGAACCTCGTCTGGGCACTGGAACGCAGCGATGTCGATTTCTACGCAAGCCTGGTCGGAGCCTCGCTGGCGGTGGTTGGCGGCCTGCTTCTCATCGCCCCCTTCGGCGAAATCGGGGCGGCCTTCTCCCGCGGCATCACCCAGGCCGCAGCGGTCGGGATCTCGTCGTGGTTCCTGGCGTCCCGACTCGGGTTTGCGGTGCCGATCGGCTCACTTTTGAGGCTGTTGGGTGCGGCCCTGCTGTGCGGTGCCGCCGCGAAGTTGGGACTGGCGGCCCACGATGGTGTCTTGGGGCTCGCGATCGCCATTCCGGCCGGAGCCATCGTGTATCTAGCAGCCGTAAGAATGTCGTCGGCCCTATTGCCGGAAGATATAGAGCGCCTCCGAACGGCCGTGCGGGCTTTGCCGCTCCCCCTCGCCCGAACCGCGGGGCCTCTGGCCCACATCATCCTCGGATGAGTTGACCCAAGCAACGACGGTTATGGAGTAATCATGGATGTAACCCCAGGCCGCGTCGCATAGGTGCAATGATCGCCTGGAATCGCTTCGGTTCTGGGGGATACCACAACCTCGGCCGATGGCCGAGGCGTCAACCGGCTAGCTGGCCTGAGCGGCTCATGCTGAGAGATGACACCACCAGCCCAAGCGGAGCTCGCTCAGGCAGGGAGGCGGCTAACAGGGAATCGACGATTATCGACCCCACCGCCGTCTGCCACAGCCAAAGTCCGTTGGCTTGCCCTACGAAGCTCGGCTCGCCTCCAAGCGGACCGTGCGGCCTGAAGCCGGCCGCAAGCCCGATGCCGAATAGATTAGCGATCGGATGGCCCTCCGCGTTACAGATCCGACACCGATCGTCCACGAGAGGCTCTTTGCCGAGGCGACCCCGCAGCAGGATATCGTCGCCATCGGCATCATAAAGAGCCAGCGCACGGGGTCGGTATCCCAGGGCCGCGATGACGACATCTGCGGAAGCCAACACACGATGGCTCTCTGCAGACGTGCTGTGATCCAGCCGATGCAGAACGACACGCTGCTCCGGCGGCCGTCCACCGAGGCCAAGAATGCCCATCAAAAGATCGCGGGAGTCCAGGCGAAGTCCAGCCAGACGGAACACGAAGCCGCTGAGCGAACAGACGTCCTCCGGTCCGAAATCCGTGTAGCCGTCGGCCAGGGCCGCATCCGCTGACGGATAGAAGACCCGTAAGGGACGCCGGTGCAATATGGTGATGCTGCCGGGGGTGCTCGTCGCCTCCGGGCAGGCTCGCAGCAGGAGTCCCGCAGCCGCAAGCGCGCTCGTACTGCCTCCCGCGATCGCCACCTGGGGTCGCGGAGATTGTGCGAGCCTGTGTCGGATGAGCGCCAGACCGGACGGTTGCAAGGCATCGTCGGAGAGGAGAAGTGTCTGTTCGTAGGTTGGCCATAGGGGCAGACCCGCAACCTTCTCGCTGCGCAAACGCTCAAGGCTTTGCTCTCCGCCGGTCGCGAGCAGGAGCGTGTCAGCCGTGATGTCATATTCCAGACCGCTGTCGAGCTGGCGAAGTGTGACCGTCCAAGCGCCATCCCGACCTTGTCGCGCCTGGAGAGCTTCATGCCGCGTCAACACGCTGCCGCCTGTATCGAGAATGGCTTCAGCCAGGACGGTACCGATCTCGGACATCAGCGCTGCGGCCTGTGCCAAAGGCACGGCGCCTCGGCCCGCTTTGGCAAGGTCGAGACAGAGTTGCGTCGAAAGCAAGCGCTCGAGGCGCTTGTCGGCATGTCCCGTGACGGCCGTCAGAAATGTCTCGGCCGTGCTGTCGGAGGTGATGGCGTAACGGCCAAGGCGGCCCGCGCCGATTGCATCTGTCGACTCGATGATCGCAAGACCGCCCGCAAGCAACTTGTCGAGGCGGCCGTCCCGCGAGGCCGACACGAGCGGCGCAAGCCCAGCGGGGCCGCTTCCAACAATGATCGTTCGAAAATGAGCCTGCTTACCGGTCACGCTCGAAAACCCTGGACGGCATCGGCTCCGAGGATCTCGGCGCAAATGCCTCGCACGATCTGACACACGGTCGCGACGTCATCGGCTGTCATGAAGTCCGATATCGGAAGAGACATGATGCGCGCGCAAAGAGCTTCGGTGACGGGAAGCGGTTCCGCCGCACAGCGCGTTCGGAAGTAGGGCTGCTCAAAGATATGCGGGGTAAAATATTGACCCGTCCCGACGCCGGCTGAGGACAAAGCCGTGCGAATGCGATCACGCGCCGAGATCAGATCCGCCGGCAGCAACATCGGCATGAACTGATAAGCAATCCGCCGCCCTTCGGTGCGCTGCGCTGTCCAACCGGGCAGCTCCTGGAGGTACGTTTCGGCCAGAGCCGTGCGGTGCGCGATCTGCGCTTCAAAATCAGCAAGTTTTACCAGAGCCGACAAGGCCGCGACCTCGCTGACCTTGCTGTTCAGCCCAGGCAGCGTCGCCGACCGGTCTGCCCCGAACCCGAAATTACCCATCCGGCGGAGCAGCGCGATTGTCTCGGCGTCGGAGCTGTAAACAAGACCGGCTTCGCCCACCCCGAACGCTTTCGTCGCATGCATCGAATAGATGATCGTGTGTCGCGACCCGGTGCCAAAACCCATTCCGCGTGCATCGACACTGCCGAGCGAGGCGGCCGCGTCGATCACGACCGGCACGTCGTAGCGGTCCGAAAGCCGATCGTAGCGATCCAGATCGAGGCAGGTCCCGAAGGTCGCATAGGGCATGATCGCCGCGATTTCATCGCCATGGGCCGCGAGAAGCCGCTCTTCCTGAGCACGATCCGCAGTCCAGCTCTCCGGCTCAATGTCGACGAGAAGCGGCTTGAGCCCGGCCCAGAGAACTGCATGCGCCGCTGCCGCGAATGTGAAGGAGGGCATCAGCACATAAGGGCCCTTACGGCTGCGCTCCGAGGCAAGCTTGAGCCCGATCATCAGCCCGATCGTCGCATTGCAAACCGTCAGGCATTCGCCGACACCGGCGAAAAGCTTTTCGACCAGGCGATGCTCAAGTCGGTCGTTGACCGGCCCATAGTTCGACAACCAGCAGGAGTCTTCGATCGCCGCCAAATCATCCACATAGGCGCTCAGCCGGGGCGCGTTTGGGCGGGTGAGCGGGAACAAAGGAGCAGCGAGTTTGGGAGGGGCCTGAACCTGCGATGTTGCGACCGGTATGGCGGCATGCATGGCAATACACCCTTGCTCAACTCAGAATAACGACTCTCAAGTATTTAGAGAGCGTAATTCGCTTTGAACGTGCAATGCAAGGTTGTTAACGAAATTTTTACAATTTTAGAGAGAATTAAATTCAAGTGGAATTGAATTGGGCTTAGGCGATTGAGGACGTCAAGGGCGCGTTTTTTTCTTGCCGGTTTCCGCCGCTACGCTTTTTCGCAAAGCGTCCATGATATCGATGACGTTGGTGGCAGCCGGGGCCTCTCCCTTCTTCCGCTTGGCAGCGGGACGTCCCGCTTTTTCTTTGGCCGCGATAAGGTCCTGTAGATTTCCCTGAACGGGGTCGGTCAGCATCGCGGGGTCCCAAGGTTTGGTGCGCGTATCGATCAAGCGCTTGACCATCGCCAGGGTCTTGCCGTCCTCCTCACGCGATTTGACCGGCTTTGGGCCCTCGCGAACTTCGTCGCCGAATCTGAGCGTCCAGAGCACGATGCCTCGATCGCGCGGATCAAGCAGCACGGCACGCTCCCGCCGGTAGAGCACAAGCCGGGCGATCCCGACCGTCCCGCTCGCCGTCATCGCCTCGCGGATCACCGAAAAGGCCTCCTCTCCGACTTGGTCGGCCGGGGCCAGATAATGCGGCGTATCGTACCAGACCCAACCGATGGAATTTTTTGGCACGAAGGTCTGGATGTCGATCGTCCGGGCGCTGTCCAGGGCGACCGCCGCAAGATCTTCATCCTCGATCACCACGTAGTCGCCCTCGCCACGCTGGTAGCCCCGCGCTTCGTCTTCGGGGTCTACAGGGCGCCCCGTGATGGCGTCCACATAGCGGCTTTCGACGCGGTGACCCGTCTTTCGATTGAGGGTGTGAAAGCGAACGCGTTCGCTCTCTGTCGTCGCGGGGGCCATCGTCACCGCACAGGTCACGAGCGAAAGCTTGAGATAGCCTTTCCAAAACGAACGTGAAGCCATGTGAAGTCCTGCGCAGCGGCACGAGGCCAATGCGAACCATGTGGATCAGTTCCCATCCGCCCGGCAGCATTTTCGCGCGCATGATTGCATTCGACGGACGGCATGCTAGGGACGTCCCGTAAGGCGACGTGGCCCGTGCAGTCACACATTCCGAAGGCATATGCTACGAACATGTCAGAGCAGACCTGGGTGTTTGAACCACACTCCAAGATGCTCGCACTTGGTCAATTCTCGTGAAGTCCCTTCGCCTGCCACCGATGCCTAAGCCCCATCCCAGTCAGGATCGAGAGGCACGACTGCCTCGGGACGGCGCCATGCAGCCCGAGATCGCGCCCACGCGCATCGACTGGTCGAGAGCTTTCGGCCTAGCGGCGGCGGTCACGTTCTGTGTCTTGCTTCCGGTGGTGATGGTCGTGTCGAACAAATCGGCGCCGGTGCCGCTCGGCGTCGGGGCGCTGCTCGCAAATATCTCCGCGATCGTGGCAGGTCGCCGCGTTGAGCTGCTTCAACGTTACCGCAACGTGCTCTGGACCAAGTCGGGAGCTTTGCTGACAATCTTTTTGCTCTTGGCGGTCCTTTCGTTCACGTGGACCATCTCGGTGCCGATGACGGCGCGGGGATTGCGCGAGATGTTGCCCGAGGTCGTCTTCGGGTGGGCCGCTGCCGCCGCATGGCCAATAGTGGCGCGCCGTTCCGACCTGAAGCTGTTGGTTTTGGGGATTGTCCTCGCCGGGTCGCTGATTGCGTTCGAAGCCGCGACAAGGATGCCACTGCATCAACTTGTGAGAGTGCGTGCCCTCCCGTTCGACCTGAAGCGCAGCTCCATTCCACCTCTGCTTCTGCTTTGGCCAGCTTTTGCCTTATGTCATCGAGACAGGCAATTCTACCGCGCCGGAAGCCTCGTGGTCTTTGCCGAGGTCGGCGCGATCGTGTCTCACTCTTCGGCTTCGATCGTCGCGATTCTTCTCGGGGGTGCGGTCTACGCCCTGAGCTTCTATGCACCGCGCGTGACGCTGTGGGGCTATGCCGCGATCATGACGGTCGCCCTGCTCATCGCGCCCTGGACAGGGACATTCATGACGCATCTGCTGCCGCCGCGCGTCGAAATGCTGCTCGAAGAGCAGCATGCGAAGCAACGTGTCGCGATCTGGACGGCCTTCGAACAGCGGGTCCAAGAGCGTCCGTGGCTCGGGCATGGATTCGACGCGAGCTTCCGCGTCGCCGACGCGGCCGGCACTCCTGCCGGACGACCCGGAGAAGAGGTCATCCAGGGCATTCACCCTCACAATCAACTGCTACAGGTGTGGATCGACTTCGGCGCGGTGGGGGCCGTTGCGGTTTTGGCGATGATCGCTCACCTGTTCGCGAGCCTGCGGGGCCTGTCGCCGCGGGACCGGGCCCCGCGGCTGGCCTTTCTCGCCAGCGCGACCATGATGGGGCTTGTGGGGGTACAGGCCTGGGATCCATGGTGGCTCGCGACGATCGCGGTCACCTGGGTCATCTGCACGGTTCTCGGTCGCGAGGATCGGAGTGGCGAAGCGGCAAATCCGACGCCTCGGCCAGCGTAACACCGGCGTCCGCCCTCCCCACAACTTGGGTGGAAACCAAGCACCGGTCAGACCTTCTACGGGCCGACCGGCACGTTGTTAATCGAAGTCCTCGGTCAGGCCTGTACGCCTTCGACGTACCAATCCATCTTCTGCAGGTCGGCGTCTGCGATGGTTTGACCTGCCGCCACTTTGAGTTCGCCCTTCTGGTTCTTGATCGGGCCCGCGAACGGGTCGAGCGTGCCAGCAATGATGGCCGCTTTCACCTTGTCGGCCGCGGCCGCGGCTTCCGGCGTCACGGCAGGCCCATAGGGCGCCATGGCGACCGCGCCCTCCTTCATGCCGAGCCAAACACTCTGGGATTTCCAGGTTCCGTCGATGACGGCCTTGATCCGCTCGATATAGTAGGGGCCCCAATCGTCCATGTTGGACGTAACCTGTGCCTTCGGGCCGAAGTTCTGCATGTTGGAGGCTTCGCCCACCGCCATCACGCCACGCGCCTCCGCGGTCTGTACGACGGCCGGGCTGTCGGTGTGCTGGTTGATAAAGTCGGCGCCTTGATCGATCAGCGATTTCGCCGCATCAGCTTCCTTGCCGGGATCGAACCAGGCATTGACCCAGATGACCTTGGTCTGGAAGTTCGGATTGATCTTGCGGGCCGCGATCGTGAAGGCGTTGATGCCCATCACCACCTCGGGAATCGGCACGGAGCCGACGTAGCCCGCGACGCCCTTCTTGGAGAGAAGGCCGGCCAGCGTGCCCGCCACCGTGCGGCCCTGGTAGAACCGTGCATTGTATTCCGCGAAATTCGCCCCCGTCTTGTAGCCGGTGGCCTGCTCGAACTTGACTTTCGGAAACTGCTTCGCGACCCGTTCGGTCGGGTTCATGAAGCCGAACGACGTCGTGAAAACGATGTCGTTGACGCCGGCCAGTTGGCGGATGACACGCTCGGAATCGGGACCTTCGGCAACCTTCTCGACGAAGGACGTCTTCACTTTGTCGCCCAAAGCGGCTTCCACGGCCTTGCGCCCGAGATCGTGCTGATAGGACCATCCGAAGTCGCCAACCGGTCCGACATAGACCCATGCGGCCTTGACGGGTCCTGCCGCACGGGCCTCCTGGCCGACCGTCATCGCTGCTGCGGCCGTCGCGGAACCCACCAGAAACGTCCGGCGAGGGATCAGAATAGTCATATCGCTTCCTTCTCCAGGGGTCCGAGGCGACGCCCATCTTCCCTCGTCAAAGCATGATGCCGAGGCTTGGCCAAGCGCAGTTTTTTGGCATTGCTGCCTAAGAAACAGGCCGGAACGGCTTGCCAAGGCAGGCCGGCGCCGCGAGGCGGCTCCGCACAGAACCCGAGGACATCAGGGTCAGCACCACGATGGTGGCGAGATAAGGCAGCATCGTTAGAAACTGCGTGGGCACGAGCACGAAACCGCTGCCTTGCGCGTAGAGCTGCAGCACCGTAACGCCCCCGAACAGATAGGCCCCTGCCAGCACGCGCCACGGACGCCAGGCCGCGAAGACCACGAGCGCGAGCGCGATCCAACCCCGACCGGCCGTCATGCCTTCCACCCACATGGGCGTGTAGGCCAGTGATAGATACGCACCGCCCAGGCCCGCCATGGCGCCGCCGAACAGCACGGCATAGTAGCGGATGCGGATCACATCATGGCCGATGGAATGGGCCGACGTGTCCGATTCGCCGACGCCGCGCAGGATGAGGCCGCCACGGGTGTGGTTGAGAAACCAGCCGACGGCACCGGTCATCAATACCGAGAGATAGACGAGCGCGTCGTGGCTGAACAGGAGCGGGCCGATGACTGGCAAACTCGACAAGCCGGGGATGGCGAGCTTGGCCAAAGGGACGATCGGGTGGCCGACGAAATTCGCGCCCATGAGCGCGCTGAGTCCGAGGCCGAACAATGTCAGTGCGAGCCCCGTCGCCACTTGGTTGCTGGCGAGCGTCAAGACCAGCACGCCGAAGAGCGCCGACAAGACCGCACCCGCGGCAGCTCCGGCGAGCATGGCCAGGATCGGGCTGCCGGTGATGAACATGGCCGCGAAGGCGCAGATCGCACCGACCAGCATCATGCCCTCGACGCCGAGGTTCAATACGCCTGCGCGTTCCACCACGAGTTCGCCCGTGGCCGCGAGGAGCAGCGGCGTGGCCGCTGTGATCACGGAGACGAGAAGCGGAACCAGGATCGACAAATTCATGGAACCTCGGCTCGATAGGCCCTTCCCCGCTCACGCGGGAGAAGGAAAGTCTCCAGGTTACGCCGTAGCCTTCTGGGCCGGCGCAGGCTCGGACGTTGCGGCAGGCCGAACCAGCCGCACCCGGTAACGCACCAGGAAATCCGACGCCAAAAGAAAGAACAGCAACATGGCCTGCACGAGACCCGTCGCCGCATTGGGAAGGCCCATGTCGACCTGAGCCTGATCGGCTCCGATGTAGGACAGAGCCATGACGAGCCCGGCCAGCAGAATGCCCAACGGGTGCAGGCGTCCCAGGAAGGCCACGATGATGGCCGTGAACCCATATCCGGGCGTGATCTTGGGGATGAGTTGGCCGATGGGACCCGCCACTTCGAACAGGCCTGCCAGCCCGGCCAAGCCGCCGGTGGCCAGCAGCGTCAGCCACACGACCCGCGTCTGGCTGAAGCCGGCATAGCGGGCAGCCGCGGGCGCTAATCCGACTGTCCGTATCTCAAACCCGAGGATCGAGCGGGACATGACGACCCATGCCACTACGACGACGAGGAGGGACACCAGAACCCCGGCATGGACGCGCGTGCCGTCGAACAGCACCGGCAGGAGGGCCGAGTCCGAGAACATGCGCGATTGCGGAAAATTCATTCCTTCCGGATCCTTCCAGGGACCCAGCACCAGGTAGCTGAGGAATTGCTCGGCCACATAGGTGAGCATGAGGCTGACCAGGATCTCACTCACGCCGAACCGTGTCTTGAGAAAGGCCGGAACGGCCGCCCAGGCCATGCCGCCCGCGACCGCCGCGAGGGACATCAGTGGCAGAATCCACCAACCCTCCCGGCCATAGAACGCCAGGGCGACGCCGCCGCCCGCGATCGCGCCCATCATCAATTGTCCTTCGGCCCCGATATTCCAGACGTTGGCCCGGAAGCCAGCCGCGAGTCCGACACCAATCATCACCAGCGGTGAGGCTTTGAGGGCCAGCTCGGAGAGCCCCTGTACGTTGCCCAGCGGCGCGACGAAGAGGTCATACAGCGCGCGCAGCGGATCGTAGCCCATGATGGCGAAAAGGACGAATGCCGCGACGACCGTTCCGAGGACAGAAAGCGGAGGCGTCGCATATTGCAACGGCTTGGAGACCTGTCGACGAGGCTCAACTTTAAGGCGCATCCGCCATCTCCCGCTCGGGCGACGCGGCCTTCGCCACGTCGGCTTCGTGCATCCCGCCCATCAGCAACCCGAGTTCTTCCAACGAGACGCTGGCGGTCGGCCTCGCGGCCGACAACACGCCGACATTGATCACCGCGATGCGATCGCTGATGGCGAGCAGTTCGTCGAGATCCTGGCTGATGACGACGATGGCCGATCCTTCGCTCGTGAGTGACAGAAGAGCCGCGTGGATTGCGCTGGCGGCACCGGCATCGACGCCCCAGGTGGGCTGCGAAACGACCAGCACACCGGGCTTTTGCAGGATTTCCCGCCCGACGATGAATTTCTGCAGATTGCCGCCCGACAGGCTCGACGCCGCGGCCCCCGGCCCCGGCGTGCGGACGTCGAAACTCTTGATGATGCGGGTTGCGAAATCCAAAGCGCGACCAGCCCTGATCAGGCCGCCCGCCAGGAGCTTTTCGCGACGATGGCCGCTCAGCACGGCATTGTCGACGAGCGAGAATTCCGGGACGGCCGCGTGGCCGTTGCGCTCCTCCGGCACAGCACATAGGCCCAGCGCACGCCGACGCTCGGCCCCTAGGTGCCCGACCCGGGTGTTGTCGATCATGATGGTCCCGGGCGTTTCCACCGTCCGTTCGCCGCTGAGAGCCAGGAACAGCTCGTTCTGGCCGTTGCCCGCAACACCCGCAATCCCGAGGATCTCCCCTGCCCTGACGTCGAGCGAGATCCCGCGCAGGCCAATGCCATGCGGCGTATCGGCCGGCAGATCGAGACCGCCGACGACCAGCCGCGATGGACCGAGGGCCGTCGTGGCGCGGCGCGCGAGCGGTTTGATCTGAGCGCCCAGCATCAGCGACGCCATGCTGCTCGCCGTCTCGACCTTCGGGTCGCATCCGCCCACCACCCGGCCGCCGCGCAGAATCGTGGCCCGGTCGCATAGGGCTTTGATCTCGGCAAGCTTGTGGCTGATGTAGAGAATCGAGCAGCCCTCGGCGGCCAGCTTGCGCAAGGTTTCGAACAGCCTGCCGACTTCCTGCGGAGTCAGCACGGATGTCGGCTCGTCCATGATCAACAGCTTCGGTTCAAGCAGCAGGCACCGCACGATTTCGATGCGCTGACGCTCACCGACCGAGAGCGTATGGACGTCCCGCAGCGGATCGAGAGGCAGACCATAGGCGGCGCTGACGCCGCGGATGCGTTCGGCGAGCTTGCTGGGCTTTTCCGGAGAATCGAGACCGATCGCCACATTTTCGAGCACCGTCATGGCCTCGAACAGCGAGAAGTGCTGGAACACCATGCCGATCCCCAGCGCACGCGCAGCATGGGGATTGGGGATGATCATCGGTGTGCCGTTCCAGCGGACCTCGCCCTCGTCGGGCTGCAAGATGCCGTAGATGATCTTGACCAGGGTCGATTTGCCGGCGCCGTTCTCGCCGAGAAGCGCATGGATCTCGCCCGGGCGGATCGCGAGGCTGACATCGGCATTGGCGACCACCCCGGGAAACCGTTTGGTGATCCCGCGCAGGTCGAGCCGTTCATCCGTTCCGGCCGTGTGCCCTGCCGTCAACGTCGTTTGCGACAGATTCCCCTCCACGCGACTTTTCTCGATCGGCGCTCGGATCGGTCCAAGCGGATGATCCAAACAACCCTCATGTCGAGCCGCCAGTGCAACTGGCGTACCGGCGCATGTCCGTTGGAGAAGCGGCCGATCTCAGCTTTGATGAACTCTCCATGGTTTGCGACCGCTCAGCAAGGGTCATGCCGTCCGGCATAGATGAAGCATCCTTGGTCCCGATCGTACACTTTGTGTCCGGCCGCGTAAGTGGCCCGAACGACCCGATCGTCGCCGAGGGTCATGAGCACGAACAATTGGTCCTCGAGGCTTTCACAAAAAGGCATCCGGAACCGCATCAGGGGGGTGGCCTTGAGGTCAAGCACGCAGAGATCGGCTTCGTAGTCAGGTGCGATGCGCCCGATACGATCATCGAGATAGAGCGCTCGTGCCCCGCCGAGCGTCGCCAGCCAGAAGGATTGCAGCGCGCTCAGCCTCCGGCCTGTGAGCTGGGCAACCTTGTAGGCCTCGTTCAGGGAGGCGAGCTGGCTCAAGCTGGTGCCGGCGCCCACATCCGTGCCGAGCCCGACCCGCACCGGGCGCCGCGGGTCCATAGCGTCGAACAGTCGGAACAGGCCGCTGCCGAGAAACAGGTTTGAGGTCGGGCAATGAGCGAGGGCCGCGCCAGTCGCATGACAGGTACAGAAATCCTGTTCCGCGAGATGGATCCCGTGTCCCAGGACCGAGCGGTGTCCGATCAGGCCCGCATGGGCATAGACGTCAAGATAGTTGGACCGCTCGGGAAACAAGGCCTCGACCCAGGCGCATTCGGCGCGGTTCTCGGCAATGTGGGTCTGCATGAAAAGGTTGTGAGCCGTCTTCAACAGAGCGCCGGCGGCCTCCAGTTGCGCTTCAGTGCTGGTGGGAGCAAAGCGCGGTGTCACACAATAATGCTGACGGCCTCGTCCGTGCCAACGCGCGATGAGCGCCGCGCTTTCGTCGTAGCCTTGCTGCGCCGTATCCCGCAGGACCTCGGGGGCATGCCGGTCCATCAAGACCTTGCCGGCCACCATGCGGGTGTCGAATCGCGCCGATTCCGTGAAGAACGCCTCCACGGATTGCGGATGAACGGTGCAATAGACCGCAGCCGTCGTGGTCCCGGCCCGCAGCAATTCTCGCAGGAACACAGCGGCTACCTGCGCGGCGTGTTCCGGATCTGCGAACTTGGCTTCGACCGGAAAGACGTATTTTTCGAGCCATTCGAGCAGTTGCTCGCCGTAAGCGCCGATCATGGGCAGTTGCGGATAATGGACGTGCGTATCCACAAATCCGGCGGAAATGATGGCGTCCTTGTACTCCGTGACGAGAGTGCCCTCGGGGAGGCTCTCCCGAAGGTCGGCATAAGGCCCGAACGCCGTGATCCGACCATCCTCGATCAGGATAAGCGCATCGGGCTCATGCACCAGGCAATCGCCCGGGGAGGCCTGGAACGGATCGTCGCGAAACGTGATCGCCGCGCCTCGCAGTGCTGTGACGCTCATTCAGCCGATGCTTCCCCGTTGGTCAGCTTCTTGTTTCACAGATCCGGGCGGTGGATCGCAAGGGCCGTGTTGGACGGTCGGACACGCGAGCCGTGATCAAAGCCGCTTTGAATCAGACTTTTGCATATTCCAAGCGCCTTGTTCCTCAAGCACTCGATTGCGGTTGGAACATCCTGGTCTAGCCGCGGACAGGTGCCTCGTCCTTTACGGCATCCGCGAATTTTCGCATCAGACGAACGAGTTCGTCGATCTCGTCCGCGTCCCAAGTCTCGAAAATCGCGCGCCCAAGTCGCTCGCGCGCGGCATCGACGCGATCCGTCATCGTCTTGCCCTTCGGCGTAATGGCGGCCTCTCGCACGCGCCGGTCGGCGGCACTTTCCTGGCGGGTGACCAAGCCGAGGCCTTCGAGCTTCGCAAACTGACGGCTGACCGTGGTGTAGTCGCGTCCCACCCGATCGGCCATCTCCACAACGCCAACCGGCCCGAACCTTTCGATGCCGACAAGCAGCGGAAACAGTGCCCGGTCGAGGGGGATGCCGGCCTCCCTGATCAATGTCTCGTCGCGCTGAGGCCGATTGATCGTGGCCACGATATCGAGAACAGCCCCATGCAGCACCCGTAACTGGCCACCAATATGTGTATTATGCACATTATCTATTGACGTCATTCGCCTCCTCCATTTATGTGCATTTTACACGCATATATTACCAGCAGAAGCGAAATCGTCATGAAAGCTGCCATCGTTCGGGACGCCGGCCACACACCCGTCTTCGGGGACTTTCCGGAGCCCCCGCTGTCCGCCGGCCAGAACCGCGTCACTGTCACGGCCGCCGCGATGAGCCACCTCGCGAAAAGCCGTGCCCTCGGCACGCATTATAGTTCTTCAGCCCGGTTCCCCTTCATCGCCGGTATCGACGGGGTTGGACGACTTGATGACGGCAAACGAGTCTATTTTGTCCTTCCACAACCGCCGTATGGCAGCATGGCGGAACGGGTGGTCGCGTCTTCAGCTCACTGCATTGCGCTTCCCGACGACATCGACGACCTCACCGCCGCCGCGATCGCCAATCCCGGCATGTCCTCGTGGGCTGCCTTGACCGAACGCGCGAAGTTGAAAGCCGGCGAAACCGTGCTGATCAACGGTGCCACGGGCACCTCTGGCCGCCTTGCCGTGCAGATCGCCGAGCATCTCGGGGCCAAGAAGGTCATTGCGACCGGCCGAAATGCCGATGCTCTGCGGGCCGTCTCGGCTCTTGGTGCCGATGTGACGATCTCGCTCGTCGCGGGCGACTTGGAAGAACGGCTCGAAGAGCAATTTGCCGCCGGCGTCGATGTCGTCATCGACTATCTGTGGGGTCAGAGCGCCGAGAGCCTGCTGATCGCGGGAGCCAAAGCCGGTGCCGATGCCGTGCCCATTCGCTTTGTGCAGATCGGCGCGTCGAGTGGGCCGAACATCGTGTTGCCGAGCGCCGCGTTGCGGTCATCGGCGATCGAATTAATGGGCAGCGGCATCGGAAGTATTCCCCTCGATCGTCTTCTGAAAGCCGCTGCCGGGGTCCTGGAAGCCACGGTGCCGCGCGCCTTTCAGGTCGCGTTCACGCCCGTTCCCCTCTCTGAGGTAGAGCACGCTTGGCGCAACGACGACAGCATGCGGAGAACCGTGTTCACCATGGGCGTGCATCCTTCGTAAGGTTTGGCGGGACCACCCAGATCCTTTAGTCCGCGATCAACCGCCGCGCCGCTTCTCCATGCTCCCACCGGAGCCGCTCGACGTCTACTCCAACCGGCATGCCGTCGACGACCTTCCATGTGCCTGCAACCATCACGCGATCCGCCCGGCTCGCACCGCAGAGTACCAGCGCGGCGATCGGGTCGCCGGCGCCCGAGAAGCGCAGATCATCCAGCGTGAAGCAGGCCAGATCCGCCTGTTTGCCAACCGCGATCGCGCCAATATCTGCACGGCCGAGACATCGGGCGGACCCTTCCGTGGCCCAGCGCAGCACGTCCCGGTCGGTGACATTCGTGCCATAGGTGAGACGATTGAGGAGAAGCGCGTGGCGGACTTCTTCCATCAGATTGGAGCCGTCATTCGAGGACGACCCATCGACACCGAGGCCGAGCGGGGCCCCGGCCTGCTCCAGGTCGCGGGTCCGGCAGGAGCCGGAGGCGAGCAGCATGTTGGACGTGGGGCAGTGGCAGACCCCGACCCCTGCCCGGCCGAGCCGCGTGATCTCGTCCGGCTGGAAGTGAACCCCATGAGCCAGCCAAGCGCGGTCCGACATCCAGCCGACCTCTTCCAGGTAATCGACCGGCCGGCAGCCGAACCGCGACACGCAATAGTCGTCCTCGTCGAGGGCTTCGGCGAGATGGGTGTGCAGCCGGCAATTGCAGCGGGTGGCCAGATCGGCCGAGGCCTGCATGAGGGATTTGGTGACCGAGAAAGGCGAGCAAGGCGCCAACGCCACCTGCAGCATCGCGCCGTCACTGAGGTCGTGATAGCGACCGATCACGCGTTCGCAGTCGCTCAGGATCATATCCTCGTCCTGCACGACACTGTCGGGCGGCAGGCCGCCGTCCTTGACCGACAGGTTCATCGAGCCGCGCATCAGGGTCATGCGGATGCCGAGCGCCGTCGCCTCCTCGGCCTGAATGTCGAGCGCGTTCTCGAGTCCCGTGGGAAACAGATATTGGTGGTCGGCCGCCGTCGTGCAGCCGGACATCATGAGTTCCGTCAAGGCAAGCCGCGTCGACAGGCGAAAACTCTCGGGTGTGACGACCCGTGCCCAGATCGGATAGAGCGCCTTCAGCCAGTCGAACAACTCACGGTTGATCGCAGCGGGGTTCGCCCGGGTCAGGGTCTGATACATGTGATGATGGGTATTGATCAGCCCTGGCAACACCACATGACGGGACAGATCGAGTGTTTCGTCGACGGGTGATGCGGGCGCACCACCCCTGGGCACGAGTTCGGCGATCCGGCCCTGGTCCACCACCAAGCCCCCATCGGCCCCGCTTGCAAGAATCGCCATCGGCGATTTAAGCCAAAGCCGCATGGTTGCTGTTGCCCTTTCGTTGCAGTCGGTCGAAATTGGGCGTGGCGACCACATCCCGTCAAGACACACAAGCGTTTGAGCTTTTGTTCACACATTGGACAAACGCCCGGATTACGGCTGAAAACTCGGACGTGACCTACGGAAAGGTGCTTTCATGACCCTTCAGGCCCGCATCGGCGAAGTGACGGCGAGGATCGCGGCCCGCAGCCACGACACGCGTGCCCGCTATCTCGACCGGATCAGCGACGCGGCCGAAGCCGGACCACGACGCATGCGGCTCGGTTGTGCGAACCAGGCGCATGGCTTCGCGGCCTGCGGCCCGCGCGACAAGGCCATGCTGCGCGAAGGGGAAGGCGCCAATCTCGCGATCGTGACGGCCTACAACGACATGCTGTCGGCCCATCAGCCCTATGAGACCTACCCGGACCTGATCCGCGCGGCGGCGCGCACGGTCGGAGCAACCGCGCAAGTGGCGGGCGGCGTGCCCGCCATGTGCGATGGCGTTACGCAGGGTGAAGCCGGCATGGAATTGTCGCTGTTCTCGCGCGAGGTGATCGCGCTGGCCACGGCCGTCGCCCTCTCACACCAGACCTTCGACGCCGTGGTCTACCTCGGGATCTGCGACAAGATCGTACCCGGACTGATCATCGGCGCACTCGCCTTCGGGCATCTGCCGGCGGTGTTCATCCCGGCCGGCCCCATGACGTCGGGCCTGTCGAACGATGAGAAATCGCGGGTCCGGCAGCTTTACGCGGAAGGCAAGGTCGGGAGAGACGCTTTGCTCGAAGCTGAAGCCGCCTCCTATCATGGACCGGGCACTTGTACGTTCTACGGCACGGCCAATACCAATCAGATGATGATGGAGATCATGGGCATGCACTTGCCGGGATCATCCTTCGTCAACCCCAATACGCCGCTCCGCGAGGCACTCACGGTCGAGGCGACCAAGCGGGCGCTGAGCGTCACGGCCCTCGGCAATCATTTCACGCCTGTCGGGCGCATGCTCAACGAGCGGGTCTTCGTCAACGGCATCGTCGGCCTGCATGCGACTGGTGGGTCGACCAACCACACGCTGCATGTGGTCGCCATGGCGGCCGCGGCCGGCATCAAGCTGACTTGGAACGACCTTTCCGACCTCGCCGAGGTCGTGCCCCTGCTGACGCGCGTCTATCCGAACGGCAAGGCCGATGTGAACCATTTCCATGCGGCGGGCGGCATGAGCGTGGTGATCCGCGAGCTTTTGTCAGCCGGCCTCCTGCACCGCGATGTCACGACCGTGTTCGGCGAGGGCCTCGATTCCTATACGAAGGAACCGACGCTCGACCCCGACGGCACGATCACGTGGCGGGACGGCCCGGCCGCGAGCGCGGATACGGCGGTGCTGCGTGGCACGGCCCAGCCGTTTCATGCAACGGGGGGCCTCAAGGTGCTCGACGGCGATCTCGGCCGCGCGATCATCAAGACGTCGGCGATCACGCAGGAGCGCCATGTCGTCGAAGCGCCTGCCCGCGTGTTCCATTCACAGGAAGCCCTGCAGGCGGCCTTCAAAGCGGGCGAGTTGACGGGGGATATGGTGGCCGTGGTGCGGTTCCAGGGTCCGAAAGCGAACGGGATGCCTGAATTGCATAAGTTAATGCCGCCGCTTGGCGTCCTGCAGGATCGTGGACATAAGATCGCCCTCGTGACCGACGGCCGGCTCTCAGGCGCCTCCGGCAAGGTTCCGGCGGCGATTCATGTGACGCCGGAAGCCGCGGAGGGCGGCGCCATCGCCAAGGTGCGGGACGGTGACCGGATCAGGGTCGATGCCGTAAGCGGTCGGATCGAGATCCTGGTCGACGGCGACGAATGGCTGAGCCGCGAAACCGTGACGGAGGATCTCAGCGCGAATCAGTTCGGGGTCGGCCGCGAACTCTTCGCCCCGTTCCGGGCGGCGGTCGGCCCGGCGGATGCCGGCGCGACTGTCTTTGCCTTTTAAGCCGATCGGGCCGACTGAGGGCAGTCCCAAGCGGCTCTATGAGTGCTCAAGACCTTCTCCCGCGTCTCGCGGGAGAAGGCGTTTCACTGATTACTGCCCGTAGATCGCTCGGTCGCCGAACGGCGCCTGGATCACGTGGAACGGAATCTGGGCGATCTGGCCGGCCGCGTAGACAGGCGCGCCGACGATCGCCAGAGGCGACCGAGGGTCAGCCGGGAAGATGCTGTTAACGACGCGAAACGGTAGAGCCGTCAATTCGCTCGCCACATAGATCGGCGCTGTCACCACGGCCTTCGGGCCTTCATAGGGATTGTAGGTCGGGCGACGGGCGACTGTCAGCGGGTGACCGGCAAGGGGTGGAGGTGCGGCGTAGACAACCGGAGGGTTACCGCCTGCATCATAGCCGTAAGGCTGCGCGAAGGCCTGCGAAGCGCTGGCCAGAATCGTCGCCGCGGTCAGCGCAATGCCGGCCGTTCGAGTGAGGTTTGTCATAGTGTCCTTTCACGCTGCTCCGACACGCGCCATCCGTCGACGGCACGGAGCGAGGCGGGAAGTTGGGCCAACAATGAGGCGTTTCGGCGGTCATTGTTGGTTAACCTGCCTCCGTAGGCGCCACATGTTCCTTCGTCGGATCCGGAAAATAGCGGTTGGCAGGCCTTGGCAGGCCCATGTTCTCGCGAAGCGTCGGACCCGCATAGTCGCGACGAAACAAGCCGCGGCGCTGCAGCTCGGGCACAACCTTGTCGACGAAATCATCGAGTCCGGCTGGCAAAAACGGGAACATGATGTTGAACCCGTCGGCCGCCTCGCCGCCGAGCCATTCCTCCATCATGTCCGCGATCGTCGCGGGTGTCCCGATCATCTCGAGCGTGCCGAATGCTCCGCCGACATATTGCGCCAGTTCGCGCACCGTCAGCTTCTCGCGCTCGGCCTTCAGGATCAGCCGGTCACGGGCGCTCTTGCTGGCATTGGTGTCCGGCAGGTCGCGCGGCAATGGCGCATCGAGGTCGAAGCGTGCCGCATCCGTACCGAGTTGCACGGAAAGGCTCGCCATCCCGCTGTCCGGATGGACGAGGCTGTCGAGATGCTTCTTCTTGGCCTGCGCTTCCGAAACGCTGTCACCGACGACCACGAAAGCCCCGGGCATGATCTTGAGATGGTCCCGATCGCGCCCCACCGCCGCCATGCGGGATTTCACATCCGCATAGAAGGCCTTGGCATCCGCGATGTTGTTCTGAGATGTGAAGATAGCTTCGGCGGTTTCCGCGCCGATCTGTCGTCCGGCCTCCGAGGAACCGGCCTGCACGATCACGGGCCAACCCTGGATTGGTCGCGCGATATTGAGCGGCCCCCGCACCTTGAGGAACTCGCCCTCATGGGCAAGCGTGTGAAGCTTGGCGGGGTCGAAAAATTGGCCCGATTCGACGTCGCGGATGAAGGCGTCGTCAGCCCAGGAATCCCAGAGACCTGTCACGACATCGTAGAACTCGCGCGCCCGCCGATAGCGGGTGGAATGCTCGACGTGAGAGTCGAGACCGAAGTTCATGGCCTCGGCGGGATTGCCGGAGGTCACAAGGTTCCACCCCGCCCGGCCACCGCTGATATGATCGAGCGAGGCGAACTTGCGGGCGACATGATAGGGTTCGTTATAGGTCGTCGAGGCTGTCGCGATGAGTCCGAGCCGGGTCGTCACCATGGCGAGGGCGGGCAGCAGCGTGAGCGGATCGAAAGACGTCACGGTGGCGCTTCGCTTGAGTGCCGCCATCGGCATGTTCATGACGGCCAGATGATCCGCCATGAAGAAGGCATCGAACTTGCCGCGTTCCAGCGTCTGGGCGAAGCGCACCAGGGCGGGCAGGTTGAAATTGGCGTCCGGAATGCCCCCCGGATAGCGCCAGGCCGCAGTGTGGATGCTGACCGGTCGCATGAAGGCGCCGAGAACGAGTTGCTTCGCAGGCATGAAATCCTCGCAGCGTGATCAAGGGTCGTATTTCATCGTACCTTGAAACATAGGTGACCGCGAGCCTGCATCTCGCGACACGCGGGTCGGCGCTTACCGGTCCATTAACCTTAATGATCAATGATTCTGGATGGGGCACGAGGCGGCCCCGGGTGCAACACCTTTTCGGAGATGGCGATGACCGGGTGGCACGATGCCGATGCGGCCCTGCCCTCCTCCCATGTATTCCTGACGATCGCCCGTGGCCACCGGCAGAAAACGATCGCGATCTCACGCTGGACCGCCCTGACCGCGGCAATCGTTTTGGTCTTCGCGACCCTCTGGTCGGTCGGCTGCACATTTTATGTGGCGGCCCACGACACGCTCCTGAGCGCCATGACGCGCCGCGAACGCGATCTGCAATTCGACTATGAAGACCAGATCGCCGCGCTGCAACGTCAGCTCGAACGCGCCCTCAGCCAGCATGCGCAGACAGAACGTGCGATCGGATCCAAGCTCGAAACTCTGGCCAATCAGGAGGTTGAACTGAGGCGAAATGCCGGGACGGTCTCGCACCTGGCTCAACAGTTGCTCCACCTGTCCGCTCGGTCGAGCGGAACCCTACAGGAAGACCTCTCTCACCCTGCCCCGTCGGTGGGACAAGTCGACGGCGCGTTGGAAAAGACCGCTGGCAGGATTGAACCAGACCCGGGGCAACCCTTGTCCGATCGATTAGCGAACCTTTCGTCCGATCTCGGCGTGATCGCATCCCGCCAACAGCAAGACCTCACCAGCCTACAGAGCGCCGCAGCCGATCGCCTGACCCGGTTTCGTGATGCTTTGACCGGGGTCGGGCTGACGGCTGGTCGCTTCGCCGCACCCGCGGGAGCAGGCATGGGTGGACCCTTCGTGCCACTCGATCCGTCCAAAGCCCGGACCCCGTTCGAGCGGACGTCGCTCGAACTCCTGGGAACACTCGCAGAAACCGAAAAGATGAAAGGCCTTGTGGCCCACGTGCCCTTCGGCAAGCCGCTGGAGGGCTCGCCGGAAGTGACGTCGCCCTTCGGCGCCCGCATCGATCCGTTCCTCGGCCGCGCTGCTATGCATACGGGTCTCGATCTTCGGGACGAGACTGGCACGAGCGTGCTTGCGACGGCACCGGGGCGCGTCAGCTTCGCGGGCTCTGCCAGCGGCTATGGAACGATGGTCGAGATCGACCACGGCAACGGACTGGCCACCCGCTACGCCCATCTGTCCGCCATATCAGTTGCACTCGGCGAGCATGTCGAGGCCGAAGAGGTGATTGGCAGGGTCGGTGCCACGGGTCGCGCCACCGGCCCGCATCTTCATTACGAGACGCGTATCGATGGAGAGCCAGTGGATCCCATGCGTTTCCTCACCGCCGGAAGCCGTTTGTTTGCCGATAGTGCGGCCCACCAATAGCATGCTTGGCGGATGTCTCTCGAAAGACACAAGCCGCCTCAAACATTCGGGAAAGGAAGAAACTCTCCGGTTGACCCCGTTGTGCCTTTAGAAAACGAAACGCTGGCGCATGTTGACTGGCCCGGCTGGAACGACGACCGGACGAGAGGGATAATGGCACACGGAGGTTCGTGGCGCGCTGCGTTGGCGGCTTTGATCGGCATGACCATGGCTGGCTGTTCGACCATTGAACGAGTTGCCTATACGCCGGTCGAGGCGGCTCATGCCGAGATTCCGAATATGAGGAACGTCAGGTTTTCCGGCGATGGCTCGGCCGTAGAGTTCGACCGCTTGCGTCGCGATGTGGTGCAGCAGGCCGCAGCCCGCCATGCATCGGTCAGTTATCTCGCCCTGTCGGGTGGAGGAGGCGACGGAGCCTACGGCGCGGGCTTTCTAAAAGGCCTTTCGGAAACCGGCCACCGTCCCGAATTCACAATCGTGTCGGGCGTCAGCACCGGCGCCCTGATGGCGCCATTCGTCTTCCTCGGGCCAGCCTACGACGCCACGCTGCAGACCATCTACACCTCCGATTTCGGAGCTTCGCTGGTCAAGGACGTCAACGTTCTGAACGGCATTTTCGGCAATTCGCTGGTCGATAGCGACAAGCTCGGGCGGCTGATCGCGCGCTACATCGATGATTCCATCCTGCAGAAAATCGCAGCCGAGCACCGCAAGGGACGGCGTCTCCTGATCGCCACGACGAACCTGGACACGCAGCGATCGGACGTCTGGGACATGGGCGCCATTGCCACGAGCGGCGCCCCCAATGCGCTCGCATTGTTCCGCCAGGTGCTGGCCGCCTCGGCCTCTGTGCCGGGCCTGTTTCCGCCGCGTTTGATCGAGGTCTCGGCGGAGGGGCAGTCCTTCAAGGAGATGCACGTCGACGGGGGGACCCTCCGTCAACTCTACGTGGCCCCCGACGAAGTGATCTATGGCGGCGGAAGCGGCAGCACCGGCATCAAGGATCTCTACATTTTGGTGAACAACAAGATCGATCCGACCTTCACCGTGGTGGAGGACGCGACGGTGGCGGTCGGGGCCAGGTCGCTCGCCACGATCCTGAAGCGCGAGGGGCGCAACAATGTGATGAGCGCCTATGCTTACGCCACGCGCAATCATATCAGCTATCACCTCGCCTTCATTGATGCCGGCGTGGCGGACCTGCCGGCCGATCGTGCGCAGGAGCAATTCAGTCCCGAATATATGACGTCGCTGTTCAACCTCGGGTACGAGCGAGGCAAGTCAGTCCGGCCGTGGGACGCGGCACCACCCCTGACGAACCCCCCACTGGTACAGCCGGAGACACCGCCTGGCGTGTCCGCCAGCGCTCCGCTGGCGTCGCCGGCCAGCACCCTGGCAACGACGGCTGCGACGGGTGGCTAAGGCACTGGGCTATGTTGCAAAGTCGCGGCCTCTCGTGAGCTATTCCGCCAGAACACCTTTGCGGGATAGCTCGCGACACAACCGTCTCGCAGCACGCGAAATGGTTCTGAGGGCTGGCTAAAGCCGTCACGCGGCGCCATCATCGACCTCGGCTGAGATCCGCGAGCCAAGCCGAGTCCCTCCCCTATGCTAAAGCCACTTAACCCGCCTTCGATCCATCCGCCCTTCGCACGCTATGCCCACGGGATCGAGATCCCGGCAGGCGCACGGCTCGTCCTATGTTCGGGACAGTTGGGGATCTCGAAGGAGGGAGACATTCCCGCCGGTGTCGAGGATCAGGCCGCTTTGTGCTTCACGGCTATCGCGGCCATTCTGGCCGAAGCCGGTATGGGGCTCGGCGATGTCGTGCGCATCAACGCCTTCGTGACCGGCCGCGAGCACCTGAAGGGCTATATGGGGGTGCGTGACCGGTTTTTCGGTGAGACCCCGCCGGCATCGACGCTGATGATCGTGTCCGGTTTCGCACGACCGGAATTCGTGGTGGAAATAGAAGCCTTGGCGGCGCGCCTCTAACGGAAAAACCTGATGCCTTCCTCCAAACTCTGGGCTGAATGGACCTGGGCCGACTTCGAGGCGACCGACATGGCCGAGACCATTGCGGTCTTGCCGGTCGCCGCCATCGAGCAGCATGGCCCACACCTGCCGGTCGGCGTCGACACGTTCATCATGGAGGGCTATCTGCGCCGCGTGGCCGCGACCCTGCCTGCCGACCTGCCGGTTCTGTTCCTACCCGTGCAGGCCATCGGCAAGTCGAACGAACATATTGAATATCCCGGGACTCTCACATTGTCGGCCGAGACTGTTATACGGGCCTGGACCGAAATCGGTGAAAGCGTGCATCGGGCGGGCGTCCGCAAGCTCGTGCTGCTCAATTCGCACGGTGGCAATGTGACCAGCCTCGACATCGTTGCCCGAGACCTGCGCGTGCGGCTCGGCATGCTGGTCGTCGCCGTATCGTGGCATCGATTCGGATACCCCGAGGAGGTCGCCTCGCCGCACGAGCGCACGCACGGCATCCATGCCGGCGAGGTCGAGACGTCGCTCATGCTGGCATATCGGCCCGAGTTGGTCCGCATGGCGCAGGCCGAGAATTTCACCCCCGAGAGCGTCGCCATCGAGCAGGAGTTCAAATGGCTGCGCGTCACGCAGCCGATCGGCTTCGGATGGATGGCGCAGGACAATTCGCGGTCAGGCGCGATGGGCAATGCCGCTGCGGCCACATCGGCGAAAGGCGAGACCGCGGCAGACTTCGGCGCGGCGGCCTTCATCGAACTGATCCGGGATCTTCAGGCCTTCGATCCAGCGCGCCTGCCGAACGGACCTTTGAAGCGAAAAGGGTGAGCAGGAGACGCTCGGCCTCGCCTCACTCCACCGATTATTTGGTGATCGACGGAACACCTGCCGGAACCGGTAGAGCCGGAAACAGAACGTGGTCGAGGGCGAGCCACAGGATGATCACGAGAATCACCAGAACCAACACCCACAAGATTCTGCGATCCATCGATCTAACCCGGTTTATCGGCGCCGTGCGGCGGCGCGATGAGCTTCGCTGTGACTCTTGTTAGACTTCACCACAGTCGATGACGACCCCTGAAGTTCCTTCAGCGCGGTAATGTGCCAGGCGAGACTGCGGCGATCCGACGTGAAGCTCCAGCTTGCGGCCATCGGGGTCGAGGAAATACAGCGAAGCTCCCTCGCTTCGGTTGGTTTTCCAGAGCCGGGCGAGCAAAATAACTCACTGCCAACGTGATGTGATTCAGGCCCAGAACGGCAGCTCCTACAAGCCTCATCGGTACACCCGGTTCAACGATCTCGGAATACGGGCTTCGTTCGGCCTACTCTGCCGGCTTGGCAGGAGAGGAGGGACTCGAACCCCCAACCCCCGGTTTTGGAGACCGGTGCTCTAGCCGATTGAGCTACACTCCTGTGCGGCGGCCGCAGCCATACGCGCCGCCTCTGTTTGCCGTATCGGCGGGTTGCGTGCAAGCCCTTCGTGGCAAACCCGGGCGTCAGGGATGCCTCAGGACCAAGAAGACCTGCGAATTCATCCACCACGGGAGCCACGGGAAGGGACTGAACCGGCGCTCGATCAACCGAAAGTCACTCGCCAAACGGGCTGCGAGGCCGCGGTGGGAAAATCCCTTGTGGGACACGAGCGGATTCTCAGTGCGTGCAACCGCGCGACCGAACATACCGGCGATCAGTTCAGCGCCACTGTAGTCGCTCGATCGGCGGAACAGGATTGCGCGCGATCCCTCCTTCAAAGGGAGTGCAATCCCCTCCATGATGGGGACCGACACGATGAAATGGCCGTCGGGCTTCAGCAGCCGCTTCACCTCCGCGAGGCAACCGTCCACCCGAGAAGGTGTGAGATGTTCGAACACCTCGAAGGCGGATACGACATCGACGCTGTGGTGTTGGAGGACGTCGAGCGCCGTGACATGACGTAGACCCGGCGCGCTCAAGGCCATATAGGGCTCGAACGCCGTGCATGTGACATCAGGCCGTGCCGCACCGATTTCACCGAGGAGCGCACCGGTTCCGGCCCCCACGTCGAGGATGCTCCCGTGTGGGGCCAAGTACCGCGTGGCGAAACGCACGGCGGTCTTATGACGTCTGACGTGCGCGAAACGCGCGAATGGATTTGGATGTCGTAGCGTCTGCCTGTCATAGGCAATGGAGCGGGGTCTTGTAGTGCCGCTCATCGAGCCAAATGTCCCGGCAAGCCCTCACCCATCTGCCGCACCGACCTTGAGGACGCTGCAAAAGCTGGGTGAAGAGTTTCTCCCGTCCTGCCTCCAACTGAATAGCGCCGAACCCATACACCGTTCCCGCTTCAGCAACTAAAGCTAGTGGATTGTAGCGGAAAATGTATGCGGGACCAACTCGCAGTCTAACGATGTCCGAGCGACAAAAGCCGCTCGGCGTCGCCCGTGCCTCAACCGTAGACGCTATGCCAAGCATCCTGCCGCATTTGCGCCGGATCGGCACGCAGTTCCTGCAGATCCCGTGCGTTCAGCGACTCGATTTCAGCGATGAGCCGGAGATATTCACGGCGCTTGACCAACCGAGCCTGGAAGGTGGAAATCAATGTTTTGATCATTTGGTTCTCCTCCGGTCTGTGACCGATGTGGTGAACCTCCCTAGTTGTCCCAGAAATAGTCCATGCCGTTGTGCATCGCAACACGACGCGCCGCAACGCAGCGTTGCGTCGGAGGTATGCAGAATTGCCCCCCATGGCGTCATAGCGACACTTTTATTTAACTTGTCCCATCCGGCCTTGTGGATTCGGTTATGGTTCCTGCATCCCGACAGAGGCGAGGAACGTGAGCACGACGGAAACAGGGTTCTCGGTTCTCAGCGGGTCCGCGCACGGACCCGTGATCGCCCTGTCGGAAGGCCTCAGCTTCTGGGGCGGTGTCGACCCAACGACAGGGCGCATCATAGATGCGCGCCACCCTCAGCATGGCGCGGCGCTTACCGGTGCCATCGTCATGATGCCGACAAGCCGCGGCTCCTGCTCAGGTTCGGGCGTCGTGCTTGAACTCGCCTTGACGGGTCGCGCCCCGGCGGCCCTGGTGTTTTCTGAACCTGAAGACGTGGCGACCTTGGGCGCGCTCGTCGCCGCCGAGATCTTCGGGCGGGCCCTTCCCGTGCTCCGGCTGCGGCCGGCCGCCTACAACGCGCTCGCCCGAACCTCGTTCGCCCGCATTACGAACACGTCGATCTCGGCCGATGGGCTTGAGGTTCCCTTGACTCCCATGCCAGACGTCGCGCTCGAGATGACGGGCGCAGATCGCGCCATGCTGGCGGGCCAGGAAGGCGTTGCGGTCGCGCAGGCCATGCGCATCATCATCGCCATGGGCCGCCAGCAAGGTGCCGTACGCCTCACCGATGTGTCCCGCGCCCATATCGATGGCTGCATCTACGCTGGCCCCGCCAACCTGATCTTTGCCGAGGCGATGGAGGCAAAGGGCGCGCGGGTCCGCGTGCCCACCACCATGAACGCGATATCTGTCGACCGAGAGAATTGGGAACGGCAGGGGGTGCCGGCGGCGTTCGGTGGCCCGGCGGCACGGCTCGCCGATGCCTACGTGCGCATGGGGTGCCGCCCGACATTCACGTGCGCGCCCTACCTCCTCGACGACGCCCCGAGACTGGACGAGTTTATCGGCTGGTCTGAGTCGAATGCGGTGATCTTTGCCAACAGTGTGCTGGGCGCGCGCACCGCCAAGCATCCCGACTTTCTGGATCTCTGCATTGCGATGACCGGCCGGGCGCCGCTCGCGGGTCCGTTCCTCGACACCGAACGACGCGCGCGCCTTGTGATCGACGTCGACCTGCCGACAAGCGCCGGGCCGGAGGCCTGGCCCCTCATCGGTTACCTTTCCGGTCACCTCGCGCAGGAGCGGGTGCCGTTGCTTAGGGGAGTGGCCAAGGGCAACCCAACTCGGGACGACCTCAAGGCGCTCTGCGCCGCCTTCGGAACGACGTCGGCCGCGCCCATGCTGCACGTCGAAGGCGTTACACCTGAAGCCGACGGGGCAGCTCTTCCAGACGCCGCTCGCGCAGCTCTTACCCGCCACGACCTGGCGGCCGGTTGGCGGCGGCTCAACGACGGGCCGGCGAAGGTCGACCTTGTCGCAATTGGCAGCCCGCACGCGTCGTTGGAAGAGTGCCGGGCCCTCGCGAAGGTGCTCGACGGCCGAAGCCGAAACCCGTCGGTCGCGGCCATCGTGACGGCCGGACGGCAGGTTCTCGCCGCGGCCGAAGCCGACGGAACGCGCGAGAGCCTGGCGGCCTCCGGGGCCGAGATGATTGGCGATCTCTGCTGGTGTTCGATATCGCGGCCTGTCTTCCCGGTCGACGTCAAGACGGTAATCACAACGTCCGGCAAGTACGCCCATTATGGACCCGGCCTCTCAGGTTGCGCGGTTCGTCTGGGCACCCTCGCGGACTGCGTCGAGGCACTTCTGACAGGCAGTGCCGCTGCCCGCCTGCCAACCTGGCTGTCCTGAAACGAAGAAGACGTATTCAGTGCAGGCCAGCTCCGTCCGCCTACGCCGAGAACGAGGGCAGCGCCCGTAGCACTCTCCCGTCGACGACAAGCTCAAGGAGCAAAACTGTTGCGTGCAAAGGGCAACTCGTTACGCAGTTTCATGCTTCAGCCTTGAGCGGGAGAACCCGGAACTCAGGCAGGCCAATGACATTCTACGCCAGGCGAGCGCCTATTTTGCCCAGGCGGAGCTCGACTGCCCGTTGAAGAAGTGATCTCGTTCACCGGTGAGACCACGGGCCGACACGGGGTAGAGCCCATCTGCCGATCGCCCCGTCGATCTATGACGATCACGAATCCAGACGGGTCGATCCCGCTGGGCGATCCAAGCGAGCGAAGCGCGACGAGACACAGGTCGCCGAGATCAAGCGCTTCCATGCCGAGAATTCCTCGGTCTATGGCGTGCGCAAGGTATGGCGGCAGTTCCGGCGTGAACATGTCAATGTGGCCCGCGGCACGCTTGCCCGGCTAATGCGTCGCATGAGATTGGCTGGCGCTATCCGGGGCACGCCGATCAAGACCACGATGAGCGACAAGGGCGCGACTTGCCGGCTTGATCACGTCAACAGGAAGTTCCACGCACCGAGCCCAAATATGCTGTAAATGTCAGAATTTAAGTACGTTTCTACTTGGGACGGGTTCGTCTATGTCGCCTTCATGGCCGCATAGTTGATGAAATAAGCCTCCGGCAGATTCGATGAGGTTCACTGTGCGTTTTGGTGAATGATGCGAAGTGTCGAAAGAACCAGATTTCTTGCGACCCAAAAAGAAAGAATTTTCTTCTTTTGTTCGAGCGAAAAGTGCGCTTTATTGGGCGGCAAGCCGGGCTGGGCGCGTCGTCCGAGATCCGGCAGAAGCGATGGGTGAGCGGAGAGGTTGTGCGCGAGCGCCGCCGATCCCGGCCACGTCGTAAGAGCCGGGAGAACGTCATGAAACGAACGATTGCCCTCGCCACGATCCTGTTAACCTCTGTCGCGGGTTTCGCACCACTGAAAGCCGACCAGAAGGAGGTCACTGTCTGGTCTTGGTTCGTGCAAAGCACGATGCAGAACTCCATCAAAGCTTTTGAAAAGGCGCATCCGGACATCAAGGTCAAATACACCTATTATAACTACTCGCCTGAATACATCACGGCTCTCAAGGCGGCATCGGCCTCAGACAGTCTGCCGGACGTCATCGGCCTGCAGCCCGGATCACTCACCCAGCAATATCGTCCACAGCTTGAAGCGTTGAACGGACCGGCCGCGAAGGACTGGGGCGACGGCTGGCAGGACAAGATGTTTCCCGTCAACCGCAAGCAGATACTGATGGGAAATCCGCCTGGCGACCAGAACATCTATATCCTACCGCAGGAATCGCAGGATCTCGTGATCTGGTATAACACCAAAATATTCGAGAAGCTCGGCATCACAGTCCCGAAGACCTATGGTGACCTGGTGGCGGCCGCCAAGACCCTCACCAAGGGAGGCATCATTCCCATGTTTCAAGGGGCTGCGGACGGCTGGCAGAACGAGAACGTCTATCTCATGCTTGCCAACCAGCGTGCCGCCGGTCTCGTCGACAAGGCCCAGAAGGGCGAGGCACCTTGGAGCTCGCCCGAGCTCTTACAGGCCATGAAGGACTGGCGCGCGCTGTTTACCGACGGCGTTTTCCAGCAGGGTGCGCTAGGCGCCCATGCCTATCCGACCGGCGCCCAGCTCTTTTCCCAAGGGCGCGTCGGTATGATGGCACTTGGGTCATGGTGGATGCAGGAGAGCAAGTTCCCGCCGCCCCGCTCGCAATATGTGCAGAACATGGACGGGTTCGACTTCTTCTACATGCCTGCCCTGAATGGGTCCGATCACGCCTCACCGCCGGTCGGTGGCGTCGACATCGGCTATGGCCTTACCAAGAACGGCGGCCGGAACCCCTCAGCATGGACGTTCCTGGCCTCGCTTACCAACGGTGAGGGACTGCAGGAGGCACTGAACGACCTCAACGACCTGCCGGCCTTCGTGGGTCACGAGCCGAAGGGCGATGTCTCTCCCCATGTCAAAGCCATGTACGACCGTTTCATGGCCGACCTTCCGAAGGCCGAGAACCAACGCTTCGCCATTCCCGCGATAGCCGATGCCCTTGATAGCGCGCTGGCGGCCGTGGCCTCGGGCAGCCAGCAACCCGAAGATGCTCTGAAGGCTGTGCAGGATGCGACCGACAAAGCGCTGAAATCCTGACCAGGTAGGGCCCCCTCCGCTTTCGCCTGTGAGCGCCTCCCCCAAACAGCGCCTCTCTCGTCGCGCTGAGAAGGGCTAAAGCAAAGGGGCGCTGATCCGCGAAGGCTGTCACGGGTGCGCTTCGACCGACACGGGGGAACGACGACCTTCGCGTCCATCTTCATGGCTCAGCACAGGGCATCATGTCCCAGACCCTCACAGCAAGCCCGGCCGGCCGGACCCTGGCGGAGATCCGGCCCCACCGGGGACGCCGCCAAGGGACCGTTTACCTGTTCCTGCTTCCCGCCACCGCTTTCTTCATCGGGTTCGTCGCCTATCCGATCCTTTGGGTCTTCGACGAAAGCCTGATGCGTGCCGGATCGGACGGAGTGCGGCACTTCGTCGGGCTCGGCAATTATCTGGCCACGTTGCAGGATCCCATATTCTGGCTTGTGCTGCGCAATATGGCGCTGTGGGGGCTCATTACCATCCCCGTGCAGATGCTGATCGGCGGGCTTATCGCCTGGTTTATCGAACGGCACACGCAGCAATGGCGCGGCTTCTTCCGCACCATGTTCTTTCTGCCTGTCGTCACTTCCGTCTCGGTTGTCAGTCTCGTCTGGGCACAGATCTACGCGCCCTACTACGGGATCGCCCAGAACTACCTTCAAGTCCTAGGCATCACCATGACGGATTCGGCGCTCGGCAATCCGGCCACCTCGATCTACGCACTGATCGTCGTCAACATCTGGCAGTGGACTGGGTTTTCCATGCTTATGTATGTGGCCGGCATCGCGAACTTGCCCTCCGAAGTGCTCGACGCCGCGCGAATTGACGGTGCGCGTGGCATGAGGCTCGCGGGTTCAGTGGTGGTGCCCATGCTGGCGCCGGTCACCAAATCGCTGCTCCTCCTTGGTATCATCGGCACGCTGCAGACCTTTCCCATAGTTCAGCTCATGACCGGCGGTGGTCCGAGCCATTCGAGCGAGGTCTTCGGAACGGACATATTCCGGCAGAGTTTCGTGCTGGGCGACACGAATACCGGTGCAACCTTGTCGGTGATCGTGCTGGCGCTCGCCTTCGGGCTCACCCTCGCGCAGATCGTGTTTCTCGGCGCGCGGCTCGGTGGCCGGAGAGCCGCGCGATGACAACCCGGATTGCCGGTCTCGAACCGGCCAACCTCACGGTTCATCTCGGCCTCGGGCTCGTTCTCCTCCTATGGATGGTGCCGGAAGCCTACATGGTGTCGATCGCCATGCGCGCACCCGAAACAGTGTTCGACCCGACGTTGTTCACCTGGCCGCTGACCTTCGACAACTTCGTGACGGTAATCAAAGACAACCCGTTGCCGTCCTTTTTTCTAAACAGCCTCATCGTTACGGTCGCGACGGTGATCCTCGTCCTCGCGGTATCTTCTCTCTTCGCATTCGCGGTTGCAGTGCTGAGATTACCTGGGACGACAGTGCTTTATGCCGTGCTGCTCACCACCCTGATGGTGCCGATGGCCTCGCTGGTGCTGCCGTTGGCGATCCTTTTGAAAACCTTCGGCTGGGTCAACCGCTATGTCGGGCTGATCTTTCCCTATGTGGCGCTCGGTGCGCCATTCGCTGTCGTGATCCTGAAGGCCTTCATGGAGGATGCGCCGAAGGAACTGTTCGAGGCCGCGCGTGTCGACGGCTGCACCCCCTGGCAGACCTTCATCCATGTGACGCTGCCGCTGGTCCGGCCCGCGCTCGTCTTCGTCGCCATCTGGCAGTTCATCGTGACCTGGAACGAATTCTTCCTCGCGCTCATCGTGATGACCGAGAACGAGATGAAGACCGTGACCATCGTACCGATGCAATATTCTGGACTCTACATGGCCAATCCTGGCGCCCTTTTCGCCATCCTCACCATCATCGCCCTTCCGCTTATCGGCCTCTACGTTCTGGTCCAGCGCGCCTTCGTGCGCGGCCTGCTGGCTGGAGCCGTGAAGGGCTGACGAAACCTCACTGCAGGGAGGCCGCATGGCCACGCTCACACTCGACGGCATCACCAAATCCTATGGGGTCGTCTCGGTCATCTCCAAGCTCGACCTGGCGGTGGAGGACGGCGAATTCTGCGTGCTGGTCGGGCCGTCGGGCTGCGGCAAGTCCACCCTGCTGCGGATCATCGCCGGCCTGGAGCCGATCACCTCCGGCCGCATCCTCATCGACGATGCGGAGGTGAGCCGGGCAGAGCCCGCTGATCGGGGAATCGCCATGGTGTTCCAATCCTATGCGCTCTACCCACACATGAACGTCGATCGCAACATGGGATTCGGACTAGAGATCGCGCGCACCGCGAAGGCCGAGATCGCGAGCCGGGTCGGGCAGGCGGCGCGAAAGCTGCGGCTCGACAGCTTTCTTCAACGCAAGCCGCGCGAGCTCTCCGGCGGCCAACGGCAACGCGTGGCCATCGGCAGGGCCATTACCCGGCGTCCGAAACTGTTCCTGCTCGACGAGCCTCTATCCAATCTCGACGCGGCCTTGCGGGTGGGAATGCGGGTGGAGATAGCGCGGCTCAAGGCAGAACTCGGCGCAACCATGATCTACGTGACCCATGACCAGGTCGAAGCAATGACGCTCGCCGACCGTATTGTCGTCATGAATGGCGGCCGCATCGAGCAGATCGGCACGCCGCTCGACCTCTACGAGAGCCCAGCGAACCTTTTCGTGGCCGGCTTCATCGGCTCGCCAAGCATGAATTTACTGCCCGGGCTTCTGGAACGTCGGCCGGACGGCGGAGCGCAGGTCGTGCTCGAAGGTGGTCCGAGCTTCCCCATCGTGGTCAAGGAAGCGCACTCCACTCCGGTACCAGTGACCGTCGGGATCCGACCCGAGCACATCCGGCTCGCGACGGGAGGCGACATTAATCTGAGAGGTGAGGCCGCAGTGGTCGAGATGCTCGGCAGCGACACCTTCGTGTATGCACGTTGCGGCGAACAGATGGTCGTGGTGCGAGACAAAACGGCCGGCCGCATGCATCGCGGCGACCCGATTACACTGTCCTGGGACGAGGCGAAGTGTCACCTGTTCGACGAAGGTGGACGGCGATGGATTTTGGACCGCGAGGCCGAAGCTCCGACGCAGAACGCGACGGCTTGAAGCTCGGCCTACGAAGCCCATTGAAGGACCTTTGATGAGCCAGAAGTATCTCGACCGCACCGAACCCGATGACAGCGGATCCGATGACAGCGGATCGATCGCGGTCGATATCTTTCAGAAACTCGTTGCCGCCTCGCGTTCGCCGGATCGCATTATGGCGCGCCTGTCACAATGGGTCATCGACAACCAGACCCGTGTGGCGAGCCTCTCCATCTCGGCGGTGGCGCGACACGCTCAGGTGAGCGAAACGACGGTGTTCCGGTTCTGCAAGACCCTTGGCCTCACCGGATACAAGGATCTGCGCTACGCGCTCGCGGAGGGACGGGGGTTCGCGTTCGGGACGCAGCTCGCGAAACCCGGTCCGGGATCGGAAGGCGAGCACGTGCTTGCTTCCGTCATGCGGAGCGTGATCGAGGTCAATTCGGAAGCCTTGCTGAAGACCATGAGCCTCGTGTCGCTCGCTGCCCTGCAGGAAACCGTGGACGCGTTGCTCGCGGCCGAGCACACGCACCTCATGGGGTTTGGCAGTTCCGCGCCGGTCGCCTTCGACTTCTATCAGCGCCTGCTCATGCTGGGTCTGACCGTAAGCGTCCATTCCGACCCGCATGTGCTCGCGGCCGTGACCGCCAACGCCCGACCGCGGTCGCTGTTCTTCGGCATCAGCTGTTCCGGCCGCACACGCGATCTCGTCGAGGCCTTCGAAGCTGCCGGTGCCCATGGCTGCCGGTGCGTGGCCATCACGAGCGACCGGGACAGTCCCGCCGCCAAGGCAAGCCACATCACCCTGATCTCCGCCGTTCGTCGCTCACCCATCGCCCACGAAACGATCGGCACGCGGAGTTCGCAGCTTGCGATCGTCGAGATGATCTGCGTCGCACTTGCTCTGCAGCATCCCGATCCTGAGCGTCTGGCCCGGGGCAGGACACTACACGACACCGAAATTGCCAAGAAGCGCCTGCCGCCAGACCGCATGGCATAGAGAAGGAACCAGATTGATGTGGGACATGAAAGGCCGCACGATCCTCGTCACGGGCGCGAGCGGCGGCATTGGCGGCGCGACCGTGCGTCAGCTCGTGACCGCGGGCGCCGACGTGATCGCCAATGGTCGCGCCGAAAACCTGCTGGCCGATCTGGCGCGCGACACCGGCTGCCGCACGCTGCCATTCGATCTCACATCGGACGCGAGCGTGCGGGATGCAATGACAAACCTGGACCTCTGGGGCGTGGTCAATTGCGCCGGCTTCGGGGGAGAAATCGCGACGCCCATGGAGACCGACATCGCGGTCTTTGACAAGGTCATGTCAATCAACACACGTGGCGCCTTGCTGGTCACCAAATATGCCTCGCAATCGATGGTCCGGCTCGGGAGAGGCGGCGCGATCGTCAACGTGTCGAGCCAGGCGGCCCTGGTGGCACTAAACGGCCATATCTCTTATGGAGCCTCCAAGGCCGCCCTCGACGGAATCACGCGGGTGTCGGCGCTTGAACTCGGCAAATACAACATTCGCGTCAACAGTGTGAACCCGACCGTCGTCATGACGGAAATGTCGGCCGGTTATTGGGGGCGCCCCGAGATCAAGGACCGCTTTCTGCAGCAGATGCCGCTGGGCCGATGGGCCACGGCAGATGAGATCGCGGCCCCGATCGTCTTTCTGCTGAGCGAGGCTGCGTCGATGATCACAGGAGTTTGCCTGCCGATCGACGGCGGATTCACATCGTGCTGAATTCAGCCAGCCAAGCGCGACCAGGTGGGGTGCTGCCCGCATATGGTTCATGGCCGAGCATTCAGGTCACGTTTCCGCTGCCCAAGAGTTGTTTTGCAGCCGGACACTCGTGACGATCGTCACCAACCCGATCTTGTTCATGGCAAGCGAGTTGCCTTTGAGCGGATTTGAAGCAGTTCGGCATCACTTGATCGTTGCTTGACATGCGATGCAAACGGTCCTGACATCGAAGCAGCCTGCCGACGAATTGTTCGGATGAGCAGGCGTAGTTCCGGAGCTACCGGACGGCATCAGGGAGGAAAACATGGACAACGCGAAACTCTTCGCGGCGCTTGGCGCTGCCTGCATGGTTGGAGGAAGCGCTGCGGCCAGAGCCGAGGCGATTACCATTGCGACCGTGAACAACTCCGACATGATCATCATGCAGAAGCTGTCGCCGAAGTGGGAGCAGCAGACCGGCAACAAGATCAATTGGAGCGTCCTGGAAGAAAACGTCCTGCGGCAACGCGTGACGACCGACATCGCGACCAAAGGAGGCTCGTTCGATATCATCACGATCGGCGCTTACGAGACGCCAATCTGGGCCAAGGCCGGCTGGCTGGTCAAAGTCGACGACCTTGGCGCCGACTACGACTATGCGGATCTTCTCGGGCCGGTGAAGAACGGCTTGTCGTACCAAGGTACGCTTTTCGCGGTGCCGTTCTACGCCGAAAGCTCGATGACCTTCTATCGAAAGGACCTGTTCGAGAAGGCCGGCCTCACAATGCCGGAGCAGCCGACCTATGCACAAATCCGGGACATGGCCGACAAGCTGACCGATCGTTCCAAGGATCAATACGGCATCTGCCTGCGCGGCAAACCAGGTTGGGGCGAGAACATGGCGTTCGTGGGCACCCTCGTGAACACCTATGGTGGTACCTGGTTCGACATGAAGTGGAAGCCAACGATCGACACCGATGCGTGGAAGCAGGCCATCAGCTACTATGTCGACCTGATGAAGGCCGACGGCCCTCCCGGCGCCACCTCGAACGGAGCCAACGAGAATGCGGCGCTGTTTCAATCCGGCCACTGCGCCATCTGGGTGGACGCGACCTCCAATGCCGGCCGTGTCTTCGACCCGAAGCAGAGCCAGGTGTCGGACAAGACAGGTTTCGCCAAGGCGCCGATCGCTGTCACGCCGAAGGGCGCCGCCTGGGCCTGGTCCTGGGCCCTCGGCATTCCTTCCTCGACCAAGAAGCAGGCTGCAGCCAAGAGCTTTCTGAAATGGGCGACGTCCAAGGATTATGTGAAGCTCGTGGCCGACTACCAAGGCTGGGTCGCGGTACCGCCCGGCACGCGTCAGTCCACCTATGACAATCCCGACTATCAGAAGGCCGCGCCTTTCGCGAAGGCCTCCCTCGACGCAATCCTGTCGGCTGACCCAGCCCACCCCACCGCGACGCCCGTGCCCTACACCGGGGTGCAATTCGTCGCCATTCCGGAGTTTCAGTCGATCGGCACAAATGTCGGCCAAGACGTCGCCTCCGCACTCGCCGGCACCCCGGTCGACAAGGCTTTGAAGGACGCTCAGAGCGCGACGGAAAGCGTGATGCGGAAGGCGCACTACGGCGAATAAGGCTTATGCGGCGCCTTCTTGAGGAGGCGCCGCGGATATCTCGTCAGCCTTCAAATCACGAGCCTGCGGTTCGGCTTTTGAGGCGGCAAACTTTGCCGCCCAGATGGCGGGTGAACGGGCGGACCTCATCTTCTCTGATCCGCCCTATAACGTGAAGATCGCTGGCCACGTCTCCGGCCTCGGTCGCACGAGCCACCCCAGGTCGTCGATGACCTGACAATCGAGCCGCAAGGCAACAAGTCGTGCGAGCCTCATCGCAGTCGGTTCGCATCGTGGGCGGACAGGTGTATATCCCCTCCGAGGCGCCTTGGCTCGGCGAGTTCCAGCGTGAGATCTTGCAGTTCGCAAACGGGCCTCACGACGATCAGGTCGATTCGATGACGCACGTCCTGATCTATGCCTTTCAGCGAGACTTCGATGTGCCGCGCATCCAATCTCTGCGGAGGGTGCCGCGATGGAGCCGAAGGCCGAAGCGCCCAACCCGCCCTTCGCATCTGTCTCGGCACAATCCGACAGCAGATATCCGCTGCGGATCAATCGAAGAGCACGACCTGTCGGATCGCCGAGCCATCGTGGAGGCGGTCGAAGCCTTCGTTGATCTCGTCGAGCTTTAGCCTGTGGGTCAGGAGGCGATCGACCGGGAGGCGGCCGTTTTGGAAGAGCGCCACATAGTGCGGCAGGTCGCGCCGGGGCACGCAGGAACCGATATAGGACCCTTTCAGGGTCCGCTCCTCGGCCACGAGGCTGACGGCCTGGATGGACAGCTTGCGGTCGGGATGCGGCAGGCCGGCCGTGACCGTCGTGCCGCCGCGCGCCGTGGCCGCATAGGCGAGTTCGAGCGCCGGAACCGCCCCCGCCATCTCGAAGAAGAACTCGACGCCCCCACCTGACAGATCCTTGATGGCGGCAACGGCGTCTGGTGTCCCGGCATTCACCGTGTGGGTGGCTCCCAGTTGCCGGGCGAAGGCAAGCTTCTCCTCCGAAAGGTCGACCGCGATGATCTGGCGCGCGCCGCAGGCGACGGCGCCGAGGATCGCGCTGAGGCCCACGCCCCCGAGGCCCGCGACCGCCACCGAGGCCCCGGCCGGGACCTTGGCGGTGTTGACCACGGCCCCGACCCCCGTGAGCACCGCGCAGCCGAACAGTGCCGCATGGTCGAAGGCCAGGGATTTGTCGACTTTGACGCAGGATTCCCGCGACACGACGGCGTGGTCGGCGAAGGCCGAGACCCCGATGTGGTGGTTGACGGCGTCGCAGGACAAGGACAGGCGGCGGTCGCCGCGCAGCAGCGTGCCCGCGCCATTGGCCTTGGCGCCGGGTTCACACAGGGCGGGCCGGCCGGTCGCGCAAGGCAGGCACTGGCCGCAGCTCGGAATGAAGACCAGGACCACGTGGTCGTCCACCGCGAGGTCGGAGACATCCGGGCCGACTTCGACCACGATCCCGGCCGCCTCGTGGCCGAGCACCATCGGCATGGGCCGCGGCCGGCTCCCGTCGATGACAGAGAGATCCGAATGGCACAGTCCGGCCGCCTTCATGCGGATCAGCACCTCGCCGCGGCCGGGGCCGGCCAGGGCGACTTTCTCGATCGCGAGCGGGCGCGTGTCACGGTAGGGATGCGCCAGTCCGGTTTGGCGCAGAAGCGCGGCCTTGATCTGCATGGCGGGTTCCTTTCAGTCGAAGAGCCAGTTGGCCAGGATGGCGAGACCTGCGAGGCCGATCGCGATCAGAGCCCAGCGCTGACTCTCGCCAGGCGCCAGCGCGGCCACGTCCGAGCGTGGACGTTGCGAGCGGGGCAGCGGCTCGATGGGGCGGACCGGGCGTGTCGACAGGGCCATGCGATGGGCCAGGAACCAGATCAGCAGCACGCCGAGCGCCCACCAGACGATCTGCCAGATCCATAGCGACGGCAGGCCGGTCGCGAGGGCGCCGGCCGAGGCCGAGCCGTCACCGAATGCGCTGTTGCCATAAATGGCGCCCGGCCCGATGGCGAAGAACATCCAGGCGAGCGTCAGGGCCCAGGCGAGCGGCCGGAGCGCGCGGCCCGATCGGGGCCGCCCCGCGAAGGCGGTCAGAAACACATGAAACGCCGACCGTCGTGTGTGCTCGCGCGCGCGCTGGCTGATCAACGAGATGACGAGACAGGCGGCGGCGTTGATCCCGAGGCCCCAGGCGCCGGAATGCAGGGTCCAGGGCCAGCGGCCCCAAGGCAGATGGATGCCGAAGAAGCCGGCCACCGCTCCCCCCAGCGGCTCAGTGAAGATCACGGCGACGAGGCCGGCCACGAGCCCGACCACGACGCCCTCCCGGGTCAGCCAGCGCAGCCAGCACAAGCCCGCAAGCGCCGGGAGGAGTTGGAGGCCGAACCCCAGGGCCAGCGCGGCGAGCGCCCGCTCGGCGGCCGGCGCGAAGGTGGCGAGCAGCAGGGCCGCCAAGGCCAGCAGCCCCATGGTGATCCGCGCGGCGCGGCGCTGGCCGGCGACGTCGAGCTCGGGATCGAGGTAGCGGCGATAGACGTCGCGCACCAGGATGGTGGAGGCGGCCGACAAGTTGAGTGACGCGAACACTTGGGCACCGGCCAGCATCGCGACGGCAAGGATGCCGACGAACCAGGGAGCCGCCCCGGCCAGCCCCCCGATCAGCCTCGCCACGGGATCGCTCGTCGAGGCGCCGTGCCGGCTCAAACCGGCGGCCGTAATGGCAACCACGAGCAGCACCCCTGCGGCCCCGGCCGCAGCCCAGGTCTGCTGGGCCACAAAGCCCTTGGGGCTGCGCGTCGCGAAAGCCAGCAACCCGAAGGCCGGCGCAAGCTGCAGGCCCATCAGGCTGATGCAGTAGCTGAAGATCATCGTGGCCGTCCACGGACTGCCGAGCGGCGGCTCAACGCCCAGGCCGCGCACGAATTGGATGACGCCGGGAATGCCGAGCGGCGGCGCGGAAACGGTGGGCGCGCCCGCGCCGGCCTGTTGGCCCAGGCCGCCCGCCAAGTCCGCGAATCCGCCAGCGAGAGCGAGAACCCCGATCATGATCGCGCCAGCCGCCAGCAGCAGGCTCTGCGAGGCGCCCGCGACAGCAGCCGCCCGCAGCCCACCCACGCAGGTGTAAGCGAAGACGAGCCCCGTCACTCCCCAAAGGGCAAGGATCGGATCGACGGCGCCGCCCGACACGGCCGCGAGGAGGTCCGCAGCCGCCCTCATCTGTGTTCCCATGAAGGGAACGGCGAAGACGACGGCGATCAGCACCGTGCAGAGGCGGATCCCCTCGCCCCCGAAATAATCCCCCAGCATCTCGGCGGGCGTCACATAGCCATAGCGCTTGCCGAGCATCCACTGCCGCTTGAGGAACAACACTCCTGCGAGAGGGATCGTGATGGCGCAGAGCGCGGTTTCGGCGAAGGCGAGGCCGCCGCTGGCGACGAGCGCAGCGTGCCCGAGCACGATCCAAGCCGGGAAGCTCGCACCCGTGGCGACGAGAACGAACATCCAGGCCGGCAGATCGCGGTCGGCCAGGAAGAAGCTCCTGGGGCTTTCGGCCGATCGCGCGCAGGCTACGCCGCAATAGAGCCAGTAGGCGCTCGACAAGGCCAGGGCCGCCACGAGCCAGATCAGCGCTTCGGACATTGTCGGCCTTGGCGGAAGGGCGGGCCGCTGCACGCGTCGCGGGTAGGCAGGCGCATCATGTCAGGTCGGGCGCCTGGCGTGGAACATCGAGAAGGCGCCGCGCAGGCCATAGCGGGTCGCCACATACGCGAAGGCCCCGGCGATCACTATCGCGGTGCCGGCGAGGCCGAGCAGGACGTTGGCGGGCGCGAAGGCGGGCGCGGCGATCCAACTCGCCAGGAAGCCGAGCAGGGCCACGAGGAAGAGCCCGGCCGCGACCGCGATCTGTCCGTCGCTGAATTCAATGCCGTAGACCCGGTTGATCACGAGGTGGGACACAGTGCCGGCCGCCAGAAGCGCGAAGCCGAACAGGCCGAGCGTCAGGTCCGCGACGCGGAATCCGGACAGCACGAAGCCGGCGCCGAACGGAGCAAAGAGGCTCCAATTCGTCATGACGGCAAATCGGCTTTCGATGCTCATGGGGTTGACCATGCCGCTCACCGCGCCGTCACTTGGTTTCGAGCAGCTTGGAGGGCTTGCCGGCCTCGTCCTTCACGGGCGTATATTCGGTCTTGCCGAGGCCTCCCAGCCCATCCATGCCGATGGAGGCCGGCGACATGCCGATCTCGTTCAGCAATGTGTCGACGAACGGAGCCTGGGCGCGGTAGCGAAGGGCCGAGTTGACGACGCTTTCGGCGAGGTTGGGTGCGCGGGCGGCATCGTCACCCGTCCCGCCCTTGTCCCCGCCGGAGCCGACAGGGCCTTGCGTCCCCGGTCCAGACAAGCCCGGCAGTCCTTCGACATGCAGGATGCGAATGGATTCGATCTGCTCCATCGGTTTCACGCTTTCCCGGATGATCGACGGCAGGTTCTCGATCAGGCGCACATGCAGGGCGCTGCGGCGGCTCGCGTCGGAGCGGAGGTTTTCCGCCTCGTTGGCCTTGCGCTTGCCCTCCGCCTCAACGGCGAAGCGCCGCTCGAGGGCCGCGACCTCGATGCGATCCGCTTCCGCGCGATCGGTCGCGGCATGCCGTTCGGCTTCCGCCCGCACTTTGATTTTCACCGCCTCGCGCTCGGCCTCCTGGCTGGCCACGATGATGTCGATCTGCTTGCGGCGCTCGGCGATGGCCCTGTCGCGCACGGTGGTGACGTTTTCCTGGGCCTCGATCATCAAGGCTCGCGCGCCCTCGGCGGCCTGCTGCGCCTCGGATTGCTCCTTCGACTTCTGCGCCACCGCGATGACGCTCTCCTGTTCCTCGATCTGCCGCGCCTTCTGGCGCTGGATCTCCAGGCGCTCAAGGTCGAGTTCGCGGGCGATGCGTTCGGCGTCGATCGCCCGGTCCTGACCGATGCGCGCTTTCTCGATGTCCTCCCGGGCCTGGATCTCGGCCTCCTCGACCTCTCGGTCGCGCAGGACCTTCTCGCGGGCTATCTCGGCCCGCTGCTGGGCGCGCCGCAGCGCGACCTCGCGTTCCTGTTCGAGGCGCGCATATTCGCTCTCGCGCTGGATATCGAGGGCCAGGCGCTCGGCCTCGAGGTTCTTCTTGCGCACGGCGATCATCGTGTCCTGCTCGATATCGTTGCGCTTCTTGCGGCGGCTTTCGATCTCCTCAGTCAGCCGCGTCAGGCCCTCCGCGTCGAAGGCATTCGACGGGTTGAAGAGCTTCATGTCGGCCTGGTCGAGGTTGGTCAGCGACGCGGTCTCGAGTTCCAAACCGTTCTGCGTCATGGAATTGGCCACTTGGGCCTTCACGTCGCGGATGTAGTCCGAACGGTGTTCGTGGATCTGCTCCAACGTCATGGAGGCCGCGACCGCGCCCATGGCGTCGACGAAACGGCCTTGCACAAGATCGCGCAGGCTTTCGGGATTCATGGTGCGGTTGCCGAGGGTGCGGGCCGCCGCCGCAACCGCCTCGGCCGACGGGATCACCCGCACATAGAACTCCACCTGGAGTTCGATGCGCATGCGGTCCTTGGTGATCAGCGACTTCTCCCGGGCGCGATGCACTTCGAGGCGGAGCGTGTTCATGCTGACGTCCGTCACGTCATGCACGATGGGCAGCACCAGGGCGCCGCCGCCCATCACCACCTTCTCGCCGCCCAGGCCTGTGCGCACAAAGGACACGTCCTTGGACGAGCGGCGGTAGAGCCAGTGCAGCAGATAGGCCAGGACCGCGATGATGATCGCAATCAGGATCATGATGGCGATGATGTCTGCGCCGTTCATCGTCGGGTCTCCCCCTTGGTGGCCAAGCGCCGGTCTGCGGTGCGGAGGTGCATCGTTCGCCTCAGAAGCGGGATTGTTGCGGTCGCGGTGCCGCGTCCGTCTTCAGCATGGCGGTGGCGAGAACCGCGAGCCCGAAGGCGATCCGGTTCACGAAGTCGGCCAGGTTGTAGGTAATCGCGAGGCTGCCGCCCCCCACGCCGCCGCCGAAGCCGGCGATGAAGTTGCAGAGCGGATAGATGGCCCAGCCGATCGTCACGATCAGGCGCATCCAGAAGTAGCCACGCTGGACCGGCTCGTCATGGCTGTTGGCGACGATCTCGTTGAGTCGTCCGAAGAACAGTTCGCCCAGAATGTAGAGCCAGCCGACGATGCCGATCAGGAAGCTGAGCGCGGCATGGGTGAAGCCCGCCTCGCCCATGTAGCGCACCACAACCATCAGGATGCTGACGACGAGCAGGCGCCAGAACAGCGCCGCCGGTGGCGTCGCGAGCGTGGCGACGAAGAAGAAGAAGGTGAGCACCTGGAGCGGCATCGTCACCGCCCAGCCGACGTATTGATAGGAGATTGGAATCTGATGGGTCGCGAGCCACACGTCGCGCGCCTGCAGCGTACCGAAGGCCGCCACGAGCGCCACGACAGCCGACAGGGCGACCGGCAGCTTCCAGGCGCGGGCCACCCAGCCGGTCGCCAGCAGCAGCAGGACGGCTTCCGCGATCAGGCCGAAGAGCGCGACCGAGAAGGTGCCACCCGCCACGTCGGTCGCTTGAAGAACTGTGCCGTTCACGTCCCGCTCCCCGAACCCATCCGTCGTGCCGTCACGTTCCGTTCCCCTTCAGATCTGCGAGCGCACGTGCGGCGAGCGCGCGTAGAGCGCCACCATGGGCAGGATCAGCAGGCCGAAGATGAACTGCTGCCACTCGAACTTGAGGCCCATGCCGACCAGAAAGGAGGTCAGAACCTGCAGGACCAGCACGCCGATCACCGTGAAGCCGTAGCCGCCGGCGCCGCCCAGCAGCGAGGTTCCGCCGACCACCACGGCCGCGAGGGTCATGAACAGGTAGGGCTGGCCCACGCCGATGAAGCCGCCACCGCTCCAGCCGAGCAGCAGACAGCCGGTCAGGGCCGAGACGCCGCCGCTGATCGCATAGACGCTGATCCAGTATTTCCGCTCCGAGATCGACAGCCGCGCCGCCGAGGTCCGGTTGCCGCCGAGAGCGTAGAGGTAGCGGCCGTAGACGGTGTTGCGGAGCCCGACGATCAGCAGGACCGACACCACGACCCAGATCAGGATGGCGGGGGGAAATTTGAGCCCGAAGGTCGAGCCGTTCATGGCGGCGAGGTTCTTGAGCCAGGGCGGAACGGTGCCGAAGACGTTGCCGGCGAAAGACGAGCCGATGCTGGTGATAATCTGCGTCGACCCGGACACCGCGAAGCCCGTGCCGAGCGTGAGGATAAGGGCCTGGCCCTGCAGCCTGAAACTGAGCGCGCCGTTAATCGTGCCGATCAGCGTTCCGAGGGCGATGATGAGAATGACGGCGAGCCATGGCGGTGTGCCGAGACCGATGATGTAGAGCAATCCAACGTTGGCCGATCCGATCACGAAGGGGATGGAGAGATCGAGGCCCCCAAGGAGCGCCACGAGCGTCTGGCCGACGCAGGCGAGGCCCAGGAACGAGGCGAACAGCAGCATCGATTTGATGTTGAAGGCCGACGAGAAGCCGCGGATGTTGATGGCGCCGATGACGAAGAGGCCGACGAGCACCACGATGCCGACGAAAGCGCTGCGGTTGTCGACGACGAACTTGCTCACCGTCATGGCCAGGATGAGCAGGCCGAGCAGCACCAGGGCCGAGATCACGGTGACGACCGTGAAGAAGCCGGTGACGGTGAAGGACGCGATCGCGAAGGCGATGATGAGCGCCAGGGCAGTCCCGAGCAGGAGCCGGTTCCTGCCGATGAAGATCCGCAGGTCGCCGCCCGCAGTCCGCGCCGGGGCGATTGGGGCGTTCTCTTCGGGGCGCACCACGTCGATCGGTGCGCGTGCAGTATAGAAACGGACGCCCCACGCCACTAGCGCGAAGGTCGCGACCCCGAAAAGGATGATCTCCTGGGCCGGCAATCCCTGGTAGATGCCGAACCCGATGCCGAGCCCCGCCACTGCCGCGGCCAGCAGGAAGCCGATCCATCGTGCGAGTGGCGGTTCCACGGGGCGGAATCCTGCCTCGATGCTCATGAGGCGCGCTCTATGCCGGCTGGTCCGAGCAGGTGGCCAAGGCGTTGGGGATTCTTGATCGCGTAGATGCCGAGCAGCACCAGCCCGGCCGCGAGCAGGAACACCACGGGCGACAGGCTGAGCGGGCGCTTGCGCTGCACGAGCAGGCGCAGCGATCCGGTCAGGCCGATCACGACCAGGAGGGCGAAGACGATGGGCTTGGCGAGACGGGAGCCCTGCGCGGCTTCGGCGTAGGTCCCCGGAGCCTCGAAGATGAAGACATCGGGATTGGAACCCGCCGCCCGCGGCATCGGCGCGAGATGGGCGTAATCGAAGCCGGCATGCAGGATGACGCCGAGCGTCAGCACGGAGAGCACCACGAAGTAGAGAAGCGGCGACACGAAGCGCAGGTGCCTTTGCAGGAACGGCAGCGCGACCGTGATCATCAGCGACAGCACCAGGATGGTCCCGTAGGCCAGGTCGGTCACGAAGCTCTGCACCGCGCCGAAGTTGAAGGTCGCGAGCACATAGGTGATGAGGTAGATGTTGACGGCCCCGAGCAGGGAGCCCACGACGCCGCCCCGTCCGCCTGCGAGACTCGCGCCGCCGAGCACCAGCGCCGTCACGGCGATCAGCGTATAGGTCGTGCCTTGGTTGGGGTCGCCCGAACTGATCAGCGCGGTGAAGCAGATGGCCGACAGGCCGGCAAACAGGCCCGAGATGGCATGGGCGCCGATCCGCACCACCGTGATGCGGACGCCACTCGTATAGGCGGCGCGCTCGTCCGATCCCATCAGCCGCAAATGCCCGTAGAAGGCCGTCTGGGTGAAGATCAGCCATCCGGCGGTGGCGATCAGCAGGATGACCAGGACTGGCGAGAGCACCTCGGTGCCGGCGCCCCAGGTCGACATCCATTCGGGCGCGGTGCCGCCGGGGCGCGGCAGGATGACGAGGTTGATGCCGGACAGCGCGAGATAGCCGCTGAGCGCGACGATGATGGGCTGCACGCGCACAAAGATGACGATGAGCGCCATTAGAACCTGATAGGCGACGCCGCTCGCGAGCGCGTAGAGGATGAAGGCGGCCTCGGATTGCAGTCCACCGGCGCCATGGATCTGGATCAGCGTGACGTTGATGAAACCGATCAGCGGACCGACCGAGAGATCGACCGTGCCGCGCCCCGCGATGGTGGAGGCCATCAGGGCATAGGTGGCGAGCACGAGCGGCACCGCGACGATGATGGCGCTGCCGAGCCCCGACACGGTGACGAGGCGCGGACTGCGCAGCACGGCGACGAAGAGCAGCGCGAAGAACAGCGTGATCGGCACCAGCAGGTAAGTGCTGCTCGATCCGCTGGGAGCGATCGGGTCGGCCTCGGCGGCATCGCGCGCGACGGCGCTCATCGCTGGCCCCCGTCCGTGGGGCCGATCTCGACCGGGTGGCCGTCCTGGAATTCGACGATCCTGATCGCCGGCCGGCTGTCGCGGTCGGCCGTGCCGAAACGGGGCCCTTCAGCGGTGGCGGCGGCGCTTCGCCGAACCGTGGGCGCGAATTCGCGGATCTTGATCGGGCCGACCGTGGTGGCGGCCGCCGTGGCTTGGCTCGACGTCAGCAGCCGCGTTCCCCGCCCATCGGTCTGGCCGAACATGGCGGCGAGGATCACGGCGGGGTCGAGCGCGGAGCCGCGGAAGGCATCGAAGGCGCCACCGTTGCGGAACACGATGACGCGGCTGCAGAAGCCGACGAATTCCTCGATCTCGCTCGACATATAGACGACCGCGCGGCCCTGCGCCGCGAAGGCGGACAAGTGTCGGTAGAGTTCGGCCTTGGCACCGACGTCGATCCCGCGCGCGGGATCGTTCAGCACCATGATGTCCGGGTTCATGGCGAAGCCCCGGCCGATCAGCACCTTCTGCTGATTGCCGCCCGACAGCGAGGTGATCTTATTGGTGCGCGCCCCCATCTTGATGAGCAGGTTGTCGACCTCGTAGGCGAAGGTGGCGTCGAGCGCCTTCCAGTCGATGGTCGCGATCTTGCCGGCGCGCGCCTTGAGCCGGTAGAGCGGCATCAGCATGTTCTCGAAGATGCTGAGATTGGCGAAGATACCCTCTCGCTTGCGGTCTCCCGAAACGTAGGACACGCCGTGGCCGGTCGCCTCCGCGAGCCCGTGGATCGCCGCGAAGCGACCGTCGCCGGTGCGCACCTCCGGATGGCCCGCCGCCGCGGCCTGGACCCCGGCCAGGATGCGCACGAACTCGCTCTGCCCTTGGCCGTCGAGCCCCGCGACGCCGAGGATCTCGCCCCGGTGCAGGTCGACGTCGAGCGATGGGCTTTCGGGCCAGATCCGCAGGCCTCGGGTCCGCAGCACCACCTCGCCGTGCAGCGCATCCTCGACGGAGGCGGAGGACACCGGCTTGGCGTGGTCGGACCTACCGGTCATCAGCGACAACAGGTTGTGCTCGGTGATCTCAGACTTTTCCAGGACACCCACGTCGCGCCCGTCGCGCAGCACGGTCGCCCGATCGCTGATGCGGATCAGTTCGGCGATCCGATGCGTGACGATCAGCACGGTCGCGCCACCGTCGCGCAGAGCGCGCATCTTGGCGAACAGCCGCTCGGTCGAGTCGAGGTCCAGCGCCGCCGAGGATTCATCGAGGATGAGGATGCGCGGGTTGCGCAACAGCGCGCGGCCGATGGTGATCCACTGCTTGAGATTGAGCGGCAAGGTGCCGGCGAGTGCCTGGACGTCGACCCGCTCGCCGGCGAGGTCTCGCATCAGCGCATCGGCGGCGCGCAGCTTGGCGGCGCCTGACAGGCGCTGGGTGAAGAGCCCGTCGGAGCCCATGAAAAGGTTGTCGACGACGGAGCATTCGTCGGCGACCAGCACCTCCTGGAACACAGTGGCGACACCGATACCGCGCGCCTCGTAGGGCGTCAGCGTCGCGTGGCCGAGGACCGAGACGCGACCGCCATCGGCCGGCAGCACGCCCGACAGGATCTTGGCAAGTGTGCTCTTGCCGCAGCCATTGCCGCCGACGATCGCATGGATCTCGCCGAAGCAGGCGGAGAAGTTGCAGCCATCGAGCGCCCGGGTGACGCCGAAATGCTTTCGGACGCCGACGACGCTGATGCTGACGGGCTTGCCGGCACCGCTTGGGCCAGTAGCTGGCGCTCGATCGCTCCGTGCTGCGTCCGACGGCATGGGCTCAGACTCGATTGGCGGGGTCGTCGAAGCGCGCCTTGTCGGATCCGGCCGCCGCTGCGGCCGGATCGACCTCAGGGCTTGAAGGCTTCCGGATTGGCCGGCTTTGTAAAGAACTGATCCAGGAAGGCCGGATCGCCGCCCCATTTGGCATTGCCGACCGAGAGCCAGCTGTCCGCATCGGGGTTACAATCGGCGGGAAGCGCCTTCTCGACGTCAGCGTAGTTGATCTTGATGGGATCGACCATGATGGACTGGAGTTTCGGCCCCTGCCCCTCGAGCGTGCGCATCATCACGTTCCAGATCAGCGCGAATTCATCGGCCGGCGGCCAGACCTGGTAGGCCGCGCTGATGAACTTCGGGTTCTGGCGCCAATAGCAGAGCGCACCGAGTTCGCCGCCGAGTGCCACCGGCACCATGTCGCGGCCGGATTGCTGCAGCGCCCGGAGTACGCCTAGCTCGGCGGCCGACTGCACCACGATGCCGTCGAGCTGGCCAGGATTGGTGGCGAGCCACTTCTGCACCTCGCCCTGCGCCACCTGGTCGGTCCACATGCCGGCCACGTCGCCCACCACTTGGATACCGGGGGCGCTGGCGAGGCCGGCCTTGACGCCACGATCCTGCGAGTCGGAGCCGGACGTGCCGGGGATGCCCTCGACCACCAGAATGTTGCCTTTGCCGCCCACCTCGTCGGCCATCCACTTGCCAATCTGGTAGCCGGCGAGCTGGTAGTTCACCGACGCGTTCACCGAATAGGGCGAGGTCAGGTAGCCGGTCAGCGAGAAGGTCGGCACGCCATGGTCATAGGCGTATTTGACGGTCTGGTTGAGCGCGGTCGGATTCGAGCAGCAGACCACGATGGCGTCGACGCCCTGGTCGACGAGCTGGCGCATCTGCTGGATCTGGGTCGAGTCGTTGAGGTTCGACTGCGTGATGACCACGTCCTTGATCAGGCCGAGCTTCTGCCACTTCGGGAGGATCGTGTTCTGCAATTCCTGCATCACGGCGGCCCGCCAGGTGTTGCCGGCGTAGGAGCTCGCATAACCGATGGTCCACGGCGGCCCCTTCTTGGGCTTCCAGTTCACATAGGCGCTCTGCCCGATCGGCTGGGCCGGATCGAGCATCTTGGAATTGTACAGGCGGTCCTTAACGGCCGGGTCAATGTCATCGAGGCCCGCGGCGGCGGCAACCCCGGACAGGCTCAGCACCGCGCTCAAGGCGAGCGCGCATTGGGCGATTCGCATCGTGTCTCCTCCAGACGGATTGCCCAGCGTACCAGGCGTGGCTCTTTACGAGCTCTTCAATTGGTCGTTCAATTAGATGAACATAATCCAACTTACTGAACTATGTTTGACAATTGAAGACGCGTCAAGTGCTCCACATGCGACTGCATCTGCTCAGGCGTGCGCCTGCAGGTCCGCCCCGAGACGCGCGGACAAAAGGTCGGCGATGCGCTGAATGTTGCGGGCCACGAGGTCGATCGTGAGTTGATCCACCTGGCCCGACAGCATGGACACCGCCACGCCGGCGATCACTTGGTTCTCGGCATCACGCACCGTTGTGCCGAAGCACCACATGCCGTCGCGCACCTGCCCGTTGTCGATCGAGAACCCGCGCTTCCGTGTATCCTCGAGCTCCACGAGAAAGCTGTCGATGTCGCGCACGCTTGTGCCCGTGAGAGGCTCCGGCCAGCGGTTCGCCATGGCTCCCCGCACCGCGCCCTCGCTCATGGTGCTGAGGATCGCCTTGCCGGTGGCCGTGAAGGGAGCCGGGAGGCGCATGCCGACGCGAAAACTGACGCCCAGAGGCGAACTGCTGTTTCTACACGCGATATAAACGACTTCGGCGCCCTCCAGCGTGGACAGCGTGATGGTCTCGCCCGGCAGCACATTGAGGCCGTCCCACAGCGCCGCGAATTCCGTCGTGATGTCCGCGCCCGCCACGAAGGCGTTCGACCATCGCATCACGTGCGGGCCGATCTTGAAGCCGGTCTCGCCCCGGCGCGCCAGGAGGCCGAGGTGAAGCAGCGTCGCGCAAAGCCCGTGCACCGTGCTCTTGGGCAGATCCAGCGAACGGGCGAGTTCGGACACGGTCAGCGCCGTCCGCGTCTGCGCTACGAGATCCAGCACGGCATGCGCACGCACGAGGGCGGGAACCTGACGTTCGGGCGGGGACTGACTCATGACACTCTTCCGACGGGGCTCCGCGAACGCCTTGACGCTTCCAACTGGCTATGCACTATTCAGCCCAACGATTGTCGTTCAATACAATGAACAAGACCGCATTGCCAAGGCGATCGACGCGCTAGAGGCAGTCAGCGGTTCGAGGGCCCGTGACGGCCCCGGGGGAGGCGAACATGGTCGAAGACCGCGGCAGGTCGCACGCACGCCAGATCTGCGTCTTGGGGCTCAAAGACCGGCTGCCTCATCACGCGAACGCCTGTGCGACCCGTCTTGAGGTCAAGGAAGGAGCGCCGTCATGGCCGCGGACCTGAAACATTGGGCCGGCAAGTTCAAGTCGTTGACCGACAGCGACGCGACCATCGGGGCGATGGCCAAATATTACACCTGCACATTCATGTACGACATGGGCGACGCCAAGGTCATCGTCGAGATGCACGACGGCAAGGTGAAACACATCAACACCAATCCGGCGCCGCTCGACGCCTATGACTTCGCGTTGCGGGCGAGTGCCGCGAGCTGGCGCGAGTTCGGCAAGCCTGTGCCCCGGCCACACTTCCATGGCATCTGGGCCGCGAGCTTCCGCGAGGATCTGAAGATCGAGGGCAACATCACGGTGCTGATGCAAAACCTTCGCAACTTCACCGTTCAGTTCGAACTGCTCCGCAAGTGCGGCGTGCCGGTCTGACCGTCATCGGACGCCCGCCCGCCGTTCCCACCATCGCAGGTTGACCATGGCTCGCCATTCCCCCGTTACGGGTCGCTATGTGACCATCGAGGTCGACGGCCTCGAGTACAAAGTGTTCTACCTTCACAATGGAAAGGGCACGCCGCTCGTCTGCCAGCACACCGCCGGGTGCCACAACCACCAATGGCGCGGCCTGCTCGAGGACGAGGAGATCACCCGCGACTACAACGTGATCGCCTACGATCTCGCGCGGCACGGCAAGTCCGACCCGCCGCTCAACGTCGAGTGGTGGAAGTCCGAGTACAAGCTCACGGCCGACCATTACGTGAACTTCATCACCACGCTCTGCGATGCACTCGAACTCGACAACCCGATCTTCATGGGCTCGTCGTTCGGCGGCAACGTCGCGCTGCAACTCGCCATGCGCCATCCCGATCGGTTCCGTGCCGTGATCCCGGTCGAGGCCGCTGACTACGCGCCGGGGTTCTTCCTCGATTGGTGGCGGCATCCGCACGTCAATGCCGCCCAAGTCTGCGCCAGCGGCACCTGGGACCTGATGGCGCCGCAGTCGCCCGACATGGATCGCTGGCTGACTTGGCACTACTACACGCAGGGCTCGGAAGTCTTCAAAGGTGATCTCTACTTCTATTCGGTCGACCACGACCTGCGACGCGACCTCGACCGCATCGATGCGCGTCGCTGCCCCGTCGTGATGATGACGGGCACCTATGATTTCCTCACTCCGCCCGAGGTGACTGAGAACACTGCCCGCCGCATCAAAGGCGGCATCTACATCGAGATGACCGACATCGGCCATTTTCCGATGAGCGAGAACTATCCGGTGTTCCGGGTCTACCTCAAGGAAGCGCTCCGCATTATCCGCGAGAAGACGGGCGGCTGAGCCGCGACAGCCAGGACGGAATCGATGAAGATCGTGGAATTCGGCGACGATGGCCGCCCCGTCGAGCGGGACCGGCTCAAGGTGGTCGAGTTCGGCGCGCCGCCTCCTGCGGCCGCGCAGCGTCGGCAAGCCATGCAGGCACCCGCCCGGCCGGCGTCCGACATCCAGCTCTTCATGTTCCAGACCGGAACGCTGCGCACCAAGCTCAAATACATCAAGATGAACCAGGGCGAAGGCGACTACGAGATTCCGGTGCCCTGGTTCCTCATCAAGCACCCGCTCGGCACGGTGGTGATCGACGGCGGCAATGCGGCGGAGGTGGCTGAGGACGCGCGCGGCCATTGGGGCGACGTGCTGGCCGCCTACGAGCCGGTGATGAGCCGTGACGAGACCTGTGTGGCCCAGGCCCGCAGCGTCGGGGTGGAGCCGGAAGACGTGCGCTACGTCCTGCAATCCCACCTGCACCTCGATCATACGGGGGCGATCGGCCGCTTCCCGCGCGCCACCCATGTCGTGCAGCGGATCGAGCACGAATATGCGTTCAAGCCCGACTGGTTCACCAAGGGCGCCTACATCCGCCGCGACTTCGACCGTCCCAACCTCACCTGGAAGTTCCTCGGCGGCGAATATACGGATCACTTCGACCTGTTCGGCGACGGGGCGATCCGGATGATTTTCACACCCGGCCATTCGCCCGGCCATCAGTCCTTCCTGGTGCGCCTCCCCAACACGGGTCCGGTGCTGCTCACGATCGATGCCGCCTATACCCTCGACCACTGGAACGACAAGGCGCTGCCCGGGCTCGTCTGCTCCTCGGTCGACGCTGCCCACTCGGTCCGCAAGCTGCGCCGCATCGCCGAGGAGACCGGCGCGATGGTGGTGACCGGGCACGACCCCGACACGTGGCGGAACGTCAAGCACGCCCCACGTAGCTTCTACGATTGACCATCGGCCCCAGCCGACCCCGGAGTTTCTCGATGTCCCAAACTCTTCCATTCCTGAAACAGGCCGCCTTCGTGGACGGCAAGTGGATTGCGGCCGATGCGGGCGGAACGATCGCCGTGACCGATCCCGCGACGGGCGAAACGCTCGGCACCGTGCCGAACTGCGGCGCGGCCGAGACGGCGCGTGCGGTTGCGGCCGCGCATGCGGCCTTTCCGGCCTGGCGGGCGCAGACCGCCAAGGCGCGCGGCAAGCTTCTGCACAAGCTGGCGGACCTCGTTGAGGCCCATGCCGACGATCTCGGCACCCTGCTCACGCGCGAACAAGGGAAATCGCTCGCCGAGGCGCGCGGCGAGGTCCAGTTCTCGGCCGCCTATGTGCGTTGGTTCGCCGAGGAAGCCCAGCGGGTCTATGGCGACGTCATCCCGTCGCCCTGGCCTGGACGGCGCATCCTGGTGACGCGCGAGCCGGTCGGCGTCGTGGGTGCGATCACACCATGGAACTTCCCGTCCTCGATGATCGCCCGCAAACTCGCACCGGCCTTGGCGGCGGGCTGCCCGATCGTCATCAAGCCCGCGACCCAGACGCCCTATTCGGGCCTCGCATGGGGCGTGCTGGCCGAGATGGCAGGCCTGCCGGCCGGCGTCGTCAACGTGCTGACGGGATCGGCCACGGCGATCGCGGGGGAACTCACGGCGAACCGCCAGGTGCGCAAGATCACCTTCACGGGCTCTACCCCGGTCGGCAAGATCCTGGTGGAGCAATCGGCCCGGACCCTCAAACGGGTCTCGATGGAACTGGGCGGCAACGCGCCCTTCATCGTCTTCGACGATGCCGACGTCGATCGCGCCATCGAAGGCGCGATGATCGCCAAATACCGCAACTCCGGCCAGACCTGCGTCTGCACCAACCGCTTCATCGTCCAGGCTGGCATCCACGACCGCTTCGTCGAAAAACTGGTGGCGGCCTCCGAGGCCCTGAAGGTCGGCAACGGCATGGAGCCCGGCACGCAGCAGGGCCCGCTGATCGACGAGAAGGCGGTCGCCAAGATGGAGGAACATATCGGCGATGCCGTCGCCAAGGGCGCCCGCGTAGTCACCGGTGGAAAGCGGCACGCCCTCGGCGGCACCTTCTTCCAGCCGACGGTGCTGACCGGCGTGCCGGCCGACGCGCTGGTGGCCAATGACGAGACCTTCGGCCCGCTGTCGCCGGTGTTCAAGGTAGAGACCGAGGAAGAGGCCGTGGCCATGGCCAACGACACCGACTTCGGCCTCGCCTCCTATTTCTACACCCGCGACCTCGGCCGCGCCTTCCGGGTCTCCGAAGCGCTGCAATACGGCATGGTCGGGGTGAACGAGGGTCTCATCACCACCGAAGTCGCCCCCTTCGGCGGCGTCAAGGAATCCGGCATGGGCCGCGAAGGATCGAAATACGGCATCGAGGATTATCTCGATCTCAAATACACGTGCCTGGGCGGCCTCGGTTGATCCGCCCGAGGTGGTGTTCGCATCGCGGTGACACCGCGATCCCGCATCTCTCGCGTGCAAGCAGCGATGCACTTTCGGCCGCGTCTCTGCCGTGTCGAGGTGTCCAAGCATCAACACGGGCCGGGATCACACGACGAGATATCCGCCATCGACCGGAAGGATGACGCCGGTGATGTAGGCGGCGCCCGGCGAGGCAAGGAACAGCGCCGCAGCCACCACGTCTTCGGGCGTTCCCCAGCGCTTGAGCGCCGTGCGGTCGCTTATGGCTTTATGACGCGCCGGGTCGTTCTGCAGGGCGCTCGTCAGCCGCGTCTCGATCCAGCCCGGCGCGACCGCATTGACCCGGATACCCTCGGCCGCATAGGCGATGGCCAGCGACTTGGTCAGCTGTGCCACGCCACCCTTCGAGGCCGCGTAGCCCGGGACGAGGCCGCCCCCGAAAAAGCTCAGCATTGAAGCCGTATTGACGATGCTGCCGCTGCTCTCGGCGAGGCGCGACCGCGCCGCCGCGCATACCCGCATGCTGCCTGTGAGATTGATGTCCACGACAGACGCGAAGACCTCGGGGTCGAGCTCGTCGCCACGGCGGATCACCCCGGCGCAATTGACGACCACGTCGAGCCGCTCGTGCCGTTCGACCAGCGCCCGCACGCCCGGGTCGTCGCGTACGTCGAGCTCCGCGTAAGCCACAGATTCGATCTGAGCCGCGGCCTCGACCTCGCCGGTCGTGGCGCCGGTGGCGGTGACCGTGGCTCCGAGCGCAACGAACCCTTGTGCGATCGCGGCGCCGATGCCGGACGTGCCGCCCGTCACTAGGACGTGGTGGCCCGCGAAGAGCTCCGGCGCGAACACCGCCACCGCGGCTTCAGCGTATGAACTGATCGACATAATCAGCCCCGAGCCCGCAGGCCGCATAGTGCGCCCGGCACATGTCAATCTTGGTGAACACGTCCTCGTAGCCAATGTGGCGCTGGTTCTCGTCGAGGTAGATCATGCTGCCGGTGATGTTGAAGAAGGTGATCATCTCTTCAACGTCCTCGGGGACCCACAGCGTGTGGATCTCGCCCGGCGGCTCGAACACGTAGGAGCCGGTCTCGGCCATCCACGCATGCTCGAAGTATTTCCATCGTCCGCGCAGCACGAAGCCATGCACCGGGTTCGGATGCAGGTGCCGGCTCAAGATGCCGCTCTTGCGCACGCGCAGCAGGTTGCACCATTGCCCGGCCATACGGTTGAGCATGAGGGGCCGGAACCACACGTCGGGCGCCTGAGGCACCCACACCCTCTCATCCTCGGGGATGGCCAGTACGGCGATTTCCGGCAGGGCGTTCACGTGGGTCGTGCCCTGCATGTTCTTGTAAAAGCCGGGGCGGTCTATCGTGGCTGTGGTCATGGGCAGTCCTCTTTTTGTGTATTTTGCGGGCATTTGGAACGGGACTGCAAGACTGGGCCGTTTCCGGCGCAACGACGAAGGTTGAAGTGTCCCGCTTGCCCGGACGCAAGATAGGAATAAGGATCTTACCTAACGGGCAGTCCTGAATTCGCCGAGCCCGGCCACCCTCGGCCCGGCTGGCAGGCGCCGCATGATGTCTCCCTGATCGTGCACGCGGGCGTGATCGTCGGCCTCACGGGCCTGATGGGGGTCGGCCGCACCGAGCTTCTGTCGGCCCTGCACGGCTTCCGAGCGAGCGGCCGCTGGCGCGGCACGGTCGAGGTCCGCGGCAAGCCGGCCTCGCTCGGCGCGACACGCCGCCATCGCCTATGTGACCGACGACCGCCGGGGCACCGGCCTCGTGCTAAATCATACGGTGGCTCAGAACGCCGTGATGTCGACGCTGCGGCGCGTGATGCCATTCGGCCTCATATCCCGGGCGCTGGAGCGACGGGATGTGGCGACCGCACTCGAGACCTGTGACATCCGCCCGCGCCTGTCGGAGGCCAAGGTGGTCAACCTGTCAGGTGGCAACCAGCAGAAGGTGGTCTTCGCCAAGGAGTGCCCAGACAGTAATCAAGCAACGGCGCCCCCCGAACCGTCATGCCCCACTACGTCCACAAGCGCCGCGACATAGGCCGAAATTGCGTTTCCCTGTCGTCCATGACCGAAGCCCTCAACAGCAGAGGGGCGAGAATACATCAATCATTGGCAGCCATTTGTGGCCTTCTGACTGAGTAATATTAGAGGAGGGCCTCGCCCCATCCGTTGGACAAGCCGGAACACTGTCGATTATCGATGACGAACCGAGCATCCGCATGCCGACTAGACCGTATGATTGCTGGGCCTGAGGGTGGCCGTCATCCGATATGCGACGGTACGAGGGTTAAGCCGGCGCGCCGGCACAGAGCCTCACGCATAGGAGACGGGCCACATGGACCATACCCGATTTATTGGCTTGGATGTTCACAAGGAACGGATCTCGATCGCGGTCGCCGAGAGCGGGCGGTCTGGCGCTGTCGAATACCTCGGCGAGATCGACAACGACCTTGGCGCGATCCGGAAGTTATGCGAGCGGCTCGGGCGTCAGGGCAAGCCGTTGGCGTTTTGCTACGAGGCGGGACCGTGCGGTTATGGCGTTCATCGCCAACTCACGAGCCTGGGTCATCGCTGTGAGGTGGTGGCCCCGTCGCTCATTCCGATGAAGCCGGGCGATCGGGTGAAGACAGACCGCCGTGACGCCACCCTGTTGGCCCGCCTTCATCGCGCCGGAGAACTGACGCCGGTCTGGGTGCCTGACGCGGATCACGAGGCCATGCGAGACCTGGTCCGGCTCCGCAGCGTCGTCCGACAGGTCGTCACCCGAGCGCATCAACATCTTCAAGGTTTCCTGCTGCGCCACGGCCGCAAGCACGGGCGAGGGACAGCTTGGCGCGATCGCGGTAGGGACGCTCATTGCTGAGCGCCCCCCGCACAGATCCGAGCGGGCCCAATTCGGGCACTCGGCTCCCA
>NZ_JAMOIM010000089.1 GCF_026130545.1 Lichenifustis flavocetrariae | reverse complement strand
CAACGCCAAGGAGGCTCCCTGAATCATATCGGATTTCAGGCCGTCAAATAGCTCACTGATTTCATGCGTAACCCCTGCGATGGTCGAAGCGAGCTGGCCACGGTCTTGCAGTTTTTGCGGCCGGGTGACGAGTTGGTTGTTACACGCCTCGACCGGCTCGGTCGCGATACTCGTGACGTCCTGAATTTGATCCACGAGTGCGAGCAGCGGGGGGCGTTCGTGACCGTCCTCGACCCGCATGTTTCGACCCGCGGCGAGATGGGCCACATCGTCCTAACCGTTCTCGGAATGGTCGCGCAAATGGAGCGCCGCTTCATCAAAGAACGTCAGCGGGACGGCATCGAACGGGCAAAGGTCGAAGGTGTCTACCAGGGCGGTAAGCGTCGGATCGATCGCGAACGAATTCTTGCGCTTCACTCGAACGGCGCTGGGGCGACGACGATTGCGAAGGCGCTCGGCTGTTCGCGCATGCAAGTTTATCGCGTTCTTCAGAGTTGAAGCCAGAGCCTGCATCCGAATTCGTGAATACGAATTTCACTTCGGCAACCGGCCAATAGGGAATGACGGCTTTCGTACAGGATTGCGAAGATAGCGGCCGTTCGAGCGAGCAATTGTTCGAGGAAACATCGTTGTTGACGAGGTCGCGATCATCGACGAACGGGTCCGTAACGCAGCTCGACAAACTGATGTCTGCAGAGAACTGATGTCAACGCCTAGCGTGGGACGGATCGTGGCTCTCACCTATCAGGCGGCCATCGACCAACCAGATCGCTTCAGCTCGTCGAAGTCAGTCGGCGCTTCTTTCGGCCTGACACCACGACGCTACCAATCCGGAGAAACCAATCGGGTGGGCGCCACTAGTCGGGCCGGCGATCCGTTCGTGCGCGTCGCCCTCTATGAGGCCGCACACGTCATGCTGACGCGATCTGCGAAGTGGTCGAGCCTGAAAGCCTGGGCTGTGAAACTGGCTCAGCGACGAGGTCTGAAGCGCGCCAAGGCCGCGCTCGCCCGAAAGCTCGCCGTGATCCTGCATCGCATGTGGGTCAATGGAACCGGCTTCCGCTTTACCGCAGCCCCGGTCTCGCCTGCAGCCTGATCGGAGACCACAACACCAAAATTCATCATGACACCGAGATCGGCCCCCGCAAGGGACGTGCCTCGTGAGGGACGATGGCGCCGAGAGACCGCTGGACGCCTGGAGTGCGATATCGCAACTCCGCCTGGGAGATCGGTCCTCTTCGCCTCACGCCAATCGCATCATGTGACAGCCACCCCGCCGATCACGAACAGCAGCATGCCCGTCGCGAGAGATCACGATCAAACTTAACCCGAACATCCAATGATAGAAGGTGTCCCACCTTCTGCTACGGTATATCAGACTTACTAACCTCCGGAGAATACGGGCGGTTCAAGTGCGGTGCTAAGTTCGACTCAGACCAACATCAACAAGCAGGCCACCTTCGTTCCGGCTTTGTCGGACGCGATCACGAAGGGGTTCGCTTGTCAACGCGGATATGAGGGTGGCTTCGACCCGGCTGCAGGCTCGGCAACCAGAACAGCCAGCTCATCCCCACGCTCTTCCAGTAATAACCAAAAACGAGTCGACGCAGGAAGGTGCGCCTCTTGACACTGCTTACGTCTCGCCGATTCACGCTGCAATTAGAGCCCGCACCGCAATCGCCCTTCACAAAAATTGCGAACCGATTCTATCATTCAACCTCCCGGTGCACCTAATTCCCAGTCCACAATCCTCTCAAGATACCTTTGAGACGGCGACTGAACGATTTTTGCGCAACCGACTGCTCGACCTCCATTCGGGTGTGTAACATTGACTTGATAAGATTGCTTTCCATCCTGTCGTAGGCTGAAGATCGCGAGGTGCCGCTGCGATCACCCGAAATCAATGAACTTGGAAGCTCTTCCGGCGAGTTCTTGACCAAGCCAACTTGTTGCGCGACTACAACGACAGGAAACGCGGGAGGCTCTAAATTGTTGTCATTGTGAGACTGTTCCTCAAGCGACTCTAACAAAGCCGGTTGTTTCGATGCACCCTTGTCCCAATGGTCATCGTCGATCCGACGAGTCGTTTCTCCTGTTTCGGCGTCGCTTTCGGCTTCTTCCTGGTGCTGAACCTCCGGCGACGCTTCCTGAACCTCAATGTGAACCGCGGGACGAATTGCTCGCTCACCTCGACGTTTTGATAAGGCGATGGGCAGCGCAAGTTCGACGACCGTTCCCACACCCTTCTCACTTTTCAGTGTAAGCTGGCCGCCTGACTGTTCCGCCAACCCAAGCACCATCGACAAACCCAAGCCGGTTCCCATTCCCAGCTTCTTAGTGGTGAAGAACGGCTCCAAGGCATGTGCCAGCGTCTCGTTGTCCATTCCTTGGCCGGTGTCCGATATTGCGACTACCACAGACCGCGGTGAGGAAGCCACTGGGTCAGAGTAGGAACTCTCTCTGGCGGTGATGGTGATCGTCCCGCCGCTCGGCATTGCATCGCGGGCATTGATCACCAGGTTGATGAGCGCAAGTTCGAGTTGATGAGGATCCACATCGATCGGGGGCAGGTCGATCGGAAATCGTGTTTCGATGGAGATGGTCGACCCCACGGATTGTTTCAAAAGCCTGCCCATACCCTGAATCAGAACGGGTATTTCGACTTCGTCGGAGGGGTGGACACGCTCGCGTGCAAAATTCAGCATGCGCTTTGTCAGGGCCACGCCTCGTTCCGCGCCCAGCAAGGCTTTGTCGATGGTCGGCGCCAGCTTTGCGTCGGAGGACGACTGCATCCGTAAGGTTTCGAGATTGCCGAGCACGGAGGTTAGCACGTTGTTAAAATCATGCGTGATTCCCGCGTTAAGTTGACCGATGGCCGCGATTTTTTGCGATTGGAAAAACGCTTCTCGCGTACGTTCAAGCGCAGATTGCGACCTTACCTGTTCCGTCATGTCGCGGGTGACCTTGGCAAAACCTAGAAGCAACCCTTCAGTATCTAAGATAGGAGTGATCACGACATTGGCCCAAAACCGGCTGCCGTCCCTGCGAACCCGCCAGCCCTCCTTTTGGAATCTCCCGTCTCTGACCGCCCATCGCAAATTGCGCTGCGGCTCCCCGGAGCTGCGGTCCTGATACATGTAGAAGTCGGAAAAATGACGGCCCACTATCTCGGCCTCTCGATAGCCATTGATGCGCTCGGCACCCTGATTCCAATTCACAACCACACCCTGAGTGTCGAGCATATAGATCGCGTAATCCGTCACTGCCTGAACGAGATGTGCAAACCGCTGTTCGCTCTGCCGCAAAGCATGCTCGGCACGCCGGCGCTCACTCAGATCTCGCGTGATCTTCACAAACCCTAACGTTTGCCCGCCTGGACCAGTTACGACATTGATGACGGCCTGAGCCCAAAAGCTGGTTCCATTCTTTTGAACACGCCATCCTTCGCTCTCGAAGCGGCCATCACGGGCCGCCGTTTCGAGGGCCAAGGCGGGAAGGCCCGCCTTTCGGTCTGACGGTGTAAAGAAACGAGAGAAGTGCTCTCCGAAAATCTCGGCTTCGGTATAGCCTTTGATGCGCTCCGCGCCGGTGTTCCAACTGCAAACTCTGCCATCAGCGTTAAGCCGGTAGATCGCAAAATCGATCACGGAATCAATAAGCAGTCGATCGTGCTCGTGTGGAGCGGGCTCGCTAACCTTCGACGCAGCAATTGTCATAAACCAACTCACCGACTATTTAGAACTAGGATACGAATTATCGGGCATCGCTTATTCTTCACACTCGATCAAAATCGGGAAGACGTATTCCCGGAACTGTGATTATGCCCACTTAAATGGCGCCTGGAGGTCTAGTAGCCATTGCCGCCAGCGATCAAGCGTGCTAGGATCAAAAAATCGTCGGTCGGGATTATAGGCATCGACGACAGAGAGAGATTTGCGCTCCCGCCCTGCGGCAGGAGAGCGCTTTGTCTGTTAATATCAATGGTAATCGTTTCTTAGCGTCTCTGTCCGTCACCGACTATCCGCTACTTCATCGGCATCTTCGACCCTTTGACATGATGCCCGGAGCGGTATTGGTAGAAGCCGGCGGTGACATTGATCGTGTCTATTTCCCCCATAGCGGAATCATCTCGATTGTAGTCCGACTAACCGACGGCCAAACTGTTGAGGCCGCTATGATCGGTCATGACGGCGTCTTTGGATGTACGTCAGCGCTGAGTGGACTAACCGCGACCAGTACGGCTATGATCCAGATGGCCGGAAGAGCTTCGACACTTGAAAGTAGGTTTCTTAGGGCCGAGGCCCTGCGGAGCCCACTCCTGCTCGATATGATCATTCGTCATGAACAAATGGTGTATGGGCAGGCGTTGCAATCGGTGGCGTGCAATGCTGTTCACACCATCCGGTCGCGCTTGCCGCGCTGGCTTCTGCATGCGCGGGATCTTGCGGGAAGCGGGAAGCTGACATTCTCTCAGGATCTCCTGGCCCAAATGCTGGGCACCCATCGAAACAGCGTATCGATCGTTGCAAACGAACTCCTGCAATCTGGTCTCATTCACTATAGCAGAGGCCACATCCAGATCTTGGACCCGGTCGGACTTCGGGAAAAATGCTGCGAATGCTATAAGCTCCAGAAGAACAGGCCGGAGATGTTGATTAATAAAATTAAGCTAGATTGTCTTGAAATGCAATAGTAGCCGGAATCTGTGTTTTGGGTTGGTAGCTAGTTTGAGGAGCGTTTACCGGCCCCGTACAGTTAGACATCGAAGTTGATCCTAAGCGGAGATCGTCGAGGGTGAAAGCAGGTGCTGCCGGACGGCGGTGGGCGTGCGATAGTCGAGACGCCCGCTCAGCCGATACGTGTTGCAAGTCTTCTTAGAGGCGCGTTAGCCTGACAACCTAAGTTTTCGTCTTACGTAACGGGAACAAACACGGCTATTTTTGTCAAAATAACGGACTTAATCCTCCGTATTAGATTTTGCATAGGAATACTCCCAAACCAAGGCACCGGTGGAGGGTGATACCAATCTTGAGGTTATACAAGATTCATATCGCGATGTCCGTCGAAGAGATCGCGGATTTTCTTGAAACCGGGCTTGCTTCAATTCCGAACTATGGACGGGCTGATGTCGTACCACATCCCGACCCACGTTCTCGCCGGCGGCGGGCGTGCAGCAACGCCGGTAGTTGTCCCTAATCAGGCTATCCTTGTGGAGGTGGCCCTTGGTCAGGCGGCGTGAAGCAAGGTCGCGACGCGCTGGTCAGAGGCCTACTGGGTTCTTCCCGACAGTACCTCTCGACTGTCGTCTAGCTTGGCATCTTGAACCGCGTTGATGACGTCGAATGGCTGCCAGGGCTTGGCAACAAACTTGACGTTGGCTGGCAAATCCTCCGGGCGTTCGGGAAGCTCCCCTGATGTCAGCACCACTGGAATTTTTGGTAAGGCGCTCGACACAGCTCTGACCACTTGCAGTCCATCCGCTCCCCCGCCCAATTTGAGATCAGTGAAGATGCAGGCAACCTCTGCTTCATGCTTTTGAACGAACTCAATCGCGTCCTCGCCGGTCGCATAGGTTTGCACCGTCATTCCAGCAAGGTCGAACAACTCTGCGGCCTGGAGGCGGAGAAGCACATCGTCTTCGATCACCACAACAACTTGTTTAATGCCCATGAACAGGCTCCAAAGCTCTCACCAATGCGCGGTCTGATTCGGGAACAAGCTGCCTGGCGAGGGAGTGCCTCTCATGCCGCCCCCAGCCTTCAACCGTCGCCGAAATCAACAATCGTGCTTATAGCATCATTCCCCGAGCTCACCTCACCCAGCCTTGCGCTCGCGCTTCAGCTTTGGGGACCGTGCGAGCCTGCGGGCCTAGCTTATCAGCATCTGGATGAGGACCTATGCTCGACAATGTCACATCTTCGACGTCCGTGACTACAGCGTTGACGTCGTGGATCTGCAAAACAAACACGTAGCCGTCCTCGTGTTGAACAACGATCCGGCCTACCCGGGCATGAACGCAACTTTCATATCGTTGGCTCCGGCTACGCGAAGTGGCTGGACGCCGGGCCTTCTGGATGGTCAGAGACTGCGATGTCACAACCAGTGAACAGTTTCGTCAGACTCCGGCTCGGGCAATTCATCGAATGGTTCGCCGACGGTTGGACCGCGACTGCGGGAGGCTTTTTCGTTCTCAATCTGCAACGCCCTTTCCTCCGGCGAGGGGCGCGGTGTCCGCGATCCGTCTTCAGTCTCTATCTGCCGAATTGGCTTTCGTCGTTCATGTCGACTTCCCAATTTCTGATGCATTCGCAATCGTAGGTCGGCCGAAGCTAACGTTCCACACAACCCACCCGCAACTCAGTGCGACCCGGCGTGTTTAACGCATCGAGGTAATCTGTTCAGTTTTCGACCAGCTCTGGCATAGCTTTCGCACTCTGGCTCCGACAGAGCTCGGTGGCCTTCAATCGTCCGGCAAGATTGCCCCAAGAAATGACGAAACGAAGGCGAAAGCTGCATCTTTTCGAATTCCATACTGGCCCTTCAGTAGAGCGGGCCGAGGGTTCGAATGGCTGATCGGATTCCTGATTGCGGTGGGTCGCAGGTTTGGCTGGACGGCTGCATCACCGGCCACGGCCGCCGGTTAGGTGGAAGGCGACAGGAAGACCCTCGATGTCGGTCTTGAGGTCGATCTTGGTTGAGAAACAACCCCGTTACGGACCGAGCGCCTGATCGTTCTGCTCCCTTTTGCGGCCGCCCCAAAAACATGGGCGCGCATCACGGTGGATCAAACATCTGCACGAGATAGGCGGTCTCGCTCAGACCGGCCAGCGCTTCGAAGAAGGCCTCGAATACCTCGGCTTCACGATGCCGCCAGAACCGTTTCTGAACCGAATTGCAGAGGCCGAGCTCCCTCGGAAGGGTAGCTACGAGAGGTCGTGTAACGTGAAATCACGCATCGCTTCGAGAGTCTTGAGATCGTCGCGCCCGTTACCGCTCTGGCGTGAGCGCACCGTACGAAGCACTAACACGGCGACGGCCCAAGGCTTGTCTGTCATCCGTGCCAGCATCGTAGACCCCACGGAAACCGACCCGATATGAACGACCGTTCAAGCCAGTTGGGAACCCACTGTTACAGAAGTAGGCCGATGCCGTCCACGCTGCCTTAAGTATGCGAAGTTCATGATCATTCATGACAAAACGTGATCCGATCGCAAAATGACGAACTAACATTCTTGATCACTTTCTTTTGAACTTTTGTTTGTTTTTGCAACGTGCTTAATTGCCGACGGGGCGAATCTGTATGGGGTGCAGTCGGTATGTGTTTTGATTATTCGCGATCTAGGCATCTTCTCTGTTAGCCGTGCTCTAGAGGGCGCGACACGCTATCAGAAGAGTGCGCTTCTTACTTGTAAACATCATTCGCCCCTTTTGGGTATGCGATACAAAGGGGGATTTGCATTGCCTATAAATCAGCAAACGCGCGCGGCTATTATTGAGCGTTCGGCCCAAGCAATCGCGAATACTGTGAACCTTCCTCGTAGGGTTCGCCAGATTTCTGATGGGGCACGCAATGACCGGATGACGAGTGTTCAAGTGAAAGCAGCATTCGCTGCAGCCAGTGCCGCAACATCGGAACTGTTCGATCTGCTGAACTCACTCGAAGTCGAACTGGAGAAGCTGAGGGCCGCGCAAATTGACTGGCTCAAACCGATCAGGCGTTGGACCGATCGGCGGAAGGCCGAGGTGCTCGGCGCGATAGCGGCCGGTCGCGTCACAGAAGCCGAGGCCATCGCCACGTACGGTCTTTATGGCGCTGAACTTAACCGATGGAGAGAGCGTCTGGGCCAAGATGGCGGTTACGTTGGGCGGTGCTACGGCCGCGACGGATCGGACAGGATGTATCGCTGAGGTCGGCGGTACCGGCCAATCATACAGGCTCCGGTTCACGATATCTGGGATCGGGCTCCGTGAGGTCCAGCCTGTGAACGGGCGACATCGAGCACAAGGATCGATCGTTGATTCCAAAGCAATTCGTGAACGCGCGCCTCCCTGATCGGCAGACGCTGGCTGTCGCGTTGGTCATCGGGGGATTGGCGACTGGGGTCGTTTGGGCTGTCACCTTGATCGGGATGGTGGCAGCAGGTTTATGGTGGGCAGTCCCGTGAACAAAGTCCGGGCAGAAGCGGATCGGCTCCTCCCTCATAACGAAGAATAAGGATCAGAAGCTGCCTTGTGATTGGCCAGGGCCTTTCAAGTGAGGCCGCAAGGTGATGACCAGCCGCTCCCGGTCCCAAAGCTCCCAAACGTGTCCGATGACCATCCGAAATGTTTGATGCACGGCGTCTTTGTCTGAAGTCGCCGTGAGCTCGAGGACCGCCAGACAATGACCATCGTCTCCGATTTCATAGGCACGGTACTTTGAGCTTGAGCCTTCATCATAACCAGGTTGGATGCTCATACAAACCACCATTCATCAGATGATCGCTGTTTCCAAAATTGTCGGAAGGAGCGCTGATATGACAACATCGGGTTAAATTACGAATTAAGATAGCTTAAACTTTCTCATTGCTGCGGAATATTTCTCTCGAGAGAGATCTTGTCACGAATAGCTAGACAACGCTGCCTTAATCTGGTCGCCTGCGGGCAGGCACCATCGCGGAGTGCAGGTGCGTTCGCTGCTGAGCTGTGGATCTCGAACAGGGTAAGCCTAGTGTTCCAACCTGAACAAAAGATAACCCTCCGCTCCTGGCGTCTCAGGAGTGCGATCAAGCCGACTGAGCGGGTACTAAGCGTTCCACTCAGAACACTAGCCGGCCCTATTCACGGACGCGCTTGGATTTCGGCCAGTTTGGCGGCCCGATGCTTGCGGTCGAGGGTCATCGTGCAG
>NZ_JAMOIM010000088.1 GCF_026130545.1 Lichenifustis flavocetrariae | reverse complement strand
CTTCATCCCCCACCGCCCCTCCCACAACAAGGACGGACAGCCTGCTCGAAGCACATCAAAGGGGGTCAGTATTGGACGCCGATACCCCTCACACGGGGGTCAAACTTGCACGCCTAATCACACCCTTCGGCGCCTCGGCCTTGAACCGCTTCGCGCAGCAGGGGCACACGCCGCCATGCAGCGACACGCGGGTGACGTCAGGCTCGATCTGAGGGATTTCGACGCGGTCGTAGGTCTCGCACGGGCTCTGCGCGACGCCCGACACGTCGGTGCCGCAGCCCTGGCACGCCGTGGCCAGCACGTCATGTGTGCGGGTTGGGTTCGGATGCAGGAGGCGGCGCGCCCCACGATGCGGCTTGGCCTTGGGGTTGGGCGGCGTCGATCCGGACGGCTTCTGGCCCCTTCGATGGCGGCAGGCTCGAATTGTCCGGCGTCTTCGGCGGCAGACCGAGTTTGGCCTCAAGTTCCTCCACTCGTGCCATCAGCGCCGTGTTCAGCGCCAGCAACTCTTCGATCCGCGTCATCAGCGCGGCAATCAGAGCGTCTTTGTCGGTCACATCAAGCGGATGTGCCACACAAAGGTTGACTCATACCCGCCAACCCGTCGCAAGCGAAAAAATTCACGTAACCTGAGGCCGCCGCAAAACCCCTTCCTGAGCAATTACGATCGACATGCCCAAGGTCGCGACGGATCAAAGTTAACACAGAACCGAGTCCCGGCATAACCTGCGCTTGCCCAGGGTAGGTCGCCGCGACGACATGGTTTGCAACCGACTGAAGTCACGACGCTCGAATGCGAGTCCTGGTCGGACAAAGCGCCGGATCACGGCGTCGTTCAGGCCGTGAGCGTTTTTGCATTCCCGCTAATCGAAGTCGTTCATGTCATTGCTCAGGCGAGGGCCTAGGGTCCTCATCCGGGCCGCACTCCCTGCCTGCGCAGACGCATGGGCGCCGATGCCGCTGGCGACGACAACAGGACAGGCTCACTGGCTGATGCTTCTTCTTCCCCGATCCGGCTTCCGCGTGACCGGGCTCCTCCGTCGCTGTGCCGATGTCACGAAAAGCGCTCCTGCCTTTCTCCGGACCCACCGTTGGTTCGTCTTGGCCGTCGTCGTCGTGGTTTGCCTCGGTGGCTGGCAGGGCGCGCGTATGTGGTTCGGCCCCGGCGTCGTCGTCGACGTCGCGAAGAGGGGCGCCCTGATCGAGACGGTCGTGGCGACGGGCAACGTCGAGACGCTCTATCGCGTGATCATCGGCAGCCAGATCACCGGGACGGTCGAGCAGGTCCTGGTCGAGGAAGGCGTCCGCGTCACCAAGGGGCAGCCGCTCATCGCCCTGGAGTCGCGGGAACTGAAGGCCGCCGTCGTCCAGGCGAAGGGCGCCGTCGCGCAAGCCGAGGCGCGGACGCGTCAGATCGACGAACTCACGCTGCCGACGGCAAGGGAGACCCGGAAGGAAGCGCAGGCCACCCTGCTGAACGCGCAGCAGACGTTCGACCGCACCTCGGACCTGAGCCGCAACGGGTTCGCCACGCACGCCGCCCTCGACACCGCGCAGAGGGATCTCGACGTCGGGCATACGCAGGTCCGGTCCGCCGAGGTGCAGGTCTATACGTCCAGCCCGGGCGGCAGCGACTACGTGATGGCGCAGACCCAGCTCAACCAGGCGCGGGCGAGCCTCGACACCGCCACCTCGCGCCTCGCCTATGCGACGATCTCCGCGCCCCGTGACGGCGTGCTCATCACCCGCAACGTCGAGCGCGGAACGGTCGCCCAGCCAGGGAACACGCTCCTTGTCCTCGCGCCCGATGGCGACACCCAGCTTCTCCTGGCGATCGACGAACGCAACATGGGCAAGCTCGCGCTGGGGCAGCACGCCACCGCCTCGGCGGACGCCTATCCAGACAAGCGGTTCGACGCCGTCATCTCCTACATCAACCCGTCCGTCGACATCACGCGGGCATCCGTCCAGGTCAAGCTGACCGTGGCCGCCCCCCCGGCTTACCTTCGGCAGGACATGACGGTCTCGGTCGACATCGAGGTTGCGCACAGCGCGAACGCCCTTGTCCTGCCGGTCCGGTCGGTGCACGACGGCCTTTCAAGCGATCCGTGGGTTATGGGGGTGCGGAACGGGCGTGCCTACAGGCAGTCGGTGCGCCTCGGCTTGCAGGGGAACACGCAGATCGAAGTCCTCGCCGGCATCAAGGACGGCGACGCCGCGATCCCCGCGAGCGCCGGCGTCCTCACGGGGCAGCGGATCAGGCCGATCACGCCATGAACCGCTGGCTGCCCTTCGAGTGGATCGCTGCCATCCGCTTCCTGCGCGAAGGGCGGATGCAGACTCTGTTCATCATCACCGGCATCGCGATCGGCGTCGGCGTCATCGTCTTCATGTCGGCGCTCCTGACGGGGCTTCAGGCGAACTTCATCAAGCGGGTGCTGACGTCCCAGCCGCAGATCCAGCTCATCCCGCTGGATCAGATCGCCCGTCCGCTCCGAAACGCGCCCGGCGTGTTCGAGAATGCATCCGTCCAGCGTCCGAGCCAGCACGTCATCTCCGTCGATCAATGGCAGAAGGTGCGTGATCGCATGCAGTCCATGCCAGAGATCACGGCCATCTCCCCGACGATGGCCGGCTCGGCTCTCGCGATCCGAGGAGCAGCGAGCCGTGCCATCACGATTGCCGGCATCGAGCCCGCTTCGTATTTCACCATCGTGCGGATCCCGGATTATGTCGTCGCCGGCGTGCCGCGCCTGAACAGCCAGGACATCATCATCGGCACCGAGCTGGCGAAGGACCTGGGCGCCACGGTAAACGACAAACTGAACGTCCAGGCCGCGACCGGCACGCCGGTGGTCCTGACCGTCACGGCCGTGCTCGACTTGGGCAACAAGGCCGTCAACGAGCGCAACACCTACGTCGCCCTTCGGACGGCGCAGTCGCTGCTCGGCATCATCGGCGGCGTGACCACCGTCGACCTGACCGTCAAGGACATCTACGCGGCGGAGACGCTGGCGAAGCGGATCGAGTCGTCGAACGCGGTTGAGGCCGACAGCTGGATCGCGACCAACGCCCAGTTCTTCACCGCCGTCCAGGCCCAGAAGACATCCAACACGATGATCAGGCTCTTCGTCGCGCTCTCGGTGGCCTTCGGCATCGCGGCCGTCCTTGTCGTGTCGGTCATCCAGCGCTCGAAGGACATCGGCATCCTGCGCGCCATGGGAGCGTCGCGCGGCCAGGTCCTGCGCGTGTTCCTGATCCAGGGCGGCGTGCTCGGGTTCGTGGGTGCGGTCGTCGGGTCCGTGATGGGCGCTGGAGGACTGATGTATTGGCATTCCGCCATGCGGCAGGCCGATGGGTCGGAGCTGTTCCCCCTGATGCTGGAGCGAAACCTCTTCGTCGCGACGGCGCTGCTCGCGACGGCGACCGGGCTGGTGGCCGCCATGGTCCCGGCGATCCGTGCGGCCAATCTCGATCCCGTGGTGGCGATCCGTGGATGATCCGGTCCTGCGCCTCGATAGGATCTGCAAGGCCTACAACGTCGGCCTGCCTTCCGAGACGAAGGTGCTGCACGACATCGATCTTACGCTGAAACGCGGGGAGTTCCTCGCGCTGATGGGGCCGTCCGGCTCGGGGAAGAGCACGCTCCTCAACATCATCGGGCTCCTCGACCGTCCGACCTCCGGGCACCTCTTCATCAAGGGCCAGGACACGGCGCTCCTGAACGACGCAGCGTTGACGCGGCTCAGGGGGCACACGATCGGCTTCGTGTTCCAGGACCATCACCTGATCTCGGCGTTCACGGCGGTCGAGAACGTCCTGATGCCCCTTCTGGTCGACCGCGAATTCGCCGGCCCGGACATCGTCGTCAAAGCCAACGCCCTCATGGCCCGGGTGGGATTGGCGAAGGTCGCCGACAACCGAGCGATGAACATGTCCGGGGGCCAGCAGCAGCGCGTGGCCATCGCTCGCGCACTGGCGATGAGCCCCGACCTTTTGCTCGCGGACGAGCCCACCGGCAACCTCGACACGCAGTCCGCCGGCGGCGTCTTCGACCTCATGCGTGAGGTAAACCGCGAGAGCGGAACCACCATCCTGATGGTCACGCACAACCTCGATCTCGCGAAGCGCTGCGATCGCATCGTGGACGTCGTCGACGGCCGCATCACGGCTTGAGGGAGGGCGCCTCGACCGGACGCCTCATGGGGTCGACCGCTACTTCTGCGGCGTCATCAGGTCCTCGGCATGGAAATACGCACGGGCGTGCTTCAGCAGGGCGCCATCGCTCGGGTGGTCGACCGTCTCGATGCCGACGATCTTGTCGAGCGCCCCCGGATCATGCGCCGCGATGTGCTTCATCAGCGCCGTCTTGGCCAAGCCAGGTCCCGTCAGCAGGACGTAGCGGGACGTTCCGATCGCCTCGACCACTGCATGCAGATAGTCATTGTCCTCTGCCGCGTGGCCGCTTCCGATCGAATTCGCCTTGTGGTGGATATGGACGTGAGGGTCCTCGGGGTGGAAGACCACCTTGTCCATTCCTTCGGCGTTGAAGTGGAAGACCTTGGCTTCGTCGTGATCGATCCACACGACGGCGTGGTTGTGCTGCTTCATCGGTTCGGCCTCATGATGAGTGGGGCGTCGTGCTCGACGCCAAGGTATCGCGTGGGCCCTATCGACGCCGCGAACGAAGCGCCGTCATGCCGCCGGGATAAGCTCGGGCTCATCCAGCACGGGATTGAGTTCATCGCCGCGCTGCCGGACCCACTTGGTGATGTGATCGAGGGCGGCCCGGATGCGGGGAGTGTCGCGATTGTCCTTGTGCACGACCTGCCAGATGCCCGTGCTCGGTACCATTGACGGGAGCGGCGGCGTCTTGAGCCGGACGAGCCCGGGGTCGTCGTCCGCGCAGAACCGGACGAGGCTGGCCAAGCCCCCACCCTGCTTGGCGGCCGCGAGCGCGGCGGCGTGGCTGCTGGTCTGCATCGCGATGCGCGCTCGGGGGGCAAGCTCGGCGAGCCAGTCCGTCTGCGTCGCGTCCTGGATGCCTTCGAGCTGGGTGATGAGCCGATGGCCGGCGCAGCCCGCATCGTAGTCGCATTCGCCGTGGCGTTCGAGGTAGCCGGGGCTGGCGTAGAGCCCGAAGGCGAGGGTGCCGATCCGGCTGACGACGAGGTCGTGCTGGGCCGGCTGCCGCAGCCGGACGGAGATGTCGGCCTCCCGCATCGAGAGGCTGAGTTCCCTGGGGTTGGGGATCAGCTCGACCATGATGTCGGGATGCACGTCGGGCAGCGTGCCGAGGCACGGAGCGAGGAGGTTGCTGGCGATCGTCTCGGCGCAGGTGACGCGGACATGTCCGGCCATTCGCTGGTCGCGTCCGACGACCTGACGCTCAAGGGCAAGCGCCTCCCGCTCGACGAGTTCGGCCTGCTTGCGGACGTCGTCGCCGGCCGGCGTGGGCAGGTAGCCCTCCGGGGTCCGGTTCAGGAGGCGGACCCCTAGGCTCACCTCCAGGGACGCCAGGCGGCGTCCCACGGTCGATTGGGCGACGTGCAGATGCTTGCTGGCTCCCGACAAGCTGCCGGTGCGGGCGATCGCGAGATAGAAACGAAGGTCATCCCAATCAAGCATTTGAACCTCATAAATAGGAGCGATGATCTTGACGCTGTTCGTTTCCGAATAGGCGTTACGCAAGATCGCGTGGTGCATTTTGAACCGTAGAGCGATGTCCCTGGAGAGCACCGAAACAGAATTGCGGTTACATTTGTAGACGGCGGAATGAACCCCTCAAACGAAACCCCGATTTCATCTGTCAACGACTCGGCGCTCGCATAAAGCGCAGCCACTATCCGATACTCACTATGCAAAAACGCTTTTGCGCATCGTGGCCTCATCCGTCCGTGGTCTAACTGGGATCGAGGGTCACAAGGCTTAGTGCGCTCCTGCTGCGATCGCGGACATCAGGTGACCGCAGCCGGGCAGCCGGTACGACGTTCCATCCTTCTTCGCCGCTTCGACCAGTCCATCGAGGCCGTTTTCGCGTATGCCTGCGGCAAGCCGCTCCTGCTTGAGTGGCGGGGACGGCCGATCGGGTTGGTCGGTGTGCGATTGCGACTGGGCCGGAAATCCTGTTGTTCGACGAGCCATGCTCTGCCCTGGATCCCATCTCGACGGCGCATGTCGAGGCTCTCATCGGCGAGCTTGCAAAGAGCTTCTGCGTGGTCATCGTCACGCACAACATGCAGCAGGCCGCCCGCGTGGCGGACTCCACGGCCTTCCTGTACCTCGGCGCCCTCGTCGAAGTCGGTAAGACCGAACAGATCTTCGGCAACCCGAAGGACCCACGCACAAGCGACTACGTGACCGGTCGCTTCGGGTGAGCGGCGTGCGATCCCGGCGATCCGCGGTGAAGCACCGTTCGGAACGGGACCCGAATGGAACATAGGAGCAGCGATGAACAGGCGTGAGATCCTGATGGGCGTCGGGGCAATCGCCGCGATCGGAGGCGTTGGGACCTACGCGTCATCGCGGCGCATGGGCTCGATGGCGGAATACAACGCCGCCATGGCGAGCGAGCGTGCGGCGCTTTCGGCCCGGCCTGCGATCCCCGAGATCATTTGTATGGCGACGCTCGCGCCGAGCGGGCACAATACGCAGCCGTGGCGATTCGGGATCGGAAAGGACCAAGTCGAGATCCTGCCCGACCTCTCGCGACGGACCCCCGTCGTCGATCCGGACGACCATCACCTCCACGTCGCCCTCGGATGCGCCGCCGAGAACCTGTCGCTGGCCGCGGGCGCCGCCGGCCACCGGGGGGCGGTCGGCTTCCCTGCCGCGAATGGCGGCGGCGTGGCCGTCTCCCTGGAAAGCGGGACGGTGGGAGACACGGCGTTGTCCAACGCGATCCCGAAGCGTCAGTCGACGCGGGCGGAGTTCGACGGCCGGCTGGTGAGCAACGCCGATCTCCGGACGTTGTGGGATGCGGCTGTGATCCCCGGGGTCGACGTCGTCCTGACCACCGATCGCCTTCACATGGACAGGGTGCGCGAGTTGGTCGTCCAGGGCAACACGACCCAGATGACCGACCCCGCCCTCATGCGGGGAATTGAAGCACTGGCTGCGTTTCAACCCGCGCAAGGCCCTGGAGACCGGCAACGGGCTCTTCAGCGTCCTGAGTGGCAATCCGATCCTTCCCACCTGGGCGGGACCGGGCCTGTTCGACTGGTTCGTCGACGCGCGGTCGGAGAACGAGACCTACGCGAGGCAGTTGCGATCCTCGTCCGGCATCGCCGTCTTCGTGTCGGAGGCAAGCGGCCCGGACCATTGGGTTCGCGCCGGCCGATCCTGTCAGCGCTTTGCCTTGCAGGCGACGGCGCTCGGCCTGCAGCACGCCTTCGTCAACCAACCGGCCGAGGTCGCGGCACTGAGTCCGGCCCTGGCGGATCTCGTCGGTCTGGGCGGGCGCCGGCCCGACATCGTGATGCGCTTCGGTCACGCGGCGGATCGACCGTTCTCGGCGCGCAGACCGATGCAGGCGGTGTTGATATCCTGATTTCGGATGCGACGCCGACGTCCTCGCCTTTGGTCTACGCATTTTCGCATAGTCGTTCCGCGAAGTCGGTTCACGCCTTGAGCGGCCGATCTGCCTAGGCTCTTCGTTAAGATGTCGGTCGCGACAAGCTCGCCGCGATCTTTCGGCAGCCTCGACATTCTCCAGACGGGAGGGTCCGAAGTATCGCCTGCGTGCCGAGCGCGCCGATCATTTTCAAAGGAAGAAACCCCATGAACAACGACAGTCAGCTCCAGAAATCTGTGCAGGACGAACTCGCCTGGGAGCCGAGCGTGACCGCCGCCCATATCGGCGTCGCCGCCAAGGATGGTGTCGTAACCCTGAGTGGTCACGTCAGCAGCTACTTTGAGAAACGCGCTGCCGAGAACGCCGCCGCACGGATCAAGGGCGTCAAGGCCGTGGCCGAGGAACTCGACGTTCGGCTTCCGTTCGAGACGAAGCGAACCGACGACGAGATCGGGGCCGCCGCGATCGAGCGACTGGCCTGGGATACCTCCGTCCCGCGCGACGCCGTGAAGGTGCGGGTCGAAAAGGGCTGGCTCACTCTGACGGGACAGGTTGACTGGAAATACCAGAAGGACGCCGCCCACGACGATCTCCGCCCGCTGTCGGGCGTCGTCGGGGTTTCAGACCAGATTACGCTCAAGCCGCGTCCCAACGCCAAAAACATCTCAGCTGACATCGAGAGCGCCCTGCACCGATCGTGGTCCTTCTACCAGGACAACGTCTCGGTCAGCGCCACGGGCGGCGCGGTCCGGCTCACGGGAACGGTGCACACCTACGATGACAAGTGGATCGCGGCCAATACCGCCTGGCGCGCTCCCGGCGTGACGGGCGTCGAGAACGACATCGCTGTCGTATAGCCAAGGACATGGCAACCCGGCGGAGGGTTGCTGTCCGGGGCCTGTTTCGTGCCGCCATCGGCGCAGTAGCCAGCGATCAGCGCGTCCCTTCAGGTCGTTCGTGCCGATCGCCCGAATGGCAGGCAGAGGCTGCACGGCGCCTCTCAGCACCGCCGTGTGTTGATCAAACATCGTGAACACTCCTGATCCAAGAGCCTGGACTTCGGAGCATGGTCTCCGACCGGCAAGCAAACACCAGGGACGCGAGGTGGGGCCTTACCTTACTGGTGCGGCTCCGGTGGCGCCTCTGGCGGGCCAACTTTGTTCAGTCGCTGCTACCCTTGAAGCCCGTCTATGAGGCTTAGGGGATGATTGCAGCCGAATGCTTGGGTGGACTCATCGCGAACCTCCGGGTTGAAGGTGCCGTGCCGTCGGGGTGAAAGCCGATGCAGCACAGAGAGGCTTTGCTTATTCGAGGGTGGTGTCAAACACTTTAATTTGGAACCTCGGGTGATCCTTCCCCCATGTAACGCCAATTCGCTGACTGCCGATTTCAGTCGAACGCTGATTTTTCCAGTTAAAGGCCTCTTCTTGCGCAATTGACTTGTGGAAGTGCGGTAGATCGCAATTGCACAATAGATGGTTCGACTCCAGATCGACTTAGGGCTCGCCCGAATTTAACTGCTCTGATTGCTGTTTGAGGAGGGGTGGATGGTGTAATTCCAGTCGCCATGGAAGG
>NZ_JAMOIM010000087.1 GCF_026130545.1 Lichenifustis flavocetrariae | reverse complement strand
GCCGCGCTCTATCAGGCCAAACTCGATGGCCGTGATTGCTGCAGATCGGCCCCAGACTTCGAACGTGGTGCCAAGGTGGCGTGACGAGGTAGATAGCCGGCCTGCCAAGGCCTACTTGGATGGTGAGGGTTCGGACCACTCTGCAAACACGGAGCATAATGGCTGCTTTCGAGCATTCTACATGCGCTGACGCAAATAAAAAGCCGCCCGTAATACCGTGCCAGCGCGTAGGGCTATACATGGCTGGTAATTACCCACGCCCGTTATTAGGATGATTTCAGGCGCTGACTGTCTGCAGAATGGTTTGGAAGGCGTTGGCCCCGGGTGTGAGGCGGGCTGTGTCGACCACGGTGCGCACATCGGCTTCGCCGGTGGCGGACCACATGGCGCGATAGCCGTTGGTGACCTTGCGCTGGACGACGGCTGGTCGGAGCGCGCGTTCACAGCCGTTGTTGGTGACGTCGACCAAGCCGGGCCATTTTGCGAAGGTGAGCAGCTGGTCGCGCGCACGCCGGAACCTGTTTTGGATGTCCCGCGCCAGATCGCACGATGTCGGCGTGTCGAGGATGTCTTTGAGGCGTCGCTCAAGAGCGCGTCGTCGGGCGGCGATCGTTGTTGCGGCGCGCGTTTCGATGTTGGCCGCGAGGATGAACGCGTCTTGAAGCCACAGCTTGAGGCGCATCGGCAGGAGATCTGCGCCGGCTTCATCGGCATAGGCGACTTCGCGCGCCAGATGCGCAAGGCAGGTCTGCTGGGCTCCCGCATGGCCTTGTTGGGCCGAATAACGATCCGACAGCCAGACCGCCGGCCGGTGCCCCGCCATCACGTCCCGGATCACCACGGCGCCGCGGGTCGGCGCGGCGTGATGAACGACCGCAGCGTGACAGCGGAACACCCAGTGAAACGCATTGCTCCCTTCGATACGGACGCCGGTCTCGTCGGAGGCGACGACCGTGGCCCGGCGCAGCGCCGCAACGGCTTCATCGCGCTTGGCCTCGAACCGGCCCTGCGCCCGACGAAGCATGTTCATCAGTCCGCCTTGGCTGATCGTCAGCCCGAACAGATGCGCGAACGCCCCTTGCAGCCGCTCGTAGGACAGCGCCTGGAACGTCTTGAAATAGGTCGCCACCACATGCAGCCGGGGACCGAACGGCGAGCCCTTCGCCGCCGCAGGCACTGGCGCAACGACCCGGCTGCCGCAGGACGGACAGCGCACGGCCATGCGCCGATGGCGCTCCACAACCGGCTTAATGACGGGAAGCTCCGTCGTGTCGTGTTCGCTGACCACCTCGGCAGGCAGATCGCCGGACAGGGCCGCGCAGCAACACGGGCATTCCTCCGGATGATGATCGACCACCCGGTCCGCCGCCGCGCTCAACCGACGTGAATGGCCCTCATGCCCCGGCTTGGCCCCACCGGGCTTGGCCTGCTCCCGACGCTCCTTGCGATCCGTCGACGGCGGCTTCGAGGACGTTTGCGAGGTCTTGGCCGGCCGTTGCAGACGCAGCACAAGCTCGATCAGTTCCTCTTTGCTTAGGCGTTCAAGATCAAATCTGCTCATTCGCCAAGGGAATCAGCGATAGCCGCTTTTGGCAAGCACGTGGGTAATTACCATGGCTGATTGTACCGGTGAATGTTCTCTAATGATCATATATTTAATTTGATTTAGATGGTAATTATTATTCTAATAATACTACTTTACTTTGCGAGGTCACATTTTTAACTATTTATGATTTTTTTTATAAGATCTAATTGAGGCATTAATACTTTCTAGCCAGTTTTGGAATGTTTTCGTACGGGACTTTTCTATGAGGCGACGGCTAATCTTTTTGTTCCTTTCCTGTGTCGCAATGGCTGCAACAGCTTCTGCCGTTGAGGTCAGTTCGGACACCTTGAAAAGTGCTTACAAGCGCCCTGAGGCGATCCCCTTCCCGACGTCCGCGCCTTATTCGCCGCAAATGGCCACCTTGGGCAAATTGCTGTTCTTCGATCCGCGTCTGAGCGGCGCCCAGAACCTCAGCTGCGCGAGTTGCCACGACCCCTCGTTCGGCTACGAAGTCCCAGTGCCCGGCGCGATCGGTTCCGCGAACACACCGCTTGCCCGAAAGGCCAACACCGTGCTGAACGCGGCTTGGTCAACGAGCCTTTTCTGGGATGGCCGAGCCAAATCGCTCGAGGACCAGGCCGTCGGCCCGATCACGACACCTGCGGAGATGAACGGCAAATTCCCTGACATCATTCTACGGCTGAAGGATGTGCCCGAGTACGCCACTTGGTTCGACCGATTGTTTCCCGGGTCTGGTGTCACCAAAGAGAACCTGCTGGCTGCCATCGCAACCTATGAACGCACCGTCATGGCCGGCGAGGCACCCTTCGACCGTTGGGTGGACGGCGATGAAGCAGCTGTCAGTGCCGAAGCGAAAGCGGGGTTTCAGCTGTTCAACGGCAAGGCTGGATGCGCGAGCTGCCATACGGGCTGGAACTTCACCGACAACAAGTTTCACGACATCGGCCTGGCAGCAGACGACATCGGCCGCGGTAAGCTGGAGCCGGACAATCCCAAGGCGCAATATGCATTTAAGACGCCTGGTTTACGCAACCTCATCTACCGGGCTCCTTTTGGCCATCACGGCCAGTTCCCGGACCTCACTTCGATCATTTCGTTCTACGCAACCGGCGGCACCGACCGACCATCGAAATCCGATCTGATCAAACCGTTCAAGATCAGCGATGTCGAAACGCAGCAGCTGTTGGCATTTCTTAAGTCGCTGACGGCCGAAAAGACCGAAACGGCCTTGCCGAACCTGCCGAACTGAGGCCTCGACCATGACGATCCGCACCAAGATCCTCATTCCGCTCCTCGCCTTTCTGGCGCTTGGCGCCATCGTGTCCGCCCTGATCGGCTTCCAAAGCCTGTCTGGCCTCAAGGATCTCGCAGCGCTCTCTGATAAGGCGATCGCGGCAAGTGACGCCAGCCGGACGGCCCGCGATGGGTTTGACAAAACCGAACAGCTCACCGGGCGCGTGCTGGCGATGACGGACCTGATCGCCGCCTCCGACATCGAGCCGCAATTCACGGCCTTGACCAGCAAGACGGCGAAAGCGCTTTCGGATCTGCAGCGCGCTGCTCTCTCGGCTGAGATGAGTGCCATAGCCAAGGATGCCGCTGGTTCGTTCGCGCGTTGGCAAGACGATGCGGCTGTCCTGATGGGCCTCAAGCAGGCGCAGGCGATCGCCACGCTTGAGGTGATGCGGCATAGCGGCGATAAGGTTCGGGCGCTGCTCGATCAGGCGGTCAGCCAGGCGGGCCGTGACGCAAGGGGGCGTATCACAGAGGAGAATGCCGCTTTGACGGCGCGGCTCGAGATCATCGCGGGCGTGGCGCTTTGCATAGCCATCGCCGGCATGACAGGCGCATTCCGGCTTGCACACAACCTCTCGCATCCCTTGAAGGCCCTCGTGGGCAGCGCCGAAAAACTGGCGGCGGGCGACGTGGCCGTCGAGATCGGCGCACTCGATCGGAAGGACGGGGTCGGTGAAATCGCCCGCGCAGTTAATGTGTTCCGCGCCAACGTGACCGCCCAAGCCCAGGCCGAAGCCGAGGCTGCCGAGCAGCGGCGCAGAGCCGCGGAAGAGAAGCAACGGCACGACCTTGCCCAGGCTCAAGCGTCGCAGGAGCAGCAGATCGCGATGAACGCGGTCGCGGCGGCCCTCAAACGCCTTGCATCCGGAGATCTGACGGCAGCACTGTCGCATTTTCCGCCGACATACCTGATGCTGCAAACCGACTTCAACGCCGCGGTAACCCAGCTCAGTCAAGCCCTTCGCGAGGTCGCGCAGAACACGCGGACCATCAACGCCAGCACTCAAACCATGTCAGACGCCGCCAGCGATTTGTCCGAAAGGACCGAGCAACAGGCTGCCAGCCTTGAGCGGACCGCAGGCCATCTCAACGCGATCGCGACGACGGTACGCGCCACTGCCAAGGGCGCAAAGCACGCCCGCGATGTCGTGGCTCACGCGAAGGTGGAAGCCGAACAGACAAGCGTTGTTGTGCGCGATGCTGTCCAGGCAATGGGCAAGATCGAGACATCGTCCGGTCACATCATCCAGATCATCGGCGTCATCGACGAAATCGCTTTTCAGACCAATCTTCTGGCGCTCAACGCGGGCGTCGAGGCAGCGCGCGCGGGCAAGTCGGGCCGTGGCTTCGCGGTCGTGGCGAGCGAGGTTCGGGCGCTGGCACAGCGCTCGGCAGACGCCGCCAAGGAGATCAAGGAGATCATCCGCGGCTCGGGGCAGCAGATTGGGGCAGGCGTGAGCCTAGTGAAGCAGACCGGCATGGCGCTTGAACGGATCTTGGCCCAAGTATCGGAGATCAACACAGTCATTTCGTCGATCTCCGATGCCTCGGCCAGTCAGGCGATTGGATTGGATGAAGTCAACGACGCCGTGAGCAGCATGGGCGAGATCACGCAAAGCAACGCACTCCTGGTAAATGGCTCGGCCAATGCGAGCCGCGGTCTTGCAAGCGAAGTCGAAACACTCGCGCGGCTGGTTGCACGCTTCAAGGTCGAACGCCACCCCGGATCTAAGAGAGCACCGACCCAACAAGAGTCCTATTCAGCCGCCGCTTGACCCATCCTCAAGGCCGCGCCGGAGCTTCGTCTCCACCCATTTTTCAGCCGAGATGCCGGGGTTTTCTAGCGCGCCTGGGTTGGAAATATCGGTCTCAGCCCACGCTTCCGCAATCCAGCCGAGGAGCGTGCGGTCGCCGACGCGATCGACGATCAGCTGGTCGAAGGACACCTTGCCCAGACCCTGGATCAGGCCCCGATAAGCTTGCCTGCGTGCAGCCGCCCGACCTGCGAGGGCGAGGCGCTCGAGAAGCTCGGCACCGGGAACGAGGATTCCCTCGTCCTTGAGTTTCTCGATGATGGCCTGAACGATCGGGCCGCCCTTCTCCGTGGCTGCTGCCGTATGCGCAGCCGCGGCGATGAGAAGGCGGTAATCGCCTGCCCGCACGGGACGCAGGCCAAGCCCGGCGACGATCTCACGCGCGTGTTCCCGTCGCGTCTCCTCGCGCCGTGCGTAGAGGTCAAAAATGGCAGGATCTGTCCCGAGCTGGTCAGCGACGATGGCGACAACCGCGTGGGGCAGAGTCTCATCCGTGCGAAGAGCTCGTCCAAGGTCACGCACCAGGGCCAGCTGGATCGCGAACCCCAGCCGGTTGTGGGACCGCCGATGGCTCCTGGCGAAGGCGATGTCTTCGGGCGTGAGTGCGTAGCGGGAATTGGGCATCCTCGTGCGCCTCAGGCGGCTCGAACAGCGCGGTGCGCGCCGGCGCATCCAGAAAGGCCATGATGATGAGGCCGGCGTGTCAGGCGGCCATCCTGGGATCATCGTTCTTTCCGGGCCCGCTCCATCCCTTCCGCTTCAGCGTGTCGAGGAGCGTCGAGCGGGGAATCTTGAAGGTCCGGCACACCGACGCCTTGCTCGCGCCTCCTTCCAGCGCCGCGAGGATCTGGTCGATCTTCTCCGCATCGATGGAGGGCGGGCGGCCGCCCTTACGTCCACGCCGACGCGCTGCGGCGAGTCCGGCGTTGACGCGCTCGGTGATCAGCGCCCGCTCATATTCGGCAAGCGAGCCGAAGAGATTGAACAGGAACGCACCGTGGGAGGTCGTGGTGTCGATCGTTTCGGTGAGCGAGCGGAAGGCGATGCCACGCTTCTTCAACTCCTCGACGATCCTGATGAGGTGCGAGAGCGAGCGCCCGAGCCGGTCGAGCTTCCAGACGACGAGTACGTCGCCTGCCCGCAGGTCATTCATGCAGGCCTTCAGCCCGGGGCGGTCGTCCCGAGCGCCCGAGGCGCGATCCTGATGCAGATGGCGCTCATCCACGCCCGCACCAAGAAGCGCATCGCGCTGCAGATCGACCGATTGCCGCTCGTCACTAGTGGACACCCGCATGTAGCCGACGAGCATGTGCGACAAACCCCAATTTGGAACTTGCCGCACAGTGTCACGATCCGACAGTGTTTGTCGCATGAATAACGACGCCTCCGGTCAGGTCCTTGCGCGCTCAGCGACCAATCGCGGAAATCACTTGTTTCCCGTCACCGCCAAATCGCCTCGCCTTAGCGTGTATCGTTGAAGGAATTCCCACAGAGCCCCATATTGGTGGCCTCCGCGCTGAAGACGATGCGGAGCGTCAGACGGCGGGCAAAACGTTCCGGTCCGCCCTCCGCGATCAGGTCGGTGTCATCGGCTTTCGCGGTCACCCAGTGTTTGACCCGCTGTCGCACGTCGGCTTCCTTCACTGGCCCCATTCAATCGCAGGTTGCCGTTACCTACATGCCAGAGCTTAAGAGAAGCCGCCTGGGATGCCGCTAAACTTCGGCTACGATTCTGCCATCCATCGTGGGCTCGGCTAGCCTATATGTACCGCGTCCAGCGCCCTTTGCGCGATACAACGCCTGATCGGCTTGCTTCAAGAGCAAGTCCGGCTTGATGGCCGATCCGACCGTGACCGCAATACCAATACTCACACCAATTGAGACATGTTGAAACCCAATTTCGAACGGTGCCGCGATCCGTCTTATGATCCGTAACGCAGCTTCTTCGGGGTTATGTTCCTGATTTATATCCGCATAGATCACGGCGAACTCGTCCCCACCCAGCCGGGCGACGATGTCTGTAGGACGGACGCAATCCACCAGGCGGTGAGCGACTTTGCGGAGAAGTTCGTCTCCTGCAGGATGTCCGAAACTGTCATTGACTTGCTTGAAACCATCGAGATCCAAGCACATCAGCGCAAAGGGGCCGCCTCGCTGCTGAACTTTTGAAAGCTTGTCGTGAAAAAGAACGCGGTTGGCGAGGCCGGTCAGTGCGTCATGCTGTGCCATGAAGGCGATCTGCGCTTCGATCGTTTTGCGCTCGGTCACGTCGGTCTGAATCGACACGAACCGGTTTATTTGGCCCTGTTCATCCTTCACGGGGTTGATGAACAATGTGATCCAATAGGGATCTCCACCGCGCGTGTAATTGAGGATCTCGTCGCAGAATGGAAGCCGATCCTCCAGTTTTCGGCGGATGCGCTCGCGTGTGACTTCGCTTGTCGCAGGTCCCTGAAGTAGGTTGCCCGGTTTGCGGCCGCGGACCTCCTCAAAATTATAGCCCGTCATCCGGCAGAAGCCCGCGTTGACGTACTCGATACGGCCGTCTGCGTCAGTGATGACGACGGAGTTGCTCGTGGTGTCGGCCACCAGGGAGAGCATGCGCACCTGCTCCCGACGAGCAACCTCACCCGTGATATCGACGGCAAACTTCACCACTTTAATGGGCGCGCCATCGAGCCCGAAAATGGGATTGTAGCTGGCCTGGATCCACACCGTGCGGCCGTCTTTGCCGATCCGACGGTACTCCGCGACGCAGTAGTCGCCGTTGCGCAAGTCGGTCCAGAACGCGTGGTAGGCTTCCGTGTCCTGCTCTTCCACTGGAACAAACAGGCTGTGGTGCCGACCGACGATGTCGTCGAGCTCATATCCGAACGCCGTCAAAAACTTTCCATTGGCGGTCAGGATGGTGCCGTCCATGGCGAATTCGATGATCGCCTGAGACTTGCTGATCGCCTCGATCTTTCCCTGATCGTCGGCCGCGCGAAGCTTCGCTTGCGTCGTGTCGGTCGCGAACTTCACAATCTTCAAGGTGCGCCCAAACGGGTCAAGAATCGGGTTGTAGTTCGCTTGAATCCAGACGTCTCTGCCGTTCTTGCCGATCCGGCGGTACTCCCCCTGTCGATACTCTCCGCGGCGCAGCGCCGCCCAGAACTGGTTGTATTCTTCGTTTGCATGCTCACTTGGATTGACGAACATGCTGTGGTGCCGGCCGCGGATCTCCTCCACGTCGTAGCCGAACACGCGACAAAAATGTGCGTTGGCGTCCAGAATGGTGCCATCGACGGCGAACTCGACCACCGCCTGCGACTTGTCGATCGCTTCAACCTTGCCGGTATGCTCGATCGTCAGCAGCTTCGAGGCCGTGATATCAGTCGCGAGCTTAACGACCTTGTAAGGCTGTCCATCGGGTCCGATCACAGGGTTGTAGCTGGCTTGAATCCAGATCTCTCGACCATCACGGGTGATGCGCCTGTATTCGGCCGATTGAAACTGGCCTTGCCGCAGCCGGTCCCAAAACGCCTGGTACTCTGGGGCTGAGTCCTCGCCGGGTGCCAAGAACATGCGATGGTGACGACCTTCGATCTCGGCCAGGGTGAACCCGAGGGCATCGAGGTAGTTCTGGTTTGCGGTCAGGATGGTCCCGTCCATCGCGAACTCGATGATCGCCTGAGATCTGTGTAGCGCCGCCAGAATGGCGCTCGGTCCGTCGCAGTTGCTCGCTCTCGTCGGCATGGACGTCCTTGGTCAGGGGTGCATGAATTGCGCATCCGCCACATTCGCGTTTGCGCCGGTACAATGACGTGCCGATCGGTACGTGGCGATTTACGCCGCTATCATCTGACGCGCCTGCCTGCGGCTTTGCATCAAGAAGCGGCTCACCACGCCGCGCGTCGATGCGTCGACGAATTGAACCGCAAAGGCCCGGGGCTCTGTTCGAACGACGCGGGCCGAGATCGCCGAATCGTTGAAGAACACGGTGACGTTCACACCCTTCTCGCCCGGTGACGCCCCTTCGAAACGAGCCCCGCCGGGCGAGCAATCGGTCAGGACATATTTGCGTCGTTGCCCCGCCGCCGTGAGCCAAATGTCTTGACGGCACTCGATCCGCTCGTCGCGCCGCCTGGCGGCTCCATCGGAACGGGTTTCACCCAGCTTCATCTGTCCGAGAAGCGTGGCGAGTTCGCTAGCCTCGGCCTGCAGGCAATGGACGGTCGCCGTCGCATCCTGCGCCATGGTCGCGTTCTGGCGGGTGATCGTGTCGGTCTGCTCGATCGCCCCATGCACCTCAAGAAGTCCCGCCGCCTGCGCCTGTGCGGCCTCCGCGATGTCGCCGAAGACGCCGTTGAGACCGCTGACCTGTTCGACGATGCGGCCGAGCGCATCGCCCGTCTGCCCGACGAGAGCAACACCGGTCTCCACCTGGCCGCGGGAGAGCTGGACCAAGGCTTTGATCTCTTTGGCGGCCTGGGCAGAGCGCTGGGCGAGCGCACGCACCTCGGCCGCCACGATCGCGAAGCCGCGCCCCGATTCGCCCGCGCGCGCCGCCTCGACCCCCGCATTCAGCGCCAGAAGGTTGGTTTGGAAGGCGATCTCATCGATCGAACCGGTGATGTTCGAGATCCGAGCCGACGAATGCTCGATCTCGGCCATGGCGGAAACGGCCTCCTGCACGATGCTGCCGCTCTTCTCGGCATCGGCCTTG
>NZ_JAMOIM010000086.1 GCF_026130545.1 Lichenifustis flavocetrariae | reverse complement strand
CACGATGACGCTCGACCGCAAGCATCAGGCCGCCAAACTGGCCGAAATCCAAGCGCGTCCGTGAATAGGGCCGGCTAGGCGTCGCACAGTGGACGCTGGCCCGGTCGCTGCGGCGGCAAGGCATGGCCGAACACTGACGCTACCGCGATTGTGGCGAAAGTCCCGGAATTCAGCTATAATCCGTATATGACTGATGAGAGCACCACCATGATCCGGGTCACGTCCACGGAATTCGGCAAGGAGGTCGGCCGCTATCAGGACGCCGCCCTGATGCAGCCGGTCGTCGTGACCCGCAATGGCCGCGACCGCACCGTCATGATCTCGGCCGACGAATACAGGCGGCTGAAACGGCGCGACCGCGAGGTGATGGGGATCGAGGATTTTACGGCCGCCGATATCGAAGCCGTCGGCCGTGCCGAGCCCTCGCGGAGCGCGGAGGCCTTCAACCCCGAGTTTCAGCCCTGACGCGTGTCTTTTGCTGATCCAGTTCCCGGCCTGGTCATCCGCTATGCTTTTCTGTGGCGGGATGAGCACGAGCGCGGTCAGGAGGAAGGTGCGAAGGACCGGCCCTGTGCGGTTTTGCTGAGCGTTCTCGATGAGGCTGGCAACCGCACTGTCGTGGTACTGCCGATCACCCATACGCCGCCCCGCGATGCCGACCAGGCCGTGGAGGTTCCGGGCGCCACCAAGCGCCGTCTCGGCCTCGACGATGAGCGGTCCTGGATCGTCTTGAACGAGGCCAACCGCTTCACATGGCCGGGTCCCGATCTGCGGCCGATGCGGTCAGGCGATGCGGCAAGCGTTGCCTACGGCGAACTGCCCGCCAACCTGTTCCGGCATGTCCGGGACAAATGGATGGCCCTCGCGCGGCGGTCTATCGTGAAACGAACCGAGTAGCGAGGCTGCGTCCGGCTGATATGATCGGCCATGCGGGCGCATGACATGCCGTTCGATCCAGCCGATTGTGCCGATGCCGAGACCCAAAGCAGTCCTGCACCGTGCTCAGCGCCGTCAAGGACACTATGCGCCGCGATGCGGGGCTCGCCGCCCCCGCGCAGTCACCAGATCTGGACGGCGTAGATACCCGTCTTAATGAGGTCTGTGACCTCCAGCCCCGCCGATTCGCCCGGCTCCGCAAAGGCGCGGCGGAACACGTCCGGCGCCAGTTCCTTGGAAAGCCGGTCGTTTTCGCACAGTGCCATCGACCAGTCCGGGAAGCCTCGTTGCTGAAGGGGGGATTTCGCCAGCAGGACGATGTCACGGTGCCGCGGGTCGAGCCGAACCCGCGCGAAGGTACGCTCGACGGCGTCGGCCGGACCTTCCAATATCTGGGCGAAGTTGGGTCTGGCGCGTTTTGCGTGCAGATTGCGATGAATCCGGAATGACTCCAGCGGCGTAGACGGTTTGGCCGACGGAGGGCCAGACCGATGTCGTCACGCAACTCCTATCTCTCCATGACACCAACCGGATTGATCGTGGACCGTCATGACGTCGGTCCAGACGGGCTGATCGTTCATGCGCATGGCGGTGAGGCATCCGGGAGGTGTCCCGGTTGCGGATCCCTGTCCGCGTCGGTGCACAGCCGTTATGTGCGGTCGCCGCGGGACGTTCCGGCCTTCGGTCGGGGGTTGGTTATCCGTCTCACGGCACGTCGGTTCCGTTGCGCCGTCCCGTCTTGCGATCGGAAGACCTTCGCCGAGCAGTTCGCCCCCGAGATCATCCTGGCTCGATCCCGTCGCACGAGCCGCCTCGATTGTCTTGTCCATTGCATCGGTGTCGTTCTGGGTGGTCGTCCCGGAGAGCGTCTGGCGGAGCGCCTGTCCATACCGATCGGCGCTGATACTCTGCTCCGCACCCTACGGCGCCGTTCGGCACCTACCTCGACATCCGCCAAGATCGTCGGCCTCAATGATTTCGCCTGGCGGCGCGGCCATCGCTACGGAACGATCGTCTGCGATCTCGAACAACGACGGATCATCGACCTGCTGGCCGATCGTGAGATCGGGACGGTGACGGCCTGGCTGAAGGACCATCCAGACATCGAGATTGTCTGCCGCGATCGGGGTGGCGGCTATCGCGAGGCAGCGACGAAAGGTGCTCCCCAGGCTCTTCAGATTGCCGACCGATGGCATCTTCTTGAAAATGCCAGTGCGGCCTTTCTGGACATCATTCGCCGTCATATGCACCACCTTCGCCGTGCGGTCACGAGCGGCGACATCGACCCGAAGCGCCTCAGCGCGGTCGAAAAACGACAATGGAAAGGCTGGCTCAAACGTGACGAGGCCAACGAGAAGGTCCGAGCCTTGCACAAGAGCGGCACCGCGTTGAAGGCGATTGCGCGGCACACCGGTCTCTCGCGTCAGACCGTTCGGCGGATTGTGCGTGGCACACGCGACGATGTATTCCGCTCGCGCGAAAGCACGCTCGACCGATGGACCGAGCGGCTCGAGTCCGAATGGGCGGCCGGGTGCCAGAACGGAACGGAGCTGTGGCGGCGCCTTCGCGGCGCGGGGTTCACCGGGAGCCTGCGCGTCGTGTCCGAATGGAGAACCCGCAAGCGCCGGAGTGTCCGACTTCCAGGAGACCAGCCCCCTTCGTTGCGGATGCCGTCGGCCCGCACGATCGCGCGCCTGCTGACGACCGAGCGGGCTAGCAAAGGCGACGAAACGGTACGCCTGATGGTGGCGATCGAAACCGCATCGCCGGCTATCGTCAAAGCGCGCAATCTGCTCGACCGCTTCGCCGCCCTGATCTCGGCCAAAAAGCCCGACCTGCTCGATCCCTGGCTCATTGATGCTGCGCAAAGCGAATTGTCCGCCTTTGCCGAAGGCATAACGGCTGACAAAGTTGCCGTGACAGCGGCTATCATGGAGACGTGGTCCAATGGACAGACCGAAGGACAAGTCACCAAATTAAAGCTCGTGAAGCGCCAGATGTACGGGCGCGCCAAGGTCGATCTGCTGCGCGCTCGATTGGTGGCGACAGCCTGAGGCGACTGACAATCTGCACGCAAACTGCGCCAGAGCCAAAGTTGCACGCCTATCTACAGCATCGGTGTCGTTCTGGGTGGTCGCCCCGGAGAACGTCTGGCGGAGCGCCTATCCATGCCGGTCAGCGCAGATACTCTGCTCCGCACCCTACGGCGCCGTTCGGCACCTACCCCGACATCCATCAAGATCATCGGCCTCGATGATTTTGCCTGGCGGCGCGGCCATCGCTACGGAACGATCGTCTGCGATCTCGAACAGCGCCGGATCATCGACCTGCTAGCCGATCGTGAGATCGGGACCGTGACGGCCTGGCTCAAAGACCATCCGGACATCGAGATTGTCTGCCGCGACCGCGGTGGCGGCTACCGTGAAGCAGCGACGAAAGGTGCTCCCCAGGCTCTTCAGATTGCCGACCGATGGCATCTTCTTGAAAATGCCAGTGCCGCCTTTCTGGACATCATTCGCCGTCATATGCACCACCTTCGCCGTGCTGTCACGAGCGGCGACATCGACCCGAAGCGCCTCAGCGCGGTCGAAAAACGACAATGGAAAGGCTGGCTCAAACGCGACGAGGCCAACGAGAAGGTCCGAGCCTTGCACAAGAGCGGCACCGCGTTGAAGGCGATTGCGCGGCACACCGGTCTCTCGCGTCAGACCGTTCGGCGGATCGTGCGTGGCACACGCGACGATGTGTTTCGTTCACGTGAAAGCATGCTCGACCGATGGGCCGTAAAGAAGTCTGTGGCTGACAAAGGGTCTTCTCGTGAAGTTGATGCCCGCATAACAGCGTCACCCAATGTCCGTCGTAAGCCGACAACAGTGGCTCTCTGAATGTTTCGATCTCGAAAAGGATGTGGCTCGGCATGGAGGCGCGGTGCGGATTAACGGCGCCACCAATACTCATCGGCTTGCTCCACCTTGAAGCGTTGCCATCTGACGCCGATACACATGCTCATGCGGCTTCGGTCATCTCGGGTGGCGGCAAAACGGCGTCGAGTGCAATCAGACTGATCATGCGCCCATCAAGGGCCAAGATGCCTTTCACGACCTGACTTGCGAAGTGTGATGCAACGTCCGGCAACGGCTGGACCATATCTTGCGTGACCGTGAGGATCTCCGACACACCCTCGACCAGCAGTCCCGCCACTTGGCTGCCGATCGCGACCACCAGAATGGCATGACGGTGCGTCGGTGCGGTCGAGCTCAATCCGAGCTGCATTGCAAGATCGATCATCGGCAGGACCGCGCCGCGTAGATTGATCACCCCGCAAACGAACGGTGGGGCATGGGCTACCGGCGTGGCCGGCGTCCATACCCGGATCTCGCGCAACTCCATCACGTCGATTGCAAATTCCTGTGTGCCAATCCTGAAGGCGAGCAACTCGCGCATGCCCGCGTCCTTGGTTGTGTGGAACTCGTCCATTGTGCCTGCCCCTTCCGAAGTGCGGAACGTGAGCGCGCCTTGATGGCGCGCCTTGCTTAAAATTCCTGCCACTCGCCTGCGCTATCCGCGTGAGCTGATGGCCCGTTCACGACCATCTTATGGATCAGGGCCGGTCGTTTAGGTGCGGTCGCTTTGGCGGTGGTTCGGGAGCGAGCAGGCGCCGGCCGCGCGGTTTGCCGGCGTGCCTCCCCGCTCGCGCCGACGTCCTCGACCCGGAAGTGGCCGACGAGGCTCGCGAGCTCGTTGGCCTCACGGGCAAGGCTGGTGCTCGCAGCCGTCGATTGTTCAACCATGGCGGCATTCTGCTGGGTCACCTGATCCATCTGGTTGATGGCGATGTTGACCTCGGCGAGCCCCGAAGCCTGCTCCTGTGTCCCAGCCGCGATCGCGCCGACGATGCCATTGATCTCGATCACCTGTGCCACGATCCGGTCCAGGGACTTGCCGGTTTCAACGACCAGGTCGACACCTTGGGTGACCTGGGCGGCCGAAGCGTTGATCAGTCCTTTGATCTCCTTGGCGGCGTCGGCCGAGCGTTGAGCGAGCGCCCGAACTTCGGAGGCCACCACCGCAAAGCCACGTCCCGCCTCGCCCGCTCGGGCCGCTTCCACCCCGGCATTCAGCGCGAGCAGGTTGGTCTGGAAGGCAATCTCGTCGATGACCCCGATAATCTGGCTGATCTGGTGCGATGACTTGGCGATCGCATCCATCGCCTCGACCGTCTGACGCACGACAACAGAGGTCTTCTCGGCATCCGCACTGGCTTCGGTCACCACTTGGCGTGCATGGCCCGCCCCCTCAGCCGAGGCCTTCACCGTATTGGTGATCTCATCCAGCGCCGCAGCGGTCTCTTCCAGGCTGGCCGCCTGTTGCTCGGTGCGCCGCGCCAGATCGCTGGATGCCGTCGCAATCTCCTGCGTCCCCGCGTTCATCGCCCCGGTGCTCGACACGACCGCGAGCATGGTGTCCTTCAATTTGCCGACGGCATCGTTGAAGTCATCCTTGATCTGCACGTAAGCCGCCGAAAAGCCCTCATGCAGAAGCACCGTCAAATCTCCCCCCGCAACAGCCTGCAAGCCCTCGCCCAAACGACGCACCACCTCGGCCTGTTCTTCGGCCAGGACAGCGCGCTCTTCAGCGGTCCGACGATGCATGTCTTCGGCGGCTTGAGAGGCCGCCACCGCGGCCTTGTGGCTTGTCTCGGCCGCAATCCTCGCCTCATCCGCTTTCGCGCCGGACGCTGTCACCGCACCGAACATGCGTTCGACCGTTGCGGCGATCCAAATTAAGGCTGCCGCTTCGAGCACCAACACGAGCGCATGCGTGGTCAGGCGGACAAGATCCGCGCCGCCCGGATAGATCAGGGCCGGCAACAGAAAGTTGAGCGCGATGTGATGCAGCGCGACGGTCACGCTCCCAGCAACAATCACGCGCCAGTCGCAAGCCGCGACCAGGATGGCGAGGGCGGCGAAGTAGTACATATGCAGATCGACCTGCATCTTCTGACCGCTCAGCAGCGCGACCAGGACCGAGATTGAGACCATCAGCGCGACGCCTGCGACGATGCGCGCCTGATCGCCCTGCCGATCCCAGCGGGCCAACATCTCAACCGACCCTGCGAGGACCGTCACGATGCCGACCGCCAGCAGCCACGGCACGCCGCTCATCCATCCCACAAGTGCGACGAGCGGAACCTGGAGCCATATTGTCCAGAGAACGAGACGCAGCGCTCTAGCCCGCAGGGCGGCCAAATTGAGCAGGGTGTCAGCCATGATCAGGTTTTTTCCAATGAAGCGGAGCAGCCCGCGGAGCGCAGGGGGCTGAGTGTGAAAAGAGCCCCGTTCAGGTGAAGGCGGCCCGCAAGATTTGGTTGATTTGACCGCACGATGAGGACGCTTCGCCAGCTGCCAACCTGGACGATAGTGCCCGTCGCGCCCGCCGCCTCAAACATCTGTCGCGCCGGCCACCAAGGAGGGAAGAGGGCTGCCACGATTGAAGCATCATCTGGCGCCGCGGCATAGGCAGCGATGAGGCCAAAAAGTATGACCGCGATGCTCAAGCCAAAGGCGAGACCATGCCGTTTCAAATCCAGCCACGCCGCTTCACACATCAAGGGCTCCAGATTTGTTTACACCGCATGAGAACAGGACCAAGCCTACGGCCAAATACATTCAAGGTAGATTAGACGTGGAGTATTTAGAATTTGCGAGAAAAACGTAAAAGTTTCTTCCTTAGGTTGTTTCCTGACGAGGACGATTAGTTATACCGTCCGCCGTCAGCCCTCATGAGACAGAAGATTTACAAGCCTGAAAAGGTTGTAGCGATGCTGCGTTAGGTCAACGTGCTTGTGTCACAATTGACGTATCACGGCGTTGTTGCGATGCGAGTTGGATCGTAAACGCCAAGCGGGTGTCTAGCGGTCGAGAAGCCAAACGAACAAAGCCATTGCGAAAGGCGGCTAAATGCCGAAGCGTCGGCAATTCGCTACGCTGCCAGGGTAGAGGCCGTTTCGTGGACGGCCGAAGGTATGCAATGTCCAAGGAGTACCAAAACGTCCCTGGCCGGCACCGGCCTGCTGAACAGGTAACCTTGAACCTGGTCGCAGCCCTCGGCGCGGACGTGCTCAAGCTGAGCTGACGTCTCGACGCCTTCCGCTGTTGTCGAAATCCCAAGACTCACGCCGAGACTGGTGACGGCCCGAACGATCGCTTTGCAGTCTGCGCTGGTCTCGATTTCCCTGACGAAACAGCGATCGATCTTGATTTTGTCGAATGGGAAGCTGCGAAGATAGCCGAGCGACGAATAGCCGGTCCCAAAGTCGTCCATGGCGATCCGCACGCCCTTGGCGCGTAATTCGTGGAGCACCGCCACGGTTCCAGACGCATCGCTAAGCAGCGCGGTCTCAGTGATTTCAAGTTCCAGGCGCGCCGGATGAAGCCCCGAAAGAGTGAGCGCATCAAGGACCGCAGTAACGAGCTCGGGACCTTTGAACTGTGCAGGGGACACATTCACGGCGATTTTGACGTCGCCCGGCCAAGCCACCGCGTCAGTGCAGGCCTGATGAAGAACCCACGCGCCGAGCGGCACGATCAAACCCGTCTCCTCTGCCAGCGGGATGAACTCGTCTGGCCCAATCATGCCTCGTTCCGGATGCTTCCACCTGATCAAAGCCTCGAGGCCGCTGACCCGACCAGAAACGACGTCGACGAGGGGTTGATAGTGCAACTCGAACTGTTGCAGCTCAATCGCTGCGCGTAGATCCAGTTCAAGCGCGCGACGCGCCTGCAACTTTGTGTCCATGCCGCGCTCGAAGACGCGGAACAGGCCACGGCCATCCGACTTCGCGCGGTAGAGCGCGATATCCGCCATCTTCAAGAGTTCACCGGCATCATTGGTGTCGATCGGCGCCAGCGCGATCCCAACGCTCGCGCCGATCATGATCTGATGCCCGAGGATCACGTAAGGCTTCGAGAGTGTGTCAACGACCCGCTGCGCCAGCGTACCGGCTTCCTCGACCCGGCCAAGTGGAGATTGCACGATGGCAAATTCGTCGCCTCCGAGCCGGGCAGCAATGTCATTTTCCCGCAGGCACGTGCGGATCCGGTCGGCCACAGCACGCAAGAGCGCATCGCCAATCGGATGGCCGAGCGTGTCATTGACCTGCTTGAATCGATCCAGATCCAAGCACAGGACAGCGACCATGCTGTCCTGCTCCTCCGCCTGAGTGAGGGCCTTTGCCAAGTGGGAGGCGAGAAAGGCGCGGTTCGGCAAACCTGTAAGAGTGTCATGCAGCGCCAGGCGATTTGCTTCCTCCTTGGAACTGGCAAGTTCCGTCGTGATGCGTTGTGCGATCTTCACAGAAACCGCTGTCATCAATGCGAGAAGGAGAACTCCGATGATAGAGTAAGCAACAATCAGATTTTCCACGCGAACCGCCGTCAAGGCGGCGTCGTTTCGCACGCCCAGCAACTTCTTTTGCAAGACCTCGCGCTGGTCGTCCATAGCCGATTCCAAAGCGGTAAAGGTCTGTCTGAAGCGCTCATAATTGGCGGATCCGGCAATAGGGTCCTCGAGCGCCAACTCCACCGCATGCTGACCGGAAGGAGCAAAGGCTTCTGCAAGGCCGGCGATCCTGCTGTAGCTTTCGCGTAAGTCTGCACTCGGAGCACCCGCTAGGTTTTCTGAAATCGCAGTTTTGACGGTATCGATGTGGTGTTTGACTTCGGCCAGGATTTTGTCCCCACCTTCGCGATTGGTGCCGTCGGCGGTTTTCAGAGCCCGCAACACGTCGGCGCGAACATCATCCATAAAATTGTCAGCGTTGTTGTGGTTTATAAGGATCTGCTCCAGGCGCACGACGTTGCGGCGCGCTTCGAGTTGGCGCTCGATGCCAAACAATCCGAAAGAGGCAAGTCCGACAACGACGGCGACGCTCAGCGTCCCAAGCATAATCAGGACCATGCGGATTGACCAGAGCGGCTGTCTCACGGGAGCACTCTTCCAAAACTACCAAGATGTATGAAGACGAATGCACTCCAGATCTTAAGGGTGGCAGGTCACGCGCCTTTGGAATTGAAGTCGCGCTTAACAAAATGCAACGCCAGTGGTCGCTTTAAACAATTAGCGCTTGGCATCGACGAAGCTGATCAGCGCGATGGGGGCTCGGCACAGTTGGGCGGCGATCCCGGCGATATCGTCGAACGCAGGCTCGGGCCCGGTATCGTGAAGCGCAGCAAGTCGACCCGAATGCCCGAGAAGGTCGACCTGCTCATCGTATGCGTGGATCGAACTGACCATTGGAGCCGACAGATCTCCTAAGCTCCGCTCCCATGAGGCTTGCAAATTCAGGTGAACAAAAAGCCGCACTGTTCGAAATGTCGTGCCGAGCGGTTTATACTTTAATGCGCTTTTGTATTTGATTCAGCGGCACGTAGAATGCTTGAAATCCGCCATTATACTCTGTGTTCGCAGAGTAGTCCGAACCTCACCATCCAAGTAGGCCTTTGGCAGGCCGGCTATCTACCTTGGCACCACGTTCGAAGTCTGGGGCCGATCTGCAGCAATCACGGCCATCGAGTTTGGCCTGATAGAGCGCGGC
>NZ_JAMOIM010000085.1 GCF_026130545.1 Lichenifustis flavocetrariae | reverse complement strand
CCCGGCACCAACGCCTTTCAGGTCATTCTCCAGACCGTCAGCGCCTGACCAGCCTCCAAATGGCCTGGGTAATTACGGACGCCCTTACCGAAGGCGGATTTTCCGTAGTTCAAGCAAGCAGCGGTGAAGAAGCAATAGCGCTGCTTGATAAAGACGGGGCGACCTATAAGGCTATTGTTACTGACATAAACATCTCAGATAAAATTACCGGCTGGGATGTGGCCAAGCATGCTCGCGAAGTTAATGATAAAATGCCTGTTGTATATATGACCGGCGCGAGTGCCCATGATTGGGCTTCAAAGGGTGTTCCTAACAGCGTCCTGATGCCAAAACCATTTGCTGTTGCACAAGTTATTACGGCTATTTCGCAGCTCATCAACGCGGCGGCTATCGCCTTGTAAAGCGCGGCTGGTCGGGAACGCATTGCTTTGTGTTAATTTTATAATATCTTGATCTCTGGGCCTGTGCGACTAATTCATTATCCTTATTTACTGCCGTAGTGAGAGCGGCATTGCCGACACACTGCGCGAGATTGTTGCAGTCTAAGCTGCACGTGGCAGGAGTGCTCGGAAAGTCGGTGACATGATCGATACGCTGACGCCGGTCGTTTCGCTCACCACGTCCATGATGGCGCCCAGTTGCCTGACGAGCGAGTTGACGATCATCGTTCCCAACCCGCCGCCCGCCGCCCCGATATGGTGGCCTTTCCCGACGCCATTGTCCGAGATGGTCAGCTTCCAGGCCGATCCCTCGGTTTCATAGGCGACCCAAATCTGGGCGCTGAGCCTGTTGTCCGGGAATGCATATTTTTTTGCGTTGATCACGAGTTCGGTCACGATGAGGCCGATGCTGACGGCCTTGGACGAGGTCATCCTAGCCTCATCAGCGAAGGCGCTGATCATGAACGGCTGATCTTCGACGCTCATCGAGCAGGCTAGGCTCTCGCAAAGCTTTGACAAAAAGGCGTTGACCTCAATTTCTTCGACGCCTTCGCATTGATTGAGGTGAGACTGAACTGAAGCGGCCGACATCACGCGTTCGTATGCGTCCTCAAGATGGCCGCGTGTTTCAAGTGAGGAGACCGCCCGCGCCTTCAGAAGCAGGATATTGGCGATGATTTGAAAGCTGTTGCCGACGCGGTGCTGGAGTTCCTGGAACAGGAGCCGCTTTTCCGTCAGCAGCTTTTCGGTCTCAAAGAGCAACTCTTGCTTTTCCCGTTCGACCGCGCGGCGGGTCGTGATGTCCCTGAAGGCGAGCAGGATGGTGGATTTTGTACCCTCGGCGCTGAGCAGTTGCCGAGCGTTGAGCAGCATAATTCGATGGCCAACATTAGGAAAATCGTGCTCGACCTCGAAGCCGTCCATGGTGGCATGCTTAGGAATGATCGTTTCCAGTAGAACCCGGAGTGCCGGGATGTCCCATTGGCCATCACCGAGCGCGTAGAGCAGGCAGCCCCGAGTGTGTCGAACGTCGACTTTGAACGTGTCATAGAACGAGCGGCTCGCGGCCAAAACGTTAAATTCGCCGTCAAGGACAAGGAATGGTTCTGGTATCGTATTCACGATCGCGAGTGCCAGCGCTTGGGTCTCATCTCTGTTGGGAAACGGCTCTAACATGGCACCCGCCAATCAAGACAACAGCCATGTAAGACGGGATGGCGAACCGATGTGTCAGCAAATATCTGTTAACGAATGAGTTAATAAATCGTTAACAGGCAGTATCAAACGTCGCCCAGTTCAAGAGCCCGGAGGGCTCCTCTTCGCACGGCACGGGCTGTGCATCATGAGCATGCAGCCGATACGCCTCGACATACCGCTAGCAGCGGGGTCTACTCCTGCCAAATTGGGGAGGTGCCTGCATGAGCCTGATTCAGATCATCTATGTATCGCAGCCGTTCGGCTTCGACCAGGCGATGCTCAACGGTATCCTGATGGACTCGCGACGCAACAACCTGCGGGACGATGTGACCGGCGCCCTGATTTGCCGCGCTGACGCCTACCTGCAGTTGATCGAGGGACCCGAAGTCGCCATCAGGGCGACCTACGCACGGATCGCGTCCGACAACCGGCACGCCGACGTCAACTTCCTGTTCGGCGAGCCGGTGACCCACCGCCTTTTCCCGGGATGGGCCATGCGTGACGACCCCGCTCGCTCCTGGATGTGGACACAGGCGCAAGTCGCGGCCGGCGCCATCGCCAATGCGACCCGACCGGAGCTTCTGGCCGTCTTCGAGCGGCTGAAGGCCGAAGCGCCCTAAATCAAGGTTTGTTTTCGTCTTAAAGCGCTCATCCGCCGATGCCGATCAAAGTGTCCGAGATGCGCCCGGCTTCGGCACATAGGCCGTGGTGGCGGACTTTTCGCAGGCTTCGATGGTGTGGTGCTCCTTTGCCGGCCTGTTAGCCGAGGCGCGCGATAGGAAGTGCTCTACCTTGATCTGCTTTCTGTTTGGCGACGACGGCAATGCAAGAAATATCGACTGGGGTGTGGTGGTCCCGTTCGTGCGTCAGCCTGCGAAGCCTGATAATTGAATAAGTCCTGGTTGCTGGACTGCGGCTTCAAACATGCGCTTCGCATGGCTGCCGTTTGCTCGTGGGTCATCTTGACGGTTCTGTCGCTGGTGCAAGGTCACGACCGGCCGCACAAGGGCGCCTTAGGCAATCGCGAGCATGCCATGGCCTATTTCCTGTCCGCACTCGTCACGTGCCTCGGCATCCAACACACCAAGAGCCGGTAGCAGTTTCTGGACTTTTCGGCTGCGGCTATGTTCTTCGAGGTCTGCCAGATTTGGATCCCCGGACGATCGACGGGTATCGACAATTGGGCGGCCAGCCCGGCCGGCGCGCTTGCCGGGATCGTTGTTGCACGGGCGGCCGTTCACCTCGCTGAGGCACGCCGCAAGCCTGCGAGTGCGAGGAGAGTGCCGTGATCGCCGGTCGCCAGGTCCGCGAAGCTCGGAAGCTCTTGGGATGTAACGTGCCTGCTTTGGCCGGCATGACCAAGGTGCTGATCGAGATTATTGAGCGCGTCTAAAGCGTCGACGGCATTCCTCGCATGACACTCGCACAAGACGCACGAATTCAAAATGCGTGCGAAGCAGCCGGTATTCGGTTCGGTAAAAATGGAACCGTGATGCGGTCCATGCCAAAGGGTAGGCGATGAAGAAATCCCCAGCACGGACGAAGAGGACGAAAATACTAGATCACATCTACAACCGTCTCGCAGAGTTCGCCTGCGACGTCGACAGAAATGCGCGAAATCGAGCTAAGATCGACACTTACAAGCTTCTCAAGCGAACGGGCATCTGGGTGTGTTTCAGTTCGAATTTGGCCGCTTGACGCGGCGCACGATCAGGACCTAGCTGCCGTGTTGCTCAGCGGAAGCATGGGAATTACAGGCATGGCAAGGTCGCGCAAGGAGTGGCTGGATGCCGCGGTTCACGAGAGAGACGTTTTCGCAGCCCAAATTGATCTGATTGAGACCGGCAAGGACGTCTGGACTTTCCCCGCTGGATTCACAAAGGATAGCTGGCTAGGAGCAATGAAGCAGGCGTTTGCCGATTTGAACCGATCACTCGCTGACATGGGCCGCTGAGTTATGCCCACCGGACTTCAAGGGCAAATGTGCCCCGCTGACGTTACCGGAAACGCCCTTCACGTCATGAAGATCGTCACAGGCGAGAATGAGGAAGCCTACAAGGACGGCGCGGCGGCCATGCTCGCGCGTCCTCAGCATTGGGCCGAGTGCGCGAAGCATCCGCAGTGACCGAGGCCGATTTAGCTGCTGGGCTCGTGTCGCCGTCGTGCCACGTTATTGAGGCGTGGTGGCATCCCCTCGACGCGCCGCCGAACGACAAAAACCAGACGGGCGCGGCTGCGGTGGCAGATTTGGTGCTTGATGATCTGGCGCAGGCGATTGGGGGGCGTGTAAGCTGATGGCGCCCGTCACCTACCCGCATCCGCGCGGTGCTCCAGGACGCGATCGAGAGCGCCGAAGACGAGAACAACGTTGCGGCACTGAGGCTTATCCTCGATCACCTCGCTTCCGGGCCGTTCGAATCGCTTGGGCGAAGCTAATGTTGTCGGCGAGTGGCAGTCTAGAACCGATCCGCCATTGAGCCGCGGCGGAAAGGTCTATCACCATGCAAATTCACCAGGACGCATTGGCATTGTAGCTAGGCTGCAAACTGCCAAAAATCAGATTTTTGGCACCCGGTCGGCATGTACCGAACCTATTATATCTCGTCAGGTTTATTTGTCAGAACTGCAATATTATTGACGAAACACCCAAACATCGAAAGCTATAAAAGCTTTAATTATCAAATTGTAATTATGATATTATGTTGCAAAAATGGAATCATTGTAAATATTTTCTTTCTGGCGCCGATCGTCATAAATTATTCGACACGTTCAGCCATATGCAAGTCTCAAATTAGATTAATCGCAAATTATTAGCCTTACAAAATCATCGTAGAGCTTCGTTCTTCATTGAGGACCGTAGGCTCGTGTCACACCGTCGCATTGTTATCGGGTCAACAGCCCTCGTGGCCTTTGCCGCGGCTCTTCTCATCGTCCTGCTGGGAGTGTGGCAAAGCATTCGCAGCCGAGATGCAACTCTCGCTGCGGCCGAGGAGAATGCACGCAATTTGACGCGTTCCCTCGCGCAACATGCAGCGCGGACGATCGAGTCGGTCGATCTCATGCTTGCCGACATCAAGGAGCGCGTCGAACACGGGCAGGACATGCGCGAGGTGGTCGACGTCATACGCCGACAGAACAATTTTTTGGATCAGGTCAGCAGCATCACAATCCTCGACGCCTCCCGTAACCGGGTCGCCGATGCAGTCGATCCCAACGGTCTAATCCCCCGCAGCGATCATGATGATTTCGACTGGCACCGCGACCATATTGACCCGTCCATCCATCTTGGCAGTGTGACGGCGGGAAGTCCGCTCGTCATTCCGCTTTCTCGCAGGATCGACAAGGCAGATGGAAGTTTCGCTGGCGTCGTCGTCGCCAATCTGGCCCCGAATTATTTCCAGAGCTTCTATCGGACCATCAAGATCGGAGAGCAGGGCACGGCGGCTCTCTGGTCCGATACAGGGGAAATGTTGGTGCGCTTCCCGGTTTTGGTTGGAGGTCAGCATTTGCCGGTCTCGCCATCCCTTGCAGATGATGCACGTCAAGCCCGATCGGGCATATCGCAATCGATCTCGCCTTGGGATGGTGTCGAGCGGATTTTCGCCTTCGATCATGTCGACCGCTACCATCTGCTGGTCTCATCCGCGATCTCGGTCAATGAGGCTCTCGCGGGGTGGCGTCGTCAAACGCTTGTTGAAAGCGCGGTCTTGGGCTTCGCCGCGGCTTGTCTATTTGCCGTTGGAGTCGCGGCAGAGCGCAACCAACGTCGTGCAAGGGCTATCGAGGCCGCGTCGCAGGAAAGTCATCGACTCTATCGCCTTCTCGCCGACTCATCGTCCGACATGGTGCAATGTCTGGGGCTCGACGGAACACGGCGCTACGTTTCGCCAGCTGCAATGGAAATTCTTGGATATGACGCGGCAGCGTTGATCGGGACGCATTCCGTGCAGCTGGTGCATCCGGATGAGGCGGAACGACTCGACGACATCATCGACCAGCTTTTTAAAGGAACTACCGAACAAGCGAGAAGCACTCACCGCCTTCGCCATCAGGCGGGCAATTGGATCTGGGTGGAATCTCGTCTTCGGTTGATCCGCGGAGCAGACGGCAGCCCGCTGGAAATTGTATCGAACCTGCGCGACGTTACAGAGCGGGAACTCCTGACCCGGCAGCTTCAGCTCACCAATCGACAGCTTCGTGCGGCGGAAGAATTGGCAGGGATCGGGCACTGGCGCGTCGCCTTGAAGGATAGGGGCATCAGCTGGTCCGACGGCATGTTCGCTATCCACGGGCTGCCTCCGGGCTCCTCCGCGCCGACGCTCGAGGCCGCGATCGACGCCTACCATGCAGATGACCGACCTAAGATCAGCGAACAATTCGCCCGCGTCATCGCCACGCGTGAGGGCTACGTGTCGCGCGTTCGCCTCATCCGCGCCAATGGCGAGGTGCGCCACGTGGTATCGCGCGGCTTTTGTGAGATCGACGATGACACCGGTGAGGTACAAGCCGTTTTCGGAGCGATGCTGGACGTCACCGAGCTGACCGAAACCGAGCGCCGCCTCGCCACGCAGTCCACATTGCTCGAGACGGCCTTGAACTCGATGGATCAGGGCCTCATCAAAGTTGCTGAAAACGGTACAGTGGAGCTGGCCAACCCCCGTTTTCTCGAACTCCTCCGCCTGCCGCCTCAGTTGATCGAGCAAGCGCCGCTTCATTTCGCGGACATCATAGGCCGCCGTAGAAAGACCAACGGGGAAGATACGGCCGGATGCAATATTCCTCTGACTGCGCCGGGTGTACAGGAGCATCAGCGACCGGACGGCACGGTTCTCGAGATCCGCACAGTTCAGCTCCCCGATGGAGCTATCGTGAGCACCTACGCCGACATTACAGCTCGACGCAGCGCAGAGTCAGCCCTTCGCGCGAGTGAAGCCCGTTACCGGACACTTGCGAACTCGACCAGCGATGTCATAACGCAGCTCGACCTCGATCTTGTGAGGCGCTACGTGTCGCCTGGGTGCCGTGCGATGCTCGGCTACGAGCCTGAGGAAATGCTGGGGACCACGCCGTCGTCCTTGATCCATCCGAACGACGCCCGAGAGGTCCGCCAAACGATGGAGTTTCTGCTTTCCGGCAAGGTGCAAGGCGATCGAACGATGATCGTCAACCGGATGCGGCACAAACAAGGACATTGGATCTGGCTTGAGGCGGTCATTAATCTGGTTCGTGACCCAGCAACAGGGCTTGCTCAATCCCTCATTTGTTCGCTTCGCGATATTACCGAGCGTCAGCGGGCTGCCCGTCACCTTGAACAGGCCAGAGCCACCGCGGAAAGGGCTGCGCTCGCGAAGGCTGAGTTCCTGGCCAATATGAGCCACGAACTCCGGACGCCACTCACGGGCATCCTGGGACTTCACGATCTGCTGCGCAAAGATCCGACGCTGAATGCGCAGCAAGCAGGCTACCTCGCCATGGCCTACGAGGCGGGACGATCGTTGATGGCCATTGTCAATGACATCCTGGACTTTTCCAAGATCGAGGCCGGACAGCTCACCATCGAGGATGCTCCGCTCGACTTGCGCGGCATAGTGACGGCCTGCTGCGACTTGGAGCACGGGGAAGCTGCTAAAAAGGTGCTCAAGATCGACGTCCAATTGGCCACCGGTCCTTGGATCATGATGGGTGACGCCACTCGCCTGAGGCAAATCATTCTCAATCTGCTCACTAACGCGATCAAATTCACGGAGCGCGGCAGCGTCTTGATCACGGCAAGCTACAGCCATGATCGCTCGCGCTTCCGGATCGCGGTGTCGGATACCGGCATCGGGATCCCCGAAGAAAAGCTTAGCGTACTTTTCCAGCGCTTCAGCCAAGCCGACAGCTCTGTGACGCGCCAGTTCGGGGGAACAGGCCTCGGCCTGGCAATCTGCAAAAAGCTTGTGGAACTCATGGGCGGCGAGATCGGGGTTGTCTCCGAACCTGGCCGAGGATCCACATTCTGGTTCGAGTTGCCGCTCCGGTTGACAACGGTGCCAGCCCCCTTGGATGATCAAGCCGCTGGTACGGTCTTACGCTTCACCCCGCGACGTATTCTGCTCGCTGAAGACAATCTGATCAACCAGACCGTCATCACTGAGATCCTCAAACAGCGAGGGCATCATGTTACGGTCGTGGACAACGGTGTTGCCGCAGTCTCGGCCTTTGGCGCATCACCATTCGACGTCGTGCTGATGGATGTGCAGATGCCGATGCTGGACGGCTATTCTGCGACGCGTGCAATCCGGCGCGACGAAAGCCGAGAAAATCGCTCTTCGACACCGATCATTGGCCTCACCGCAAACGCCACGAAGCAGGATCGAGAAGATTGCGAAAAAGCCGGCATGGACGCACATGTCGGCAAGCCCATCGATTGGGGGACGCTTTTTGCCACTATCGAGGCCGTAACAAACCGCAGCCAACTACCCGCAGCCGCCGAGCCAGCCCCAACCGTCACCATTCTCGACGAAACGACACTGAACCATCTCGCCGAGGTCCTTGGTCGTGATCCACTGGCGCAAATGCTCAAGACATTCATGACCGATCTCAGACAGCGTATCGCTCATCTGGATGCCATGACCGAGATCGAGATTTTGGACTACGCACACACGTGTGTCTCGATGGCTGGCCATTTCGGCTTGATCGAGTTGTCACAACTCTGCGTGGATATCGAAACCGAGCTAAAGACAGGAGAAGGGTCGGAACGGATCGCGAAGCTGCAGGCGGTTGGCGAACGGGCCATGGCGGCAGCGCAATCCAGTGGGTACGCGGTGGCGGCATAACGATCGTGTGCGGCCTGCCTCCGAAGGAATCTATGTGGATCTATTGAGGTCCTGGGCTTTCCCAAGGCAAACCGAATGAAGCTACACTTCGCAAACACATCGAAGCGTCTCAACCACAAGCTGAAGAGCCGGGCGCTGTTTGAACGAACTGAACCACCTCAATCGACAGGCCGTGACCGTCGTCGATCATCATTTTGCGCTCAGTAGGCCTGCCTTGTCGAGCGCGCCGGACAAAAAATCGTTGGTCAGCGTCAACTCGCCGATCTTGGCGTGTAGCGTCTTCACGTCGATGGCCGGCGCCGTCGGGCCAACCTTCGCATCCGCACCGAAGAAGCCGGCGGCGCCATCCAGAGGCTGAGCCTTCCAGGCCGTGATCTGGTTCGGATGCACATCGAACTGCTGCGCCAACTCAGCCAGCGTCTTCTCACCCTTTACGGCTGCCAAAGCCACCTTCGCCTTGAAGGCCGGCGAATGGTTGCGGCGCGTTCGCTTCGTCATCGTCTCTTCCGATCCGCGGCCACCTTGGTCGCTGTCAGGCAGAAATTCCACTCACCGCACCTGTCCAGATTTCCCAAGCCACCTCCCGCTGACGAACCAGACCTGATCCGCGCCGGTCGCGACGCTCGACCGAAAGGGTCAATGAACACTTACAATACCCGATCAGCGCCCTTTACGGGCTGATACAGTAGATCGCTTGGAGCTTGCGCTTCTGAGTCTGTCTTCATCGATTCGGCTTCCGTAAATATGCCAGCCTGCGCCGCCTCCGCGAGATGATATGAGCGCCAGTTCGATATCCGGGCCACGACGTCGTCGGCACGCTGCTGCAAAAGCTGCTCATCGTTCCGCCCGGGCCGACATGATAACGACTTGGTCTGCGGTGGCTCCAGTTCTATCTCTCGAAGAACAGCTAGCGCCTGGCCCGCTTTTATCCCTGAAGATTTATCGCAAAGGCAGAAGTAAAGGGAGTAGGATCACCACGGGTCCTCCTTGAAGCGGCTCGCGCTTCCAAAGCCCAGTGTTTTTTGTTCGTATCGTCTGCGCGGACAATTGGGAGAGGGTAAGATCCGGCGTCAATGTTGCTAGGCGAGATCGTCAGGTATGATCGCCCCAATTGCTGCTGCCAGGACGGCGGATCTTGAGTCCTGTGCCAGCGAGCCGATCCAGATCCCGGGCGCGATCCAACCTCATGGCGTCCTGATCGCAGCAAAAGCGACGGATCACCGCGTCACCCATGTCAGCGCCAACTTCGCGGCGTCGACTGGGATTTCCCTCAAGTCGGTCATCGGTTCACCGCTGATGAGCTTGACCGGGCCCGAGCCGATGGCGGCAGTGTCCGGTGCCCTGGCCAGCGAACGCTATGCACCCGCCAATGTCCTGACGCTCA
>NZ_JAMOIM010000084.1 GCF_026130545.1 Lichenifustis flavocetrariae | reverse complement strand
CGGCAACCCCGTTCCCAGGACTCCCTTGAATCATAAATAACTCAGTCGACTCAACATGTCATCGGACAGACACTCAGACGGGTTGTTTTCTGGGTGCTTCCAATCTATCCAAATATACTTCTCACCCGTTAAATACATATCTAAGCCCATTCTCTCCTCTTTCTGCAATGGCCCTTCAAAGGGCGTTTAAACTGTCTCGGGAAAAGAGCCGGGAGCCGCAGCCCCCGGCAGTTTGGTGGACATCAGAGTTCCTTCACGAGGAAGCGGAACCCCAAATCCTGATAAGCCGTGTCGAATGCAGCCTTGATAATGTCCGCATGCTCGCGCTCTGCTGTCTCCGCGTATTTGGTTCCGTGATTGTCGAAGATTCCAAATTTCATCGTTTCCACCTTTTGTTATTGGCCACGTTTATCGCCGCCGTTGATTTAATGTCGCATAAAACGGGGTGGAATTGTACCGATATCGGAGCAACATTATATCGTTGTTGATGGTGCGTTTGTCGGATTATTGCTCGTTTGTTTTGGCATATGGTCGGCAATGTTTTGGCATTATCTGACTAACGGGGTTCTTCGGCACGTTTTGTTTGCGGATGCTATTGCGGGTTGTAAGCTGAATGGGTATTTGCTGGGGTGTTGGGTCTCTCTAAATAAGTATATCGGAGGACGGAAAGTGCCCGGACGCCCCCGAAAAACCCACCTCGATGTTCGTGCATCCCCGGTTACGGTTCGATTCCGGATCGACGAGGCGCACCAGCTCGATCTTTTCGCCAAGGCCGCTGACATGACGGCCTCGGAATACATCAGAGCCTGCGCCCTGAAAGACCGACCACCGGCCGGCATAAGTGCCGCGCTGAAGCATCGCGTGTTCCGTGCGCTCCTCGCGGTTCAGACCGGGATCAGATCCGGTGACCCTGCCGACGTTCTGACGGCAAAGATGCAGGCCGTCATCGATGAGCTGCGGGAATGAACGCCGCGATCCTATCCGGTGGCGTCAGCGGGTCCTTCGGGTCGGCCCTCGGGTACGCGCTGAAGGATCATGACGGTATCGGCACAGAACGGTTTGGCCAGGTCGAGACGGTCAATCTGTTCAGCAAACCCGAGCAGGCTCACCTCGAAATGCAGGCGACCGCCGACGCGGCCAAGGAGATTCAGGCCCAGGCGCGCGAAGAGCGAGGCGAACGATCCGGGGCGAGCGGTTCGCGGGCCAAGAAGGATTGTCTGCACTACGCGCTCAGCTGGCACGCTGAGGACAAGCCGACTCCGGAATTCATGTTTGAAACAGCGCGCAAGTCACTCGATGTCCTCGGGCTCGGACAACACCAGGCCGTCATCGTCCAGCACGTCGAGCGTAAGACGCCGCACCTTCACGTCACTGTCGGGCTGACGCATCCGGAGACCGGCCGGACCGCCAACCTATACGGCAATGCTTTTAAGCTCGACCGCTTTTGCCACCAGATCGAAAAGGGGCAGGAAATGTTTCGCAGTTTCTCCCGCGCGGCAAAGTACGAGCGTGAACTCGAGCGGATCAGGAAATCGCCTGAAAAACAGAAGGAGGCCTGGAACACGAAGCAGCGTGAGCTCTCGGCGGCCCGCGAAAAGACGCGGCTGCGATCAAGGCCAAGCACGCTCAGCGGCAGGAGGCACACTCAAAGCAGGTCGACGAGGTCAGGCGGAACGCCGATATCGCGAAACAGGCCGCGCAAGCGAAGCACCGGGATCAGATCAATGACTATTGGAGGAGGCAGGCACCAAAAATGACGGTTCAAGCTCGGCCCTCTCCTTCAATCCTTCGCGGGATGTTCACCGAAGGCGGCGAGATGGGTGAGGCGCTCAAAGGGCTCCTGCGAACGACTTATGCGACGACGCCGCAAGCCGTTGAGCGCCGGAAGATGGAGCAGAACAAGGGCATCGCCAAGGACATGTTCGGCAAGGCCAGAACGAGCCTAAAGTCGCTTGAGCCGCCCAGCGCCGATCCCCCTGCCCGCTCGAAGGTGCATGGACAGTTCCGCGATCGATCTGACGCTACGATTGAAAACCAGCTCAGGCATTTCGGGATCACCGACCGATATGACGGGGCACAGGCGATCAAACATTGGCAGGCGCATGAGCTCGCCGAGATTGACCGGGGCGCGCGCCAGGCTGTCGATAAATTGAGAGAGGATCGCGATAAGGAGATCGAGTAGAACAGAATGGAGTGGGCCGAGCATAAGGAAAAGCACGACCAGCTCAGGGACGAGGCTCGACGGGAACTGGGCTTACCCGAAAAAGAACACGAGCAAGAGAAGGCCGCACCGAAGAAGGACGGACCCAGCAAAGACTTCCTTGACCGCTACGATCACGAGATCATCGACATGGACGAACCGAAGAAGGAGGAGCGCGACCATCCGGCCGACGTCCGATCCTATGTCGACGACTACATCGCCGGCCGCGGTCGTGGCAGCGCGGAGCACGAACAGTTCGCGGCCAATTACGGCGCCGACATCGAGCAGGAATTCCAGCGTCGCATGGCCGAGAAGCAGGAGCCGAGTCACGACGCACCGCGAGAGCAGGAGCGGTCATCCCACGAGAGCGAACCTCTGCCCGAGGAATACTACAAGAGCCACGAAACGGAATTCAGCTCACGCGAACATGATCACCACGAACCGGATTACGACCGCGAGTATGGGGATGACTAGGCGCGCGCCTTCCCCTTTGATTGGGCCAATAGCGCCATCAGCATAGGCCCGACCGAGAACTTCCCCTCCCCTGCCCTTCTGGTGAGATCGCGCAGGTAGCCTCCGGCGCTTGTGATTGCCTCGGCGCGCTGGAGCATAGCCGCGACGGTGATTGCCGCTGGGATTTCACCCATGGCATCCTTGGCTGCCTGCCAAGCGCTGGGGCTGATGCCCAGTGATGGCCTGACCACAAGGTTTATCGTCGAGATTAGATCGTTCCAGCTTGAGATTCCGCCTCGGGCATAATGTGCCACGTCCGGACATGCACTCAGGACCATGCTGAGGGGATAGGCTTGCGGTTTCCTGACAGGCTGGTTGGAGAGGCTCGGCTTTTCCGCTTGGTCTTCTCGTGAGACCAATTCAACTTCATATAAAGGTTCTGGGTTTGAATTCTGTATGTGCTGCTCGTTTTGAGACTCATTGCCGCTCGTATTTGTCGAATTGGTGTGGCTCTCCAATAGACTGAATAGCTCATCGGCCAGCAGCTTCAGGCCTTCCGCAACGGGCTCCAGGTCATCGCGCGTAGCTGACCTTGGCATCCGAACCATGATCGCCTTGTAGGCTGCGTGGATGGCCTCCCATCCCTGCGGCGCGGCCACGCCTTCCTCGATCCCCGTCGAGATCATCTTCACGATATCCCGCCGGCATAGGGTGATCCGCTCACGCAGAAGCCGGACTGTTTTCTCGTCCTGACGGACTGCGGTCGCTAGCCGCTCATACTCCTCGGCGCGCGCGACCATCGGGGTTAGGTCGAAACCAAAAGCGCTCTCGATCTCCCCTGCCCTGTCCTTCCGCGCATATCGTTTGCCGTTCGGACTGTCCCGCCGAATGATGATCCCCGCATCTACGAGGACCGCCAGGTGCCTCCGCAAGGTCGCCGGCGCCATCCCGTTAGCCCGAAGCCCAAGCTGCCGGTTGGACGGGAATACGATCAGGTTCGAGCCCGAAAGCACGGTCTCCTGATGGAAGCTGAGCAAGGCATTCAGGAGCGCCAGAGCGCGGTCGGACACCGCCAGCCTGTCTTTGGCGGCGCAGATATCCCTGAACACATTCCATTTGTGAGCCGCCTTTTCAGGCGGGCATGCTTTCGCGACCGCCTGGCTTGCCACATAGGCAAGGGTCAGCGTCTGCCGCCCAAAGGGCGTCGTCGGTTGATGGGTTTGCATGATCCTTGCCTCGTTAGGGCAAAGAAATCCGGTCGCCAAAACGGCGTCGAGCCTTGACTGAAATGAGCGGAAGTGCGATCTCTGAAGTCGCCAAACAAACAGAGGGCTTCCGAGGCGGAGACGTTTCGGGGGCCTTTTTTCTGTGCCGCGTTGCTCCTGGTTAGTTCTTACTCACCACATCAAGACCGAGTGGCCTCGAATTCCTGATAGAGATCGCGCAGGCGATTCAGAACGAATTCGGCAAAGTCCGGGGCCTTTCGCCGGTCAATCGCAAGCGTAATTCGTTCGTCGTCGTGCGTGACCTTCGCTAAAGTCTCGCCCTTGGCGGATGACCATATCTCGGCTTTCGCCTTCGTCTTCTGGGGTTTCGTTGCCGCGAGGACAGCCTTAAACCGTGCATCGCTGTCTAGGTCTTGAAAGGCAGGATCGGCAATTGCCCGGTCCACTGCCCTCCTGTGACCTTCCAGTAATTCGGCCAATTCGATCCATCCACGACGCCCGATGCCGGGGGCAGGGCCAATCGAGGCAATTAAGGTTTCGGGTAGCTTTGACGCGACCGAGATCATATTGGACAGGTCGCTCTTGTAGATAGACAGAGCCGACATAATCGTTGCTCGCGCGAACCCACGCTTCTCGAGGCGCTGCGCAAACTGGACTTTTTCGATGTAGGAGAGGTCTTCCCGCTCGTGATTTTCCTGTCCCTGAGCGACGACAAGTTCCTCGTCGGACAGGTTCCTTACTACCGCGCGAACAGTCCGGCCTATATCTTTCACTGCTCGAAGTCGCCGATGGCCGAAAGCAACCTGATATCGCCCATCAGTATTCGGGTGAGGACGGACGAGGATCGGATTGAGCTGACCGGTCTCCCTAATTTTCTCGCGAAGCGACTCCAATCCCTCGGATGAAAGAGGCATTCGATCCGCGACAAACGATGGGTCTATTAGGCTGGGGTCAAGCTCGACGATGACTTGGCCTTCAGTGAGCTTCCTTTCGATTTCATCGGCGCGCTTGGCACGGTCGCTGATTTCACTAAGCGACTGCCCCACAGCCCCGACCGGTCGCGCGTCCAAAATTAGGTCTGGCGAACCGAGAAGCGGTCGAGTGCGGGAGGAGGGCGCCTCAACCGGCTTCGATTGCGAAGAGAGGGTGGTGAATAGTGCTTTCCTGCTCATGCTCTGCCCCACGCCTTGCGAATCTGGGCTTCGATCTCTGTGTTGACGTTTGACACGGCCTCGAGAGCGCGGTCGTAGGTTGCGCGCGTGAACTGGTTTCGTTCAACCTCATAGATCGTCTGGTTAGTCAGACCGGCATCAGAGATGGCAGTGCTTTTCAACATTGGATGGATCAGGACGTGCTCTCCAAATATCGATCTGAGGAAGGCCACCATCTGGTTCTGCGGCCCGTCCCCTGTTTCGAAACGGGTGATCAGATACTTCATCCAGTCGTAGCCCGTGGACGCGCCATGACGAGAAACCTCGTCCAGAAGGTCTCCGGTCATCTGAAGGAACTGGGACATAGACATTACGTCCAGCATTTGGGGATGCACCGTAATGAGGACTGCTGTCGCAGCGGTGAGGGCGGAAAGAGTCAGGTAGCCGAGCTGCGGAGGGCAGTCGATCACGACCACATCGTATAGGTTTTGCACCTGCCCTAACGCTTGCCCTATCCGCGCGAAGAACAGAGTATCCCCTGACTGTCGGCCCATTAAAGCCTTCGGGGTGTCATGCTCGAACTCCATGAGTTCGAGGTTTCCTGGGACGATATGAAGGCCGGGTATGTATGTTCCCCGAACGATCTCAGCCATAGGACGGCGGTCCTCATAGCGGATTGCGCCGTATAGCGTTTCATTCGGGCCGACATGCGTCTCGGGTTGATGGCCAAACAGAGCCGAGAGACTTGCCTGCGGATCGAGGTCGACCGCAAGAACACGATATCCCTGCAAAGCGAGATGCTGAGCCAGGTGAGCGGACGTCGTTGTTTTCCCCGACCCGCCCTTGAAGTTCATTATTGTAATGACCTGCATATGCTCCGCGCCTTGGCGATGCGGCAGGTATCTTCGGTTTCCTCTGGTACCCTGATCGAGGAGTTTTCTAAGCTCCTGGATGTCCTGAACGGTGTAGCTCCTGCGCCCGTTCTTCAAGGTCGCGGCTATGGAGTCCGCCGCCACTTGTCGAAGATAGGACTCGTGGATACCGAGCAGTTTTGCCGTTTCTGCTGGGGTGAATGGTCGGATCGACTTTTCGGCTTCCGGGGGAAAGATGTTACGATGGTGGGCGCGAAGCTGTGCAGACAGTTCTGCGCCATGGCTCTGGACGAGCGTCTTCAGCTCCGGCGCGCCGGTTTGCGCAGTTTTCGTGAGCTTCTCGCTTGCCACCGCCAGCCTCGGTTTTCAGCGCAGAATCGTCTGATTTGCGCTGTTAGGCAAGAGGGGCCGATTCTAGACGGAGGGCAAGCTCATTTTTCGGCGACCCGGAGCGTTAGCCGCGGCTAACGAGCATCCGGTTAGCCGCGGCTAACTGCAAAAGGGCAGGGGCTAAATCAAAGTCCACAGGCCAATCCGATTATGCCCGCTCCACCGGTGCATACAGCGCTCTTAGATGCCAGGAGCCCAACCGACAAAGTGCCAAGCAGCGCCGCGAACAGGTTTGACCAGTTGTTCCACGCCGGCGGCGCGCCAATGGAGCCCATACCCACGCGGACGCCGAGACGATAACTGAAGCCAGACCCGCCTGATTGGCAGCGGGGGACCCAGAGAAATGAAAGCCGAACAGGAAGAACACGATCGCGGCGATAAAGACGACGACGCTATACGCGAGAAGCTCGTGAGCTCGCACGTCAGCGGTCCGACGAACGCCTTGTCTTGAACCGAAGATGGTTGCCGAACATCCCGATCCCTGTCGCCACCGCGCACACCAGCACCACGAGCGGAATCAGGTAGATGTTGAACGTGAACAGAAAGGCTGCCGCGCTGCCCAGAACGGCGACGATCCCAGCGAAGGTCAAAAGCTGGGTATCCGCCTCAGACACTGCGCGCCGGGCATCTTCACGTGACAGAGGGTGGATCGCGACCATGCAGCCAATATAGGGTTTTTGGGCCAGTAAGGCTACCGGTCCGCGCGGGCGTAGGGCAGGGGGCAAAACGCAAGATAATTACGCGCTGGATTTGGTAGGCTCTGGGGATGAAAAGTACATTCCTCGCCCTGGCACTATGCCTCGCCGCCATCCCCGCTTAAGCTTTCACCGGCACCGTTGTCGGCAACCACGACGGAGACACCGCCTACGTTCGTCTAACATCCGGCCAGGAGATCATCGTCAGGCTGGCGAACGTGGATGCTCCTGAAACCGATCAGCCTTTCGGCAAGAGGGCAGGGCGGGCACTTCACGATCTGACCTACGGCAAAAAGGTCGAGATCGACTACCGGGGTGAATATCCGTACCGCGAGCGTGAGCGGGAAATCATTGGCGTGATCCACGCTCCATATGACGTCGCCGAGGAGATGGTCCGCGAAGGGATGGCGTGGGATTATGTGAGATACGACACCGATCCCGCGATCCCCTGTCTTGAGCAGCAGGCGAGGGCAGGGCACCTTGGGCTATGGTCGCAGCTGGGCGCGATACCGCCGTGGGAGTGGAGACATGCACACTGATCCGATGCGTTTCATCGAGAGCGAGAACTGTAACACGGAAGCCACCGCATTCTTGATGTCACTGGACGAATGGACATCAACGCGTCATCGCCTGCGATCGCGCGCGGCCCATTTTGCCTTAAGCGCTCTCGTCTGCTGCGGCGCAGTCGAGGAAAACGATGACGGCCAAGCAAGGCTGACCGCCGATGGCCGGACTCTTCGGGAAAACGCGTCGAACGGCGTACGCGTATACGGACGCGACGACAGCGTCATGGTCGTACCCAAGCCCTAGACATCGATCCGAAGCATCGGATCGTGATCCCGCCCCTCATAACCGGCGGGATTGCAAATGACCCGTGTGTCGCCAACCATGTAGTCGCTTCGGCAATGAATGTGACCGTGCACCCATAGGGCAGGGCGCTTCTCAATGATCAGGGCTTCGAGGTCCGAGGCATAGTAGCCATTGAGCTCGTCAGTCCCGTAGGTCGGCGAGATCGACTGCCACGACGGAGCGAAGTAGGTCATCACGATCCCGCCAGGCTCAATATGACGATCGAGGAACTCGAGATGCTCGCGGTGGCGCGCCAGCACCATTTCAGGCGTCAACCCCGGAACCTGGCGGAAATCATTCATACCGACCCTGCAGCGTTCCATGACAAGAGGGTTCTCGCGCTGAAAATCAGCCCAAAGCGTTGCGGCAACGATCCGGCCATCCGCGATCGTGTGCCCGAAATGATAATTCGAAGGCAGGGCAGGGGGCTCGCAGATTTCCCACTCCGTTCCGCCGTACCAATAATGATTGCCTGGAATGTCGTAGACAGCCGCGAACCGCCTGCAGAGGTGCTCGATCACCCATCCATATAGAACGCGGCGCCGGTGTGCCCCTGTGTCGCCAGCCAGCAGTAGAATGGTCTCGGCGTCGCCGTCCATTGGAGGCAGACGCAGGTCAACCAGCCGTTTAGTCTTGCCCTGACTCTCGGGCCAGAACTCGGAATGTATATCAGACGTGACGCGGTATAGCATATGGAGTATTGTTTCATGGTATGACAAAGTCACGCAAGACAATCCCGCGCGATATTCTTCACATCGCGGCTGAGCAGCTTGGCAACCCAGAGGAAACGATTGTGTTCGGCGCGTTACTTGATGCCGCTATCCGCTCACTCAGACCCCTGCCCCACCAGCACCCGCGCAGAGTGGAAGTCCTCAACCAGGCGCTGGATCGAATTTATGTCGAGCTAACCGATCCCGGCAGGTCGAGCCCTGAGACCTATCGGCCTGCAGTCGAAACCTTACGTTCAGCAAGGCGTCCCGCACCTGCACTCAAGCCTTGGCGCATCGGAAGCTGTTGAAATGTGCGAGCCTCCGAACTCAATAATTGCGTGTTGGTTCGCTCTCGGATATGCGGCTCCATCGGCATCGGATTTGAAGAGGACCTTTGCGAAAAACCATTCGGCCCTTCACCGTCGAGAAACGCCCGATCGCTCCCAGGACAAAGGCATTGAAGCCTCGACCGCCCGAGCCACTGGTCGAAACGCGGCAAAGCGCGCCGGCTCCCGCTCCTGCTACGCTTGAACCCGAGCGGGACACGCCGGTCGGTCGCGTGCTTCCGGAGCTGTCGGAGGTCTCCGAGCCCATCGACGCGCTTACGCCGAAAAGGGCCGTGGCTCGGAGGAAGCCGGCCAAAGCAGTGTCCCGGCCCGTCGACGAGAACAGTGGACAGGAAACGGCGGCCGTTGAGGCCATTCCAGACAAGATCATGGTGCCACTTGTCCGCATCAAACCGATCGTGGCGACGCTCTTATCTCAGCCAGAAGGTAAGAAGCGACTTTCCCGGAGCGGATTTCGTCGTGGCGAGCGATGGAAGGCGCGGCTTCCGGCGGTGACTCACCGCGGTGCTGGAGCTAAGGGCCATTCGAGAAACGCAAAATAGAACAAGGGATTAATCGTCTTAGGTTCCATAATTTAAACTTATGCGAACGGCTCTCGCGCATGCGAGCTACGCCAACCCTGCTCCCCGCAACACCAGTCTTACTCTCTGTCGCCGAACAAACCCCCTTGACACGCTCTCCGAGTCCCGCGCCAGCATTTCAATGTCGTGCAGAAGCGCCTTGATTGCCGCGCGCGCGTCACCGTTGAACTCGGCGAGGAGCGCGTCGACGGCCTTCTCGGCTTGCTGTTCAGGATCTTCGTCGGCCATAGTTATTCCTCAACAGGAACATACCAGGAACGCCTGACGAGTCGATTCAGGAGGCTCCTCAATAGAGGCGTGTCCACGGAATAGACTCTCGCGCCGGCGCTTGAACGTGAGTGGGCCCCCAGGCCTCGGAATCCTTATCCGCTTCGGGCAGCGAGCCGGTATCGGCCAGGAGCGTTTCCGCCTCGGCCGCCATGTCGCCCTTCTTGAGATGCTCGATCCGATCGGCAGCGCGCTGGCCTTTTGACTCCGCCACCGCCTGTAGGATGCGGGCCTTCGTCACCCGGCCGAGGAAGTTATCCACGGTTGGCTTCGTCGCGGCTCGCCTCCACCCGGATCGCCGCGCTCTCGACGGTCCGGGTGCGGCTACGCTCTGTCCGACCATGGACGGCGGCGTAGAGGTCCGACAAGGACAGGTAACGCTCGTCCGCCGGGCGCGAGAACCATTCCGACGATACGCGGCCGATCCGCTCGCCGCGGCTCACATCTCCTGCGCCCCAGGGTTGCCTGAGACACCTCGGAAGATGGTGTATCGCGGCGGCTGCGGCGCGATCTGAGATCGAGA
>NZ_JAMOIM010000083.1 GCF_026130545.1 Lichenifustis flavocetrariae | reverse complement strand
GGCAATCCCGATCGAGCCACCCTGGGCGAACGGCCGCTTTCGGAAACTGCGAAGAGAGGGCTGAATATCTCCGTTGGTCGCACTGCCGCCCGTCCGCTCTATGGCTGGATGGTCAAAATGAGAACGGTCGCTACGGAGCGCATCGCATACCGAGCAGACGAGCTGGGCAATTCGAGCACCTGAAGCGTCTCCACACCAACCCTCAGTTTGCACCCTCATCCTTCTGCGCATTATGCTCTCGCGGCGTGATCAGGCCACGTGTGATACTACGCGATCGTTTCCGCCGCAGTGTGTAGCGGCGGCTTGCATGTGACGGTCCCGCAGAGCAGGGACTGACCGATGCCGAACTAACCCGAATAATTCATCCGAGGTTGGTGAGCGTGGCCTAAAGCCCTGAACGGGCGTAGGATTTGGTTGCTGAAGCCGATCCATCTTCGTTGAGGAAGGACCGCACTCACCATGGACGATCCTACGTTGCCGCTGCCCGGGCTGTCACCTGTTGCGGGCCGGACGGTAAAGGCGTGTTTCGACGGCGGGTCTTTGTCGTCGGACGCGGGCGTGCTGGTGCTGCGCGAGGTTGAGGGCCGGTTTGGCGTGGCGGAGCGCTTGGCACGGTGCCTAATGATCCGCGTGATCCGGCGCTGATCACCCATTCCCTGGCCGACATGATCCGCTTCCGCATGCTGATGATCGCGGCCGGCTACGAGGACGGCAACGACGCCGCGAGCCTGCGGCAGGACCCCGTGTTCAAGATGGCGCAGGGGATCGCGCCCTCCGGCCGTCACCTCGCCTCGCACCCGACGATCTCGCGCCTGGAGAACATGGCCGATGCGCGCGCCCTGCTGCGCATGGCAGGGGCCATGGTGGACCTGTACTGCGCCTCGTTCCGACAGGTGCCCAAGCGCATCGTGCTCGACATCGACGACACGTTGGATTGCTCATCAGACTACCCCCCGCTTCCTGGTGCGATGGTGAAAAGGTCGGTTGTGGTCTCTGGTATTTTGATGCGTAAGCCTTTTCCACGTCCTTGGCGGATGTGGACGGCGTCGAGTTCGCCGCGCTTGACACGCTGCAGACCGGTCTGGCGGGAGATGCCGAGCGATTTGGTGGCTTCGTTCATTGGAACGAAGCCAGTTGGCGCGGTCTCGACGAAGCGGCCAAGCAATTCGTCAGTGACACGGATCTGCCAAGGGGCGCCTGGCGTCGGTTGCTCGGCGGGAATGACGCCGGCCTCGATCCAGCGCAGCAGGGTGGAGGGCGTCGAGCCGAACAGGGTGGCCGCCTTGCGCACCGAAACCGGCTCGCTGACAGGGGGCTCCGATGGCGCCTTGCGGCAGGGTATGCCGCGATGGTGGCGCAAGGCCTGGACATGGCTCGCGGTGAAGCGCTCTCCCGATGCCGTGCGACGGGTCTGGCGGTTCAGGATGCCGGCGATGACCCCATCGGCGTGAAGGGGGGCCAAGCGTCGGATCAGGTCGATGGTCTCCTCGTCGGTCTTGCGGGTCGGCGGGTTCGAGTGCGGCAGGGCGATTTCCAGGCGCATGACGTCGCCACTGCGCCAACGGATGGCGAGGCGCGCCCGGTATTCCGCCCGTTCGACAGCGAGGGTCACGTCCTCCAGCAAGGTCCGGAGCAGTTCCTTGCGGTCACGATCGGTGGTGGTTGGTGCCGACCAAGCACGGCGCAGATCGCGGCCGAGCGCAAGGAGCGCGTCGCGTTCCGTCTTATTCAGGCAATTCGGCCTTTGGCGTTGACGGCGGGCCATCTCCCCCTCGGCTTCACCCAGTTCGCGCAGCCGCTGTTCCCACTGTGCCTCCAGGCCTCGGGCAACCAGGCGATTGTCGGGATCCACGGCCTGGTAACGGCGCTCGGCCAGGGACGCCTCATAGCGGCGGCGTTCGATCTCCAGGCGCCACTGCTGCAAAGCCGCGTCATGATCGGCTTCGAGACATTCCGCCGCGCGCACGACGGCCTCCATTCCGGCAGGCTGCACCGCCTCCAGGAATGCCTCGGTCACCGCGACATCGATTTGGCTGCCGCCGATGTTAAGGCAAGACTGGCCGCGACCCTCAACGATGCTATGGCCGGGACAGTGATAGCCGGGAAGGCTATTGCGGCCGCGATAATGGGTTCGCAGCCGACGGCCGCAATGACCGCAGACCGCCAGTCCCTGCAGCAGCGCCGCGCCCTCGCGCACGGCCCCGCCGCGCCGGCGACCGCCGGCCGCGCTGCCATCGGCAGGGCCACGGTTCGGATCGGCAGTCACATGCGCTTTCGGGCGGGTGTTAGCGTCGATGCGCATGCGGTTCGCCTCGAAGGTGTCCCAGTCGATATAGCCAGGATGGTGATCGCGGATCAGCACCGCCCATTCATCGCGGGGCAGCCGGCGTGACCGGCGGCGCATGTTGCCTTGATCGTCAATAGACCGCTCCAAGCGGGTGCGGCCATACGTATAGGCGCCGGCGTAGCAGGGATGGGCAAGGACACCGTGGATGGCCTGATAGGTGGGAAGGACCCAACGCACCTTCCGGCCCAGGGATCGGGTGTCCTGCAAGGGAAAGGGCAGGCCGTTCGACCGGAACCACAACCATACGCGGCGCGCCGAGCCCGTCTCGGCGAAGCGTTCGAAGACGGTGCAGATGGCATTCACCACGGCTTCGTCCGGATGGAACAAAACCTCGCCATCGGCTTCGCCCCAGACAAAGCCGGTCGGCAGGCCGCGGCGTAGCTCGCCGCGAGCGGCCTTATGGCGGATGCCACCATCGAGACGAGCCCGCAGAATGTGCAGCTCGGCTTCCGACATGGTGCCCTTCAGGCCCAGCACGAGACGGTCATTGAAGTCGCCCGGGCGATAGATGCCGTCGGTATCGGCGATCAGGGTGTGGGTCAGCGCGCAAAGGTCCAGCAGTCGGTACCAGTCTGCGTTGTTGCGGGCGAGCCGGGAAACCTCAAGGCAGAGGACGATGCCGACCCGGCCCATAGCGACTTCGGCGGCCATATGGGTGAAGCCCGAACGGCCGACCACGCGGGCGCCGGAGAGGCCAAGATCATCGTCCACGAGGGTGATGGCGGTCCGCGACCAGCCGAGCTGAAGCGCCTTGTCGACGAGGGCATACTGGCGGCGGGTGGATTCGGTGTTGTTCTCGACTTGCGCCATGGAGGATTGGCGGATGTAGACGAAGGCGGCCCGGCGCAAATGCTCTGGCCCCACAGCCGACGCGTCAGTCATGATTGTGCCCCTTCCTCATCGGCACCCGGCTTGTCACCGCCGTCCGATCTTCCGCCAGCGCCTCTGCCGGGCCGGCTGCCTTGGCCAGGATCCGTGCCATGGCGTCGACGAGCGCGGCGCGCTGCTCTGGGGCGAGACGAGCGGACGGGCTCGCCGGTCGTGGGGTGGGAAGGAAGTTCAAGGACAGTTGCACCGGTGCCCTCCATGCCTGACGGCTGCTGGTCTTGACTGCCCGCAAGCGGCGGGCACCCCAGCAAACCGTCGACGACGGTGCGCAACCGGATCAAGTCGGCGATCGAGCCCAACCGGGTGACCGTGCCGGACGCCACACCCGCGTCATCCCCAAGAGTTGCTCGGGGTTCACGATCGGCGAAGTCGGTCCAGTCGGCTGGAACCAGCAGTGGATCGGAGGATGGCGGCGCCAGCAGAAGGTACAGACGGTCGTGCCGTCTTTGTTTGCCGAGGACACAAACCGATTGGCCATGCAGGGCATGGTGCAATCGCAGGACTGTTACCGCCTCCGGCGCAGGCCGGTGGTGGGTAGTCTGTCGATCGATCGTTCGACGCCGTGCACGGCGGCCAGCAACTCCGGCTCTTCAACGCGCATCATGACGAATACGGTTTCCAGCCCATCGTCGTCTTCGATGGCGAGGGCCGCTTCGCCGCCGCGGTGCTGCGCCCGGCCAAGCGTCCCAAGGGTGTCGAGATCCGCGGCCACCTGCGCCGCCTCGTCCGGGCCATCCGCGCCCACTGGCCCCGCGTCGAGATCCTGGTCCGCGCCGACGGCCATTACGGCGTGCCCGAGGTGATCGCCCTGTGCCGGACGATGGACGTTCGCTTCATCCTCGGCGTACCCACCAGCACGCGGCTGCGCCAGCATGTCGTCGGGCTCGAGGCCCAGGTGGCGGCCCGGTACGCCGCCGAGCCCGGCGCCGACAAGGTACGGCGCTTCGCGGATTTCTACGACGGCGCCGCCACTTGGAGCCGGACCGAGCGCATCATCGCCCGCGTCGAGACAGGCGGTCAGGGCACCGACGCGCGCTTCATCGTCACCGACCTCGCGGGCCGGTCAAAGGCGCTCTACGAGACGGTCTACTGCCGACGCGGCTCGGCCGAGAACCACATCAAGGCCTGGAAAACCCACCTGGCCGCCGACCGCACCTCCTGCACCAGGGCCGTGGCCAACCAGTTCCGGCTGTTCCTCCACGCCGGGCCGTACTGGCTCCTGTGGGGACTGCGCACCGCCATGCCGAAGCGCTCCGACTGGCGTGTCGCCCAGTTCGACACCTTGCGTCTGCGCCTGATCAAGATCGCGGCTCGCGTCGTCGAGATGAGGACACAGATCCGAGTGCACCTGCCCACCGCCTCGCCGGCCCAGGTCATTCTGCGCCTCGTCCTCGGCCGCATCCCGCGCCTCGCGACCTGAGCGACGGGGCTCACCATGCCCCCTCATCGAACCCGTCCCGCAATACCCTCATGATCCAAAACCAGCCCGATCTCACCGCCGCCCCCCGCAGCGAGAACGAAGCTTGACCAAACGTTTGTCGGTAGAATTCCCAACAGAGCCGCCAAGCCAGCTTCTACCGGGCTGAATTAAGCCGGCTAAGACAATCGATGACTACGGCTTCACCGCCGATGAGGGTCCCCGTAGGCATCCCACAGCTTTAGGAACTGAAGCCACGGTACGTCGCCGAACCGGCCGAAAGAGTCGACTGATTTCTGACCGCCCGATGCGTGTCGTTTGTCTGAAGACGCCGGGGACACCGGCGGCGCGCCCGTTTTTGGGTGCTCGGACACTTCACCGCTTGTTGGTGGTGATTAGAAGGGCGCGAGACCGGCTTCGCGGATGGCCGATCGCATGCTCCTGATCCTCCCAATAGGGCACGAGCAATGTCGCGGATGCTTGCATCCCGACTTGCGGTATCGTGCCCTCTTGGGCCGAGCAAACTTGTATGCGCCCAAAGGGGGTGCGTACAAGTTTGCGTTATCGTGCCCTCTAAAATTTTGGCTTTATCAGGCCAATTCGTATCTCTCATCACCTATCATGATGGTCCCTGTAAGGCCGGTTACGTCACTCTGGCGGGTCGTTTTCTGTCTTTGGACTTGGCGGCTTACAGAGTTAGAAAACGAAGTTAATACAACGAGATAGCCAAGTCATTTGATCGTGTTTTGAGGGCTTCTTAGACCCCTAGGGCGGCCGCAAGAGGCTGCTTCTGGGGTCCGAGCCCGTGGTTGGCGTGAACCGGACGTATGAGGCCGGTGGAGCACCTTTTTATGCCAGTTAGGCATTAAATATGCCAGAATGGAATTGTTATTGAACACGTTTTCGGTCAGAAAACGTCGGTTTCAGGGAATCGATCCGGATTTTGATAGAATGAGGGAATCGAGTCAGATTTGATCGATTTGAGGGAATCGATCCGGATTTCGTCACATCCAGGGAATCGCGACCGGAAAATATCACTCTCAGGGAATCGAGGTCGGAAAACGGCGGTTTGAGGGAATCGCGGTCAGAAAAGATCGCTTCGAGGGAATCGCGGTCGGATTTTGTTCGTTTGAGGGAATCGAGTCCAGAAAACGACGTTTTCAGGGAGTCGCGTCCAGATTTTATCGTTCCGAGGGAATCGCGGACAGATTTCGACGGACTCAGGGAATCGCGACCAGAAAACATCGCTTTCAGGGAGTCGCGGTCATGTTTCGTCGCTTTCAGGGAGTCGCGGTCGGTTTTTATCGTTTCGAGGGAATCGAGGACAGTTTTCCTCAGTTTCAGGGAATCGATCCGGAAAACATCGCATCCAGGGAATCGTTTTCTGCTTTTACTGCCGAGCGAATCGGCTAACCTTTTTGCCTGAAGGGTCGGCGTTCTGTCCGTTCGTGAGCGTGTTCCTGTGTCGAGGTCTTCCGCATGTTGCTGTCGCATCGCATCCTTCGCGAGGCGCATAAGCAGCGTTTGATACGCCGGAAGAAGCTGGTCACGCGTGCGAATTTTTCGCCCGTCGAGACGATGATTCTGTTCTTCGAGTTGATCCGCGTGGCGGAGAGTAACGAGTTTTTCGACCTCGTGAAGCTTAACTTGTTTGAGGAGCGCTTGTCGGACGCCATCATGGACGCCGTTGTCGGTTCCGGCGTTCTTGAGGATCTGAGCGCCCAGCTGAACGACTTGGTTTTGACGGGCAAGGACTACAAAAACCGGCTTGATCGCCAGATGGCCGTTGGGGCGGCTGCGATGGCGGTTTCGCTTCTCGAAGAGCGAATTTTGTCGTCAGCAGTTGAGGTGCTTCGGCGATTGGCGGCGATCAAGCATGAGGAGGATCCGTCATTGAAGTTGGCGGATATGCCTCGCGCACCGTCGTCTGTTTCTCGTATGGATACCGCGACAGCGGCTCAGGATGGGCCTGGAGAGCCGTCGGAGGCGTCAGGTGTCGATGATAGCGCCCAGGCTCCTTTGCCGGCGTCTGTCGCGGTCGGAGAGCCCTTGTCCGTTGTGTTGCAGCTTGGCCTGCCGCGCAATGGGCGGACCGGCGAGTTGGCTGGGAAATCGTTGCTTCCGCATCCGGCGACGGCGCGGCTGACGCGGGCGGCGAAGCGGGCGACGGCCAAGATAGCGGAGGCGGATCGGCTTTTTGAGGAGGCTGAGGCGGCGAAGGCGCCGAAGGCGCTTGCGGATGCCGAGGCCGAGCGTCTGTCGGCGTCGGGTTGAGCGATTGGTCGCGATTTGGCGGCCGTAGGCCGGCCTTTGCCTGTCCCGACGGGGATTGTCAGCGGGCATGGAAAAAGCCGCCAGTGCCCCGATTTTGGGGGCGCTGGCGGCTTTGATTCGATTCGGCTAGTTTTTGCTGCGACGTAGGTTCGCTATCGTGCTGACGCTGCTGGTTTTTGATGGTCGAAGCGGCTTCGGGTCTTCGCGATTGCCGGTTCTGTTGGAAGGTTGTGGTGATCTCGGATCAAGAGGTGCCGGTTTCGCTTTTGTCCAGCAATCTGGTTGGAGTTGATCTCCCTGTCGTTTTCGAAAACGAGATCGGCGGGAAACGCGTCATGGTGGTTAGCGCTCGTGATTTGTATCGGTGTTTGAGGGTGGCAACCGCGTTTACGCATTGGTTCGAGCGTCGTCGTCAGGATCACGGTTGTGTTCAGGGCGCTGAGTTTCTGCCAATTTTGGCAGAAATTCAGCCCGTCCCGACGACGAGATAGGGTCGCAAACAGCATCGTGCTGCGGGTCGCCCTTTAGGTCTCAACCCTTGATTTTGAGCGCGCCACATCGGGCGCGCTCAAACCGTCGAACCTCTCAAAGTCTTCGCTTTCGACGAACCCGTACTCGCTGATCCGTCCTTTGACCCAGTTTGTGAAGTTTCGCCCGACCGGGCCTGCTGGCGCCATTTGTAGATCAGGCTGGTCGACACATCGTAGCGACGGGCCACCTCCGTCGCCACCGCCCCGGGCATGAACGCCGCCGACAGGATCTCCCGCTGCGCCGCCGCGCTCCAATGACGCCGACGTTCCGGGCCGGTCTGCAGAGTGATCTGGTTCATGCTGTGCAGCTACAAGCGCTTGTAAGGTGGACTTACAAGCAAAGCTTCGCAGCCGCACTAACCTCTCGCAAGGCGGTCTTCGCCGGGCGGATACACCTTGCCGGCGAGGAATGGTGTTTCAGATGTGAGCTCGAGCGGACGACGCTTTCTTTCAGCCCGTCGAAACGGTTTTCAGAACCGACCGGCGCAAGCCTTGGGCCGCCGCGTCATATCCTGGATGTTGACCTCCCGCGGGCGTCTTTCCGCGTCGTAGCAAAAGGTTATGACTCCTTCCGCATGCCCTATCAGCGCCTTCCTCACTTCGTCGCCCTGCCCTGCCTTGGAAAGCGCATCTTGAAAAGCGTGGTTGAAGGAGCAGAGGCTCAAGCCGCTGCCGACCTTCAGCTAGTCGCGACTAACCCACCTTATTCACTTCCCATCATCAGGCCAGTGAATAAGGTGGGCTAGAACTCCTCCCAGCTTTGTGCGGCCGCCTCCGGCTTGCGCGCGATCCCGCCGGTGCCCGTCGTCTTCAGGGCAGTGACAGTCTTGCGGGCCGGCCTCGCCTGGAGCCGCGCAGCGAGCGGGCGCTGGTTCGTTTCGATCTGGAACTGTCCGATCAAGCGCGCAAGCTCCTCGGTCTCCTGCGCCAGGTTCTTGCTGGCTGCCGTCGATTCTTCGACCATGGCGGCATTCTGTTGCGTCACCTGATCCATCTGGTTGATGGCAGTGTTGACCTCCTGCAAGGCCGTCGCCTGTTCCTGCGTGCTGGTCGCGATATCGGAGACGACCGCGTTGATTTCGGCTACCTGAGTGACAATGCGCTTCAGAGCGTCGCCCGTCTCGTTGACAAGATCGACGCCCGCTTCGACCTGCTGGCTTGAGGTCGAGATCAGCGCCTTGATTTCCTTGGCGGCCTCGGCCGATCGCTGCGCCAGGGCCCGGACCTCCGAGGCCACGACCGCGAAGCCACGGCCCGCTTCGCCCGCTCGTGCCGCCTCGACACCGGCGTTCAGCGCCAGCAGGTTGGTCTGGAAAGCGATCTCGTCGATCACCCCGATGATCTGGCTGATCTTATGCGCCGATTTCTCGATCGCGCTCATGGCCTCGACGGCCTGACTGACCACGATGCCCGAACGTTCCGCATCGGACTTGGCGCTGCCGACGACCTTCTGGGCATGGCGAGAGCCATCGGAGGTCTTCTTCACCGTGGCGGTGATTTCATCGAGCGCCGCCGCCGTTTCCTCCAGGCTCGCAGCTTGCTGTTCCGTGCGGCGGGACAGGTCGTCCGAGGCGGTCGAGATCTCGGCCGTGCCCAACCGGATCGCCGAGGATGACCCCGAGATCACAGCCATGGTGTTCTGTAACTTGCCAATGGCGCTGTTGAAATCCTCTTTCAGCTGTGTGGCTTTGGCGGCAAAGGCTGACTCGATGCGATGCGTGAGATTTCCATCCGAAAGAGCGCGGAGGCCGGTCCCGAGTTCCGTGATGATGTGCAGATCGTCGGCTGCAGCGCGGGCCTGAGCAGCTTCACGCTCCTGACGTTCGCGTTCGAGAACTTCACGACCAACACTTGCCTGGGCTTCCGCCCGTAACTTGCGGGCTGCTTCGCCGAACGCGGAGGCCGTTCGTGTTAGATCACCAACCTCGTCGGTTCGCTCGGTTCGCTCAATGATGGCGTCGGCCTCTCCCTGCGTGATGCGATCCATCGCCCGGGTGAGCCGCGCGATCGGCATCGTGACGCTGCGCGAAAAGATGACGCCCATCAGCGTCGCCAGGGCGATGCTGGCGAGACCTCCGATGAGAAGTGCCCATTGGGCAACGCTGTGCATCTGGTCGGCAAGGCGCCCGCGTTCCACCAACAAAGCCGCCTCGGCTCCGCTGATCTCGGCCGCCTTAGCCCGGATCGCATCCATCGATTGCTTGCCGAAACCTGAAGACTCACGGGTGCGCGCCTGATCCTGGGTAGCGACATCCGTCATCAGCTTGATCGAGGGCTTGGCGGCCTCGTCCCGCCATTGCGCCACGAGTCGGCGAAGATCCGCGATACGCGTCTGCTGCGCAGGATTGTCAGCAGTCAGAGATTGCAGTTGATCCATAGCCTGATCGCCCGCGGCCTCGCCGGCATTGTAGGGCTCAAGGAAGCTGTCCTTGCCTCCAATGAGGTAGCCGCGCAGTCCAGTTTCCTGATTGACCATGCTGGTGACGACCCCCTCGATCTTCGCGAGGACCTCATAGGTGTGATCATTCCATTGGGCAGCTTGTCGAAGAGAGATAAGAACAAAGAAGAGAACCGCCGATAAAACAAGTGTTCCCGCGATCTGAACAGCGAAAGCGAGGCCGAGTTTCTTCGATATCTTGAGGTTATCCCACATCATTAACTCCGCGACGACCCAAGGCGCTGACGAACCGGACATGATCCGCGCCGCTCGCGACGCTCGACCGAAAGGGTCAATGAACACCTACAATACCCGATCAGCGCCCTTTACAGGCCGATATACTGAATCGTTTGGAGCGCGCGCTGCTGCGTCTGTCTTCGTCGATTTGGCTTCCGTAGATCTCCAAGCCTGCGCCACCTCCGCGAGATGATAGGAGCGCCAGTCCGA
>NZ_JAMOIM010000082.1 GCF_026130545.1 Lichenifustis flavocetrariae | reverse complement strand
CTTCCATGGCGAATGGAACTATACAATCGTTCCAAGGCCATCATAATCAGCGCGATAATTTGTCGACGCTGCCTTAGGGGGGCGATCGTCGATCTGCTCACCCCGTTCAAAGGCAACGGGATCGACGAACAAGGGTTCGCCGACATGGTCGAATGGCAGATCCGCGAAGGTGCCGACGGGATTGCAGCCTGTACCACCACCGGAGAGGGTCCCACGCTCACGACGGCGGAAAAGGAACGGCTCATTCGGATCTGCGTCGGAGTCTCAGCCGGACGTGTTCCAGTCATCGCCGCAACAGGGACCAACGGAACGGAAAGTACCGTCGCATTGACCCGGATCGCCCAAGCGGCCGGTGCTGATGCTGCTCTGGTCGTGACGCCCTACTAAAGTCGGCCGTCCCAGGAAGGGCTCTATCGCCATTTTGAAGCCGTCGCTCGAGCGGTCGATCTCCCCATCGTCTTACACAACGTTCCATCGAGGACCGCTGTGGATCTCCTGCCGGCGACGCTTGGTCGACTAAGTGAGATTGCCTCGATCGTTGGGGTCTGCGACCACACCGGCGATACCTTTCGGCCATATGCGACGGCACGCTCCACGGGCGAACGTTTCATTCAACTGTGCGGCGACGAGGGATCGGCGCTGGCCTTCAATTTGGCTGGAGGAATGGGGTGCATCTCGTCGATTGCAAATGTGCTGCCTCGCGCCTGCGCGTCGCTACAACGCGCCTGTGCGGACGGACATCACGACCAAGCGCGAGACATCGACCGTCGCATGATCGGGCTGAGAGGATTGATGGCCGCCGACACGGCCCCGGTTGCAATCAAGGCTGCCATGGCTCTGGTAAGGGACGGCTTCCCGGCTTCCGTCCGTCTCCCGCTGGTTGACGGGTCCGTTGAGGACAAGCGTGCTGTCGCCGCCGCCTTGGACGATCTGCTCGCCGATCCGGTCTGGAACCACGTAGCGGACCAATATGGTTTCGTTTCCCGCCAGGGAAACGTGCATGCCAGACAGGACTCGACATGAATCCTCTTACCACGCTCCTCAGCCGACTTCGTCTGCTTATCAGCTCGCCGAGGGAGCAGGGTCAATTGACCGGACGAGTTGAAACTCACGGCAGGCAACACGAAGCCGATCAAGCCCAGGTCAATCGCCTGATGATGGTCAAGATCGCGTGGAGCTTCTCGTTTCTGTTGTTCCTCGCTTCGTTCGCTCAAGACGGCAACCACCTACAGCTCTTCGAGCGATTGCTGAACACATGCGCTCTGGCCGACGTGATCATCGCCGTTATTTCAAAAAATAAGTGGTCAATCGATGGTCTTAGTCGGTGGGATGAGGCTATTTTGTTTGCGACAATTTCCCTCGGGCTGCAGATATTTGCATGACAAAATCGGTAAAATATACAATCATATTATGAGAATATTGCTATCATTGAGATTTCTATTTGTTTACCCATCGCCTGAACTGTAAAGGCAGTGCTGGAAGATCCATTTTGTTGGTGGCTTCGCGCCGGCTCGCTGCGTGAAGCCAAGGAGGGGGCCCGAGCTTCCCCTGGCTCACGCCTCTGCCTGCCTTGGCGGCGCGCCGTCATCGGTATCTGAGTTTCCGGTACGCGGTCGGCGCGCCGACGTTCATAGTGACCGGCACATCGTTGCCGTTTGGTAAACGCTCGTCAGTCCCCCGCATAGCCACGCCGTTGCTCTCCATGGTCGCCATTAGCGGGCTGTAAGTCGCTCGGAGTTTGTCGAACGAAGACCTCGTCTCCTTGCAACTTCAAGCCATGGTTGTGGCGATTAACAGGGTCTCGCTAGACGAGAAGACTCCCGATGTGTTCGGCATTGACAGGCCGGTACAACGGCTCCGGCTGGCATTTGCCGCCACGAGTTGTTCTTCAGAGGCATACAGATTGCTTGCTGGACAGCCAACAGTCAGCATCGTTATGAAGAAACTCTCCATCGAGTTGCCTATCTCCAAGTGCGGCCCGTAGTGCATTTCTGAAAGCGTTTCGCTTGAATAAGACCGAACACGGCAACCGGGTTTCGTGGCGGCTAATGGTCGGGGCGACCGGGGTGGTATTCGGCGACATCGCAACGTCGCCACTGTACGCGTTTCGGGAGAGCTTCATCGGTGTCCACAAGCTGCCGATCGACGCATTCCACGTCCTCGGAGTTCTATCGCTGCTCGTGTGGACGCTGTTGATCGTCGTCACGTTGAAGTACGTCTTTGTGACAATGCGAGCCGACAATCGTGGCGAGGGCGGATCGTTCGCTCTGCTCGCCCTGATCGAGCGACGGCTGCCGGGCGCGCGTATCCTGCCGTGGGTCTCGGGCGCCGCGCTGCTCGCGACCGCGCTGTTCTATGGCGACGCGATGATCACGCCGGCGATCTCGATCCTGTCGGCGGTCGAGGGGCTCGAATTAGTCGACGCGCGGATGACGGCGGGGGTGCTTCCGGTAACGCTGGTCATCGTCGTCCTGCTGTTCGTCGTGCAACGGCGTGGGACCGAGGCATTGGCGTTGTGGTTCGGCCCGGTCATGCTGCTTTGGCTACTGACCATCGCTGCACTTGGCATCACCAATGTCGTTCGGGCGCCGGCGGTACTCGGGGCGCTCAGCCCGTGGCCGGCGCTGCGCTTCCTTGCCGCCGATCCGACGCGGGCGTTCTTGACGCTCGGCACCGTCGTCCTCGCCGTCACCGGGGCCGAGGCGCTCTACGCCGACATGGGCCATTTCGGCCGCCGCCCGATCGCCAGCGCGTGGCTGTGGCTGGCGCTGCCGGCGCTGCTGCTGTGCTACATGGGCCAGTCAGCGTTGGTCCTGGCCGAGCCGGCGGCGATCGAGAACCCGTTCTACCGCATGGCTCCGTCGGCCCTGCTGGTGCCGTTGATCGTGCTGTCGTCGGTGGCGACCGTGATCGCGTCGCAGTCGATCATCTCGGGTGCGTTTTCGGTGACGCAGCAGGCGATCCGCCTCGGCTACCTGCCACGCGTGACCATCGTGCAGACCTCGGCGAGCACCCTTGGCCAGGTCTATGCCCCGGCCGTCAATGCGCTCTTGTTTATCACCGTCGTCGGACTGGTGATCGGCTTCGGCTCGTCGGCGGCACTGGCGGCAGCCTTCGGGCTGGCCGTGACGGCAACCATGGTCCTGACAACGCTGCTGGTCGGGGTGATGATCTTCCATATATGGGCGTGGAACCCGCTGTGGGCGGTGCCGCTCTACGGGCTACTGCTGACCTGCGATGTGGCGCTGTTCGCCGCGTCGTCGACCAAGTTTGCCGCCGGCGGCTGGCTGCCGGTTTTGGTCGCGGCGTTTCTCGCCTTCGTCTTCGCGACGTGGCGTAAGGGCCGCCGGCTGGTCGCGGCCCAGATCGATCAAATCGACCTGCCGCTCGACTCTTTCCTCGCCTCGGTCACCAAGGTGACGCGGGTGCGGGGAACGGCAGTCTACCTGAGCAGGGCGGCGGTCGGCCTGCCGCCGGCGCTCCTCCACAACCTGAAGCACAACAAGGTGTTGCACGAACGCGTCCTGCTGGCGACAATCGAGACGGCGCTGACCCCGATCGTGTCGCCTGCTGAGCGGATCACGATTGACGAGGCTCACGGCGGGGCTGCTCGCGTCCGCATCCGCTACGGCTTCATGCAGACGCCCGATGTGCCCGCCGCGCTGGCGCTACTGCCAGAGCCGCCATCAGCCGGAGACACAACGTACTTCCTCAGCCGGCAGACGATCGTGCCCTCAGCCCACCCGGGCATGATGCAATGGCGTGAATCGCTCTTCTCGGTGATGGTGCGCAATTCGGAAACGCCGATGTCGGCATTTCACCTGCCGATTAACCGTGTCGTGGAGCTCGGCTCGCAGATCGAAATCTAGATCATGCCAGCTGAGGCCTTGGTTGGAGGGTCGACCAGAACGCCATTACCCCGGTGAGTTCAAAGCCTCGGCCCTGCATTACCTTCACTTCAAGAAGTCCGTCTGGTTCGCCCCTTCTTGAGCCTATGGATGGCCACAGCACGGAGCGGCCGACGCGGCCTTATATCGATTTTCTGCTCCGTTGCTATTGAGACCCTGCACTGGGCCTCTGCCGGCAGCCCGACGACCAAGCTCCTAACCGTTCGCTGTGGTATCGGCGGCGGGCTCGGCTTGAATCATGGCATTGCGCTGAGCGGCCACCCGGTCAACCTCGAACTTGACATCGCGGTTGTCGCGCATGAAGAGGTCGAAATCGGCCTTGCGCAGCACCAGGAGACGACAATAGGTCGAGGCTACGACATCGGCCCGGCGCGGCTCGCCACTAATGAGCGCCATCTCTCCGAAGATATCTCCCGAACCTAGGAGCCTGTCCCGGTAACGGTCGAATTTCTTCGACAGCGCCGAGGTGATTTGATTCACTGCTCTGATGATGAAGAGCTTCCGGCCGTGGCGTGTTGATGAGGCGTGGCTCCTGCCGCCCTCGGTCCAGGATTTCGTGCCGCCAGACCACCCGGCGCATTTGGTGCGCGACATCGTTCGTGACGAATTGGACCTTGCGGCGGTCCTGTCGGCTTACACCGAGGCACGAGGCTTTCCGCCCTATCACCCCGGCATGATGGTAGCCCTGCTGCTTTATGCCTACAGCCAGGGGGTCTACTCCTCGCGCCGCATCGCGCGGTGTTGCGAGGAACGGCTGGACTTCCAGGCTGTCACGGCTCTGAACCGGCCGGATTTCCGCACCATCAGCGAGTTCCGCCGCCGCCACCTGACGGCGCTGGGCGAGCTGTTCGTTCAGGTGCTGGCGCTGTGCCAGCGGGCGGGTCTGGTGGGCCTTGGCCACGTGGCGGTGGACGGCACCAAGCTGCGCGCCAACGCCTCCAAGCACAAGGCCATGAGCTATGCGCGCATGGAGAAGGTGGAAGCTGAACTGGCCGCGGAGGTGAAGGCCTGGCTCGACACGGCAACGGACGCCGATGATCGCGAGGATGGCGAGCACGGGGCCGAACGGCGCGGCGATGAGATGCCGAACTGGATGGCCGACAAGCAGCAGCGGCTCGCCCGCATCCGTGCCGCGCGCGCGGCGCTCGAAGCCGAGGCGCGCGTCGCCGCGGCGGCGAAGGACGCAGCGCGCCCTGTGCCGTCGCCCAAGGCGGATGGCACACCGTCCAAACGGAGCGGCCCCAAACCCAAGCGCCCGACCGGCACGCCGGAGCCGACGGCCCAGCGCAACTTCACCGATCCCGAAAGCCGCATCATGGTGGGCCGGGACGGGTTCATCCAGGCCTACAATGGTCAGGCGGCGGTCGACGGCAAGCACCAGATCATTGTGGCTCACCGCCTGACCCAGTCCGCCTCCGACCAGGACGGGCTGCTGCCCCTGCTCGACGCCACGGCCGTCAACGCCGGTCGCTTGCCCGACGAAGTATCGGCCGATCACGGCTTCTGCTCGGAGGCCAACCTCGCCGGTCTCGTGGAGCGCGGCGTGCGAGGCTATGTGGCGACAGGCCGGGCCAAGCGGCCGGCCGAGGGCAAGCCGGCCGGCGGGCCCCTGACAGCAGCTATGCGGCGACGGCTCAAGCAGGGCGGTCATCGCAGCCGCTACCGGCTGCGGAAATGCATCGTCGAGCCCGTGTTCGGGCAGATCAAGAGCGCCCGCGGCTTCCGCCAGCTTCTCCTCCGAGGTGTCGAAAAGGTCACCGGAGAATGGGCGTTGATCTGCACCGCCCACAACCTCGCCAAGCTCACCACATGAGGACGGCGATCACGCAAATCCATCAGCGCCGTCCGCCCGCGCACCCAAACTTTATGAGGCAATCCGTTACCGGGACAGGCTCCTAGTGGCACCGATCCGCCGGGCAGCAGCACATCTGCCGCCCCTGAAGCTACAAAATAGAGCGCATCGCCCTGCTCGCCCTCTTGCACAATACGCTCGCCCGGCACGGTGAATCGCGGACGTAGGAGCCGGATAACTTTGCCGAGTTGCCGCTCGTCGAGATTGGCAAAGAGTTCGAGTCGGGACACAAGCTCACTCGTATCGAGGCCGAGATCGAAGCGCGGGCGCGGCTCGACCGCCTGTGCATGAGCGACACCGTGCTTGAGGTCGGCATAGACTTCAGGGGCGATCTGGAGGCCGAGATCGCGACCTTCGTCGACCACTACAACACCCGACGCTATCACGAGAGCCTGGACAATCTCGCGCCCGCCGACGTCTATAACGGACGCGGTGACGCCATTCGGCTCGAACGCAGGTCGGCCGGATCGTAGCCGGGGCGTCCCGTCGCCTTCGGCAGGACACGGGCGAACCCCGCTGCCGCAAGATCCAGCCCGTCGACAAAGGCCTCGATGAACCGGACCGGATTGTCCGCTCCGACATAGTCGTCCACCGCTTCCGGCAGAAGCAGCAACTGCGAGCGGTCGGACCCCGAGATGTGCGACATGCCACAAGGTACACCGCCCTACGGAAGCGCGGAATCCACTCAGCCCGACTTTCCACACGGTCTGCAAGATTTAAGGACGGTCCGTCCTTGAAGCGGCTTCGGCAATCGCTCTAAGCGGCCTTCTTCCAAACAAGACGATTGAAGGTTTTGCCACCGCCGTCGTCGCGGGGTGGGGTCAGCAGCGTCAAGATATCTCCGTTGATCGCGACATTGCGCTTCAGCATTGTCGCGGTCTCGTAGGGCAGGAGAGAATTGGCAACGTGATGCGTCACAACGTGTGCGACCTCGTCGATCTCGAAGCTGCCGTAGTATGCGTAGTATGCATCGAGCCAAACCACCCGATCCTCGGCAGGCAGCTTAAGGAAGTCGCCTCGAGAAATCGTTCTCGGCACTGCACCTGTGATATGCACACTCATCCAACCGCTCTCGGTATAGATCAGGTTGCCTTTGATGGGCTGCTGCCGACCAAGCCAAGGTACGATCTCGGTTTCCTTGACCGTCACAGCTTCAATTAGAGACCAGACACCGAGAAGCCTGGATCGCAGCGACGGTTGCTCGGCCGCCGAGACGGCGCCAGCAGATACAATTCCTATTGAGGAAGCGACGAACGTCCGTCGGTCCATTCGAGCCGCGCGAGGTTTGATATGCCCGCATTCAGATTATCACAAAGCCAATGCAAGTCAGACATTTTAGCGACCGCGCAAAGTCCCAAGCAAAATTTAAGAGCCATGCACCCGGCATGGCACCTTCAGCCCCAACTCCGAACCTTCAGCGCTGCAAGCCGTGATCAGAGTTCTCGGGGACCACGACCCGGCGCCCGCGCGTGTGACCTGCTTGGCTGTCGATGTGTGCCGCCGCAGCATCGGCGAGCGTATATGACTTCTCGACCGGGATGTGGAGCTTCTTCGCAGCAATGAGCCTTACGGTGTCGGCAAGCGCATCGGGCATGCTTCCGGCCACGCCGGAGAAGCGAACGCCGAGTTCCGGCGCGCCAAGATCGCCGATGGAGATCACCTTTCGCGGGTCCCCGGTCAGATCGACAAGCTCGCGGATCACGCCCGAGCCAGCCAGATCGAGGGCCGCATCGATGCGGCCAAACTGCCGCACCCGCTCGACCCAGCCCGCGCCGTAGGTCGTGGCGGTGGCGCCCAGGCTCCGCAGGTAGTCCTGGTTCGCGGCCCCGGCAGTACCGATGACCCTGATGCTACGGTCGCGGGCGATCTGCAGCACCGCCGATCCAACACCACCGGCCGCGCCGCTGGCCAGCAGCGTCTGCCCAGGTTGCACACCGACCTCGCGGATGATGCGCAGCGCCGTCTCCACCACGGACGGGTACCCGGCCGCCTCCTCGAACGTCAGACCTTCTGGGATGCGGGCCCAGGACGATAGCACGGCGAACTCGGCGTAGGTGCTTGAACCTCTGCCAAACACTTGGTCGCCAATCTCGACCCGTTCGACGCCCTCGCCGACCTCGTCCACAACACCCGCGGCGTCCTGCCCGACCCCTGCGGGCAACTCGATCGGACGAACCCTCTGGAACTGGCCTTCACGATTTCTCCAATCGACAGGGTTCACGCCTGCCGCGCGAACCGCGATGCGAACCTGGCAGGGACCCGCGTGGGGCGCTTCGGCATCCACGAGTTGCAAGACGTCCGGACCACCGAACTTAGCGAAGCTCACTTTTTTCATGCGATCGACCTATGGCGCTGATAGTGTATGAACACTCTAAACACTACCAGTTAGTTTTTTGCAACAGATACAGTTTTATTCCTGCAACCGTAAAGGGTGATCGTGACGTCTGGACGCCGTGAGCGAAAAAAGGCCATGACCCGCCAAAAGATTGCCGGCACGGCTCTGCGACTCTTCTTAGAACGTGGGTATGATGAAGTAGGCATCCGCGACGTAGCTGCCGAGGCTGATGTCGCCGTCACCACCCTGTTTTCCCATTTCGCTTCCAAGGAGGCGTTGGTATTCGAGCAGGAGGAACACTTCGAGCATCGTCTCATGCAGGCGGTCACCAGCCGTCCGCCACACGAGCCGCTTATTCCAGCGCTGCGCGACGAGATCCGAGCTCTTGTGCAGCATTGTGCTGCGGAAAGCGCCGCCCCGGTATGGTGCATGATCGACAAGTCACCCGCCCTAAGGGAATACGACGGAGCGATGAGGTTGCGTCATGCGCAGTCGCTAGCGACGGCGATTGCCGATCTCCGACCGTCACAGAGCGCAACGGCCTGCCGGGCCATCGCTAGGTTCGTGATCGACGCATATTCGCTGGCCCGTGAGGCAGCCGATCCGGAGACAGCGGTGGACGAGATCTTCCAAATGATCGAGGCAGCTTGGAATGCCGGCGTCCCGTCTTGACGCGCAAGGAGCCGTTTTTACGAGTGGCAGGGTCGCGCCGTCTGCATCACGGGTCCTTGGCTATTCGGAGCCGTTTGGTGCGTCACTTACTCAACCTAAAAGTTTGCGCTTAGACCCTCTCGGGCGTTTGTGCGAAACTCAAGCAGACTGAGTGGAAAGTCGGGCTGAGTGGATTCCGAGGCGTGTCTATCGGCGCTACGATGAGCCATGGCGCACATCTCGGGATCCGACCGCTTGCAACTGCTGCTCCTGCCGGAAGCTGTAGACGATTACGTCGGGCCAGAGAATCCGGTCCGCTTTATCGAAGCCTTTGTTGACGGGCTCGATCTTGCGGCTGCGGGATTTGCCCGTGTCATGCCGAAGGCCACCGGGCGGCCAGGCTACGATCCTGCCGACCTGCTCAAACTCTACGTCTACGGCTACCTGAACCGGGTGCGATCGAGCCGGCGCCTGGAAGCCGAGACCCATCGCAATGTCGAGGTGATCTGGCTGCTTCGCCATCTCAAACCCGACTTCAAGACCGTCGCCGACTTCCGCCGCGACAACCATGCCGCGTTCCGGCCGGTGTTCCGGGAGTTCGTGCTCTTGTGCCGCCAGCTCGACCTGTTCGGGCGGGAGTTGCTGGCGGTCGACGGCACGCGGATCAAGGCGGTCAACAACAAGGACCGCAACTTCACGCGCGGTTCCCTGGCCGAGTTCATTCGCAAGGCGGACGAGAAGCTGGCGACGTACCTGAAGCGTTTGGACGATTGCGATACGCAGGAAGACGATGGCGGCAGCACGGGCGTGCGGAGCGACAGCAAGCTCAAGGAGAAGATTGCGGCCATCCAGGGCAAGCGCGACCGCCACATGGCGATGCTGGCCGAGCTGGAGCGGACCGGCGCCGACCAGATCTCGCTGACCGATCCCGACAGCCGCGCCATGGCCAAGATGACCAAGGTCGGCGTCGGCTACAACGTGCAGCTTGCCGTGGACGTGAAGCACAAGCTGATCGTCGAGCAGGAGGTCAGCAACCAGGTTCTCGACATGGGGCTTCTCGCGCCCACCGTGACAGCCGCGATGGCGACGCTCGGCGTCGAGCGGATCGAGGCGGTGGCAGATCGGGGCTACTTCAAGATCGAGGACATCGAGGCCTGTGAGAAGGCCGGCGTCACAGCCTATGTGCCGAAGCCGGTGCGCGGCCCGGCGGTGCGCGAGGGCTTCTTCAGCAAGGACGTGTTCCGCTACGATCCCGACAAGAACGTCTTCATCTGCCCGGCCGGGCAGATCCTCTCGCCATGCCGAAGAGGCAAGTCGCGCGACAACGTGAAGATCGACTATGCCAACCGGAACGCCTGCAAGGCCTGCGCCCTCCGCCCGCGCTGCACCAGAACATACCGGCATGTCTCGCGGCTGGAGAACGAGGCCGTGCTCGACCGCATCGCCGCCCGGCTGAAGGCCCGTCCTGACATTCTCGACCGCCGCCGCGAAACCGTCGAACACCCCTTCGGCACCATCAAGCAGTGGATGGGTCAAGGGGCTTTCCTGATGGTAAGCATCCGGCCGGTACCGCAGGCGGGCAGTTTTCGCCCGGCGCGGCGTGGTCAGGCGGCTTTGGCGAGGGCTTCGGCGGTTCGGGCTGCCTTCCAGTTCCACGGCAGGATCTCATCAATTCGCTTGGCCGGGTGATCGGGCAACTTGGCCAGAGCCCAGGCGAGCCAAGCCTGAGGATCGACGTCGTTGAGCTTGGCTGTCTCGATCAAGGTGTAGATGGCCGCCGGCCGATGACCTCC
>NZ_JAMOIM010000081.1 GCF_026130545.1 Lichenifustis flavocetrariae | reverse complement strand
AACGCTCAAGATCGAATCGGCTCATTCGCTAAGGGAATCAGCGATTTCCTTGCGTGGCAAGGGCCTGGGTAATTACTCGGCTCTAGTGCGCGCGGCCGATCCCGCACTTTTCGACGGTTGTCACAATGAGCGAGCCGCCGCGACGGCATCAGCGACTGTCGCGAAGGGCAGCACCAAAGACAGTGATGCGTCGAGCAGCAGCACCGCGCCATAGCCGGCATACCACGCTGCTGCCCGGTCGTTCTTGGCATCGATCAACATGCCGACGCCGCCGACTTCTTCCGCCACCCGCATGCAGCGATCGGCGGCGCGCAGGAGCAGGGCACCACCCAATCCACGACCTTGAACATTCTTGTCGATCGCCAATCGCCCCAGCCGAAACACCGGCACGTCATAGCGGCCGAGTCCCTTGCGGAGGATCGCCGGCGTGCGGGCATAGAGCAGCGAGGCAGGGCTCAACGTGTAGAAGCCGAGGATCCGTGTCGGCGTCGCGGCCGGCACAGCCACAAAACATTTCGCACCGCCGCTCTCATGGTTCTGCCGGGCATAGCGCAACAGGTAAGTATTGAGATCGGCCTCGCCGCAATCGAAAGCGCCGCGATCGTGCGATCGGTCAATGGGTAGTTCTGTCCATTCGACCGCGTTCATTCGAGCGTGAAGCCAGCCTTCGCGGCGCGGATGAGACGGGCTGGTGCGGGTGGCGGATTTTCCAGCAGGTCCAGCACGTGCAAGGAGTCGCGCTCGGATAATTGCAGACGCTCTTCACGCTCGATCACGGCTTCAGCCTGCGGCAGCATATTGCGGAGAATATATCCGGTCAGGTCGAGCCGCTCGATCGCCGCGGCGCGGGTCAGGACGGCTTTGTCTTCGGGCCGGAGTCGAAGCTCGACGCGGCCGTTGTCGGAATGTGGACGGGGCATGGGATCTCCTTTCCAGTCAGACTGTATCATACGGCTTCATTCCGTACAAATATAATCCGTACCATGAACGTACAAAGAATCGTCCCGCCCGCGGATCGTTTATGCAACATAAAGGACGTTATGTTACACTAACTGCCATGATCAAGTACGGCTCCCACGTCCCGAACACCGACCCGGCCAACAAGCCGATCAAACCGGCTGACCCGGCGCGCGCGGTTGCGAAAATCAAATCGCTGCCGCTCGCGACCGTTGACCAGTCCGGCGCCTTCGGCCGGCCGATCATCGTGCCGGCGCTCGTCGCCGGCGCCGGGCCGCGCGCCTCCAAACGCTTCGCCAATTTCTTCGGCTCGATCGCCAACGATAACACCCGGGCCGCGTATCAGCGCGCCTGCCTCTGCTTCTTCGACTGGTGTGACCGGAACGGCATTCCGGATCTGGGCGACATCGAGCCCATCCATGTCGGCGCCTATCTAAAGAGTATGGCGGACGGCTTCGAAAAGCCGACCATCAAACAGCACCTCGCCGCCATCCGCATGCTGTTCGATTATCTCGTCACCGGCCAGGTCATCGCCCTCAACCCCGCCCATTCCGTTCGCGCGCCGAAACACGTCATCAAGCGCGGCAAAACCCCGGTGCTCGTCCCGGATGAAGCTCGACGGCTCCTCGACAGCATCGACACCTCGACCCTCATCGGCCTGCGCGATCGGGCGCTCATCGCCCTGATGGCTTACAGCTTCGCCCGCGTCGGCGCCGCCGTTGCCATGCGGGTCGAAGACTATTATGGGCAAGGCAAGCGCTGGTGGGTGCGCCTGCACGAGAAAGGCGGCAAGGTCCACGAGATGCCCTGCCATCATAACCTCGAGCACTATCTCGACGCCTACCTGCACGCGGCAGGAATTCAGGAGGCGAAAAAGAGCCCTCTCTTCCGCTCCGTCCGCGGCCGAACAGGGCTGTTGACCGAAGAGGCGCTGCATCGGGTCGATACCTATCGCATGGTGGTGCGGCGGGCGAAGGCGGCGGGGGTCTCAGCCGCGATCGGCTGTCACACGTTTCGCGCGACAGGCATCACGGCGTACCTGGAAAACGGTGGTACCCTCGAGAATGCTCAAACGATGGCGGCACATGAGAGCCCGCGAACGACAAAGCTCTACGACCGCACAAGCGACCAGATCACACTCGACGAGGTCGAACGGATCGTGATTTAGGATGCAGACCGTGCTTGGACCGGAGCTGCTCAACGAGATTTCGCTTTTCACCTTGCGCGTTTGCACGCCGATTTATTGGCATGATCGCGAATTGGCCTTTCCGAAGGAAGTGCAAGGCGCGTCATGCTTTTTCCTGCGGTTCAAAGGCGGAGTAGTCGGCATCACGGCAGACCATGTCATCGAAGCATGGTCTGCGGCGCGTGCCCGAACACCGTCAATTGTGTGTCAGGTTCGCTTTGCGTCATTCGATTTGGACAGCGCTCTGATCGATCGAGACAAAACTCTCGATATCGCAACATTCTCTGTGTCGGAAGGCGAACTCCGCGCCATCGACGCCGTCACGATCGATTGTAGCGGCAGTTGGCCTCCGCCGGTCCCGGAACGAATGCGAGCGGCCAGCTTGGCTGGCTTTCCTAAGATCATTCGCATTGTTCACCGAGACCAATCAGCCGAGTTCAATGCTTTCGGCGCTCTGCCGGCAGTCGAAGATGTCACCGACAGCGAGATCATTTTTACCTACGATCCGGCGAGGGACGGACCAATGCACGGTAAAATGCCGCCACTCGGTTTCAATCTAAGCGGCTGCAGCGGAGGGCCGGTGCTGATGCACGGAGAACGAAACGGCCTTCACCGCTGGTTTCCGGTAGGCCTCATCACCGGAGGGCCAAGAGGCAAAGGCACAGGTGAGAGCGGTTCATTTGATATAATCCGAGCCCGACGGATCCACTGCGTCAACCCTGACGGCACTCTTCGTCGGGCTTCCCCCTCGGGCTGGCTTCCAAGCCTTTGATAATAAGAACATTTCGTATTAACCACATCTAAATGCGGAGTTTGCCGGGCAGTGAACGATGATTTGCAGTCCGCCTCCTTTCCTCGCAGGAGCCGCACGGATGGGTCGATCGGACTGTGAAACCCAGGAAAATGATGGACTGTACGACCCACCACTGGCACAAGGGCGGAAGCGAAACGGCCGGGCCGGATGCAAAGCTGGGCATCCTGGTAACACCCCCAGCGGCAAGAACCCACACCATCTTCATCTGAACGAACGTACAATTGCGCCGCGTCATCAAGCCTTTCACCGTCGAGGTTCGGTCAGGTAGCCGAAAATTCGCTACTCCGAAGCCGCTCGCGCCCCAGTGGCCACAAGCCGACGATCAGCCCTTCATTGCTGCTTGGCCGGAGACGCCGCTACCAAGGCCGGACGCGCCCGTGCCGTCCGAAGTGACTGGACGTGTCCTACCCGTGCTCAATGAGGCTGCTGATTCAGCAGTGAATGAGCCGAAAGTCCAGGCAAGATCCCGTCCAAAACGGGCGCCAGCGATCGAGGCGAAGGCTGCGGAAGAGGCCGAGGTACCAGCCCCACCAATGTCGGCCGAACCTACACTCCTTGCGGACGTCGCGAACTGGCCCAGCGAAAGTTCCACTGATAACTCTGATAAGGTGCAGGATCAGGACGAAGCCGCAAAAGCAGATCAGCCGCAGCTTTCCGCCGACAATAACGAGATGCCGGTAGCCGTTTGCGACTTCGATCCCCCGCCTGGACCGGGCGTCGGCCATTTACTTCCGGCAGTCGACACGAAGGTCATCGCCGCCACCCTCATCCTTCGTCAGGGTCGGGTGCGGCTTGCCCGGGCCGACTTTGCTCGTGGCGAGCGATGGAAGGCCCGGCTACCAATAGCGGTGCATCAAGCGGACAAGAGGCTCAAAAAGTTACAGCAACCGTGAGTTGCCGAAGCCCAACGACTTGGCTGCGGCTACCGCCGTCCGCAATCTGCATGCCGTGATAAAGGGGGGAGATCTGAATGGGGGATCGAAATGGTCACCCCGCAGCGATAGCCAGAGTGTGCGGTCAGCAGCGCAAAACCCGGGCCGGACCGGCCTGCTAAAGACCTTGAGTGGGCAAATCTCTGCCACGTCCGGGTTTGTTTGACATGACCAGCATTGCGTCTCCGATGGTCAGTGGATTTGTGGATTGTTTGTAGGCTCCAACACATCGACCGATTCCATGCCCCATAGCTCACATTCGTGAATAATCGCTGTATTCAGGATCACGAACAGCCGTGGATCACAAGTCTTAAACAAACGCCGGTATCCCCCAAGATACAATGCCTTGGCTTGGATTTCTGCTCTGCTCTTAGCTGGTATTACAGCGGTCATCACCAAGAGAAAATTTAGACTATGAAGGCAACCTGCTGTAACCTCGCTTTTCTCCTTGTTCAGAATCTCTAGTTGGTGATACACTTGTTCAGCCATCCTCATGCAGGCTAGAAGTGACATCTCCATGGGCACATCACGATACGTTGCCACATAATCGGCAAACACTGAATTGGGAAGAGAAGACGCTTGTGACTCTATTTTGTTGTCGTTTGTATTCATTGAAGTTCTCCGATTTCGAATGACGCAAGCGGGCTGCTCGCGGAGTGTGGCTCTTGGGGGGATATAGGCGTGGCGTCTTCGCCTAGGCTGCAGGTGGGTCGAGCGGGATCTCGGCCTGACCCTCGAACGCCACGATGGCATCAATAATGACGGCAGCGAGCGGGGACAGGCGATGGTAGGCGGGTGACTTTACAGCCTCGGTGAGATGTCGCACTTTCGTCCGAGCTTCAGCGACGGATTCTGGCGGCTTCATCGCGACTGCCAGAACATTCAACGCAAGGGTATGCTCGATGAATTCGCTCCCCTTGCAATCGCCTCTCGCGCGGTGCTCGGTGAGCTCTCGCTCCATGTCCTGCATCTCGGCAACGCGCTGTGCGATCGTCTTGTACTGAACGCCCTGGGCGTAGTGGGCCCGAATGGCGGCCGGGATATTGGATCGTGCTCGCTTTGAGCGTGGCAATTTGGCTTTGGTCAATGTTGTCATGTCATGTCCTTTGGGGGGGGGGATCTCTCTTCAGAGACGGTGGGTGTGAGATGGCCTCGTCCGGACGGATAAATCGCCGTGGCAGGTTTCCGGAGGTCGTTACCCAAGCGTCATCGGCAGGGCCTGCGGTCGCCAGGCCGATCAATGACGCCTTCAGGGCGTAGTGTGATGTGACTGTTTGATCGCCTGCGTCGCGTGAGGAGCGCTTAGGCTGAAGCGTGATGCCGTCGGGTCATCACGAATGGCTTCGTCTTTGTTGATCGTTCGACCGGAGCTTGCTCCGTGCGATTGCTATCGAAGTTCTTTCTGAGGGGAAAAACTATAATTACTTACTTATCTACCCCCTTTCCGATTTTACAAAGACGCGTCTTAACAGCATGGAATTCTATTGGATTGTATTCAACTGAAAGGGGATGATCTTACTTGATAGACTTAATGCGTCAGCTTGGTCCTCTATTTTCAGGCTAGTTTGGCACCAACCATGTGCAGCACAAGGAGGCGCGCTGTGTCCTGATGGCCTTATTGGGACATGGCCGCGCAGGAGCGCGGCCATGTCGGACCAAGGATGATAAGCTTCGGCCGCCTGTTCACATCTTATTCGATATCAAAGGCATACCGGACCAGCATACGCTCAATCACGCTGGCGATCCGGTCGATGTCGCTGCCTGTATTCATCAGCATGAGAGCGGAGGCTTTGCTGAGAGACCCATCGCTCCATTTCGTAGCACGCTGCAGCAGGTGGGGGTCAATCTGCAGGTCTTTGGCGCAGTAGAAGATCCCTTCATCGCGCATGGCCCAGGCTCCAAGGTTGTTTCGCGCGAGCCCGTCAAGCAGTTCTTTCTCGAACCGGCTCGCGCTCATGGTTTTGGGAAGCGTCACTTCAATCGCATCCGAGCTGACCGCGACCGGGCTAAAATACGGCCGCTCCAACTCCGCTTGCAACGACACGGCCCGCCATCGATCGTAGCCGGCTTCAGGCCCACTCACGATGTCATCGTCCTCCGAATGATCATCGACCGCATAGGCTCCGTAGCTCAGGGCAGCGAGGCCCGCCGGCTTATGCGTGGCATCGCCGATCATGATCACATGGACAGGATGACCAATCTTGTGCCCGATGGCTTCGACGGCCGGGCAGGTCATCACCACGAGATTGACCGTTTCGCCGGATTTGTAGCGCAGAGGGAACAAGTCGGTCTCAAAGGCTGCAAAGCAGCCATCGAGGCAAAGATCGGAGCCGCCGATCATTGGCCAGAGCCTACGGCCATTGGGAGCCAAGTGTTTCTCGCGGCGAATGTCTGTCCCGGCGGGAGAGAATGTTTTGTTCGTGGTTAGAAGATCGGCTGCGAGCACAAGGCGGCTGAAGGGATCGAGTGTACGCGCTTGCGTCTTGATCGCCTTGAGGTCGGTCATGGTGGAGACAGGCATGGAAAGTTCCGTTTTTCTTAAAGGGGGGGAAGATCCGGTTTGGATCATATTTTCATTCTCTTTATCAGTGACTTAAAACAAAGGTGTATTTTCGTTTGACCGCGCGGATTTCCGGCGAAGTCTTGAACTTGTGGTAAAAGCCGTTGCACGAACAAGCGGGTGCGTTGGAGTGGTCGCGATCGTAGGCTCCTGGTCAGGTCTCACATTATTCTGCGAGGGTTCCAACCGGTCCTGGATCTATACTGCCTCTTGGACCCCTGATTGAGGGCGAGCCCACCGCGGTCGCTCAGGAAGTGGTTCATTTCCCCATATGGGATGCACCGCCAAGGAGGTCTCACCGGGCGCTCACAACGCCTTATAGCGCTCGCAAGCCGTGATCCGTTGGGCACGCGGCCGAACCCGTCGCATGTAGATTTCCTGCTCGAGATAGGCGATCTCTGCCTCGCAGGCTTTCTCCTCAACCTCGACCCACCAGCATCGTGGTCGTCCGTCACCGCCGGCGTCCCACCTGTAGCCTCGCCGTTTCAGTTCGTCCTTCAGTTCGAACGGAGCACCCTCGGCCCAGAGCCTGATACGGGTTGTCTCGGCGCTAGCGATCAAGTGAGACAGGGCCGACGTCGCGGCGTCCGGCAGCGTGGCAGCCAGTATTTCCAGCAGGGCGTGGCAGTCGTCGACGGCACGATGGCCGTTGTGGAACAACCCGCACTGATTGATCAGGTAGCCAAGCTTGGCGCCCTCAAACCCGAACCCTGCCCAGTCGACTTCCTTGACCGAGCAGGCCCAAGGCTTCGGAGCAAAGCCGCGTGCCAGCCTTTCGCAGAAGGGCCTGTCGAAGGCGGCATTATGCGCAATGACGAGATCGGCGCCTTCGATAAACCGTTCGACCGCATCGATGTCGATCCTCTCGCCTTCCACCATGGCGGCCGTGATGCCGGTCAGACGCGTGATCTCCGGGCCGATCGGCCGCGAAGGTTCGTGCAAAGCGCTGAACACGCCAACGACGTCAAGGATCAAGCCGCTCGGGTTGTGGATGAAAGCCACCATGCCGAGTTCGATGATCTCATCGCGCGCATGATCGAGCCCCGTGGTTTCGGTATCGACAATCACGATGAGCTTTTCGCCCGCCGCAAGCGGGCGCGCTGGAGAGATCGGGCGAGGCAGAAGTCGGCGAAGGACCCGATAATCCTCATGTTCGGACAGAAGACGGGCCATGGTGTCGGGCTCCGGGATTGACGCGGAGCGCCGACGTCGTCCCGCGCCGCTGCTATGACGGCTTGTTCCATGAGGCCCGCCTTGACCCGGGTGCAGATCCCCGAACAGATCAAGCTGCGGGTGGGGCCCCGTCGAGGTCGAGATCAAGTCCGCTCCTCCACCTTTGTTGGAGACCCGCGACGGAGTCCGGCTTGGATCACCATGCCGGGACGCCGAGTTTGCCTGTATAGACGCTTCAGCCCAACCAGCTCAAATCCTGCCGTTTTCGTGACCCACCTTAGCGGCAGGTCGCGATTTCGTCGTTCAGGAATTCGGAGTTGGCGAGGGGCCGTTTGGCGGCCTGCAGCTTTCCAAGATACCGCGCTCATGCGACGGCTGTGGTTTCGTCCGCCCGCACGGCCGTGATTTCGGCATCGATCTCGCGCCGGATTGCCGCCAGCCGGTCGCGGCAAACCGCATGGGCGGCACGCGCCTCACGCAGGTCACTCGCCAGGGTGTCAATCGTTGCGGTGGTGCCGGTCGAGCGAAGCCGCTCGGCAATCGCCGCGAGCGTCGCATAAGCCTCGGCATAAGTGGCCGTCGGCGCGAGAGCCGGCAGCGGGGACGTTGGGGACTTATTCATCGGTGGGTCTCACAACTGGCAAGGGGATGCACAGCGACGACGGCCAGCACGCCATCACTGAATTCCAAGGTAAAGGTGCCGGCCTCCAGCGCAGCCGCCCGGGTCGGCAGCACCTGACCAGTGGGACCAACCGCGATGGCAAAGCCGCGCCGCAGGATCGCGCCATGGTCGAGGGTCTCCAAAGTGGAGTCAGCCTGCTGCAGCAGGATCTCGTGATGATCGAGAAGACGGGCCGCCGCTTCTGCAATGTCCTGGAGGACACGATCGCTCTCCCGGCTCTCGATCGTCACAGCGGTCTCGGCCTTGGCTATGATCCGGGCCATGGGAGCGTCGGGGTCGACGCGATTGGCCGCGTTCCGGATGCTGTCGGCGATGTGCCGCATGAGGGTGCGGACTTGGGCTTCCGTACGCTCGATCTGCAGCGGCACCGCTGAGGTCAGGGCCTGGTGCAATCGATCGAGGTCGTCGCCGACGCGCGCGGCTTGTTCGCAACGGCCTGCGGCCTCTGCCTGGACCTTGGCCCAGCTTTCCGCCAGTTCTGCCGCGACGACGGCGAGCCTCCGTTCCGCCGAGGCAAGGATCCGCTGAGACAGATGGGGGTCGCTGCAAGAAAGTGACTTCCGTGTACGTTAAACGAAAAGCGTCCGGAAATCCTGGGTTTAGCGGTCAACTCTTTGGATGTCCGGCATCCACCCCGGCGTCGACAAATCGGACAATTTGATTGACGGACAAGAATTCGGACGAGCCGTACATACTTTGTTCTTGTCTGGCGTACACTCAGCTCACTTTCTTGCAGCGACCCCCTCAATCCACGACGGCACTGATCGGGCATGTCCACATTTCGGCACGATGACAGTCGCCGCACCCGTAAATGCTCAGAAGCGTATTTCTGATCGTTCGGCCGCGTGCACCTGAGCCAGCGCGGCTATCACATGCGGCGACGCCGCGCCGCGCCGGCAAGGGCGAAGATTGCCAGCGACCCCGCCGCAAAGGCGAGGGTTGCAAATGGGTTGAGGCTGGCCCGCGTGTAGGCGCTCGATCGCATGACGTAGCCAGGGGCGTCGCCTCGGACGCGGCCAGCGCCTTTGGGAGAATGGAGGGAGCCGGACGGATCGCGGGGCGCCTCGCTGCGCTGCTCGAACGCGGTCACTGCGGGAGCAAGCAGGTCGATGAGACCGGGCGCAAAGCTGTTCAGGGTCGTCAGCGCCTTGCCGCCGCCGCCCACGATGATGTCGCGTTGGGGGTGCAGGGCCGCATGGAGGATCGCATTGGCGACCTCCTCAAGGCGGTAGATGGGCGGCGGCAGCGACGGCTCATGATCCATATAGTTGCGTGCGTGCTGCGGAAGTGGGGAGTCAATCGACGTCGGTTTCACCAAGGTGACCGCGATCGGGAGCCCCGCTTGCAGCAATTCCATACGCAGCGCGTCGGTGAAGCCCTTTATGGCGTGCTTGCTGGCCACGTACATCCCCTGCATGGGGAAGGCGAGGTCCGAGGCCACGCTGCCGACGTTGATCAGCCCGCCACCCTTCGTTCGCAGATGCTTCACGGCCGCGAGCGAGCCATACACCGTCCCCCAGAAGTTGGTCCGGAGCAGCCGTTCGCTATCTTCGTCGCTGACCTCCCAAAGGTTGCCGTAGATCGTCAGTCCAGCCACGTTGACCCAGGTGTCGAAGCCGCTATAGGCCGTCACGGCCGCTGCGACGATCTCGCCAACGTCCTCGCGCCGGCCGACATCGGCGACCACGTGGACGGCGCGACCGCCTGACGCGATGATCTCCGCCTGGATCGCCGCGAGCGCCTCGCCGTTGCGCGCCGCCATGACCACTCTGGCGCCGCGGGCGGCCGTCATCTTCGCCGTGGCAAGTCCGATCCCGCTCGATGCGCCCGTGATGACGACGACCTGCTCGGCCAGGGGTTTGCGGCGATGTCGCATTCAGTGTCTCATCCAACGCGACCGCAGATGGGGCTCGCACGGAAGAACCTAGCGCAGACACGGCAAACGCCTGGGGAGCGCGACACTCTGCAACAGCGGAGCAGAGGAGTCCTGGGGGACCATTTTCCGCATTTGCGGATTTCCTTCGGGCGCGTGCCGTTCAATTCATCGTCGCGGACAGCGCGCGCCCTGATGGCCAGCATGAACCAAGCATTCGGTCTCGACGCCTTCAACTTCACGCTGGCCGGCGCACGGGAGGGCTTCGGGCCCTTTCTCGGCGTCTACCTCCAGCATCAAGGGTTCGATCCCGCCCGCACCGGCTTCGCCATGAGCCTCGCCGGCATCGCCGGCATCGCCGCGACGGCGCCGCTCGTGGCGTTGATCGACCGCATTGCGGCCAAGCGCGCAGCCGTGGTCCTGGCCGTCGCCTGCATCGCGATCGGCGCGGTGCTCGTCGCCGCTTCGAAGCAGCTCTGGATCGTGGCGGCCGGGCAGGTCTTCATCGGCATTGCCGACAGCAGCCTGGCGCCTCTCGTGGCCGCCCTGACCCTGGGCCTCGTCGGCCGCGACCGTTACGCCGACCGCGTCGCTCGGAACGAGGCCTTCACCGCAGGTCGTGCCAGCCTCGCGCAAGGCCGCCGCGGCAGCCTCGACACCAAGCCGGACCGGTTCTGTCCCGGGC
>NZ_JAMOIM010000080.1 GCF_026130545.1 Lichenifustis flavocetrariae | reverse complement strand
TCGTAGATCCAGGCCGGCGTGCCCTCTGCCACGTTGGTGACCACGAAGCGGATGTCGAGGCCGAGACGGGTCGCCTCTCGGGATCGGAATGGCTGGGTGGTGGCCCGGCCCGCAGGTGCCGGCGCAAGGCGGCTGGACGTGAGGTCCGTCGCAGCCGCCCGGCGTGGCGTCGGGGTCAGGCGTCCGCGTCGGCCGGCCCGATCTCCTGGTCGATCTCGCGCCGGATAGCGTCGAGCCGATCCTTGCAGGCCTGATAGGCGTCCCGGGCGGCGCGAACGTCGGCCGCCAAGGTGTCGATGGTGGCGGCCGAACCCGGCGCGCGCAGCCGTGTAGCGATCTCGTTGAGACGCTGATAGGCGGCGGCGTAGGTTTGGGTGGGCGCTGGGATTGTGGTGTTCTGGGTCATCGGTCGTGCTTTCTGGGAATGGTGGCCGGAGAGGTCTCGAGGACGGCGGTCACCAGACCGTCCGCGAGCATGAGGGTCACGCGGCCAGCGTGGAGGGCGGCGGCCTGTGAGCGGATGAGGTGCCCGTCGGCATCGAGCACGAGGGCGAAGCCACGCCCGAGCACGGCTGCGAGATCGGTTTCGGCAAGGTGCGCCTCGCTGCGGACGAGAGCGCTCTCGGCTGCGGCCAAGCGGGTCCGGACGGCGGCCGTGATGCTGGCGAACAGGGCGTTGCAATGCTGGGCGGCGGCCGCCACCTGCGCGGTCGCGACGCGTGTGACAGCCGCGGACGGGGCATCACCTGGATCGACGTGGGCGAGACGGCGCCGGATCTCGGCTGTGAGGCTGTGGCTCAGGGTGAGCCCGGCCCTCTCGGCGTCAGTGATCAGCGCCCGACCGCGCGCGGCGCACTCTCGTCAGAGGCGATCGGCATCGATGCGGCACTGCGCGAGGCTCTGGCTGCGGGATCGTTTCGCGCTGTCGAGACCCACCTCAAGCGTCCGGAGATCGGCCCCGGCCTGGTCGACCGCCTTGTCGACGGCGGCGACCACCCGGTCCCGTGCCAGCGACAGGCCGTCTGTCGCGCTCGCAATCCGCTGGCGGGCCGCCGTCGTGATCGCCCCCAGATCGGCACGGGCACGGCCGGCGGGGGCGCCGATCAGGCGGGCCACGAGGGCGAGCGCCTTGCTGGGGGTGTCGCAGGCCCGCCAGGCCACCTCGTCCAGCAAGGTGCGGTCGACGGCATGGCCGACGCCGCTGACGATCGGCACCGGGCAGCGGCAGACCGTGCGGATGAGGCTCTCGTTGTTGAGGCTCTGCAATCCGGCGCTCGCGCCACCGCCGCGGACGATCATGATGAGATCGGGGCGGACGCCCTCCACCGTGTCAGCGGCCATCATCAGCGCCGCGATCAATCCGGCCGCCGCGCGTTCGCCCTCGAACGGGGTCTCATGGCGTTGAAGGATCAGTAGACCGGCGCTCTGCCATCGATCGAGTTCGGCGGCGACATCGGCATAGCCGGCCGCACCGGTCGGGTGGATGACGCAGAGCCGCGTGAGATCCGGTGGCGTGGCGAGCGACCGCTGTCTGTCGAAGAGCGCTTCCCGTTGCAGCGTCTGGCGCAACTGGTCGACACGGAGCCGCTCGATGGACTGATGGGTCGCGGCGCTCAGTCCGAGAACACGGGCCTGCAGATGCCAGCGCGGCGAGAAGGTGGGTTCGACGCGCAGGCAGGTGGTCAGTCCGACCAGCAGAGCGGGATCGAAGGCCGCGCCGCTCGCCTGCTCATCAAGCGAGCCTAAAGCGAGTGACGTCCGCTTCTCGCTGCTGCCCAAACACGCCTTACTCCCTTTGGGAAGGCCTTATGACGATCGACAGCGTTGGCCTGACCCTGTCCCCTCCGTGACGGGGCACGCGATCCGTGACCTCGTCACGCAAGGCGCGTGCTCGTTCGCCGAACTTCCGGGGGGACTGGCGTCGCCGGCAGAACTGGTTCACGCCGGACGCGCAACCGTCGCTGAACTCGGCCGCTCAGGCGGGGGAAATCGGCAACCGGGCCGACGGAGTTTTTTGGACGAGTGAGGAGCATGCAGCCGATGGCGGACCATGGAGTGGCGGGCAGCGCGCGCGTAGCGGCATCGGCCCAGGCGTGGGCGATCGCGATGACGCGGAGGCCGAGCGTCACCGGATCGGCCGACGAAGCCTCGTTCGGCCCGTGGTTGTCCGAGCAGTTGTCGACCCGTCTCAAAGCGCCGGCAGCCGAGGTGTGGACGTTTGGGGTTCCGCCTGATGGTCGGCGGCAGTGCGTCGCGATGCTGGTGCGCGGACGGGGACGCGAGACGGTCCTGCTCACGGGGCACTACGATACCGTCGCCGTGAGCGACTACGGCGATCTGGCGGCGATCGCAACCGAGCCCGAGGCTCTGGCGGCGGCCCTGATGCGGCGCCTGGACCGGTCGGCGAGCACGCCTGCGGAGATGCGGGCCAAAGCGGACCTTGCCTCCGGTGCGTTCCTGCCCGGCCGCGGACTGCTCGACATGAAGGCGGGCCTCGCCGCCGGCATCGCGGTGGCCGAGCGCTTCGCAAGGGAGGGCGATCGCGGCAACATCCTGTTCGTCGCGGTCCCGGACGAGGAGCGTTCCTCGGACGGCGCACGAAGGGCCGCACCCGAGCTGCGTGCCATCGCGCGAGAGCACGATCTGGACTTGATCGGAGCCGTGAACCTCGACGCCATCGCCGACGACGGCGACGGGTCTGCGGGCCGCAGCGTCGCCTTGGGAACCATCGGCAAGCTCCTGCCAACGGCCTTCGTGGTCGGCCTGCCGACCCACGCGGGCTTCCCGCAAGCGGGCCTCAATGCGGCGGTGCTGGCGGCTGCCATCGTGAGCCGCGCGGAATGGGCCGTCGAGCTGACCGATCACCTTGCGGGTCCCGCAACCCCGCCGAGCCTGTTGATCCTGCGCGATGGGAGGGGCGGGTACGATGTGACTACCCCCGCCACCGCCTACGCCGCGTTCAACGTCAACATCGTGCGCCGAACGCCCGCGAGTGTCCTCGACGCGTTCGACGCCCTTTGCCACGAGGCCGTCGACGGGATGCTCTCGGCCCTGCGGGAGCGTGCGACCCGCTTCCGCCCGGGCCCGACGGCCATCGGTTCGGTGCACGAGGTGCCCGTGCTGCGCTTCTCGGCGCTGGCCGACCATGTCCGTTCGCATGACCCTGTCCGATTCGATCGCGCTCGGGAGGCGGCGGACGAGCCTGCCGCCAGCCTGCCCGAGCGATGCCGCCGCCTCACCGAGCGGCTGTGGCACGCAAGCGGCTGGCAGGGACCGGCCGTCGTCACGGGATTCGGCTCCGTCCCCTACCTGCCAACCCACCTGTCCGCTTCTCCCGCAGCCCGGCGGCTCGAACAGGCGGCACAGCAAGCGACGAGGATCGTCGGCACGCGACATGGTGTGACGATCCGGTGCGAGCCGGTGTTCGCGGGGATTTCAGACATGAGCTTCTTCGGGGAAGCCGACGAAGGGCCGCTGGACGACATCGCGCGCAACACGCCCGGTTGGGCATCGTGGATCGGATGGCCGGAAACTGCCGGTGTAGCCGGCGTGCCCATCATCAACGCCGGTCCTTGGGGTCGCGACTATCACACGCCTCTCGAGCGGCTCGACGTCCACTACGCCTTCGGGGTCCTTCCCGACCTAATCTTCGATATCGTTGAGAGGGTGTTCGCCACCGGTGCGAGCGAGCCGAGCATACCCGTGGGCGCCTCGCCGTAGTCCAGGAACGATCCTTGCCGCCGCCACCGACATGGCCATGCTGGAGTGCCGATGATGCCTCGAATTGTCAGTTTGCTGACTGCGGACGGTGGAGACTACGTCACCAGGACGGTTGCCGAACTCACGCTGACGTTCGAGGGGATCGGAGGCGACAGGCACGCCGGCTTCTTGCGGACGGCCGATGCACGGACGCCATGGCATCGGCGGGGCACCCCGATCGCCAATACCCGCCAGCTCTCGCTCGTGTCGGTCGAGGAGTGCGCGGAGATTGCGGGTTTGCTGGGGTTGGATGACGTCGACCCGGCGTTGCTCGGCGCCAACGTCGTCGTGTCCGGCCTCCCGCGCCTCAGCCTGCTGACCCCTGCATCGCGGCTGCTCTTCCCCTCCGGCGCCGCCATCTTCATCACGGAGCAGAACGCGCCGTGCCGACACCCCGCAGAGAAGCTTGCGGGCGTCCATGGAACGCCACGCATCGCCACCGACTTCGTCAACGCCGCGATCGGTCGTCGCGGCTTGGTCGGCATCGTTGAGCGGGAGGGCGCCATAGCGGTGGGCGACGCGATCAAGCATCTCGCGTCTCCGGCTCGCGTGTCTGAACCAAAGGTTACTACAGCGTGAGCCATGCTATGGCATTCGAGTCGCGATCGCCGCAAAACACTCGATCAGCACCGAGCGGCCATCACTTTAGCCATTACCATCGCGGAACGATCCTAGCCCTCCGGCAGGAGGGCGCGGAGCTGGTTGATCGGCGCCATGCGATCGGTAAAGGCACGTCGCCGCCCGGTATTGGATCTCTCGCGCAGAGCCTGCAGACGCCTGCTCCATCGGGAAAGACGGCCTTGAGCTGACCTACAAGACATCCAATCTCCTGCTGCCCAATCCTTACCGCTACGGGACCAAACGAGGCCCAGGCTGCTTCGGGCGGGCTCCTAGCCCGTCTCCGTTCGGGGATAGGAGATGATCGACAGAAACCGAATTGGGAGCCGACGTAGTTTGTGCGGGCCATGGCGCGCATCGGCGTCGAAGAACAGACTGTCGCCCGGCTGCATCGGATAGAGCTTGTCGGCGTGGCGGTACACCACCTCGCCCTCAAGCATGTAGAGCAATTCGAGGTCGTAATGGCACGAGTCCTGCCACCCGAAATTCCGCGTGCTCCGGTCTCCTAACCGAAGCTTCTGCTGTCCGTGTTGACGACGGTCAAACGACACCGACGCGCCCAGGTGACGCTGGTCATCGCGGCGATCGCGTTTTCGGTCTTCTCCATGTTCTGGACAGGGATCAACTTCCTGCTCAGTTCGCCGCCGTTCTCCTACTCGGTAAGCCGGATCGGCTTGGTCGGCCTCGTTGGACTGGCCGGCGCGCTAGCGGCACGCCGGGCGGGCCGATTGCACGACCGCGGTTCGTCGGCGGGAGCGACCGGCGCGGCCTTGGTTCTCGCGCTCTTGTCGCTCCTCATCGCCGGCCTGGGCTCGCGTTCGATTGCCGCCGTGCTCCTGGCCGTACTCTTGCTCGACGTAGCCATCCAGGCGGTGAACGTCCTCAACCAGACCCGGATGCTGTCCATCGACCCGGCCGCGCGAAGCCGGCTGAACACCGCGTTCGTGGTCGCCAATTTCATCGGGGGGGCCATTAGGTCCGCATCGGCCGGGTTCCTCTGGGGACAGGGGATGGTCCCTCATCATACTTGGAGCGGGGTCGTTGATCGCGGTGGCGCTGTCGGTCTGGGCCAGCCAGCGGAAGGCGCTCTCCGGGCGTAGAGGCTGTTGCACACGTCCGAAATGAATGTTTTCCAGTTTGTGCGCATCGAGGAGCACATGATGGCAAACGAGCACGTCAGCGCCCCGCATTGCTCATAGACCGATTGCGATCGCCGCCGCGGGCATTCGGACGTCAAAAAGACCAGGAGGAGAAACTGGCTGCGTCGGCCCGCCCTGTCATAGGTAGGCACGCGGTAATCGTGCGCTTGCCCGGAGCAAGGACTGTTCCCATCACGATGACCAAGACGTGCTCCCGACTGAGCTCTGTGAAGTAGGGTTGTTCAAACGCTTCTATGCATCCCAATGGCGCTCGGATCTGCCGCCCGATGAGGCGGGCACGCTTTGCACCAGAGACGCCGGCTTCTATTAGGCCGGGTCATAAATGGAGGGCGTCGAGCCGCGATCCGGACTTTCATGGATCCGAACGCACCCTGTGCCGCGAATCCCAACCTCGGTGCGGCAGGCGGTCGCTCTTCATCGGGTGGCTAAATCAGGCTGACCTTGAAAATAGCGTACGAGACCGATGGCGTCAGATCGCAAGTGGCAGTTCAAGACGAAGTTTCGCGCCAACGCCTTTGGCTGGCGCGGGTCGAATCTCGCGATCGGCCGGCTCAAGGAAGCCGCCTTTGAGATCAGGTCCGTGGCGAAATCCGATCCTGTCGCGGCTGGAGATGGCGTCGTGTCGTTGATGGAGCGCATCTGGCCGGCGTTCCAGAGTATTGATACCTCATCAGGCGCTCTTGGCGGCGCGGTCTTTCGCACCATCACCGAGCTGATCCCGATCCTGACCGCCGCGCCGGCGGACCACGCGACCAGAAGCAAGTGGCTCGAGAGATTGTTCGAGGCGGTGCAAAACGACGGCGTCGAATATCTGGCGCCGCTGGAAGATCGCTGGGGCGAGATTGCCCAATATCCGGACTTGATCGACGCATACGCCGACCGAATGATCGAAATGGTGCGGCGCGCCTGGGCCGACCACCAAACCTTCAACCATGTCATTGGAACATCCATCTGCTTGTCGTGCCTGCTGGAGGGCGGCCGTTACGCCGGACTTCAAGAGCTGCTGGCCACGCGGCGGATGAAGTCTTGGTCCTGGCACAGGTTCGGCGCGGAGGCTCTGGTTCGGCAGGGCTTGTGGGAATCCGCGATCGCGTACGCCGAAGCCGCCCGCAGCGACACGAACCCCCGCTTCTCCGAAACGTCCATCGACCGGTTTTGTGAAAAACTATTGATCGACCACGGTCGCGCGGATGAGGCCTATCGACGTTATGGCCTGCGTGCGGCCAGCGGCACGACGAACCTATCAGTCTACCGCTCTCTGGTCCGCACTTATCCGAACAGCGACCGCCGCCAGATGCTGCTGGATTTGATCGAAACCGGCGGCAACAAGTGCAAATGGTTTGCGGCCGCGAAAGATTCCGGATTTTTCGACATCGCCGTCGAGTGTGCCGCCACTCAGGGCGCAGACCCGTCGACGCTGATGCGGGCGGCCCGGGATTTCTGCGGCAAGGAGCCGAAATTCGCCGCCACCGTCGCGCTGCTCGCGCTCTCGAGCATGCTCGATGGTGGGGGCTATGACCCGAGCGTGTCCGAAGTCGACGACGCCGTGAAGCATCTTCTCGCGGCTTCGCGCCAGATCGGATCGATCGAATGGGCCCTGCGAGAACTCGGCAAGTTGAGGGAGCGGCGATGCGCGCCAGGCCGGGAGCCGTTTCAGCATGCCATCCAGGCCGCGCTGTCGCGCTGGCATCCTGTCGAGCCCAGCGTTTAGCAACCATGCCCAACCCGGCTCCAGCCCGACCGATCTCAGTGCGGTCGCAGTGGATAAAACGCTTCGCGAGCTTGGCATCGCCGCGCTGACCCGAGGTCTCTACTGCTTTCTTGACCGATACCCACTCAAAGGGACACTTGCGACTCGGTCGTGTTCACTCTATGTTCTCCAGATTACGCGTTCCCCGCTATAGTCCCCTGAACGAGAGCTATATGGCGGACCAGATCGTCATCACCGAGAAGACCAGCCAGGCGAAAGACGTTCGCGCCGCCGTGGGGTCTCGCTACGGGGACATCCTCCCGGCCGAGGGACATCTGCTGGATCTTCTGGAACCCGAGGATGTCGTGTCGGCCTGGAAGCGCTGGTCGCCGATCCTGCTTCGTCCCGAAGGGCTTTATGGCACCCGCCCTGCAGACGGTGGCAACAAAGCCGCGAAACTCAAAGCCATCCGTGAAGCGCTGCGTACCGCAAAGTGGGTATGGCTCGCCACCGATTGCGATCGCGAGGGGCAGCTCATCGGTCAGGAAATTCTCGAGCATTACAATTACCGCGGCCAGGTCATGCGGGTGCTGTTCACCGCGCAGGACTCTCAGACGATCCGCGACGCATTCGGCCGGGCGAAACCAAACGACGAATACGCTTCTCTTTACGCCGCCGCCGTTGCGCGCCGACAAGCCGACCAGATCTACAACCTGTCGCTGACGCGAACCGCCACCGTCATTCTTGGTCAGGGCGCGCGGGGCGTTATTGGGGTTGGCCGGGTCAAGACGCCAACCTTGGCGATCGTCTGCAGGCGCGAGCTCGAAACCCGGAACTTTGTCCCGCAGGCGTATTTTGAAGTTGTCGCGACCGCGAACATAGCTGGCGGTCAATTCCAGATGCGGTACGCGCCGCAGGAGCGAATTGTCCGGCGCGAGGTCGCTGAGAAGGTCGTCGAAGCGGCGCATAACTTTCAGGGCCCGCTTGGCGTGCGCGTAGAAGACAAGCGGCAAGGGCCGCCAAAGCTCCACGATCTGCCCTCGCTACAGAAATTGTGCAGCTCGCGCTTCGGCTGGCCGGCCAGCAAGACGCTGGAAGTCGCGCAGGAACTGTACGACGGCCAGGGCAAAAAGATCATCACCTATCCCCGCGCCGAGGTGCGGTATCTCCCAGAGAGCTTGATATCGGACGTCCCGAAGATCGTGGCCGGCTTGCAGGCGGGCAAGTCGTTCAGCGCGATCCCTGTGCCCGGTCCCCCGATCATCAGAAAGGGCGCAAGCGGCAGTTTTCATGACAAAGGACTTGAGGGCGCCAGCCATCACGCCGTCATTCCCAATGTCAGCACCGTCGACAACCTGCTGGAAGTCTGGCCGCGTCTTTCGATCGACGAGAAGAAACTGTTCCACGTGATCGCGCGGACTTATCTCGCCGCCGTCATGCCAGACTTCCGTTACCGTCAGACGACCGCGACGCTTGACGTCCGGGGTTTTCCTTTCCGCGCCGCCGGTCGCCAGCCCATTGATCTTGGCTGGCGCGCAGCGTTCCCGGAGTGGCAGCCCGCCGACGAAAAAGGCGATGAAGCGCAATTGCTGCCAGCATTGCGCAACGGTGAGACCACGAAGCTCGAAAACCCCACGATTGAGGACAAGGAGACGCGGCCTCCGCCGCGATACAATGAAGGCACGCTGATCGAGGCGATGCAGAATGCTTGGCGTTTCGTCGACGACGAGGTGCTGCGGGAGCGACTGAAAGAAGCCAAAGGCATCGGCACTCCGGCCACCCGCGCCGAGATCATTGGCGGACTCAAGAGACAGGGTTTCCTTGTTGCCCAGGGAAAGAACATCGTGCCCACCGAGACTGGGCTGTCGCTATTCGGGGTTCTCAAGCAGGCTGATCCGTCGCTGGTCGACCCTGGATTAACCGCGCAACTCGAAAGCCTTCTCGACGAGGTCGTGATCGGCAAGCAGGAGATGATCGGCGCGATCGATGCGGTTTGCGACGTCGCCCAACGCATTATCGGCAAACTCCAGGAAGGCGCCGCCGCCGGACGACCGCCCTTGCTTGGCGCCGCCGCGGCTGGCGGCACGGGATCACGCCCGCCAACTTCCGCGATGAAACGCTTTGCGGACAGCATCGCCCGGGCGAACGGCGTCAAACTTCCACCGGGCTATACGACATCAGGACCAATCTGCCGCGCGTTCCTCGACCAGCACGCCCCCAAGAAAGCTGGCTGTGAAATACCTGGTGTGTCTGGCTCCAGGCCCGCGAGTCCGGCGCAAATGATATTCGCCGAGAAGCTCGCGCAGGAGAAAGGCATCGTTGTTCCCGACGCGGCCAAGGCCAGTTCGGCCGCCATGGCGACGTGGATCGACTCCAACAAGGCCAAGAAGCGTGGCGAGAGCCGCCGTGAGCCTGTCAACGCGCAGACGAAAGCAATTGCTCTAAAAACCAAGGCTCCAATAAATCGATCTCGGAAGCTCGCGGCAAATGTCACCGGAAAAATTAAGCCGCCAACGGCCGCTCGGGAGAGTTCGGGAACTGATACCCCACTGCAGATTCCCTATGGCAACAAGGATGTCGCCCTGAAACTTGGGGCGCGCTATCGAGCAGGGCAGTGGTATGCCACTCCGGGTGTCGATCTTACTGCCTTCTGCGAACATGGGTGGTTGGCACCCGATGAGCCACGGCCCGCTCCAACGGGCCTATAGTGCGGCCGCAGCCTGTGAACGCACTGAGGGGGCGGAGGAATGTCGGCAACGACTGCTGTGATAGACGACCTAAGCCGTGAGATCAGCTACTTCAAGGTCGCCGGCAATGCCGCCTCTCCGGGCCGGCCCCCGAACCGGACCGGCGGCCCGAACCCCTGCCGGCCTCCAAGCGAGCCGTCGCGTTGAAAACATATCGGGCGTGGAAGCGCGGCTTCGAAGACCGAGCGGGCGGCCCTGGATGAGAGCTAGCAACAGTCTAATCCCCCGATCACCTCCCCTGACCGCCGGCCCTGAGAAAGGGCCTTGTCTTGGAGATAGGTGTCGTTGCTGTCGGTACGCTGACCCGTCTCATTACGTTCGACGGTCGCGTCGGCGACATCAGACCTTGCTACCCTGCTGATGCGCCTTACCATTGACCACTCCTGGGCATTACTGCTCGGATGGATAGCCCTCCTCGTGTGGCAATAGGCCTATTCAGCAGCATTTGCGGTGAGGTCATGCGGGGTTGGTCTGTCATGTCGCCCGGCAGTTGCTGGGCTGGCCATGGTCGCGGGTGCTCCCCGGAGCGCACACACTCGGTAGGGAAACGGACCGATCAGGCGTGATGTGCCGCAGGTCGTGCCCCAAGCGGCTAGATGCGCCGCATTGGCTCTCTTATCGGGGGAAGCGTCTGGTTGGATGCGCCTCAGCCCGCCTTCCATCAGGGTCGCCCGAGACGTTGTCCTGAACTGCCTGCATCGTTATGGACCGCTCACGTTCCGCCCTATTGCATCTTGACGCAGTGTCCAAAACTGTGGTCCAAGCGACCTCAAGTTGAGGCAGACTCCCAGTCTGAAATCACTGAACTTTCGGGTTTTCCGGATGTTGGTTGGAGTCCAGGTCCCCCAGCCAAACGCAACGCGACGAATTCAGAGCGGTCGCCCCCTAGCCCGGATTATGCAGGCCAATAAGCATTGAGGTGGATTTTCTCGGCCGGACCGTGCCGTTTGTCCGATTTTGCGCCTCTGGCGACGCGCCTCCTCGTTCCGGCGGAAGGGCGGATTTGGGGGTGGAGAGGTTTGCGGGTTGATGGGACGGGCTCGATGGACGGGGCAGATTGCCCCGCCTGTCAGGTGACGAGA
>NZ_JAMOIM010000007.1 GCF_026130545.1 Lichenifustis flavocetrariae | reverse complement strand
AAACGCTCAAGATCGAATCGGCTCATTCGCTAAGGGAATCAGCGATTTCCTTGCGTGGCAAGGGCCTGGGTAATTACGATTGTGTTTTCTTGAACTGGAATGCCGTCATTGCGCAAAGCGCTGGACGGCGGAGGTCAGTATGCCGGCCGACGAGGATTTCGAGCTGGCCAAACGCCATCCGGATCTGTCTCCGCCCAGCTGGCGGCTCGTCGAGATTGTCCCGGCGCGCATGCAGGCCGCAGTGTAGCCCAAAGCCAACCGGAGGTGGTCGCAGGCAGTCCGGGCGTCACCAGGCTACCCGGTTAGCCACCTCCGTGCCACGCAGATGAGAAGGAGGATGGAACCGCCTCCCGTGGTCCGATCCCGCTTCCCCAGCTTCTATTCCGCGGCGAGCGCCGTCACGCGGGCCGAAAGGGCATCGCAAACGTCATCGACGACGCTTTCGACGAGGGACCTGTCATCGCCCTCGCCCATCACCCGAATGAGAGGTTCCGTACCGGAAGGGCGGATCACCAGCCGGCCGTTCGCGCCGATCCGCTCACGTGCGGCCTCGATCACTTTCGTCATCCGGTCTTGCGCCAGGGGACTTGCCCCGGCGAAACGCACATTCTTCAAGATCTGCGGCACGGGCTCGAAGCGGTGACACACCTCGCTCACTCGTTTGCCCTGCTTCTGAACAGAGGCCAGAACCTGCAGCGCCGCCACGAGGCCGTCGCCGGTGGTCGAATGATCCGAAAGGATGATGTGACCGGATTGTTCGCCGCCGAGGTTGTAGCCGTGCTCCCGCATGTGTTCGAGCACGTAGCGGTCGCCCACCGCCGTCCGCACCATGCCGAGGCCGATGCTTTCGAGGTGCCGTTCGAGACCGAGGTTGGACATGATGGTGGTGACCAGGCCCGGCTTGGCCAAGCGTCCGTCGTCCTGAAGACTGGCGGCGATGACGGCCATCAATTGATCGCCGTCGATGATCTCGCCGCGCTCGTCCACCATGATCAGGCGGTCCGCGTCGCCGTCGAGCGCGATGCCGACATCCGCCCGCATTTCGCGGACCTTGTTCACGAGGGTCGCGGGCGCGGTCGAGCCGCAGTCGCGATTGATGTTGAGGCCGTCCGGTTCGACTCCGATCGAGAAGACTTCGGCGCCGAGTTCCCAGAGCGCTTCCGGCGCCACTTTATAGGCCGCGCCATTGGCGCAATCGACGACGATCCGCAGGCCGTCGAGCGAAAGGTTGCGGGGCAGGGTGCGCTTGGCGAATTCGATGTAGCGGGCGTGAACGCTCTCGATGCGCTTGGCCCGGCCGAGATCGGGCGATTTCGACAGCTTCGTGCCGAGCGGCGTGTCCAGCAGCCGTTCGATTTCGGCCTCCACCTCGTCGGACAATTTGAAACCGTCGGGACCGAACAGCTTGATGCCGTTGTCCTCGTAGGAATTGTGCGAGGCCGAGATCATGACGCCGATATCGGCGCGCATCGATCGGGTCAGCATCGCGACTGCCGGCGTCGGCACCGGGCCGAGCAGCATAACGTCCATGCCGACCGAGGTGAAGCCCGCCACCATGGCATATTCGATCATGTAGCCGGACAACCGCGTGTCCTTGCCGATCACCACGCGGTGCCGGTGATGTCCGCGTTGGAACAGGAGCCCGGTCGCCTGGCCGACCTTCATGGCGAGGTCTGGCGTGATCACGCCATTGGCGCGTCCGCGGATGCCATCCGTTCCGAAATACTTGCGACCCATCGTGTCGGCGTCCCTCAAATCAGGTGAGGCCTTCACCCTTTGCGAAAGATAGCAAGCGGTTCCGGCATCGGCCATTCACGATGCGTTACGGTGTTTAACAAGATCTTTCCACCCTTGATCACAAACGCCTGACCGCTCACATGGGGCTCAACCGCCCCATGGAGCCACCGATGTCGGATCATGCCATTCACCGCTTCTTCGGCGGTTCGCCTGCGGCCGTGCTGGCGCGGCTGATGTTTCTGTCGCTGGTCGTGGGTGCGGTCCTGATCTGGCTCGACATCAATCCCATGGCGCTATGGGATGCGGTGGAGCGTCTCGGCCGCCGCGTCTGGGCAATGGGCTTCGATGCCGTGCGCGACCTTGGCCGTTACTTTATGGCCGGTGCTCTGGTGGTTGTCCCGATCTGGCTTCTGACGCGCCTGTTCAGCTTCGGTAGCGGGCGCTGATCAGAACCGGAACGTGAGGTTCACCTGGCCGAAATGATCCGCCTGGGCTTGGGTCTTGAATTCCTTGCTGCGCTCGGTGAACGAGGCATCGAGCTTGACCCAATCCCGGTAGAACACGGAGCCGCCCGCCGACACATCCCCGACCCCGATATTCTTCTCGACCGAGCGGCTGTTCGTGAAGGAGTTGCCGTCCAGGAAGATGTTGTGGACGACCGCGCGTCCCTCGACCCCCGCGAACAGATACCAGCCGAAATCCTGTTCGAGGCGCGATGCGTCGAACCAGGCCGTCCCGCTCAAGGCCGGCCGAATACGGGCGATGCCGTAGTCGACGTTGAGGTTTTGCCCGATCCGGAAGGTCGCACCGGCCGAGACATAGGTCATGACATTGCCGGCCGTGAGGCCTGCCTCGGGGATGACCTCCGCCTCGACGCCTGCGAATCGTGTCTGCCAGATGCGCCACTTGCGCTCGTAGGTCACCATGAAGCCCGGCTCGTTGCGCAGCTGGTAGCGATAGCCGAGATCGAGGTTCTTGTTGTTGAAGCCGGCGATCGAGTGAAAGCTCTCCTGCGCCTCCTTGGCCAGCGAGTCGGGACCCACCACGCCGGCCAGGACCTCGAAATTCTCGAGCATCGTCCCGTTCGTGTCCTGCAGCAGGCTGCCGCCGGTGAACAGATAGCCCGCGAAGGGCCGGTCACGCGGATCGGGAACCGGATCATGGTACCGCGTCGGCGTGAAGATCGTCTGGCCGACCACCACGTCGAACTTCCGCTGCACGCCGGCGCCGGGCTGGAAGAAGGGAAGCACGCCCGAAAGGCCGTCGAACAGATGAGTGGTGAAATCCTCCGGCCGCACGGTCGGCGACAGATAGGTGATCATCGCGCCCTGCGTATAGTGACGGTCGAGACCGTCGGGCAGCAGGCCATCGTTCTCCTCGGTGAGCGTCAGCCGCCCATACTCATCCGCATGGGCCTGAGTCACAACAGCAAACAGGCCGCACGCCACGGCAGCCGCAAGGCTAAGCAGTATAGTCCTGCGGACGCGCGGCATCGAAGGAGAGGTTCTCTCAGCGCCGTCGTGCAACGCCGTCAACATCAAATCGAACATGGCGCGATGGTGGCGAAACAACGGCTTACTGGCAAGGCGAGCAAGGGTCTCACATCCCCCTCCCGGTGACGTTTTCGCAGAAGTGTGGGTTTGCAGCACTGGACGGGCGATCGCGCCCTCGGTGCTCCGCTTAGCGGGCCTGAATGGCGTAGATCGCCTCACGTCCGGTTCCTGCCGCCGAAATGACCAGGATCTTGACGCGGTCGACGCCCATGAAGCCCTTTTCGGACCGGTAGAACAGCTTGACGCCCATCACGCGACGCTTGTTGCAGGCCGAGCGGACGTTGCCGCGCGCGAAGGTCATGAAATCCCGGCCCTTGTCGGTCGTGACGGTGCCCCGGCTCGGGCCTTCGACGAGCCGCACGGTGGGCAATCCGGGTGTCGAACAATCGGGATTGACGCTGGCGAAGAAGTCGATCTGCTGATTGACGCCCGAGGGAACGATCCGGGCCTCCTCGGCACGAAGGGCGCCGCAGCCGAGCCACGCAAAGGCAACGAAGAAGACGGGACGATACAAATGTCGCGGAAACCGCATGAAACGCTCACTCGAACAAGAGGGTGCCGCGGCACCGATCATGCGCAAGCTTCTCATGATTCGGCCGCAGCCGCATGGCTTTTGACCTCGCTTCATGCCTCTGCGGCGGTGCCCAAGCCGCTCCAGCGCGTGGGCGATCTTTCGTCGAGCCCTCTTTGAGAACAGGCTTTCGCTGACCGAAGTCTCCCGTTATGAAGCAGGGCATCATAACGCGAACTTCACCGCCGTGACCATCGAGGCCGTTCTCTCTCTAAAAGGCGATGCGTTGCCGGCGGTCGGGCGCGAGCGCATTCGGCTGCTCGAAGCGATCGCACGGCATGGCAGCATTTCGGCGGGCGCCAAGGCGCGAGGCCTCACCTACCGGGCCGCCTGGCAAGCTCTTGACGGTATGGCGTCGCTCTTCGGCCGACCACTGCTGGCCACCCGGGCCGGCGGTGCGCGGGGCGGCGGATCGGTGCTGACCGACACGGGACGCAACGTCATTCTGGCCTACCACTGGCTCGATGCCGAGCTCGCGCAGCTGACGCGCCGGCTTGGCCGGGAATGCCCCGGGATCGGCATCGCGGCGCCGCGGCACGCCGCCATGCTGGTCAAGACAAGCGCCCGCAACGCATTGCCGGGCCGCATCGTGACGATCGACACCGACGGTTTCGTGGCCGAGGTCGTCACCGAACTCTCACCGACGGCCCAGGTCAGGGCGCGTGTAACGACCGACAGCCTGCACGATCTCGGCCTCCGCGCCGGCCGCGATGTGATCGTCATGATCAAGGCGACGCTCGTCGCATTGCGGTCCTGTCCGGAACCGCTCCGCGCGGGCCTGAACTGCGTGGCCGGGACGATCGCGCCTCAAGCCCACGGTGCAAACACCGCGCAGATCCGTCTCGATATCGGCGCCGGACTGCATCTGTCGGGCTCGCCCGGCACAGCGGCGGCGCGCGACCATGAGTTCGCCGAAGGCCATCCAGCCTGGGCGGTGTTCGAGGCCGCCCATGTCATCCTTGCCATCGACCATGTGGAAGACGACGCATGATATTCAGGATCCTCGCCGCCCTTGCCGTGGTGACCTTTGTGGCCGGCCCGGTTGACGCGGCGGAGACGAAAGTCGCGGTCGCGGCCAATTTCACCGAAGCCGCCAAGGAGATCGGGGTCGCGTTCAAACGCAAGACGGGAGACGATGCTCTCTTCAGCTTTGGCGCCACCGGCCAGCTCTACACCCAGATCACCCAGGATGCGCCCTTCGAGATCCTGCTGTCCGCCGACGACGAGCGGCCCAAGAAGGCGGTCGCGGACGGTTTCGGCGTCCCCGGTAGCGTCTTCACCTATGCGATCGGTAAGCTTGTCCTGTGGAGCAAGAGCCCCGATGTGGTGAAGGGCGAAGACACCCTGAAGACCGCGGGTTTCACCAAGCTGTCGATCTGCAACCCGGTGGCGGCCCCCTACGGGGCGGCGGCTGTCGAAACCATGAAGGCGCTCAAGCTCTACGACACGCTACAGCCCAAACTCGTTGTCGGCGCCAACATCACCCAGGCGTTCCAGTTCGTCGATAGCGGCAATGCGGAACTCGGCTTCGTGGCCCTCTCGCAGCTCAAGGGCAATGCGGGGGGATCACGCTGGATGGTGCCGCAGGATCTCTACAAGCCCATTCGCCAGGATGCGGTGCTGCTCAAGAAGGGCGCCGGCAACACGGCGGCGACCGGCTTCATGGATTTTCTGAAAGGGCCGGAGGCGCGCGCCATCATCGAGAAATACGGCTACGTGTTCGGGTCCGAGACCTGATCGCCCAATGGAGGGGTTGGCGCCGGACCTCTGGCCGCCGATCCGGCTGACCATCGAACTCGCGACCACGACGACGATCGTCCTCCTGATCGTCGGAACACCGATCGCCTGGTGGCTGGCACGCTCGCAAGCCTGGTGGAAGGAAGCCGTCGCGACCGTCGTGGCGATGCCGATCGTGTTGCCGCCGACGGTACTCGGATTCTACCTGCTGGTCGCGCTCGGACCTGAGGGTCTCGGCGGGGCTTTGTCGGGACTCACGGGCCGGCGAACCTTGGCGTTCACCTTCGAAGGACTGGTGATCGGCTCGGTGATCTATTCCATGCCCTTCGTGGTCCAGCCGATCCGCAATGCCTTCGAGGCCATGGGATCGCGGCCGCTGGAGGTGGCCGCAACCCTGCGGGCATCGCCGCTCCGCGCGTTCTGGACTGTCGTTGTGCCGCTGGCCCGGCCGGGGTTCCTCACAGCTGCGGTGCTTGGTTTTGCCCATACAGTGGGTGAGTTCGGCGTGGTGCTGATGATCGGCGGGAGTGTGCCGGGGCAGACCAAGGTGCTGTCGATCGCCATCTACGATTATGTCGAGACCATGCAGTGGCGCGAGGCGAGCCTGCTCTCCGGTGGAATGGCGCTCTTTGCCTTCGTGGTCCTGCTCGCCATGGCCCTGATCGAGAAGCGCGTGGCGCGGGTTGGCGTTTGAGCGATCCCGGAACGATCGCGGTGGGGTTTCGTGGAACCTTGGGCCGCTTCAGGCTCGATGCACGGTTCGAAACCCCGGCGCGAGGCGTCACGGCCCTGTTCGGGCCATCGGGGTGCGGTAAGACGACAGTCTTGCGCAGCATGGCCGGATTGCAGCGCTTTGCTGACGGGATGTGCCGGGTCAATGGCGAGACGTGGCAGGATGGCGCCCTGTTCCGTCCTCCTCACACACGGCCGATCGGCTATGTGTTTCAGGAGGCCAGCCTCTTCGCCCATTTGTCGGTGCGCGGAAATCTGCGCTTCGGCGCGCGCGGATCGGCGCGGTCCGGGGCCGGTCTCGCCTTCGACGAGGTCGTCGACCTGCTCGGCCTCGCGCCTTTGCTGGATCGCGCCCCACGGCACCTGTCGGGTGGGGAACGCCAGCGAGTGGCGATCGGCCGGGCCTTGCTGTCGCACCCGCGCCTTCTCCTGATGGACGAGCCGCTCTCGGCGCTCGATCGATCCTCGCGTGACGAGATCCTGCCCTTTCTCGAACGCTTGACCGCCCGTCTCGCCCTCCCGGTGATCTATGTCACGCATGACATGACGGAGGTGGAGCGGCTCGCCGAAACGCTGGTCGCGATGCGAGACGGCAGGGTTCAATCCGTCGGTCCTCTTCGCCAGTTGCAGAGCGACCCGGCACTGCCCTTCGCGCTCGCTCGCGACGCAGCGGTAACGCTCGACGCGGTCGTCGAAAGCTATGATGCCGAATACGGGCTCGCGACCCTGGTCGAAGGCGGACTGCGTCTTGTGGTTCCGTGCTCCGCCTTGCCGCTGGGGCAACGGCAGCGCCTGCGCATCGCGGCCGCGGATGTCAGTCTGGCACGGGTGCCGCCTCAGGGAAGTACCATCCTGAATATTCTTCCGGCCGAAATCCTATCGATCACGCCTGCCGGGGAACAGGCCATGCTGGTCGTCCTGCAACCTTCGTTGAATGGTCCCACCCTGCTGGCGCGGATCACCCGCTTGTCTTGGAAGCGTCTTGATCTCGTGCCCGGCGACCAATTGCAGGCTCTGATCAAGAGCGTCGCGCTCGCGCCGCGCTAGGACATGCCGGGTCTCGGCTCTAAAATTCGTCCCAGGTTTCGGGCGCGGGCGCCGCTTCGGCTTTGCGAACCGCGCCGGCTCGCCCCGTTCGCTTCAGCATCGGCGCTCCGGTTGGCAGGCTGTTCCGCGTCCTCATGACAGGCTCTTCGAACGATCGCCCTGACGGACCTTTCTCCCCTGGGACGACCCGGAAGCGGTCGATCAAACGACCGAGTTCTTCCGTTTCCCGGGCGAGGCCGTGGCTGGCGGCGGTGGTTTCCTCGACCATCGCGGCATTCTGCTGCGTGACCTGATCCATCTGGTTGACGGCCGTATTGACCTCCTGCAGAGCCGTGGCCTGCTCCTGGGTACTGACGGCGATCTCGGTCACCACAGTGTTGATCTCATTCACCTGGGCGATGATGCGCTCGAGCGCCTTTCCGGTTTCACCAACGAGGGTGACGCCCTGCCCGACCTGCTGGCTCGAAACCGAGATCAACGTCTTGATTTCCTTGGCGGCCTCAGCCGAACGCTGCGCCAGCCCCCGTACTTCGGACGCGACCACTGCGAAACCACGACCCGCATCGCCGGCACGCGCGGCCTCGACGCCCGCGTTCAAGGCCAGAAGATTGGTCTGAAACGCAATTTCGTCGATCACTCCGATGATCTGGCCGATCTGACGGGAGGAGGCTTCGATGGCGTCCATGGCTCCGACAGCTTGCGTCACGACGGCACCGGAATGTTCGGCATCGGCCTTTGCGGCGGCCACGACCTTTTGCGCGTGTTTCGAACCGTCCGATGTCTTGTTCACAGTGGCGGTGATCTCGTCGAGCGCTGCCGCTGTTTCCTCAAGACTGGCCGCCTGCTGCTCGGTGCGCCGCGAGAGATCGTCCGAGGCGGTCGAAATTTCAGTGCTGCCCGCCTTGATGGCGGATGCGTTGGCTATGACGATCTTCATGGCCTCCTGGAGTTCGGACAGGGCCGAATTGAAATCCGCACGCAAGGCTTCGTATTCGGGAGGGAAAGGTTCTCGGAGACGCTGAACGAGGTCGCCGCCCGCGAGCGCGCTGAGGCCCGCGGCAAGGTCGGCCACCACCTTCCCCTGCTGTTGCGCGGTTTTCAGGCGAGCGGCCTCGTTCTCGGCGCGGACCGCTTCGACCTGTCGACGACTTTCGTCGGCGTTCCGTTCGAGTTCCAGCTTCTCGGCCGCAGCTTCCTTGAAGACTTGGACGGCTTGCGCCATCTGTCCGATCTCGTCCTTTTGGTTGCGTGCCGGAACCTCCACGGTGTTCTCGCCAGCCGCCAACCGATGCATGACGTTCGTCATGGACGTGATCGGCCGGCTCACGGCCCGCATGATCAGCCAGGCCATCCCAAATCCAATGAGAACCGACAGAATACCGCTTGCCACAACGATGAACTGGATCTGGTCCATGGCTCGATAGCCCGCCGTGGTCGAGGCGTCCGACCAGGCCCCGAGCTTTCCGCGCAGTTTGTCATAGGACAGGTCCATCGGGCCCGTGTAGGCCGCATTGGCCGATGAACTCAGGGTTGCTGCGACCTGCGCCCGAGCGCTCGTGTCCGAGGCTAACTCGGCTTGCGGCAGCACAGCCTTGTGGATGTAGACGTCGATCTTGTCTTGATAGTCGACGAGATCTGGCAAGAGCGCAGGAGCGTCCTTGACCACAATGTCTTTCGCATGCTGCAGCCTTTGCTCGAGTGCTTCGACGCTGGCGATAATCTTGGGTTTGTCGGCCGCATTGCCTGTCATCACGAAGCGTCGAAGATTGGTCCGCGCCGCGTTTAGGTTTCCCCAAGCCAAGTCCAGATCATTGAGCGCGGTTCCGGACGTATCGTTGACGCGCTCGATCTCCGCCACCTGCCCGATCTTGAGATAGACAAAGGCAGAACTGGTCGCCACGACGACCAGGACGGCACCGAAACCGAACCCCAGCTTGCGGGCGAGGGGAAGATCTTTGAATGTCATCCGCGACGAGCCCTCGGATACCCAACACCTCGGATCAAGAAGACAAAGTGTTCTTGGAAAGTTGAGGGTCGTTCTCTGGCGTTGAACAAGGGGATTTGGATTGCAGTTTTCGCTGAATTTGCTTAACGCGACCTAGACACCGCGTGCGCCTGAAGCTTTCGGGGACCGGCGGAACCCGTTCCGGCCTCCTGTTCGCGGATCCCGCTAAGGCTTTGGCGCGACCTGAGCCGCCTTCACGAAACCGTCGAGGAAGCGTTGCGTGTCGATGGCCTGGACGATGGTGACCCTCTGCAGATCCATATTCTTCGGCGCGAGCGCCTCCGACCAGACATGGGCATGGCCGTAGTTGACGTCGGTGGACAAATCGACATCCATCATGGCGTCGACCGACTTCGTGACCAGCGTCGGGTCAAGCGCGATGGCTCCCGCCATCTCGTCCCAGAGCGGTAGCTCGATGAAATATTTGGACAGGTAGTCGGTCAGCGGCGTCTTTACGGATGCCACCTTGTCCATCAGGGCACGTGTCATCATCACGCCATTCGACACATTGCCGACCGCGATCATCTTGGGCCAGGGCGCCGTCAGCGTGATATGGGCGGCCTCGGGATCGAAGATGAAGTTGAAGTCCGAGGCATAATCGGCATTGCCGGTCACCGCCATCATGTTGGTGTCGATCAGCGCACCCATGAAGACAAGCGCTTTGGCGTCCGCCGCGAAGGTCGGGTCCATGCGGATGGCCAGAGCCAGATTGGTCAAGGGGCCGGCCGCGATGATCGTGACTTCGTGGGGATGCGCATGCACCTGGTGGATCAGGAAGGCCGCGGCCATTTCGGCCGAGGCTTTCAGGGTCGGGGCGCCTTCGGGCAGCGTCGGTACGGGGGGCTGCTCGGCCGACACTTTGTCGATGGAGCCGAGCGCGCCCCAGGCGCCCTTCCAGGGGATGGTCCCATAATGCTGTTCCCAGAGCCGCATGCGCCCGACGCTGTTGATCAGCGGATAAACGGCACCATCGACAACCGGCACATCGGTCCGCCCGGCGATTTCCAGAAGCCGACGCAGATGCGCCGATTCCTCGTTCTCCCATCCATCCCCCGTCACTACCGTCAGGCCGAGCACGGTGACGTTCGGTGCGGCCAGAAGCGGTAGCACCGCCTGCATATCGGTGGCGCCCGGACCTGCGAAATCATTGTCCATGATGACGAATTGCGTCGCGGCATCGGCGGCTCGTACGGCGCCGACCGAGACCGCAAAGCCGATCAGCACACCCGCAACCCATCCGTGTCGCCGCCATCGTGAAGAGATCTTGCGGCGCATGCGGTCGGGTCCTTCGTGGTTTCGCTTGGCCGATATTCGGCCGAATTCACGCCGGCCTGGCAAGCTTTTTTCCAGCGGAGGCCGCCCGGCTGCGGAGGAAATACACGCCGACAGGTTCGAACCGATCGATGAATCTCCCCGACTGCCGCTTACAATTGTCGCAGTCCGATGCCATATAAGGCTCAGGTCAAGATAAGCTCGCCCGTGTCGACAGCATCTGCCTCGATTGAGGCTCTGCAAAAAGACCGGAAATGAGCACCATGAAATTCCGTCCGTTGCACGACCGGGTCGCTATTCGCCGGCTTGAAGGCGAAGAAAAGTCCAAAGGCGGCATCATTATCCCCGACACCGTGAAGGAGAAGCCCCAGGAGGGCGAGATCGTCGCGGTTGGCCCTGGTGCACGTGACGAGACGGGCAAGATCAATCCGCTCGACGTCAGGACTGGCGACAAGGTGCTGTTCGGCAAATGGTCCGGCACCGAGGTCAAGATCGATGGCCAGGATCTCCTCATCATGAAGGAGAGCGACATCATGGGCGTCGTGGCCTGAGCCTGCGGTTCGATTCGATTTCCCTTTGAACTTCGGTTCAGGAGTACAACATGTCAGCTAAACTCGTCCGCTTTTCCGCCGATGCTCGTGATCGCATGCTGCACGGCGTCGATATTCTCAACAATGCCGTCAAGGTGACGCTCGGCCCGAAGGGCCGCAATGTCATTCTCGACAAATCCTACGGCGCGCCCCGCATCACCAAGGACGGTGTGACGGTCGCCAAGGAAATCGAACTCGACGACAAGTTCGAGAACATGGGCGCCCAGATGGTGCGCGAAGTGGCCTCGAAGACCAACGACACCGCAGGCGACGGCACCACAACCGCGACCGTTCTGGCGCATGCCATGATCAAGGAAGGCGTGAAATACGTCTCCGCCGGCATGAACCCGATGGATCTGAAGCGCGGCATCGATCTGGCCGTAACGGCGGCCCTCGACGATATCAAGTCCCGCTCGAAGAAGATCAAGTCTTCCGATGAGGTCGCCCAGGTCGGCACGATCTCGGCGAATGGCGATAAGTCGATCGGCGAGATGATCGCCAAAGCCATGCAGAAGGTCGGCAACGAAGGTGTCATCACCGTCGAGGAAGCCAAGACGGCCGAGACCGAGCTCGACGTCGTCGAGGGCATGCAGTTCGACCGTGGCTATCTCAGCCCTTATTTCATCACCAATGCCGAGAAGATGGTCGTCGAACTCGACGAGCCCTACATCCTGATCCACGAGAAGAAGCTCTCGTCGCTGCAGGCGATGCTTCCGGTGCTTGAAGCCGTCGTTCAGACCGGCAAGCCGCTGCTGATCGTCGCCGAGGATATCGAAGGCGAAGCGCTCGCGACACTCGTGGTCAACAAGCTGCGCGGTGGCCTCAAGGTCGCGGCCGTCAAGGCCCCGGGCTTCGGCGATCGCCGCAAGGCGATGCTGGAAGACATCGCGATCCTGACCAAAGGCCAGATGATCTCGGAAGAACTCGGCATCAAGCTCGAATCCGTGACCCTGGAGATGCTCGGCCGCGCCAAGCGGGTCCGCATCGAAAAGGAAAACACCACCGTCATCGACGGCTATGGCGAGAAGGCCGACATCGAGGGCCGCATCGCCCAGATCAAGGCGCAGATCGAGGAGACGACCTCGGATTACGACAAGGAAAAGCTCCAGGAGCGTCTGGCGAAGCTCGCGGGCGGTGTCGCGGTGATCCGCGTCGGCGGCTCGACGGAAGTCGAAGTGAAGGAAAAGAAGGACCGCGTCGACGACGCCCTGAACGCGACCCGCGCGGCCGTGGAAGAAGGCATCGTTCCTGGCGGTGGCACGGCGCTTCTGCGCGCCAAGCTCGCGGTCGCCAAGCTCAAGAGCGATGTTGCCGACGTGCAGGCCGGCATCAACATCGTGTCGAAGGCGCTTGAGGCCCCGATCCGCCAAATCGCCGAGAACGCCGGCGTGGAAGGCTCGATCGTGGTTGGCAAGATCGCCGAGAACGGTTCCGCGACGTTCGGCTACAACGCCCAGACGGAGCAATATGTCGACATGATCGAAGCCGGCATCGTCGATCCGGCGAAGGTGGTCCGCACCGCACTCCAGAATGCAGGCTCGGTCGCCGGTCTCTTGATCATGACCGAGAGCATGATCGCGGATGCGCCGTCCAAGGATAAGGCCGGTAGCGCGATGGGTGGCGGCGGTGGCATGGGCGGTATGGGCGGCATGGATTACTGATCAAACGTCGCCGGGGTGAGTTCTGCAAGCGAGGTGATCCATGGCAAGCCATCTGTATGAAGTCGGGGATGTCGTGTCCCTGAACTTCCACGAGGGACAATTCTTCTCGAAATTGAACCCCTTCACGGTGGAGGCCCAAATGCCTCACCTCGGCACCGACTTGCAATATCGCATCAAGAGCAAATCCGAGGCCTATCGCCGGGTTGTGGCCGAGCATCAGCTGAGTTCCTTCGGGTCTCAGCCCGGAACGATGCCCATCATCCTCATGGGCACGTCGCCGGCCGGACCGGCCGGCGCATGCGACGACGACCTCTCCGCCGCAGGGAGGCCGTAGTCGTGGCACTACTCAGGCGCTTCGGGCGAAAGCTCGCGATCCCGTCGACCCGTCAGATCCTGCATGAGTTTCATGTGTTTTCCGCCCAGGAAGACGCACGTCTCTCGGCTTTGAAAACCAAACGTCTTGCCGAGGCGCCGGAAGTGCTGCCGTCCTCCGGCGCGGCGCCTGACTGAGCCGCAACACGGAAACAAGGATCAAGAAAAGGAAAAAGCCGAAGGCAACTTCGGCTTTTTCGTCATGTCTCATCGAGTCCCAGGAAGCGCGCGTCACGGTGCGTGACGCTGCCGACCCTCAATGGGCCGCGAGAGCTTCCGGTGCCGCGGGCGTGATCGCGACGCTCTCACCGCAGCCGCAGGCTGATGTCTGGTTCGGATTCTCGAACACGAATCCCGACGACAGCTTGTCGCGCCGGAAGTCCATGCGGGTGCCGAGCAGGAACAGGATTGCCTTAGGGTCGATCAGCACACGTGCGCCCTTGTCTTCGACCACTTCGTCGTGCTTCTGCGGGGCGTCGGCGAATTCCATCGTATAGGACATGCCGGCGCAGCCGCCGTTCTTCACTCCCACCCGGAGGCCGAACAAGGGCTTGTCGGCATCTCCCACGATCTCGCGTATCCGATCCGCCGCTGCGTCCGACAGCGTCATGACCTTGAAGGATGACTTGCCAGCGGCCATTCCATTCTCCTCTTGGTGCCTGGCGATCACCGCCGGCATCTGTGATGTGGGTTGTCAGACACGACAGTGCCAGACTCGGACCGATTTCGCCACTGCCTCGCATCAAGTGACCGTCGATCATCGTCATGGGGTGGCTTATCCTCAACCATCAGCCGCTGCGAACCGGATCCGCGACCACCATCTCTGTATTAAAGCTTGGCAAGAAGCTTGCTTTGAAGCATGGCAAGCCAAATGTCCCTCACGAGAGGGCGGGGGAGCGATCGGCGCTTCCCACACAAAGGAGTTCGAGGCGGAGCGGGCTATGCAAGAGCGCAAAGCGAAATTCGGCATCGGCCAAGTCGTTCGGCACCGCCGCTACCCCTTCCGGGGCGTGATCTACGATGTCGATCCCGTCTTCGCCAACACCGAAGAATGGTGGCTTGCCATTCCTGAAAACCTGCGGCCCTCGAAGGATCAGCCCTTTTATCATCTCTTCGCGGAGAACAGCGACACCGAATACATCGCCTATGTCTCCGAGCAGAACCTGCTTCCGGACCGGTCGAGCGAACCTTTGCGGCATCCCCAGATCGACGACGTGTTCAACCGGTTGGATGATGGGTCGTACCGGGTGAAGACGGTCCCGGGCCATTGAAAACGGCGGCCCGAACGCCGCCGCCGATCTCGTCAAGATTGATGATTATTGCGCGGGAGCCGCGGGCTTGGCCGCAGGTGCGGCAGGTGCGGCGCCATTCTGCTGCTCAAGTTGCTGGCGTTGCGTCTTGGCCTTGTCCTCGAGCTGCTTCTGCAGTTCCTGCTGCATCTGCGCCTGCTTCTCCTGCAGCACCTTGGGGTCGATGGCGGGGCCGTCGAAGGCCTTGCCGAACCCGGACAGCGGCATGGTGAAGGTGAGTTCGTTGTTGGCCGAGTTCTTGAAGGAAACGTTGAGCGTCGTGCCCTTCTTCATGCTGTCGATCGTGGGTTGCTTGACCTTGGCTTCCGCGAAGCAGCCGTTGGGCATGCAGATCTCGAACGATCCCTCCAACTGGGCTCCCTTGTCGACCGAGAACCGGAAGCCCGGCCGGATCAGCAGGCCGACCGGCGTCAGGAGGCGAAACACCTTCTGGTCGTCGCCCTGGATGTCATAGACCGCCAGCGCGATGGCCGGGGGTTGATCCGCGGCCGTCGAGAAGTCGCGCGTCGTGTAGCAGATCTTCTTGCCGTTGCCCTGATCCTGTCCGCAGACCTTCACCCAATCCGAACCGGTCGATATCAGGTCGAGTTTGACGGGGCCCTGAGGCTGCTGGGCCGGCGCCTGGCCGGCAGCCGGCGCAGTCGCCGGTTTGCCCTGAGCGAGCGCCTGGCCCGTCATCCCGGCGAGAGCTAGGGCCGCGGTCAACCCCAAGCACGTTGAACGAAAATGCATTCTCGATCCTTCCTAGAAACTAAGGTGGCCAGCCAGGCGCGGCAGCCCCGTATCGGCCCCGATGATGCGGTCCACGCGGACACGCTGGGGAAATCGCGTGCTCATCAGCCGCCAATGCGGCGACAAGGTGGCGTTTCTCATAGCCTTTTGCCCACGGGCTGGCCAGAGCCCCGCAAAAGGCTTGCGCGAGCGCCCGGGGCGCGCCATGAGCATCCGGGATATGGCGAATCGCGGCTTCCCTGGCGTCTGGCTATTGGCCGCTCTGGCGCTTTCTTTCGGGTCGGCGAAGGCCGATGAGGCGATCGCGTCGCATGGCGCGCCGGCGCTGAGCGTGCCGTTTCCGGCTTTTCCCTTCATCAACGCCGAGGCGCCGAAGGGTGGGCATCTGTCGCTGTGCTTCCTCGGCACGTTCGACAGCCTCAATCCCTTCAACCTCAAGGCGGGCTCGACCGCGCAGGGGCTCATCGTGAACGTCTACGAGAGCCTGATGACGCGCTCGCCCGATGAGCCTTTCACGCTCTACGGCCTGATCGCATCGTCGCTCGACACGGATGAGGCGCGCAGTTTCGTGACCTTCCATCTCGATCCCGCGGCGCATTTCTCGGATGGGACGCCGATCCGGGCCGAGGACGTCCTGTTCACCTTCGAGCTTCTGAAGACGAAAGGCCGTCCGCAGCAGCGCGCGGCCTTCTCGCTGATCCATGCCGCGCAGGCGCTGGATCCGCTCACGGTGCGTTTCGATCTTCAGGGTCTCGATGATCGGGAAATGCCGCTGACGCTGGGGCTCATGCCGGTCTTGTCCAAGGCCCATACCGATCCTGCCCATTTCGACGACACGACGCTCGCACCGCCTGTGTCGAGTGGCCCCTACACGATCGCGTCGGTCGAACCGGGACAGAAGCTTCAACTGCGGCGTGACCCGAATTACTGGGCGAGGGATCGCGCGGTGCGGCGAGGCATGTTCAATTTCGACACGGTCGACCTCACCTATTATCGCGACGCCAATGGTCTGTTCGAAGCCTTCAAGGCGGGGCTTTGCGATTACCGCATCGAGACCGATCCCACCCGCTGGCTCACCGGCTACGACAGCCCGGCCGTGCGCGATGGCCGTATCGTCAAGCAGGCGATTCCCTCAGGGCTCCCGAAAGGCATGGAGGGTTTTGCGTTCAACACGCGGCGCCCGCTCTTCGCCGACATCCGTGTGCGCGAGGCGCTCGGCGAGATGTTCGACTTCGCGTGGTTGAACGGCAATCTGTTCGGCGGGCTCTACACGCGCACCGACAGCTTCTTCGCCGACAGCGAGCTCTCCTCGACGGGCCGCCCGGCCGACGCGCGTGAACGCGCGCTGTTGGCGCCGTTTCCCGACGCCGTCAGGCCCGACATCATGGCCGGGACATGGCGGCCACCGACGAGCGACGGGTCGGGACGCGACCGGCGCGCCGCCGAACGCGCCTTGGCGCTGCTCGGTCAGGCCGGCTATCGCCTCGATGGCAACAGGCTCGTCGGCAAGAGTGGCCAGCCGTTCAGCTTCGAGATCATGGTGGTCGACCGCCACCAGGAACGTCTCGCCTTGCTTTATGCCGACGATCTCAAGCGGATCGGCATCACCCTGACGGTGCGCACCGTCGACGAGGTGCAATACCAGCGACGGCGTCAGGCCTTCGATTTCGACATGATGTTCGGCACCTGGACGGCGTCGCCCTCGCCCGGCATGGAACAGAGGTCCCGCTGGGGCTCGGCCAGCGCCGCCCAGCAGGCCTCCTTCAATCTGGCAGGCGCACGTTCCCCCGCGATCGACGCGATGATCGGCGCCATGCTGGCCGCCCGAACCCATGAGGATTTCGTCGCGGCCGTGCGGGCTTACGACCGCGTCCTCCTGTCCGGCTTCTACATCATCCCGCTTTATCATACGAATGCGCAGTGGATCGCCTATGCGAGCAGACTGGGGCACCCCGATCGTTTTCCTCTGTTCGGCGTGAACAACGTCACCCCGAGCGAAACCTGGTGGAGGCGTCCATGAGGGCGGAACCTGATGATTCCCCGGCCCGGCAGGCGCTCGAACGCGGCGTCGTTACGGTCGATGTCGTGTCCGATGTCGTGTGTCCCTGGTGCTTCCTCGGCAAACGGCGCCTCGAAGCGGCGATCGCGCAAAGTGGGGAGCCGGTGGACATCCGCTGGCGACCCTTTCAACTCGACCCGACGATCCCGCCCGCCGGCCTTGACCGGGGCGCCTATGTCTCGGCCAAGTTCGGCAGTCTTGCGGCGCTCGATGCAGCACATGAGAAGTTGTCCGCATCCGGCGCCGAGGAGGGGATCGCCTTCGCGTTCGATCGCATCGCGCGTGCCCCCAATACGATCGATGCCCACCGGCTGATCCGCTGGGCGCTCTCGGCCGATCTGCAAGATGCCGTCGTGGAAGCCCTGTTCCAGGCCTATTTCGTCGAGGGCCGGGACATCGGCGACCGAAAGATGCTGGTGGGACTCGCGGAGGCGGCCGGTATGGATGCGACCCTGGTGCATCGGCTTCTTGCGAGCGGCGCCGATGAAGCTGATGTGCGCGACGAGATCGCGACGGCCGTCCGGCTCGGCGTATCCGGCGTCCCGTTCTTCATCTTCGCCGGCCGCTATGCCGTGCCGGGCGCGCAGACCGCCGAGGTGCTCGCCGCAGCCATCGCCAAGGCCCGCAGCGAGGGCCCCATGCGGGAAGGCGCATGACCGAACCGGGCGTCATGCGGTCCAGATCTCCGGGCTTCGACGAAGACATCACGCGGGCGGATCTGACGATGCGGAACGAGGTGGATTGATGGGACATGACCACGGTTCCCACGATCAAGATCACCACGAGGGGCACGATCACGCTTCCCATGATCACGCCGCCCACGGCCACGCGCATGGCGGACATGGTCACAGTCACGCACCGGCCGATTTCGGACGCGCCTTCGCGATCGGTGTGAGCCTCAACCTCGGTTATGTGGTGATCGAAGCGTTCTTCGGCGTCGCCTCGGGATCGATGGCGCTGCTGGCCGATGCGGGTCACAATTTGTCCGACGTGTTCGGCCTCGTCCTCGCCTGGATCGCCGCGACGCTCGCGAAGCGCCGGCCGACCGCGCAGCGCACCTACGGGTACAAACGCGGGCCGATCCTGGCATCGCTCGCCAATGCGGTCTTCCTCCTCGTCGCGACGGGCGCCATCGTCTGGGAGAGCACGCGCCGGCTGATCCATCCCGCGCCGGTGGTCGAATCGACGATCGTCTGGGTGGCGGTGATCGGTGTGCTGGTGAATGCCGGCACGGCCCTCATGTTCATGTCGGGCCGCAAGGATGACCTCAATGTGCGGGGCGCCTTCCTGCACATGGTCGCGGATGCCGCCGTGACGGTCGGGGTGATCGTCGCCGCGCTCGTGATCGGCTGGACCGGGTGGCTTTGGCTCGATCCGGTCGCAAGCCTCGCCATCTCGGTCGTCATCGTCGCCGGCACCTGGGGTCTGCTTCGCGACTCGTTCGCGCTTGCGATGGATGCCGTGCCGCCGGGGATCGATCCGCAGCACGTGCGCGACTATTTCATCGGCCTGCCCGGCGTCGACGAGGTGCACGATCTGCATATCTGGGGTTTGAGCACGACCGAGACCGCCGTGACGGCGCATCTGGTGCGTGCCGATGCTTCGGGTGACGGTCTTCTGCTGGAACGGATCGGACGCGAAACGCGCGACCGATTCGGGATTGGCCACGTGACGATCCAGCTCGAAACACCGGAAACCGCTTCACGCTGTGAACTGCGTTCCGATCACGTGGTCTGAGCGCCGGCCCGATCGCAGACCATTCAGGCGGCCGGCGGTCCCTTGCGCCCACGCTTCTTCTTCTCGGCACGCGGGAGTTCCGTGAAAGGAAGCTCCGAGCCTGCGTCCGGGTTCACGGGTGCAACGGCTTCGATCGGGGTGGCGAAACGAGCCTCTCCGGCCGCGCGAGCTTCGCCGGCCTTCTTGGCGGCCGAGGAGCCGCTTTCTGCCTTATCCACCTTGTCCACGAACTTGATTGCCATGCTGCCGTCCATCAGATCGGTCGTTCGGGAGACTGCTGCCTAGGCTTGTGACATGGTCACGTCCGGGCGGCAAACATCAGATCGCGGGTCTGGAAGGTCAGCCGTGTCAGATTTAAGCAGCGTCCGCTCATGTCCCGCCATTCTTATTGGACGAGGCAGCCTGCTTGTCGTTGCCCGCGGCCGTCTTGGCCTTGTCTTCCTCATCCTGCTTCTTCTCGTCCTCTTCCCTGATCTCCTTCACCTTCGCACCGTCCTTCAATGTGGCCGGGGGGTTGAGGACCACGCGCTCGCCTCCCTTCAAGCCATTGCGCAGGTCGAGGGTCGTTCCATTGTCCCGCGCGATGTCGACCGCGACCAGCTTGACGATATCGTTCTCGACGATGGCGATCCGGACGCCATGCTGGTCGAACATCAGGGCTTCGGCGGGAACGTTGACCTCCAGGTTCGCTCGCGGGACCGAGAACGTGACCGTCACATAGAGGCCCGCCCGGAGCGCTCCGGTTTCGTTCGGGACATCGACTTCCGTGGTCAGAGTGCGGGATGAGTAGAGCAGCGCCACCGAACTGCGGGTCACATGGCCCTTGAACTCTTGCTGCGGGCTCTGCGGCACCACGACTTTGGCGTCGAGCCCGTCGCGGATGCCGTCCGACACGCCTTGAGGCACCCGGACGATCACGCGCATGATGGCGTCTCGCACCACCGTGAACATCGGTGTTCCGGTACTGCTGTCCTGGTTGACCAGTTCACCCACATCGACGTTACGGGACGTGACCACCCCATCGAAGGGCGCCTTCACGGTCTCGAATGCCGTCAAGGCCGTCAAGCGGTCGATCGCGGCCTGCTGGGCCCTGATATTGGCCTCCGCAACCGCGACCCCGGCTTTGGCGGAATCGACATTCGCCTGTTGGGTTTGCGTATCGGCCTGGCGCTGATCCCTGTTCTGCTGCGTCTCGTAGCCCTGCTGGGTGAGCGTGTTGGCGCGGGCCAGATTGACTTGCGCGAGATTGACGGTGGCTTCGGCTTGGGCGACCTGCGCCTTGGCTTGCACCAGCGAGGCCCTGGTTTGGCCGATCTGAGCTTCCGCCTGAGCCAGTTGCTGGTCGAGATCGGGGGCCGAGATGTGGACGAGCATATCGCCCTTCTTCACGCGCGATCCGATGTCGACGGCGCGCTGATCGATGTAGCCGGTTGCTCGCGGGTAGATATTGGCCGTGTCCAAGGCCTGGGTCTCTCCGGGCAGCGTCAGCTCGATCGGCTTATCGAGCCGCTTGGCTTCCGTGGTCCGTAGCTCGACGGGCCGGGTCACCGTGTCGTTGGCCGTCTGCTTCGAGGATTCGTAGGATCGCCAATGGGTGTAACCTCCCCAGGCCACAAGCGCACAGATGATCAGTCCAGCGACCACGAAGACGCTTTTGGGCGGTGGCTTGGGTGGGTTTTCGTCCCCTTCGATGGGCTTTCCGTGATCGTCCGGCTTCGCGGCTGTTGATGACTCCTCTTTCGTGGGGGTCGGCGAGAGCTCGATAACGTCCCGTCCATCGTTGGGCCGGTCCGTCCCATGCCGCCTGGTTTCGGTTCGCGGAGCGGCAGCCTCGGATCGATCCCGCTCGCCGTGCACGCTCTGCGGCTCGTCAATCTCGGGTTCGGATTCGGGGGTGAGGCGTTCGGTCATCGGTAGTCCTCCACGCCTTTGAAGCGACCCTGCCGGAGCGTCGCGTACAGGAAGGGCACAAACAGCAGCGTGGAGCAGGTGCCGAAGGCCACGCCACCCAGCACCGCGCGTGCCAGTGCGGCATTCTGTTCACTGCCTTCGCCGATGCCGATGGCCATCGGCAGAAGTCCGACGAACATGGCGCCGGCCGTCATGAGGACCGGCCGCAGCCTTGTCTCACCCGCGGCGATCGCCGCCTCGACGGCGTTGCACCCGGTCTCCTCGCGATGCTCGCGGGCAAAGGTCACGAGGAGGATCGAGTTCGAACTCGCGACCCCGACACTCATGATGGCGCCGAAGAGCGACGGAATCGACAGGGATGTGTGCGTGACGAACAGGCTCGTAAGGATGCCGCAGAAAGCGATCGGCAGCGCCAGGATCACCACGAGCGGGTCGCCCCAACTCTGGAAATTGACGGCCATCAGCATGTAGACCACGACCATCGCGATGGCCAAGCCGAGTTCGATCCGCCCGAATGCGCTGTGCATACTCTCGATCTGGCCCCGGACCGTGATCTTGTCTGGAGCCGGGAGCTTTTTCTGCGCGTCTGCGACGATGCGGTCGATGTCTTTGCTGATTCCCCCCAGGTCGCGGTCCTGGGCGCTTGCGAATATATCGAGCGTATTCTGCGTATTGACGTGGCTTATGACGGTCGGCTGGGAATCACGCCGCATTGTTGCGACTGTGGACAGGAGTGTCAGAACGCCCGGCTGATCGGCCGCCTGCGCTCCGCCAGAGGACGCACCGGGAACGGAGGTGGTGCCGATCGGATCCATCGTGTTCAAGGATGTCCGAAAGATCGGCGTGTCGCTCAACGCCTGCAGGGAGTCGTTGCGCCATTCCGGCGTCTGCACCCAGAGTTGGTAGGGAATGCCCGTCTTCGGGTCGGCCCAGAAGTTCGGTTGGACCTGATAGCTGCCGGAGAGCGACACATTCATCGACTGCGCGATCTGTTGCTCGGTCAAGCCGATCTCGGAGGCGAGTTTGCGGTCGACGTCGACGAAGAGTTCCGGCGCATGCGTGATCTGGTGAAGATGCACATCGACGGCACCCCGTACGCCGCGCAGCTTGGCCTCGATCTCCCCGGCGACCTCAAGGTCCTTCTCGGTTTTGCGGCCGCTGACCTGGATGTCGATCGGTGTGATCGTTCCGAAATCCAGAATCTGCGTGATCATGTCGGAGGGCTGGAAGTAGAACATGACGTCCGGGAACTTCTGCGGCAGCACGTCACGCAGCCGCTTCATGTAGTCTAACGTCGACGCATGACCCTCTTTGAGCGAGATGATCATCTGTCCGTCATTGTAGGCCACGAAAGACCCGTCCCCGAACGCGAAATTGTAGTTGCTCGACGGCAAGCCGATATTATCGAGGATCAATTCGAGATCCTTCTTGGGGACGGTTTCGCGCACGACCCTTTCTACACGCGCAAAGACCTGCTCGGCCGTCTCGATCCGCTCCCCGTCTCGCGTCCGGATATGGAGTGTCATGCTGTCGCCGCTGACCTGCGGAAAATAGTCCTGGCCCGTGAAGACGAAGATGCCGGCCCCGAGAGCGAAGACAGCCGCGACCACCCCGAGGGTCGCGAGGCGGTGTGCGATCGTGGCCTGGAGCAGTCCGGCATATCCGCGTTGGAAGCGTGCGAAGCCGGCCTCAAACCGGCCATGGCCCCAGCGCATCCAACTTGATACGGCTCGGAACGCCGGCAAAGCCTGCCGGCCGGCCCAACGCAAGGGTTTCCCGACATGGCGCCATATGGACGACCATTGGCGTCGCATCCATCCGGGTTTGGGCTTCTCGATGGCCGCTGGCGATTCCTGTCTGTCCCGCTGCGGGCCCTCCTGGTGCTCGGCGCCGTATTTGCTGTCGAACTCCCGCTTGACCAGCACGTCGATCATGATGGGAACGAGTGTGCGCGACAGAAAATATGACGCCAACATCGCGAACACGACCGCCATGGCCTGCGGTGTGAAGAGATATTTTGGGGCGTCGGTCAGGAAAAAGACCGAGACGAAGGCCGAACAGATGGCAAGGGTCGAAATCAGCGCCGGCTTGGCAATGCCGGCAGCCCCTTCCACCACCGAATCGCGGAAGCTCTTGCCATTCTCCATCAGCCGATAGGTGTTTTCGATCGCCACGGTCGCGTCGTCGACCAGGATGCCGACCGCGAGGGCGAGCCCGCCCAGCGTCATGATGTTCAACGTTTCACCGAGCACGCTCAGCACAATGAGGGCGAACAGAATGGCGAGAGGAATCGATGCGAGCACGACGAGCGTGGATCGCCATGAACCGAGAAACAGTAGGATCATCAATCCCGTCAGGCCGGCCGCGATCAGCGCCTCGCGCACTACGTCGTTGATGGCGCCTGTCACGAACACCGATTGATCGCCGATCGGCGTGATCTCGAACCCTTTAGGGGCCGCGGCTCGGATCTGAGGAAGGAAGCTCTTGACGTTGTTGACGACTGTCAGGGTCGAGGCCTCACCGTTCTTGAGAATGGTCTCCAAGATCGACCGCAGGCCGTTGGTCCGCACGATGTTGAGCTGCGGGGGCGAGCCGTCACGCACGTTGGCGACATCGCGGACCAGCACCGGCGTCCCGCCCACGACCTTGACGGGCAGCTGGTTGAGTTCGTCGATCAACTGGGGCGAGGCATTGAGGCGGATCGGATATTGCAACTCGCCGATCTTGGCGAGCCCGGACGGCACGACGATGTTCTGCGACACGACCGCGTTGGTGACATCGAGCGGTGTGAGGCCATAGCCCTGCAGCGCCCGAAGATCGAGATCCACCATGATCTGCCGTGGCGCACCCCCGTAAGGCGATGGCAGGGTCGAGCCCGGCACCTGGGTCAGGGTCTGCCGGATCCGGTATTGCGCATAGTCGTAGATCGCCGCCTGGCTGGAGGTCTTGGACGAGAGGGCCAGCTGGATGACGGGCACGGAAGACGCGGAGAAACGCATCACGACGGGCGGTTGAACGCCGGGTGGCATCACGGCCCGGATCGAGTTCATGGCGGACACGACCTGCGTGATGGCGAGATCGATGCTGACGTTCTGCTGGAAATAGATCCGCTCGATCGCCGAGCCCGGTAGCGTCGTACTCTCCATCCGCTGGATATTGTTGACGTTGTTGGAGAGCGAGAACTCGCTGTAAGTGGTGATCCGCGACGCCATGTCGGTCGTGTTGAGACCGTTGTAGGTCCACACCACGACGACGACCGGAATGTTGACGTTCGGCAGAACGTCTTTTGGCGTGACGACGCTCGCGCCTATGCCGCCAAACAGAACGAGCAGCGAAATGACGTAAAACGAAATTCGATATTTCAGCGCGTAGAGGACGAGACCCATGCAGTAGCTCCGCGCCGACAACGCAAGCGTTGCCACTCTGTTTCATCGTAGGACGGAGTCGGGCAGGCGCTTGATGACGCAGCCTTTGCTCCGGCAAGCCCTTGGAATGCCGGATGCGCCCCGGTAAAGGCCAAAAGGAAATCAACCGGGGGGCGCCCTCTTGCGAGGCTCACATGCCGTGTCGACGCCTGTGACATAATCGACACCTGATCGCAGCACTCCACCGAAGGCGGGGCACTGATCTTGACCATGCTGCAATGCATGATACCTTTGTGACCGTAGCGCTCGCGCTACATGCCCTTCTTGGGCGTTTCCTCCCTAGACTTGGGCCGCCTTCGGGCGGCTCTTTTTTGTCCGGCCTATGAGGCTCACGGACGCAATGCAAAGCTGCGCCGAGCGAGGGGTTACGGTCCAATCCTTGATCAGCAACCAGGCTCCGCCGCCATCAACGATCGCTTCAGTTCTATCGATTAACGTTAGGTCATGACTAACAACGCTTGGGGGCGTTTCATGATCTCGGAAAGACGCGAGAAGTCCCGGCGGAGTGTTTCCGTGCCGGCGACGGTTGAGAGCGGTCGAGCGAAAGTCTCCGGAATTGTGCTCGATGTGTCTGCAAGCGGCGCCCGCGTTCGTCTGACCTCCTGTGCGTTCCTCCTGGACACGTGCACTTTGACGTCGTCGATCTTTGCTTCGACCATATCGAGCCGGATCGTTTGGCGTCGAGGCACGGAGATCGGCCTCTGTTTCAAATCGATGGTGCCGCATCGCGACCGCCTCAGTGCGAATCCGACGGGCGCCGGTGCGAGCGGCTGGTTCGGTCGTCGGCGCTAGATTGGCCCGTCGTCGATTTGACCAAGGTCTAGTTGCCGTCCAATGCTTGCCAGTCACACTGGAGCCGCCTTGGGAATGTTCGAGCCTTGGACCATCCTACAGGACTTCCTCCTCGCCTTTTCGGCCTTGTTCTCCATCGTCAATCCGCCCGGCTCGGCTTTCATCTTCGGTCAAGTGACAGCCGACCGATCGCACGTGCAGCGCCAGATCCTCGCGCGGCAGGTGGCCGTCTATGCCGCCGCCGTGATGCTGGTGGCGCTGTGGGGCGGCGTCTATGTGCTGCGCTTCTTCGGAATCACGGTTGATGCGCTGCGGATCGCAGGCGGCCTCGTGGTGGCGGTCCGGGCCTGGGAACTTCTGTCACAACCGGAGCGCAACGAGGCACGCAAGCAAGTTGAGGCGGCGGAGACATCGAACACGGACGACCTTGCCTTTTTCCCGCTCACCATGCCGTTCACGACCGGACCCGGCACGATCTCGGTCGCGATCGCGCTCGGCTCGAACGTGCCGGGAGATACGACCCGGCAGGTCGCCTACGTGATCGGAGCCTCCGTCGCGGCCCTCGCGGTCGCGATCCTGGTCTGGGTCAGCTACCGATCGGCCGACAGCCTGCTGGACTGGCTGGGAGTTGGACGTGTCCGGGTCCTGTCCCGCCTTTTTGCATTCCTGTTGCTATGCATCGGGACGCAAATCACCTTGAACGGGGCCACGACCGTCTTGCGCGCCGTACTTCATCCATAAGTCGAGTGGCGCCGAGGAAAACGCTCCGGACGAGTTTCTCGACGTATCTTTGGACGCGGCTCAGAGTCCGAACAGATCGGGTGTGTCGGGTATCGCGGACCGACACAATTGACGTCCAGCGCCGGCACTCTTCGACCTCGGGCCGACGTCCGCGCCGTAATCATGTCCCTCGATCGACAATAACTTGACTTTGGCCTCGAGCCCACCCGCAAACCCCGTCAACCCACCTGTGGCGCCGATCACGCGGTGACAGGGCGCGACGATCGACAGCGGGTTCCGGCCATTCGCGGCCCCGACCGCCCGCACCGCGTTGGGACGGCCGATTTCGCGTGCGATCTCGCCATAGGTCCGGGTTTGACCGTAGGGGATCCGCAGCAGCGCGGCCCAAACCTCCTTCTGGAACGCTGTTCCCCTGGGATCGAGCTCCAGTTGGAAGGACCTCCGAGTGCCACTGAAATATTCCTGCAGTTGATGGACGGCCTCCCGCAGAACAGGATGATCGTCATTCTCCAACGCCGCGCCGAGCGGCACCCGGCGCGGGTTGTCGCGAGTCCACAAGACGGCGGCCAATCCCTTGTCACTGGCCACGAGCTTCAGCCATCCGACCAGCGAGGCCATGGTGGTGCAAATGTAAGCCATTCTCGACTTTCTCGCGGCTGATGGGGTCTTGCGGAGCGCTGCAATGATCGGTTGGACGCGGAGGGCGCGCCAGCCTCGATCGGCGACCGTCCACGACTGTTTCGAAGACCTCCTTCCGTTCAACAGGCCGAGACCGCGATGCTCCTTCGGGAAAGGGGCTACGAGATTCCTTGAAAGGTCAATCAGTTGACGGCGTCGGTTCCTTCTTGAAGGTTGAGAATTTCTCGATCCAGGGGAAACATAAGTTAGGGCTGCGGCGTATTTGGACAAATCCTTTGTTCCTTACGAGAATGCAATGCCGACCTCAGCTGCAGCGAGCCCGAGGCAAAGCGGATTATGGCCGCTTCAATCGCTGAACTTCTTCATGGCCGACATGCAGGCCGGAATCGGGCCGTTCCTCGGCGTGTTTCTTCTGGCTCATGGCTGGCAGAGTGGCCTGATCGGCTCGGTGATGACCATTGGCGGCGTGGCCGGCATGATCATGACGGCACCCGCCGGCGCACTCGTCGATTCGACGAGCCATAAGCGCCTCTATGTGATCGTGCCCGGCATCTGTACGGTCCTGGCCTCCACCATCATTCTGCTCTCCCAAAGCTTCTGGCTCGTCGCCGCATCCCAGGTCGCGACCGCCATCGCGGGGGCCGCCATCGGGCCAGCCGTTACGGGCATCACGCTCGGTATGGTGCGTCAGGCCGGCTTCAATGGACAAAACGGCCGCAACCAAGCCTTCAACCACGCCGGCAATATGGTGGGTGCCGGCCTGTCCGGTTACCTCGGGTGGAAATTCGGTTTCGCGGCCGTGTTTTGGCTCGCCGCTCTCTTCGGTGCGATTTCGATCGTGTCGGTCCTGCTCATTCCCGCCGATTCGATCGACAATGACGAAGCGCGGGGACTGAAACGGGGCAGCACGGACGACGCCGACAAGGGTCAGGCCAGCGGCTTTCGCGTGCTTCTCGAATGCAAGCCGCTGCTGATTCTCGCGGGGGCGCTGGCCTGCTTCCATCTCGGCAACGGCGCCATGCTGCCGCTCTATGGACTGGCGGCGGCCGCCTCCAAACAGGCCAATCCAGCGAGCTTCGTGGCGATCACCATCGTGATCGCGCAGGCCACGATGGTCGTGGTGTCGCTCTTGGCGATGCGGATGGCGGAGAAAGAGGGCTATTGGCTTGTCCTGTTGATCTCGTTCCTGGCACTCCCGCTCCGTGGTCTGATCGCGGCCCATATGGATAGCCATTGGGGCGTGTATCCGGTGCAGATGCTCGATGGCATCGGCGCCGGGCTTCAGAGTGTCGCGGTCCCAGGTCTCGTCGCCCGCATCCTTAACGGGACCGGTCGGGTGAATGTCGGCCAGGGGGCGGTGATGACCGTGCAGGGGCTCGGTGCCTCGCTCAGCCCCGCCATCGGTGGTTGGATGGCACAAGAGATCGGCTATGGCCCGATGTTCACCATTCTGGGGAGCTTTGCGCTCGTTTCGATCGCGCTTTGGGTGGGCTTTGCCTCCACCCTGAAGCCTGCCTGTGCCGGAACGCCGGACGACGGGATGCCAACCGCCGCACCCGCAGGGGCTTCGGCATGAGCGAGAAACCCATGACCGCGGGTGTCCTCGCCTTCGCACACATCGGCGATTTGCATCTGACGGACGCGAAGCAGCGCAACTTCACCGACTTTCTGTCGATCGTCGCGCAGATCGAGACGCAGTGCGGGGCGAGCTTGGACTTCGTCGTCCTGCCTGGTGACAACGCCGACAACGGCTTGCCCAGCCAATACGCGCTCGCGGCAACCGCCCTCAAGATGTTGAGTCTCCCGGTTCATGTCATTCCCGGCGACCATGACATGGAACAGGGCAGTCTCACGGCTTTCTACGCCGGCCTCGGCAGCGATCCATTGCCAAAAGCCGTGACCGTTCAAGGCACCCGCTGCCTGTTCCTCGATATCAGCGGACCTGGGGGAGGCGGACCGGATTTTAGGTTGGGGAGCGACCAGCTCGCCTGGCTCGAACGCGAACTGAGGGATGCAAAACTGCGGCAGCAGACGAGTGTCGTGTTCACCCATACCTACCCGGACGATCTGCGAGGCGAAGGCGAGACGGAGGCGATGAACGGCCTTTTGGCCGGCTATGATGTCGCGCTCGTGGACCTTGGTCACACGCATTATAACGAGCTCGCCAACGATGGGCGGACCGTCTTCGCCGCCACACGCTCGACCGGCCAGATCGAAGAGGGGCCGGTCGGTTATTCGATCGCGACGCTTGACGCCGGCCAAGTCAGCTGGCGCTTCAAGCCGCTCGACGACGCATTTCCCTTCGTCATCATAACGGCCCCCGCGGACCATCGTCTGCTGCGGGAGGGAAACGGTTTGCTCGATCGGAGCTGCACGGTGCGGGCCTTGGTGATCGGCCGCGAAGCGATCCGAAGCGTGTCCTGCCGTACCGAGGATGGGTCTTGGATCGCCATGAGCCAGGCGTCAGGCGAGCGGGTATGGACCGCGGAACTCGCGATTCCGACGGATCGGCTGGTGACCATCGAGGTCCAGGCCGTCGACGCGACCGGCCGTCCGGGCCAGCATGCCATCCGGGCCGCCACGACCTCCTATAGCGCGCCCACCCGGGCTCGTCTGGGGAGCGACGCCGCCTCGATCGGTGCCTGGCCCGAGAACGGCATTTTCGGCACGCAGCTCGGGCCCAATCGGAACGGCGCAGCCAGTTCCTGACCGACCCGCTAAACCCCTTCCCTTTGAAAGTGGATTATGTCGCCCCCCATTCTGACTTGGATTATCGCCGCCGTGGCCACGGCGGGCGTCATCTTGCGTCCGTTCAACTGGCCCGAGGCCGTCTGGGCCGTCGCCGGCGCCTGTCTTCTCGTGGCGCTCAAGCTGCTTTCGCCGGGCGACGCGCTGTCGGGGATCGCCAAGGGCACGGACGTCTATCTATTCCTCATCGGCATGATGCTGCTGGCTGAGATCGCCCGCCAGGAGGGCCTGTTCGATTGGCTTGCCGCCGTTGCCACCCGAAAGGCAAAGGGCTCGGCCACGCGCCTGTTTCTGCTGATCTACGCGGTCGGAACCATCGTCACGACGTTCCTGTCGAATGACGCCACCGCGGTGGTGCTGACACCCGCCGTCGCGGCGGCCGTCAAGACCGCCAAGGCCGATCAGCCACTGCCCTATCTGCTGATCTGCGCCTTCATCGCCAACGCGGCGTCGTTCGTGCTGCCGATCTCAAATCCCGCCAATCTCGTGATTTACGGCAGTCATATGCCTCCCTTGCTGCAATGGCTGCCGCGCTACCTCTTGCCCTCGGTTTTGTCGATCGCGGCAACTTATTTCGTGCTGCGCTGGACCCAGCGCGATGCGCTGCAACAAACGATTGAAGCCGACGTGCCGGTGCCCGAACTTTCGGGCGGCGGAAAGACCGCGGGGTTCGGGATCGTGGCGACGGCGATTGTGCTCATCGTCTCATCCGCCTTCGACATCCAATTAGGTCTTCCGACCGCGATTGCCGGGGCCGTGACCGCCGCGGTCGTTCTCATCTCCCAAAGGACATCGCCCTGGACCACCGTGAAGGATATCTCATGGGGTGTCCTGCCCCTCGTCGCCGGCCTTTTCGTGCTCGTCGAGGCGCTCGACCGGACCGGTTTGATCGCGCGTCTGAGCCAGCTTCTCCATGATGCGGCCCAGGCATCGGCAAACGAGACCGCCTGGGGCGCTGGCGTGATTCTCGCCGTCGCCACGAACCTGATGAACAACCTGCCGGCCGGCCTCATCGCCGGCAGTGCCGTCCAGACCGCCCATGTGCCCGAGCAGGTTACAAGTGCCGTTCTGATCGGTGTCGATCTCGGGCCGAACCTCTCGGTCACCGGGTCTCTCGCCACGATCCTCTGGCTCACCGCATTGCGCCGCGAGGGTCAGAATGTCAGCGCCGGCACCTTCCTGAAGCTCGGCTGTTTCGTCATGCCACCCGCCCTTCTGCTGGCGATCGCCGCCGCCGTCCTCGTCTGATCCCGAACGGAGAAGCCTTTCCATGCAGAACATCAGCGCCGCCTGGCTCTATCCCATCATCCTCGTGGCCGGGGCCCTCCAGGCCTGGGGCCCGCCAATGAACGGTGTCTTGCGCAATGCGCTGAGCAACCCCTGGCTCGCGAGCCTCGTGTCGTTCCTGCCGATCGTCGCTTTTCTGGTCGTCCTGATGTTTTGCGCGCCGCGCCCGCTACCGACACTTGAAGGCATCAGTGGGATGCCATGGTGGGCGCCGCTTGGCGGTCTGGTCGGAGCGTTCGCGGTGGTTGCGGGGCTGATGTTCGTCGACAAGGTGGGAGCGGGCGCCTTCGCGGGCCTCACCATCACGGCCAATATCCTGATGTCGCTCATTATCGACAAGTACGGCTGGTTCGGCACCGAGGTGCATCCGCTCGGGGGGTGGCGGATGCTCGGCGCCGTTCTGATGGTCAGCGGGATCGCTTTGATCGCCAAGTTCTGACGTACGGGCCGCCGCCACATGAAAAGGCCGTGAGATGGAAGCGTCTGCCTCGAAACCTATCATTTGAGCGTGGATGGGTTGATTGTGACAAAGACATGAAGGCAGGTGCCGCGATCAAACGAAACGAAGAGGATCTGCATGACGAGCGCTTTCAACCATCCGCTCGCTCGAGACGCCAAGGTATGGGAAACAAGCGGCACAGTCGGACCTGTAGGCCGGATTTTGGTGATCATCACGACGCTCCAGCTCGATAAGACCCACAAGTCCTATAAGGCCGACAAGGTCGAGCGTCTTTCGGATGCTGCGAAAGCCTGGGTTCTGGAACATGCCTTGGAGGCCAGCGACTTCCTGCTGATCAACCGGCCGAAAGACTGGGACTAGTCTTGTAGATCTTTGATTAGCTCAAGTCTTGGTCGCAGGCTACAGGCGGTTCATTATGAGCCGTGATCGGCGAGGTTGGTCTCATCGTGACGTTGAATGCGTAAGCGATCCTCGTCGCCGCCGAGTTCAAACAACCGCCAGCGATTTTACTTCGCCGGGAGAGGCCGGCCCAGCTTGCGGCTCTTCAGAGGCTTCGCCGAAGCGCCGACCACGCCCAGCCGGTCCACACAGGCCCGCAGGACGTCGGTCATCATGTGACGATCCTGGATCGGTTCCAGCCGCTCGAAGGGGATCGGGTCGCCGATCGTCACGGGAAGTACGGTGCCGATCTTGGTCTTCACTTCGTGAAAGATGAGAGACAGGCGCAGCGTCAGGCTGATGTGGCTGGCCATTTGAAACAGGCGGCCGTTCTGCCCCGCGAAGTGGATCGGAACCACCGTGGCGCCGGAGCGCTGAATGAGCTGCGCCGTGAAAGGCTGCCAGGGTGCGTCGACCGCGCGGCGACGGCCCAGCCGGTCCGGGGTGGTCGAGATCCCGCCTGCCGGAAACACGACGACGCAGCCGCCTTCGGCCAAATGCTGGCGCGCCGCAGCGCGCGAGGCAAGATTCGTCTTTTGCGCCTCGGGCGTTTCAGAGAAATCGACCGGCAGCAGATTGGGGCGCGCTCCGGGCGCCCGCAACAGCAACGAATGGGTCAGCACCTTGAAGTCGGGCCGCACCTGCTCCACGAGCCAGGAGATCACCACCCCGTCAAGCACGCCATAGGGGTGGTTGGCGACGATGACGACAGGACCGGTGCGCGGGATTCGGGCAAGCGCGGCGCGGTCGAACTGCACGTCGAGATCGAGCAGTCTGATAGCTGACTGCCAGAAGCTGACGCCGACAGGCATATGCGCGAAATGATCGCGATAGAGACGCTTGAGGGCGCGTCGGCCGGTGGCGGCCTCGACCACATTGATGAGGCCCCGCTTCAACCGCGGCGAAGCAGGATCGGCATAGCTGAACACGACGTCATCCATCGATTCTCTCTACACGTTCTGAATGACAGAGCGATGAAGAAACGGGGAAGACCTTCTATCCAGAAAGCACAATGATTACTGACAGGGCACGTCGTTTCGGGCTCATGCCATGAGAGGCTTCCTCAGACCTCCCCCAGGGCATGACCCAGGATCGTGAAGGCTTGCGCGAATTCGTCGTCCGTGATGGTCAACGGCGGACATAGGGTGACAACCGTGCCGCCACCCAATTTGAAACTGAGTCCCCTCGTCAGGCAGGCGTAAAGCAGCCGATCGGCGCGGGCCTCGGCGTCCGGCCCGCCGATCTCCAGCCCGAAATAGCAGCCGAACCCGCGGACGTCGCGCACGCCGGCATGGCGGCCTTTCAAATCCTCCAGCAGGTCGAGCCCCACGCGGCCCAGTTCGCGGGCGCGGGCGACCAGATTTTCCTCCGCGATCACGTCGAGCGTCGCGAGCGCGGCCGCGCAGCCGACCGGGCTTTTTTCATGCGTGTAATGACCCAGCGCCGCCTGCGGGGCGCAATCGAGGCGCGCATCCGCCATGATGGCCGCCATGGGCATTACGCCGCCCCCCAAGCCCTTGCCGATGACTAGAACGTCCGGCGTGGCGCCTGCCTGTTCGCAAGCGAACATCGTGCCGGTGCGGGCGAGGCAGCTTGGGATTTCATCGAAGATGAGCAATGCGCCATGGCGGGTGCAACTGTCGCGAACACGGGGCCAGAAGCCTGGCGGTGGCGGCTCGACCGTGGTCCAGCGCATCGGCTCGGCGATCAGAGCCGCGACATCGCCCTGGATGGCCAGGGTATAATCGACATAATCGGCAAGCCGCTCGAACGGCCGGTCGTCGCCGAACAGGCGGGCCGCGAGGTGCAGCGGCGGCAGGTGTTCGGCACCCGGCATCATCGGCCCGAGGTCGCGGCGGAACAGCGCTTCGCCGCCGATCCCGATCGTGTCGAGGTTCGCACCGTGAAAGGCGTCCCAGAACGACAAGGTCTTGTGCCGCCCGGTCGCATAACGTGCGAGTTTCAGGGCCATGCCGATGGCGGCGGCGCCGCTCGGCGCGAACAGCACTTTTTCGAGGCCGCCCGGGGCGAGACCGGCCAGCCGCTGCGCGAGGTCGATGGCCGCACGATTGGTGTAGCGCCGCGGACAAAACGGCAGCGTGTCGAGCGCCGCCTTGACGGCCGCGACCACGCGCGGATGGCCGTGGCCGAGCTGATGCACACTGTTGCCGTGGAAATCGAGAATGCGGCGTCCTTCGACATCCGTCAGCCAGGCGCCCTCCGCGCGCTCGATCACATCGAGGCAGGGTGTCGATAGAGACTGATGGAGGAACCAGCGCTCGTCCGCGTCGAGGAGGGCTTGCGTCTCCGCGTCGAGCTGCGCCCGCCAGGCCGCGCGCCGTGGCGATCGGTTGACATCTCCTTCGCTCGACGCGGGATCGCCCGCCGCCGGTTCAGTCGCGGTGGCAGAGTTACGAAGCTCAGGCATCCTGCGACCTCGGTGAGACAGGCTCGGGCAAAGAGCAGGCGAGCATGACTCAAACGTGACATCGATCAACCGGGGCGGTGAACGGATCCTCGTCGCCCGAAGACAGTTGGGCGATTGACACGCGGCCGCCTCCCGGTACTGACGAGGCCTGACGCCAAAGATGGTCGGTTCACGACCACGGATGCTGGGGGGAACACGATGCTGATCGGTATAGACTGGGGTGGCACCAAGATCGAAGGTGTCGCGCTCGACCGGGATGGCCGCGAATTGGTGCGGGTTCGCGAAGACACCCCCCGGCACGATTATCAGGGGTGCATCCGTCTCATTCGCGACTTAATCGCCCGCATCGAGCGGGAGGCGGGCCAGACGGGCAGTATCGGGATCGGCATTCCGGGGTCACTCGAACCCCGTTCGCGCCTGGGCAAGGGGGCGAGTTCGACCTGGCTGCTCGGCCAGCCTGTCGAACGGGATCTGCGCGAGGCTCTCGGCCGCGAGATCCGGGTCGAGAATGACGCGGATTGCCTGGCTGCCTCGGAGGCGGTCGACGGCGCCGGGGCGGGGTTCAACGTGGTGTTCGCCGTGATCCTGGGCAGCGGCGTCGGGGCCGGGATCGCGGTCGGCGGCCGCGCCCATCATGGCCCGAACAACAGCGCGGGCGATTGGGGGCACAATCCTTTGCCCTATCCGACTGTCAGCGAGATCCCGGGTCTGCCATGCTATTGCGGCAAGACCGGCTGCAACGAGACCTGGTTCTCGGGGCGCGCCTTCGAGGCCGAATATACCCGGCATACCAATACAAGCCTGAAGGCGTCGGAGATCCTGGCGCTCATGCGCCGGGGCGATCACCTCGCGCGTCTCCTCTGGAGCCGCTACGTGGACCGTGCCGCACGCGGCCTGTCGGTCGTGGTCAACACGCTCGATCCCGACGTATTCGTGATGGGCGGCGGCATGTCGAATGTCGACGAGATCTATGTCGACCTGCCGGTCGCTCTCGCCAAATACACCTTCTCCCCGGTCTTCGAGACCCCGATCCGCAAGGCCGTCCATGGCGATTCGAGCGGCGTACGCGGCGCCGCCTGGCTGTGGAAAGAGCCATGAGCGGGCGGCAACGACAAAGCAACGAGGAGCCAGCCATGGATGAGATCTCCCTCCAGCGCCGGTTCGACTTCGGATCGCGCCTGATCGCGGAAGCCGGTGCCCTGGCCATGGGCTATTTCGCCCGGCTGGACACGCTGGTGGTCAAGAGCAAGGGCCAGCAGGACATGGCGAGCGAGGCGGATCTCAATACCGAGATCCTGATCAGGGACCGCCTGAAGGCCGAGTTTCCCGAGGACGATTTCCTCGGCGAGGAGACGGGTCGCGGCGATCTCGTCGGCGCCCGCGGCATCTGGGTGGTCGACCCGATCGACGGGACCCAGCCTTTCATCAGCGGCATGAGCGGCTGGTGCGTGTCGATCGCCTTCGTGGCCGAGGGCGAGATCGAGATGGGGTTCGTGGCGAGCCCGGCGCGGGGCGAAGTTTTCATCGGCCGCCGAGGGCACGGCGCGACCTTGAACGGCAGGCCCATCCGGGTGAGCGGCGCCGGCAAGCTGACCGAGGGCATCGTCGGGGTCGGGTATTCGCCGCGGGTGCGTCCCGACGACTTCCTTCCCATGTTCGGCCGGCTGCTCCGGGCCGGCGCCATGTTCTATCGTGAAGGATCCGGTGCTCTGACGCTCTGCTCCGTCGCCTGCGGCCGGTTGATCGGCTATGTCGAGCCCCACATCAATTCGTGGGATTGCCTCGGGGCTCTCGCGGTCATCCAGGGCGCCGGAGGGCAGATCTCCGACTTTCTGGAGAATGACGGCCTGTGGAACGGAAATCGCCTGATCGCCGGTCCCCCAGCGCTCTACCCCGCGCTCGAAGCCGTCTTCGACGATGTGTCCTGAAGCGGGCGCGCAGGACGAGAGCGGGTTGGTGCGGTCAAGGCCGGACCGGAGCGCGACCATGTGCGGCTTGCGGGCCGCCTCAAATCACTCACTTTGAACGCCTGGACTCCTGCAGATCCACTCGCGTCGATCTTGTCCGATACGCGTGGGCGATGCTGTCGGAACGCCGCGAGAACCGAACACCATGGCCAAGACCTTGAAGATCGTCGGCATTATTCTGTTTCTGATCGGCGCCTTGTGGGCGTTCCAGGGCTTGGGAGTGGTGGGCGGTAGCTTCATGACCGGTGAGCGGCAATGGCTGATCATCGGCGTCATCACCGCGGTCGTCGGCATCGTGATGGTCCTATGGGCCAACCTTCGCCGGGCCTGAGTCCGTCGCAGTCCATATGGGGCGCGCAATGTTCGAAGCGCACCGATGAACGTCGGGGCAAAGGGTCTTGTGGCCTGTCTGGTCGCCGCGAGCCTTGCGGCTGCAATCTATGTCTTGGTCGGCCTACATGATGTGATCGCCACACCCCCCGGCCGTCAGGCTTCCGGGGCGGATGCCGCGGCAGACCGGGAGGTAGGTGGCGTGCCTGATGTGTCGGTGCTGCTTCGGACGGCCGATCCCGCTCATGGCGCCCGCATCTTCGGACAATGTGCGGCCTGCCACTCCATTGGCCGTGGCGGTCCGGACCTCGACGGACCCAACCTCTATGGCGTCCTCGGCGGCCCGGTCGGGCGCCGCCGCAGTCGATACGCCTACACGGCGGCCCTCCGTCAAACCGGAGGCATATGGGATTTCGGCAGAATGGATGCCTGGCTGGCACATCCGCGCAAGGTCGTCCCGAGCACCAGCATGTCATTCGCAGGCTTGCCCGACGCACGGGACCGGGCCGACGTCATCGCCTACATCAACGCGCAAGGCTCCAACCTACCCATCCCGTGACGGCCCGGAGGGGCGGAGTGCTCCTGGCGTCGACGGGCTTGCCGGAGGAGCCGGTTCATTCCGTCGGCTGCCGTCCCGTCCAGGCCGCCGCGACAACAATCCCACGCGAGCCGGAACGCCTGAGAGCATCAGCGATTGTCGAGGTGCTTCTTCGACCTGGAGATCTCGATGGCCAATAGCCCCGGCAAAGCGCCGCAAGGTGCCGCAACGCCCTGGTGGGCGGCGGTGATGTTCGGCGTTGCAGTGGCGGTTCTCGCCAAGCGGCCGGTGCGGCAACGCGGGGTCGCGGTCGGGACCGGGGAGCCACGACGGGCGCTTCGACCGAATGCCGGCAGTCCCGAGGATGCCTCGGGTCGCATGGCCGACACACCCTCGCAGTTCACGGCGCGGAGCTGGCGCGACATTCTTTGGCGTGTGTATGGAGAGATCGCCGACGACCGCGTGCTCGCGGTCGCGGCCAGCGTCACCTTCTATGCCTTGTTGGCGCTGTTTCCGGCCATTGCGGCTCTCGTCTCGCTCTATGGCCTTTTTTCCGATCCGGCGACGATCGCCAAGCAGCTCGATACGCTTTCGAACTTTCTCCCGAGCGGCGCTCTGGAGGTGATCGGCGAGCAGATCAAGAGGATCTCGTCGAAACCGCATGGCTCACTGGGCTTCGGCTTTCTGGCCGGGCTCCTGGTCGCCCTCTGGAGCGCCAATGCCGGTGTCAAGGCTGTGTTCGATGCCCTCAACATCGTCTACAAGGAAAAGGAGAAGCGCGGCTTCATTCAATTGAACGCCACTTCTCTCCTGTTCACGATCGGAGCGCTGGCCATTCTCCTCGTGGCGCTCGGCGCGGTCGTGGTGATCCCGGTCGTCCTCAACTTCGTCGGATTGGGCTCGACAGTGGAGACGCTGATCAGCGTGGCGCGCTGGCCCGTTCTCCTCCTGATCATCGCCGGTGCCCTGGCGATACTCTATCGCTTCGGACCAAGCCGGACGAAGCCACAATGGCGCTGGGTGACCTGGGGAAGCGGTTTCGCCGCAATCGCATGGCTGGTCGGCTCGATGTTGTTCTCCTGGTACGTCAGTAAATTCGGCACATACAACGAGACCTACGGATCGCTCGGGGCGGCGGTGGGGTTCATGACCTGGATCTGGATCTCCAGCACGATCGTCCTGCTCGGTGCCGAGATCAACGCCGAAATGGAACATCAGACCGCGAAGGACAGCACGACGGGCGGTGGCAAGCCTCTTGGAACCCGTGGCGCCACCATGGCCGACAGGGTCGCGGGCCAAGCGGCTGGCTCGACGTAGCTGTTAAGCGGGTCGAGCCGGACGCGAGGTGTCAGTTCCTGTCGTCGGGCAGGTTCGGCAGCGGCATGATGTCGATGCCATCCTCGATCAGGGCGCGGACATCCTCCGGCGAAGCCTCGCCGCGGATCGCTCGCTGTTCGATCGCCCCCTCGTGCATCTTGCGCGCCTCTTCCGGGAAGGCCTGACCCACATCCTGGGAGTTCTTCACCACATGGTCGCGGAACTCGCGCATCAAGGCACGCAACTTCTGCGCCTTTTCATCGAGGAGGGCGACGGGCGCCGTGTCGACACTCGCGGTCGGCTCGACCGTGGGGGCGGGAACCATATCGGTTGACTTGCGGCGGCTGGTGACGACCGAGGGCGCCATCAGGCTCTTGGAGACCGAGACCGAGCCGCAGATCGGGCAGCTGACAAGCCCGGCCAGGCTCTGGTCGTCAAAGGCTTGGCTGTCTCGAAACCAGCTCTCGAAATCGTGGTCGCTGTCGCATCGGAGGGAATAACGAATCATAAGATGGGTGCTAACCTCAGGCCGCGAGAAGCTGGTCGAGACGTCCGGCCCGATCGAGCTCGTAAAGGTCGTCGCATCCGCCGACATGGTGCGTCCCGATGAAGATCTGGGGCACGCTGGTGCGGCCATCGGACCGCTCGGTCATGGCTCTTCGCTCCGCCGGCTTGCCGGTCACATCGATTTCCGTGAAGGCCACGTTCTTCTTCCGCAACAGGTCTTTCGCGGCGTGGCAATATGGGCAGGTCGAGGTGGTGTAGATCGTGACGGGGTCCATGAAATCCGGCCTATCGAAGTGGTAGACCTTATAGTGGCATCGTCAACCGGCTGTCACAACCCGGGCGAACACAAGAACATCGACGGTGGCGGCTCCGTCCCGCAGCAGGACGCGGGACGCGGCGTTGACGGTCGCGCCCGTGGTGAGCACATCGTCGACAAGCACAACCCGGCGGCCTCGGAACCGTCCGGCTGCGGCAGGCGCGACCCGGAAGGCGCCCTGGATGTTTTCGGCGCGCTGCGCCCGGGTCATGCCGACCTGGCTGAGCGTTGCCTTCACGCGCACGAGCCCATCGAGATCGAGCGGTTTTTTCGCGGCGCGGCTCACGCTCCGCGCCAGTTGCGCCGCCTGATTGAAGCGTCTCCGCCACAGGCGGCGGGCATGCAGGGGGATCGGCACGACCACATCGGCCTCGTCGAGAAGGCTCGCGCCGGCCTGCGCCATCCACAGGCCCAGCACCCGCGCATAATCCGGGCGATCGCCATATTTCAGCCGGTGAACGAGAGCCTGGGCCGGCCCCTCGTCGAAACACGCGACCGCGCGGGCTCGCCGATACACCGGGGGGTTCGCAAGCGCCTCCGGAGATAGAAGGCCCGGGCCGAGATCGACCGGCAGGGGGGTACCAAGCCGGTCGCACACGGGCGGGGTCACGAACCTGAGTCGTGTCCAGCAAGCGGCACAGAGGCCGCCCGAGGCAGCGGTGGGCCCGGAACAAGCCATGCATCCTGGCGGATAGACGAGATCCAGCAGGGCGCGGCCAAAAGAAAGAGGTGCCTGCGCCAAACTCTTGCCGACACGGTCGGCTGCGCGCCGGCTCGGCAAAGCGACAGGCCCGGCAACCGGCACATAGATCTGTCCGACGCCGTCATCAGCCATGCGTCGACTCCGTCATCAATTTGCCCCGTAGAAAAGCTACGGAAGTGGCTGGACAGCCGCGGCGGTTAACTTTCCATTAACCGAACCGCGCGTTAAGACTTTTGTGAAACTTTCTTTCGCCGCTCTATGAGCCGGCGAGCAGGGCGGGTGCGGATGAGGGTTCTGAATGTCGGCCGGCGCGCGGCCCTGACTGCAGTCGCATTGTGCGTCGCCGCTGTCACACACGCACAGGCCAACCCGGCCCTCGTGGTCGATGTCGACTCGGGGCGCGTCCTGTATGAGACGCAGGGAACCGCCCCCTGGTTCCCGGCTTCGTTGACGAAGCTGATGACGACCTATGTGGCATTGAGCGCGGTGCGCGAAGGCCGGATCACGATGGATACGCCGTTGATGGTGTCGCCGCGGGCAGCGAGCCAGGCCCCATCCAAGATGGGGTTCCGGCCCGGCACGCTCGTGACGCTCGACAATGCGCTCAAGATGCTGATGGTGAAATCGCCCAACGACATCGCGGTGACGATCGCGGAAGGCATCGGCGGTTCGGTTGAGGATTTCGCCGAGCTGATGAACACGTCCGCGGCCCGGCTCGGGTTGCATGAATCGCATTTCGTCAATCCCAACGGGCTACCCGACCCGAACCATTATTCCTCGGCACGCGACATGGCGTTGATCGCGCGGGCGCTGCTCCGGGAATTCCCCGAGGAACGCGGCCTCTTCAACATTGGCGTGCTGGCCTTCGGCAACCAGATGATCAACAATCACAACGGGATGCTGGGGCGCTACCCGGGCGTCGACGGGATGAAGACCGGCTACACCTGCTCGGCCGGCTACAATGTGGTCCTGAGTGCCGAACGCGACGGCAGGCGCCTGATCACCGTTGTGCTAGGGGCTCCTTCGACCCTGACGCGCACCCAACGGGCCGCCATGCTGTTCGACCGTTACTTCGCCGACACGTCGAGCGACCAAGGTCAATTATCGAGCCTCGCATCCGGTCCGCCGACCGCGCCGCCGGATCTGCGCCCCACCATCTGCGGGCGGGGTCGCGCGAGCGCCATTGCCGAGGCCGAGGCCGAGGATGCCGCCACCGTGGCCGGGAGCGGGGACGCCTCGGGCGCGGTGGAGCGGGTCGGGACATCACCGGTGACGGCCGGCCCGAGTGTCATGTCGCTGCCGCGCATGGCCTTCACGCCCGTCCGCGTCTTCGTCGGTCCGGTTGACGGATGGACAGGGCCGATCGCCAAGGCGAAGGATATGGCCCTGCCGCCCGTGAGCGTGGCCAGTGCCACGGCCCGCAGCCAGGCCGCCTCGCTGGCGCCCATGCCCCCGCTGAGCGGCCCGACCGAATCGCCGGCTCCAGCGCCGTTGGCGCTCGTTGGCGCGGTGGCGCCACCGCCAGCCGCCGCGGCCGCCAACGCCTTCGTGCGCAAGACCAAGAGCCTCAGTTTGGCGGTGGCGACACCGAAGCACCGGCCGCATCCGCTGAAGCGGGCCGCAAAACTCCCCCCGACCAAGACGATCAGTATATTGGCAAAAACCCCGGGCCCCGCGAAAGCCGCCGCCCCCGCGGCCAAACCGCATAAGGCCGCGGCCAAACCGCATAAGGCCGTGGCCAAGCACCCGGTGGGCGGCAAGACGGCCGCGAAGTGACGCGGCAAGACGGCCGTGAAGTGACAGCGGAGGCCACGCGGCTGCAGCGGCGACCGCCGCCGCCGATCCCGATCCTGGTTCTGACGGGCTTCCTGGGCGCCGGAAAGACGACGCTCCTCAATGGCTGGATCCAATCCGGCGCCTTCGCGGATGCCGCCGTCATCATCAACGAGTTTGGTGAGATCGGCATCGACCATCTCCTGGTCGAAAAGGCCGAAGGCACGATGTTGACCCTGTCATCGGGCTGCCTCTGCTGCTCGGTGCGCGGCGACCTGATGGCGACGCTCGAAGACCTGATCCGCCGCCGCGACAATGGCCACGTGACGCCGTTCAACCGGCTGGTCATCGAAACCACGGGCCTCGCCGACCCGGCGCCGATCCTCAACACCCTGATGCTGCATCCCTATCTGCCGATGCGCTATCGCATCGACGCGGTCGTGACCGTCGTCGATGCGCTGCATGGCGCGGCGACACTCGACGCCCATGCGGAGGCGCGGAGCCAAGCCGCCGTGGCCGATACATTCGTGCTCACCAAGACGGATCTCGTCCCTGAATCTGAGGCGGCTGCGATCCTGCTGGCACGGCTGCGCGACCTCAATCCCGTGGCCCGCCTGCTGGATGCTGCGCGAGGCGAGGCGACGGCCGAGTCCGTTCTTCAAGCCGGGCTCTACGCCCTCGACGAGGGGCCGGGCCGTCCGCGCCGCTGGCTCGATCCGGACGTCTACAGGGCGCCGCATGACCATCATGAGCATGACGGTCACGACCATGCGCCGGGCGCGCATCATCATCACGACGGGATCGCTTCGACCTGCGTGACCAGCGACGGTCCGCTCGACCCGATCGCCTTCGGGCGGTTCGTCGATCTCGTGCGCGGCACGCACGGGGCGAAGCTCTTGCGTGTGAAAGGCCTCGTCGCGCCGACCGACGATCCTGACCATCCGCTGGTCATTCACGGCGTGCAGCATTTCTTCCACCCGCCCCACCGCCTCGACGGCTGGCCGGACGCGGACCACCGCTCCCGCCTCGTGTTCATTCTGCGCGATCTCGACCCGATCGTCATTGAACGCCTGTGGCTCGCCTTCTTCGGGCCGTTGGCGCCCGACAGGCCGGATGCGGCGGCGATGATGGAAAGCACGAGAGATAGCGCGGGCGGGCTCCTGGCCTGATGATCGCCGGCTCCGGTCAGACCCAAGGCGTTCGCCCGATGCTGTGAAGGGCCTGACTTGCGTGGCGATCGAGCGCTGAGCAGGAGTCGGTCAGTGCTCATCCCGGTCGAGGTAGTCTCGGAGGCGATCCTTGAAATGCCCGACCACTTCCGCGTGCTCGAAGAACGAACAGATCGGCATCAGGACCCAACGCTGCCCTTCGCTGCCGAATTTGACGGCGGCCAACTGTTCCGAGGTGATCGGAGCAACAAAAAAATAGCTCCCTGGCCGACTCTCAGATTGGCTCGGGTAACGCCTGGTCCATAGAAAGGTAGCCGGATCGAGAGCGATGCCGAACTCCTCCTCGACCTCGCGGCAAACACACGCGATCGGAGATTCGTCCCCTTCTCGTCCTCCACCCGGCAAATCCCACAAACCCGGGAAGGGAATACTGGGTTTGTTGTCACGCAGGTAGGCGACGAGGCTGGATTCGTGCAGAAGGGCGATTTTCGCACCTGTGAAAGCCGCACCATCCCACATGATGTTCGCCAATGATTCATCAGGCATATCTACGAGCGCTATATGGCCTTCCTGGGCGCGTCCAGACCGAAGCGCTTCCACATCTTTCGAGTCTCATGGCGTGGAAGCCGCTGGCTCCCGCGATCACGAAGTGGATGGCTCCAAATAGGAGCTGACCCGCTGAAAGCCGGCCGGCGTGAGGCAACGCGTTAAAGTGACTGCGCTCCCAAGCGTGCTCCCCGCTGACGTCAGCTCGCATTTTTGTGTATGTGTCCTTGAGCCGACCCCGAGAAGTCGGCGCTGACTTGAGTCAGGTGAGGCCGGTGTCGATTATCCAACGCGCGACGAACGAACTGCTCTATCTGCGGGGCGCTCTGCGGACCCTGCGCCGCGCCACCCCGATCGCCAAGACACCCACCCGCACGGTGCGGGATTTCATCGAGGAGATCGCCCAGAAATTCGGCGATCGGCCGGCGCTGGTATCGGATCGCGGCACGCTCACCTACCGGGGCCTCAACGCGCTCGCGAACCGCTATGCCCGTTGGGCGAAACAGCAGGGGATCGGACACGGGGACGTGGTCGCCCTGATGCTGACGAACCGTCCGGACTTTCTCGCGATCTGGCTGGGGATCGCCAAGGCGGGAGGCGCGACCGCGCTCATCAATACCAACCAGACCGGTGCAGCCCTGGCGCATTCCGTCAAAGTGGTCGGCGCCCGCTGGGCTATCGTCGAGGCAAGTCTGATGCCGGCCTTCCGGACCAGCGAGGCCGGCTTCGGACAACTCGTCGACGTGCATGTCTATGGCGCGGGTGAAGACCGGCTTCCTCGCGTCGACGAGGCCGTCAAGGCGTTTGGCGAAGACGACCTGCCGCCGGAGGCCCGCGTGCCGCTGACGATCGATGACAGATGCGTCTACGTCTACACGTCCGGTACCACCGGGCTGCCGAAGGCCGCCAATATCAACCACTATCGCGTCCTGCTCGCCATGCAGGCCTTCGCGGGCGTCTCGGGCGCCAAGGCCAGCGATCGCCTCTACACCTGCCTGCCGATGTATCACACCAACGGGGGCGTTCTGGCCCCCGGCTCCGTGCTGGCCGTCGGCGGCACCTGCGTGATCCGCGAGCGCTTTTCGGCCCGCGAGTTCTGGTCCGACATCGTCCGCCATGAATGCACGATGTTCATCTATATCGGCGAGCTCTGCCGATACCTCGTCAATTCCCCGCCTCACCCCGATGAGCGTCGCCACCACATCCGTCTCTGCTTCGGCAATGGCCTGCGGCCCGACGTCTGGCTGCCCTTCCGCGATCGCTTCCGCATCCCGCGCATCGTCGAATTCTACGGCGCCACGGAGGGAAACTCGACCCTGTTCAACTTCGACTCGACCCCCGGCGCGGTCGGCCGTATTCCGGGTTGGGCGGAGAAGAAATTCCCGATCCGCATCATCAAGTTCGACGTCGAGGCCGAGGCGCCGGTGCGTGACGCCAAGGGGCGCTGCATCATCTGCGCGCCCGACGAGCCTGGCGAGGCAATCGGCCAGATCCTGAACGACCCCGAGCGCCCAGCCAATCGTTTCGAAGGCTATGCCGACCGCACCGCGACCGAGAAGAAGATCCTGCGGGATGTCTTCGAGCCCGGCGATATCTGGTTTCGCACCGGCGACCTGCTGCGCAAGGACCGGCTCGGCTATTACTTCTTCGTCGACCGTGTCGGCGATACATTCCGGCGCAAGGGCGAGAATGTCGCCACATCCGAGGTCGCGGAGCAGCTGACATCGTTCCCCGGTGTCCGGGAGGCGACCGTCTACGGCGTCGCGGTTCCCGGGATCGACGGCAAGGTCGGCATGGCGTCGCTGGTGGTCGCCGATGTGGCGAGCTTCGACGCGAAGGCCTTCTACGCCCATTGTGCGACGCTTCTGGCCGATTACGCGCGGCCGGCCTTCGTTCGGTTTCCTCAGGCCCTCGACATCACGGGCACCTTCAAGCAACGCAAGGTGGAACTCGTAGCGGAGGGCTTCGACCCCGCCCGCACGGACGACCCGATCTTCGTGGTCAATCACGGCGCCAAGACCTTCGACCGCATCGATCCAGAGACCTACGGGCGCATCATCGCGGGCGCGATCCGGCTTTGAGGGAGGCGATCCGGGTCGCGTGTCTCGATGCCACCGAGGTAGCGGCGCATGTGCAGGCCTGGGCCGACCTCTCGCGTCGATGCCTCGAACCGAGCGTCTTCAATGAACCGGGTTTCGCATTGCCGGCCGCGCGCTTCATTCCAAGCCGCCGCCGTCCACGGTTCCTCTTGGCGTGGGACGAGAGCGACCCCGTCCGACTGATCGGCCTTTGCTGCATCCTCGAGCCGGTCCCCTTCTGGCCGGTCGCGGCTTGGCTTCACCCTCAAGCGACCGCCGCCTTTCCGCTGCTCGACAAGGTCGAAGCACCTCGGGCGCTCGCAGCCTTGCTGGATTGGACGCGGCGGCGCCCGTGGCGCCTCCCGGGCTTTCTGGTGCAAGGGGTGCCGGCCGATGCCGAGACGGCTCGCTTGTTTCGTACACTTCCCCACTGGGACACGATGGAGATCGAACGGCGCAGCCGAGCCGTTCTGCGGGCCGGCGACCCTTTGCCGAGCCCGGCCGGAAAGGAGTTTCGGCGCCAGGCGCGCCGCCTCGCCGAGCAGGGTGCCTGGATCGAAAGCATCGGGTCGCCAGAGACCGCGATGGGGGAAGCGCTCGACGATTTTCTACGCCTCGAGGCCGAAGGCTGGAAGGGTCGACGCGGTACAGCATTGGTGCAATCCGCCTGTCTCGCTCGCTTCGTGCGGAGCATGGTGCTGGAGTTGGCGGTTTCCGGCAGCTGCCGTATCGACCGGCTCGTTGTCGACGGTCGTCCGGTTGCAGCCGGTATCGTGCTGCGAAGCCAGTCTCGGGCCTATTTCTGGAAAACCGCCTATGACGAGGCCAGTGCCCGGTTATCGCCTGGTCTCCATCTCGCGGACGCCATCGGTCGCATACAATTGGAAGATCGCGAGATGATCCTCACCGATTCCTGCGCCATCCCGGATCATGCGATGATCGATCGGCTTTGGCCGGGTCGGATCAATGTGGTGGACCTGCTGGTGGGGCAGAGAGGTGGTTTTCCACCCACCTTTCGTGCCGCCGGCCGAATGGAGCGGATGCGCCGCCGCTTTCGCAGTTTCGGAAAAAAACTGCTTGCAGCGGCCTGGCGACGCAGGCCGCGCTGACGTGTCTGCCGCAATCCTGACCACTCTCGGCCATGATCGCCAATCGGTTTTCCGGGTCGTCTTACCCCGGTCGCCTGTCACATACGCTTGTGTCCCCCCCAACCTGTATGGTACGCAACCGCCGCTTCCTGAGACGCGGCTGTGCCTGAAACAGCAGCAGATCTATGACCAATCCTTGACCGGAACCGGGTGAGCATGCTGTGAACAGCATGCGTCCGCGGCGAGGATGTCACAACAAGAGCGAGGACACGTGGCCAACGAGGAGACCATCGCGACGGGAATGGCGGGGCGCTATGCGTCCGCCTTGTTTGCGTTGGCTCGCGACTCGCGTTCGATCGACCGGGTCGCCGAAGACCTCGATGGCTTCTTGAAGATGGTGAACGAGAGCGACGATCTGCGCCGTCTCGTGCGCAGTCCCGCCTTTTCGGCCGAAGATCAGGTTCGGGCCCTCGGTGCCGTGCTGGAGCGGGCGGGGGTGAGCGATCTCACGGCCCGCTTCCTCAAGCTCGTCGCATCGAAGCGTCGGCTTTTCGCCGTTGAGAACATGATCCGGGATTTCGCCGCGCTCAACGACAATGACAAAGGTGTCACTCGGGCGCACGTGACCGTCGCCGAGCCGCTGTCCAACCAGCAATGGTCGGAACTGCAGGACTCGCTTTCGACGATCAGCGGGGCCAAGTCCGTTGCTATGGACGTCTTCATCGATCCCGATCTGCTCGGCGGCATGGTGGTCAAACTCGGCAGCCGCATGATCGATTCGTCGCTTCGCACGAAGCTCAATTCCCTACGCACCCGCATGAAAGAGGTCGGTTGATGGATATCCGCGCGGCTGAAATTTCCGACATCCTCAAGCGCGAGATCGAGAATTTCGGCACCGAAGCCGAGGTCACGGAAGTCGGCCAGGTTCTGTCGGTCGGTGACGGCATCGCCCGCGTCTACGGCTTGGACAACGTTCAGGCCGGCGAGATGGTCGAGTTCGAGACGGGTGTGCGCGGCATGGCGCTCAATCTCGAAACCGACAATGTCGGTATCGTGATCTTCGGCACCGACCGCGACATCAAGGAAGGCCAGACGGTCAAGCGCACCGGCGCCATCGTGGACGTGCCGATCGGCAAGGAGTTGCTCGGCCGCGTCGTCGACGCGCTGGGCAACCCGATCGACGGCAAGGGTCCGATCAACGCCACCCGGCGCGCCCGCGTCGACGTCAAGGCGCCCGGCATCATTCCGCGCAAGTCGGTGAACGAGCCGATGTCGACCGGCCTCAAGGCCGTGGATGCGCTGATCCCGGTCGGCCGTGGCCAACGCGAGCTGATCATCGGCGACCGTCAGACAGGCAAGACCGCGATCGCCCTCGACGCGATGCTGAACCAGAAGTCGGTCAACGAAGGCACGGACGAAAGCGCCAAGCTTTATTGCGTCTATGTCGCGATCGGCCAGAAGCGCTCGACGGTTGCTCAGTTCGTGAAGGTGCTCGAAGAGAACGGTGCTCTCGACTACTCGATCATCGTGGCCGCCACGGCATCCGATCCGGCGCCGATGCAGTTCCTGGCGCCCTTCGCGGGTTGCGCCATGGGCGAGTATTTCCGTGACAACGGCATGCACGCGCTGATCACCTACGACGATCTGTCGAAGCAGGCCGTGGCCTATCGCCAGATGTCGCTCCTGCTGCGCCGCCCGCCAGGCCGCGAAGCCTATCCGGGCGACGTGTTCTACCTCCACTCGCGCCTGCTGGAGCGTTCGGCCAAGCTCAACGAAGCCAACGGCAGCGGCTCGCTGACGGCCTTGCCGATCATCGAGACCCAGGCCAATGACGTGTCGGCCTATATCCCGACCAACGTGATCTCGATCACCGACGGTCAGATCTTCCTGGAAACCGACCTGTTCTACCAGGGTATCCGGCCTGCCGTGAACGTGGGTCTTTCGGTGTCGCGCGTCGGCTCCTCGGCGCAGACCAAGGCCATGAAGAAGGTCGCGGGCAAGATCAAGGGCGAGCTCGCGCAGTACCGCGAAATGGCGGCCTTCGCGCAGTTCGGCTCGGATCTCGACGCCACCACGCAGAAGCTGCTCAACCGCGGCTCGCGCCTGACCGAACTCCTGAAGCAGCCGCAGTTCTCGCCGCTGAAGATGGAAGAGCAGGTCTGCGTGATCTATGCGGGCGTCAACGGCTATCTCGATGCCCTGCCGGTCAACCGGGTCCGTGCTTTCGAGGACGGTCTCCTTTCGATCCTGCGGAACCAGCAATCGGGCCTCCTGAACGACATTCGTACCTCCAAGGACCTGTCGGATGCCTCGGCCAGCACGCTGAAGAGCACGGTCGAGAATTACGCAAAGTCCTTCGCCTGAGACCCGGAACCAGATCAAGGACAGGTTAACCCATGCCCTCGTTGAAGGACCTCCGGAACCGGATCTCCTCGGTCAAGGCCACGCAGAAGATCACCAAGGCCATGCAGATGGTCGCGGCTGCGAAATTGCGCCGCGCCCAAATGGCGGCCGAGGCGGCACGTCCCTTCGCCGAGCGGATGGAAAAAGTGCTGGCTAACCTCGCGGCCGGCGTCGGATCCGGTGGCCCGGCTCTGCTGGCCGGCAACGGCAAGGACCAGGTGCATCTTCTGGTCGTCGCCACCGCCGAGCGAGGCCTTTGCGGGGCCTTCAACTCGTCGATCTCGCGTCTCGCCCGTGACCATGCGGTCCGGCTCATGGGGCAGGGCAAGACTGTCAAAATCCTCTGCATCGGCAAGAAGGGCGCAGACATCCTGCGGCGGCAGTTCGGTGGTCAGATCATTGATGTCGTCGACCTTCGTGCCGTGAAGCGGCTTGGCTACGAGCATGCCGATCCGATCGGCAAGCGCATCATCGCAATGTTCGAGGCGGGCGAATTCGACGTCTGTACCCTGTTCTTCTCGCGCTTCCGCTCCGTGATCGCCCAGGTGCCGACGGCGCTGCGGCTGATCCCGGCGGAACTGCCTGCGTCCGACACACCCGCCACCGGCAACGGCGTGATCTATGAATACGAGCCGGACGAAGAGACGATCCTGGCGTCGCTTTTGCCGCAGAACATTTCGATCCAAATCTTCCGGGCGCTCCTCGAAAATGCCGCTTCCGAACAGGGTGCGCGGATGAGCGCCATGGACAGTGCCACCCGCAATGCGGGCGAGATGATCAAGAAGCAGACCATGAAATACAACCGGTCGCGTCAGGCGATGATCACGAAGGAACTCATCGAGATCATCTCGGGCGCAGAGGCGCTCTGACGCCATGTTCGGTTCACTTGAAATCAGTCAGGCGCTCCGCGCCGCAGCCAGTAGGGATTGTGGTTCATGACATTCGCTGAAAGCAACCGTGCCGTCGGCCATGTCACGCAGGTGATTGGCGCCGTGGTCGACGTGAAGTTCGACAGCCACCTGCCCGAAATTTTGAACGCGCTCGAGACGACCAACAACGGCAACCGTTTGGTGCTCGAAGTTGCGCAGCATCTCGGTGAGAATTCCGTCCGCTGCATCGCCATGGACGTCTCCGAGGGCCTGACCCGCGGCCAGAAGGTCACGGACACGGGTGCCCCGATCATGGTGCCGGTGGGCGAGGGCACGCTCGGCCGCATCATCAACGTGATCGGAGAACCGGTGGACGAGGCTGGCCCGGTCCATGCGACCGGCACGCGATCCATCCATCAGCCGGCCCCGAGCTATGCCGAACAGGCGACAGAGGCGCAGATCCTGGAAACGGGCATCAAGGTCGTCGACCTGCTCGCGCCCTACGCCAAGGGCGGCAAGATCGGCCTCTTCGGTGGCGCCGGCGTGGGCAAGACCGTGCTGATCATGGAACTCATCAACAATGTCGCGAAGGCGCACGGCGGTTATTCCGTGTTCGCCGGCGTGGGCGAGCGCACCCGCGAGGGCAACGACCTTTATCACGAGATGATCGAGGGCGGCGTCAACAAGGCCGGCGGTGGCGAGGGGTCGAAATGCGCCCTCGTGTACGGCCAGATGAACGAACCGCCTGGGGCCCGAGCCCGCGTGGCGCTCACCGGCCTGACGGTGGCGGAAGACTTCCGCGACAAGGGGCAGGATGTGCTGTTCTTCGTCGATAACATCTTCCGCTTCACCCAGGCCGGCTCGGAAGTGTCGGCGCTGCTTGGACGTATTCCCTCTGCGGTGGGTTATCAGCCGACGCTCGCGACCGACATGGGTGCGCTGCAGGAGCGGATCACAACCACCAACAAGGGATCGATTACCTCGGTGCAGGCCATCTATGTGCCGGCCGACGACTTGACCGACCCGGCGCCCGCCACCTCATTCGCGCATTTGGATGCGACCACGGTGTTGTCGCGCTCGATCGCGGAGAAGGGCATCTACCCGGCCGTCGATCCGCTCGACTCGACGTCACGCATGTTGTCACCGCTCGTCGTCGGAGAGGAGCACTACAACATCGCTCGTCAGGTGCAGCAGGTGTTGCAGCGCTACAAGGCCCTGCAGGACATCATCGCGATTCTCGGCATGGACGAGCTCTCGGAAGAGGACAAGATCGCGGTTGCCCGCGCCCGCAAGATCGAGCGCTTCCTGAGCCAGCCGTTCCACGTGGCCGAAGTCTTCACCGGCTCGCCCGGCAAGCTCGTCTCGCTCGCCGATACGATCAAGGGCTTCAAGGGGCTCGTCGAGGGCAAGTATGACAACTTGCCGGAAGCGGCTTTCTACATGGTCGGCACCATCGAGGAAGCGCAGGAAAAGGCGCAGAAGCTCGCCCAACAGGCCTAACAGGGTTCAGAGCGGGCGCCCGCCCGGACCACAGGCCCGAACGGCCGGTTGATGCGATGCCGGGTGTCTGGCCAGTCAGTACATCGGTGTCGACGTGCTGTGGCAATGGGTGGGAAGTGCTTTTGGTCATGGTTGGGTCGAACCCGGCCATGATGGTCGACGGAACCGCGTCGACATCTCGATGAAGGATCAGGACTAGCATGGCCGCCCCTTTCCCGTTCGAACTCGTCTCCCCCGAGCGCCTCCTGTTTTCCGGTGAGGTCGAAGAAGTCGTCGTACCGGGTGTCGAGGGCGACCTGACGGTGCTCAAGGACCACGCGCCGCTGATGACGACACTTCGCCCGGGTGTGGTCACGATCGGTGAAGCCGGCGGCAAGCGCACGCGCCTTTTCGTGCGCGGCGGCTTCGCCGATGTAGCGCCGAACGGCCTGACCATCCTGGCCGAATCGGCCATGCCGGTCGAAGAATTCGACGCGGCCAAACTCGAAATCGAGCTCCAGGACGCGAACGAGGTTCTCGCGGCCTCCAAGACTGAGGACAGCCGTCGGATCGCATCGGAGCGTGTCGATCAACTGAAATCCCTGCAGATGACGATGCCGGGCGTCTAACGCTTCGGCTGACACCGGCGACATATCGGGCGTTCGGAGCGATGAGCCTGCATCTCCAGGCCTTTTGAGAAGCCCCGGCTCCTCAAGAATTTAGACATGCATCCCGAAAATATGTGATGTTCTAAGCCGGCCAGCCTCTTTTGAAAGCCGGCAACCGAAAGCGTATCAACTAAGCTGACCGTGAACCTCGCGGCAGCTGCCGCCACCAAGTCGAGGACCGAGGCCATCGCGGCCACGCATCGGGCTGGCATGCACGACCACGACAGCGTGATCGCGATGCTGATGGCCAGTGTGGTCGGCTATGACGGTAGCTACGAGCCGTGATTGGCCGCGCGCCAGAACGCTTTCGACAGCTCCAGCGACACCATGTCTCCAGCTGGCGACAAGAATGGATCCTCGCGGCTTATTGGACCTAGGCCAAGGGCGTGGAGCTTTCCAAAAAACGCCTGCAGGATCCGATCCAGACCTAAGCCGCACTCTCGCGCTGCGTGACCACCAAGGCCCAAATCGTCGCTGGGATCCAGCCGATCAAGGTGATGTGCAGGATGATGCACAAAATGCCTTGAATGATGTGCCCTCGCAGGAACATCGCGAGCCAGGGTGCGATGAAGCAGATGAGGATCATGACCACGGCGATAGATGCTCCTTGGGGTGGATCAGGACAGACTGATCCACGTATGTGGACATAACGTTTGATAGTCCTCACCGTTCCGTGTCTTCGTCGCCGCAGCCCGAACTGCCTAAGGCGTGTCGAAGCGGCGATGGTCACCTGGCGATGAACAAGTTCCATCGACAGGATCCAGCGTCTTGACTTAACCGAGACGTGCGTAGAACATCAGACGTCAGACCAATTCGGGTACAACGTGGCCTCTACCCCCGCCAGAGCCGCCCCAGTCCAGATGCCTCCCGGACTCGCGCCGCTGCCGCGCAGCGATCGTGTGGAGAGCGTGTCCCGGGCGCTGTCGGATTACATCGGTCAGGCCGCACTTCGACCGGGCGATCGCATTCCTGCAGAGCGGGATCTGATGAGGTCGTTGGCGGTCGGCCGCTCCACGGTCCGCGAGGTCATTCGCCAGTTCCAGGCGCTCGGGATCGTCGAAGCGCGCAAAGGCAGCGGCACCTATCTGCGGAGGGTGGCGTCGGCCGATGCCATCCATGTCCCGCTGACCATCGAGCCCGGGGCGTTGCGGGACCGACTGCTGCAGACCTTGGAGGTCCGGCGCGGCTTGGAGGTCGAAGCCAGTGCGATCGCGGCGCGCCACGCCACGGCGAAAGATCTGCGCATCATCGAGGAAAAGCTCGACGCCATGGAACTGGTACATCTGGCCAGGGGCACGGCGGGGCGTGAGGACCTGGCGTTCCATCTCGCCATCTATGACGCCACCGGCAACCCGCTGTTCCGGCAATTGCTGGAGGGGATCCGGGAAGGCTTCGAACACTTTTTCGACAAGCCGTTCGACAGGCCCGATTTCGCGCGCCGCTCGTTCCCCTTCCATCGCGAGCTCTTCGAGGCGATCCACAAGGGGGACGAGAAAAAGGCGCGGCGCAAGACGAAGGCCATCCTGGCGATCGTCGAAGAGGACATCAGGGCCATGGCACGATGACGATCGATCCCGCCGAACGCGCTCGGCTCATCGTCGCGCATGATGGCGCCCACGCCTTCGACGCCGTCGTGCCGCCGATCGTGCAGACCTCGCTGTTCACCTTCCCGAGCATGGCCGACATGGTCGAGACCTATGCGGGCCGGAAGAGCCGGCCGGTCTACTCGCGGGTCGGCAACCCGACCGTAAGCGCCTTCGAGGAAAAGATGGCGGCGCTTGAGCAGACCGATGACGCGATCGGGTTTCCGAGCGGCATGGCCGCGATCTCGGGAGCGATCCTTGCCTTCATCAAGCCTGGCGACCGCATCGTCTGCGTGCGGCATGTCTATCCGGATGCGTATAGGCTCTTCGAAGGCCTGTTGAAGGGCTGGGACGTATCGACCGTCTATGTGGACGGAGGCGACCCCGACGCCATCGCTGCGGTGCTGCCCGGCGCGAAGCTGCTCTACCTCGAAAGCCCCAATAGCTGGATGATGGAGGCACATGACGTCGGGACGCTGGCGGCGCTCGCCCGACGGCACGGCGTGATGACGATGATCGACAATTCCTGGGCGACGCCGGTCTTCCAGCAGCCGGCCACGCTCGGCGTCGACCTCGTGATCCACTCGGCGTCGAAATATATCGGCGGCCACAGCGATGTGGTGGCCGGCGTCGTGGCGGGGCGGCACGAACTCGTCGACCACATCCGCCGCACCATCTGCCCGTATATCGGGGCGAAGCTCGCCCCCTTCGAGGCGTGGCTGCTGTTGCGTGGGCTGCGCACGCTGCCCGAGAGGGTGCGGGCTCACGAGGCCTCGGCGCTCACACTGGCGCGGCATCTGGTTGCGCATCCATTGGTCACGGCCGTGCATCACCCCGGCCTCGCCAATCGCCTGCCGCCCGGCCTTCTCGGAACAACCGGCTTGTTCTCCTTCGAGGCGCATGAAAGCCTCGACATCCCGGTCTTCTGCGATGCGCTGAAGCTCTTCAAGATCGGTGTGAGCTGGGGCGGTCACGAGAGCCTCGTGGTGCCGGCCCTCGTCACGCGCGTTCAGGCCGCGGGTCCAAACTCGGCGGTGGATTTCGGCGTGCCGGAGCGCATGGTGCGCCTCCACGTCGGTTTGGAGGGAACCAACGCCCTCTGGTCGGACCTCACCGCGGCCTTCGAGACCGCCAAACGATAGGGGAAACGCGATGTTGAAACGCCTGCTCGTGACCACCGCCCTGACACTCGTCGGGCTCGCGCCGGCCGCCGCCGACACGACGCTGAAGCTTGTCGAGGTCATCACCAGCCCCGAGCGGACCGAGACCCTGAAGGAGATCGTCGCCGGCTTCGAGAAAGCCAATCCGGGCACCCATGTCGAGATCACCTCGCTGCCCTGGGGTCAAGCCTTCGAGAAATTCGCCACCATGGTGTCGGCCGGCGACACGCCGGACGTCATGGAAATGCCCGACCGGTGGCTCGCCCTCTACGTGGGCTCGAAGCGGCTTGAGAACCTAGAGCCCTATCTGGCCAAGTGGGACAACACCAAGGGCCTGAACGATCGCGCGCTGGAAATGGGCCGCTTCGTCGACAAGACGGCTTACATGCTCCCCTACGGCTTCTATCTGCGCGCCCTGTTCTACAACAAGGTGCTGTTCAAGCAGGCCGGCATCGAGACGCCGCCCAAGACGGTCGACGACTTCGTGGCCGACGCCAAGAAGATCGCGACGATCCCGGGCAAGTCCGGCTATTGCCTTCGCGGCGGCCCCGGCGGCCTGAACGGCTGGATGATGTTCGGCGCCACGATGGCGGGCTCGGACGAGTTCTTCAAACCCGACGGCACCTCGACGATGAGTGAGCCCGATTGGGTCAAGGGCTCGGCCGTGCTGGTGGATCTCTACAAGAGCGGCGCGGCCCCGAAGGACAGCGTCAACTGGGGCTTCAACGAGATCGTCTCGGGCTTCTATTCCGGCACCTGCGCCATGCTGGATCAGGACCCGGATGCCCTGATCGCGATCGCGGAGCGCATGAAGCCGGACGAATTCGGCGTCACCACCATGCCGAAGGGCCCGAGCGGCAAGGCCTACCCCACCATCGGCTATGCGGGCTGGTCGATGTTCGCGGACTCGAAGAACAAGGATCTCTCCTGGAAGCTGATCGCGGCGCTCGACGGGCCGGAAGGCAACATCGCCTGGAACAAGCGCACGGGCGCCTTGCCGATCTATAAGGCGGCCGAGACCGACCCGTTCTACGCGGGCGAGCAGTTCAAGGGTTGGTTCAACGAACTTGCCGACAAGGACGTGCATCCGCTGGTGATGCCGACCTACCTGTCGGGCTTCGCGTATTTCGCCGATTCAATCGCGGTCAAGACGAGCCAGCAGGCGTTGCTCGGCCAGATCACGCCCGAGCAGTTGAACACCCAATGGGCCGATGCGCTGACCAAGGCGAAGAAGAAGGACATGGCGAAGAAGTGAGAGGTCTCGTCTTTCCTTCTCCCACGCGAGCGGGAGAAGGTGCCCCGGAGGGGCGGATGAGGGCGACCTCAGACGCCGAGCCGACCCTCATCCGTCACTGCTTCGCCGCGACACCTTCTCCCGTTCGCACGGGAGAAGGGAGCACTTCTCTATGACCACCCTCGACCTCTCCGCCTCGCCCGCCCCACCTCACGCGCTGCTGCGCCGCATCGTCCTGAAGGCCGAGCCCTATCTCTATTGCTTTCCGGCCCTGTTTCTCATCGCCGCCATCATGCTGGTGCCGCTGATCGTCGGGCTCTCCTATGCGTTCCGCGATCTTGTCCTGCTCGACCCGGCGAGCGGCGATTACATCGGCCTCACGCATTTCGGCGAGATCTGGGCGGATGCGAATTTTTGGAATGCGCTGCAGAACACCGCCATCTGGACGATCGTTTGCGTCGCGCTGCAGTTCGGCCTTGGGCTGACGTTGGCGCTGCTGCTCAACCAGCCCTTCCGGGGCCGTGGCCTGATCCAGGCGCTGGTCTTCCTGCCCTGGGCGGTGCCGAGTTTTCTATCGGGCCTCAACTGGGCCTGGATGTTCAACCCCGTGATCGGACCGTTGCCCTACGTGTTCCAGGCGCTCGGCTTGATGCAAACGCCCGATAACATCCTGTCGAGCCCCGACCATGCGATCTGGGGGCCGATCATCGCCATGGTCTGGTGGGGCATCCCGTTCTTCGCCATCACGCTGCTGGCCGCCCTGCAATCCATCCCGAAGGACATCTACGAGGCCGCCGCCATCGACGGGGCCGGCGCGGTGGAGCGGTTTCGCTCCATCACCCTGCCGTTCCTGGCCCCCACCATGGCCATCACGGTGTTGCTGCGCACCGTGTGGATCGCCAATTCGGCCGACCTGATCGTGGTGATGACGCATGGCGGCCCCGCCGATTCGACCCAGATCCTCGCGAGCTACATCTTCACACAGGCCTTCCAGCGGCTCGATTTCGGCTACGCCTCGGCGCTGGCGGCCGTGATGCTCGTGCTGCTGCTCGCCTATGCGATGGCGCTCGTTGCCGTGCGCCAGACCTTGCTGGCGCGGCACTGATGCGCAATCCCGGCTACTGGATCTTTCATTACGGGCTGCTGGCGCTCTTCGTCGTCTTCGCGCTGTTCCCGCTGTTCTGGCTCTTCAAGGTCTCGATCACCCCGAACGACCTCCTGTACAGCGAAGGGGTCCGGATCTGGCCGTCGCGCATGAGCTTCGACCATTACGGGGCGGTTCTCCGCCATTCGGATTTCCCGCTGTTCTTTCGCAATAGCGTGATCGTCTCCACCTTGACGGCTTTTTTCTCGACGATCTTCGCGGCGGCGGGCGGTTATGCCTTCTCGCGCTTCACCTTCGGCGGCAAGCTGTGGATCGTCGGGCTTCTGCTCGTCACGCAGATGTTCCCACTGGTGATGATCGTCGCCCCGATCTTCCGCCTTCTGGCGCCGCTGGGCCTGACCAACAGCCTGACGGGTCTCGTCATCGTCTACACGGCCTTCAACGTGCCGTTCGCCGTGTTCCTGATGCAGAGCTTCTTCGATGGCATCCCGAAGGAGTTGGAGGAAGCCGCCATGATGGATGGCGCGAGCCGCTTTCAGGCCCTGCTTCAGATCATCTTTCCCCTGACCCTGCCCGGGATCGCCGCGACGCTTGGCTTCGTGTTCACGGCGGCCTGGAGCGAGCTGCTTTTCGCCCTCATGTTGAATTCCTCGACGGCGGCCAGCACCTTTCCGGTCGGATTGCTGGCCTTCGTGTCGAAGTTTTCCGTCGATTTCGGGCAGATGATGGCGGCGGGCGTGCTGGCGCTCATTCCCGTCTGCGTCTTCTTCTTCTTCATCCAGCGCTATCTCGTGCAGGGCCTCACGGCCGGCGCGGTGAAAGGATAAGGGGCCATGGCATCGATCGATATCGCCGCGGTCCGCAAGAGCTATGGCGCGACGCCGGTGCTGCGCGGCATTGATCTGACGATCGCCAACGGCGAATTCGTGGTGCTGGTCGGCCCCTCGGGTTGCGGCAAGTCCACGTTGCTCCGCCTCATCGCCGGACTGGAACTGATCGACAAGGGCGAGATCCGCATCGGCGGCCGGCGTGTCAACGACCTGCCGCCGAAGGACCGCGACCTCGCCATGGTGTTCCAGAGCTACGCGCTCTATCCGCACATGAGCGTGCGCGACAACATGAGCTATGCGCTGCGCCTGCGCAAAACCCCCAAGGAGAAGATCGCGGCCGCGCTGAAGGGCGCCTCGGCCAAGCTCGGCCTCGATGCGCTCATCGAGCGCAAGCCCCGCGCGCTCTCGGGCGGCCAGCGCCAGCGCGTCGCCATGGGCCGCGCCATCGTGCGCGACCCGCAGGCCTTTTTGTTCGACGAGCCCCTGTCCAACCTCGACGCCCGCCTCCGCGAACAGATGCGGTTCGAGATCAAGAAGCTGCACCGCGACCTCGGCGCCACCTCGGTCTATGTCACGCATGACCAGATCGAGGCCATGACCATGGCGGACCGCATCGTGGCGATGAACGAAGGGGTGATCCAGCAGGTGGGATCACCCTCCGACCTCTACGACAATCCGGCGAACCTATTCGTCGCGGGTTTCATCGGCTCGCCGGCCATGAACTTCCTGCAGGCCCGGACGGTCGCCGGACCCGGCGGCATGAGTGTGACTGTGGGGCAGGCCGAGATCGCCAAGGTGCCGCCCGCGACACCAACCGGTCCCGTCGTTCTCGGCCTCCGCCCCGAACGCATCACGCTCACGGCTCCGGGGCAGGGCGCTCAAGCGGCTGTCGATCTGGTTGAGCCGACAGGACTTGGCATGATCGTCCACCTCGACCTCGACGGCCAGCAGTTGAAGACGTTCACTACCGAACGGTTGCCCCTAAAGGCAGGGGAGCGGGTGGGCCTCATGGTGCCGCCCGGAAGCTTTTGCTTGTTTGCGCCGGGTACGGGGGAGCGGTTGGCTGGCTAGATTTAGATGCGATCTTTGAGTATGTACGGGTGACCCGTAGTTTCTATGATGCTGACAGGGACCGAGTTCGAAAACGCCGCACGTAATGCTGATGAGGAAAAGCGTTGGAAGGTTGTCGGATTGATCGACGACCGCCTGTTCACTGTCGTGTTCACGATGCGGGATGGAATATGCAGGCTTATTTCCGCCCGGCGTTCGAATGTAAAAGAAAAGCGGACCTATGGGACGCCTGCGGTTTGATCCGGCCAACCCTCCGCGACTGACGTCGGAGCAGTTGACCGCTCTCGACGCGCTCACGCCCAATCTGATTGAGCAAAACGCCGAAAGCGACCCCGACAATCCTCCGCTGACCAATGCCGAGTTGAAACGGATGCAGACCGCCAGGGCTGTGCGCGCCGTGCGGGCATCGCGCGGCATGACGCAAGCCGCCTTCGCTGAGACCTATGGCATAGCGGTGACCCGCTTGCGCGATTGGGAACAGGGTCGGCATGTACCGGACAGCATGGCCCTGGCCTACCTCGCGACGATTGCTCATGAGCCTGAAGCTGTCGCTCGTGCTTTTGAGAAGGCCCGAGCCGCGTGATCCCGGACTGGCCTCCATTCTCGTATGATCACCTGACTGGCGGGCACGCCGCTGACATCTCTCCTGTCACGCATCCGGCCCGTTGGCGCGTTTCGACCGGAGTGTCCTCACAGCCGCGTACAACTCCCTCCGCCGCTCAAATGTGTCATTGCCGTCTGCGCATCGAACACGTAGCGGCCGTTGCAAGCCGACACGTCCGGCGGCTGCAGGTTGCGGTCGAAGTAGTCGGTCCCTTCCTTGAGGTTTTCCCAGAACGGCGCATTGGCATCCGTGCGCGCGCGGTCGAGATTGTCGGCCGTCATGCGGAACGGCAGGGCCTGGACCTGGAAGCGATCCTGTCCGGCGTGGAACGCCTCGTAGGCGAGGCCGTAGATTTCTTCCATCTGCTCGTTGGTCATGGCGTAGCAGCCGACAGACCGGCAGCCACCGTGCACCATCAGCGAGTCGCCCGTACGGCCATACGAGCGGTCGAAGGCGTTGGGGTAGCCGAGATTAAAGGAGAGATACTCGCGCGAATGCGGGTTCATCTGGCCGGGACCGATTTCGTAGAATCCCTCAGGTGCCTGATGATCGCCTTCGGCCTTCTTGGGTCCGATCGCGCCCGAGAAATGGCAGATGGCATAGCTCTTGAGTAGCCGGAAGGCTCCGCCGCGGTCCTGCTTCCAGACCTCCAGTGTGCTCTCCTGCTTGTAGATGCGGACGAAGATCGGCGCCCCACGGTCCATGTTCATGGACTCCATGAGGGCCAGCGTTTGCGGGTAGACCGTGCCGGTCTTGACCTGCTCCATCTCGGCGGCGCAGCCCGCGACGAGCAGCATGAGCAGCGCCGCCGAGAGCAACTTCGCCCAACCTTTCTTCAGAACATCGATCAATGGCCAACCACCTGCAGAACCGCGGGACCGGCAGGATCTGCCGGGGAAAGGCAGATAAAATGTGACGCAAGGCTTTACCGGACCGTGAACGATGCTCGGGATCGCGTGCAGTCACGGGAATAAGACCAAGCTGCATGAGTTTCGACGGGTCGCCCTGGCCGGATATCGGGTTTTGACCCTTCGCCCCGCTTGCGGCTGCGGCATTCCCACATCTTAGCGAGCTTCCCGGAATTCCCCTCTCCCTTGTGGCAAGCGGTTAGGGGTGAGGGTCGCAATGGGAGAAAGCTTGGCTTCCTGAAGGAAACCGCGCGTTCGTCGCGACCCTCACCCCCCAACCCCTCTCCACAAGGGAGGGGAGAAAACCGCACCAGGCTTTTGACAATGTGTGGATTCGATAGTCGCTTGCGGGGCGAAGGGACACGGCACCCGTCGAGCCTCATGCAGGTCAGTAGACGCTGTCGTCGTCGAGCGAGCATTAAACCTAGCAAGGCATAATGCGGCCTGCCGGTCGCCGGCCACGCGACGCCAGTGGCCGCTTTCAGTTATCGAGGTCGCGCGCGACGCCAAGGTCAGGCCGCGCGGCCTCGGTCCAGGAAGGCGCGGGATTGGGTGCGGTAGAGCGCCATCGTATCGGCCACGAATGCCTCGAGGCCGAAGACTCGCGACCTGTTCTCGGCCGCGACCGCCATGTCGGCCCGGAGCACCTCGTCGGACAGGAGGCGCCCGATCGCCGCAGCGAAAGCCTCGGCATCATGTGGGTCCACGAACAGGGCCGCGTCGCTCCACATCTCGCGCAAGCTCGGAATGTCACCGAGGACGAGGGCACAGCCCGCCTGCGCGGCTTCCAGCACCGACAATCCAAACGGCTCGTAAAGAGCCGCCGAGACATAGATGGGGCGCTCAGCCAGGTTGCGGCGGATCTCCGGTTCCGGCAATGAGCCTAGGTTTTCGAGATATTTGAGATCGATCGATCCCGCCGACGGGGCCTCGGTCGGGCCGGCGGCCCGGAACGGCGCGGTGGTCAGGGCCGCGACGCGGTCGAGGATCGCGATGTTTTTGCCCTCGTCCCACAGCCGGCCTGCGGTGAAGACCGCCTCGACGGGGGCGGAGGCGGAGGTCTCCTCGCGCACCGGGGCACGGCCGTTGTGGATGACCTCGGGCAGATGGTCGAGCCCGTAGGTCGCCTGTGTCGTTTCGGCGAAGGCTCGGCTGGGGGCGACCAGCAGGCCCGCGGCCCGGTAGCCACGGGAAACCGCTTCCTTCTGCCACGCTAATTCCGCCGGAAGCGGCGTTCCTTTCACGGCCTGCCACCACGTCGCCGTGCAGGAATGACAGATGCCGATCACAGGCTGGTCGAATGTCACGTCGGCGGCCAGTGCGGGATGATTGAGATGAACCAGATCAACCGCCTCGCGGCGGGCCAGGGCCGCCAAAGCCTCGCCGGCCCGTGCCAGCTCGCCCGCATCCTTGGCGAGCCATTCGGGCGCGTGGCCGAGATCCGTCACCGTCAGACCGGCTTCGGTGGCCGAGGCATGTCGGGTGGCGTCGAGCGCCGGGCCCAGCACGGCGATATGGACGCCCACGCCTTGTCGCGCGAGTTCACGTCCGAGGTCGAGCGCATAGGTCCAGATGCCGCCGACGGCATCGGCTGTCATCAAAAGCTTGGGGCCGGTGTGGGACATCAGCAAAAGGGGCAGGAGGCCGGTTCGAGGTCACGAAGCGGAACGGGCCGCTCGTCTTGAAGAGCGAGGATATCTGTGAGTTGCGACGCGTAGACTGCGGCGTCGCGCAACACTCTCACGTCGCCGCGTTTTCGGGGTGCAGGGCAGTCGATCGAGCTGGTGCGCGCGAAATCCCGGGAGGGATCATTTGGAGCGACTCTCACGATGACGCCATCACCTCCCGTAGCCAGCCTGATGCTAGGTTAGCCCAGGCTGGCCCGCAAGCCAAGCCGCCCCACCCATCGCATCGCCGAGGGACAGCGCGGGGCGCGGTAAATTGAAGAGCCTCAGGGCAATGTGAGCGTGTCGCACCACGGTAAGCCATGTCACGAGATCGGGAAACCAAGCGGGTATCACTCAGGTTCCTGGTTGGGCTTTTCTCACCTCATCGTTGCGACCCCGAAATGGCCCTCGATCACAAGGAGGAAACGCCTCATGCTCGACCATGTTTCCATCACGGTCTCGGATCTCTCCGAAGCCGAACGTTTCTACGATGCGGTCTTGCTCGCGCTCGGCGTCAGCAAGGTCGGGTCGGACCATGCGGACGCCTGGATCGGCTATGGAGAACGTTGTGATGCCGGGCATCCGGACCGAACCTATCTGTCCATCCGGCTGGGACCGAAGCCCGACGATGCGCCTCGGCGTCATTGGTGCTTCAAGGCCAGCACGCGCCAGGCGGTCGATACGTTCTGGCATGCCGGCCTGGCCAACGGCGGGGCCGACAACGGACCGCCGGGCCTGCGGCCGCAATATCATGGCGCGTATTATGCGGCGTTCCTGTTGGATCCTGACGGCAACAGGATCGAAGCCGTTTGTCACAGGCCGTGAGCGCGGCCTCTCGCGGGCCCAACACGGACCAAAGTGTCGGACAGCCGCGACCCTCGGGAGGGTGGCGAAGCGGACTTTGGGCGGTCGACGCCGATCAACCGTAGTAGTTGAGGAACATCGCCACGGCTTCGTCCACCCTCTCGCGGATCTCGGCGGGAGTGAGAACAGGCGGGTCGTGCAGCGTGAGGTTCACCATATGCAGCGAACCCACCACCGCCGCCAAAAATATGTTGGCCGCAAGCGCCGCGCTCCGGCCATGAAACTCGCCGCGCGCGCGGGCCGCCTCCAAATATTCGGCGAGGCGCTTGCGTGTCCTTTCGGGCCCGGACGCGAAGAAGATGCGTCCGAGATCCGGGTCGCGCGGTGCCTCGGAAATGACGATCCGTAGGAGGCACATCACCTCAGGCCCGCTCATATGGGTGAGAAGGTTCGTGCCGAGATCGCGCAACACCTCGGCCATGGCATGCGGCCGGTCGAAGTCGGCGTCGAGCTTCTCGCGCAGCAGTCTCGCCCGGTTTCCGACCACCTCGGCGAAGAGGTCTCCCTTGCTGCCGAAGTGGCGGTAGAGGGTTTCCTTCGAGGCGCCGGCCTCGGCGGCGACGACCTGCATGGTCGTGGCTCCGAAACCACGCATGAGGAAAACCCGTTCCGCCACGACCACGATCTCGCGTCGCCGGCGTTCACCGCGTGCTACGGGTGAGGCGTCAAATTGTGGACGATCGTCAACGTCTCTTGACACCAACACCCTTAACAATTCATTAACCGAACTGGGCGGTACGGGTAATAGTGTGCCGCCTTCTCGAAGTCGCAGCAAGTCCCGGATGATCCTGCATGGCGAATAATGCCGATCGCGATGACGAGGGGGATGAACCAAACACGCGTCGTGGCCGGCGCGGGCGCGACGTCATCGATCTCGGCAAAGGGGACGACAGAGGGCGGCGCAGCGGTCGCTATCGCGACGATTCCGATGAGGATGATGCCGACGACCGCGCTGAGCCGCGCGCCGATCGGGGTACCCGCAGCGACGACCGTCAACGCCGAGGCGAATCAAGACGGCGGGACAACGATGATCGCGATGACAGCCGCGACCATCGGGACGAGCGAGACGACGATCGGCGTTCCGAGGGAAGGAAGACCGAAGACAGCTCCGCATCGAGCCGCGACACCAAGCATGGCGAGGCGACGTCCGATGCCGACAAAGGATCGGCCGACAAAGGATCGAAGGACAAAGACAAGTCAGGCCAAGATGAGGCCGCGGCCGCGCAGGAGAGCCGGCGCAAGCGCAGACCTCTCATCATCGGTCTGGTCGCCGTGGTGGCCCTGCTGGGGATCTTGGGCGGCGTCTACTATTGGTTTTCCCACCGTTTCAAGGTCGGCACCGACGATGCCTACACGGACGGCAACACGGTCTCGATCGCGCCGCAGGTGTCGGGCTTGGTCGTAGCGCTCGAAGTGAACGACAATCAGTTCGTTCACAAGGGCGACGTGCTGATCCGGATCGATCCGCGCCAATTCAACTACGACCGTGAACAGGCGCAGGGCACGCTCGATTCCAACAATGCGCAGATCGCCAACCAGCAGCTCGGCGTCGAGATCGCGAAGAAGAATTTCCCGGCTAGCCTGCAGTTGGCGAAAGCCAATCTCGAATCGGCGCAAGCCAATCTTCTGCTGCAGAAGTCCAACTACGACCGCCAGAAGAGCCTGCCCAGACAGGCCACGACGCAGCAGGAGGTCGACACCGCGACCTCGAACTACCAGCAGGCCCAGGCCCAGGTCGACCAGGCCGAGGCGCGTGTCGTGCAAGCCGAGCCCGTGCAGCAGAACATCGGCCAGTCGCAGGAGCAGGTGAGCCAGCTGCGCGGCCAGGCCGAACAGGCCAAGGGGCGCCTCGACCAGGCGAACCTCAACGTCGAATGGTCCGTCGTGCGGGCGCCCCAGGATGGCTGGGTGACCCGGCGCAATGTGAACACCGGCAATTATGTGACCTCCGGCACCCAGATCATGTCGCTCGTCACCACGGATGTGTGGGTCACAGCCAATTACAAGGAAACCGAACTCGACGGCATGCGCCCCGGGCAGCAGGTCACGATCTCGGTCGACGCCTATCCGGATCTCGATCTGCGCGGCCATGTCGACTCGATCCAGCACGGATCGGGCTCGAAATTTTCGGCTTTCCCGGCCGAGAACGCGACCGGCAATTTCATCAAGATCGTGCAGCGCGTGCCGGTCAAGATCGTGATCGATAGCGGCCTGAAGCCGGACGAACCGCTGCCGCTCGGCATCAGCGTCGTTCCAACCGTGATGCTGAAGTGAGCAGCGCAGCGGCGGCCGCCTGGACCCCACGCTTCAACCCGTGGCTGATCGCCGTCGTCGTGACGATGGCGGCCTTCATGGAAATTCTCGACACCACCATCGTCAATGTGGCGCTGCCCTATATCGCCGGCACGCTCGCGGCCTCGAACGACGAGGCGAACTACGCGCTGACCTCATATCTCGTGGCGAACGGGATCGTGCTCACGGTGTCGGGCTGGCTCAGCGATACGATCGGACGCAAGCGCTACTTCATCATCTGCATCGCGATGTTCACGGTCACGTCGTTCCTGTGCGGCATTTCACAGAGCCTCGGGCAGATCGTGGTGTTCCGCCTCCTCCAGGGGTTTTTCGGCGGCGGCCTGCAGCCGAGCCAGCAAGCCATCATTCTCGACACGTTTCCCGCAGCCAAGCGCGGCGCCGCCTTCGCGGTCACGGCCATCGCCACCATCGTGGCGCCGGTGCTCGGACCGACACTCGGGGGCTATATCGTTGAACACTCGACATGGCGCTGGATCTTCTTCGTCAACATCCCGGTAGGTATCCTGGCCGTCTTCCTCAACGGGCTCATGGTCGAAGACCCGCCGTGGGAGAAGGAGAAGACCAGCAGGCCCAAAAGGGGCATCGATTATATCGGCTTGTCGCTCATCGTGCTGGGGCTGGGCTCGATGCAGTTCATGATCGATCGCGGCGAGGACGATGGCTGGTTCGGCTCGCCCCTTATCGTCACCTTGGCGATCTTTGCCTTCATCGGCATCTTTGGCGCGATCTGCTGGCTGCTCACCGCCAAGCACCCGATCATCAACCTCGACGTGTTCAAGGACAAGAACTTCACCATGGGCTGCGTGCTGATCGGTGCCATGGGCGGCATCCTTTACGCCAGCGCGGTGCTCATCCCGCAATTCGCGGAGGGAACACTCGGCTATCCGGCCATCAACGCGGGGCTGATCCTGTCGCCGGGCGGCATCGTGGTGATCATCCTGATCCCCATTGTGGGGCGGCTGATGAAATTCATCCAGACGCGCTTCATCGTCATGTTCGGCTTCGCCCTCATGGCATTCGCGCTGATGTATTCGAGTTTTCTCACGCCCTATGTCGATTTCGGCACGCTGGTCTTCATGCGAGCCTTGCAAACAGCGGCGCTCGGATTTCTTTTCGTGCCCATCTCCACCATCGCCTATCTCACCTTGCCGCAACGTTTTCGCAGCGACGGCGCGGCGCTGTTCTCGATGTTTCGCAACGTCTCGGGTTCGGTCGGCATCTCGCTCTCGTCGGCCGCCGTTGTCGAGCGCCGGCAGAGCGACCAAGCTCACCTCTCAGGTTTCATGACGCCCCTGCACCAGGGCTACAACGACTACATCGCCAAGAGCGAACAGACCCTGCGGACACTCGGCCGGGCGGCCGCCGGGGTGCACGACGCCGCCGTGTCGCACACCTACCAGACGTATCAAACCCAGGCCGCGATCCTCGCCTATGGCAATGTGTTCCAATACACGGCCGTCATCGCGGCTCTGGTTGTGCCCCTGTGTTTCTTCATTTCCGCCAAGAAGGCCGAAGGCGGCGGGGGCGGACACTGAGATGATGAAGTCTTTTCGATCCATGCGTTCGTGGCGCGCGTCTACCGCACTTTTGGGACTGGCTATTCTTGGTCCCGCGCTGCCAGGCTGCACCGTCGGCCCGGATTTCGTGGCGCCGTTGCCCCAGATGGCCGAAAGCCGCACCTTCCTGGACACGGGCACGCCCGTGCGTACGCCGCTCCCGGTGCTCAAGGGCACGACTTCGGCGCCCCCCGACGTCGATTGGTGGCGCGTGTTCCGCGACCCGATCCTGACGCGGCTCGAAGCCCGCGTGGCGGATCAGAACCTCGACGTCCGCACGGCGACCTTCCGGCTCGCGGAAAGCCGGGCGCAACTCGGCACCGCGGCGGCGGCGGCCCTGCCGACCGTCAATGGTGTCGCCAATATCTACCGTCAGCAATACAGCCAGAACGGGATCGTCAGTAAGGTCACCGACAGCGGCGCTGTCCCGGCAAGCCTGACGCAGGGCCTCGGAACGCCGTTCGAGAGCTACACGGCCGGGTTCGACGCCTCCTGGGAGCTCGACCTCTGGGGCCGCGTGCGCCGCTCGGTCGAGGCCGCGGGGGCGGAGGTCGATGCCTCGGCCGAGGCGCGCCGCGACACCCTCGTCTCGAACCTCGCCGAGCTTGCGCGCGACTATGTGCAACTGCGCGGCACGCAGGACATGATCCGCATCGCGCGGGCCAACATCAAGGTGAACCAGGAGATCCTGGACGTCGTGCGGACGCGCCAGCAGCGCGGCCTCGTCACGGGCCTGGATACATCGAGCGCCGCCCAGCAGGTGGAAGCGATCCAGGCGCAGCTGCCGCAATTGCAGCAGCAGGAGATCCAGCAGATCAACGCCATCAGCCTGCTGCTGGGCCAGCCGCCGCTCGCTCTGTCTCAGGAGCTGATTGCCGATCGCGCGGTGCCGCCGTCGCCGCCCCGCGTGCCGATCGGCGTCCCGTCCGATCTCCTTCGGCGCCGGCCGGACATCCGGCGCGCGGAAGCCGAGCTTCACGCGGCTGTGGCGCAGATCGGCGTCGCGGTGGCCCAGTTCTTCCCGACCGTGACCATCACCGGGAGCCCTCAGTTCAATGCGCTCGACCCCGGGAACGTCTTCAAGGCGAGCTCGCTCCAGTACATGAATGTGGGGCCGAGCGTGTCGATCCCGATCTTCGAGGGAGGCCGGCTGAAATCCAACCTCGTGCTGCAGGAGGCTCGCCAGCAGGAGGCCGCCGTGACGTATCAAAAGGCCGTGCTCCAGGCCTGGCACGATGTCGTCAACGCGCTGGCCAGCCTCAAGGGCGACCAGGGCCGCAGGGCACTCTTGCAAAGGCAGGTCGCCGATGCCCAGCAGGCGCTCTCACTCGCGCGGTCCCGCTACACCCAGGGCGTCGACAATTTCACGACCGTTCTGCAGAACTCGCAGACGTTGCTGCAGGCGCAGACGAATCTGTCGCAGGCCACCACCGGCATCTCGACCGATCTTGTGGCACTTTACAAGGCGCTCGGGGGAGGCTGGGAAAACGCCTTCCCGGAGGGCGGCAAGTCCCTGCCCCCATTGCAACCGACGGATGCGCTGTTCGTGCCGCAGCTGCCATCCGCCAATCCCCAAGCGCCGTCCGTGAACTAGCGGGCGCAGCGGGGGCTACATGTGTTCGGGCAGGTAGGCCGCACCAATCTCTGTCCCTGCATAATCTTCTTGGAGTCCCCGATGACAGACCAACCCGACGTTCAAGCTCCTTCACTCAACCGCCGCAAGGTTGGCGATTTCGTCGTGACCTATTTGAGCGACGGCTTCCTCGACGGCTCATTCTCCTACCTCCAGGGAATCGACGCCCATGATGCCGCCAGCATGCTCGAAGCCGCTCACCGGCCCCCGCTCCCCCACATTTCTATCGCCAGCTTCGTCGTGCAGGGCGGAGGGCGCACCATCCTGATCGACTCCGGGACCGGCGGGTTTTCCGGCTGGGGCGGGCGTTTCCCGGTCGCTCTCGCGGCGGCCGGGGTCGAACCCGACAGCGTCGACACGATTCTGATCAGTCACGGCCATGTCGACCATGTCGGCGGTCTGACGCTGTATGGGCAACCCTTGTTCAAGAACGCCGATGTCGTGGTCAACGACACCGAGCTTAAGTTCTGGCGCGACGACACGATCATGAATTCGGTTGGCGAGGACGCGAAACCCTTCTTCGTCGCGGCCCGCACGGCCTTCGACGCCTATGAGAGCCGATTGCGGCCGGTGTCGGGCGGCGAGGTCGTGCCCGGCATCTCGCTCGTGCCGCTCCCCGGTCACACGCCGGGACATTCCGGTTTCCACATTTCGTCCGGCAAGGACAACCTGCTGATCTGGACCGACATCGTCCACATGGCCGATATCCAGGTTGCCCGGCCCGAGGTGACGATCGGCTTCGATGTCGATCCCGATCAGGCGCGAGCCACCCGCATGAAGGTGCTGGATCAGGCGGCGAGTGACCGGCTGTTGATCGCCGGCATGCATCTGAACATGCCGGGCTTCATGACGATCGAGCGGCGCGGCAATGGTTATGCCAAGGTGGACATGCCCTGGACGCCGGCCCTGCTGTGACGGGCTTCGACCGCCGCCGCAGTCGCGATGGCGTGGAACATTTCGGAAGACAGTGAGGCCTGCGGCGGCTCGGCTCCTTCCGCCCGGACTTCGGCCGACACGTCAACAGGTCGTCGGCCGTAGGCGGGCTGGTTCAGGGCTTCGGCACCACGACCGGGATACAGTCTTTGGCGGCCACACGAGGCGCGATCCGTCGACGAGCGACAGTATGGTGTCGGCGCGCGTGGCGAGGGGGCGCCGCCACCGCGATTGCCACCGAGGCCGACACTGCCGCCGCGTCCTGCGCGGCCGCCTCGGCCTTGGCTTCTTCAAGGTCCCGCCATCTGAGACCGAGCGGCACGGCGTCATCACCGTGCCAATAGGGGCGGTCCGGGCTCGACCCCGGGCGGTTCACGTCGCCGCCGTAACGATGGAACGAGAAGATCGACCAGCCGCCCTCGTCATCGAACCACTGCGCCCGTGCCGGGACGCTCTGAAGCGCGACAAAAGCCGCGACGGCACCGGAAAGCGCGCTGCGTTTCACCCGTAAATCCTCATGCGGCAATGCCGGTTTGGCCGGCACCCGCACAGTCGCACAAACAAGGTTTCCCAATCGTTGACGGACCGGACAGGCGTGTCCTCGATCCGCCCTGAGACGTTTCAATGCCGTACTTGGATGGACAGAGCCGATCCGCCGACCGATAAAGCGCCGACGCTTTCGCACCCGGAGATCCGCGCCTGTCGCCCGGAACCCAGCCGTCCTCGTTGCCGCGCATTCTCGGGCGTCGGCTGTTGTCCGCGGCCGTGACGCTGTTCGGCGCGTCCCTGGCGGTCTTCGCGGTGCTTGACGTGCTCCCCGGCAATGCCGCCGCGATCCTGCTCGGGACCGCGGCGCGGCCCGACACGATGGCCGCCATGGCCCATCAACTCGGCCTCGACCGCCCCGCTTACCTGCGCTACGGCAGCTGGATTGCGGGAGCTGTCTCGGGCGATCTCGGCTACTCCGCCGCCTATGGCGTGCCGGTGCGCGGGCTCATCCTGGAGCGCCTTGCCGTGACGCTTCCGCTTGCCGCCATCGCGCTCACGCTGGCGGTGTCGATCGGCGTGACGTTGGGGGTTCTCGCGGCCGGCCGGGCGCATCGATGGCCCGACCGGGCTGCCTCCACGGCGGCACAACTCGGCATGGCGGTGCCCGATTTTTGGATCGGCATCATGCTGATCCTCGTTTTCTCAACCACGCTCCGCTGGTTTTCGGCCGGCGGCTTCGGCGGCTGGGACGATCCGGCCGCAGGCGTCCGATCGCTTCTGCTACCGGCGGTCGCGCTGGCGCTGCCGCAGGCGGCGGTGCTGAGCCGCGTCACACGGGCGGCCGTGCTGGAGGTTCTGACGGAGGATTTCATCCGGACCGCTCGGGCCAAGGGCGTGAGCGCAGGGCGCGTCCTGTGGCGTCACGCGCTCCCGGTCGCCATCATGCCGGTGCTGACGATCGTCGGCCTGCAGGTATCGTTCCTGATCGCCGGCGCCGTGCTGGTCGAGACCGTGTTCAACCTGCCCGGCCTGGGGCGGCTCGCCTATCAGGCGCTGGCTCAGCGCGACCTCGTCGTCATGCGGAGCGTCGCGTTCCTGTTCGCGGCCCTGGTGATCGGCGTCAATATGCTGGTCGACCTCGCGCAGCCCTGGCTCGATCCGCGTCTTCGACGCGGATGAGGCGCGTGACCGCGTGGCGCTCGGGCCTGCTGCCCGGCGCCCTGATCACCGGCACCTTCGTCGGGATCGCCATCCTGTCGCGGATCTGGACCCCTGAACCGCCGACCCGCATGCGGATCGCCTTGCGCCTGAAGCCGCCGCTCGCCTCGGGTCTCGCCGGCACGGATGCGCTCGGCCACGACATCGTGTCCCTGCTGATGGCGGGGGCCTGGAACTCGCTGACGATCGCCGGCGCGTCGATTGCGCTCGCCCTGATCGTCGGGGTTCTGCTCGGCACCACGGCCGCCGCGATGCGCGGCTGGCTCGGCCAAACTCTGATGCGCGTCGCCGACCTTCTGTTCGCGTTCCCGGCGCTCGTCTCGGGGCTGATGATCGCGGCCCTGATCGGACCTGGCGCCGGGACGGCCATCCTGGCGATCGCCGTTTTCGCTGTTCCGGTCTTCGCGCGTGTTTCCTATTCCGCTGCCGTGACCGTCTGGGCGCGGGATTTCTGTCTTGCCGCCACCATGGCGGGACAGAGCCGCTTCGGCATCACCCGCGACCATATCCTGCCCAACATTGCCGGCACGCTCGCGGTGCAGGCCGCCGTACAGCTTGGCCTCGCGATCCTGGTCGAGGCAGGCCTGAGTTTCCTCGGCCTGAGCCTGCCGCCGCCAGCCCCGAGTTGGGGCCGGATGCTGAACGAAGCCCAGACCTACCTCGGCCAGGCTCCGTGGATGGCCATCGCGCCAGGTCTGGCAATCGCCCTCGCGGTGCTCGGCTTCAACTTGCTGGGCGACGGGCTGCGGGATCGGCTCGATCCGCGCCGGACGTTTTGAACGCCGCGGGCGCCTCCATCACAGGGCCTCTGAGACGGCAACCTCTTACGGAGGCACCCTCCACCGAGCCTACAAGCGGCTTGATCGATGGTTCGTGCCCCTTAGTTAAGCATCCGCTTCGGCATCGGAACGACCGTCGAGGGCTCTTCTACATCGGCCGCGCCGATCAGCAGACGGGCGTTTCCGGCCGTGACCGTGATCGTCTCGCCATCATGCACCGACCCGGACAGGATCTGCTCGGCCAGCGGGTCCTGCACGGCCTTCTGGATCACCCGTTTCAGCGGACGGGCTCCGTAGGCGGGATCGTAACCCTTCTCGGCCAGCCATTCGCGGGCCTTCGCATCGAGTGCCAGCGTGATCTTGCGATCGGCCAGCAGCTTGTCGAGGCGGCCTAGCTGGATATCGACGATCGCGCCCATGTCCTCCCGCCGCAGCCGGTGGAACAGGATGATCTCGTCGACCCGGTTCAGGAACTCGGGCCGGAAGTGGCTGCGCACCACGCCCATCACCTCGTCCCGCACCTCTTCGACATCCTCGCCATCTTTCTGCAGCGCCAGGAACTCGGAGCCGAGGTTCGAGGTCATGATGATCAGAACGTTGCGGAAATCGACCGTGCGACCTTGGCCGTCCGTCAGCCGCCCGTCGTCGAGCACCTGGAGCAGGACGTTGAAGACGTCGGGATGTGCCTTCTCGATCTCGTCGAACAGCACGACCTGATAGGGCCGTCGACGCACCGCCTCGGTCAAGGCGCCGCCCTCGTCATAGCCCACATAGCCGGGCGGTGCGCCGATGAGGCGCGAGACCGAGTGTTTTTCCATATATTCCGACATGTCGATGCGGACCATCGCGGTCTCGTCGTCGAACAGGAAGCTCGCGAGCGCCTTGGTCAGCTCCGTCTTGCCGACGCCCGTCGGTCCCAGGAACATGAAGGAGCCGATCGGCCGGTTCGGGTCCTGCAATCCGGCGCGGGCGCGCCGCACGGCAGTCGACACCGCATGCACGGCTTCAGGCTGTCCCACAACGCGCTTGCCGATGGCGTCTTCCATCTTGAGGAGCTTGTCCTTCTCGCCCTGCAGCATCTTGTCGACCGGCACGCCAGTCCAGCGCGAGACGATCTGGGCCACGCGGTCGGGTGTGACCGCTTCATCGACGAGCCGGTCCTGTGACGCGCCCTCGACCTCGGCGAGCTTGCGTTCGAGGTCCGGGATGACGCCATAGGTCAGCTCTCCGGCGCGCTGATACTCGCCCTTGCGCTGCGCCTGGACGAGTTCGTTGCGCGCCGCGTCGAGCTGCTCCTTGATCTTGGTCGCCGAGCCCAGCTTGTCCTTTTCAGCCTTCCAGCGGACCGTCAGCGCATCGGATTGCTCCTGCAGGTCGTCCAATTCGCCTTCGAGCCGGAGAAGCCGGTCGCGCGAGGCCTGATCGGTTTCCTTCTTGAGCGCCTCCTGCTCGATCTTGAGCTGGATGATGCGGCGGTCGAGTTCGTCCAGTTCCTCGGGCTTCGAATCGACCTGCATGCGGAGCCGTGAGGCGGCCTCGTCGATCAGGTCGATGGCCTTGTCGGGAAGGAACCGGTCGGCGATGTAGCGGTTCGACAGGGTCGCGGCTGCCACGATCGCGCTATCGGCGATGCGGACGCCGTGATGCAGCTCGTACTTTTCCTTCAGGCCGCGCAGGATCGAGATCGTGTCCTCGACCGTCGGTTCGGAGACGAAGACGGCCTGGAAGCGCCGCGCCAGGGCCGCGTCCTTCTCGACATGCTTGCGGTATTCTTCGAGCGTGGTCGCGCCGATGCAATGCAGTTCACCGCGGGCCAGGGCTGGTTTCAGCAGGTTCGAGGCATCCATGGCCCCGTCGGCCTTGCCGGCACCGACGAGCGTGTGCATCTCGTCGATGAACAGGATGATGTTGCCTTCGGCCGCCGTGACTTCGGCAAGCACACCCTTCAGCCGCTCCTCGAACTCGCCGCGATATTTCGCCCCCGCGATAAGCGAGCCCATATCGAGCGCCATCACCTTCTTGTCGTTCAGGCTTTCCGGAACGTCGCCATTGACGATGCGAAGGGCCAGGCCCTCGACAATGGCGGTCTTGCCGACGCCGGGTTCGCCGATCAGCACGGGGTTGTTCTTGGTACGGCGGGACAGGACCTGGATCGATCGGCGGATCTCCTCGTCACGGCCGATCACAGGATCGAGCTTGCCGGACCGCGCCGCCTCGGTGAGATCGCGGGCGTATTTCTTGAGCGCGTCGTAGCTGTTCTCGGCCGACGCGTTGTCGGCTTTGCGGCCCTTGCGGAGATCCTCGATCGCCGCATTCAACACCTGCGGTGTGACACCCGCGTTGGCGAGCAGCCGGCCGGCGTCCGTGGTCTTGTCCATGGCAAGCGCAAGCAGCAGCCGCTCGACCGTGACGAAGCTGTCCCCGGACTTCTCGGCGATCTGTTCCGCCTGATCGAAGAGCCGTGCCGTCGCGGGGGAAAGATAGACTTGGCCGGCGCCCGAGCCGCCGACCTTGGGCAGCTTGGACAGGGCCAGTTCGGTCGCGACCAGCGCATCGCGCGAGCGGCCGCCGGCCCGGTCGATAAGGCCTGACGCCAGGCCTTCCTTGTCGTCGAGCAGGACTTTGAGCAGATGCTCGGGCGTGAATTGCTGATGCCCTTCACGCAGGGCGAGCGTCTGCGCCGACTGGATGAAGCCTCGCGCTCGCTCGGTGAATTTCTCTGGGTTCATGGTCTTCCTCCAAAAGCCGTTCGCGTCCCGAAGCGACGCAAACTTGCGATAGTGGTCCGGTGCCGCAGGGCCACCGATCGAGCCAGAGATGGGGTGGGGGCCGAGATTGCGGAAGAGGGGGAAGGCGGCCGATGATGCCTTTTTGCAACATCGATCGAGTCTGTCCGACCGGAGGTCAGCCGTTCGTTGGACCGCTCCGCTTCCCACCTCTCGGGCAGCCCGCTATAGCGTTGCCCGGAAAGGCCGCATCTTGCTGATGACCCGTGTTCGGCGTCGGCCTGCTTCGAACCAAGCGATCCCATGTCCCACAACAGCTTCGGCCATTTGTTCCGTGTCACGACCTTCGGCGAAAGCCATGGGCCGGCACTCGGCTGCGTGGTGGATGGTTGCCCGCCGGGTCTGGCGCTCGATGCGGATGACATTCAGGGGTTTCTCGATCGCCGCCGGCCCGGCCAATCCCGCTTCACCACGCAGCGCCAGGAACCGGATCGGGTGAAGATCCTGTCAGGCGTCTTCGCCGACGGGCCTGACGCGCCGCAACTCACCACCGGCACACCGATCGCGCTGATGATCGAGAATGTCGACCAGCGTTCCAAGGACTACGGAGACATCAAGGACAAGTACCGCCCGGGTCACGCGGACTTCACCTATGAGGCCAAATACGGCATCCGCGATTACCGCGGCGGCGGCCGTTCCTCCGCCCGCGAGACGGCGGCGCGTGTCGCGGCTGGCGGCGTCGCCCGCAAGGTGATCCCCGGCGTGAGCGTGCGTGGCGCGCTCGTGCAGGTCGGACCGCACCGCATTGACCGGAGCCGCTGGGACTGGGCCCAGGTCGATCAGAACCCGTTCTTCTGCCCCGACCCGGAGGCCGCGGTGCTCTGGGCCGATTATCTCGACGGCATTCGGAAGGCGGGCTCTTCGGTCGGTGCCGTGATCGAGGTGGTGGCGGAGGGTGTACCGGCCGGCTGGGGAGCGCCGGTCTACGGCAAGCTCGACGCCGACCTCGCGGCGGCGCTGATGAGCATCAATGCGGTGAAGGGCGTCGAGATCGGCGACGGCTTCGCGGTCGCCGAACTGACCGGCGAAGCCAATGCCGACGAGATGCGGCAGGGCAACGCCGGACCGCGCTTCCTGGCAAACCACGCCGGCGGCATCCTGGGCGGCATCTCGTCCGGGCAACCCGTGGTGGCGCGCTTCGCCGTCAAGCCGACCTCGTCCATCCTGACGCCGCGGCAGACGGTCGACCGCAGTGGCGCCGAAACGGACCTCCTCACCAAGGGGCGTCACGATCCCTGCGTCGGCATTCGTGCCGTGCCGGTGGGTGAAGCCATGGTGGCTTGCGTTCTGGCCGATCACTTTCTGCGCCATCGGGGACAAACAGGGCGGTAAACGATTTAGTTTTGCTAAATTTCCTCCGTTATTCAGCTTGGCTAAACTCAGGCGCCCGGCTAAGCTCTGCGCATGAAACTGAGTGACTGGCTGAAAGCCGGCAAGGTCAAGCGGGGTGACTTTGCACGACGCATCGGCGTTACACCGGGTGCTGTGACCCAGATCTGCAACGGTCCCAACGCCTGGATGTCGCGCGACACCGCGGAAGCAATCCTGCGTGCCACCGGCGGTGCGGTCACGCCCAACGACCTCCTCGACGCCCCCTCGACCTGGACTTTTCCGATGAACAACCACCAATCCGTGACTGAGGCCATCGACGCCATGGCGCGCGGGCAGATCGTGGTCGTAACCGATGATGACGATCGCGAGAACGAGGGCGATCTCGTCTGTGCCGCCGGCCATTGCACGGTCGAGATGATGGCCTTCATCATCCGCAACTGCTGTGGCATCGTTTGTACCCCGATGACCGCCGATGAGGCCCGGCGGCTCAATCTTGCCCCGATGGTGGCGGCCAACGATGCGCCGCTTGGCACGGCTTTCACGGTGTCGGTCGATGTGCGGCACGGCCTCACGACCGGGATCTCGGCGGAGCAGCGCTCCAATACCGTGCGGGCGCTCGCCAATGGAAATATGGGGGCGAGCGACTTCGTCCGCCCCGGCCATGTCTTCCCTCTGATCGCGCGCGAGGGCGGCGTGCTGATGCGCTCCGGACACACGGAGGCGGCGGTCGATTTGTGCCGTCTTGCGGGTCTGCCCCCGGTTGCCGTCATCTGCGAACTCGCCAACGATGACGGCACCGTCATGGTGGGCGAGCAGATCGAAGGGTTTGCGCGCAAGCACGACCTCAAACGGATCTCGGTCGCCGACCTCATCGCCTACCGGCAGTCGCGCGAAAAACTGATCGAGCGCGTCGCCACATTTCCGGTGAAGACCGCGATCGGCCAGGTGACCGGCTATGCGTTCCGCACGCCCTTCGATCCCGTGCAGCATTTCGCCTTCGTGCACGGCCGGATCGGCGACGGCCGTGATGTCCCAACCCGGTTGCATCGCGTCGACATCCTCAACGACGTCTTCGGCGATCGCTCGGCCATCAATGGCGCACTTGCGCGCTTCAAGCAGGAGGGCCGTGGCATCCTGGTCTATTTGCGTGACGGTGCCGCGGGCGTGCCGGTCGCCGCGCTGCCGGGCCAAGCCATCGACTCAGACTCTGCCAGGACATCGGAATGGCGTGAGGTGGGCGTGGGAGCCCAGATCCTGCGCGACCTCGGAGTGTCTTCGATCAAATTGCTGTCGTCGAGCGAGCGGGTCTATGTCGGCTTGTCGGGCTTCGGCATCGAGATCGCGTCGACTGAGTCGCTCGACCCGCCGGCCTGACCGCTGCTGCTGGCGTCAGGTGCCGGTTGAGCCGCCCATGAGCTCTGTCACATGTGCCGCGACCGAGGCCGAGAGGCCCTCGAGATCGTAGCCGCCCTCCAGGACCGACACCAGTCGCCCGCCTGAATGACGTTCGGCGAGATCCAGGAAGCGGCGCGTGACCCAGGCGAAATCCGCCTCCACCAAAGCCAGCGAGGCGAGGGGGTCGCGCCGATGGGCATCGAAGCCGGCGGACAGGATGATCAGACCGGGTGCGAAGGCTTCGACATTCGGCACGATCGCATCGTCGACCGCCGCGCGGAACAGGCGACCGTCCGCACCGGAGGGCAGCGGCACGTTGACGATGGTGCCATGCTGGCCCCGTTCACTCGCAGCCCCCGTGCCGGGGAAGAGCGGCATCTGATGTGTCGAGCAATACAGGACATTCGGGTCGTTCCAGAAAATGTCCTGCGTTCCATTGCCGTGATGGACATCGAAATCGATGATGGCGACCCGGTCGATCCCATGCGCAGCGCCGGCATGGCGCGCCGCGATGGCCACATTATTGAGAAAGCAGAAGCCCATGGCGCGCATGCGCTCGGCATGATGGCCGGGCGGCCGCGTCGCCACGAAGGCATTGGCGCACTCTCGTCTGACAACGGCATCGACCGCCGCCACGGCGCCTCCCGCGGCACGGCTGACCGCCGGCCAGGTGCCGTCGTTCATCACCGTATCGCCGTCGATCCGCACGAAGGTCCCGGCCGGCGGCCGATGATCCAGCAGCATGTCGAGATAGGCGGCGGGGTGCGCGCGCTCCACGGCCTCCCGGCTGACCTCCGGCGCCTCCCTGCGCACCAGCGCGGCGAATTGCGGTGCGTCCAGCCGGCGCATGATGGCCCGGATGCGGTCAGGACGCTCAGGGTGTCCTTCGCCCATCTCATGAAGATAGACATCGGGGTGGCTGAAGAGAAGCGTGGTCATAGCCCACCATGCTCAAGCTTAGCCATGTCGCTGTCGCATCTTGGTCACGCCCCTTGGCAATGTGCAGCGTTGTCGTGATGAGATGTCACGGCATTTTGATTTCATCCGTTACATGGGTCATCTTCCACGCCGGAACATGGCCTGGATGAAATTAGGCGGGACGGAAACGATGATTCGCAGGGCAGGGTCGATCGCGGTCGCGGCATTGATGCTGGCCGGTTGCGAATATTCCTCGACCCCGGATCCGACGCTGTCGGCGCGCGATGCCGAATACATCTCCATGGTGCCAGCAGCGGCCAGCAGCGGCCTCAATTACGAACGCTATCAGGTCGACGACGTGACGGGCCAGCCGCCCGGTACGGTCGTGGTCGACACGCATGACAGCCTTCTTTACTTCGTTCTGCCGAACAAGAAGGCCATCCGGTACGGCGTGTCCACCGGCAAGGAAGCCTATGGCTGGACCGGGAAGGCCACGATCAAGCGCATGGCCGAATGGCCGAGCTGGATGCCGCCGGCCGACATGCTGAAGCGGTGGCCGCATCTGAAGCCCGTGGTCGATATGGGAGGGCTCAAGGGTGGCCCGGAGAACCCGCTCGGGGCCCGGGCCCTCTACCTCTATGACGAAACCGGCAAGGACACGCTCTACCGTATCCATGGCACCAATGAGCCGGAAACGATCGGCCACGGAGCATCCTCCGGCTGTATCCGCATGCGCAACATCGACGTCATCGATCTGTACAACCGCGTGAAAGTCGGCGCGACCGTGATCGTGCTGTAACTTCGGATCACACCGTCAGGGCGTTCGTGCCGAGCTCGATCAAGAGGAGCTCGGGCGGTACGCCGATCCGGATCGGAAATCCGGATTCGCCCAAGCCTCCGGACACGATCAGGTGGCGGCCGCGTTCGACGACATGCCCGTAGCGGTAACGCCGCGTCGGCGTCAGGGGCGCCCCGATGATTGGCAGGTTGATCTGACCGCCGTGGGTATGCCCGCAGAGCGTCAGGGTCACGCGGCGGGGAACGAGAGGAAAGATGAAGGGCTCGTGAGCCAATAGGATGATGGGCGCCTCGCCGGCAATCTGGGCCAGCGTGCCGTGGAGGTCATCCGCGCCCCGTGTGCCCCCGCGCGCCAAGCGATGGGCCATCTGGTCGGCCAATCCGGCGATCCAGAACACGGTTCCATCCTTGCTGATGGGTAGAACCGCATTCTCAAGCAGAGTGATGTTGCGGTCCCGGAGGGTCTTGCGGATCTCGGCCGGGCCCCCCGCCAGGCCGGGAATGGGTCCGTGCCACCAATCGTGGTTGCCCAGGATGGCGACGGTCCCGAGAGGCGGCCGCAGGAACTTCAGCGCCTCGCCCCAGGCGCCCGGCATGACCGGACCCGTCACGAAGCGGTGTCCGGCATAGAAGTCGCCCAGCAGCAGGACGAGATCAGGCTCCAGGGCATTGACCTGTTCGACGATGCCATGCACCCGCTCGGCGGACATCCAGGGCTCGCAGGCATGAATGTCGGCGATCACGCCGAGGCGCAGCGAAAGGTTTTCAGGCCAGCCGTCCGGCTGCAAGGTGTAGCGTCGCACGGCAGGCGTCATCGCGGGCTCGATCGCCACGCCATAGCCCGCCAAACCCGCGAGGCCGGCCGCAAAACCGCCGGTGCCGAGCAAAAACTGACGCCGGTCGATCATCGGACCGGGTGTCGCGAGGAATGATCAAACGACCGCGTCTGTCCTGTGGCGGCCGGCCGGAGCTCAGGCTGCGATGTCGCGGCCGGGATGTGGGCGGCTCGCCGCCGCCTGGGCGGCTGGCACAATGTTGTCGGGCTGCGTGGTGAAGCGGAGTGCCGCGGCGACGGCCGAGATGCCGATTTCGCGGTAGAGCTTGGCCTGCAGGTCACGCGCGTGCTCGATCTTGCGCGATTGCGGGTCGCGCGGTTGTCCTGGCGTCATGGTAAACCTTCTCGATGGCGAAAACCGGACGACGCGCCGGCTTGGTGAATGATGTGTCAACACTGATCGGTGCGTTTTAAAAAAGGGCTAAGCAGGTCGGCCGAAGGGCGTCTCAATCCGGGGCGTATGAGGCAGGGATGATCGGGGCATGCGGATGGGTCTGGCCGGCATACTGTTCGACAAGGACGGCACGTTCGTCGATTTTGACGCGACCTGGGGCGCGGCCACCTATGATGTGATGCGGCTGATGAGCGGCGACGATGGGGCCGCCCTCGACCGGATCGCCGCCGCGATGCATTACGATCTCGGGACCCGCCGCTTCCGCCCCACGTCGCCCCTCATCGCGGGCGCCACGAAGGATTATGCGCATCTCTGGGCCGAAGCGCTCCGCCGCCGGCACGATCCGGCCCTGATCGAGGAAATGAACCGCCGTTTCGCCGACGAAACCCTGCGCGCCCTGACGCCGATCGGCCGCCCGAGCGACGTGATGGCGGCCCTGCAGAGGCGCGGTTTGCGGCTTGGGCTCGCCACCAACGATTCGGAAGCGAGCGGGCGCGCCCAGGTGGCGGCCCTTGGGCTCGACGCCCACATGGAATTTCTGGCAGGCTATGACAGCGGCCATGGCGCCAAGCCCGACCCCGGCATGGTGCTGGCCTTCGCGGCCTATCTCGGCGTCCCGCCGGAAAGTATCGCCATGGTGGGCGATTCCCGTCACGACATGACGGCGGCCCGCGCGGCCGGCGCAGTGGCGGTCGCGGTGCTGACCGGACCGGCGACCCGCGAGGACCTTTTGTCGGAGGCCGACCACGTTCTCGACGGGATCGAAGACCTGCCGGCGCTGGTCGACATGCTCGCCCGGACCTGAGTGCCATGCGCCCGATCCCGCGCTTCGACACGCCAGCGCGCGGAACGAGAGTCACGCGGCGTCTGGCGGTGCTCGGCTCCGTTCTGGCGGCCGTAGCGGTCGTCTGGGCCCATCATCCGCTGAGTACCCCCATCGAGGTGCTGGCGATCCTCGCCACCGGCCTGGTCTGCGCGGTCTTTGCCGTGTCGAGCGGCATCAAGGCCTTGGGCCGCATCTGGCGCACGGGGGAAAGCGGTGTCGGGTCGGTCCTGTTCGGTCTTCTTCTGGCGGTCTTGACCCTTGCCTATCCTGGATATCTGGCCGCTGTCGCGGTTGGGCATCCCTTAAGCGCCTTGGCGACGACCGACGGTACGACGCCGCTTCGCTTCTCCCGATCCGCCAGAGCCTTCGCGCTCCGCGGCTGGCTCGGCCCCCAGAGACCCGAGGTCTTCGAGAAGCCCGTGGTGCTCGATCTCGAACCCACCGAGACCTATGCGGCCCTGAGCAAGCTTCTCGCCGAGCTGCACTGGCGTATAGCGGATTCCGTTCCGCCGGGAGGCCGGCTGGGGCTCGGCCATATCGACGCCGTGACGTATTCGCCGATATTGCATCTGCCGCAGGACCTCGCGATCCGTATCAGCCCGCTCGCTGGTCAGACGCGCGTCGACATTCTCTCGGCTGCGCGGCTCGGCTTCTACGATTTCGGAGAAAGCCAAGCCACTATTCGCCAGCTTGCGACCGCCTTGGAGGCCGCGGACGACGAGTGACGCGCGGTGGCGATCTCCGTTGAGCTCGGCCTCCGAACCGTAGTTAACTGCCTGAAAAAATAACCGAGCAAGCCTGAGCGATTGGCAACGAGACGCCACATCATCCGGCCTCTACTTATGCAGGCTCGTATAGGTTTGAATAAAACCGGCTGTCTCCTTCCGCACAGCTTCAGACCGATCTTTCTCGCTGCTCCTGTGTAAGCACCCGATTTGTTCACCACCATGTGAAGTCCAAGGTGGAAACATAGGAATGTTAAATGGTGGTCCGGCATCCTTGATCGTCTTTTACGGTGACGAGGAATTGCTCGTGCTCAGCATAAAAAATCGGTCAATAGCAGCGAAAATCGGTCTCGTGGTCTTCGGTTTTTCCCTGCTTTGCGTCGGTCTGGTCGGCATCGCCGCGTCCGGTATTCGCGCAAATGACGTTTTCGTCCAGGACGTCCTGACCAATCAGACACAAGCCCTTTATCTTGCTGCGGCGGCGCACGAAAAATCGTCGCACATGCACCAGCGCGCCTTCGAAGTCCTCGTTGAGACAGATACCATCCGATGGGGTGAGCTCCAGAAGGCTTTCATCGCAGCGGCCGATGATCTGGAGAAGACGCTAGTCGAGATGAAGCCGGTTTTGGATGACACCGACTTCACGCTGTATGATCAACTGAAGCCGCTCACGGATCGCTACCGATCTGCGGAATTAAAGAGTTACACGTTCCAAACGGCAGGAAATCGGTCCGCAGCCGAGGATCAACTGCAGGGAGAAACGAGTGACGTCTTCGTCAAACTCGACGGGATTGTGCAAGATCTGCAATCGAAACAATTGCGCGACATGCATACGGCAGGCACCGACGTCCAAAACTTGTCGCAAAACACGCTGGTCAGAATGGTGGTCGTGGGACTGATCGGACTTGCCTTCACGATCATCGGGGCTCTTCTTCTCGTTCGCTGGCAAATCACGCGGCCGATCGGCTCCATGACCGAGGCCATGCGACGACTCGCATCGGGCGACACGACCGTTGCAATTCCGGCGGTCGGTCAGAAAGACGAGATTGGCGCAATGGCGGGCGCCGTGCAAACCTTCAAAGATGCCGCGATTGAAAAACTCCGTCTTGAAGCCGAGGCTGTCGAGGCGAGGCGCATCGCGACCGACGAGCGGGCTCGAAACGAGGCTGCTCGCGCCAAGGCTGCCGAGCAGCAGTCGGCGGTGGTCGACGGCATCGCCACAGGTCTCGAGAAATTGGCCGATGGTGATCTCGTGTTCCGGCTCCAGCATCGGTTTGCGGACGAGTACGAGAAGCTGCGAGCGGACTTCAACGGCGCCATGGACAAGCTGCAGGACACAATGAAAGTTGTGGCAGCCAATACGGCCGCGATCAGATCGGGCTCAACCGAGATCGCGACCGCGGCGGATGATCTGTCGAAGCGGACGGAACAGCAGGCCGCCTCTCTCGAAGAAACCGCCGCGGCCCTCGATGAAATCACCGCAACAGTGAAGAAGACGTCCGACGGTGCAAATCACGCCCGGCAGGTTGTCTCGACCGCCAAAGCCGATGCAGAGCATTCCGGCGAGGTCGTTGGCCAAGCCGTTCAGGCCATGACGGCGATCGAGAAGTCATCACAGCAGGTGAGCCAGATTATTGGTGTCATCGACGAGATCGCTTTCCAGACCAATCTGCTGGCCCTCAACGCGGGTGTCGAGGCGGCACGTGCCGGTGAGGCGGGTCGCGGTTTTGCGGTGGTCGCCTCGGAAGTGCGGGCCTTGGCCCAGCGCTCAGCCGAAGCCGCCAAGGAAATCAAGGCGCTGATTTCGACGTCGACCGAGCAGGTAGGGCGCGGCGTCAGCCTCGTCGGTGAGACCGGGAAGTTGCTTGAACGTATCGTTTCACAAGTGACCGAGATCAACGCCAACGTGTCCGAGATCGCGTCCTCGGCCCAGGAACAGGCGACCGGTCTCGATCAGGTCAACACGGCCGTCAACCAGATGGACCAGGTCACGCAGCAGAACGCCGCCATGGTCGAGCAGTCGACCGCTGCCAGCCACAGCCTCTCCCAGGAGGCGGAAGAATTGGCTCGACGGATTGGCCAGTTCCAACTCGGCTACGAGGCGGAGCAAAGGAATACCCGCCGGGCTCCCGCCAAACCGCCCCGCGCGGCCCATGTGGCTCTGAAGACGGCGGGTCGCGGAGGTGCGGCACGGAAACCCGAGACGAGTGTCGATGAAGCGAGCTGGCAAGAATTCTGAGAGGAATGGTTTCCGATGGCCGCGGTAGCGCTCATGGACCGCTCTGCTTGTCTCTGCGCCGATGGAGATTGATGGGCGCATCCGTTGTCCAGACTATCGTGGGTAGCGGAAGCCCCTCTCAGGTGGGCGAGGTAGGCCTCACGGCAATGGCCTGAATTGCGCGTCGAGCGTGAATCCGTCCCCGGCTTCCACCAGGCCGCGCTCGCCGAGGTCGATGAGATGGCCCAGGACCGACAAGGCGGCGGCGCCTTTCAGGGAAGGTGCCAGATGCTCGTAGATGTTGCGCACGATGGCGTCGATCGTGCGGTCGCCGGACGCGAGCCGCTGCAGGATGGCCTGTTCGCGCTGGCGCCGGTGCGCCGCGAGGGCGCGCACGAAACGCTGCGGGTTCTTTACCGGTCCGCCATGGCCGGGCCAATAGAGCGTGTCGCTCCGGTCTTGCAGCTTGGCCAGCGAGGCCAGATAGGCTCGCATCGACCCGTCCGGCGGAGCCACCACGGTGGTGGACCATGCCATGACGTGATCGCCTGAAAACAGGGTGCCCTCCGGTTCCAACGCGAAGGCGAGGTGATTGGCGGCGTGACCGGGGGTGGCGAGTGTCGTGAGACGATAGCCGGGCGCCTCGACCGCATCGCCTTCGTTGAGCACCGTATCGGGCGTGTAGGTGAGATCGTGGCTCGCGTCCATGGTCCGGGCCGCCCCGAGCGGCGGCAGGGAGGCGTGGTAGGGGGCGCAGCCGAGGATCGGCGCGCCTGTCGCGGCTTTCAGGGCGGCGGCGCCGGGCGCGTGATCCTTGTGGCTGTGCGTCACGAGGATCTGCGCAACCCGCGCGGTGCCGATCGCCTTCATCAGAGCGTCGCTGTGCCGGGGGTCGGCTGGCCCCGGATCGATCACGGTGACGTCCTGGTCGCCCACCAGATAGGTGCAGGTGCCCGTAAACGTGAAGGGCCCGCCATTGTTGGCGATCACGCGCCGGACCAGCGGCGACATGCGCACAACCTGGTCGGGCTTGGCGTCGAGCGCGCGGTCGAAGGGGATATCGTCGGACGCCATGGATGGTCTCCGGTGCCAAGTGTCCATGGCAAGCAAGTAGCGCGCCTGAATAAGCGGTGCGTCAATGGAAGTTTCGGCCTTTCGGCAACGCGTCATGTAAGTGCGGTCCGGTCTCCGGCGCGGACTTCGGCCTGCGGGTGTCGGTCGCAAGCGGAAAACCGATCTTCGCAGCGAGTTCGGCGCCGAGCCCGCGCTTTTTCCCTTCGAAGGTCTGCGGCCGCTTCACCTCGTCGGCCCGGGCGAGGTCCTCGATCTCGGCGCCGCGCCGCGACAGTTGCGTGAGCATGGCGGTCAGATCCTCGAAGCGCTCGGCCACCACATGGGTGACACCGCTTTCGTGCTGCAGAAGACCGGTGACGGCCAGAAACCGCGCCGCGATCACGGCCGCCCGGTTCACTTCGAACACCTTGGGCCAGACGATGATGTTGGCCACGCCCGTCTCGTCTTCGATCGTCAGAAAGATCGTGCCGCTGGCCGACCCGGGCCGCTGCCGCACCAGCACGAGCCCGGCCACGGTGACGCGCCGGCCGTTGCGGGCCGGACCGAGCTCGACATTCGGCACGATGCGCCGCGCTGCCAGCTCGGATCGTACGAAACGGACCGGATGCGCCTTCAACGACAGCGAGATATGGCGGTAGTCTTCCACCACATGCTCGCCGAGCGCCATCGGGGGCAGGGCGGCGTCGGGCTCATGCGGGACGGACGAGGCGGACGCGAACAGCGGCAGGTCGTCCTTGTCGCCGGCGCGGTTCAAGCCGCGCACGGCCCAGAGCGCATCACGCCGGTCGAGGCCGATCGACCGGAAGGCATCGGCCTCGGCGAGATCTTCGAGCGTGGCGAGCGTCAGCTCCGCTCGCAGCCAGAGATCGCGAATGGAATCGTAACCCTGGCCGCGCCGGGCCACGAGCCGGTCCATGTCGGCCTGGCCGAGGCCCTTGACCTGGCGAAAGCCGAGGCGGAGCGCCTTGTCGCCGAGAATGTCGTCGCGCATGGTGGCGTGACGTGGATGCAGGCATGCCTTTCCTTCCCCTGCGTGAGCGGGAGAAGGTGGCCTTTCGAAGTGAGGTCGGGTGAGGGGAAACGCGGCGCCAGGAGTTCCCTCATCCGTCTCGGCTTCGCCGTGCCGCCTTCTCCCGTTCGCCTGGGAGAAGGGATCCTCTAAACTGTGGTCCCAGGTCGAGGCATTGATGTCGACGGGCTGCACCGGCACGCCATGGTCGCGGGCGTCGCGGATGATTTGGGCGGGGGCGTAAAACCCCATGGGCTGCGCATTGAGCAGCGCGCAGGCGAAGACGTCCGGGTAGCGGCACTTGAGCCAGGCCGAGGTATAGACGAGCAGCGCGAAGGACGCCGCATGGCTCTCGGGAAAGCCATAGGTGCCGAAGCCTTCGATCTGCTTGAAGCAGCGTTCCGCGAAATCGGCCGGATAGCCTTTCGCCACCATGCCGTTGACCATCTTATCCCGGAACGTGCCGATGGTTCCGACCTTCTTGAAGGTCGCCATGGCGCGACGGAGCTGATCCGCCTCGTCAGGCGTGAAACCGGCCGCCACGATGGCGATCTTCATGGCGTGTTCCTGGAACAGCGGCACGCCCAGCGTCCGTTGCAGCACCTCGCGCAATTCATCCGAAGGGTAGATGACAGGCTCCAGTCCCTGCCGGCGGCGCAGGTAGGGATGCACCATGTCACCCTGGATCGGCCCCGGGCGCACGATGGCGACCTCGATCACGAGATCGTAGAATTCCCGCGGCTTGAGGCGCGGCAGCATCGTCATCTGAGCCCGGCTCTCGATCTGGAACACGCCGATCGTGTCGGCCCGGCAGATCATGTCGTAGACACAGGATTCGACCTGATCCCGTTTCAGCACGTCGTCGAGGGTCAGCGTCTGGCCGTAATGCTGTTCCAGGAGGTCGAAGCCCTTCTTGAGGCAAGTCAGCATCCCGAGCGCCAACACGTCGATCTTGATCATGCCGAGCGCGTCGAGGTCGTCCTTGTCCCATTCGACGACGGTGCGGTCGTCCATGGCGGCATTGCTGATCGGCACCACCTCGTCGAGCCGCGTGCGCGTGATCACGAAGCCGCCCGTATGTTGGGACAGATGGCGCGGGAAGCCGGCGAGCTCATCGGCCAGCGTCAGCATCAGCTTGAGACGATGCTCGTCCGGGTCGAGCCCGATGCGCCGCGCTTCCTTGGGATCGATGCCGCTCGACCAATAGCCCCAGACGGTGCCGCTGAGCGCCGACACCGTGTCGTCGGACAGGCCGAAAGCCTTGCCGACATCGCGCAGGGCGGAGCGCGTCCGGTAAGTGATCACGGTGGCGACCAGCCCGGCATGGGCGCGGCCGTAATGTTCGTAGATATATTGCATCACGGCTTCACGCCGCTCGTGCTCGAAATCGACGTCGATATCGGGCGGCTCGTTGCGGTTCTTCGAGATGAAGCGCTCGAACAGCATGGCGTGATGCACGGGGTCGATTTCCGTGATGCCGAGGCAGTAGCAGAGCGTCGAATTCGCGGCCGAGCCGCGTCCCTGGCACAGAATGCCTTCGCGACGGGCGAACTGGACGACATCGTAGACGGTCAGGAAATAGGCCGCATAGTCGAGCTCGGCGACGAGTGCGAGCTCGTGGTTCAACTGCCGTTGCACCTCGTCCGGGACACCTGTGGGGTAGCGCCAGCGCGTACCGGCTTCGGCAAAGGCCCGGAGGGCCTCCTGTTCGGTGTCGTAGCCGGCCCGCAGCTCGTCGGGATAATTGTACTTGAGTTCATCGAGCGAAAACCGGATGCCTTCGAGGAACCGCAAGGTTTCAGGCACGGCTTCCGGCGCTTCGGTGAACAGGCGCGCCATCTCCGGGCCGGACTTCAGATGCCGCTCGGCATTGGCTTCGAGCCGCCGCCCGGCCCGATCGATCGGAATGCCCGTCCGGATACAGACCAGGACATCGGCGAGTTGGCGCCGTTCGGGCGCGTGCATCAGCACGTCGTTCGTGGCGAGCAGCGGGAGGCCTGTGGCACGGGCCAGCGCCCGCCGCGCCGCGAGCCCAGCCCGCATGGCAGGCCCATAGGTCATGGTGGCCGCGATCCAGACACGGCCCGGCGCGGCACAGGCGAGGCGGCGCAGGAGGGAGGCCTGATCGGGCTGTGGGGGAGGGTTGTCGTTGGCGGGGGGGAGCGGCGGGGTGAAGTGAAGGGAGGCCCAGTGCTTCCCTTCTCCCGTTCCACGGGAGAAGGTGGCCCGGCAAAGCCGGATCGGATGAGGGGGATCCGGGTCGCTGAGTTTCCCCTCATCCGACCCTTGCTGACGCAAGGGCCACTTTCTCCCGTTTGCGGGAGAAGGGGAGTCTTTGGGCGACCCCGTTCGATCCCTGTTTCCCTCCTCTCCCACGGGCGGAGCCGGGTGAAGCACCGTCTCCTCGTCCGTGGCGCTCGACCGGTCCATCACGATCAACTGCAGTCCTTCGATCCAATCGAGGAGATCGGCGAGGGTGAGCACGCAGGCCCCCTTTTCGGCCCGGCGATTGCCGATCGTCAGCAGCCGCGTCAGGCGGCCATAGGCATCGCGATCGACCGGGTAGGCCAGGATGTCGGGCGTGCCGTCGGCGAAGACGAGGCGGGCACCGGCCACGAGCCGCACCGGATGGTCCATGGGCTTGCGGGCCTGGATGTAGGCCCGCACCACACCGGCCAGCGAATTGCGGTCCGCGATGCCCAGGGCCGGCAACGCGAAGCCGCTCGCCATGGCGACGAGTTCCTCCGGATGCGAAGCCCCGCGCAGGAACGAGAAATTGGTGGTCGTGCCGAATTCCACGAACATGGGCCACGTTCACCCGAACAGCCCATGCAGAAACCAGCGCGGGCGGGCGGCTTCGATGCCGTACAAACCCTCCCGGAACAGCCAGAAGCGGTGCCCGGCGACATCTTCGGCCTGGAAATAATCACGCGTCGGGGCGGCCGTCGTCCACCAGGGGGCCGCAATGCGTTCCGGCCCTTCGACGGCGGCGATCAGATGCAGGGTGCGGCGCCAGCGGAAATAGAGAGGTGGTCCGTCCGGCACGCCGGCCGTGGCATCGATCGGCTCGGGCCGGTCGAACATTTTCAAGGGACGCAGCCGACCGGGCTCGTCGGGCATGGACGGGCCTGTGCTGAGGCGATGCGCCGGCCAGGCGATCGCGGCCTCTTCCGGCCGGTGATGGTCGGCGTTGCGCAGACGCACCACACGGGTTGCGCCGAGCCGCGCGCCCAGGCGATCGATCAGCAGCGCCAAGTCGGCTTCCGCGGCCTGCTCGGCCGCCGCCGCAAGTTCGGCCTGCGCGCTCGTCAGAGGTTCGGCAACGCTGGCTCCGAGCCGGATCACGTCGAAGCCGTAGCCGGTGTCGAGCCCCTCCTCGCCGAGACTTTCGAGCTTCTCATGAAAGAGCCGCACCAGGGCGACGGGGTCGCGCAACGGACGGCTCGTTCCCAAGGCGAGCCGCTTCACCACCCCGTCCACCCGGAAGAACACCGCCTCGACCCGCCGGGCGCCCTGCGCCTGCCGTTCGAGTTGCGCCGCGAGATGACGCGCGAGCGACAGAAGCGAAGCCTCGATGGCCTCCACCGTGGCGATCGGATGAGCGAAGCGGCGCTCGGCCAGGAACAGAGGCACCGGGGTCGAGGGTGTGAGCGGGCTCTTGTGCAGGCCGATGAGCCCGTCGAGCCGCTCGAGGAGCGTCGCCCCGAAGCGGGCCGCGAGCGGCGCGCGGGGACGGGTCAGGAGGTCGCCGATCTCCCGCAGTCCCGCTTGCGCCAGGGCCTGCAGAACCGGGGAGGGCAGCCTGAGGGCAGCCAAAGGCAGGCTGCGGCTCAGCGCCGTTATGGCGGCCCGACCCGGCGGGGCGATCCGGATGGTGCCGAAGCGCGCGAGCGCCCAGGCGGCTTCGATCGTGTCACCGATCGCGGCCCGCCCGGCGAAACCGCGTGCCGCCAGATCCGCGGTCAGCGTGTCGAGGAGCGCCGCTTCGCCGCCGAAGAGATGCGTCACGCCCGTGATGTCGAGCAGCACGCCGTCGGGTGGGTCGAGCGCCGTGATGGGCGTGAAGCGGAGCCCCCAATCGCCGATGGCCCGCAAGGCCTTCGCCTCCTGGTCCGGGTCAGCCGTCACCGTTGCGAGCGCCGGGCAGATCGCGCGGGCATCGGCGAGCGTCATGCCGGGCCGGATCGCGGCCGCGGCGGCGGCCGTATCGACCGCGGCGATGCGTTGCGCGCCCTTGAGGGGCTCGATCGTCGCGAGCGGTCCCTCCGGCGCGCCGTGCCGTCGGAGACGATCGGTCGGCAGCGTCGGCAGCCAAAGGCTGAGCAGGCGGGCCATGGCCTTCAGGCCGCGTCGCCGCGCGGCGACGCCTCGGTGCGGTGACGACCACTCAGGCGCGAGAGGTCATTGGGCCGGCTGAAACGACGGCCCGAGCGGTCCCAGGACAGGTGATGGATCTGGTCGCGGTCGAAGCCGAAGCGGCTGTCCGGGTCGCCGCGCCATTTCACGAGCCGCACCGCGAAACCCGCGGGTCCGGGAATGGGCGTTGCGGCACCGGCCGAAGGGAGGCGCTCGCTCGGCGCGGCCGCGACCGCAAAGCGCGTCTCCGCGCCGCTCGACACCTCGTGCTGGCGCAGCCCGACATGCACCACCAGATTCGTGGCGCCCCGGCGCCGGGCCGCGAGGAGAAGCCGACGCGACACGGCGAGATCGTAGGACCGGGCACGCCACAATTCCGTCAGGACCACGGGAGCGCCGGCCCGCAATGCCTCCTCGGTGGCCCAGAGCGTCGTGGCCGTGTCCTTGGTCTTGACCAGGATCAGCTTGTCGGCCTCGATCCCGTGCGCCGCGAGGCCGGGCCGGTAGGGAAGACCGATTTCCCAGGCGGTCCTGTCGTCGAGAATCCAGACCAGGGTCCGGCCGCGCGCCACGAGGCCTGCCAGCGCAACCGCAAAGCCGGAGGCCGCGGCCTCGTCCCGCGCCGTCTCGGCCACGACCTCATGCAGGCTGCCGGGCCTGAGACCGCCGCCCAGGATGCCGTCGAGCGGGGCCGCCCCGAGCGGCACGCGCTGCGTCGTGTGACCCCCCTGGAGGCTTTGCACCTCAGCGTCGCCCCCCGACGCCGTTCCCCGCGTCAGACTAAAGCCCTCGATCCGCCGCATGGCGTTGCGGAGACTGCACAGATCCGGATAGGGTGATGGCATCGTGGCAGTCCGTTGTTCATGATTTGTTCTTAATAGATTCCGAGTCATGAACGAAGAGTCAAGGCGGCTTCGCGGCCTCCGTGTTTCAGTTCACGTCGGACTGACCCGCAGGTGCTCTATCGGACACTCGACTGTCGCATCACGACGATCGCGTTCCATATCGGTGCCGAACCCAGCCATCGGGATAGATGCGTGACCGACAAAAGCTCGCCCAACCGCGCCAATATCGCCGCCTTGATCGCGGTCGTGATCCTGGCTGCGCTTCTGCTTTGGGTCGCGCAGTCCATCATGGCGCATAACAAGCTGCAGAATTGCCTGGATTCCGGGCGCCGCGATTGCCTGCCGGTCGATGCCGGCGCTCGCGCCCCCTGATGTGCAATGCGCAATTGCTCAAGGGGTGAAGTTTTGACTGGCTCGCGCCTCCGCTTTGGCTAAGATCGGCCAAAACATCAGGGAGGCCCGTGCATGTCCGACACATCCCCATCCATGCAGGCGCTACGGGCGCCGCAAGCCTATGACCGCACCAAGGTGACGGCCGGCATCGCGCATCTGAGCGTCGGCAATTTTCATCGCGCCCATCAGGCCGTCTATGTGGACCAGTGCCTGGCGCTGCCCGGGCAGGAGGGGTGGGGCATCCTGGGCATCGGGCTCATGGATGTCGAGAGCGAGCGCGCCAAGGCCAAGGCCCTGCAGAGCCAGAAGGGGCTCTATTCGCTCACGGTCTATCCCCCCGAGGGCGCGTCGAGCGTGTCGGTGATCGGCTCGATCGTCGACTACATGCATGCGCCCGATGATCCAGAAGCCGTGCTGACACGCATGAGCGACCCCGCCATCAAGATCGTCACCCTGACCGTGACGGAGGGGGGCTACAACACGGATGAGAAAGGCCGCTTCAAGCTGGAAGAGCCCCATGTGGCGAAGGACCTGCAAAACGCCGTCCCGAGCACCTCGTTCGGCTATATTACGGAAGCGCTTCGGCGTCGGCGCGACAGCGGAGCCGGACCCTTCACGGTCATGTCCTGCGACAATCTGCGCCATAACGGCCATGTGATGAAAACCGCGCTCCTGTCCTTCGCGCGTGCCAAGGATGCGGCGCTGGCGGAATGGATCGAGACGAACGTCACCTTTCCGTCCTGCATGGTCGACCGCATCACCCCGGCTGTGGGGCCCGCCGATGCGGCGCGGCTCAACACGGAGAGCGGCCTCGACGACAAGGCGCCGGTGTTTGCCGAAGACTTCATCCAGTGGGTGATCGAGGACAAATTCTGCGCCGGACGCCCGGCCTGGGAGAAGGTGGGCGCGCAATTCACCGATGACGTCGACCCGTTCGAGCAGGTCAAGCTCCGCATGCTGAACGCGTCGCATTCCATGCTGGCCTTTCCGGGCACGCTGATCGGCCACCGCATCGTGCATCTCGCGATGCGCGACCCGAATGTCAGCGCGCTCCTCGACCAGTTCCTGCAGCGCGACGCAGGGCCGTTCCTCAATGCGCCCCCCGGCATGTCGACCGACCAGTATGGCGACATGCTGCTCCGCCGCTACCGCAACCCGGCGATCGGCGACCAGCTCCTGCGCATCGCCTCGGACGGCGCCGCGAAACTCCCGGTCTTCGTGCAGGACACGGCGCGGGCGCTCGTGCGCGACGGGAAGGACCACCGCCGGGTTGCCTTTCTGCTCGCCGCCTTCACCGAATATCTGAAGGGCGTCGACGACAAGGGCGTGAGTTTCCCGGTGGTCGAGCCGAATGTGACGCCCGCGGATTTCACGCTGGTCAAGGATCCCGATCCGGCCAAGGGGATCCATCTCAGCGTCTTCAAGGGCTGGGGTGTCGAGACGTCGCCGGCTTTCGTGAAGGACTATGCGCGGCTGCGGACGCAGATCCAGACGGAGGGTGCGGGCAAGACGCTCGCTGCATTGCTGAAGGAGATCGGCTGAGGCTCAAGCCTCACCGGCCGACGACGGCGTCCTTCTCCCGCTCCATCGGCAAGATTCGGTCGGTGGAGCCGTCCGCGCAGCCTCGAACTGCTTCGCTACCTGCGCCGCCAGATGGCCCCATCGCTCCACAAGATGCGCGTCCCATCGTCCGAGAGAACGCCCGTCTTGTTGAAGCAATAAACGGATCGGTCCGTCAGCAGCCGGCCGTAATAGATGCCGCCCAATTCGCTCATGCAATGCGCATCCTGGCCGATGATCTCCACACTCGGCGGCGCATCGGTCAAACGGCACCCGGACGCGCAGAGATAATCTCCGGCGATGGGCGGCTGGCTGCCCGAATTCGCCGCAAGTGCTGGCACGACCGGCGCCGCCAGTATCATCGAAACCACCAGGTGTCTGCGACTGACGATCATCGTTCGTTATCCGGCCTGCACACCAGACGCGACATCGTTACTCGAAAAAATCGACGTGCCCGTCATCGAGGTCATAACGGGCCCCGATGATTTTCAGCTTCCCGTCGCGCTGCGGCTGGAGGAGCATCTGCTCGGTCGTGCGAAGGCGCTCGACGACCCGGTGCACATTGGCCCTGACGGAACGATCGAGCAGATCTGCCCCACCCTCGCGCCGCGCCCGGAGGACGGCTGGAATGATGGGCTCGATCATCTGGCCGATGCTGCCCGGGTAGACGGTGTCGTTCTCGACGACATTGAGCGCGGCATGAACCGCGCCGCAACGCTCGTGACCCAGCACCAGGACAAGCGGCGCGCCCAGAACCGCGACGCCATATTCGATGCTGCCCATCGCGGCCAGATCCACGACGTTGCCCGCATTGCGGACGATGAACAGATCTCCGAGACCACGCCCAAAGAGAAGTTCGGGCGACACGCGACTGTCCGAACAGCCGACAAGGACGCAGAAGGGGCGCTGCTCGTGCGCCAAGGACGTTCGAAGCTCGCGCCCCGTCATGTGGGACTGGATGGGGTTCCCTTCGACGAAGCGCTTGTTGCCTTCCTTGAGCAGGGCGAGCGCTTGGTCCGGGGTCATCTGCGGAGACGACAACGTAGCCGGTGTCACCATCTGAACGTGCTCCTTCGAGTGTGACCCTCATTATAGAGCCGCGCGCTTCGCTCGATAGAGACGACGGAAATTTAGCGGGCTACTTCACGGCGGGCGGGCGCGGAATCGCTCGAAGCCTTGTGGTCCGGGCCGGACCTATGTTCGCGACGGGGGGCGGTCGTCATCGATCAGGCCGTGCTCGATCGCATAGCCGCGCGCCGCCGCGAAGGCGGCCCAGATGAACAGATCGGCCTTGTCCTCCGGCATTTTGGGCGACCCTTCCACCATGTCGGCCCGAAGTTGAAGCGCATGCGACCGGAGCTCGTCCAGGCTGAAAACGACCCAGTGGCCCGTATCGTTCTCGACCTGAAAGCCGCCGTCGTGCAGGGGCTTGATGTGGAGGCTCATGAGGCGGTCCGTGCAGATGTTGGAGCTGGAAGGCCTATCGATGCCAATTTACAGCTACCCCCTGACTTCGATCCGATCCGCGGTCGTCTTTCCGCTCCGTTGATCAACGGCCACCTCAAAACTCACGTTCTCGCCCTCGCGCAAATCTTCAAGTCCTGCCCTTTGCACAGCGCTGATGTGCACGAACATATCCGGGCCGCCGTCATCGGGAGCGATAAATCCATAGCCCTTGATGGCACTGAACCATTTGACTGTCCCGACGGCCTTGACCACGTCGTCCTCGGACGGGGGCGTAGGCCTCTCTTGGGCCTGCGCCGGCCCCTTCTTGGCGGCGGATTGCTGAGTGATCTCCTCGTCTGCCAAAGCCTCGATGGCCGCGAGGCTGTTCTCGATGTCGGCAATGCGCCGGAGAGCTCCCGAGCTCGGCAGCACCTCGGCCTCGGCCGCCTGCATCAGCAAGGCGCGCTGTTCCTCAATCATACGGTCACGCAGGATTTTGAGCTTATCATCAGTGGTCATGGTCTTGCTCATGTTCAGTGCGGTACATAGACCTCGTCCGAGGGTTAGCGGCCAAAATATCTTTGGTGCATGCGGTTCAATCCCGACTGCATCCTTCTTTTTTTAAGCAAAATCAATGCTGCAAATGCCGGAGACAATTCGGATCATGTCTCCTTCGATGCACCAACCCGCCGCCTTGATCTGGCAGATCTGCCGCCGACACCCGAAGTTGCCGCCGTCTGTCCTTCCTTACGCAGGCTGAGCTTGCCGCTCCGCTTCGGCGCGCGCCTGCTCAAGCAAGTCAATCAGTGTATCGAGGCCCGCCTGCTCCGCCTGCTCTATCATGTTGCCGAGCTGAGCGGCCATGACCCTCGCTGCAACCGATTGTCGATTGGCTTCGACATAGGGCTCTCTTCCGCGGCGCGGGACGGAGCGTTCAAAAACGTGGGGTCGACGCATCGTATGGCTCCACCCAACGCCGTCGTCGAGTGGCGTGGCAAGTGAACGTGAGGACCTGCTCTCTGTCGACGATCGCTCACTTATGCGCCGGTCCGCTCTCTCGAACCAGGAAGAAACTATCGCGCCTCCAGGAGCACAGATGCGGTCGTTGCTCGCCTGCCTCTGGAACCTTACGCGAAACAGATTTTTCAAATCTTGTTACTCTTAGAACAGCCAGCAGCATTGGGTTTGTGACAGAAGGAAATCAACGGTGGCTTGATCGGCGCAAGGCTCTCATCGTCAGCGCTCTCGGCCGAAGGCCGGGGCGAGGCCAAACTTGTTTGTATACAAATAAACGCAAAAAGCCCCGACAGGGGCTAGACATTCTTGCGCTTCACGACTAACATTTGACTGCGACTTTGGTCGCATGCCCTTCTTGGGCGTTTCCTCCCTAGACTTGGGCCGCCTTCGGGCGGCTCTTTTTTGTCCAGTGGCAGCGTTAAAGCATAGCAGACTGCCATGTGCAAGGCAGATATGCATGAGCCGGTGAAACTTAATGTGGACGCCGACCCAATCTTACGGGGTGGGTTCGATCACCTCACGCCAGCAGGTCCTGCCGCGTCACGCGGAAGATACTGGCACCCGTGAAGGTGCGCCAATGATGCTGCGGAATATTGGCTTCCACGAGTTGATCTTCCGCGAACCGCTCCGTGAGGTCGTACCGCTCGGGAATGCGGACCACCATGCCGAGCGTCTCTTGCAGATGGTCGCGTCCGAACCGGCGCACGTGAAGCGAAGGGCCGAAATGCGCGAGCTTTGTCGCCCTGTCACCCGCAATCAGCTCATCCGTAAATGCGCCCGGCAGGATCGGCACGCTGAACAGCATGACACCTTCGGGCTTGAGCGCCCGCATGAGGCGCGTGAGAACAACTGAGTAATTGCACTCGATGTGTTCCAGCACATGGTTGTGCACGATGAGGTCGAGGCTGCCCACGTCGAGTGAGCCGATGTCGCGACAGAGATCGAAGCGCTCGACCGATGTGTGCGGATAGAGCCCGGGATCGATGTCCACCGCGCGATAGCCCGTGCCGGCTGTTTCGCGCAGCAACCGCGACAAGCCCCGTTCGGGGGCGAAATGCAAAATCCGGGCGCCCTGCGTCGGGCGGTCCTGCCCGTTGAGGTAGAGGGCCGCCACCCGCGTGCGTTCGAGTGAGCCGCAGGTGCTGCAACGGACATTCGGCCGCTTCGGCATGTCCACAAAGGCCGTGCCGCCGCAGATGTTGCATCGCATGATGTGTGCTCCGCCGCGAAAGGTCCGGCGGCCGCACGTGTTCCACAAGAGCGCACCGGGCCGCAAGAGCGGCGTCGGGTGCGCCAGCCGGAGCCTAATCCTCGTAGGAGAAGAAGTCCGGATGCGTCCGCCGCCACGTCGCCACCCGCTCCTGGTGCTTGCCGATCATGATGCCGAAACGAATGCAAGCGTGGCGGTTGCCGTGATCGCAAGCATCTTTCAGGTCGAAGGCCTGGTCGTCGTAGGGCGACGCTACGACAGTGCGCACCATGGGACGCGGCCGTTCGACCTCGACGATGGTCGGCGGCGGGGCCGGCTGCACGTAGACGGGCGCTGGCTGCGCCTGCGCGCGGTTGCTGAGGACGGTCCCAAGAACCGCCCCACCGAGCGCCCCGGCCGCCACGCCGCCCAGAATGGCCGCCGTGTTGTCCCGCGCCTCCGCGGCGCTGCCTGACACCAGGGCGGCCAACATCACGCCTACCCACACCTTCTTCATGGTCCGTCCTCCGTGTTGCGGACCGCACGCGCCTGCCGCAATTCGCGAATCATGCTTGCGGATTGGTTAAGTTTCTTTGAAGGAACGGCACGAACGCTTGGCGTGCGTCGCCTGCGGGGGCGGGCGCTGACAAAGTTTGCGCTTGGGGGCCGGCGGCATTGCGTAGACAATGCCGGCAAATATGACCGGATTTCTCGATGCATCAACATACCTATCGTCCCTGCGTCGGCATCGCGCTGTTCAACCGGCGGGGCCGCGTCTTCATCGGGCGTCGACGGAGCAAGCGTGTGCTCGATCCCGCGCTTGCCGGCCACGAATGGCAGATGCCACAAGGCGGGATCGATCCCGGCGAGGAGCCCCATGCCGCCGCCTTGCGCGAACTCAGAGAAGAAACGAACGTATCCTCTGTGTCATTGCTGGCTGAGGCGCCCAACTGGCTGACCTATGACCTGCCGGTCGACCTTTCGAAGCGCAGCTGGAAGGGACGCTACAAGGGGCAGACCCAGAAATGGTTCGCGTTTCGATTCGAGGGTGATGAGTCCGAGATCGACATCCACACGCCCGGCGGCGGCCATAAACCCGAATTTGATGCTTGGCGCTGGGAGAGCCTCGACCGGCTCCCGGTCCTGATCATCCCGTTCAAACGGGAGGTCTACGAGACCGTGGTGGCGGGCTTTCGCCATTTTGCCGACATTGCGGCCGATTAGCGAAACCTGACGTGCGCCGGCCCGTGAAGCCGATGCCACGAGTGCGAGGTCTCCGTGCGGTTCATTGAAGCATTGATGGTCGCGGGCTTGGTCATCGGATCCGCGATGGCCGCGTCGGCCCAGGACAGGGGCACGCTGGAGGTGAGGCCGCTGCCGCCGCTCGCCAATCCCAGCGACCCCAAGCTGGCCGCCAAACAATTGTTCGGCCGTGCGACAGAGCCGGCCAATCTCCAGCCGAGTTCTATCGGCTTCTATGCGCACGGCTGTCTCGCTGGCGCCGAGCCGTTGCCGATGGATGGCGACGCCTGGCAAGTGATGCGCCCGTCACGCAACCGCAATTGGGGCAATCCTGCGCTGATCGGCTTTCTCGAACGTTTCGCCAGGGCGGTTCCGCCCGCGACGGGATGGCCGGGAATCCTCGTCGGCGATATGTCGCAGCCGCGCGGCGGCCCCATGCTGAACGGACATGCCTCGCACCAGGTCGGGCTCGATGCGGATGTGTGGCTGGCTCCTATGCCGGACCACGCACTGTCCCGGAGCGAGCGCGAGTTCATGTCGTCCGTCAATGTGGTGAGGTCCGACCGGCTCGACATCGATCCGGGCAAATGGACGCCGGCCCATATGGCGCTGATCGAAACGGCGGCCGAGCAGCCGGAGGTCGAGCGCATCTTCGTCAATCCGGCCATCAAGAAGGCGATCTGCCGTGACGCGCGGGGCGACCGCTCCTGGCTCACCAAGGTGCGCCCGATGTATGGGCACGACTACCATTTCCACATCCGGATCAAATGCCCGAACGGTGAGGCGAGCTGCGAGTCCCAGGCGCCCGTGCCGCCCGGCGAAGGCTGCGATGCCTCGCTCGCGGCGTGGTTCCGGCCGAATGTGCTGCATCCCCGACCCAACCCGAATGCCCGGCCGGCGCCGCCCCTGACGATGGCAAGGCTGCCCAGTGCATGCCGGCAGGTCCTCACGGCCCCTTGAAGATGCACAAGCGTTCTCATCCCGGCGTGATGGCGCGGGCCTTCAACAGCGCCATGGACGGGGGGCGCAAGCGGAGAAACCTCAAATAGAGCGCTTCGAGAACACGCAGCACGAAGGGGCTTCGGGCCGCGAGTCCCAGCGGGCGTAACAAGGGGAGGGCCCGCCACATCGCCGCAAAAGCGGGCGCTCCCGACAGGATCGGGCCCTCGCCCTCGCGGGCATGCAGACGCTCCAGAAGGGCCCGGCGGTCGATCGGACAGCTTGCGCTTTCTTGGTCCCCGACATTCACGAAATCGACCGCCCCGCGGCGATTCAAACGTTTCATGACGGCGATCTCGCGCGCGCAGAGCGGGCAGGAGCCATCGTACCAGACCGTCACGTGTTTCATCCCGCCAATATGGGACGGTTTAAGGGCGGCGACATCCCCGCGGCAGCCCAAGTTTTCGAAGACGGCGCGAGAAGGAGTTTCTTTATGGCAAGGGGATCTCAGATCATGCAGTCTGCCATTAGGTCTCCAATCGTAGAATTTTCATTGCAGATTGACCTGTCAATAGAACTCGTGTTCTACTACTTGCGCAACGTTGGATGTTCGAAGGAATCACGCTTCATGCGCATGCGCGCCGGAGCTTCGGTCATTTCTCCTGGGCTTGGACCGAATAGGCTGAGCACATTGTCGATGCGGGAGGCCGAGCACGAGGCGGTCAGCCTGTTTCACGTCCGCGCCATGAGCTGAGATCTCGCGAACGTGACAGGCGGCGGCTCTGTATCCTCCAGGCCGAGCAATGCCGTGGCTGGATATTCGGCATGGTGGTCCAGTCGTTCAGGGCGCGAAAAATCAAGAGGAAACGGGACGAACGGGATGGCGACGATCAGATTGACGGCCGCTCAGGCCATGGTGCGGTATCTTGGAGCTCAGATCACGGAGGTCGATGGCGACCGTGTGCCGCTGTTTGCCGGCATGTGGGCCATTTTCGGTCACGGCAACGTCTCAGGGATGGGCGAGGCGCTGCATGCCGCGCGTGACGTGTTTCCAACCTTTCGCGCACACAACGAGCAAGCCATGGCGCATAGCGCCATCGCTTACGCGAAGGCGATGCGCCGCCGCCGCATGATGGCCTGTACGACCTCGATCGGGCCAGGGGCCACGAACCTCGTTACGGCCTGCGCGCTGGCGCACGTCAATCGCTTGCCGGTGCTGCTGTTGCCCGGCGACGTCTTCGCCCATCGCCGCCCGGACCCGGTGCTGCAGCAGGTCGAAGATTTCAACGACGGCACGGTCTCGGCCAATGATTGCTTCCGGCCCGTCTCCCGCTATTTCGACCGGATCACTCGACCCGAACAGATCATGCCGGCGCTCGAACGTGCCCTCGCGGTGCTGACCGACCCGGCCGAGTGCGGCCCGGCCACGCTCGGCTTCTGCCAGGATGTGCAGGCCGAGGCCTACGACTATCCCGAAAGCTTCTTCGAAACGCGCCTCCGCCGCATTCGTCGGCCGCAGCCGGACGAGGTCGAACTGACCGAGGCGATCAACGTTCTCCGCGCCGCCAAGAGGCCGGTCATCGTGGCGGGCGGCGGGGTGCTCTATGCCTCGGCGGAGACGCAACTCGCGGCCTTCGCCGAACGGCATGGCATTCCGGTCGTGGAAACCCAGGCCGGCAAATCGTCCCTGCCCGACAGCCACAGCCACGCCATGGGGGCGGTGGGCGTCACCGGCACGGGCGCTTCGAATGCGCTTGCGGCCGAGGCCGACGTGCTGCTCGCGGTCGGCACCCGCCTCGCGGATTTCACCACCGGTTCTGCGGCGCTGCTGGGCGGTCGCGCGGCCAAGATCGTGATGCTCAACGTACAGCCCTTCGACGCCGGCAAATATGGCGCGCTGCCGCTCGTCGCCGATGCCGCCGCCGGTCTGGAGAAACTGACGGTCGGACTCGGCGCCTATTGCGCGCCCGCTGCCTGGACCGAGCGGATGAGCGCCGAGAAGGCACGTTGGAAGGAAACGGCCGCAACCTATACGGCGCCGACCAATGCCGCATTGCCGACCGATGCCCAGGTGATCGGTGCCGTGCAGCGCGCGGGTCGTTCCTCCGACGTGGTGGTCTGCGCGGCCGGGGGCCTGCCGGGCGAATTGCACAAGCTATGGAAGGCCGGGGACGCGCTCGGCTACCATCTGGAATATGGCTATTCCTGCATGGGCTACGAGATTGCCGGTGGCCTTGGCGTGAAGATGGCGTTGCCCAATCGAGAAGTGATCGTGATGGTGGGGGACGGCTCCTACCTGATGCTGAATTCCGAGATCGCCACCTCGGTGATGCTCGGGCTCAAGCTGACCATCGTGCTGCTCGACAATGGCGGCTATGGGTGCATCAACCGCCTGCAACAGGAATGCGGCGGCGCGCCGTTCAACAATCTGCTGGTCGACACGCACCACGTCACCCTGCCGAAGATCGACTTCGTGGCACATGCCCGCAGCCTCGGGGCGGAGGCCCAGAAAGTGGCGAGCGTGAGCGAACTCGAAGCCGCGTTTGAGAAGTCGCGCGCCGCGACGGTCACGCAGGTGATCCTGATCGACACCGATCCCGGTCCGTCGACGGATGCGGGCGGCTTCTGGTGGGATGTGGCGGTGCCGGAAGTGTCGGTGCGGCCGCAAGTGCAGGACGCCCATGCGGGTTACGAGACCAAGCGCAAGAAGCAGCGCGCGGTGAACTGAAGGTCGTTTATCGAGGTCGCGCCTCGGGTTCGTCATGCCGGCCTATTGAGCCGCACGTCGAAGCCGCATCGGCCGCAATCATACAAGAAAACGCTGAGGAACGCCCATGAGAATCGCGCTCGATCCCTACATGCATCGGCATGTGCCGCTGCTCGAACTGCCGCGCTTCGTGAAGAAACTCGGTTACGATTGGATCGAACTGTCGCCTCGGGCCGACTTCCTCGACTGGTGGGTCAACCCGCGCGTCTACCCCGAGCGTTTGCGGGACTTCAAGCGAGCCTTGCGCGAGGCCGATGTGAAGATCGCCTAGCTGCTGCCGATGTACCGCTGGGCGAGCCCCCATCCGGTCGAGCGGCTCGCCGCCATGCGGTATTGGAAGAACGCCATCAACGTCGCGGTCGAGATGGAAGTCGACACGATGAATTCCGAATTCGGCCGCGGCCCGTCGCCCGCGGTGGGCTCCCTGCAATCCTGCTGCGCCGGTGGCACGACGGAGAGCTGCGAGGCGGCCTTCTGGGACTCGATGGACGAACTCGTGCCGATCTTCGAGCGGGAAGGCATCCAGCTCAATATCGAGCCGCATCCGGAAGATTTCGTCGAGACGCTGCAGCCGGCCGTCGACATGATCCGCTCGATCAATTCCAAGAACGTGCGCTTCCTCTACTGTACCCCGCACACGTTCTACTTCGGTGACGACGTGGCCAAGATGGTGGCGGAAGCCGGTCCCGTGCTGGCCCATATCCACGTGGCCGATACGTTCAACCACAAGGCCTCGTCGGGCCTGCGCTACATCGTCAACCCGCCCGGCAGCCAGGCGCGCGTTCACCAGCACCTGAACATCGGTCAGGGGGAGGTGCCCTGGGACATCTTCTTCGAAAGTCTCGCCAAGACCGGCTTCGACGGCATCGTGACCTCCTGCGTCTTCGCCTGGGAAGAAAAGGCGGAGGAGTCGTCACGCTTTATGCGGGCCGAAATCCAGCGCTACGTCGACAAATACTTCGCGAAGGCGACGACCTGATCGTCCCGGATGACCTCGTTCGAACCCCCACTGAAGGCAGCATTGTCATGACACTCAATGTCGGCGTGATCGGCACCGGCGCAATCGGCCAGGATCACATCAAACGCCTCGCGCACAAGCTCACCGGCGCGGCCGTCGTGGCCGTGAACGATATCAACCGCGACAGCGCTCAGGCGACCGCCGCGACGATCGGCGGCGATGTGGCCGTCCACGGCAGCGGGCAGGCGCTGATCGACGATCCAAAGGTCGATGCCGTCGTCGTGACCTCCTGGGGACCGAGCCACGAGGAATTCGTGCTGGCTTCCATCGCGGCCGGCAAGCCCGTCTTCTGCGAAAAGCCGCTCGCCACCACGGCTGCGGCAGCCCTTCGCATCGTCGAGGCCGAGATCGCCAGCGGTCGCCACCTTGTTCAAGTGGGTTTCATGCGCCGCTACGATCGTGGCTACCGCATGCTGAAGGAGACCCTGAAGGCCGGCACCATCGGCGAAGCCCTGATGGTCCATTGCGCCCATCGCAATCCCAGCGTGCCGGACTTCTACAAGGGCGACATGGCGATCACCGATTCCTTCGTGCACGAGATCGACGTGCTGCGCTGGCTGATCGACGACGATTACGTCTCGACCCAGGTCATCATCCCACGACGCACCCGCCGCTCGCGGCCCGACCTCGACGATCCTCACATCATCCTTCTCGAAACCCGGTCCGGCATCCGCATCGACGTCGAGGTCTTCGTCAACTGTGCCTATGGCTATGACATCCAATGCGAAGTCGTCGGTGAGGACGGCATCGCCCGCCTGCCGGAGCCGATGAGCATTCAGCTGCGCAAGGAGGAGCGCCTCGGCAACGCGATCCTGAACGATTGGAAATTGCGCTTCATCGAGGCCTACGATGTCGAATTGCAAGAATGGATCGACACGACGAAGCGCGGTGAGGTGCATGGTCCCTCGGCCTGGGACGGTTACTTCACGGCCGTCACGTCCGACGCCTGCGTGGAAGCCAAGCGTTCCGGCAAGCTCGTCCCGATCAGCGTTCGCGACCGGCCGAGCTTTTATGCGCGTTAGGCGGATCGGGCGATGACACCATCGCGACTGCAGGAGATCGACATGATGCGCATCGGACTTGTGGGCTATGGCACGGGCGGGCGGCATTTCCATGCGCCCTTCATCGCGGCGGCCGAAGGCGTGAGCTTGGCCGGCGTCGTGGCGCGGGCGCCCAAGACGATCGCTCAGGTCGAGGCCGATCTGCCAGGCACCCCGATCTACCCGAGCCTCACCGCGATGCTCGCGGGTGGCGTGGATGCCGTGACGATCACCACGCCCCCCAACACGCGCCGTGAGCTCGTGCTTGAGGCCATTGCGGCGGGCGTGCCGGTCATCGCCGACAAGCCGTTCGCGCCGAGCGCCTCCGCCGGACGGGATCTCGACCGCGCCGCGAAGGCCAAGGGCGTGACCCTGGGTGTGTTTCATAACCGACGCTTCGACGCCGATATACTGACGCTTCGCAAGGTTCTTCAAGGCGGTCGCCTGGGCCGACTCTGGCGGCTGCACTCACGCATGGATCTCGATGACCCGCACACGCTCGATGCCGGCCCGACCGGCGGCCTCCTGCGCGATCTCGGCAGTCATCTCGTCGACCAGGCCCTCTGGCTGCTCGGCCTCGCGGTCTCGGTCCATGCTCAACTGGATCTCATCGAGCGCCCGCAAGGCGCGACGGATGCAAGCTTCGTGCTGACACTGCGGCATGCGAGCGGCGTCCATTCCCATCTCTCCGCCAGCAAGCTGAACCACCTCGCGGTGCGCGAATGGCGCGCCTATGGCGAGGGCGGCAGTTACGTCTCGTCCGGCACTGACGTGCAGGCGCAGGCGATCTTCGCGGGCTTGCGGCCAGCCGCGGATCTCGCGGGTTGGGGCTACGAGACCCCGGAGCGCTGGGGTACCTTACGGACAGCGGAGGGCGTAGAGCCGGTGCCGTCCGAACAGGGTCGCTACCACGACTATTACACGGCTTTCGCCAAGGCGGTGCGCGACGGCACTGCGCCCCCTGTGACCGCGGAAGAGGCCATCCAAACCCTCGCGGTGCTCGATGCCGCGCGCCTCAGTGCGGCGGAGGATCGCGTGGTTGCGATCTGAGTCCGTTCGATGACACCCAGGACCACGGCCTGAACCCAAGATTGGGCGCCCTCGGTGCGGCTGAGGCGCGGAGAGCGCCGCTCAGTCCTCGTTGCCCTCCGTCTCACCCGACCGGAAGGTGTTGAGCCGCCGCTTCATCCCGCTGAGCCTGGCGATGTGGTCTTCACCCCGCCGCATCGCCACGGCGGTCGACAGGATGTCGATGACCACCAGAGCCGCGATGCGGGAGATGGTCGGCGTGTAGACGCTGGTATTGTCCAAGGTTTCAACGATCAGCGTCACGTCGCACAGCGCGCTGACAATCCCTTCCGCGCCCACGATGCCGATCAATTGCGCGCCACTGTCACGCACGACCTGTGCTGCCTCCGCGAGTTGCCGGTTTGAGCCTGTGTTGGAAATGACCACGGCCACGTCGCCCGGCTTCATCATGGAGGCCGTCATGATCTGCTGGTGCGAGTCGGATTGGGCGCGGCAGGGCACGCCGAACAAGGGAAATTTCTGCTGGCCGTCCATGGCCACGATCCCCGAGGCGCCATAGCCGAAGAACTCGATCGATTGCGCCCCGGCCAGCACCGCGACGGCACGGTTCAGCGCCTGGCGGTCGAGGTGTTGTCGCGCCCAATCGAGACTCGTGAGCGTGTAGTCGAAGATCTTGTCGGCCACGGCCCCGGGGTTGTCGGAATCCAGAATGACCGAGTGGGTCGCGGGCCGGCCGAGCGCGAGACTATGGGCGAGCCGGAGCTTGAATTCCTGAAATCCCGAGAACCCGATGGCGACACAGAATCGGATGACCGTGGGCTGGCTGACGCCGGCACGCTCGGCCATCTCGGAAATCGTCGATTCCAAAACCCCGAAAGGCTCTGCCAGCACGACGGCCGCAACCTTCGCGTCCGACTTCCGCAGATCCGGCAAGGCCGCGCGCACCAACTCCAGGACATTTTGTGTTGGGCGCCGTGGTTCGGCCAAGTCTTCGACGCGTGTCATCCTGTGCTTTCACCTGAGAGCGACGCGGCCGCGAAGCTTAGCAAGGCTTATACGCGGATAAGCTAGGTCTTCTCGTCTCTTGGCGACGACGAAAGGCCGATAGTCAAGCGATCCGCATTTGATTCGATTTACGGTTTCGACGCCTCGATGGCGATCTGCGACAGAGCTTCGAAACCCGGGCCCGTTGTGGGGATTGCGATGTGGAACACCTCGGCGATCACCTGCGTCCAGCCGTGGATGAAATAGGTCCAGCCGTCTTCGATCTGCAGGGTCTGGGCATCCTTCTGCGCACGGGCCTGCCGAAGAAAGATCAACTCGCCGCGATAGTTGAGGTCCCACACGATGCCGTTGCGGGGAAACTTGACGAGGCTGGCCAGCGGCGAACCGGGCGCATCCTTGCCGAGACCGGTGGCGTTGATGATCAGGGCGCCCGGCCGCAGGGTGTTCAAGACCGCGTCATTGTCGGACGGCGTCCCGACGCGCAGGTAGTCGACTGGAACATCCGACGCGATCGAGCCGTGGATGCGCCGGATCTCGTCGAGGCGCGACTGGCTCCGGTCCGAGACGATGATGCGCGACGGCGCGTTGGGGCCGCGCTCGCGCCGCATCAGGTGCCAGGTCAGCGCAATGGCCGAACCGCCGGCGCCGATTAAAAAGGCCTCGGCGCCGGTGATGGCGAAATGATCGGGCGGCAGAAAGCCGTCGAGCGCCAACCCCGAGGAGATCGGGTCCTTGGCATGGCAGACGAGCTTGCCGTCATGCTTCGAAAGGCAGCTCGTCTCGTCCATCAGGTCCGCGTGCGGGTCAACGCTATCGAAGAGATCCCGGCAGGCTTTGAAGAGATCGATCTTGTGGGTGGTGACGAGCGCGCCAAGCGAGAGTGGATCCGCTTTGATGAATGCGACCGCCGCCCGATAGGCCCCAGGCTCCGCATGCAGCGGAAAATCGATGCCCTTGATGATCGCATCCTTGAGCCCGAGATGGCGGGCCCAGGCGGGAAACACCCGCATGATCGAACTCTGGCCAGTGGTGACGCCGATGAAATAGAGCGTCGGCTGTGTGGCGGGCTGATAGAGCATGGGAAAAGCGATCCTGCCTCAGGCGGCCGTCGACCAGACCCGCTCGATCTCGGCGGCTGTGCGTGGGCGATAGGTCGGGTTGTCGATGGCGGTCCAGCCGCCCTGGCCATTGTCGATGACGCGCTGTTTCATGCCGCCGGCTCTGGCGATGATGTCATAGTCTTGGCCGGAATCGGCCGGGTACGCGAAGGTCATGACGAGATCGTCGTGGCCGATATTGATCGAGCGATGGATCCAGAAGGGCGGCACGTAGCAGACGCTACGCGGCCGGATTTCGATGAGCCGGCTCTCGCCCGCGGGCGATTCCAGTTGCATCAGCCCGGTGCCGCTCTCGCCGTAATAGATCTCCGGCCGGTTGCCTGTGGCGTGGATGTGGCCGCGCGTCACGAAAAACTCGGCGCCGATCTTTCCAGGGCGCATGCGGGTGACGCCAAAGATCATGTCGCCCGGATGGGTGTTCGGCTTCAGATCCTCGACCGCGTAGACGACCGGATCGCCTTCAGCCAGCATCGCCTCGAAGGCCTGTCGATCGGCATAGATCCCACCCAGATCGGAGAGACGCTTCTCATACCGGCCCGAACCGCCGGCGAGCGTGCCTTTTGCAACATCGACCTGCAGGCACAGGGGTTCCATTAGCTCCACGAGGCTCTCCTTTTTGGTAGTTTTGTTACACACTGCGCCAAGAAGCTCAAGCTGGTCAGCGATGTGAGTGATTGACGTCGCCTCTTCTCGTACTAAAGCTACAACTCAAAAAGTCATCATGTCGTCGGGAGGTTCGGTCTTGACCCAGGATTTCACGCTGGCGATCGATGTCGGCACCGGCAGTGTCCGAGCCGCGCTGGTGGACCAGACAGGCATGATCGTCGCGCTCGCAGCCAAAGAGCAGCAGCAGATCGTTCCGGCCTTCGGCTGGGCGGAGCAGCGACCGCTTGATTGGTGGGAGGGAGCGATCGCGGCCATCCGTGACGTTCTGACGGCGGTTCCCGAAGCGGCGCGCCGGATCGCTGCCGTATGTGCCTGCGGACAGATGCACGGGACGGTTCTCATCGACGACGATGGCGCGCTGACCCGTCCGACCGCGCCGTTGTGGAACGACAAGCGAACGGCAGGCCTCGTGGCTTCGTTCGAAGCCGCGCATGACGCGGCCGCCACGCTTCGAGCGGCCGGCAATCCGGCCACGCCAGCCTGGCCCGGCTTCAAGCTCGCCTGGATCCGCGACAACGATCCGGAGGCCTATGCCCGCACGAAGCACGTGCTCATGCCCAAGGATTATGTGAACTTCCGCCTCACCGGTGCGCTTGCCTGGGACCCGGGCGACGCCTCCTGCAGTTTTCTCATGGATCCGGCCACGCAGGCTTGGTCGTCCGCCATGATCGCGGCGCTGGGCCTCGACCTCGCGAAACTGCCGCCGATCCGTCCTTGCGGCGAAGTCCTCGGCAGCGTGACCCGGAAGGCGGCGGCCGAGATGGGCCTGCGGGAGGGTACGCCGGTTCTGGTGGGTGGGGCGGACTACCCGATGGCGCTGTTCGGATCGGGCGCCTGCCGTCCCGGTCTTGCCTCGGACGTGACCGGCACGTCGTGCATCATCACGGCCATCGCCGACAAGCCGCTGCTCGATCCCGAGATCTGCAATGTCGCGACGATCGAGGGACGCTGGGGACCGTTCGTCCTGCTGGAGACCGGCGGCGACGCCATGCGTTGGGCGCGTCGCGCCTTCTTCGGCAACGATGTCGGCTACGACCACCTGACGGCCGAGGCCGCCAAAGCGAATCCCGGAGCGGAAGCGCTGTTCTTCCTGCCTTACCTCGCAGGCGAGCGACTGGGGCGCCACCGCAATGCGCGCGCCCAATTCTTCGGGCTCGGCGCGGCGCATGGCATGCCCGAGTTGCAGCGCGCGCTCCTGGAGGGCGTCGCTTTCGCGGCGGCGCGGCACATGCGGATCATGGAACAGGCGACCGGGCGACGGATCGAACGCGTGATCGCCTCGGGCGGCGGGGCCAAAACGCCACTCTGGGTGAAGATCAAGGCCAGCGTTTACGGTGTGCCGATCGTCGTGCCGGCCGAGCCGGAATGCGGCCTGATCGGCTGCGCGGCCTTGGCTCAGACCGCGCTCGGGCAACATCGCTCTTTGCCCGACGCGGCCGACGCTCTCGTCCGCATCGCCGAGGTGGTGGAGCCCGATCCGGCCTGGGCTGCCACCTACGCCCGGATGCAGCCCGTCTTCGACAAGCTCTATGCGCATAGCCAGGTCTTCTATGACGACCTGGACGACTTGATCCTATGAGCCGGCGGCGCGGTGGGACTGCCGGCATCTCCATGACCGATATGTAGTATAACTACAAAACCGGGCGGAAAATCTGGCAAGATATGCTCTTCGGTCAGCGAAAGACCGCCATGAAGCGTTGACAGCCTCTCACATTCGTATTCAGATTACGGAAGATGCCATCGGGTGTCTGGACGTATTTGAAGATCACCAATTGACAGCGGCTGGCCATCATGGCTAGCTGATCGGAACAAAAGTGATCTCAATTCACAAAATTGAAGAGCGGTTCGCAGTCAAGCCGCCAAAGATTTGGACCTGTGGGAGGACCTCAATGATCAAGACACTTCTGACATCCGTCGCGAGCGCGACCATTGCCTGTGCGGTTTCGGGCGCCCTCGCGCCAGCGCAGGCGGCTGACTGCAAGGTCGGCATTTCCATGTACACGCTGTCGGCGCCTTACTTCGCGGCGCAGCAGGATGCGGCCGAGAAGAAGGCCAAGGAGCTCGGCTGCACGGTAACGTCGAGCGACGCCCAAAACGATATGCTGAAGCAGATCTCGGACGTCGAGGACATGGTGTCGAAGGGCATCAACGTCCTGATCCTCAACCCGCGCGATCCCAAAGGGCTGATCCCGGCCGCCAATGCGGCCACCGCGGCTGGCGTGAAAGTGATCGCGATGGATTCGACGCTCGACCCGAGCGCCAATTTCATCACCGAGGTGCAGAGCTCCAACCAGCAGAACGGCGAACTCGTGGGCGAGTGGCTCGCCAAGAAGATGGCCGGCAAGCCGATGAAGATCGCACTTCTATCGGGCCAGCAGGGCAACCTCGCCGGGCTTGATCGCCGCGAAGGCGTCTTGCGGGGCATCGCCGAGCAGCAGCTGCGCCAGTCCAACACCGTGAGCTTCGATGTCGTCGGCCAGGGCTGGGGTGCCTGGGCGCAGGAGGGTGGTCAAAAGGCCATGGAAGACCTTCTGACAGCCCACAAGGACATCAATGTCGTGCTCGGCGAGAACGACTCGATGGTGCTCGGTGCCAGGCTCGCGCTTCAGGCGGCCGGTCGTCTCGACCAGGTTCTCCTCGTGGCTGCCGCGGATGGCCAGAAGGAAGCCCTCAAGATGATCAAGGACGGCGGCTATGGCGCGACCGGCTTGAACGACCCGGCGTTGGTCGCCAATACTGCCGTCGACATCGGCGTCAAGGCTCTGAAAGGCACGCTCGGGGCCAATTTCCCCAAAGCATATTACACGACGCCGGCCGTGATCGATCAGACCAACGTCGACAAGTTCTACCGTCCCGACGCGGTGTTCTGAACCACATCTTTCCTTCTCCCGCGTGAGCGGGAGAAGGTGGCCTCGCGGAACGCGAGGTCGGATGAGGGGGAACGCAGGGCCGGAATTCCCCTCATCCGTCACGGCTTCGCCGCGCCACCTTCTCCCGTTCGCACGGGAGAAGGGTTTCCCCAGCGTTTTGGCAATCCCCATGCCCGACCTCGTCGCGATGACCGGCATTCAGAAGCGCTTCGGCGGCCTTGCGGCTCTGAAGGGCGTCGACTTCAGCCTACGGGCCGGCGAGGTGCATGCGTTGCTGGGTGAGAACGGCGCCGGCAAGTCGACCATGATGGGCGTGCTGTCCGGCAAGCTGGCCCCGGACGGCGGTACGATCATGTTCGCCGACAAGCCGGTCCGATTCGGCTCGCCCCGCGATGCCATCGATGTCGGCATCGAGATGATCCATCAGGAGATGGCGCTCGCACCCGACCTCAGTGTCGCGGAAAACATTTTCCTTGGCTCCCTGCCGCCGATGATTTCCTGGTTCGCGCTGCGCCGGAAGGCGCGGGTGCTGATCGAGAGGCTCGGTTTCGCGATCGACCCAGCGGCCCGTGTCGGCGACCTCACGGTGGCGCACCAGCAGGTGGTCGAGATCGCCAAGGCGCTGTCGCGGGACGCCAAGGTCATCATCTTCGACGAACCGACCGCGGTGCTGGCCGCCCGCGATGCCGAGCAACTGCTGCGTATCATCCGCGAGCTGAGCGCCTCCGGGGTCGGCGTTGTCTATATTTCTCACCGTCTCGACGAGGTGCTGCGGATCTCCGACCGCATGACCGTGATGAAGGACGGCGGCTTTGTCGGCACGGTCACGCCGAAGGACACGGGCGTCAACGATCTCATTCGCATGATGGTCGGCCGTCCGCTCTCGGCCCTCTATGGCACTCGCATCGCCCACGACCTTGGCGCGGAGGTGCTCCGCGTCGAGCATCTCAGCGCCGGGCTGCGTGTGAAGGACGTCAGCTTCACGCTTCGTGCCGGCGAAATTTTGGGGCTCGGCGGCCTCGTGGGTTCCGGCCGCACGGAGGTCGCCCGTCTCATCTTCGGTGCCGACAAGCGCGATGCGGGCCGCATCCTGCTCAACGGCAAGGAAGCCGCCCTGCGGCACCCCGGGCAAGCCGTGAAGGCAGGGATCGGGCTCGTGCCGGAAGACCGCAAGCGCCAGGGCGTGGTGCTGGACATGTCGATCCGGGTCAATACGACGATGGCCAGGATGGCGCCGGTGACCAGCGGCGGCTTTATTCGCTGGGCCAAGGAACGCGCGACCGTGATGAAACTTGCCGAGAGCCTGCGCCTCAAGATGGCCGGGCCGGAGGCGCCCGCCTCCAGCCTCTCGGGCGGCAATCAGCAGAAGGTCGTGCTGGCGAAATGGCTGCATGTCGACGGCCCGGTGATGATCCTCGACGAGCCAACCCGCGGCGTTGACGTTGGCGCCAAGGCCGAGATCTATACGATCATCCACCGGCTTGCGGCGGAGGGGCGGGCCGTCATCGTGATCTCGTCCGAACACCAGGAACTCTTCGCCCTCTGCGACCGCGTGCTGGTCATGGGCGAGGGGCGCCTGCGGGGTGAACTCACGCCCGACCTCTATTCCGAAGAAAACCTGCTTTCGCTCGCCATCGGCGGCAAACCCGCCCCGAGCGACAAGGCGCAAGAGGCGACGGTGCATTGATGGCCGACACTCTCACCACATCGCGCGGCCTGGACGTTCCGCGCAAACGGATCGATTTCGCGGCGGCGTTCCACCGCTATGGCACCTTCGTGATCTTCGTGATCATCCTGGTACTCGCCAGTTACCAGTCGGCGGATTTCTTCACCGAGCGCAACATCACCAATGTGCTGCGGCAGACCTCGGGCGTCGGCATCATGTCGGTCGGCATGCTGTTCGTGATCCTGACGCGCGGCATCGACCTTTCCGTCGGTTCGGTCTCGGCGCTCGGCAGCGTGCTGGTGGCCTATTACATCCAGCAATATGCGCCGGAGGCCTCGATCGGGCTCGTGCTGCTCGCAGGCGCGGCCTGCGGGCTCGTGGCCGGCGTCACGGTCGCCTATCTCCGGCTTCCGGCCTTCGTGATGACGCTGGCGGTGATGACCATGGCGCGCGGCTTCGCGTTCATCATCTCCAAGGGACAACCCATCATGGCCGGCGACAACGGCCAGGTGCTGATGACCTTCGCCAACGGCTACCATTTCGGCGTGCCCGATCCCGTGATCCTGATGCTCGTCGTCTTCGCGGTGGCCGGCATCGTGCTGAATTTCACCAAATTCGGCCGTCTCGTGAAGGCGATCGGCTCGAACGAGGAGGCGGTGCGCCTGTCGGGCGTCGCCGTGCCGCGCTACGTGCTGGCCGTCTATGTCATTTCCGGAGCGCTCGCGGCATTGTCCGGCGTCATCGCCACCGGTCGCACGGGTGTCGGCGCCCCCACTGTGAGCACGGGCGCGGAACTGCAGGTGATCGCGGCCGTGGTGATCGGCGGCGCAAGTCTGATGGGCGGGCGCGGCGGTGTCTTCAACACGCTGCTTGGCGCGCTCATCCTCGGGGTCATCGCCAATATCATGAACCTTGCCAACGTGCCGGGCTACAGCCAGCAGGTCTTCATGGGTGTCATCATCATGGTGGCGGTGCTGGTGCAGCAGGGCACGCAAGGATTCCGCTTCGGGCGGTAGTGCCCGCACGGCCGCCATGTCAGCGCGAGGCGGCGAAGCCGCCGTGGCAATCCATGCAGCGCCGGAGATATGGATCGCCTCGCTCCGGTCGCGATGACGGGCTGGTGACCGATCGCGAAGCGGTCCGCTGCACATGCATTCGCCGTGCCCGGAAGGGAAGCGGCGGGAGCCGCCGATTGGACGGCTTGAAGACGATATCGGATCCACTGAACTGGAGAGTTTTATGCGCGCCGCCGTCATGCATTCCCCCGGCGATATCCGCCTGGAGGATCGGCCGAAGCCGCAGGCCGGCCCCGGAGAAGTGCTGCTCAAAGTGGCGGCGGTCGGCGTTTGTGGGTCGGACATCCCGCGCATGCTCACCAAGGGCGCACACCGGATGCCGATCATCTGCGGCCATGAGTTTTCGGGCGAGATCGCGGCGCTCGGCGAAGGCGTCGAGGGGTTCGCGACGGGCGAACTCGTCGGTGTCGCCCCGCTGATCCCCTGTCGCGTGTGCGACCAGTGCCTCACTGGCAATTTCTCGCGCTGCAAGGACTATGATTATTTTGGCAGCCGCCGTGATGGCGCCTACGCCGAATTCGTCGCCGCCCCGATCGGCAATCTCTTGAAGACCCCGGAAGGGATCGATCCGCGCGCCGTCGCCATGACCGACCCGGCCTCGATCGCGCTACATGCCGTCTGGAAAGCTCCGATCACGGTCGGGTCGCGAGGCGGCGTCATCGGCTGTGGCCCCATCGGGCTCTTCGCCATCCAATGGATGCGCCTGATGGGCGCCGCCGAGATCGTGGCGATCGATATTTCCGAACAGAAGCTCGACATGGCGCGCGAGGCGGGCGCCACGCAGACCTTCCTGTCGACGGCCACGCTTCCCGCCGACCTCGGCTGCGACATCATCGTGGAGGCGGCCGGCCACCCCTCCTCGATCAACGCGGCGGTTCGGCTCGCTGCGCCGGGTGGCCATGTCGTGTTCATCGGCATCCCGATCGGCGACGTGGCGTTGGAGAACAAGACTTTCGCGCATCTGCTGCGGCAGGAAATTACCCTGCACGGGGCCTGGAATTCCTTTGCCGCGCCGTTTCCGGGACGGCAATGGACCGAGACGCTGAAGCGCCTTGGCACAGGCGAGCTGAAATGGGAGTTCATGATCACACATGAACTCGGGCTGGAGGCGCTGCCCGAGACCTTCAAGATGTTCAAGACCCGCAACGAGTTCTTCTCGAAAGTGATGTTCCGGCCGTGAGGATTCCCCTTCTCCCGTGTAAACGGGAGAAGGGGCCCGGCAGGTCGGATGAGGGGATCCCCGGCATCGCGATTCCCTCATCCGACCTTGCTTCGCAAGGCCACCTTCTCCCGCTCTCGCGGGAGAAGGGAACAAGATTGTGTGAGCGCTCATGCCCTTCGTGATGGGACTGGATTTCGGGACGGGGAGCGTCCGGGTCGGCTTGTTCGACCTTGAGACGCGCGCCATCGTGTGCGAGCGCGAGGCGCCCTACGCGACCGCCTACCCGAAGCTCGGTTGGGCCGAACAGTCGCCGCTCGACTGGTGGGAGGCGCTGGGCAGGGCCGCGCGTGCCGTCATGCGGAGTTTCGGAGCCGTGAAGGTCGAGGGCATCGCGGTCGCGACCACGGCATCGACCGTCGTGGCCTGCCGCCGCGACGGCCAACCGCTCCGCCCGGCTCTCCTCTGGATGGATTGCCGGGCCGCCGCCGAGGCCGAGCGCACTGCGCTCAGTCGCCATCCGGTGATGGCCTATAGCGGCGGCAGCGATGCCGCCGAGTGGCTGGTGCCGAAGGCCATGTGGATGGCCGCGCATGACCCCGACTTCTCCGAGGCCGAGGTGGTGTGCGAGTGCCTCGACGTCATCAACTTCTGGCTGACCGGCCGCTGGGTTGCGTCGCGCATGAACGCGACCTGCAAGTGGAACTACGATTCCATCGCCCGGCGTCTGCCGGGCGAGCTTTACCGGGAGTTCGGTGTCCCCGGGCTCGAGGACAAGCTGCCCCAGACGGTGATCCCGGTCGGTGAGCCTGTCGAACGCTTGTCCCGCGCCGCGGCGGCCCATCTGGGCCTCGACCATTGTCCCGTGCTGGCCCAGGGCGGCATCGACGCCCACATCGGCATTCTGGGGGCCGGCACCGTGCGGCCGGGGGAACTGCTGATGATCTGCGGCACCTCGGTTGTGTTCCTGCTCCATATGGAAACCGAAAAACCCGTCCCGGGCTTCTGGGGACCCTATCCGCATGCGCTGGTCGACGATCTCTGGCTGGTCGAAGGCGGGCAGGTGTCGGCCGGCTCCATCCTTTCCTGGTTGAGCCGGGACATGTTCGGCCTCACCTCCGAGCAACTCCCGGCGCTGTGGGACGAGGCTGCCAAGCGGCCCGTCGGCAGCACGGGGCTACTGCTGCTCGACCATTTCATGGGGAACCGGACACCCTATCGCGATCCGCACCTGCGCGGCGGTATCCTGGGGCTGACGGTCGGCCACGACCGGGCATCGCTGTATCGCTCGGCGACCGAATCGGTGGCGGTCGCCTCAGCCCATATCGTCGAGCGCATCAAGGCGCTGGGCATTCCTTGCAAACGCATCGTCAGCTCGGGCGGCTTCACCAAGAACCCGCTCTGGTTCAAGGCGACCGTCGATGCCATTGGCATGCCGGTGGCCCTGCCCGAAGACAGCAATCTCACCATCGTCGGCACGGCCGCCGCGGCCGCGACCGGCGCCGGTCTTTTCCCCAATCTGACGGCCGCCTCCGATGGGGTCGCCCGCATCGGCCGGACCGTGGACCCTGACCTTCGCCACCATTCCCGGTATCGTGAGCTCATGAAAGAGTATCACGACACGACCACCCTCCTGGCGCCCACGCTGCGCCGCCTCGCGTCTCATCCCGAACTGCATAAAGATGTTGGCTGAGGCCGATCGGGAGATTCAGTTCCGGGGCTTGTCGCCGGATCAGCGCGAGCATCTGATGCTCCGCGCCGCCAAAGGCTATTACGACCTTGAAATGACGATGGCGGATCTTGCGCGTGAGCTCGGCCTTACCCGCTTCCAGGTCAGCCGACTGCTCAAGGACGCGCGCGAAACCGGCATCGTCCGCATCGAGATCGTACCGCGCACGCCGCGTCGCCCGGATCTCGAAGCCGGATTGCAGCGCCGCTTCGGGCTCAAGGACGCGGTCGTGGTCCCGAACGCGATCGACGATGCCATGACGCTCGACGCTGTGGCGCAGGCCGCCGGGCGCTTCATCGCCGGCCTCGCTCCGCAGTCGCTGATCGGCGTCTCCTGGGGGCGAACAATGGCGGCGGTGGCGCATCGGCTGCCACCCTTCTGGGCCAGCGGGATCGAAGTGGTGCTGCTGAACGGCGCCATGAACATCCGCTCGTCGGCGTCCCGCACCAACAATGTCGCCGAATTGTTCGCGCAAGCCGGCGCCGGCGCGGCCACGTTGCTGCCGGTCCCGGCCATTGTGGGCAAGGCCGCGACCCGCGACGCGCTCGAACAGGACCCGACCATCGCCGACGTGCTCGCGCTCGGGGTCGCGGCCAAGACGGTGATCTTCGGCATCGGCTCGGTCGAGCCCGGCTCGGTCCTGGTCCAGTCGGGATTCATCACGGAACGGGACCTCGCCACGCTGCGTCGCAAGGGTGCCGTCGGTGACGTTCTGGGTCGCTTCATCGACCCGCACGGCGTCATCGTCGATCCCGCGCTCGACGCCCGCACGATCGGCCTCGCCCCAGCCGCCTGCCGCGACAAGCCCTATGCCATCGCGGTCGCGGCAGGCGCCTCGAAACATGCCGCAGTCCGGGCGGCGCTGCGAGCCGGTTACATGAACGTGCTCGTGACCGACGAAGGCACAGCCGCGTTTCTGCTGGGCGAAACGTGAGGCGGCCAGTGACGTGTCAACTCACGTGGTAGAGCGAGCACCGATAAGCGTGCGGCAGCGGATGTGCTCCGGATGACGCGGGCAGGACTTAGCGACCATTTAGCTTTGCATAGTCGGTGTAGCCATGCGCGCCGCCGCCGTAGGCGGTGTCGTAGGCAAATTCATTCAAATCCGCACCGATCCGTATGCGCTCCGGAAGGTCCGGGTTGGCGATGAAGAGCCGGCCGAACGCGATGGCGTCCGCGGAACCATCGGCGATCATCCGTGCCGCGACAGCCGGGCTAATCCCACCGTTGACGATGATCGATCCTTTGAAATGCGGCTTCACGTCTCGCAGGATCTGCGGCATGGCGGGCTTGCCGGTGGCGAAAGCGGCTGTGTCGGCAAGGTGAATATAGCCCAGCCCCTTCGCTTGGAGCATCGCGGCAGCATGGCTGTAGGTTGCCGGCGGATTATCGTCCAACGCGTGATTGTACGGCGCGTAGGGAGACAGACGGACACCGACCCGGTCCGGCGGAAACGCCGAGATCGCCGCATCCACGATATCGTGCAGGAAGCGCACCCGGTTCTCGACCGAACCGCCGTACCGATCGGTCCGCTGGTTTGTCGCGGACGACAGGAACTGATGCGGAAGGTACCCGTTCGCGGCGTGGATCTCGATGCCGTCGAATCCGGCGGCTTTCGCGTTCACGGCGGCCACGCGATATTCCTCGATCACGGCTTCGACTTCACCGGTCGAAAGCGCACGCGAAGGGGTTGCCTTGATGTTCACGTAATGGCCGTTGGCGAGCTGCGCCCAGACTTCGAGCGCATCGAGATCGTCGTTGACCCCGGAAGGCGAGACCGGCTCGCGTCCGTCGAGCAGACCTTTGGCGCTTACACGGCCACCGTGCCAGAGTTGAAGGAACATGTGACCACCGTTGCTATGGACGGCTTCCGCCACCGCGTGCCATCCCGCGACTTGGTCGGGCCGCCAGATGCCGGGCGCGTACTCGAAGGCACAAGACAGCGGGCCAACGTTCGTCGCCTCCGTGATGATCAACCCGGCCGAAGCCCGCTGAACGTAATATTCGACATTGAGCGCGCCGGGCACGCCAGCGGCGCCGGCGCGCGACCGCGTGAGCGGTGCCATGATCACGCGGTTGGGAAGATCGAGACCGCCGATCCGGACCGGATCATGCAAACTGAGCACCTGCGACATGGACGAACTCCTGGTCATTGCGAGTTGCCTGCCGTGGAACGGCCGGGTTGCTCCTGCGACGCCAACTCGATCTCCACCCGGTCGGAATAGAAGGCGAGATGGTCCTTGATGGCGGCGACCGCATCGAAGGGCGCCTCGTAGGACCAGACTGCGTTGGCGCCGCTCCCATCATTGGCCGGCAGGTCGAAGTAGGAGCAGTCTCCCTTGAACGGACAATAGGTCTGGTGCGCGCTCCGTGTCAGCCGCGCCATATCGACGTCCTTACGCGGGAGGTAATAGACCACCGGATACCGCGCCTCGCGCAAGGTCAGGGCATCGCCCGTATCCGCGAGGACCTGCCCGCGCCAGCTGATGCGAACGCGTTCGGGTGTGGGTTCGATGGTGATCGGATGATCGGGCCCCGGGACTTTGATGAGCTTGTTCATGAGTTGATCCTCCTTCTTGCAAGTATAGACCTGAACCACGAGCCGGAGCTACGTGCTGGCTCAGCCGGCCGACTTGCCGCCGTCGACGCCCAAGATATGTCCGGTGATGAACGACGCTTCCTCCGACGCGATGAACAGGATGGCGCGTGCCACCTCGTCGGGGTGGCCGATCCGCTTCTGCGGGTTGAGCGTGGCGAGATAGGCTTTGCCATCCTGCCCGCCGGCAAATCGGTCGAGCATGCCGGTGTCGATCGGTCCGGGCGCGACCGCGTTCACCCGCACGCCATAGGCGCCCGCTTCGAGCGCAACCGACTTCGTCAGGCCTTCGACCGCGTGCTTGCTCGCCACATAGATCGAAGCGCCGGCGCCGCCCTCGTGCCCGAAGGTCGACGAGATGTTGACGATGCTGCCGCTCCGCTGGCCCTGCATCACGCGCAGCTCGTGCTTCATGCTGAGTACCGTGCCCAGCACATTGGTGTCGAATGTTGCCGCGTAGCTCTCCGGGGTCTGCTCCGTCGCGGGGCCGGGCCGTCCTTCCGTGCCGGCCGAGTTGACCGCGATGTCGAGGCGTCCGAACCGGGCGACCGTTTGATCGACCAGGGCGCGAACGTCGTCCTCGTGACGGACATCGGCGCGGATGAACTCGGCCTCGGCCCCGGCGGCACGCAGTTCGGCGGCGAGTTCGGCGCCAGCCTGTTCGCGGCGGCCTGAGACGACGAGCCGGGCGCCTTTTTGGGCATAAGCGACGGCTGTGGCGCGGGCGATGCCGGTCAGGGCACCGGTGATGAGAACGACTGGATGGTTCATGAAATTTCTCCTCCGGGCCAGTTTGGCCATCGGAGATGATGTAGGCCGTGCCGATCGAGCCGGGTAAGACTTCCTTCGCCCGCTCCGATACTTTCGAGGCATCACTTTGGACCTTCGACACTTGCGTTATTTCATCGCCGTGGCCGAGGTCGGCAGCCTGCATGTGGCTGCGGAGAAGCGCCTGAACACGGCTCAGCCGTCGCTCAGCCGCCAGATGCGGGACCTTGAGGCCGAATTGGGGTGCAGCCTGATGACCCGCTCGTCCCGCGGAATCGAACTGACGACCGCCGGCCGCGTGTTCCTCGACCATGCGCGCGTCATCCTGGCCCAGGTCGATGCCGCGGGCGAAGCCGCGCGCCGCGCCGCGGCGCCGCCACGAGCAGAGTTTGTCCTGGGGTTCCTCACCGGCCACGAGTTCGATTGGCTGCCCGGCGTCATGACGATCCTGCGTGAGGAGATCCCGGAGGCGGAGGTCACCGTCCTGAGCCGTTCGTCCCCCGATCTCGCGGCCGGCCTGATGCGCGGCAAGATCGACCTCGCGCTTCTGCGGCCAGAGCCGAACACGCCAGGCGTCGTTTTCGAAACCCTTAACTCCGAACCGCTGGTGGTGCTGATGCCTGCGGACCATCGTCTCGCGATCCGACCCACGGTCCGCCCGCGTGACCTTGGCGCGGAACGGCGCATCGGCGTTCCGGCTGCCAGATCCCCCGTGCTGCGCGCCGTGACGGACGGTTATGCCAAGAAGGTCGGGGTCGACCTCGCGCCCGACTACGAGGTCGACAATCTCTCGATGGCGATCTCGCTTGTCGTGTCGACCGGCGGGATCGCACTGATGCCGCTGTACGCGCGCAATCTGCTTCCGCCGACAGTGGTCAGCCGCCCTCTGGAAGGGGAACCGCCCTTGATCGACGTCACGCTTGGATACAGGCGCGACACTCCACACCTTCAGCTTGCCGCGATTGTCGCGCGGGTCAAGCAACTCCGAGCTGGTGCGAGATGAGCAGAGAAGCCGTCACTGTCCGCCGGTCGCTGGTGAGATCGTCGATCCTGCCGGTACGAACATTTCACGGCACGGCATAGACGACGCGCCCATAGGGCTGGCGGATGATGTCGTCACCAGAACCAGATTCGAGACCGATTTAGCATTCCTGCCGGCGATCCCGATCGGCCTCTGGTCGCAGACATTGAATTGTTCCGCCGCCCGAGGGTTGGTGCATGGCTGTATTTTATGGTAAATAAATAAAATATTCCAAATATTTAGCTATATTTATCCGTTCGGTTGTTGGTGCTCGATCAGGCCATTTTGCTCAAAAGGTGGCGGAATTATCACATCATTCGAGCGAGGTTTGGGTTAGAATCGATCCGTTCTTTTAACTGGCTGCCATCATTTCATGCGCCCATTCGTTCACCGAATTCAGATGATGTTGCTTTCGGCGACGATGGCTCTTGGGCTCTTATATCTTTGCGCAAATCCCGCGCGAGCCCAATCTGCGCTTTGTCCCGCCACAATTGCTGGAGAGACCGGCTTCGCTCTTTCGAGCGGCACTTGCACGAACGGTTCGACAGGGGCGTTTTCGGGCGCCGCCTTGGCGACGCAGGCCCTGAGCAATCTTTCGCAGTCGGCGACGCAGGAAACGGTCCGGAACACGACCTCTGCCATTGCGACGCGACGCGAGCAAGAAGCGCAACGTTGTCCGGCCGGTCTTACACGGGTCGGCGATACTTGCGAGCGAGTGACACGGGTACCATCGACTCCTGTCGCGGCGCAGGCAGCGCCCCCGAAGGCCTCGCTCAGGCCTCTCAGGAGAGCAAATGTGCGCGATCGACGGATTGCGGCGCGCCGTTCCGCGCCGCCCGCCCCGCCGCAGGTCGCGCTCCCGGCGCCCGGGATCTACCCTGTGCCAATTTACGAGAGCCGGTACGGTGCCTGGGCTCAGGGCTTCGGCAACGTCGAGGACCGAAGCGCCGTCGGCCGCACGTCGATCAACTGCTGCACCGCGCTTCCAGGATTCGCCGCTGGTATCCCGATCGGACTGACGATCACTGAGAAGAGCCATGCTGATACCTATGGCTTCCTCGGCGGGATTGATTACACCGCTCGAAGCCTTGCCCGGCCCGGCGATGGCCTCATCCTTGGCGTGCTGGTCGGCTACACCGAATCCGATTTCCGCATCAAATCATCAACCACTTCGAGCCTTGTCGCGAACGTGGGCAATGGTGCGGGTACGGTTCTTGCCAATTTGTCCGGAGCATCGACCGGTGCTTACGCGACCTATTTCTCCGGGCCGTTCACGGCAGATCTCACCTTCAAGGCTGACATTTTCGATCTCAACGAGAGCTTTGCCGATCAGCTGGCCTTCACGGTCAACGTCGACAATGCCGGAAACCTCGTGGCGCCTGGGGTCAACGCCTTCTCGGGCACGGGCTCCGGCGGCCTCACCAATCTTTCGACCTTCGGAAATCTCAGCTACCGCCTCGACGCCTTCGGGCCGATATGGATCGAACCTACTGTCGGGTTCCAGTATACGGCGTCGCTCTTCGATGGCCGCGCCAAGCGTGAACTGGGCCTCGACAATGGCGACCTGCTGATGGTGCAGGGCGGTGCCCGGGTTGGCACGGACACGATCCTCGCCAACCAGAGTCGGCTGAGCACCTCTTTGACCGGCTTGGTCTTCAGCGACGTCATCGTCGACGGCGGGTTCATTCAGGGCGGCTTCTTCGGCACCAACCTCTTGGCGAAGTCCGACGAGGGCAAGGTGCGAGGTCGCGGGATCCTGGCCGTCAATTACGACGTCGGCAACGGCGTCAACCTGTTCGCACAGGGCGACGTTTATGGCGGCGACCGGCTATTCGGTGCCGGCGGCAAGGGCGGCCTTCGGGTCCAGTGGTAACCCGCTACTCGGGCGCCCTGTCCTCCGGGTGCGCGAGGCGGGACGATCGGCAGGGGCACGTCACCGCGATTCGACCGGCTTGTCGTTTCGCTGCCGGGCAATGACGCCCCTCACGATCACTTGGTCTTGAAATAAAAATCCTCCTCGCCGGGCGTCGATCCATAGACGAAAGGCTGCTGCCGGTTGCCGGTTGCCGTGAGGACGTCCGAGGTCACCAGCCGGAACACCTTGTTGATCTCGACCCGCGGCGTCGTCATCCGACTGATCAGGGCTTCGGCGAAGGGACTGTGCCCCGATGAATTTCCATCGGCCGCCTGTTCGCCATCCTTGGCCGCATAGACAACCATTTCGTTCGCGACCCGGGGTTCATAGGGTGCGAGACCGCGCGCTACGGCACGCGAAGCGATCTCGCGTTTCATCATGCCTTGGAACGGGTTCTCTCGGCACGCATCGAGGATCACCATGCGGAGTTTGCGCGCATTGTGGATGCGGTCGAGCACGTAACGCAGGGAGACGCTCTCATCATCCGCATCGCGGTCGGATTGCAGGCGCGCGTCCGTGGGGATGAGATAATTCTGGCCTGAGATTTCGATCCCGTGGCCCGCGTAATAAACCATCGCCCAGTCCGCATCGTCGGCAATCTCCTGGAAGGCGCGAAGGGCCTTCTTCATCTGGCTCAGAGTGGCATTCTCCACCAGTGAAACGGAATTGAAGCCGGCGTCGCGGAGGCTCTGGGCGACCGCCTCGGCGTCTTTCTGCGGGTTCGGCAGCAGCGGAACGGATTGATAGGTCGAATTGCCGATCACCAGGGCCACTCGCCGCCCCTGGTCGGGCAGGGGAGCCGGCGCGTTTGCCGCCGCGATCTGCGCTTCCAGTTGCTTGGCGCGTTTTTCCGCCTGGCTGATGCGCTCTTCCGCTTCCGCCTCTTGGGCCTTGACGGTCGCCTCCAGAGCCTTGGCCCGCGCTTCCGCCTTCATGGCGCCCGTCTGTGCGGCGGCCTGCTGGAGTTCAGCCTCGCGCAGCTTGGCTTCCGCGTCACGCGCCTTGGCTTCGGCGTCGCGTGCCTTGGCCTCCGCCAGCACCGCGCCTTGCTCGGACTTGGTCCGTCCCGCCGCCTCGGCCGCCGCCGCCTGCGCTTCGACCGCCTTCTCGTTCTCGATGCGGGCCAACTCCTGGGTGATGTTCGCAAGGCCATCGCGGGCGAGCGCCTGTGCGGGCTTCGCCTTTTCGGCATCGGCGTCGGACGGCAGCTTCAGGGCCTTCTCGAATTCGGCGCGGGCCGCGGCGAAATCCTGCTTCTTCTCATAGACGAGACCGCGGCCCGTATAGGCGGCGACATAATCCGAAACCGCGCGTGTCGCCGCATTATAGGCGTCGAGCGCATGATCGAGCTCGCCCTTGTAGCGGAGTGTGTCGCCGAGCAGCGTCAGCGCGACGGGCGACTTGGGATTGAGGGCTGTCGCTTTCTCGAGATCGCTCATCGAGCGGTCGTAGTCACCCTTCAGCTGCCAGATCTCACCCCGGTCCGCATAGGCAAGGTCGCTCTTCGGATTGCGCAGAATGGCTTCGGCGAGATCGGCCTGTGCCTTCTCGTAGTCCCGCTTGTCCCGGTAGACGAGGGAGCGGTTGATGTAGACGCTGTCCTGATCGGGCGCGAGGCGGATCGCCTCGGTATGGTCGGCGAGCGCCCCCGTGAGGTCGCCCTTCAAGCGCTTGGCTTCGCCGCGGATGCTGAGCGTGGCGGCGTTTTTGGGATCCAGGCTCCGCGCCTTGTCGAGATCGCGGATGGCCGAGTCGAAGGCGGCGCTGTCCATGAAGACGGTCGCGCGGCCGAGATATCCCTTGGGATCCTGCGGCGCCGAGCGGATCACCGCGCTGTAATCCGCCAGGGCCTTGTCGGTTTGCCGCATGTGGAGGAACGCATAGGCGCGATTCTGATGGGCGTTGACGAGGGTCGGATCGGCCGCCAGCGCCTTGTTGAAATCCTGCACCGCGCGCTCGAACTCGCCCATCGTGTTCAGCGACTGACCCCTGAGATCGTAGAATTCCGGCGCATTCTTGCTCAGCTTGAGGCCCTGACCGAAATCCGACAGCGCGCCTTCCAGGTTGCCGGAGACGAGACGCGTGATGCCGCGGTTCTTGTAGGCCGCCACGAAATCGGGGCGCCGGTTGATCGCGGCGTCGTAATCGGACGCCGCGCTCGTCATATCCCCCATTCGCGCATGGGCATTGCCACGATTGAGGTAGACATCGGGCGCGCTCGACGCATCGATCCCTCCGTCGAGGAGCGCCGTACAAGCCCGGATGGCTTCGACCGGCGGCGTGGTGGCGGCGTCGCAGAGATGATGATCGTCCGCCCGCGCCGGGACAAGCAAGGCGCCGAGCCAGACCGCCACGCCGGCCCGTAAAGCCTGCTTTCGAATGCTCGTGCCAGTAAAGACGTCGTATAACACGTGAATTCCCGCGAATAGGACGCTCATACGTATTTGCGTCTAGCCAATGCCAGTAGGTTCAAAGAGCCCCACATCAGCACGCTCTGCGTCTACACGCAATGCGGAGGCGATCCGGGCGCCGGTCCTGTGTGACAAAGGTCCGGAATCCGGCCTCATCGCTCAGCGGATTTTGATGAGAGGATGCCGAAGGGAAAGGGAAACCCTGCACGGACGCAGTATCATGGCGCAAACGGCACAAGCACTCTATAGCGGTTCGCACCACATTTTAGGGCATGAGCGGCGACATTCCCGCCTGGCTCTAGCGGCTTTGGAGATGGAAGGAGTACGATTGGAAAATCTTTTATTCTTGCCCAAATGAGCCAATGTCCGGCGATCCAAAGCGCAACTCCGTCGTTCCTGACTTTCTCCTGGGCGCACTCTTCACGTTTGTTTTGCTGGCTTCTGCGCTCGCTTTCGCCTCACATAAGACCCAGGAGCAGAAGCAGGAGGATCGGAGCCGCTACGGGCAAGTAGTCGGTCAGGCGCGCAAAGCGGGATTGACGAAGCAGGAATGCGATGGCGATCAAGATCATCGTTCCACAGCCGGGATAGGCTCGTTTGACGCGCTGACTGATTGGCTGCTCGATGTGAAGCTGAGCGACTTGCTCCTTGTCGCCTTCACTGCTGTTTTGGCTTGGAAGACCGCTGGGCTCGACAAATCCACGCGAGATTTGTGGGAAGCGAGTCGGTTGCAGCGGAAAGACAATCTTAGCATCGCTGCTGGGCAGTCCCGAGATATGCGAAGCTCGATAGAAGCTGCTCGGGACGCGGCTTTTGCTGCAAAACGATCTGCAGACGCTGTAGTCGCAGTAGAAACTCCAAAGCTTGTTCTGAGCAGCATTCGCATCCACGCGATCTATGACAAGACTGGAACAAGCAGTATCCGTTTGGGGTTGCAAAACCCAACGGCTATTTGTGAAATCCGAAATTATGGAAGATCTCCAGCTTTCCTCGCTCAATCCTCTTGTGACATCTTCTTGGGAGGCAAGCTCCCAGACGAGCCAGATTATCAGAACGTCCTTACCCTACCGTTCAATGCAGTTGTTGATGGTGGCGAAACGCATGAACTGGACGCCGCAAGGTACGCGACGCTTGGCCTCTCTAATGACGAGGTGGCTGGCATTATGGAAGACAAAATTACCCCTCTGGGTATACGGCATAGTTACATACCGTAACTTCTTGGGACAACTGCACGTCGCACGCTTCTGTAAGCGCTTTGCGCCCTCCCCGCATATGGACAACGTCTATAGCTGGTGGGATGGAGACGCACCCAAAGCTTACACTGAGAGTAGCTAGCGCTCCAGCGAGCGCACGAGCCCACATCGGTTTAACTCGGACCTTCCTTGCATGAACGACGTGGTGGGCTAAACGTCGTCAACGGAGGGCGGAAAGTGCGGCTGAGAGACTACCAGCGGGGATCGGTCTTCAGGCTGGTCATCGCGGCCGTGGCTTTTGTGTTTGCCTTTTCTCTGCTTCAGTAGCAACCAACACCCCCCAATAGCAAAGCCGAGGCCGTCCAGGTAAGTACCAAGAGTCACAAGCCAGAAGCCTTCTGGGAGACAACGAGGAACGACCCTACGGCGTTCTTCACCTTGTGTCTGGTCTTGGTAGGTGGCGTTTTGGCCGGCATCTTCGTGGGGCAGCTTGCCCCGAGGCTAGAGGAGCCGTTCGACTCGGTAGCCCGCCCTTTCGCAAAGCGCGGCCAGTCCGTCCTGGCCAGGAAGGTGCAGAGCGCCCACGGCGATGAAGGCACCCCCCTTGCTAAGGATGGGAAGCAGGCGATCGCGCATCCTGAGGTTCCTCACGCGAATCGTGCGATCCACGAAAGCGAGCGGAATGGCGGCCGCGGCCTTTCCGGGAAAGGGGTCGAGGGCGCTCGTCCAGGCCAGCAGCAAGCCTGTTCGACCCTGCTGATAAAGAAGGATCGAGGATTCAATGATGTTCTGGGCTTCCCGAGACTGGGTCAGCACGGCTTTCAGGAGGGTCGCCTGGGTCTCGGGTGACAGCCCATCCGCGACCGTGAATTGCTCGAGGGCCGATTCGAGACCGATCGTCTTCAACCCTTTGGCTTTCGCCCTCCCCAGCACTTGTTCGTCGACAAAGGGTGGATCGCCGGCCTTGTGGACCGCGCAGGTGGGAAGATCGAGCATCAGGGCCAAAGCCGAAGGTTTGGCGGTTTCCACCACTGTTTCGGGAAGGCCCCGCAATGCCGTCAGAGCTTTGAGCCGAGCGAAATCGACCCCGCCCAAGAGATGTTTCGACTTCTCCTGGGGCGTCGCCGTGAGGGCGGTCGACAGCCCCGTTCCATCCGGGCCGCCGCCCACGAGACTCCGCCCGTCGAGATCGAGGGTTTCGAGCACCACGGCCTTCGAGGCGTCCAGCCCCTCTTTTGCCTGCGCGGGCAGGGACGCGAGCCGCGGATCGGCGACGTGCAGGGTTCCGAACAGAAAGGAGGGTGAGATGCCGTCCCGGCTCACGCGAAACAGCGTGCCCGTGTTGAACGGCATCGCCTGAGCGGCCGTGGCGATCTCGGCATAGGCATCCGGGTTGCGCTCCATGATGGCGCGCAGAACGTCGTGCCCATGACAGGCGGCGCGGGTGGAACTGGTCAAGCCGGCACAACAGCAGAGAGCGAGCGCCAATGATGCCAATGTGGATCGCAGATGGCGCCGATCGCGGGGAGCCCTGATGTGGATCACCTTCATGACGCTGGACGGGCCTTCCTGGTCGCGACGCATGCCGTCGTTTCGTTCGCACATCTTGCAACGCTCTTGCGAGGTGTCGGTCTGTCGCGACGCGTCATGTGATCACCGCGGCCCGGATGGTCGCCCCGAGAAGTTGCAGGTCGGACGCCCGGGGAGACCGCTTCCGCCAGACCAAAGCGATGCGACGCTCGACCCCGGGCCTGATGGCTCGACTGGTCACACGCGTGCCGTGCAGGATACCGGCCGCAACGGCCATCTGCGGAACGAAAGTCACGCCGAGGCCCGCATCGACCATCTGCACCAAGGTCTGCAGTGTCGATGCGATCAGCGGCGACTCGGACGAGGCATTGGAAAGATTGCAAGCGGCGAGCGCCTGATCGCGTAGGCAGTGACCCTCATCGAGCAAGAGCAGCCGCGACGGATCGGCGGTCAGCTCCGAGACCTCGCCGAGGGCCGCGCCCTCGCGCGGCCGTGCCGCAACCAGGAGCTGGTCGGCCATGATCTCGCAGATCGCCACGTCGCCGCACTCGGCCGGCAGGGCGAGAAGCACACAATCGACGGTGTTCCTCTGCAGCGCCTCGCAGGCGCCGCTCGTCAGCATTTCTCGGACGAACAGCCGAAGGCGCGGCCATCGCGCGCCCACGGCCGTGACGATGCGGGGTAGCAGGAACGGCGCGATGGTGGGAATGGCGGCCATCCGCAGCGTGCCCACCAGGGCTTCGCGCTCGCTCTGCAGGCCCTCGCACAGGTCTTCCACCGAGCGGATCACGTCGCGCGCATGGGCCGCGACCACCAACCCGACGGCCGTGAAGCGCAGGCTGCGCTTGGAGCGCTCGACGAGCTGCGTCTCCAGGATCAATTCCAGCTCGGCAAGCGCCGAAGACAGGGTCGATTGCGTCACCGCGCAAGCAGCCGCCGCACGCCCGAAATGCTGATGCTCCTGCAACGCGAGAAGATAGGTCAGCTGCCGGAGAGTGAGCCGCTGGATAATCGATTTGCTCAATGAGAGAATTCGCTAAAATCCATTTGAACGATTTATCGCGCGGGCTTATCCCATTGTCGAGCGGAAGCGCGACGACCCTGATCTGTCGGGTGCGCAAGACGCTGGTTTTTCGCTGGCGCGGCCGGCACCCGAAGGCGTTTTCGCCAACGCGCCGGCGCGCTGCATCAAAGAACGGGATCTGCACATGGACGCCAAGGTCGATGACACGGTGGGGGGATGCCCGGTCGCGCATGGCGGCGGCGGTGGAGGCGGCTCCGGGGGCGGCGGCGGTCGTCGTCATGGCGGCAATGGCTCGTGGTGGCCGGAACGGCTCCGGCTTGAGAGTCTGAACCAGCATTCGCCCCGCTCCAATCCGTTTGGCGGGGACTTCGATTACGCTGCGGAATTCAAGACGCTCGATCTCGACGCCGTCATCGCGGATCTGCGTCAGGTGATGATCGACTCGCAGGATTGGTGGCCGGCGGATTTCGGTCACTACGGCGGCCTGTTCATCCGCATGGCCTGGCACAGCGCGGGCACCTACCGCATCACCGACGGACGCGGCGGCGCAGGCGGCGGGCAGCAGCGGTTCGCACCGCTGAACAGCTGGCCCGACAACGCCAACCTCGACAAGGCACGGCGCCTGATCTGGCCGATCAAGCAGAAGTACGGCCGCAAGCTCTCCTGGGCCGACCTCTTCGTGCTGACCGGCAACGTCGCCCTGGAATCCATGGGCTTCAAGACCTTCGGGTTCGGCGGCGGCCGGGCGGACACGTGGGAGCCGGAAGAGCTGTTCTGGGGCCCCGAAGGCACGTGGCTGGGCGACGAGCGCTACAGCGGCGAGCGCCAGCTGCACCCTGGGCTCGGGGCTGTCCAGATGGGCCTCATCTACGTCAATCCGGAAGGGCCGAACGGTAAGCCCGACCCGCTGGGCTCCGCCCACGATATCCGCGAGACCTTCGCCCGCATGGCGATGAATGACGAAGAGACCGTCGCGTTGATCGCCGGCGGGCACACGTTCGGAAAGACCCATGGGGCAGGGGATCCTTCCTTCGTGGGCGTCGAGCCGGAAGGCGGAGTGATCGAAGACCAGGGGCTCGGCTGGCGGAGCACGCATGGCACAGGCCATGGCGCCGACGCCATCACGGCCGGCCTCGAGGTCACCTGGAGCCAGACGCCCGTCCAGTGGTCGAACCATTACTTCGACAACCTCTTCAAGCACGAGTGGGAGTTGAGCAAGAGCCCCGGCGGCGCTTGGCAGTGGGAGGCCAAGAACGCTCCGGCGGACATTCCCGACGCGCATGATCCAGCAAAGAAGCGCAAGCCGACCATGCTGACGTCGGATATCGCGTTGAGGGCGGACCCGATCTACGAGAAGATCTCCCGGCGCTTTTACGAGAACCCGGATCAATTCGCCGACGCGTTCGCCCGCGCCTGGTTCAAGCTCACCCATCGCGACATGGGACCGATCGGCCGGTATCTCGGACCGCTCGTGCCGAAGGAAACCCTCATCTGGCAGGACCCGATTCCCGCGCTCGACCATCCCGTGGCCGACGATGCGGATATCGCCGCCTTGAAGGAAAAGGTCCTCGCCTCCGGTCTCACCGTGCCGCAGCTGGTCTCGACCGCCTGGGCGTCGGCTTCGACCTTTCGCGGATCCGACAAGCGGGGCGGTGCCAACGGTGCGCGCGTGCGCCTCGCGCCGCAAAAGGATTGGGAGATCAACAACCCGCCTGAGTTGGCCAAGGTGCTGCAGGTGCTGGAGCAGATCCAAGCGACGTTCAATGCTTCGGCTGCCGGCGGCAAGAAGATCTCCATGGCCGACCTCATCGTGCTGGCCGGCAGCGCGGCGGTCGAGAAGGCCGCGCAGGACGCGGGGGTCGAGGTGAAGGTCCCCTTCACGCCAGGCCGGATGGACGCGTCGCAGGACCTCACCGACGTGCCGTCGTTCGAAGCCCTCCGTCCGCTCGCCGACGGCTTCCGCAACTACTACCACGAGGCTCACTTCATGGCCCCGGAAGAGGCCTTGGTGGATAAGGCTCAGCTCATGCGCCTCAGCGCGCCGGAGATGACGGTGCTGGTCGGCGGTCTTCGCGTCCTGGGCGCCAATGTGAACAACGTGAAGGAAGGCGTGTTCACCCAGACCCCGGGCAAGCTCACGAACGACTTTTTCGTGAACCTCCTGAGCATGGACACCGAGTGGGCGAACAGCGGGTCCAAGAACCTGTTTCAGGGCACGGATCGCCGCACCCAGCAGCCGAACTGGACCGCCACGCGGGTGGATCTGATCTTCGGGTCGCATTCGGAACTCCGCGCCCTGGCCGAGGTCTACGCCTTTGCGGACGCCAAGGTGAAGTTCGTGCAGGATTTCGTCGCCGCGTGGAACAAGGTGATGAACGCCGACCGGCTCGACATCGGCAAGCCGGCCGACATCTTCAGCCAGAAGCTCTCAGCTTGAGCTGACGGAGCGGGTTTTTGAGGAGCCCGCTCCCGTTGATCCTTAGGACCCCGAGGACAATGATCGGCGTGAGCGTTACGTCGCGTGCCGATCATGCGAAAGCTTTCTACGCCGGCTCTCTCGCCGCAGTGTGCAGACCGGGATCGTAAGTGACTCCCGTGGGCGAAACGGTCTGGCCGAAGAGAGCCAACCCATTCTCTTCACACTGCATCTGCCTGCATCTGAGATTTGCCGGGGCGATCCTGGACACACATGATAGTGGCGAACTGTCTGGCCTTCTATGCCAGTGGCGCGGAGGGATTGTTTGCCACGCTCGATGTCCGTGACACCGCGACGCCCGATGTCACGCGGTCCTGCGCGAGTTGCTTTCGCGTGATGTAGAGCTCGACGCCGGCGCGCGTCAGCAGGGACGCCAAGCCGACCAGGATCGCGACGAGTTGCACCCGTCGCTCGTCCTTCTGCACCTCGGCGTCCCTGGCGCTCAGAAGCGCCTTCTCGCCTTCGGTGATCTGACCGATTTCATGCCGGATGGCATCCATGGTCGCCCGCTCGGTGCTGGCGCGCTCCGTCGCGAGGGCCGCCTTGAAACCCGCTTTGTCACGAACATCGATCGCGGCCTGCAATTCGCCGAGCTTCGTTTGCATCAGCGTCGACAAAGCGGCGAAATGGGCCGTCTGTTGCGAATTGTCGGCGAGTTGCTCTTTGAGGGTGGCGCTCATCCACCCAAGGCGCTCGCGGGCATGCCCGTAAGGCTCGAGGTCTCGACGTTCGCCACTTAGCAGGTAACCCCGCTGCCCGGTCTCGGCATCGTCGAGACCGATGAGGACGTCCTTCGCCATTTCGATGACCTCGTGCGTGTGCACAACGAGATCGCGATGATCGCTCAACAACCGGTGCGTCCAGGTGGTGAGCACCACACCCGTGACGAGCACGATGCTGATCGGCACCAACCGCAGCAGGTTCGTCGCGGAGAGATAGTCTCGCACAAAGCTTCGAATGGACATGGCGAGCCGATCCGCGTCGATATCACAAGGTTTGGATCGAACGGGATGCGAGCGAAAGCGTTCCCGGAGCGGCGGCTTGCGGGCGCAACCCCGATTGATCGTTCCAAAGGCCGAGTGTCAGGCGCACCAGTCTCCGTCAATTTGGATTGTGTATGGCCTTTCATCGGTAGCCACGAAACCTGTCCTTACGTGGCCTTGTTCAGTGCATCAAAGATTTCGCCGGACAAGAGCAGAGCCACCTCACTGGCCGGCATGGGCTTTTGACATTCGGAAAGCGGGTTGAACCAGAAGTTCGAGCCGGCCAGCATCGGCAACATGTTCTTGGCGACCGCGCCGAAGCAGGTTTCGGGTTCCTTGACATAGGCCGAGATCCGCTTCTTCGATGTGAAGGCCGGATGCCAGCGGAGCCCCTGGAACTCGACGGTCGCGACGTGAAGAGGCTCCAGATATTTGAGAGAGCGGCGTCGGCCCGGTTCCATCTTGGCCTCGGGGGTCAGGATATAAATTTCGGATTCAAGAAGCGTCCGGTAAAAATCGGCGATTTTGGTCGTGTCCCGCACGGCCTGCTGCATGGCCCGTTCGAGGTCGTTTTCCGGGGTAAACATGGGGTTGGTTCCAAGCACTGGAGGGCCGATCGCGATTGGTCAGGAATGAAGGTCGTCTTTGGTCGCGGCTTTGCCGAGCCCGAGAGCGCGATAGACCGTGTTGCGGGAAATACCGAGACGACGGGCCGTCTCGCTCACGTTGTCGCCCGTCTCGCTGTAAGTGGCGGCGATTCTGGCGCGTTGGAAGTCGTGCAACGTGCCCGCGACCCTCTGTCGGCACGGCATGGTCGAGATGGCTTCGATCGCGTCCTCGTCGATCATGTCATCGCCGAGGTCGAGCGTCAGCCGCGAGAGCACGTTGCGCAGTTCCCGGATGTTGCCGGGCCAGTCGAAAGCCGCCAGCCGCGCGACGGCCCGATCACTGAGTTGTCTGTTGGGATCGATCAGAGCCAGCAGGTGCCGGGCCACCGCCCCGAAATCGGCGCGATCCCGCAGGGGCGGCAGCGTAACTTCCAAGGTATTGAGCCGGAACAGGAGATCGGATCGGAACCGTCCGCGCGCGATCGATTCGTCGAGATTGGCGTTTGTGGCTGAAACCAGAAGGATGTCGATGACCCGCTTCGTGCCGCCTATGGGGCGCACGGTCCAGTCGTCGAGGAAGCGCAGCAGGACGGCTTGCAGGGTGACCGGCATGTCGCCGATCTCGTCGAGGAACAATGTGCCGCCGTCGGCTTCGCGGAAGAGGCCGGCCGAACCGCCTTTGCGGGCGCCTGTGAAAGAGCCGTCGGCATAGCCGAACAATTCGGCTTCGATCAGCGTCTCGGGCAGTGCCGCGCAATTGACGGGGACGAAGGCGCCCGGACGGCGGCTGGCCGCATGGGCATATCGGGCCAGTTGTTCCTTTCCGGTGCCGGTCTCGCCCCGGATCAGGATCGGCATCTTGCGCAGGGCTGCGAGTTCCGCCTGATGCACCAAGGCCGCGACGCCACGGTCGGCGGAGACGAACCCGGTTGGTGCGGCGCGCTTCAGATCGGGCGCGTTCGTGGCCACCCGGAGCTTGCCGGCCGCCTGCGCCATGGCAACCGGACGCGAGTGGCCGATTGTCGCGACGAAGCTACTGCCCACTTCGTCTTGCAAGCGCTGGCGCTCCTGGCGGCGACCATCGTCAAGAAAATCATCGAATCGGGTTCGGAAAATGTCGCTGAAATTGCGTCCGGGCATGGCCGGCAGGCCGAGCAGCAGCATGTTGGCCGCCCGGTTCACGGCGAGCACGCGTCCGGCAGGGTCGACGGCCAAGAGGCCGGCGCTCAAAGTGTGCAGGTATTCACCGCGATTGTGGAATGCGATGATCACGTCGGCGCGATGCTGTTCGCGAAAGAGGCCGTTTTCGATCTGCGTGGCCGCCATCGCGACCAGCGCCTGGGTATGGGTCTGGCGCGACAGGCAATCCGACGAGGCGTCGAGGACGCCAGCAAGCTTGCCGTCTGGCCCGAAGACAGGAGACGCCGTGCAGGTCAGCGATCTGTAGCGGGAAAAGAAATGTTCCCCGCCTTCGACCGTGATGGGTCGCTTTAGAAAAGCCGCTGTGCCAAGTCCGTTCGTGCCGCAGAGATCTTCGGTCCAGACGCAGCCGGGCCGGATGGCCGCGGCATCCGCCGTGTCGTCGAAGCTCTGGTCCGACACGATGTCGAGGAGCGTGCCGCCCGGGGTCGCGAAGGCGATCATATAGTTCGAACCGGCGATCTGCTGATGCAGCGTGTGCATTTCCGCCAAGGCCAGCCCGCGGATGAGCGCATGCCGTTGCTGTTCCTGGCGCAGCGTGCTCGCGCTAACCCTGTGAATCGGCGGCGGGCGCTGGGTGTTCAGGCCGAGCGCAATGCAGCGCATCCAACTGTCATAGATGTCGGGCGCGAGAAGGCCGGCCGGAACCGTGCCTCGCCGTTCGAGAATGAGATGCGCGGATTCCATCCGCTCAGGCGCGGAGTCGGCCATTGATCCTCCCAAGGCCGACGTTTGACGTCGGCTCGATGCCTGTGATTGGCCCAGTGCGACAATCCGGCACATAGGAGCAGACCTTATCGCTCTAAGGCAGAATGGCAAGCAATTCGATTCTTTATTCTGAATTGATCATAGGCGGAACAATCGTACCAAAGCCGCTGTTCAGTGACGGATCATGTTTATTCCATGTCAAATGTAAAATAAATATATAGATCAAAGACTTAATGAAATGGCACAGCGCTTGCGACCGAATAATCAATGCGCACCGAACAGAGAAGCGCTAAAAAATAGAATGGGACGGAACGATGAAAGCGGCAGTGCTCCACACGTTCGATGAATCATTGACATCCGACGAGTTCGTTCGCTACGAAAATGTGCCTGATCCCAAGATCAGCCGGCCGACGGATGTCATCGTCCGGATTGGCGGCGCTGGCGTCTGCCGGACCGATCTGCACATTGTCGAGGGCATTTGGCGCTCGAAGGTCGACGTCAAGCTGCCCTATATTATGGGGCACGAGAATGCGGGCTGGATCGAAGCCGTCGGCCCCGCGGTCGAGGGTTTCAGGGTCGGTGAACCCGTCATCTGCCATCCGCTGGTGACGAGCGGCCACTGTCTGGCCTGCCGACGGGGCGACGACATGCACGCGACCGACAGCTCGTTTCCCGGCATCAATGCCAACGGCGGCTATGCCGAATACCTGCTGACCGGCACGCGGGCCCTGATCAAGCTTCCGAAAACCCTCGCGCCCAAGGATGTGGCGCCGTATACTGATGCCGGCCTCACGGCGTATCGGGCCGCCAAAAAGGCCTCGCGCCATTTGCTGCCCGGACAATTTGCCGTGGTGCTCGGCGCGGGCGGCCTCGGTCATATCGGCATTCAGGTGCTGGCCGCGCTTTGTGCGGCCGAGATCATCGTGGTCGATCGGTCGGAACAATCGCTGGAACTCGCCAAGACCTGTGGGGCCCATCATCTCGTCAAGGCGGATGGGCACGAAGTCGAGGCCGTGCTGGCCAAGACCAACGGGCGCGGTGCCGAGGCGGTGATCGACTTCGTGGGCGAAGGGGATGCCGTGGCGCGCGGCCTGGCCATGACGGGCAACGGCGGCTTTTACTATGTGGTTGGCTATGGCGGAAAGATCGACATTCCGACCATCGACATGATCACGACGGAAAAGACCATCGTGGGCAACCTCGTCGGCACCTATGCGGAGCTCGTTGAACTCATGGCGCTGGCCGACCGCGGTCTCGTCAATTTGCATACTCGCGAATATAGCCTGCGGGACGCTAACGACGCGCTGCATGACCTGCATGCCGGACGCATTCACGGACGCGCCGTGCTGATCCCCTGACACTTTACGCGAACCGAGCCGGGAGGCGAGGACGATGCCGATCACCACTGCCAGCGCCAAGGGGCCGCAGATCACCGCAGACGACGCGGACACGCTCATGAGCGCGCACGATCGGATGCTGGCCCGCCATAAGCTGATCGAAGACATGATCCGCAACAACGAGTTGCAGTTGAAGAACGAGAGCGCCCGTGGCGGCGCTGAAATCGAACGCGCCTCCGCTCTGCGAACGGCGGCGACCGACTTGGTGGCCCAGGCCGAAGTTGAAAAGCTCGATCTTCGTCTCAACGCGCTCGCCAGCGAGCATCTTCGGCTGGTGAGCGAGCGGGAATGGCTCAACGCCTCGCTGCTCGAGTTCGAACAAGACCCTTTGGCCAACAGGCATGACGAGGCAGGCCACGCATGATGACGTATCAGCCATCGAACGCGGCCAAGCCCGCCGCGGCCGCGCCAGTCGAACCTCAGCCACTGAGCGAGGAGGACCAGTCGAAGGATGCGTTCTTCGTGCAGCTCGGCGAACTGGCCGAGGCGATGATCGCCCGACACGGCAAGGACTTCGCCATGGGGACGCTGCTGCTTTCAGCGCGATTTATCGCTGAAAACAGGCCGCTGATCCGGCGCAGCAAGGCGCCCGGACCCTAGGTCTATATTCTGGCGGCTTGAGACACTTCATTCCCGACTAAAGTACATTATTGAGATCGATTTCCATTCACCTTGTTGTTCGCTTGTACGGCAACCTTGCTCTAATTTTTGGTGCAAGATGTGCCGAAGTACTTGAAATCAGCTTAAGGAGAGATGTATGTCAGCTTTGACACTGAACAAGATTACCGCGCAGAAGGGCATCACGATTGCGGAAGCCGCCAGTCGTGTCGCGGATCTTGGGTGGACGCCCAGCTACGTTCAGGAGGCCATGACCTTCCCGACCGACTACAAGATTTCGAAGACTCCACGCGACCCGATGAAACAGGTCTTGCGGTCCTACTTCCCGATGCAGGAAGAAAAGGACAACCGGGTCTACGGCGCACTCGATGCGGCGTTGCGCGGCGACATGTTCCGCAATGTGGAACCGCGCTGGGTCGAATGGATGAAGCTGTTTTTGGCCATCATCCCGTTCCCGGAGATCTCGGCGGCGCGCTCGATGGCCATGGTGGCGCGCCTGGCGCCCGGCGAGGAACTCCGTACCGGCATGACCATGCAGATGGTCGACGAGTTCAGGCACTCGACGATCCAGATGAACCTCAAGAAGTGGTATATGGAAAACTACATCGATCCCGCGGGGTTCGATATTACCGAAGCTGCCTTTGGGCGTTGCTATGCCACGACCATCGGCCGCCAGTTCGCCGAAGGCTTCTTGACCGGCGACGCAATCACGGCCGCCAACGTCTACCTGACGGTCGTGGCTGAAACAGCCTTCACCAACACGCTGTTCGTCGCCATGCCGTCCGAAGCCGCCCGCAACGGCGACTACGCGCTGCCAACGGTGTTCCTCTCGGTGCAATCCGACGAGTCGCGTCACATCGGCAATGGTCACTCCATGCTGATGGCGATGATCAACGATCCGTCGAACCACCAGCTCCTCGAACGCGATCTGAAATATGCCTTCTGGCAGAATCACGCGATCGTCGATGCCGCCATCGGAACCTTCATCGAATACGGCACGACCAATCGCGACAAGAACAAGGAATCCTATGCGGAGCTCTGGCATCGCTGGATCTACGAGGATTACTACCGCACCTACATGCTGCCGCTCGAGAAATACGGCATCAAGATCCACCACGACGATGTCGCGGCAGCCTGGGACCGGATCGTCAAGAAGAACTACGTTCACAAGACCGCGCAATTCTTCTCGGTCGGCTGGTCGCTGAACTTCTGGCGTATCGAGGCCCAGACCGAAAAGGACTTCGAATGGTTCGAGCACAAATATCCGGGCTGGTATTCGGAATTCGGTGACTATTGGAAGTGGTACGCCAAGCTTTCGAAGCCGGGCGAAACCAACATCGTGTTCAATGCCGACGTGGGCTACGTCTATCCGCACCGCTGCTGGAGCTGCATGGTGCCTTGCCTGATCCGCGAGGAATTCTGTTGCGACGAAGTCGACGGCAAGATGTACACCTACTGTTCGGAGCAATGCCGCTGGACCCATAAGGTCGCGTTCGCGGCGGAGTACGAGGGTCGGGCCACGCCTGCGATGGGCCGCTTCAGCGGACGCCGCGAGTGGGAGGAATGCTACCACGGCTGGGATATCGCCGACGCCATCAAGGACCTCGGCTTCGTCCGTCCCGATGGCAAGACCCTGACGCCGCAGCCGCATCTGCGCTTCGAGGAGAAGGACATGTGGACGCTTGACGACGTGCGCGGGCACGTTCTCGGGAGCCCGTTGCGCAGCTTCCGGGCGCTCAGCCCGGCGGAACGCGACGTCGCGGTGGCCGAATACCGCAAGGGATTCACCATCAATCCCTGCAACTGAGTCGCACATTTCAGTGGGGGACGCGGAAGCGCCCCTCACCCTGTCGAGACAAAATTTCAGCCTCAACGTCTTCATCCTAAGCCGGGTGCGTAGCGCCCGGGTCGAAGCAGGCACCAGCATTGTGCATGTTTCGAGACACGGCCCGCTGCCGCTTCTCTGGAGGAAGATCAAAGTGGCATTCCCCTTTGGAAAGTATCCGCGATGTCCGAAGCCGCGATCCGCAAGATGCCCGCTCCCGCGGTCCATATGGTCAGGTTCGAGCCGGTCGGCCTTGAAATGGAAGTCGAGGAGGGTGAAACCGTTCTCGACGCTGCCTTTCGTCAGGGTATCTCTCTGCCGCATGGTTGCAAGGAAGGCCAATGCGGCAGTTGTAAAGCCAAGATCTCCGAAGGCGATTTCGAGCTTTTGAAATATTCGACCTTCGCGCTGCCTGATTACGAGAGCGAGGACGGTGCTGTCCTGCTGTGCCGCACCCATGTCTTCGGCGACATTACGGTCGACCTCTTGAATTTCGATGCGGAATTGCTTGGCCGGGCTATCGTGGTGAAGTCATACACCGGGCACCTCACGCGCATCGAGCCGCTGACGCATGACATCCGTCTTCTCGAAATGGAGATCGACGCGCCCCTCAAGTTCTGGGCCGGCCAATATGTCGATCTGACGATTGCGGGTCGGGGCATCGTGCGGGCCTATTCGATGGCGAGCCCGCCGGGCGACGCCACACGGCTTCGCTTCATCATCAAGAAATACCCTGACGGCGCCTTTTCGGCACTGCTGGACGGGGAGTTGAAGGTCGGCGACGCGCTGCTGGTCAAAGGGCCCTACGGCACTTGCTTCCGTCGCGAGAGGCGCACGGGCGCCATGCTCCTGATCGGCGGTGGCTCCGGCATGTCGCCATTGTGGTCGATCTTGCAGGATCATCTCGCGAGCGGCGAACAGCGTCCCATCCGTTTTTTCTACGGTGCCCGGACGGAAGCCGACCTGTTCTACCGCGAGGAACTCGCCGCCATTGCGGCGAAGCTCCCGAACTTCACGTTCATCCCCGCCCTGTCGCATTCGCAACAAGGCGATGGATGGACGGGCGAGACCGGTTTCGTGCACGAGGTCGTGCTGCGTCACCTGCAGACCGAAAAATTCAGCGGCGAAGTCGACGCCTATACGTGCGGGCCGACGCCGATGATCGATGCAACGATCCCGATCCTGCTGCGCAACGGGGTCGAGCCGGAGCACGTCTATTTCGACAAGTTCACACCAGCGCTCCGCTAGAGAGCGCACGGCTAGAACACACCATCATTCAGGGAGAGGTCATGATGCCGTCATCCACGATTGAGTCCGTAAGCCCAACGCCAGTCAAATCAGGTGCCGCGGGTTCGGCGAAATTCCCTGGCTCGGAGAGCCGCAAATATAATTACTTCGAGCCGAAGGGCCGCAAGGCCTCGCATTACGAAGACATGACGGTGGACGTCCAACCCGACCCGGAGCGCTATCTGCTGCAGGATTGGATCATCTCGTTCCCCGACGGTACGCCGACCTATTCGAAGGACTGGACCGCCGCGAAAAGCTCCAACTGGCACAAGTTCCGCGCCGTCGACCAGGAATGGGAACGCACCCATTACCAGCGCCAATCGACAATCTGCGGCATGGTGCAGAACACGATCGAGAACGGCCGCAAATCGGGTGCTTCGAAGCGCTTCGACCGCGCCTGGATCAAGATCCTCGAAGACCATCTCGGCGCCTATAAGCACGCCGAATTCGGACTCGGGACTTCGACCATGCAGGCCCAGCGTTACGGCTATACGCAAATGGTCAACAACGCCATCCTGACCAACGCCTCCTACAAGCTGCGCTTCGCCCAGGATCTGACACTTTACTTGAGCGAGATCGGCCTCGACATCGAAGGATTCAACAACGAAGCCGGCAAGAAACACTGGCTCGAAGACCCGATCTGGCAACCGACACGGCGCTCGGTCGAATCGATCATGGGCTCGAACGATTATCTGGAGCAGTATTTCGCAACGAACGTGGTCTTTGAGCCGCTGGTCGGAGAATTGTTCCGCTCCGGCTTCATCATGCAGGTGGCGGCCTCTCAAAATGACTTCATCACGCCTGCTGTCGTCTCGGCCGCCGAGGCCGATTATGAGCGAAACCTCGCCAATACGGTCGAGCTTTTCCATCTGTTGGCCGAAGACGAGCAATACGGCACCCACAATATCGGCCTGTTCAATTCGTGGCTGCACAAGCACGCGGATCTCGCACTTGATGCCGCCCATCATCTGCAGCCGATCTGGTCGCAGCCGCGCGTGAAGATCGCGAGCTTCGCCGATGCTCTCGCGCAGGCCAAGAATCGCATCAGGGGCATCGCGACCGAGATCCAGCTGACGGTTCCGGCCTCACTGGCCGTTTGATTTGTGCGCCCGTCCTCATACAGACCGGAGACATCGATGTCCGAAGCCCATGCCAATATCTTCAAGCCGATGAGTGAGATCGAATTCAAGGATACGGTCTCGCATCAATGCGGGGTGACGATGAACGACAGCGTCGAGGCCCGCGCCATCGCCGAGGTGATGGGGCGCCGTGACAATGTCACGGTGACGTTCATGCCGGCCATGATCCGCATCGACGGTGACGGGAAGATGGAATTCAAGATGGATGAAATCTCCGAGGAACTCGGAAGAGAAATGACACCGCATCTTTTCGAGATTTCGACCTCAACACACTATGGCCGAATGGTCATGGTCGACGACAAGACTGTGATGTTGTTTGGAGATATGAACGAAATGATGTCCTACATCGTCTAAGACAAAAGTACATTTAGGCAAGCCGGTTGATTTCTGAGAAAGTCCAAACCGGTTCTCCTTCTCCCCACAAGCGACTATTGGATTCGTACAACGGTGGTGATGACGCCTTCTCCCCTCTCCCTTGTGGAGAGGGGCAGGGGGTGAGGGTTGCAACAGTCTAGCCGGTGCCTCATCGGTCGAGTTCCAGGCTGTCCAACCCTCACCCCCAATCCCTCTCCACAAGGGACAGGGGAATACGGGGCGTATTTCCGAAACGTGCGAGTGCCGTGGCGGTCTGTGGGGGCGAAAGGGTAGACCTTGATCGTCGCATCAGAACAACAAGGGCAGGCCAAGAAGGCCGCCGTCATTCAAGCAAAGGGAGACGCAGATGTATCGAACATCCACCGGTGAAGAGATCTTCGTGATCGATGGTCACACGCATTTCTGGGATGCCAGCCCGGCGAACCAGAAGAACGTGCATGGCAAGCAGTTCATCGAATGCTTCTATGCCTATCACTCTAATCTGAGCCCGCCGGAAGAGCGCTGGTCTTTGGAGAAATTCTCGAAATACGACGGCCAGACCATGTACGACGACCTGTTCGTCCGTGGCTATGACGACATGGCCATCATGCAGCCGACCTATCTGTATGATTTCTACACGAATGGCTTCAACACGACCGAGCGCAATTCGGCGATGAAGAAGAAGCATCCGGACCGCTTCATCCTCAACGGTGCCTTCGATCCGCGCCACGGCAGCAAAGGGCTCGAAGACTTGCACCGCCTTGCCGAACAGCACAAGCTGCAAGGCGTGAAGCTCTACACGGCCGAGTGGCAGGGCGACTCCAAAGGTTACAAGCTGTCCGACAAGGCGAGCTATCAGTACCTGGAAGCAGCTCAGAAACTTGGCATAAAGAATATCCATGTCCACAAGGGCCCGACGATTCTGCCGCTCAACCGGGATGCCTTCGATGTCGCCGACATCGACGATGTCGCGACCTCGTTCCAGGATCTGAACTTCATCGTGGAGCATTGCGGGTTGCCGCGCCTCGACGACTTCTGCTGGATCGCCACCCAGGAGACCAATGTCTATGCCGGCATCGCGGTCGCGCTGCCGTTCATCCACACGCGGCCAGCCTATTTTGGTCACGTCATGTCGGAACTGTTGTTTTGGGTCGGTCCTGACAAGATCCTGTATGGCAGCGATTACGGGATCTGGACGCCCAAGTGGCTGATTGACAAGTTCATGGCCTTCGAGATCCCCGAGGACGTCTCCAAGGAGACGGGCTCCGTGCTTACCTTGGAGACCAAGAAGAAGATCCTCGGCCTCAACGCCGCGCGTCTCTACAATATCGATGTCGTGGCCCAAAAGAACAGAATTGCGGCGAGCGGGGGCTACGCCCATCTGGCCGCGGCCGCGCAAGCGGCGGAGTGAGCGCCATGCCGGGCCACCAACGCACAGCGCGCGAAGCCGAGGTCTGGGCACAGCTCGATGGCGTGAGCGACCCGGAACTCGACGAGCCGGTCACGGATCTCCAGTTCGTGACTTCCGTCACCGTCGACGCGGAGAACCGCGTCGCCGTCGCGTTCCGGTTGCCGACCTACTGGTGCGCCGCGAATTTCTCGTTCCTGATGGCCGACGACATGCGGGCGGCCGTGGTGGCGCTGCCGTGGGTCCGGTCCGTCGAAGTCCGTCTCGGCGAACACATGTATGCCGACACGATCAATGCGGGCCTCGCCAAGGGCCTATCGTTCGAGGACACCTTCGGGGCCGAGGCCGACGGCAACCTCGACGACATCCGTCGGACGTTCCTGCGCAAGGCGTTCCAGCGCCGGCAGGCGGCGCTCATCGATCATCTGGTGAAAGCCGGCTTTGCGCTGTCCTGGATCGCCGTGGTGACGATCGCCGGCCTGAAGGCAATCACGTTCGAGCCGGAGGCGTCCAAGCTGGTGCGGCGTTACTTCGAGCGCCGTGCCGTCGTCGGCCCCATGCGTGACGAGGCCTTCGCGTTCATCGATGTCGATGGGGCCCGCCTGCAACCGGAGACGCTGCTCGTCTATCTCCGCAATCTGCGCCGGGTCGGCATCAATGCGGAATTCAACAGCGCCCTCTGCAAAGGGTTGCTGGCCGCGCGCTTCGACACCGACACCCCCTTCGTTCCACCTAGACAAAGAACGCCCGCGACGGTGTCCTCCGCGACGGGCTGTCATTAGGGAGCAGGTCCATGCCCAATATCATGTTGCACGATGATGAGGCCCGCAAGGCGCTCGGCCGCGGTGTCGCCAAGATGGCCCGCGCGGTCCGGGGCACGCTCGGGCCGCGCGGCATGAACGCCATCATCGATCGGCCGATCGGCACGCCGATCGTGTCCCGCGATGGCGTCAGCATCGCGAGCGAGATCGAGCTCGAATGCCCGTTCGAGAATATGGGCGCCCAGGTGCTGCGCGAGGTTTCCAAACAGACCAACGAGGTCGCGGGCGACGGCACCACCACGGCCACGGTGCTGGCCGATGTGCTGGTGCAAGGCGGCCTGCAATGCCTCGCCGCCGGCGCCAACCCGGTCGAACTCGTCGAAGGGCTCGATCGCGCCGTCACCGAAATCATCGCGGCTTTGAAACAATCCGCCAAAAGCCTCGACGGAGCCAAGGGACTGCGTGCCATTGCCAGCATCGCGGCGAATGATGCCAAGCTGGGCGCCCTGGTGGCCGAGGCCTTCGAGCGCGCCGGCAATCAAGGTATCGTGGCGGTCGAGTTCGGCAATACGGTCGAGACGACGCTTGAAGTCGTTGAAGGAATGGCCTTCGAGCGGGGCTACCTGTCCCACCACATGGTGACCGACGTCGAACGCATGCAGGCGGTGCTGGACGCACCCTACATTCTGATGACGGACCACAAGATCCAGAGCATGGAGGAACTCGCGGGCGTCTTCTCCCTCATCGAGAAGAGCGGCCGCCCGTTGCTCCTCATCGCCGAGGAGATCGCCCCGCCGGTCATCATGCAGCTGCTCGCCCGGCGCGAGAAGACCGGCATTCCGGTCGCGGCGATCCATCCGCCGGAATATGGCCATTGGCGCAAGGCCATGCTGGAGGATATCGCGATCACGACGGGTGGCCGGGTGATCTCGCGTGACCTCGGCGGCAAGATCGAAAAGGCCGAACTGGCCGATCTCGGCAGCGCCCGGCAGGTACGGATCTCCTCGTCGAAGACACTGATCACGGCCGGCAACGGTAAGCCCAAGACGGTCGCGGCGCGCCGCGAACAGGTGATGCGCCAATACGATGCCGCGCCGGAGAACATCGAGCGCGACAAGTTCCAGGAGCGCATCGCCAAGCTGTCGGGCGGCACCGCGATCATCATGGCGGGCGGCGCGACGCCGGTCGAGCAGAAGCGCCGCACGCAGCTGATCGAGGATTCGATCAATGCGACCCGTGCCGCCATCGAGGAAGGGATCGTAGCGGGTGGGGGCGTCGCCATGCTGAAGATCGCGCCGCATCTCGACGCGCTGATCGGCACGCTCGACGGCAGCACCCGGCAGGGCGCCGAGTTGCTGCAGCGCTCGCTCAGCCGCCCGCTGTTCTACATCGCCGCGAATTGCGGCTTGAACGGCGAGAGCGAGGTCACGAAAGTGGCCAAGAGCCACAATGGCCACGGTCTCGACGCCCGGACGGGCGGCTCGGTCGACATGATGAGCGCCGGCATCATCGATCCCGTGAAAGTCACCTATAGCGCGATCCGGAACGCCGCATCAGTCGCAGGCCTGATTCTGACGACGCAAACCCTGATCGCCAAGAAGCCCGACAATTACGACCCCACCTCCGGTCCGGCGCTGGGCGGCGGCGCGGAACTGCTGTGACGGAAGCGGAGCGGGTCGCCAAAACCCGCTTCGATCTCGGAGAAACTCGGGTGCTTACTGCAGCGCGCGATCGAGGCCGCCGATCAACCGATCGACTTCATCGAGCGTGTTGTAATGGACCATCGACACCCGCACGACGCCGTTGTTCTCGGCAAGGCCAAGATGTTCGATCAGCCGTCGTGAATGGAAGTCGCCGAAGCGGATCCCGACGGCATGGCGGTCTGTCTCGCGCACGATCGCGGCCGAGTCGCGTCCCTCGATCTTGAAGGCGATCGTCGGCACGCGTTGGGCCGCATCGCTGGTGCGCAGCCCGATGATACGCGTGTCATTGCGGCTGCGCAGATAGCCGAGAAGCCGCTCCGCAAGCGTCGCCTCATGAACCGCAATGGCCTCGAAGGCGCGAGTGAGGGCGGCCCGATCACCGGTCGTGCCTCCAAGCGTGTCGAGATAATCGACGATGCCGGCCGCGCCCCAGGCGAGTTCGTAATTGGTGTTGCCGGGTTCGAGCTTCGCCGGGACTTTGTCGCGGCCGTAGAAGTAATGGTACAGGCCGTCGAGCTCCAGCAGCTTGTCATATTTGCCGTACAGCACCGCGAAATGCGGCCCATAGGTCTTGTAGAAGCTGAACACGTAGTAATCGACGTCCCAGGCCTGCACATCGACCGCGCGATGCGGCGCGTAGGCGACGGCATCGACCACGATCTCGGCGCCGCGCGCGTGAACCCTGCGGGCGATTTCGGCCACCGGATGAATGGTGCCGAGGATGTTCGACGTGTGGGTCACGGCGACGAGCCGGGTGCGCTCGCTCATCAACGCATCGAGCGCGTCGAGATCGATCGTCAGCGTCTCCGGGTCGAGGCTCCAGGTCTTGATGACGATCCCGCGCTCTTCCAGGCGCCGCCAGGGACCGATGTTCGATTCATGGTCGAAGTCCGTGACCACGACCTCGTCGCCCGGCTGAAGCCGCCCTTCCATGGCACGGGCCAGGAACTGGCACAGCACGGTGGTCGAGGGGCCAAGCACGATCTCCTCGGGCTGGGCCGCGTTGAGGAGCAGCGCGATACGTTGTCGGGCCTCGCGGAGCCGCTCCACGGCGCGCTGCGATTGCGGATAGCTCGCGCCGGTCTGCACGCTCGTGGTGAGCAGATAGTCGCGCACCCGGTCGGCCACTGTGCCGAGCACGAGCGAGCCACCGGCATTGTCGAAATACGCGAAGCCGTCAGCGAGCGCTGGAAACTGGCTTCGGACATAGTCGAGATCAAGCGCCATAGGGTGTTCTTTCGGAAGAGACGTCGTCTTGGATGAGCAGCGGCACGGCGAGCCGGTGTTCGATGCAATCCTCGGTGGTGCCGTGCTCGGCCATCAACATGAGAAGGTCGCCGCCGGTCCCGAGCGCCATAATCGGCATGTGCCACTGGTTCGAGCGGTAGCTCACGCCCATGCCGGCCAAGCCCACAAAGACTTGCGCGGCGGCGGCCACCGGGAGACCGTCGGCGCCGCGCGGCGCCACAACCACGAGAAAGCGCGGCACGCTGAGCGACACGAAGGTTTGCGCCGACAAGGGATGTCGCTCGAACAGCGTCAACCGCAGGGGCAGGGTCTTCGGGGTGGCGCGGTAGAGCGCCAGCACGGGCTCGGTCCCGGAGGCGTATTCGAACAGGGCGCACGCGTCGGCCCGCAGCGCCGTGCCTTCATTGACCAGGCGAGCTGCCGCCGACTCGAAGGCAATGACCGTACCGAACGGCGCAAACGCGTCCGCTTCGAGCGGCCGGGACGTCAGAGCGATCATGGCGCGCCTAGTGTGACAGCACGGCCTGCAGGAAGCCCCGTAAGCGCGGGTCCTGCGGCGTGTCGAAGAGCGTGGTCGGCGGTCCCTGTTCGACGATCCGGCCTTCGCACATAAACAGGATACGGTCGGCGACGCGGCGCGCGAAACCCATCTCATGGGTTACCACCACCATGGTGACGCCGGTGCGGGCGAGCCCCTGCATCACGTCCAGGACCTCACCGACCATTTCGGGATCGAGCGCCGACGTGGGTTCGTCGAACAGCAGGACCTTGGGTTCCATGGCGAGCGCGCGGGCGATGCCGACGCGCTGTTGCTGCCCTCCCGAGAGCTGGGTCGGGTATTTCGCGACGTGAGCCTCGAGACCGACGCGGACCAGCAGCTTGCGGGCGCGCGCCTCTGCCTCCACCCAGGAAAGCCCGCGCACCCGCACGGGTCCGAGCGCCACATTACGCAACACGCTCATGTGCGGGAACAGGTTGAAGTTCTGGAATACCATGCCGGTTTCGGCGCGGATCGTCGCGAGTTGGCGGGTGTCGCCGACCGTGAAGCCGTCGACCACGATGTCGCCGGCGTCGTGCGTTTCCAGGCGGTTGATGCAGCGGATCAGCGTGGACTTGCCCGATCCCGAGGGGCCGATCACCACAAGGGTCTCGCCCGCCATGACATCCAGTGTCACATCGTCGAGCGCCCGGAAGTGGCCGAAATATTTGCTCACGCCGCGCAGGCTGATGATCGACGCCATCATCGCGCCCGCCGGTTGAGGCGGTTTTCGAGGAGCCCGACCGAGCGCACGAACGGGAGAAGCAAGATGACGTAGATCACGGCGGCGCCGATCAGCGGTGTCGGATTGGCGGCCAGCGCCTGGGCCTGGGTGGCCTGTTTCAGCAGGTCCGGCATCGCCACCACGGAGGCCAGCGCCGTGTCCTTCATGACATTGATGGAGTTCGACGTCAGCGGCGGGATCACGAGCTTGACGGCCTGGGGCAGAACGATGTCGGTCATCTGGCGAATCGAGCTCAGGCCGATGGCGCGCGCCGCTTCGAACTGCCCTTTCGGCACGCCCTCGATGCCGGCCCGCAGGATTTCGGCCGAATAGGCGGCGGAAACCAGGCTCAATGCCGTCGTGGCGGCCCAGAATGGCGACAGCCGGATGCCGACGAAGGGCAGGGCGTAATAGATGACGATGAGCAGCACCAGAACCGGCACCGAGCGGAACACGTCGATATACCCGATGGCGAGCGGCGACATCGGCAGCCCCCCGTAGAGCCGCAGCATCACGAGCAGGAGACCGCCCGCGAGCCCGAGGACGATGGAGGTCAGCCCGAGGCCGACCGTGATCCAGAGACCGCGCAGCAGGGCCGGCAGCGATTCGACGAAGACGGACCAGTTCAGGAATGTGTCAAAGATCGACATGAGGGCAATTGTTTCGAACGAGGCGTTGCCGGTGCTCCCTTCTCCCACAGGTGGAAGAAGGGAGGCTCAAAGCCTCAGAGCTTCGGCATCTCCGCCTTCATCACCGTCGAGGTCGTGGCTTCCGGCTTGGCGCCGAACCACTTCTCGTGGAGCTTGGCGATGAAGCCTTCGTCCTTGAGCTTGGTGATCTCGTCATTGACCTTCGGCAGCAGCGGGCTGCCCTTCGCCATCATGATCGAATATTGCTCGCCTGTTGGAATGCGCTCGACCACTTTGTAGGTCGGCTTGTCCTTGACGTAATATTGCAGCGCCGGGATGTCGCTGATGTAGCCGTCGATGCGGCCGGCCGCGAGGTCGAGCATCGCGGGCGAAAGCCCCTCGTATTTGCGGATGTCGCTGATCTTCGTCTCGTCCATGTGCTTGGTGGCCCACATGTCACCGGTCGATCCGGTGTCGACGCCTGCGACCTTGCCGCTCATGCCCTTGAGGCTCGTGATCCCCGAGTCGGCTTTCACGGTCAGCGACTGGTCGCTGTCATAATAGGGCTGGGCGAAGGCGACGCTCTCGAGCCGCTTCTTGGTGATGGTGATGGACGATACCGCAGCGTCGATCTGGCCGGACTGCACGGCGGCGAACAGGCCCGTGAAGGGAATGTTGACGAAGGTCACGTCCATTCCGAGACGCTTGCCGATCTCCTTGACGAGGTCGACCTCAAAACCGACCGTTTCACCCTTGGCGTCCTGGAACTCCCACGGCACGTTTCCGATATTGGCCCCGACCTTCATGTCCGCCGCATGGGCAGTGACCGAAACGCCAAGGCCGAGCGACAGCGCGGCGACTCCGACAACTCGCCGCCGCAACCATTCTGAAACATTCACTCGGAACATGCAGCACTCCTGCTTGAAGGCCGTCTCACATCTGGCCAGACCGGTTTGACCAATCTAAGGTGACGGATCGATCTGAATCGCGCAAGCGCGCAACGGGTGCGATCTTGACCGCAACTGTGATGCGAGGCGGAAAAAGCGTGCACAACGCTCAACATCCAAGCAACTTCCCCAAATGACCTTCGATTTGCCCCCAAAAGGGTTCAAGATGGATCCCGTGGTTGAGCCGTTTCAGGGCGAGCGGCCACTCGTCTCACGCGCTGTGTCCGACCATCTGCAAGCCCTGATCCTGAGGGGCGGACTGAGACCCGGGGACAAGCTGCCCTCCCAGCGCGACCTCGCCGAAAAACTCGGTGTGAGTCGGCCGTCACTCCGCGAGGCGATCTCCGTTCTCGAAGTGATGGGACTGGTCAAAGTTCGTATCGGCAGCGGCGTCTACGTCAACCAGGTCACGGACCGCGCCCCTTTGTGGCGGTTCTCAGAACGCTGCTCGCCACGAGATGTCTACGAGGCGCGCGAGGGGCTCGAGAGCCACGCGGCCCGCCTTGCCGCCCTGCGTTGTGACGAGCCCGGAGCCGCACGACTTAAAGCCGCGACAGAGGCCATGCGCAATGCGCTCGCGGCGGATGACATCCCGGCCATGGCGGCTGCGGATGCCGTCTTCCACGATAGTATCTTCGACCTGGCGGCAAATCCCGTCCTGGCCGGCATGTATCGACCAGTGCGTGACATGATGGTGGAGACACAGAGACTGCCCATGACGCTCCGCATCCGCTTGGGCGACACATTGCGCGAGCATGAAGAGGTGTGCGACCGCATCGCCGCACGGGACAGCTTGGGCGCAGAAACCTCCATGCGAAACCACATCCGGGCGGCCGCGCGACGTTATGGCATCGAGCTCTGACCCGCCACGACGGAGAGCGTCGGTTTGAAGCGTGAAGCACCGGGCAGGTCGGTCGCCAAGATGAAATCGCTTCGCGAGACCACGTTTGGGGGAGTATGGGAGAGATGCTGGTATCATCTCCGATCCAGGCTGAGGTTTGGCCCCGCGTGCTTCCCGCCATCGAACCCATCACCCGCCGCAAATTGTCCGATGAGGTCTTCGATCGGCTGAAGCATATGATCACCAGCGGCGACGTTGGTCCGGGCGGTCTCATGCCGTCGGAGCGGCAGCTGATGGAGCGGTTCGGCGTGGGCCGGCCGGCGATCCGCGAGGCCATGCAGGCGCTGAGCAATCTGGGGCTCCTGACGATTTCGCATGGTGAACGGGCCCGGGTCACAACCCTGACGGCGCGCGCCGTGACCCAGCAGGTCGACATGGCGGCGCAGATCATGCTGGCGACGTCGCCCGACTCGCTCGGCCACCTGAAGGAGGCCCGGCTCTTCTTCGAACGCGGGATGGTCCGCGATGCCGCCCTCAAGGCGACGGCCTTCGATGTCGGGCGGCTCAAGGATCTCATTCTCGTGCAACGCGCGTCTCTCGGCGACGCCGATCGGTTCATCGCGGCCGACATGGAGTTCCACGCCGTCATCGCAGGCATTTCGGGGAACCCGATCTTCGCCGCGGTGAGCGAGGCCATGCTGGGCTGGCTCAAGCGATATCATACCGACATGCTGATCTGGACCGGCAAGGAGAATTTGACGCTGGCCGAGCACGAGGAAATCCTCGACCGCATCACAGCCCGCGACCCGGACCGCGCCGAAGCCGCCATCGTGCTTCACCTCACGCGTTCGGCGGCGCTCTACGCGCACCGGATCGAGGCGGAAGCCCCGGCGACACCGAAGCGGGGTCGGGCATCGCGCCGGACTGCGCGCCCCAATGCGCCGCTCCCGCCAGATCCGGCGTCTTGATGGCGGGTGTTGCTCAGATCCCCGGAAAGCCGTCGCGGATCCTGGAGAAATAGTGGTCGTCGCCGACCTGACCGCCCTTGAAGGCGATCTCCAAGCCGCTGAAGATGGCGCTCTCGCTATGCGCGGTGCAAAGTGGCGAGCCGGGTGACGCCGCAAGTGGCATGCGGGTCGTGAGCGCCATGGTTTCGATTTCGCGCAATGCATGGCTCGATGTGTCGCCGCCGGCCACCACGGCCCGGGTCAGCCGCTCAGCTGCCACAAGGCCGGCCAGGATGCGGCCGAGGCCGCGGCCGACGAGGTGGCGCGCGCCCTCCATGGCGGCGCCGAGGTCGGTGGCGGGACCGAGTGCCGTATAGGCCAGCACGCTTTTCCCCTGGCGCAATCGCGCGGTGCCGTCGGCGACCGCTCGCGCGACGGTTTCCTCTCGGTTCGGGCCGATGAGATCGCGTGGGTCGAGCGCCAAGCCTTCGAAGCCGTCGCTGAGCGCGGTCCGGATCTGCGCCTCCGTGGTCGGCGAGCAACTGCCGGACACGACCGCGAGGCGTTCGACCGGAGCCACGGCCGGGAAGGAGGCCGTGCCGGGCAAAAGGCCTTGCCGCGCCCATTCGGCCAGAAGCGCGTATTCGATTCCGGAGGAACCCACCGTGAAGCGCCGGCCCGCTTGAGCGAGCCGCCACAGCTGCCGTCCGGCTTCGGCTTGGGTGGCGGCATCGGCGACGTCGATCAGCAGAAGGCTGTCGGGCGTGGCGAGAAGGCGGTCCACCGTTGCCGATGGATCGGGGCCGGCGAGAGCCACAAGATCCGCCAGCGTCACCGGGCGCGCGGTCTGGGCCGCCAGATGAAGGCGCAGGTCGGCTTCCCGCATCGGCGTCACGGGATGGCGGCTCATCACCGGATGACGGTCGATCCGATACGTCTCGCCCCGAAACGCAGCGAAGAGATTGCCGAAGGCGGTGTAGCGCTTGAGCTGCGGCGCCCCCACGACGAGCGGCACCACATCCTGGCCGAAGGCCGCCGCGCCGAGTTCGGCGGCCCGGCCGATGTTGCCGACCTGCGGCGCCGAATCGAAGGTCGAGCAGACCTTGTAGTGGGTGACGGACGCCCCGAGGCCGCGCAGCGCCGCGAAGGCCGGGGCCAGATGGGCGTCCATCCAAGCCGGCGTCTCGCTGCGGCTCGTTCCAGCGATGCCGATGGCGCGCGCTTCGGGAAACCGGCTGCGCTGCGCTGCCGTGGGGACATCTGTGAAAAGCACCGTCGGCACGCCGTGCGACGCCAGCGCTTCCATCACGTCGGTCGAGCCGGTGAGGTCGTCGCCGTAATAGGAGAGCAGGAGAGAGGACATCAGGCGGCCGCGTCCGAGGCGCCGAACGTCTGCAGCGACTGGGCCAGTTCCTCGTGCTCCCGCGCGTAGGCCTCCAGCGGGACGCCGGCGACCGTTGCGTCCCAGGCCTGCCGCACCGCCTTGACGCCGGCGGCCGGGCCGCCCGGATGGCTGACGACGCCACCGCCGCACAGATAGAGCAGGTCGGTGGTGCGGCCCGTTTGGGCATAGGTGTCCGGGGCCTGGCCGCCCCATTGGCCCGAGCCCACCACCGGCATGGGGCAATCGGCGGGGGAGAACAGCGGTGTCGTCACGGCCTGGAAGGAGCGCACGAAGCTGTCGTCCGGCTCCCAGTATTTCACGCGGATGCCGTTGATCTGGAACTGGTCGATGCCGAGCAGGCGCCAGAACTGCTGGTACACCGAGAAGTCGAGGCCGAGGCTCGGGTGACGCGTCATGGCATCCCAGCCGGCCCGATGCGCGTGAAGCGCGAGCCGGGCGCGTTTGCGCAGGAATTTCAGGCCTCCGAAACCGACCGCATTGATGCAGATCACGGCCGCGTTGCCGCCGGCGTCCGCGACGATGTCGTGGTTGCGGACCATCTCGTCGGGATCGTCCGACGAGATGTTGAAGGCGTACATGACTTTCTTGCCGGTCTTCTGCTCGTGATCGCGGACAATCGGCATGATGGCCGCCACACGATCGGCGAGCGGCGAATAGCGCGGGCTCATCAGCTTCTCGTCGTCCTTGATGAAGTCGACGTCCGCTTCGACGAGTTCACGTACCAGAGCGGCCGTCTCGTGCGGGCGGAGACCGAGCGCCGGCTTGACGATGGAGCCGATCACCGGCCGGCCGTGAACGCCCGTGAGTCTCCGGGTCCCGGCGACGCCAAACTGCGGGCCAGGATAGGCGCCCGCAAAGGCGGGCGGCAGGCGCAGGCCCGTCACCCTGAAGCCCGAGAAGCCCTTGATGGCCGAGGCGCCCCCGACCGCGATGGTCATCAGGGCCGCAAGATCGGTGCCTATGGCTTCAAGCGGAAAATCGATGTCGGCTTCCGCCGCGCGATAGGTTGCGCCCGCGGCCCGTCCGTCAGGCCAGGCGGCCTCGCCCACAGGCGGCAATTCGCGATAGCCGACGACCCGGGCCGCCACCCGCGCCTTCAGCTCCGGGGTCTCGCCCGGCAGCGCCACGAACGTGCCGGTCGATTGGTCGCTGGCGATCTTGGCCGCGAGCCGCTCTGGGTCTCCCGCCGTCTCGATGTGATAGGTCAGCCGGATCACATCGTCCGGCAGGCGGCTCTCAGCCTCGGCCACGCCCGTGCTCCCAAACCGTGCGTCAGGTGATGCGCTGTATGCTGGCCGCGAGTTCGTCAGGCTCGAACACCCGACGCCAGTCGTCGCGCATCAAGGCCGGCTTGCCGAATTCGATCGCCTTGTTACAGGCGTCCGAAAAGAGGCCCGGGCGCTCCTCGAAGATGACAGAGGCGAGCACGTTCATGTGCCCGAGCAGGAAGTCGCGTGCGGCTTCGCGCGGCACGCCGCGGGCGATCACATCGTCCATGGCTTCCTTCATGACGACCAGCAGCGTGGCGCAGACGGTTTCGGACAAACCCGGCTCCAGCAGCGCCATCTGCTCGACCGTGACGCGGTGCGAACGCATCACTGGCGCCCAGATCACCTTGGCGATTTCCTCGCCGAGCGCATAAGCGCTTTCGGGACCCTGCATCAGCGAGCTGACGATGTGCTGCTTGGCCGCCACGCCGCCGAAATAATCGGTCTTGGCATGCATCTCGACCTCGTCGTTGAAGATCGGCGGGTGGCAGGGATGCGTCACGAAATAGGTGAGGTCGGGGCGCTCCGGCAGATGACCCGCGAAGGGCGCCGCGGCGTCGAGCGCCACCACCATGGTGCCGGCTTCGAGCAGTGGGCCGATCGCAGCCGCGACCTTGCCGATGATCGTGTCCGGCACCGCCAGGATCACAACCTCGGCACCTTTGAGCGCTTGCGTCTGCTCCACCGTGTCGATGCCGAGGTCGTCCTTGAGGCGTTTCCGGCCCGCCTCGCTGACTTCGACATGGCGCACGTCGAAGCGCGAGCCTTTGAGGTTGCTGGCGAGGCGGTAGCCCATCTTCCCGCCAGCCCCGAACAAAGCAATGGTGGTCAAGCAACCCTCCCCCGATCAATGTGATTTTGCCTGAAATAATCCAACTGGTATGATGAGTCTATCGATTTTTTCGAGACCTTACCGTTAGCTACGTCACGAAGTGCTCAAGTGGGCCTTGTCCCATCTGGTATGATGAGGTAGTGGCTACACAAATAAAAAGACCTGCCAAAAGGCCGATCGCCCGGAGGAGCAAACATGACCAAACTGACCCTTATCGTTGCAGCGACCAGCTGTTTGGCGGCGGCAAGCCAGCACCCGGCGGCGGCCTCGCCCGACAAGCCCGTCATCGCCCTGTCGAACGCCTTCTATGGCAACATCTGGCGCCACCAGATGGTTGAGGCCTTCGAGGCTGCTGCCAAGCAGGCCAAGGCCGACGGCAAGATCGCCGACTACGTCGTGCTGAACGGCGACGGCAGCGTCAATCAGCAGAACAGCCAGATGGCCGAGCTGATCTTGAAGAAGGTCGATGCCATTGCGATCGACGCAGCCTCCGAGACAGCCGAGAACGGCATCATCGAGAAGGCCTGCAAGGCTGGCATCAAGGTGATTTCCTTCGATTCCATCGCCTCAGCGCCCTGCAACGTGCAGCTGAACTTCGACTTCAAGGGCTACAAGAAGCAGCAGGCCGAAGCCGTCATCAAGATGATCGGCGACAAGGGAAACCTGCTCCTCGTGCGCGGCGTGAAGGGATCTGCCCCCGACGCCGATATGTACAGCGCTCAGGAAGCCGTGCTGAAGGAGCATCCGAACGTCAAGGTGGTGGCCACGGTCTATGGGCAATGTACGGCCTCCGTGGCTCAGGCGGCCGTCGCCAATGTTCTGCCGAGCCTCGCGCATGTTGACGCGGTTCTCGGGCAGGGCGGCGACGATTTTGGCGTCGCGCAAGCCTTCGACCAAGCTGGAGACGCCTATGCGAACCACCCGCCAGTGATCGAGGGTGGCGGTAGTTCGAACTTCATCAAATGGTGGTCTGACAAGAGCAAGTCGCACAATTACAGCACGATTTCCATGAATACGACGCCAGGCATCGGCGGCGCCGCGTTCTGGCTCTCGCTTGCCTACGTGAAGGGTGCGACGCTTCCGAAGACACTGATCATGCCGGTTGCGACCGTCGATCAGGCGAACCTCAAGGACTATGCGGACCTCGCGCCCAACACGATTGTCAGCCCATCCTATTCGGAAGATTGGGTGAAGCAGAACCTGCTCGCACAGAAGTAACCTCTCCGGCTTTGCCGTCCTCAAGGACGGCACGGTATCCGCCCTTTTCCAGCGCCGAGGGAGTTGATGGCGACCAACGCTGTTTCCGTCAGGCCGCGCTCCGAAGCTATGGTGTCTTCAGCGGCATGCATGGTGGAGATGCGCGGCATCACCAAGGCGTACGGCCCGACGCTCGCCAATCGAGCCATCGATCTTCTTGTGCCGCGCGGGGCCGTGGTCGGCCTTGTCGGGGGTAACGGCGCCGGAAAGAGCACGTTGATGCGCTCCCTGTCCGGCGTCGAAGCGCCCGATGCGGGATCGATCGCCATCGACGGCCGGCCCGTCGACCTTCGCATCTACGATGCGGGTGAGGCCCAGCGACGCGGTATCCGCATCGTCCATCAGGAACTCTCGCTCTGCGGCAACCTCACGGTCGCCGAAAACTTCTTTCTCGAAACCCCGGAGGCCGCACGCCCGCGCCCGGGTTGGCGCCGCGTCTACCGGGCTCGGGCCCGTGCGGCGCTCGACGCCGTGTTCCCCGGCAACGGCATCGATGTCGACCGCCGGATCGACGACCTGCCGCTCGGCCAAAGGCAGATGGTGGAGATCGCGCGGGCTGCAGGCGCTCCCGGACTCATGCTGCTCGTTCTCGACGAGCCGACCTCGTCTCTCGACATCGAGCGCAGCCGTCAACTTCGCACCTTCATCAAGGAACGTGCGGCTGCGGGCCTGGCCTTCATCTTCATCAGTCACAAGCTTAACGAGATCATGGACATCTCGACCGGCATCGTGGTGCTGCGCAATGGCGCCGTCGTGTGGTCGGGCAGCACCGACATCTCAGCGGCCGCCCTCGTCGAAGCCATGGGTGGTCCGGCCGAAAATGTGCTCCGGAGCCAGCACGCCCGCGTGGCGAGCCGAAAAACAATGGTGCTGCGCGTCAGCGGCGACATCGTGGCGCCACTCGGGCGCAACCTCGAATTCTTCACGGGCGAGATCGTGGGTCTGGCCGGCCTCGAGGGGAGCGGTCAGAAGGCGTTCCTCCACCGCATTTTCGCGGCCGCCCGTCGCAAAGACGCGGGTGTTCGGCTCATCGGCAATGCGAGCTTCGTGTCGGGCGATCGGCAACGCGAGGGCATTTTTGCCTTCTGGAGCGTGCTCGCCAACATGGACATCGCCCGGGTGGCGCAGCGCTTCGCGCTTCGGCCCTTTCGTGACGCTTCGGATGAAGGCGCCACGCGCGATGCCGCCCATCGGCTCAGGCTCGATGCCGAACGCCTGGCCTCAGGCATCCTGGACCTCAGCGGCGGCAACCAGCAGAAGGCGCTGGTCGGGCGCGCGCTGATCACCGACGCGGCAACGATCCTACTCGACGATCCGACGCGAGGGGTCGACGTCGGTGCCAAGGCGGATTTCTACACCGCGCTCGCCCGGTCCGCGGGCGTGGGCCGTCTGATGATGTGGCACTCCACAGAGGACGCCGAGTTCCTGGAATGCGACCGCGTTCTCGTCTTCAGCCGTGGCCGGATCATCCGTGAATTGTTCCGGGCCGACCTGTCCGAGCAGGCGATCGTCGATGCCTCCTTTGCAGAGATGACGACCGCGACAAACGGAATGCCGTCGGCGGCTGCCACGACCCCAACTCGGCGCCGCTGGGCCGAGACGGCTTTGGCGACGGCACCCTTCATTAGCCTGGTCGTGGTTTTAGCCGTGCTGAGCTTCGTCAATCCGACGGCGGCATCCCCATTCGGCCTCGACCTGCTGCTCGGCCCGGCGGTAGCTCTGGTGCTGGTCGCGCTCGCTCAGATGTTCGCGGTGAGCGGCAGCGAGATCGACCTCGGCATCGGCGCTTTCGCCGGCTTCGTCAACGTGCTGAGCGCCACGCTGCTGGTGGAGCGTCCGCTCGTCGGGCTTGCCGGCATCGCCCTCGCGTTCATGGCCTATGCGGGGCTCGGCCTGCTCATCCAGTGGCGCAAGATCCCGGCCATCGTCGTGACGTTGGGCGCGTCCTTCATTTGGTCCGGTGTGGGCTACACATTGCAACCGACCCCTGGCGGCAGCAGTCCCGACTGGCTGACGGCCCTGTTCGGTTGGTCGATTCCGGGCATACCCACCATGGCTGTCCTGATCCTCCTGGCAGGCCTTGTCGCCTTCGCGCTCGACCGCTCGCCGCTTGGGGTCGTGCTGCGCGGCTTCGGAAACAATGCGGCGGCGCTCAACCGAGGTGGCTGGTCGCCAACCCGCTATGCCATCGTGCGCTACCTGATTGTGGCTCTCTTCGGCACAATCGCAGGATTGTCGTTGACGGCGATCAACACTGCGAGCGACATCAACGCGGGTGGTCCGTTCACCCTGCTTAGCATCGCCTCGGTGGTGATGGGCGGGTGCAGCCTCATCGGCGGCCGTGTCGCCTCCGGTGGCGTCGTGGCGGGGGCGCTGACGCTGTCACTCATCGGGGCAGTGCTTGCGACGGTGGGCGTCAGCACCGACTATAATGCGGCGGTGCAGGGTCTCCTGCTGTTGCTTGTCCTCATCCTCCGTTCGGGACTTTCCACGCGCACGGCCGACCAATGAATTCCGTCGGAAACCTGCTCAAACTGCTGGGACGAGCACGCTGGATTCCGTCTTTCCTCGGTGTCGTACTCCTGTGGGTGGTGCTGTCCGCCATCACCAGCCGGGTCAGCCTGCAGAGCCTGTCCGGCGTGCTGGCGACGGCCTCATTTCTGGCGATCGCGGCGCTCGGGCAGATGTTCGTGATCACGGGTGGGCGCGGCAATATCGACCTGTCCATTCCCAACGTCCTGACCCTGTCGGCCTATGCGAGCCTGATCGTGGTCGAGGGGCAGAATGGTCGGTTGCTGCTCGGCTTCGCGACAGTGCTCGGTATTGGTCTGCTGATCGGCTCGGCCAATGCGGTTCTGGTGTGCTTGTTCCGGATTCCCGCCATCATCGCGACGCTTGCGAGTGGCTACGTTCTTGCGACGGCGACGCTCCTCGCCAATCGCTGGCTCGTCTCGGCCGCCGTGGCGCCGGCGCTCAAATACGTGGCGGCGGCGCGCCTCGGCGGAATCCCGTTCATGACGCTTGTGGCGATCGCTGCCGTCGCGGCGGCGGCCCTTGTCCTGGGCCGGTTCGTCTACGGCCGTACCCTGTCCGCCGTCGGCCAGAACCGTCGCGCGGCAGCACTTGCCGGCATCGACGTGACACGCGTGGTGGCGAGTACCTTCGTGATCAGCGCCGTGCTGGCGGCCTTGGATGGCTGGGCGCTGGGCGCCTATGTGGGGGGCGCCTTTCCGGACATGGGAACGCCCTATCTGCTGCAATCCGTCGGCGCTGTAGTGCTCGGCGGCTCATTGATCATGGGCGGCGCCTCCACGGCTCTCGGCACGCTGTTCGGCAGCATCCTCCTCGTTCTGATCGTGACCACCATGCAGATCGCGGGCTTGCCGCCCGGAACGCAGGATATCGTTCAAGGCGTGGTCGTTATCGCGGTGCTGGGTCTCGCCGGGGTGAAGCGCTCGCGGGCGGTGCCAAAGAACCTCCCGTCGCCCGCCACGCCCTGATTGGAAGCCCAGCTTTGCCGACCTCGGGTTGCTTCGGCAAGACTCTGATGCAGATCTTGGGCCGACGAACTTCAGCGTCGCCCGGCGAAACGCTCTCGCGGGCCGCCCTTCACCCATGTCACACGGCTACGCTCCCAACTTGTCCGTAACGAGACAACGCTCACCGGCCGAACCGTTCCACGGCGAATGGGCCAAGCTCCATGCTGCCCGCTTCGGCGAAGGCCAGCGAGGCGACGAGATCTCCCGTGATCGGGCCGAGCGTGAGGCCGAGATGCTGGTGACCGAACGCATAGAGCACGCGCGGGTCACGGCTGCTGCGACCGATCGCCGGCAGGTAGTCGGGCAGGGTCGGGCGCGAGCCGTACCAAGTCTCGACCGGCGAGTCGAACGGCAGGCCGAGATCATGGGCGTGGTTTTTCAGTCGCTCCCATTTCCTTGGGTCCGGCTCGGCGTCGGGGTGGGTGAACTCGATGAAGCTCGTCGCCCGCAGGCCCGAGCGGAACCGTGTGGCCACCAGGGCGCGTTCCTCGAACAAGACCGAGGTCAGGTCCATGGGCCATCGGCTCTGCGCCGACTGAATATGATAGCCGCGTTCGGCGATGAGCGGCACCTCATGGCCGATCTCGCGCATCAGTCGGGCCGAGCGAACGCCCGCCGCGACGATGACCAGATCCGCGCCCGAGCGTCGTGCCTCCGCGAGCGTCGCGGTTCGCACCTCGACCGTCCCGCCGCGTCCGAGGAACGCCGCGCGCAACGCATCAAGTACGGCGGCGGGATCGGCGACGCTGGCGGTCCCTTCGAAACGGACGGCATCGGCCGGGGCCGACCGGAGTTGGCCGCCCAAAGCTTCTGCCTCCGCGGCCGTAAGGTCGCGCCAGCGCGCGGCTGGGCTTGCGTAGCCTTGTAGCGCCGCGCGGGCACGCCTGGCTCCAGCGACGCTTTCCCAGGCGACGATGTTGCCCTGATTTCGGAGAAGATCGGAGGCGCCGATGTCGCCCATGAGGCGGCGCCAAGCCGGCAGCGCCTCGACCAGCAAGGCGCCGAGCGCCTGCTTGCCCTGCGCGAAACGCGACGGCGACACGGCGCGGATCAGGCGCAGGCCGAACGGGAGCCACTGGCCGACCGCGCCCGGCGGAAAGCTCACGGGTCCCCCCATGCTCATCAGCCGACGCGGTAGCGCGCGGATCATCGCCAGTGACGCGAGGGGCTCGTGCTGCTCCACCGCGATTTGGCCAGCGTTGCCGGCCGATGCAGGTGCCCGCTCACCAGCCGCGTCGACCATTGTCACCGCCAGCCCGCGCGCCTGCAACGCGAGCCCAATGCTCAGGCCCACGATGCCGCCGCCGATCACGAGGGCGCCGCGTGGCGAGGGTAGCGTCATGGCGCGCCGCCGATGCCGTGCGGGAACGGATCGGTCGGGTCGCGGTGAAGCGTCGCCTCCATGGTGACCCAGGCGCGGCCGGTGACTTGGGGCAGCACGGTCCCCTCCGGACCCGCAGCGTAGCGAGCGAGAAAGCGCGTGCCGATCACACTTTCCTGCACCCAGGTTGCGCCGGGTGCGAGCGCGCCATGGGCGGCCAGGCAGGCGAGCTTGGCGCTGGTTCCGGTCCCACAGGGCGAGCGGTCGTAGGCGCCCCCGGAGCAGAGCACGAAACTGCGTGAATCCGCGCCTGTCGGCGAGGCGCCGAAAAGCTCGATATGGTCGATCTCTCCGCCATCCCGGCCGGTTATGCCCGCGCGAACCAGCGCCTGCTTGATCCGGAGCGCCGCTTCCGTGAGCGCGGGAATGTTGGCGGCTTCGATGGGACAGGGGGTGGCTTCCGTGAGAAAGAACCAATTTCCTCCCCAGGCGATGTCGCCGGTCACGGCGCCGAAGCCCTCGACCTCCACGCTCACACGATCCCGATAGAGGAAGCTCGGCACGTTGGCGACCGTGACTGTGTTGCGGTCAAGCAGGTCCACGGTCACGATGCCGACGGGGGTCTCGAACCGATGGGTCCCCGGCCTGAGCCGTCCCATATGGGCGAGCGTGGCCGCGGCCCCGATCGTGCCGTGCCCGCACATGCCGAGATAGCCGGCGTTGTTGAAGAAGATCAGCCCGGCCGCGCAATCGGGTGCTGAAGGCGCGCAGAGCAGCGCACCGACCATCGCGTCGAAGCCACGCGGCTCGTTGAGCGCAAAGGTGCGCAAGCCGTCGTGCCGCTCGGCCAGGATCCGGCGCCGCTCGAAGAGCGGGCCCGACCCGAGATCCGGGCCGCCCGCCACGATGAGCCGGGTCGGCTCGCCTTCGGTATGGGAGTCGATGATGTGCATGGAGCCTCAGGCCGCCTTGCCGAGCGCCCGGGGTGCCGCGGTTTCCTGCGACCATTCGGCGTACCAGGTCTCGAACAGTTCGAGTTGCGCCTTGGCGTATTGCGCCTGGGCGGTCGAGAGTGCGTCGCTTTCGTTGAAGTGCAGCGTATATTCGGCGTTGCCGCGCAGCACCATCAGGTACTTGTAGTGGAGCACGAGGTCCGTGCCCTCGTCGAAGGAGGACAGGGTCCCGAGCGCCTGCTCCAGCTCGACCGCCCGGCGCCGCGCCGCCACATCGCCCTTGGAGGCCCGCGCGCAGAGGTCGACGAAATGCAGCACCTCGCGGGGCAGCACGTTACCGATGCCCGTGATGGCGCCGGTGGCGCCGCAATTGACGAAGCCGTTGACCACCTGGGTGTCGACGCCGACCATCAGGGTCAGCGACGGATCCTTGCCGGTGATGTATTCGGCCGCGTAGCGGAGCGAGGCGGCCCCGCCGAATTCCTTGAAGCCCACGAGGTGAGGATGGCGCGACCGGATGTCGAAGAACAGCTCCGCGCCCGTCTCATAGCCGTAGTAGGGAGAGTTGTAGATGACCGACGGCAGGTCGACGGACGCTTCGAGCACGGCGTCGAAATGGGCGCGCTGCGCCGCCGCCGACGAGCCGCGTGACAACACCCGCGGGATGATCATCAGACCCGCGGCGCCGCAGCGCTTGGCGTGAGCCGCCAGCGCCGCCGCGCGGCGCGTATTCTGAGCTCCCGTGCCGACGATGACCGGCACGCCGGCCGAGACCAGCTTCTCCACGCCCGTCATGCGCTCCTCGTCGTCGAGCAGCGGCCAATCACCCATCGAGCCACAATAGACGACAGCCGACATCCCGAGGCCGACGAGTTCGGTGCCCTTGCGGACGAGGGCGTCGAAGTCGGGCTTGCGCTCGGGCGTGCAGGGAGTCATCAGCGCCGGGATCGTGCCGGTGAATGGATTGTTGATCATGGGCACCTTGCTTCTCGTCAAAGGGGGTGTGGGAATGTCATGTCTCACCATCATGGTCGCATCGGCGGTCCCGATCGTCTTGGCCGAAAAGCCAGTACGGACCACGGATTCGGCAAGGATGTGCGGAGGCTCGATCGATGGAGCCGCTTGAAGGTCTCGTCGCGCTGCTCGATCGGCCGTTGGTGTGCGGCGACCTCTTCGACGGAGTGCCTGACACGATCTTCTTCGTGAAGGATGCGGCCGGGCGCTACGTCGCGGCCAACCAGGTGCTGGCCGAGCGCACCGGTTTCGGCCGGAAGGAGGCCTTGATCGGCCTGACCGCGGACCAGGTCTTTCCCGGCGCCCTCGGCCGCCGCATCGCGTCGCAAGATCGTGCGATCCTCGACAGCGCTCGCTCGCTCAAGGGAGAGTTGGAGTTGCACCTCTACCCGGGCGGCGAGGAAGGCTGGTGCCTGACCTGGAAGGAGCCGCTCTTCGATCAACGCCGCAAGGTCGTCGGTCTCGTGGGCCTTTCGCGCGATCTGCGCCCCGCCAATGCGGTGCCTGACGAGACCGCCGCCCTGTCACGCGCCTTGCAGAGCGCCCAACGTCGTCCGGACGCCAGCCTGAAGGTGAGCGACCTCGCCGAGCTGGCGAACCTCTCCACGTTTCAGTTGGACCAGAGGATCCGGGCGATGTTCGGGCTCTCTGCGGGGCAGTACCTGACTCGCCTCCGGATCGATCAAGCGAGCGAGCTCTTGCGGCAAAGCCGTGAGCCGATCAGCCAGATCGCCCTCGATTGCGGTTACGCCGACCAGACGGCCTTCACGCGACAGTTCACAAAGCTCGTGGGATTATCGCCCGGTGCCTATCGGAAGTCGCAGGCGCATTCATTTAGACAGTAATCCGATCAAACAGCGAGTGTCTGGCATGAACATGTGGTGCGGCGGCTCCGATAGCGATCACGAACTGGCGAGTTTCGCCGATCGGACGGCGGGCGTCCTGCCGATCGGACCGGCCGAGTACCTTGCGCGCCGGGCCGGCCTCGTCGAAGCAATGCGACGTACCGGGGTCGCGACGGTCTACCTCGATGCGACCCATAACCTGACCTATTTCACCGGGGTGAAGTGGTCCCCCAGCGAGCGCCTTTGCGGTGCCGTTCTGACTGCCTCCGGGGCGCATATTTTCGTGGTTCCGGCCTTCGAGCGGGGCACCTTCACCGGCCTTGCCGGAGCCGAGGCCCCGATCCTTACCTGGGAGGAGCACGACGCGCCCGAGCGCGCCCTGGTCGATTGGCTTGCCGGACACGGAACGGGTGACATGCGTCTCGCGCTTGACCCCGAGACTCCCTTCTTCCGGGCCGAGCGCCTGAGGGCCGCCCTGCCGGACCGCTCGACGATCGAGTCGGCGGGGCCGTTGATAGAACCCTTGCGGGGTCGGAAATCGCCGGCCGAGATCGCGTTGATGCAGCGCGCCTTCGACATCACGCTCGAGGTTCACCGGGCCGCGGCGGCGATCCTGCGGCCCGGGATCACGCCACGCGAGGTCTCAACCTTCGTGGACAGAGCCCATCAGGCGTGTGGCGTCACGTCCGGCTCCTCGTTCTGCATCGTCCTGTTCGGTCCCGACACGGCCTTTCCGCACGGCGTCGATGTGCCGAAGCCGCTCGATCCGGGCGACATGGTGCTCATCGACACGGGATGCATCCTGCACGGTTATCATTCCGACCTCACGCGGACCTATGTGTTCGGCGCGCCAACGGCGCGCCAGCGTGAGGTGTGGCAACACGAGCGGGCGGCCCAGGACGTCGCGTTCGAGGCCGCTCGTCTCGGCCAGCCCTGCGCCGCCGTCGACGAAGCCGTCCGCGGCTTCCTTGCGGCCGAGGGGTATGGACCGGGCTATAGATTGCCGGGCCTGGGGCATCGCACCGGCCATGGTCTGGGCCTCGCCATCCACGAGCCGCCCTATTTCGTTCGCGGCGACGAGACTCCGCTCGCCGAGGGCATGTGCCTCAGCATCGAGCCGATGCTGTGCCTGCCCGGCGAATTCGGTGTACGTCTGGAGGATCATATCCATATGACCGTGCAGGGACCGGCCTGGTTCACGCGGCCGGCGATCTCCCTGGACGAGCCGTTCTAAATGGCTGCGAAGCCCTCGCGCCCGTAGCCAATCCGGGAGGGATCACGCTCCTGCCCCTTCGTCTGGCGCCCTCGATTGAATACCAGTGGGAGGCACGTCTCTCGCGCTGCGCGCCCCGCAATCGCCCTTCGCTATACCTAAGACGAGCGGCTGCGGCTGCATCGCGCCGTCCGGAACGGGGCACTCCGCCCGAGGTCCGTCGCACCATCCTGGAGGCTTTTCTCACACGGAGTGAGGGACAACGCGCTGTAGGCGCCCAACCGTTTACGCGTTCCCGGTCACCGGCTTTGCTTGGTTCATGCGGCCAGGAACCGCCTATAGTCGGTGGTCGAAGCGCGTGAGGCCGAGCCCCTGCGCTTAGCCTCGGCAGAAGTTCCGCACAGTCCCGTCTTACGCAGGCCAAGCCTGCCTCGTGCTCTCCAAGAACCTCCGGAAGGTCACGCCATGGTATCCCCGATCCTCCCGCCGAGCGGAACGACACCAGCGGCCAAGACCGCGATCGATGCGTTGATCGCCAGGGGCAAGGTGGATCCCACGGCCGTTCGCACGTTACGCTGTCGGACGGTTGCCGAGGGACGGTTCCGTCAGCTCAACTACATCCGGGACCTCCCGCCGCAAGCCGTGATGGAATCCGAGACCGGCAGCCTGCTGAGCGAGACCCTGGCGCCGAACGCCTCCGAGGCCTTGCTGGCGGCCTTCGGATCCTGCCTGGCGGTCGGCATTCACGCCAATGCGATCGCGCAGCGGATCCCGATCAAAACCTTGGAGGTGGAGCTCGCGGCCGACATCAACACCACGGCGGTGTGGGGGGCAGGTGATCTCAACCCGAAGACGATCGGATTCGAAACCATCCAGGTTCTGGTGCGGATCGAGGCCGATGCGCCCCGCGCGCTCCTTGAAGCGCTCGTGGCTCACGCGAGCCTCTGGTCGCCGGTCGCCAATACCCTGCACAATCCCGTGCATCTCGACGTGTCCCTGGCGTAAGCGCCTAGCGGCTCGTGCCGGGACAACCTATCGGCTGACGCGCCATCGGTGCGGGAGAGAAGGAATGGAGATGCGATCGCGGAGGCCGCTGGGAGGACCGATGACGAACATCACGATCCCACAGGTCGATGTCGATGACCGGAACGCCATCGGGCCGACGTCGGATCGCGCGGTCTTGACCAAGGCGGATCAGCCGCAGGGTATCGCCGAGACGTGTGAACCCAGGGCCGGGGTGACGGATCCCGCCAAGGCGATGGCGCTCTTCGTGATGATCGTTGCGATCCTGTATTTCGGACGGGAGATGCTGGTTCCGATCGTGCTCGCCTTGTTGCTGGCGTTCATCCTGGCCCCGCTTGTCGCCTTCCTGCGCCGGCTCCACCTCGGCCATGTGCCGTCTGTCTTTTTCGGCCTCGTTCTTGCCCTCGCAGTGATCCTGACGATCGGCACGGTGATCGGCTCGCAGGTGGCGCAGCTTTCGGACAACCTGCCTCAATATATCGACACCATCGAGACCAAGGTCGATGGTGTCCGCGCCTTTACGGTCGGCCGACTGTCGGACATGGCGGCGCGGGTCGGTTCGCAACGCGCCAAAATCGCTGGCCATGATGCCGCGGCAGCGGCGCCGGAGGTCGCGGCAAGTGCATTGCCTGCCCCATTTTCTTCGATGCCGCCCGCGACCGGTTCTGCTCTTCTGGAACTCGCCCAGCGCTATATTTCGCCCGTCCTGTCACCCCTCGTGACGCTCGGCCTCATTTTCGTCGTCGCTATCTTTGCCCTTCTGCAACAAGAGGATCTGCGGGACCGGCTGATCCGCCTGTTCGGCGCCGACGATCCTGGCCGTACAACATTCATCATCGATGATGTCACACGGCGGCTGAGCAAATATTTCCGCACTCAGCTCAGCGTGAACACGGCGTTCGGACTCGTGGTCGGAACGGGTTTGCTGGTGATCGGCGTGCCGAATCCCGTTCTGTTCGGGATCCTATCGGCGTTGCTGCGGTTTGTTCCTTACATCGGGTCGCTGGTTGCCGCCCTGCTGCCGATGGCCCTCGGGGCGGCGGTCGACCCGGGATGGTCTCTCGTGCTCTGGACCGCGTTGCTCTACCTCGTGGTCGAGAGTGCGACGGGTCAGGTCATCGAACCCTTGATCTATGCCCACAGTACGGGGCTCTCGCCCTTCTCGGTCGTGGTTGCGGCCATCGTCTGGTCGTGGCTGTGGGGACCGATCGGGTTGATCCTGTCGATCCCCCTGACGATGGGCCTAGTCGTGATCGGACAACATGTCGCTCGGCTGAAGTTTCTCGACACCCTCCTCGGCGATCGACCGAAATGAGCCGATGTCGCGCAGGGTGGAAGGAGATTGTCCCAGATAGACAGAGTCATGAAGAGGCGTCGAATTCTCTGCGAGGCGCTAGCCGCGCGTTTTCGGATGAAGAACCATCTCGAGCAAGCCAAGCAGACGCACGTGGAAAACCTACCGAGCGCCCCTGCGGCTCATTCGACAAAGAAAGCATAGCCCTCGTTGCGGATCGTGCGGATCGGGTCCGGTCTTCCTTCGTGACGCAGTGCGCTCCTCAGCCGGGCGACGCGGACATCAATCGCTCGGCCTGTTGCATGCGCATCTGGAGATCCCAGACATTCGGCCAATCGTGCCCGCGTGACGGGCCGACCAGCTCGTTCCATCAAACATTCAAGCATCAGAACGTCCGTGGACGCCACCCTCATTTCGTGCCCGTCGCGCCAGACACGCTTTGTGTCGCGATCGAGCGAAATATCCCCGACCTTCAAGACGACGCTGGACGATCCGCGAAATTCCGCCCGTCGCAGACATGCCCGGACGCGCGCAATGAATTCAAAGCCGGAAAGTGGCCTGACCATATAGTCGTCGGCGCCTGCATCCAATCCTCTGACGCGGTCATCTTCGTGATCGCGGGATGAGACGATGATGATTGGAACCGTGCGGGTGCTCTCTTGTGCACGGATGTTTTTGCAAAGCAAAAGTCCCAGCTCTCTCGGCGGAGGAAGATCCAAGATGATGAGATCGGGGCAGGCCAGGACCAACCGAGCCTCTACGTCTTTGCTCCCGCCGATGATATCGGTCGTGAATTCCTGGGTCTGCAACAAACCCGTCAGGTCGTGTGCCGCCGGTCCCTCAGCTGTGACCACCACGACGTGCGGCATCGGAAGCCTCGCTGATCGGCATCAGCCAGCCTTCACAAATGAAGGCGACATGCTCGTGACGTCGGCTCCATGTTGAGAAGAATACGGCCACCCAGGCCTGATGAGAATCCAGAGGGGCGCCTTGCGCCGCCCGGCGAAAGCGCCCAGCGTGGGTTACCAGCCTCAGTAACTCCAGTCCCTTGGCCGATTGATCAACAAGACGTCGCTGGCCACCTTCGTCTCATCGATCCAGGCTCGAGCCGCGGCGGTGAGCTTTTGCACCTTGTCGGCCTTGAAGCGCTTGCTGGTCCTTTCAAGATCCAAGGTCGTGATGACGACGAGAATGTCGTGCGGTGCTCCTTGAAGCCCCGCCAATGGCCAGACCTTCGCCTCACGGGCGAGCGGATGAGTGAATTCGGCCATCATGTCCTCACCAGGCTGCGACAATCCAGCCTAACCTGCTCGTTTTTTTATGACAACCGCCGGCCGGTCGCCGTTTGATGAGGTCATGGCTGACATGTCGGCGTCCCGGCGCGCCAAATCTTTCGACCGAAACGCACCAGGAGACTGCGTGACGTAAAGTCTCACGCAGTCTCCTGGTCGGGGCAAATGGGCGGCGAACCGACATTGCTGGATGATGTGGCCCAGGTGTCAGGCGTTCCTTGCGCCGCGTCGTGCAAATGCCGCAAAACCAAGCCCGATCAGGGCCGCACCGAACATCGGCAGGCCAGAAGGCAGCGGCACGGTGGAGACCGTCTGCGAGATGGAGCTTGGTACGAAATTCCCGAACGTTCCATCGGCAAGTTCGAAATGAGTGAATCCCGTGTCGGCCGAAGACGATTTGTAGGTGAAGTTGCCGAAAACGGAGTCGAGTGGCGCTCCGTCGGCAATCGTCAACGTACTATTGGCGTAGTCGCTACCGGCTTGTCCAGCTTCATGATCCTGAAAACCAGAACCCAAAACTGCATCCCGGCTCTCGGTAATCACACCATAGTCAGCACCACTGAAGGAAACACTCTTCCCGTTGATCGTGACCGTGGCACTGACTGCTGGAGACTGAGGCGGAGCAAATATGCCCCCACCTGAGTAATTCACAAAGCCAGATGAACTCGCCGTCGTGTCCGGCGTGTTAAACAGGTAGCTGACCGTGACATCTGACCCAGCAAGCGATGTCCCAGTAACAGGTGTAATCGCTCCAGTTGTGAAGTCATTACCCTGGTCGAAGCCATTTCCGGCATCTATTTTGCCAGAATATTTGACATTCACTATAGTTGTAGCGTCTGCCTCTGTTGCGAACGCCGCAGCACTGAGAAAAATACTTACAACAGCCAGCTTAAGCATGAACTACTCCCCTATGAGCGTCAGGTTAATGATCTTTAATCATCTGTGAGTGACGGTCATATAACAGCGTCGTTTTTCGCGGATCGGCTCCCTTCCGAAAGGGATGACGGAATTTTGGCGGCCTTCGACCGTGAACCCCTTCGCGGTTCGAATGCGAGGCACATAGATGCCGTCATCAGAGGTTCACACGCTCTTGCGTAAACGACTTATGAACCGCGACCGCACATCACTCCTTGGAGCATTCGGACATCTGAAGACCTACCTTTTCAAGGGGCTCGCGGCAGTGTCGCGCGCCGGAGCCCGCCCTTGAAGCGCGGGCTCATCCTAATGCTCATGAGCTGCGTCGGCATATCGGGTTGTGTGATCACGGAACCGCAGGTTCAGAGGCTTCCGTCGACCCAGATGGACCTGCGGGTCGACACGAGCGCGCGTCGTCCACAGGCGATGAGACCGGCCGCGAACCCGGCCGTGCCGGTCGACCCCAAGGATGATGCGCCAGGCCGCCGGTTCGACATGGGGCCGCAGTCCGGTCTCGTGCCGCCACGACCGACCGATCTTGCGTTGTTCGGCCGCCTGCCAGCCAATGCCGGCGCCTATGTGGCGCTCGACACGAACAGCCAGGATGCACCAACGGCTGCTCCCGACCCGGAGAACACCTACCGGCTGAATTTCGAGGATGCGGACGTCCGCGACGTGCTCCAGGCGGTTCTCGGCAAGGTGCTGAAGCTGAACTACACGGTGGCGCCCAATGCCACGGGGCGGATCACGATCGCGTCCACCAACCCTCAGGACAAGTCCGAACTTCTTTCCACGCTCGAAACCGCCTTGGCCACGCAGGGCCTCTCCATGATCCGGTCCGGATCGACCTACAACATCACGGCGGCGGGTGTCGGTGGTGGCGCCGTCGATGGCGAGAAGCCGGGCCACGGCTATGGCATTTCGGTCGTTCCGCTTCATTATACCTCGGCCGCCACGATGTCGAAGCTTCTGGGCGGCCTCGTCACCGAGACCGACAGCGTCCGGGTCGACACTGCGCTCAATGCCATGGTGGTGCGCGGCCCCGCCCCGCGGCGGGCCGACATCGTTCTCGCCATCAAGAGCTTCGACATCGACTGGATGCACCGGCAGTCGACCAGCGTCTTCGAATTGCGACGGGCGAAACCCGAAGAGGTCGCGGCGGAGCTTGCGCATATTTTCGACACCGAAAACAACGGCGCCAATACCGGATTGGTCGATATCAAACCCGTGCCGCGCCTGCGTGCGGTGATCGTGACGTCGCAAAATCCCGCCCTGATCCGCCGCGCGGCCCTCTGGATCCGCCGTCTCGACAGCGCGGACGAGAAGGTCTCGCACAACGTCTATGTGTTCCGGCCGAAATATCGCGACGCCCGCGAACTCGTGAAGCTCGTGAAGGGTCTTTTCGGTGGCGGAAGCGACGGCGATGGGACACAGGACGCGGCGCAGGACACGCTCGCGCAGCCGGGCTTGAGCGCCGCTCCGCAATCGGGCGAGATGGCGGCCTCCACCGTGGCCGGCACGTCACAAACCACCAACCAGCCTGGCGCGGGCACAGCGGCACCATCGTCGTTCGGCAGCTTGACGGGAGGTCCCGCGCGAGCGGCCACTTCAGCCGGCGGCACGACCACGGAGCCCATCGATGCCGGGCAGCAGCCGGGGGCAGGCGGCGGCAACAAGCTGTCGCTGACCGCCGATGCCGCCAACAACAGCATCGTGGCCTACACCGACGGGACCACCTACGCGAAAGTGTTGAGCGTGATGCGCCAGCTCGACGTGCCGCCGCTGCAGGTCGCCGTGAATGTCGTGATCGCCGAGGTGCAGCTCAACGATGAGTTGAAGTATGGCGTGCAGTTCTTCCTCACCCATAACAACAAGACCGCGGGATTGAGCGGCTCGCCCACCAGCACGGCCGATGCGCCGTCCTATCTCTCCTCGGCGCTCCAGGGTTTCAACTTCCTGTTGGGTAAGAGGCTGGCCCCGGATCTTGTGATTTCCGCCCTCGACAGCGTGTCCCATGTGGAGATTTTGTCGTCGCCCTCGATCGTCGTCATGGAGAACAAGCCCGCGACCCTGCAGGTCGGCGACCAAGTGCCGGTGACCACGCGGACGGCGCAAAGCAACCTCACGGCCGATGCGCCGACGGTCAATTCCGTCGACTACAAGGATACGGGCATCATCCTGAAGATCCAGCCCCGGGTCGGGCAGGACGGATCGGTCGCCATGGAGATCGACCAGGAAATCTCGTCCGTCTCGAACGGTTCGAGCACGCTGACGCCGACCATTTCGAAACGGCGGATCGCCAGCGACATCTCGGTCCTGAGCGGCCAGACCGTCCTGCTCGCCGGACTGATCAGCGACCGGTTGCAGAAACAGAAAGGCGCCGTTCCGTTCCTCAGCCAGACGCCTCTGGTCGGTCCGTTGTTCGACACCAAGGACGATCAGGCGGCGCGCACCGAACTCGTCGTTTTCATCCGCCCGGTGGTGATCCGCAACAGCAGCGGCGCCGAAGCCGTCGCGGAGGATTTCAAGAGCCATCTTAAGGCCGTCCGGGTCCGGCCGCCGCCGGTGTACAAGCCATGACGGCTCTTGTCGGATCGCCGTTCCGGACCCGTTGGCGTGGCGGCCTCGCGGCCGTCTTCGTGGCGGGGTTGATCGGGCTCACAGGCACCCCGTCCGCCATCGCGGTCGCGCTCATGGTGATCGTGGCCTGGATCGTCTGGCGCGACGTGGAACGTTTCACGATCCCCGATGCGGCGAGCGCCTCCCTTCTGACTCTCGCAGTCACGAGCCGTTTGGCGTCTGCCGAGACGGGCCTTCTGGGCGAGACTGTCTTGTCGGTCGCCGTCGATGCGGCGCTGCCGGGTCTCTGTCTATGGTTGTTCAGGGAGCTCTATTTCCGCCGCAAGGGTTTTGACGGGATCGGGCTCGGTGACGTGAAACTCGCCTTCGCGGGTGGGGCGCTTGTGGGGCTGCTTGGTTTCGCCGATGCGCTTTTTGGCGCGAGCGCGGCGGGGCTCCTGTTCGTGGGCCTTAAGCGAGGCTGCGAGCCGGTCGACCGAATAGCCTTCGGGGCAGTGCTAGCGCCGGCGCTCGGGCTGGTTTGGGCGTGGCAGCAGGCGTCCAGCCTCCTGCCGTATGGGCCGGGGTAGGGCGGTGCCGAGCTTCAACTACGAGGCCCTCGATGGCGCCGGGCGTCGCCTGACGGGCACGATGGACGGCGACACGCACGCGGCCGTGTTGAGCGAACTCGACCGCGCGGGGCTCCTGCCGATCCGGGCCGTCGAAGCCAAGCCGCGCAAGACACGGACCTGGCGTCAGATCCTCACGCCGGAACCCAAAGCCGAAGACATCACGGCCATGACGCTCGACATCGTCATGCTGCTGAAGGGAGGCGTGACGCTGAGCGAGGCCTTGACGCTGTTGACCCAGATGGGAGGCAGCCGCTGGCGCACCCACGTGCTCGACGACCTGCGGCTCGCCCTCTCGGTCGGCAAGCCGTTCTCTCGGGCACTCGCCGAACATCCCCGCCTGTTCCCGCCCATGTATCTCAAGATGGTCGAGGTGGCCGAAGCGACGGGGCGGCTCGAAGACGCGCTGACGAGCCTCGCCGAAGAGCGGCAGCGCGTCGAGCGTCTACGCAAGCGGCTGATCGGCGCGATCTCCTATCCGGCTTTCCTGATCGTGTCGGCCCTCAGCGCCACCGTCTTCATCTTCCTCTACATCATCCCGCAATTCGAGAACGCGCTGGAAGGCTTCCGCGACAAGGTCGACCCAACAGCTCTGATGGTCTTCAACGCCTCGGCTTTCCTGCGCAGCCATCTGCACACGATCGGTATGACGCTCGGCGCGGCGGTTGTCGGCTTATTTCTGGTGAGTAAACTCGCCGAGGGCCGTTGCCTCTGGGTGGGGCTTGCCGGGCGTCTGCCGGTCGTCAAGACCGTTCTCACTCACGACACGACCCTCAAATTTTGCCGCACCCTGTCGGTTCTGCTCGCCAACGATGTCGACATCTCCAGCGCGCTGCGGCTGCTACGCACGATCATCCGGGTGCCGGCAGCCGCGCGGGCGATCGATGGCGTCATCGCGGACGTGCGGAAAGGCCGCCGGCTGAGCGAGGCGCTCGAGAGTCATCCGTTCCTTCCGAAGCACGTCACCCAGATGCTGCGGGTCGGGGAAGAGAGCGGGCGACTCGCCGATAGCGCGAGCCGCGTGTCGGTCTTCTACGAAGCCAGGCTCGACACAGCCTATTCCCGGCTGATCGCCGTGATAGGGCCCGCCACCATGATGCTCGTCAGCATGCTTATCGCCTGGCTCATCATTTCGGTCATGACGGCGCTGATGAGCGTCAACGACCTGCTGAAATAGGACTTTGCCATGACGCTCCGCGACATTGCACGATCACGCCGCTCGGCCCAAAGCAGCCGCGCCACCGAGGGCGGCTTCACGCTCGTCGAATTGCTTGTCGTGTTGGTCATCCTCGGCCTCGTCATGGGCCTCGTGGGGCCGCGCGTGCTCGGCTACCTGTCGAGCTCGCGCGAGCGAACCATGCGGCTGCAGGTCGAATCCTTCGCCTCCGCGCTCGACCTCTATTATCTCGACATGGGCCGCTACCCGACCAATGCGGAGGGGCTCGACGCGCTGATCAAGCCGCCGGCCGGCGCCGCGGGCCGCTGGGCCGGACCCTATCTGAAGCAACCCAAAGTCCCCGAGGATCCGTGGGGAAACCCCTACACGTATCACGTGCCCGGTAAATCCACCCCCTATGCGATCGTCTCGCTGGGGCCGGACGGCAAGGGCGGCGCCACGACCGACCAAGCCGACAGCCGGAGCCCCTAGACCGTCATGGAGGTCCTGCACCTAGCGCTCTCATGGCGTTGTGCGAAAGCGCTCATGCCCGTGCTTGAGCCGAGACTGAATGCGGGTGGTTCCCGACACGACCACGATGGGAAAAACGCGGGCTTCACGCTCTTCGAAGTCCTGCTCGGGCTACTGCTGATGGCGCTGATCGCCGCCCTCGTCCTACCGGGTCCGCAGCGGCCCACCGGGCCGGCCGCCCTCCGGACTGCGGCAAACGAGGTTTCGGCCCTGCTGCGCAACACGCGCACCGCGGCGATCGGCTCCGGGCGGCCGACGCGTGCGTCGATCGAGCCTGCGAGCAACCGCGTGCAGTCGCCGGTACTGGGGACGCAGGTCGAGGTGCCGGCCGGGGTCTCGGTCGCATTGCTCGATCGATCGAACCAGATCATCGACTTCGCGCCAAACGGGACCTCGTCGGGAGGCAACATCTTGTTGCAGGGTCCGGTCTCGCGGGTTGTGATCGCGATCAACGCCGACACGGGAGCGATCCGCCTTGCGCTGCCGTGACCGAGATGGCGATCGCCAGGATGGGTTCACCCTGATCGAAGTGCTGATCGCCATGACGGTCCTGGCGATGCTGTCTGCGGTGCTGCTGCACGGGGCCGTCGATCTGCGGGCGAATGCCGCCTGGTTCGACGATCGGACGGCCGCCACCCTCGTGGCCACGACCCTTCTCGACGAGACGCTGGCGGATCGTCGCCTGCACGACGGGACCTATCGCGGTACGCGGGATGGGCGTTCCTGGACCGTGACGGCGTCGTCCGTCGACCTCGCGAGCCAATTGCCGAAGAATCCTGCCCCCGGCCCCGACACAGCAACAGCGCCGACGGCACCGGTCTGGCGGCCCCAGCGCGTCACCGTGATTGTCGAGGCGCGGAGCCATCCTCTCACGGTCGAGACCCTCAGATTGGTCGCGTCCCCATGAGGATGCCACGCCGAGGAGAGGCCGGATTTCTCCTGGCCGACATGCTGGCAACCTTCACGATCAGCGCTTTCGTGCTCATCGGCTTGACGGCGATCGGCGCGGTGCTGCTCCGCACCGCCGACCGAAGTGTCGCCCGCGTCGCGGCGACGGACGATCTCGGCCGCAACCTCATCACTTTGGCTCAGTCGATCCGATCTGCGGCGCGCGCGCGCTTCGCCGGGGTCGAGCCGCAATCCTTTGTGTTCAATGGCGACAGCCATCGGCTCACGTTTGCTCTCCCGGATACGACGCCCGGCCATCCGCAGATCACCCGTGTGGTCACGCTGCGGAGCGAAGCCGATGGACGATTGCTTCGCGCCGATGCCCCGCTGCCGGCCAGCGCAACGGCGCTCGCAGACCTGCATTTCAGCACGCCGCATCTGACTTACGCGGGTCCGATCCGCTTCCGGTTCGGCTATGCGGGTCCACGAGTCGGCGCCGCGCCGGCGGTGCGCTCCTCGGTCTGGCCCGTCGGACCGCAGATGCCCGGCTCCGTGTCCATTGAGGCCGTCGACCCGGCCACGAACCATGTCGTGGCCAGTGTACAGGTGTCGCTCGTTGCCAATGCCGAGGTCGGTTGTCTCAATGGCGGCTTCTGCGGTCGTTCCGACATGCCCTCAAAATCCCCTGCCTCTCCAGGGCCGGCCGCTGCCGCGCCGATCGCGAGGCAATTGTGAAACGGCGGGCCACCAGCGACGGCTATGTCCTGGTCGCCGTTCTGAGCGTCCTGCTGGTTCTCGCGGGGCTGATCGCATCCTCGTCTCTGGTGGCGCAATCGGCCCTGCGCAGCGCACGCGTCGACGCGGATCGGACGTCGCTTGACGGTCTTCTGCGCGGCGGCCTCGAGATGACGGCCTACCAACTCTTTACCCTCAAGCTGCCGGCTGCCCTCGTAACGGGACGACCCCTTCGGTTTGGCGAGGGATCGGTCGTGCCTCGGCTGACCGACGAAGGCGGCAAGATCGACGTCAACGCTTCCGCGTCGGCTGTGCTGGCTGGCGCCTTCCGCGAAGCCGGAGTGGAGGCAAGCCGCGCGGCGGAACTCGCGGCGCGGATCACGGCACTGCGGGGTTCGGCCCCAGCGGACAACGCGGGCTTTGCACCCCCCGACGCCGTGTCGCCAGCACCAGCCACTGGGTCCGGCACGCCTCCGTCACCCAGCGGCCCGCGCCGGACGGGCTTCCGCTCCGTGGCGGATTTCATCGCCTTCACGGGCGTCGATCATGAGGAGGCTGCCGCTTTGAACGGGATGCTGACCGTCGCGAACCCGGATGGCAAAGTCGATGTGCTGACGGCCAGTCGGCATATCCTCATGGCGTTGCCGGATATGTCCGATGCCTTGGCCGACAGCCTTATCGCCGATCGCGGCGCTTCGACCTCCGACGATGCGGGACGCCTGAAAGGCACGCTCGACCGGCAGTTGGACTTTATCAAGTTCGAGCCTGGCCCCTGCTACAGCGTCAAACTCGACGCTCGGAGCGCATCGGGACATATGGCTTCGGCCGGCGCCGTGATCGCGGCTGCGAAAACGCCTGACGAACCCTTCTACATTCTGCAATGGGAGTGAGTCGTGTCCGCCACATCTCGCTTCAAGGGGAAGAGCCCCGCGCCGCACGTGACGGAGCGTTTGCATGAGCCGGCATGAAAGCCAGCCTTCCCTCCGTGTAAACTTTCACAAGATGCATGGCTGCTCCGCGTATGGTCAGACCACTTATGACGACCTTTTCGGCGCGTCTCTCACGGCTGCCACCTGTGAAGACGGGCTCGCCAAACTGGCGGCAGGGCCGACCTCCGTCGGCGAAGTGCAGCGGGGGGTGAGTTGATGGCACGCCGCGCGCTTTTCACCCAATGGTTGTCGCGGCTGGTCGGACTGGCAGTCACGTGGTTCGACAAGGCAGCATCCAGTTTCGGTGCCTGGGGCCGGCGCCAGCCGCAACTGCGCGCCGTCCTTTCGGTCTGGTCCCGGCTGCTCGACGAGGCATGCGGATTGATCGACCCGTTGGTGCAACGGATCACGCCCGATCGGCGGCTCGTCGCGGTCATCAATCAGGGAGGCGGGCTCGACTTCTACGCGGCGGTTCGCGGAACCGCGCAATCGATCCCTGACCCGGCGTCCCTCGCGAATGCCAAAGATCGGACGTTGTGGCGCACCGTTGAACTGCGCTTGCGGGCCGACCAACTGCTCCAACGTAACCTGACGCTGCCGGCGGCCAGCCGTGACTATCTTGCTCCGATCATCGAACACCGGCTCGATCGCCTGACACCTTGGCATCGAGACAAGGTGCTGCATGGATTCCGCGTCATCGGGGCCACTGAGAGCGCGGGTTCGATCGAAGTGGCTCTGCTCCTGACGTCGGCAGATCTCATCGCGGCCCCGCTCGCGGTGCTGCGCGAGCGGGGCCTCGCGCCAACGGCGATCGGCGGCCAAGCCGATTCCCCCGCGGAGCCGCTGCGGATCGATCTGCAGCGCGGTTCTGTCGAACCCTTGCGGCCTGCCTTGCACCGCACCCTCGGCCGCCTGTGGCTTGCCGCCACCACCGCGCTCGCGGGGCTCGCCGTCGTCGCGCTCCTCTGGTCTTCGGCGGCGGAAAACCGTCGCGCCGACGCCGACCGCCACCTCGTCAAGGCACGGCGCCTCATCCGCGAAGTGGCCGGCCAGGATGGCAGCAGCCGCGAGCAGGTGCTGATTGCCGAGAAACAGCCGGACAAAGCGATGGTGGTGCTGATCGACAAGCTCGCGACCGTCATCCCGGCGAACAGCTTTCTCCATGAAATGGCTATTTCCCCCACCGAAGTGCGGCTTCTCGGCACATCGAGCGATGCCGCCGCCCTGATCCCGCTCCTGGAAGGCGCCGGCTTCTTCAACGTTCGTTTCACGGCGCCGGTGACGCGTGACAACGACCGGATGGATGGATTCGAGATCACGGCCGACCGCGTGGCCGTCAACCCCGAGGCGCAATGATGACGATCATCGCGGCCGCAAGACCATCAAGATCGGCCGGCCAGGGATGGCGGTTGGCGGCGATCGGGCTCTTCCTCGGATTGCCACTGCTGCTCGCCGTCGTCGCGGGCTTGAACCTTGCGGCCGCCTCCGATGCGTCCGAGTCGGCGGACAGGGCCGAGGCCACGGCGCGGACGATCGTGCGCCAAGTGGAACGCGCCCGGACGGGCCCGGAAAACGCCTCGGACCTCTCGTCGATCTATCTCGCGAGCCCGAACGTCAGCCTCGCCCGCGCTGAACTGCAGGCCATGACGGCGAAGCTTGTCGAGACCGCCGGGGCCCACCTGATCGAAACGCAGTCCGTTGAGGCGACGGAGCAGACTGCGGCGGGTCGCATCTCGGTGCAGTTGACGCTCGACATTTCCAATCCGGGCCTGCTCGATCTCCTCTATGCCATCGAGACCAGCGTGCCGCTGCTGACGGTCCCGGATCTCAATGCACGCGCCGAAGCCGATCCCGAAAGCAAGGCGGACGGGAGCGGTCTTCTGCGCGTAACCATGACGGTGCAAGGCGCCTGGAAGGCCTTGGCGCCATGAGTGCCGGACGTCGGATCGCTGCGGCTGTCGTTCTGGTCCTGGTGTTCCGCGATGTCGTCCCACCGGCGCGGGCCGAGGGGGATCTGAACGGATCGGCCAACCCGATGAGGGCGATCTCCAAGGACCATCTCTCCGGGTTCCGGCAACGGCCTTTGTTCAATCCGGCGCGAGCCGAACCGCCTGCACCGGCTGCCGTGCCGGAGCCGGTCGCCCCGGCCTCCGCGCCACCGCCCCCACAAGAACCGCCGCCGCCGATCCACTTGGTTGGGATCATCAACGGCGCGCAGAATCTGGCGATCATCCGCTTGGAGACCGGGGGCAAAACCTCCGTTGTGAGCACGGGTGACCGGATCGGCGCCTGGACCGTGACCGTGTTGCCGACCGGCCTTCGCCTGCGGAACGATCAGCGCAACGCCGACTTCGCACTTTTCGCCCATGCGGCGAAACCGCCGGGCGATCCGCCGCCGTGAGCCTGGGCGGCGGTCGACGTGTCAGTCTTTATGCGCCACGAAGAGGGAGCCGCCTTCGGCCGGTGCCGCATTCAAGCCCGTGGGCAGGTCGAACGGCGATCGATCGCCCAGCGACCGCTGGAACGCCAAGGAATAGCTGCCCACGGTCTTGACGACCTGCATCTGCCAGTCCGGAGCGAGACCGAGGCCCGCTCCGTCGACCGGCATCGCCCGGAGGCCGTTCGCGTGATAGCGCGACTCCTTGGCGTCGGCGTTCTTCAACGTATCGATGGTCCAGGCCACGATGGCGGCCCACTGGGAATCGCTCTTGATCGGAGTCGCGGCGACGATCGGGAAGATGGAGAGATGCTCGGGCAGCAGGCGGCTCCTCAAATGATTGATGCCGCCATCGAGGGCAGCCTCGGCCAGGGTGGTCGACTCACCTGCGACAGCCTGGCAGTTCTGCACCGCATAGCCGTCGTACATCTCGCCGTCTTCCTGGTAGCCGTGCCGGATGATCGGGATATGGCGGTCCTCGAACCAGGCGTCCACGCTCTCGTTGGCGGGACTCTCGTTCATGAAGCAGATCCCTTTGCCGGAGAGATCGGCGGGACCACGGGCCGGAGAGTCAGCGGCGACGAGAAGATCGTGGCTTTCGAGGAAGACCGTCGGGCCCGGCAGCAGTTTATCGGTCAACGACTGCGCGGCCATTTCGGAGAAGGTCACGAAGGAGACCTGATCGGTGCCCTGCCGGGCCGCGTCGAAATCCTTGTCGGATCCATATTCGTGGTAGGCGAAGCGTCCGGTCGGCCCGAACACCGCGACCGCGATCGCTCGGCACATTTCGACTTCGAGACCGGACCATTGTCCTTTGTCGTCGGCCTTGGCGAGCCCCGGGCGCTCGACGCTGCCGCACTGCACGAAACCTTGGGCCTTGACGGCATCGAGCGTGCTCTGCGCCGCGGCGGGCTGGCAGAAGGCAAACAGGCCGCCGCATGCGGCGGTGGCGAGAAAACGGTGATGTTGGCGCAACGCGCACTCTCCTCTGTGAGCCGTTCGGGCTCGGAACCAGCTTGATCACGAAAAGACCCGCGGGCAGTTGGCGCGCGGGTCTTCGTTGGTCCTAGCTTCGGGTGTTCAGGTTCGTGCCGTGATCAGGGCGACGGGATGTTGTACTGTGGCAGCGTCGACGCCATCGTGTTGAAGTTGGTCGGCGGGTTTGCCGTGATGCCCTGGCGGCGGTCTTCCGTCGTGATGCCGATGGCCGAGCAGCCGTTGCCGTTATAGTGCGGCAGCGTGTTCACGACATTGTCCGGGATCATGGCGTAGGAGCCCGGCAGGATCGGCGCGAGGCCGCGCAGGCGCTTCGGGTCGAAGGCCGACAGGAGGCTGTCGGTGATCGGCGAGTTCGTATCACGCGGGCCAAGGTACTTCTGCTGGAAACCAGCCGGACCGAATTGATTGAAGGCCGCTGAGTTGCCGGCCGCCAGCGCATCGGCTTCGTCCGGCAGGCTCGACAGGGCCGGCAGGTTGAAGATGGCGTTGATGGTCTCGATCACCGCATTGTGGTCGCCTTCCGCATGCGACACCGTATGGGCGCGAGCATAGGGCGAGATCACGAGGAGCGGCACCCGGACACCGCGTGACAGCGGCAGGCTGTCAGGGCCGTAGGACAGGATGCGCGGCGGCACGTGGTCGTAGAACCCGTCGGATTCGTCGTAGGTCATGATGATCGCGCTTTGCGACCACAAGGTCGGGTTCGCCGCGATCGCGTTGATGATCCGCGCATCATTGGCTTCGGTGATCTGCCGGTCCGAATAGCCCGGATGATCATCATCGCCGTTCTTGGAGACATCGATCGTGGTGATGTCGGTGCTGGTCAGAGCGGCCGGATAATTGGGGTTCTGGATCGGGGGCACGAAGCCCTTCTGGTTGTTGTAGCCACCCCGGATGTAGATGATGCCGCCGTTCGCCGGGAGCTTGTTGCCGGCGATATCGTCAAAGAAATCCGTTTCGCCGCGAAGGTTCGGAATGGTGTTGTTGTTGTTGGCCAGGTAGCCGAAATACTGCGGGCCCTGGTGATGCGCGACGTAGTTCTGGTGCGTCGCCACGCTCGTCGGGTCGTTCACTTCGTGGTCGTAGCCGCTTTGATACCAGCGCCACTCGACCGGCTTGGCACCGGACGCGGCGATCGCCGGGATGTCCTTCTGAATGTCGGCCTCGTTGCTGGCCGCATTCTGGTCGCCGGACAGCGTCGACTTGATGCCCGTGCCCATCGCGGTCAGCGGTACCGTTGCGAAGGTGAGGTTTGGCGCGACATTGGACGGCGTGTAGTTTTCCTTGGGAGACGTCGGCTGACGGTTGACCGTCGTCGTATCGAACTCGGAGCCCCAATAAGGGTTCGGATCGTTGACGATCGGCAAGCCGGCCGTCGTCGCCGTGCCGGAATAGCTGATGCCGTTGATGGTTCCCGAGACGGGGCCCGTGGTGCCGGCCGGTCCATGCTTCACCCATTGCGTCTCGCCCGACTGGCCGGCGATCATGGCGATCGCGTTCGGGGTCGACGGCGTGTCCTCGGTGGCGAAGATGTTGTCGAAGATCGTGAAGCGGCTGGCATAGCGCCAGAAGAACGGGATGGTGTCGCAATCGATATGCGACATCACGAGGTTGGCGAATTGGCGCCCTTTCGCCTCAGCGGCCTGGCTTGCGGGAGCCGATCCGGCCTTGCCGGTGAATTCGTCCTGGGCGAAGCCGTCCATCTTGGGCGTGCCGTTCACCACGTCGAGCTTCTTGGCCAAGCCGGTGTGACTGTGATCGACCGAGTCCATGTATGTGCTGTTCTGGCTCGGCCCGAGCAGGAACGGATGCACGGTGTTGGCCGTGTTGTTGAAGGCGTCGAAATAGGTCTGGTTGAAGCCCGGAGTGGCGGCAGCCGAGCGCGGCGCCTGGCCGGTCGAGTAGATGCCGTTGACGCCGGGGAACGTGCCGTATTCGTGATCGAACGACTCGTTCTCGTTAAAGATCACGAAGACGTATTTGATCTTCTGCCGCAGCAACTGCGCCATCTGGGCGTTCGTGAGCTGGGGGTTCGACGCGGGGTCGATGAAATTCTGCGTAACAAGCGGGTCCGAAGCGGTCGGTTGCGCCGTGACGGAGGCCGCCGTTTCCGCGAAAGCCAAGGTTAGAAAGGCCGGCTGAAGCAGGGAAGCGACCGTCACCAAGGCAGAACAGCGGGTCAAGAAAGTTTTGAGCACAGCAATTCCTCAGAAAGGACAGACCCGTGCGTCTGATCATAGGCATGTCTCAGCGAGATGACGAAAGTGTAACCTTTCTCCGACTTCGGCTCTGGAAACGTCCCAATGTTCGTGGGTCATCGGAGCTGAAAGTGACTCTGTAGCGAGTCCAGCGATCTTCCACGGGCTTCTCAAGCGAAGCATGCGCAGCAAGACTTCGCGACAGATGTGGGCGCCATTATAGTGACGACCGCCATGAGCCCATGTGCGTGCCGCACATTGCGGTACATCGTCCAAAGAGACGAGCTTTCCGGCTGGTTCGATTGTTGCGGCGATTCAACCAGCGTCTTCTCGCCGTTCGCTGGCCAGAGCCGCCTACACCCACATGGTTTAGCGCGACGCCCTGTAATCGTGAACCACGCGGCCATAGGGAAGCGTGAGATCGGCGATGAAATGGGTCGCCCCGATGATGCGGCGCACCGGCAGGTCGGCGACGGGAGCATTGACGTGTGGAATGAGATGCAGCCGCGCCGGCCCGCTCCAGGATCCCTTGATCGTGATGTCCTCGATATTGAGGGCGACGAGTTGGCAGATCTCGGCGTCCCCGTCGATGCCGGGAATGACCTTCAGGTTGATCTGCGTCTTTGCCAAGGACGTGTGAGTGCGCTCGCGGCTGCCCTCCATGGAGACATGCTTGTAGGCCATCGTGCCCATCGCGACCTGCTGGCCGGCATATTCCAAGGTCCCGGTGAGCGTGTCCTTAACGAGCTGCAATTTGGGATGCGCGTATTTCTTGGGGAAGCCCCAGATCTCGCGGCCGGCGGCGATCGGTGCCTGATCGTCGAGGTACATCTGGGAGACGTAGCTCACGTCCTCTCCCTTGAAGGTCGCCGGGATGACGAGCCCGGATTCCGTGTAGTCGCCGAAGCCTGACGAATCCGGCATCTTGATCCACTCGTAGACCACGATGTTTTCGGCATTGGGCTCGATCGGCTCCGGAAGATGCTCGCGGATCAGCGCCGGGTCGGTCTCGTAAGTGATCGTCATGTATTCGCGGTCGACGAACCGGTAGGGGCCGGCGGGATAGCTCGGGCTCGACAGCGGTGTCGACCGGAGTCGCAGGATATCTTCGGCTTTCATCGGTGTTTCCCTCGTGGCGCGATTATTCGGCCGTCCATCCACCGTCGATGGGGATGATGGCGCCGGTGATCGACCGGGCCGCATCGGAGCACAGGAAAACCGCAAGGCCCGCGACTTCCTCGACGGTGACGAATTGCTTGGTTGGCTGGGCGTGCAGAAGCACGTCGTTGATGACCTGCTCACGGGTCAGGTTGCGGGCCTGCATCGTCTCGGGGATCTGTTTCTCGACCAGGGGGGTCCAGACGTAACCGGGGCAGATCGCGTTGGCGGTCACGCCGAACGTGGCCGCCTCGAGCGCCACCGTCTTGGTCAGTCCCGCGATCCCGTGCTTGGCCGTGACATAGGCGGATTTGAAGGGCGAGGCGACAAGCGCATGGGCCGAGGCCGTGTTGATGATCCGGCCCCATTTGCGGGCCTTCATGCCCGGCAGCGTCGCCCGGATCGCATGGAAAGCGGCCGACATGTTGATCGCGATGATCTGGTCCCACTTTTCGACCGGGAAGTCTTCGACAGGTGACACGAACTGAATGCCCGCGTTGTTGACCAGGATGTCGATGGCGCCGAACGCGTGCTCGGCCTCAACCACCATGGCCTCGATGGCCGATCCGCGGGACATGTCGGCACCCGAATAGAGCGCCTTCACCTTGAACTCGGCCTCGATGCCGGCGCGCTCGCGCTCGATCGCATCGGCATCGCCGAAACCGTTGATCATGACGTTCGCGCCTTCCTTGGCGTAGGCGCGCGCGATGGCCAGACCGATGCCGCTCGTCGAGCCCGTGACGATCGCGGATTTGCCTTGCAACATCATGATTCTCCTCTGGAGCAGCGGCCCCGATGGTCCACGACCGCACCTTGGAGCACCCTCCTGGCGCACGGATCTGACCGGATGAAGAACCTTTCCTGACAGCGCCGTGACGATACGGGGTCAGGAGCCGTCATTTGGTTGTAGTGGTCCGCATCCTAGACTTGCGCGCTCTCGTGGGCAGTCGGTCGATGTCCACGTTGACCACTCGCCTGTAAACGCCGACCTCGAAGCGCATCCACCATATGAACGCACCGCTGCTTTCGGCTGCCCCCGGTACACACACCACGAATTGGCGGCCCGACCGTTGCGACCGCATCGCGCTCGTTCTTCAGGGCGGAGGCGCGCTCGGCGCTTACCAGGCCGGCGTCTATCAGGCGCTGCACGAGGCGGGCGTGGAGCCCGACTGGATTTCGGGCGTCTCGATCGGCGCGATCAATGCCGCGCTCATTGCCGGAAACCCGCCGGAGCGCCGGCTCGAGCGCCTGCATGCCTTCTGGGACCGGATCACCGCGCGCAAGGTGTGGCATTATACGCCGGACGGCGACGTGTTTCGCCAGGCCCGCAATGCCGCCAGTTCGATGTTCACGATGATGTTCGGCCAACCCGGCTTTTTCGAACCCCGCAAGGTCAATCCCTGGTTGAGTCCCGCCGGCGCCCAGGACGCCACCAGCTACTACGACACGGCGCCGCTTCGAAAAACGCTGCTCGACTTCGTGGATTTCGATCTGATCAACTCGACGTCACGTCGCTTCTCGGTCGGGGCCGTCAATGCTCTTACGGGCAACTTTGTCTATTTCGACAATGCGAAGATCCGGATCGAGCCCGAACACGTCATGGCGAGCGGCGCTCTGCCGCCGGCCTTTCCCACCGTGCGGATCGGCACGGATTATTTCTGGGACGGCGGCCTGGTTTCGAACACGCCGCTGCAGCATCTGCTCGCCCAGGACGACAGCATGAACTCGCTGGTCTTCCAGGTCGACCTGTTCAGTGCGCGCGGTCAACTTCCACGCACGATCCAGGATGTGGCGGCCCGGCAGAAAGACATCATGTATTCGTCCCGGACCCGCAACACGACCGATATGTTCAGCCGATTGCAGCGCTGGAAGAAGCGAACCTATCAGGCCTTGCTCAAGGTTCCGGAGGAGTTGCTGACCGAGGACGAGCGAGCCATGCGGGATAAGCTGGCGAGCTCGCCGGAAATGACGATCCTGCAACTGATCTACCAGCAGAAATCCTATGAGGGCGACGCCAAGGATTATGAGTTCTCCGGCACGTCCATGAAGGATCATTGGCAGAGCGGCCATGAAGACACCAAACGGACGCTCCAGCGCGAGGATTGGCTGGCGATCCCGCCTTCGGGCACCGGTATCTTGACTCACGACGTTCATCGCGACTTCGACGCCTGATCGCTGCCTGGAGAGTGACGCGCCATGCTTGACCTCGTCGACTCACACGGTCTCGTCTGCGGTTACCGGGTCGATGCGTCGGGGGACATGAGTGAGGTCGAATGGAGCGACATGGATGCGGCGCTGGCGGCCGACGATAGTCTCGTCTGGCTGCATTTCGATCAGGCCGATGCACGGGCGCGAGATTGGATCAGCGCCTGCTCGCATGTTCCGGCGGCCGCCAAAGCCGTTCTTCTCGGCGCCGATGCCCATATGCGGATTGAGGCCGCGGGTTCGGGCCTCGCGGGCGTCGTTGGCGACCTGCACCACGAATTCTCCCAAAAATCCGACCAGCTCGACGTCCTGCGGCTCTATCTCGACAACCGCTGCCTGATCAGTGTGCGGAGAAAGCCCCTGGCAGGGGTGGAAAAGCTCCGCGAGGCGCTCGGGGAAGGCCTCAAGGTCGACCGGCCGATCGCGCTTGTCACGCAATTCCTGCATCATGTGACCGACACGCTCGGCGACCTCATTCTCGAACTCACAGAGAACGTCGACACCGTCGAAGAGGACGTGCTTGAAGAGCGGGGCGGGCGCCCCGGGGAAGAACTGGGGCGGCTCCGGCGTATGGCCGCGCGCCTGCGGCGCCACATGGTGCCGCAGCAGCACGCCCTGCTCGGTCTTTTGTCGCGACTGCCACATTGGATCGAAGAGCAGGACGCGGCGAAGCTCCGCACTGCGATCGAGCGGCTCGGCGCGCTCGGCCACGACCTCGACCTTGTTCAGGAGCGCGCGCGGCTGCTGCAGGAGCAGGCCTCGGCACGTCTGATGGAGGCCACGAACCGCAACCTTTACATTCTCTCGATCGTCACGACGATCTTCCTGCCCATGAGCCTGATCACGGGCTTGTTCGGCATGAACCTCGGCGGCCTGCCGGCGCAACAGGATCCGTTGGGCTTCTGGTACGGGATCGGACTGATGCTGATCACGGGCGTCGGCACACTCGTTCTCCTGAGGCGAGGCCGGATGCTGTGAAGCGGGATTGACGAAAAGGCCGCACGACCAACAGCGCGTGAACCCCAATCGACAAGCGAAGCCACGGTCGATCGGAACATGCGGCAATCTCAGGCATATTCCTCCGTACCTACAACGGAGGAACACTGATGAAGTCCGGCTTTATGTTCACTATCGTCGCTCTTTTCGCCAGCACCATTGTGGCTACTGCCAAGGTCAGGCAACCGACCGAGGACGATGTGCTCAGAGCCGCCTGCTTTCCGGATGTCCAGAGGCTGTGCAAAGACGCGATACCGGACGAGGGTAAAATCAGGGCCTGCATGGATGAAAAGAAAGCCATGATCAGTGCCAAATGCACACGTGCCTACAAGAAGGTCCACGGCTGAGCCGGGACTGTTCCGCCGCGCTCGCATCTGGGCGATCGCACAAATCGGCGCGGCAAGCCGAACGACGACCGCCTTGATCCCTTCGCCATAATGTGCCAGACACCGCTCCTCCAATCCCAGCGAGCGGCTTGCATCTGCATGCACCCGCGCAAGTGACGGACCAAAATGGCACGTGAAAGAGAACACGGTCGCGACCGTGAAGAGCGCGACAATGAATTCGTGGACAAGCTCGTCCACATCAACCGGGTCGCCAAAGTCGTGAAGGGCGGCCGCCGGTTCGGCTTTGCGGCCCTCGTCGTCGTCGGCGACCAGAAGGGTCGTGTCGGTTTCGGACACGGTAAGGCGCGCGAAGTGCCGGAAGCGATCCGCAAGGCGACCGACGCTGCCAAGCGCGGTCTGATCCGCGTGCCGCTCCGCGAAGGCCGTACCCTTCATCATGATGTCCACGGTCGCCATGGCGCCGGCAAGGTGATTCTGCGTTCGGCTCCGGCCGGCACGGGGATCATCGCGGGTGGCCCGATGCGCGCCGTCTTCGAAACGCTCGGCATGCACGATGTCGTGGCGAAGAGCCAGGGCTCGTCGAACCCCTACAACATGGTGCGCGCGACCTTCGATGCTTTGAAGCAGGAAGATTCCCCCCGCGCCGTTGCGGCTCGCCGCAACATGAAAGTCTCCGTTCTGCAGGGACGCCGTCAGGGCGTCGATGCAGATGCGGTCGACGCGTGATCAGGGAGGACATGGACCATGGCTTCTCAAGACACCGTCACGATTGAGCAGACCCGCAGCCCGATCGGCCGTCCGGCCGAGCAGCGTGCCACACTCAAGGGCCTCGGCCTGAACAAGATCGGGCGCCGTTCGACGCTCGAAGACACGCCGTCCGTCCGGGGTATGATCGCCAAAGTGGCGCACATGATCCGCGTCATCGACGCGAAGTAAGGGAGGGCTGATCATGAGACTGAACGATATCGTCGACAACACCGGCTCTTCCAAAGATCGGATGCGCGTCGGCCGGGGCATCGGCTCGGGCAAGGGCAAGACCGGCGGACGCGGAGTCAAGGGCCAGAAGGCCCGCACCGGCGTGCGCATCAAGGGCTTCGAGGGCGGCCAGATGCCGTTGCATCGGCGTTTGCCGAAGCGCGGCTTCACCAATGTCTCGACGCTCGATTACAATGAGGTCAACCTCGGTCGTATCCAGGCCGCGGTCGATGCCGGCAAGCTGTCCGGTGCCGTCACGGTCGCCTCGTTGATCGAGGCGGGCGTTGTGGCCAAGGCGCGCGACGGCGTGCGGATCCTCGGCATGGGCGAACTGACGGCGGCTCTGCAGTTCGAAGTCGCCGGTGCCTCAAAATCGGCCCTGGCCGCGATCGAAAAGGCCGGTGGTTCGGTGAAACTGCTCGTGGCGAAGGCTGCGAAAGCCGTAGCGGGCTGACATTCGCGGGTCACGGTCGTGCTCCGGCTCGTGACCAAGCGGATTGACCCGGCTTCCGTGCTCGGGCCATGGCCTGGCCGCTAAATGTGGCGGTTGTCCGCTCACAGTCGGCCGACCGTCATGAACTTAGGCGTGGTGCTTTCTCGGCCCTCACGATAAATCCAAGGCGGGGCGAAGGGTCTTCCCATCGATCCGCCTTTTTTGTTTGACACCCGGAACGGGATGGGGCGGGCACCCGCCTCCTGGAGCGCCTCATGGCATCGGCAGCGGAACAGCTCGCGGCGAACATCAATTTCTCGGCGTTCAGCAAGGCCGAGGATCTCAAGAAGCGCATCTGGTTTACGCTGGGCGCTCTGGTGATCTATCGGCTCGGCACCTACATTCCGCTGCCCGGGATCGACCCCGCCGCGTTCGAGGCGAGCTTCACCGGCCACAAGCAGGGCGTGTTGGAACTCTTCAACATGTTCTCGGGCGGCGCCGTCCAGCGCATGGCGATCTTCGCCCTGAACATCATGCCGTATATCTCGGCGTCGATCATCATTCAGCTGATGACCTCCGTCATCCCGTCGCTCGAAACCTTGAAAAAGGAAGGCGAGTCCGGCCGCAAAGTCATCAACCAATACACCCGCTACCTGACCGTCATTCTGGCCTCCTTTCAGGCCTATGGCATCGCGGTCGGACTTTCGTCGCAACAGGGTGTCGTCACAGAGCCCGGACCATTCTTCGTCATCTCGACCGTCATCACGCTCGTGGGCGGCACGATGTTCCTGATGTGGCTGGGGGAGCAGATCACCTCGCGCGGCATCGGCAACGGCTCCTCGCTCATCATTTTCGCCGGTATCGTGGCGGCCTTCCCGGCCGCGATCGCCAACACGTTGGAGCTCGGGCGCCAGGGTGCCATCTCAACCCCGCTGATCTTGCTCGTGGTCGTGATGGCGATCGCGGTCATCGCCTTCATCGTGTTCATGGAACGGGCGCAGCGCCGGCTCGTGATCACCTATCCGAAGCGCCAGGTGGGCAATCGGGTCTATGAGGGGCAGACGTCGTTCCTGCCGCTGAAGCTCAACACGTCCGGCGTCATTCCGCCGATCTTCGCCTCTTCGCTGCTCTTGCTGCCGACCACGATTGCGAATTTTTCAGCCAATGCCGGAACCGGTGGCGTGTTGGGCACGATCACAAGCCTGTTGGGCCACGGCCGCCCGCTCTACATCGTCATGTATGTGGGGATGATCGTCTTCTTCGCCTTTTTCTACACCGCCGTCGTCTTCAACCCGGTCGAGACGGCTGACAACCTGCGGAAACATGGCGGCTTTCTCCCCGGTATCAGGCCCGGCGAGCGCACGGCCGCTTTCATCGACAAGGTCTTGACGCGCATTACGGTGCTTGGTGCCGGTTATCTGGCGATCATCTGCGTGCTGCCGGAACTCCTTATTTCCTACGCCGCCATGCCTTTCTACTTCGGGGGGACTTCCCTGCTGATCGTTGTCAGCGTTACGATGGACACTGTTGCGCAGATTCACGGCCACCTCCAGGCACACCAGTATGAGGGGCTGATCAAGAAATCGCGCCTGAGAGGGAAGAAACGATGAGGATCATTCTCCTGGGGCCACCCGGCGCAGGGAAGGGCACACAGGCGACCCGGCTGATCGCCACCCATGGCATTCCTCAGCTTTCGACGGGTGATATGCTGCGCGCCGCGGTGGCGGCTGGGACGCCCACCGGTCTGAAGGCCAAGGACGTGATGGCGGCCGGCGGGCTCGTGTCCGACGAGATCGTGATCGGCATCGTGGCCGACCGCATCGAGGAAGAAGACGCCAATCGGGGTTTCATTCTTGACGGATTTCCGCGCACGGTCGCTCAAGCGGAGGCGCTCGATGCGATGCTGAAGAGCAAGGATAAGCCGCTCGATGCGGTGATCGAACTCGGTGTCGACGAAGCCATCTTGGGCGCGCGCATTGCCAAGCGCGTCGCGGAAACGATTGCTTCTGGCGGAACTGTTCGGCCCGACGACAACGCGGATGCCTTTAAAACCCGCCTTGCGGCCTATCGCGAACTGACAGCGCCAGTGTCCGATTACTACCGGCAGACGTGCAGGCTTCAGGTGGTGGACGGGATGGCGCCGATTGCGGATGTAAGCCAGCAGATCGACCGCTTGCTCTCGGCACCTTCCTCTGAGCCGATGCGTAAACAGGCCTGAGACATCGGAAACCGCTCGTCGTCGTGGCGAGTCGGCTAGGGGCTGAACAAACACAGACGCACGTGGCTAACGCCGGCATGCGTGTGTGCTTTCCTCCGCCTTGTGATGCGCGCGATATGACTGCGCACACATTGAGCAACGAGTGATCCAAAGGCCGAAGTCTTTTGTGCCTTGGTGCATATGCACCATTCGTGCCGCGACCGCATCCTGTAGAGCTTTGCCGCAAGCTAACAATCTTATGCATCCCACGAGGATGCATCTTGGATCGGCAAATGAACCTAAAACTTAGCTTTCTTGGTCACTTTTCGCTGGCTTCGGCGGTCGGACTAACGGCCTCGCTTCTACTTGGAATGCCCAGCGCGGGAGCGGCCGTGATTAGTTTAACCGCGATCAACGCTCAAAGTGACATCTACCAGGCTGGCGGGGCAGATGGATCAGGCGGTGTCGCTCCGACCATCCTTGACGTGACAGGCCTCGCGTCCGTGAGCTTTTCGATTCCCAGCTCCATCACCGTCGCGCTCAACAGCGGTGGCAACTACAACGACGCCGACGGCGTGGGCTCGGCGGACTCGGATTCCTACAACTCGGGGGCCAACCATATTGCGGGTCTCACGGCCCCGAACGACGGCTTCCTAGCTGGCGTGTTTCTCGGTTCGACGATCTCATCGACAACGCCGTCAGCCTTGACGTTCACATCCACGAACTTCACCTCCCTTGCGCCGGAGCTGCAGCAAGCCTTTTTCATTGGCGATGGCTTGACGGGTGATGGAACCGGTGCTGTGCAAACTTTCTACGTTCCAACCGGCGCTACACGACTGGTGCTCGGCATTTCGGATGCCTGCGGGTATCACGGCTCGCCAGGTTGCTACAGCGACAACTCTGGGACATTTACGGCTCTTACGGTATCGGGAGTGACAAGTTCCGTGTCCGCGGTTCCCCTTCCCGGCGCTGCTCCCATGTTTGGCGCTGCCTTTGTGGCGCTTGGGGTGGTCGGTTACGGCCTGAGGCGGAAAAAGGAAGCTGTCACGACGGCCTGATGGATCAAGCTGTGGCTTGCGCGCCCGCGGCATCTGCTGCGGGCGTTTTTTCTGGGACGTTCGAGCTGTTCTGCGATCGACCCTCAGGTCATGTTGACGCGCCGGTTTTAAGACTCTATAGGCAAGCGAGCTGAAACGGATGCGCTTGACCGAACCGGGGTTCTCTACGGAGACCCCGGTTGTTTTCGCTTGAAAACCCCTCGTTTCGATGATGGTGACGGAATCGCCTGAGCAGCGATCGCCGGATGGAGTGAACACGTGGCCCGTATCGCAGGCGTCAATATCCCGACCAACAAGCGCGTTATTGTCGCGCTTCAATATATTCACGGCATCGGCGGCAAGAAGGCCGAGGAAATCTGCGAGAAGGTGCAGATCCCCGCGGAGCGTCGCGTCGCCCAGTTGACCGACGCCGAGGTTTTGCAGATCCGTGAGACGATCGACCGCGACTATCTCGTGGAAGGCGATCTTCGTCGCGAAACCTCGATGAACATCAAGCGATTGATGGACCTTGGTTGCTACCGCGGCCTTCGTCATCGCCGTCAGCTTCCGGTTCGTGGTCAGCGGACCCACACCAATGCCCGCACCCGCAAGGGTAAGGCGAAGCCGATCGCCGGCAAGAAGAAGTAATCCGACTCCCCAGCGCCTGGCATTACGGGCGCGCCTGAAGGACCAAGAGAGACATGGCAAAAGAAGCAGGTCGCGTGAAGCGACGCGAACGCAAGAATATCGCGTCGGGCGTCGCCCACGTGAATTCCTCGTTCAACAACACGATGATCACCATCACGGACGCGCAGGGCAACACCATTTCGTGGTCCTCGGCCGGGACGATGGGGTTCAAGGGCTCGCGGAAATCGACGCCTTATGCGGCCCAGATGGCTGCCGAAGACGCTGCCCGCAAGGCGGCCGAACATGGCATGCGGACATTGGAAGTCGAAGTGTCGGGACCTGGCTCGGGTCGCGAATCGGCTCTCCGGGCCTTGCAGGCGGCGGGCTTCACCGTCACATCCATCCGTGACGTCACGCCCATCCCGCACAACGGCTGCCGGCCGCGCAAGCGCCGCCGCGTCTAACCAACTCGCGTCGCCCCTCGGGCGGCGCTTCGTCGTGTTCGGCGCGGGTTGAGCGTGAGGCTCCCCGGCCGAATTCGCATTTCAGAAGGTGTGTTCCGTGATCCACAAGAACTGGCAAGATCTGATCAAGCCCAACAAGCTCGAAATCACGGCGGGTGACGATGCCAAGCGCACCGCCACCGTCGTCGCCGAGCCGCTCGAGCGCGGCTTCGGGCTCACGCTCGGTAACGCGTTGCGCCGCGTCCTCCTTTCCTCGCTGCAGGGTGCGGCCGTCACGGCCATGCAGATCGACGGCGTGCTGCATGAATTCTCATCGATCCCCGGCGTGCGGGAAGACGTGACGGACCTGGTCCTGAACGTGAAGGACATCGCCATCAAGATGCAGGGCGACGGCCCGAAGCGGATGGTGCTGAAGAAGCAGGGCCCGGGCCAGGTGCTGGCAGGCGACATCGGCACGGTCGGCGACGTCCAAGTGCTGAACCCCGATCTCGTACTCTGCTCGCTCGACGAGGGCGCGGAGATCCGCATCGAATTCGTGGTGGCCACGGGCAAAGGCTATGTGCCGGCTGACCGCAATCGCGCCGAGGATGCACCGATCGGCCTCATCCCGGTCGACAGCCTCTATTCGCCGGTGCGCCGGGTCAGCTACCGCGTCGAGAACACCCGTTCGGGTCAGGTGCTCGATTACGACAAGCTGATCATGTCGGTCGAAACCGATGGCAGCATTTCGCCCGAGGACGCGGTCGCCTATTCGGCTCGCATCCTGCAGGACCAGCTGAACGTCTTCGTGAACTTCGAGGAGCCGAAGCGCGAGGAAGTCACCGCCGCCATTCCGGAGCTCGCCTTCAACCCGGCGCTGCTCAAGAAAGTGGACGAGCTTGAACTGTCGGTCCGGTCGGCCAACTGCCTGAAGAACGACAACATCGTCTACATCGGTGACCTCATCCAGAAGTCCGAGGCCGAGATGCTCCGGACACCGAACTTTGGCCGCAAATCCTTAAACGAAATCAAGGAAGTGTTGGCCCAGATGGGTCTTCACCTCGGCATGGAAATCAATGGTTGGCCGCCGGAGAACATCGACGAGCTCGCCAAGCGGTTCGAGGAACACTACTGAGCGTCCATGCGAGGAGCATGACGGAAGAAGGCGTCGGGCCGATCAACGGCACGACATTAAGAGAGCGGCCGGCCCTTGGCACGGCGGCCGCACAACAAACAGGAGAAAGCCATGTATCACGGTCGCAAGAAGCGCCGCTTTAATCGCACGGCCGAGCATCGCAAGGCGATGTTCATGAACATGAGTCAGGCGCTCATCCATCACGAGCAGATCGTCACCACGTTGGAGAAGGCCAAAGACCTTCGCCCCGTCGTCGAGAAGCTCGTCACGCTCGGCAAGCGCGGTGATCTGCATGCCCGCCGTCAGGCCATTGCGCAGCTGCATGACGTGGTTCTCGTTCGCAAGCTCTTCGACACGCTCGGCCCGCGCTACAAGGAGCGTCAGGGAGGCTACACGCGGGTGTTGAAGGCCGGGTTCCGCTATGGGGACAATGCCGCCCTCGCCGTGATCGAATTCGTCGATCGCGATGTGGATGCCAAGGGCAAACCCTTTGGCCCCACCGAAGAGGCCGAAGCCGCCTGATTTCCTTCACATCAGCATTGCAAAAGCCGGGCTCGTCCCGGCTTTTTTGTTGATCGACGCCGCTTGCGGCGAACCCCGAAAGGCGTATCGACTCAGAGTTTGAGATGATTCGATCTTCGTCGCCTTGCATATCGGAGCCTGACATCCCGTGACTCTCCTTGCGCGCTTCGCCGCCGTACTTCTGGTGACGTGCGGCCTCACGACCCTGGCCCGTGCCGCCGGCGACGAACCCCGGCAGGTGCCGCAGACGCGTGCCGATGTGCTGTTGTCCTTTGCACCGGTCGCCAAGCGGGCGCAGCCCTCGGTCGTCAACGTCTATGCGTCCCGGGTGGAAAAGCGGCGACGCAACCCGTTGTTCGACGACCCCATTTTCCGGCAGTTTTTCGGCGACGGCGGCCAGCCGCGCGCTGGCGGCCCGAGCGCGCAATCCCTTGGCTCCGGCGTGATCGTCGACCCGACCGGCCTCGTGGTGACCAACCATCACGTGATCGATGGCATGAACGAGATGAAGGTCGCGCTGGCCGACAAGCGGGAGTTCGAGGCCACGGTCCTGGTCGACGACCCGCGCACCGATCTGGCGGTGCTGCAGATCAAGGGCAAGGAAAGCTATCCGGCTATGGAACTGGGCGACTCGGATCTGGCGCAGGTCGGCGATATCGTGCTCGCGATCGGCAATCCGTTCGGTGTCGGCCAGACGGTGACGCAGGGCATCGTCTCGGCGCTCGCCCGCACGACGCTCGGCGGGAGCGACTATCAATCCTTCATCCAGACCGACGCAGCCATCAATCCGGGTAATTCGGGCGGGGCGCTCGTCGATATGAATGCGCGGCTGGTCGGCATCAATTCCGCCATCTATTCACAGACGGGAAGCAGCATCGGGATCGGCTTCGCGATCCCGGTCAATCTCGTGAAGATCATCGTGGCGGCCGCCAAGCGCGGCAGCCATGAGGTGAAGCGTCCCTGGCTGGGCGCGTCGTTGCAAGGTGTCACGCATGACATCGCCGAGGGGCTGGGCCTTGACCGACCGGCAGGCGTCCTCGTATCCGAGGTCCTGGACACGGGCCCGGCCGCCGATGCGGGTGTGAAGCAGGGCGATGTCATCACCAGTCTAGACGGGCAGGATGTCGATACGCCGGATGCCTTCGGTTACCGCCTCAGCACGCGCCCGCTCGGCGGCACGGTGCCGCTGGTGGTGCGGCGGAACGGCAAGCCATTGGATCTCAGCCTCAAACTCGTCAGCGCACCGGAAGTGCCTGCCCGGGATCCGGTGACTATCCACAACCAGTCGCCCTTCTCGGGCGCGACGGTCGTCAACCTTTCGCCTGCCGTGGCCGAGCAGTTCTCGCTGCAGCGAGCCCGCAACGGCGTGGTCGTGACGGAGATCGAAGATGGGTCGGCCGCCGCCACCACGGGCTTTCAGAAGGGCGACGTCATCCTTTCGATCAACGATGCGCGCATGACCGACACGAAGATGTTCTCGCGGGCCACAGCCGCTCGCGACACGGATTATTGGCGTCTGACGCTTGTCCGCGGGGGCCAGGTCGTGCAGACGGAAGTCGGTGGCTGAGGATCAGGGAGGTTCGGTGAGCGACCTCTTCTCGGCCGCAGGCTTGCACAATGATGTGGCCAGACCGCTCGCCGACCGCTTGCGACCGGAGCGCCTCGACGATGTGGCTGGCCAGGATCACCTGATCGGTCCGGAAGGGGCGCTCACACGGCTCGCGGCCGGGGGCAGCTTCGGCTCGCTGATCTTCTGGGGGCCGCCCGGCACGGGCAAGACCACCGTGGCGCGTCTTCTTGCGCGGACCACCAAGCTCGCTTTCGTGCAGGTCTCGGCCATCTTCTCCGGCGTGGCCGAGCTCAAGAAGCTGTTCGACGAGGCGCGTGGTCGCCGCCGCACGGGGCAGGGGACCCTGTTGTTCGTGGACGAGATCCACCGCTTCAACCGTGCCCAGCAGGACAGTTTCCTCCCCGTCATGGAAGACGGCACGATCACGTTGATCGGCGCCACCACCGAGAATCCCTCCTTCGAGCTGAATGCCGCGCTTCTGTCGCGCGCCAGGGTGCTGACCTTTCAGGCGCTCGACGCGGCGGCGCTCGACCGCCTGCTGGCGCGCGCCGAACAGCTCGAAGCCAGGCCGATGCCGCTCGATCCTGAGGCGCGTGCCGCCCTCGTCCGCATGGCGGATGGCGATGGCCGGGCTCTTCTGACGCTGACCGAGGAGATCTGGCGGGCGGCGCGGCCCGGCGAAGTGTTCGACACAGCCACGCTGTCCGAGATCGTGCAGCGCCGCGCGCCGCTCTATGACAAGAGCCAGGACGGCCACTACAATCTGATTTCCGCGCTGCACAAGGCGGTGCGCGGCTCCGATCCGGATGCCGCGCTCTATTATTTCGCCCGCATGCTCGACGGTGGCGAGGACCGGCTGTTCATCGCCCGCCGCCTCGTCCGCATGGCGGTCGAGGATATCGGCCTCGCCGACCCGCAGGCTCTCGTGGTCACGACGGCCGCCAAGGACGCCTATGATTTTCTCGGCTCGCCCGAAGGCGAATTGGCGCTGGCCAATGCGGTGATCTACGTCGCCACCGCGCCCAAATCCAACGCGGCCTATAATGCCTTCAAGGCCGCGCAAAGGCTCGCCAAGGACGGCGGCTCGCTGATGCCCCCGAAGGTCATTCTCAACGCCCCGACCCATCTGATGCGGGAGCAGGGGTACGGCGGCACCTACCGCTACGATCATGACGAGCCGGACGCGTTCTCGGGGCAAAACTACTGGCCCGAGAAGTTGGGGCGGCAATCCATCTACCATCCGGTCGAACGCGGCTTCGAACGCGACATCGCGAAACGCATGGAATGGTGGGCCAAGACACGACGGGAAAGGGGCGAACCGTAGGAACCCGCAGGCATATTTTGCCGCGGGCCGCTTCGACTACAGAATAGCGGCTCTCACGATCCAGAAGATCAAAGGCGTTTCGAAAGTCACGCCCACTTGGTTCTGACCGGTGGCGCCATACATTCCTCCATGAGACTTGTTTTCGCGGGTTCACGATTGAGCTTTGAACTTCGTCTAACGAAATTGCCTGATCGAGAAGATTTCGGGCATTTCCGCCTCGCCATCGGCAACCGCCGGAAGCTCGGTTTCTCACCGCATTTTTTCAGCAAGAGCCGGCCTTTCGCCGTCTGCCATCACGGGAATGGACGATGAACTCGACCCTGTCTTTCACTTTGAACGGGATGCGCCGCGAGGTCGCGATCGATGACCCGCGGATCACACTGCTCGACCTTCTCCGGGAGCGGCTCGACCTGACGGGCACGAAGAAGGGATGCGACCGCGGCCAGTGCGGAGCCTGCACGGTGCTGTTGAACGGACGGCGCGTGAACGCCTGCCTGACTCTGGCACTCAGCTGCGACGATGCGGAGGTGCTGACCATCGAGGGACTTTCGGAAGGCGATCACCTTCATCCCGTCCAGGCCGCCTTCATCGAGCATGACGGCTTCCAGTGTGGTTTCTGCACGCCGGGCCAGATCATGAGCGCCGTGGGGCTGATCCAAGAGGGGCAAGCGGGCGACGACCCCGAGCGCGTGCGGGAGGGCATGAGTGGCAATCTCTGCCGCTGCGGGGCCTATGCCGGCATCACGGCGGCGGTTCTTGAGGCACAGGCGCAGCTGCATCGGCAAACCCAGGGAGAGGCGGCATGAACAGGTTCGACTATCTGCGCCCGGCCTCGGTCGCCGAGGCGATCAGTGCGGGCCGGAAACCCGGTTCCGCCTACCTGGCGGCAGGCACCAACCTGCTCGACCTGATGAAAGGTGGCGTCGCGCGTCCGGCGCTTCTGATCGACATTACCCGCCTGCCGGGCCTCGATGGGATCGAGGTGTTGCCTAACGGCGGCATGCGGGTCGGCGCACTCGTTCGCAACAGCGACCTCGCCTACCATCCCGTTTTCTCCAAGCGCCATCCCGCCGTGGCCGAAGCGCTACTGTCGGGCGCCTCCGCGCAATTGCGCAATGCCGCGACGGTGGCCGGCAATCTGCTTCAGCGCACCCGCTGTGCCTATTTCTACGATACCGCGAGCGCCTGCAACAAGCGTGAGCCCGGCGCGGGTTGTGACGCGCGCGACGGCGAGAACCATCTTCATGCCGTGTTGGGCTGGAGCCCCGAGTGCATCGCCACCCATCCGTCGGACTTCTGCGTGCCGCTCGTGGCGCTCGATGCGAGCGTCGAGATCGAGGGGCCTACTGGGTCGCGCGTGGTCCCGCTCGACAGCTTCCATCGTCTACCCGGCAGCGAACCCCAGCTCGAAACGGTTCTTAGTCCGGGCGAGCTTGTCGTTGCCTTGCATCTGCCGGCGTCCGCGGCGGGCTACGCGGCGCATTCCCGCTATCTGAAAGTCCGAGAACGCACGTCCTACGCTTTCGCGGTGGTCTCCGCCGCGGCGAGCTTGCGCCTCGAAGGAGGCGTGGTCAGCGAGGCCCGGCTTGCGCTCGGCGGTGTAGCCTTGAAGCCCTGGAGGGCCCGCGCGGCCGAACAGGTTTTGGCTGGACGTGCCTGCGATGAGGCGGCCTTTGCCGAGGCGGCAGAGGTTGCGCTCGCCGACGCAAAGCCCTCGGGCGACAATGCCTTCAAGATCGAGCTGGCGCGCCGCATCCTCGTGCGGGCGCTCGGACTTGCTGCGGCGGGCACGCCCGATCGTATGCCGGCCCTGCCTGGATCCGTTTTCGCCCAGCCGGAAGGACTTGCCCTCCATGCCTGAGACCGCACCCGTTCACATCCGGCAAGGCTCCAGCATCGGTCAGCCGCTGACGCGGCGCGAAGCGCTGTTGAAAGTCACGGGTCGCGCCCGCTATGCGGCCGACAATCATCCGCCCGGCATGCTTTATGCCGTTGTCGCCGCCAGCAGCATTGCGCGCGGACGTGTCGCGTCGCTCGATGTCACCGCCGCCAAGTCCCATCCCGGCGTGGCAGAGGTGATGACGCCCGCCAACGCTCCGAAACTCGCACAGGACCCGGACGAGAAGGCCAATCCCTTCACGTTCCGGCTCGACCTGCTGCAGAACGACCGCGTCCGCTACGCAAACCAGGCGATTGCGGTGGTGATCGCTGAGACATTGGAGGCCGCGACCGAAGGCGCCCTTCTCCTACGGCCGACCTACGAGACCGAGCCGGCACATGTCGTCTTCGCCTCAGCGACCCCATTCGTACCACCGTCGGTCGGTGTCGGCGATCAGCCGAAAGCCAGCCGTGGCGATGTCGAATCCGGGCTGACGGGCGCCGAGAAGCGGGTCGATGCGACCTACGAGACGGCCGCGCAATATCACAATGCCATGGAACCCCATGCCATCGTGGCGCAATGGGATGGCGATCGGCTCGTCATCGACACGCCCAGCCAGGGTATGGCCATGGCGCAAAGCCGCATCGCGGGCCTGTTTGGAATCGATCAGGCCGACATCCATATCCGCAGCCCGTTCCTGGGCGGCGGGTTTGGCTCGAAGGGGTTGATCTCCGGCCCACAGGTGCTCGGCATCATGGCGGCCCGCCTCGTGAACCGACCCGTCAAGCTCGTGCTGCGCCGGGAGCAGATGTATGGGCCTGTCGGCCATCGTGCCGCGACACGTCAGAGCTTCCGGATCGGCGCCAAGGCCGACGGTACGTTGACGGCCCTCGATCATCACACGGTGACGGCCTCCTCCAGCTTCGACGATTTCTTCGAGCCGAGCGGCGGCGTCAGTCACACGCTCTATGCGACACCGGCCCTGTCGACCACCTATGAGGCAGTACGGCTCGACATGGGAACGCCGTTGTTCATGCGGGCACCCGGCGAAGCCTCGGGCAGTGTCGCTCTGGAAGGAGCGATCGACGAAATGGCCGAGTCCTGCGGTCTCGACCCGCTGGAGTTTCGCCTGAAGAATTATGCCGAGGTGGAGCCGCTGACCGGCAAGCCGTTCTCCTCCAAGGCGCTGCGCGATTGCTACGTGCAGGGCGCAAAGCGCTTCGGCTGGGCGTCGCGCCCGCTCGCGCCGCGATCGATGCGCGACCCGGCAGGCCTGCTGGTTGGTTGGGGCATGGGCACGGCGACGTTTCCGGCCCTGATGTTCCAGGCCGAAGCCCGCGCGGAGTTGCGGGCGGACGGGACCGGAACGGTCGACATCGGAGCCCATGACATGGGTCAGGGGGCCTGGACGGCGCTGGCCCAGATCGCCGCGGATGGCGTCGGCCTGCCGCTCGATAGGATCACCTTCAATATGGGAACGTCGGATCTGCCGAATGCCGGAATTGCCGGAGGCTCGGCCCATACCGCGACGGCCGGCAGTGCGATCCACAATGCCGGGGCCTCCGTCATCGCGGCGCTGGCGGCCCTTGCCACGAATGATGAGCGCTCGCCCTTGTTCGGGGCCGGCAACACGGGTGTCTTGGCGCGCGATGGCCGGCTGATGCGGCGCGACGATGAGAGCCGGGGCGAAAGCTATTCCGACATTCTCAACCGGGCCGGTCGTCACTCGGTGGAGGGAAAGGGCCAAGCCGCGCCCAACCCCGGCACGCAGCAGAGCTACGCCATGCACGCCCATGGCGCCGTGTTCGCCGAGGTCAAGGTCGACCCGACACTCGGGCAGATCCGCGTCACGCGTCTCGTCGGCGCGTTTGCGGCCGGACGAGTGATTAATCCACGCATGGTGGAGAGCCAATATTACGGGGGGATGATCTGGGGCATCTCCTTTGCGTTGCACGAGCAGGCCATCACGGACGCGCGATCCGGCCGCATTACCAATGCCAACCTTGCCGAATATCATGTGCCGGTGAACGCCGACGTGCCATCGGTCGAAGCGATCCTGGTGGACGAGCATGATCCCCACGTGAACGCGCTCGGCATCAAGGGCGTAGGTGAGATCGGTGTCACGGGCACGGCCGGCGCGATCGCCAATGCGGTGTGGCACGCCACCGGCCATCGGGCGCGCAAGACGCCGATCACGCTCGACACGCTCATCCGGTAAGGCCGGTCGGCCGTCGATAGGGTGGCGCCACGGACAGCCTGCGTGTAGTTTCGGGAGTTCGAGACAAAAGGGCTTGGATCGAGCAGGAGGTCGTTCCGTAAATTGGGCCTTCAGCAAGCGACATGCAGGTGAGAGAGTGTCAGCAGGGCAGAACCCCGAACGATTGCGAGCTTGGCGCTTTTCCGTCGCCCCGATGATGGACTGGACGGACCGACATTGCCGGGTCTTCCATCGCCTTCTGTCACGTCGAGCACGGCTCTACACCGAGATGGTGACGGCCGGCGCCGTGATTCACGGGCCGCGCGACCGGCTGCTCGGCTTCGACGCCGTGGAGCACCCGGTGGCGGTGCAACTGGGCGGCAGCACTCCCGCCGACCTCGCGACGGCCGCCCGGATCTGCGCCGATTACGGCTATGACGAGATCAACCTCAACGTCGGCTGCCCTTCGGACCGGGTGAAGAACGGCAGCTTCGGGGCATGCCTGATGCGCGAGCCGGTGTTGGTTGCCGAATGCGTGGCTGTGATGGCGGCGGCCGTGGCCCTTCCAATCACGGTCAAATGCCGCCTCGGCGTCGACGACCAGAACCCGGAGGAGGCGCTCCCCGCGATGGCGGAGGCCGTTCTGTCGGCCGGCGCCGCGGCCCTGATCGTCCATGCCCGCAAGGCCTGGCTGCAGGGTCTTTCCCCCAAGCAGAACCGCGACGTGCCGCCGCTCGATTATGCGCTCGTGGCCCGGCTCAAGGCCGCCCGGCCAGGCGCGGTGATCGGCGTCAACGGCGGCTTCAAGACGGTGGCGCAATGCGAGGCGCAACTTGGGCTGGTCGATGGCGTCATGGTGGGACGGGCCGCCTATCAGGACCCCGAGATGCTGCTGTCGGTCGATCCCGTGCTCTTCGGTGCGCCCGCCCCCCTGGCCGATGGGTTCGCGGCCGTCGAGGCCTTCATGCCCTATATGGGCGCGCGGTTGGCCGAGGGTGTCCGCCTCCATGACATGACCCGACATCTTCTCGGCCTCTTCCCCGGCCTGCCGGGCGCGCGGATGTGGCGACGGCAACTTGCGACCGAGGCGCCGAAGCCGGGTGCTGGACTCGACGTCGTCCGGGCAGCGCTCGCCCATGTGCAGCGTCCGGCAACCTCAATGGCCGCGTAGAACCAGCTTGTCGTTCATGAAGGTGAAGCTCGCGAGCCGATTGAGGAAGCTCATGCCGAGCAGGTTCTCGTGCAGCGCGCCCGGCCGGGCCACCAGGGCCTCGACATCCGCTTCTAGAATGGACCCGACCTGCAGGCTCGGCAGGACGATGGCGGCCGTCAAGGCGTGGCCGTTCGCGGTGGCGACCGGAATATTGTATTCCAGGCGCCGGAGCGGCAGCCCGACCCGCTGGGCATCCTCGGCGCGTAGCACGACGGTTGAAGCGCCTGTATCGAGCACGAAGGGCAGCCGCGTCTTGCCGATGCTGGCCGTAATCGAGAATTGTCCGTCCCGCTGCCGGAACACGGTCACCTCGCGCGTGCCGGTTTCGACCACGGTGCCGGGAAACACGACGGCGAGAACGCGTTCGCCGATACCATGCAGTTCGAACCGATACGCGTAGCCGACGAGCGCGACCACGAAGACGGCGCTCCAGGCGAACAGCGACAGCACTCCTGCCAGGAGACGTCCCCGGAACAGTCCGGGCACCGCCTGGGCGAGGAACAGCCCGATACTGCCGTAGACTAGGATACTCGCCCAGTCCTCGCGCGTCAGTTCGCCGAAGTTCATGGATCGATCCGGGCGACGCGGACGTCAGCCCGTGTCACGACGATTCCGCAAGGGCGCGGCGGCGATCGTGCCGGCCGGTCTTCGTCGGTGTTTCAAATCGTGCGGCGGCGAGGCGGCCCGGCAACAGTCGCATGATCGCCAGCCTGGCCGGCTCGTCGAGCGATCCCCAGCCGCCGATCTCATCGAGCGTTCGGCCGCAGCCCTGGCAGAGGCCGGACGGCGCATCCATCAGGCAGAGTTTGATGCAGGGAGTCGAACCGGCTGACATGAGATCCTTGATCGTGAAGTCGCAGAACCACTTGTTCAGGAGCGGGCCGCATAGGCGCAGAGCGTCAGCAGAAACGCCAGTTCGGCCGCCTGTTGCGCGGTGCCGACCACGTCGCCCGTCACGCCTTTGATGTGATGGCGCGCCAAGCGGCTGATGCCGAGCGCCGCGGCGGCGCTGAACAGCAGCGCGGCGACGATCTGTAGCCCGTCCGGCACGGCCCGGAAAGCCAGGAGCGACGACAGTGGGAGACCGACCGCAAGCGCCGATGCGAGCGGCGCCGTGCTGTCCGGGGCGGCCGCGCGCGCGAGGCCATCGGCCCGTGCGGGTGGCAGCAGGGTGAGCGGAACGAGCATCATGGCACGGGAGAGGACCGCGGCGGCGAGCAGCGCCAGGGCCGCATTCCAGGGACCGCACCGTTCGACGAGGGTCTGCAGGCAGGCCACGCGAAGCAGCAGGCTCGTGCCGAGCGCCAACGCCCCGAACGTCCCGATCCGGCTGTCCCGCATGATGTCGAGTTTGCGGCCGAGGTTCCGGCCGCCGCCGAACCCATCGGCCGTGTCGGCGAGGCCGTCCTCGTGAAGGGCCCCGGTCGCGAGCAGAAGAGATCCAATGGCCAGAGTAGCGGCGACGAGGCTCGGCAGCCCGGCCCGTATCGCGAGGACCAGCAGGAGGGCCGGCCCCGCTGCGATCAGGACGCCGGCAAGCGGGGCCGAGCGGAGTGTCGTCGCGAGCGAGGGGGGAATCGCAGTTGTTGCCGGCACGGGCAGACGCGAGAGAAACCGCGTCGCATCCAAAGCCTGCCCGGCCTGGTCGCGCAGCCACTGCATAGACATGACGGCCCCCAGAGCGCGGTCGCAAAGCGTCACTGTAGCGAAAGCAATGCCGCCGCGCGCGGGCTTTGATGGCGCATCCGACCCGGGTTGCGTCGCGCCAGTTAGGAGCCTAGTTGACGCTCGAACCCGAGCCGCCCGGACCATCCCGGCGCCCGAGACCCGTTTCCTCCAGCCAAGGCAAGTCGATGCCCACCGGCCTTCCCTTCGACGATATTCGCACGCTTCTGTCGGATCTGCCGCCGCTCGATACGGGGGCCGTCGCGGCGATCGCGGCGCGTGACGCGACATTGACCAAACCGCCGGGCTCGCTGGGACGTCTCGAATCCCTCGTGGCCTGGCTCGGCGCGGTTCAGGGGCGCGAGCGACCGGTGATCGACCGGCCTGTCGTTACGGTTTTCGCGGGAAATCACGGCGTGGTGGCCCAGGGGGTCTCGCCCTATCCGGCCTCGGTGACACAGAGCATGGTGGCGAATTTTGGGGCCGGCGGTGCCGCCATCAACCAGATCTGCGGCACCTTCGGGTTGGGGCTGAAAGTCTTCGAACTGGCGCTCGAAATTCCGACCGCCGATATCACGGTCGGGCCTGCTCTCGAAGAGGCGGCCTGCGCGGCCACCATGGCCTACGGCATGGAGGCTGTCGCCAACGGCACCGACCTGCTGTGCCTCGGCGAAATGGGGATCGGCAACACCACGGTCGCGGCCGCGATCTATCACGGGCTCTACGGCGGCGCCGCGGCCGACTGGGTCGGGCGTGGCACGGGGGTCGATGATGCCGGTCTCGCACGCAAGATCGATGCGGTCGAGCGCGCCGTCGCTCTGCACGCCGCTCATCTTGGCGATCCGCTTGAAGTGTTGCGGCGCCTAGGGGGGCGCGAGATCGCCGCCATGGTCGGGGCGATCCTGGCGGCCCGGATCGAGCGCGTGCCTGTGATCCTCGACGGCTATGTGGTCTGTGCCGCCGCCGCCGTGCTTCACGCCCTCGATGCGCGTCTTCTCGATCATTGCATCGCCGGCCATCGCTCGGCCGAAGGCGCCCATTCGGCTGTTCTGGCACGACTTGGCAAGGAGCCGCTTCTCGACCTCGGGCTCAGGCTGGGGGAGGGCACCGGCGCCGCGCTGGCTGCCGGAATCGTCAAGGCGGCGCTGGCGACCTTCAATGGCATGTCCACCTTTTCAGAGGCGGGCGTGGCCGACAGGGCGGACGACTCAGGCCGCTGACGAGAAGGGGTGTCGGCGACGCGAGCCGCCACTCTGCGCCCCGGCATCCATTTGCGGCATCGCGTCGATGACACGCTCGGGCGGCAGGACCACGATCACCTCCGTGCCCTCCCGAACCTTGGACTTGAGCGTGAAGCTTCCCCCGTGCATCTCGACGAGGCCCTTGACGATCGGCAGACCGAGGCCCGAGCCTTCGTCGGCATTCTTCTGCGCCAGGGTGCCGCGGCCGAAGGAGGACATGACGATCGGAATCTCGGCTTCTGGAATGCCGGGGCCTGTATCCTTGATCGAAACATATTGGCCCCGATCCACGGTCCAGCCGACCTTGATCGTGACACTTCCACCCTGTGGGGTGAATTTGATGGCATTCGACAGAAGGTTGAGCACCACTTGCCGGATCGCGCGTTCGTCCGCCCAGATGCGGGGCAGGTTGCGCTCCACCGCCTCCTGCAGCCGGATCTCCCGCTTGTTCGCCCGCAGCGTCATCAGGTGGCGGCACTCCTCGACGATGCCGCCCAGACTGACAGGTTCCTCGTGCAGATCGTAGCGGCCCGCCTCGACCCTCGACAGATCGAGGATCTCGTTGATCAACATCAGCAAATGCTGGCCACTGGAATGAACGTCGTTCGAGTATTCCTTGTAGACCGGTACCGAATGTGGGCCGAACAATTCCCCTTTCATGACTTCCGAAAAGCCCAGGATCGCGTTCAGTGGCGTTCTCAGCTCATGGCTCATGGTGGCCAGAAAGCGCGACTTGGCGAGATTGGCCTCCTCGGCGCGTCGTCGTGCCTCGTCGGAATTCAGTCGGGCCTGCTCCAGTTCGACAATGCTCGTGTCCCGCTCGGCCTTGACGGCAAGAACCGCCAATTCGACCGTGTAGAGCCGCCGCGCCACGATGAAGCAGAAGACCTGTGCTGCGATCGCGATCACGGCCTCGTATGTCCCATTCGCTTTGAAATCGTACAGGATCAGTCCGAGAAGCGCGCAGGATGTGGGGAGAGCGCCGGCGTAGAAGGCCCAGGGCAGGCTCGCGCACAGCAGCGCCACGGTCGCGGAGACGCTCAGCAACAGGAGGGGAATGCCCACGTCGACTACGGGGATCGCGCTTCGCGCGAAAAGGCCGGCAAAGAGTGCCCAGACGGTCGATTGCGCGAATTGCGAGAGGACAAACCGGTTTCGCCATCGCTCGATGACGATTGTGGGAAGGTCGGCTTGTTCGAACCGGCGCACCAGCAACAGCGCGCAACCCAGCCCCGTCAGGGCGCCGGCGAGCCAGGGAACCACCAGGATCCAGGAGAGCCAGCACGACAGGACGAAGGCCGAAGCGCAGACCATCACGGCCTGAATGACAATGACGGTGCGCTGGTTCTGGCCAAAGAGGCGCAGCAATTCGAGGTCGAACGTCCGCTGGCCGGTGCCCGACGAGGTCAGCCGTTCACGCGCGGCGCGCATCTTCTGCGCATTGCGCTTTCGCTGTGCGCTCGCAGCGAGCGACCCGCTCCGGCCTTCCTCAATCATTTCGGCCGTGATTTGACTCATCGACAAGACGCTCGACGCAACGCAGCCGCGGGCCAGGGGACAATTGCAAAAAACTCTTAACGTGGGGCTCACGGAACCGATAAAACCCAGGCCGATCGAGAACATGCTCCCGGTGTCTGCGATATCGCGTGCGGCCAGACCGAGGGTGTGGCCGTGATGCACCAATCGCCCCCGGCCGTCGGTACACTCCTCTGTCTGGCGGAGGCCGCTGCCGGATGTCGCATTTGCCGGGAGCGACCCGACGGATTGCCGTTGCCGCACGAGCCGCGTCCCATCTTTCGCCTGTCGGGCCAGGCCCGCGTGGTGATCGCCAGCCAGGCGCCGGGCCATCGGGCCCATGTCAGCGGCGTGCCGTTCGACGATCCCTCCGGGGTTCGTCTCAGGGCCTGGATGGGGCTTTCGCCGGACCGCTTCTACGATCGGGAGAGGGTCGCCATCGTGCCCATGGGTTTCTGTTTTCCAGGGCACGACCGGAACAAGGGTGATCTGCCGCCGCGACCGGAATGCCGCGACGCCTGGCATGACAGGATCTTCGCAGCCATGCCGCAAGCGGAGCTCATCCTTATGATCGGCCTCCATGCGATCCGCTATCATCTCGCCCGGTTCGGCATCCCGCTCGCCCGCAACGCCGGCATGGCCGAGATCGTGGCCGGGTGGCGCGATTTCGCGACGACGACGCCCCGCCTCATTCCCCTGCCGCATCCTTCCTGGCGCAACACCGCTTGGCTGAACCGCAACCCCTGGTTCGCCGCCGATCTTCTGCCGGAGCTCCGCGCCGAGGTGGCGCGGCTGACGGCGTGACAGTGATTGCCGCCGACGATGCGAGACTGCGATAATGCTAGGGGCAGCCACGGCGCCGTGTCCAGGCGGCAGGAGCAAGGCAAAACCGCGTCGGTCCACCCGGGCGTGTCTCGTCTGCCTCAGCTTCCACTCGCGCCACTGGCGGCGGACCTCGTGGGCCGCCTTCCAAGACTCGTCGAGGGTGTCCTAAGGGAGCAGCGTCGCCGCAAGGGCGGGCCATTCCTTGATGAAGGCGGCACGGGCGCGAATGCCGGGCGCATCCCTCTCCTTCCGCTCATCCTGATCGAGGCGGGCAAACAGAAGCGTGCGATCCCCTTTTTTCATCCAGCCCACATACCATCCGTAACCGCGCGCTTCATCGAAGGTGCCATCCGGATTGCGCGGGAAGGCCGCCCCCGTCTTGCCATGTGCGTTCCAGCCTCCGTCGGCCGGTGACGTTTCGACGATGCTCAGGGTTTCATCCATCGCGCCGGGCGAGACCGGAAGCTGCCGGTCGACCAGCTTGCGCAAGAAGGTCACCTGTTCGAGCGGCGAGACTTTCAGGGACGACATGATCCATGCCCGATCGAGACCGTTGGTCTTGCCCGGATCACCGGAGAAATCGGCGTTCCCAAAGCCAAACGCGGACGCATAGGCGGTCAGTTTCGGCTCGCCAAGCTGATGCGTCACAAGCTGGGAATACCAGACGACGGAATATTTCAGCCACCGGGTGGGATCGGTCGGTTGCTTCCAGTTTTCGCCTCCCCAGTCCGGATAGCCTTCCTTGAAGGGAAAGACCGGCGAATGCGCATCCTTCAGGAAACCGCTGTCGAAACCCATGACGGCGAGCGGGATTTTGAATGTCGAGGCTGGTGTCACACGCGTCCGGCAATCTCCCCGTTCCAGCAGGACCTTTCCATCGACGCCATCGGACACGATCGTGCAGAGGGTCTTGGCGCGGGTCGGGCCTGGCATTGTCACGATCAGAACCGCCAGCACGGCGGAACGGACCCCGGCACTTTTCACGACGACCCTCATCAAGCTCCGCTCCGTGGATGTTCGAAAGACGTTCGTCGCAGGGGCTTTCAGGCCACCAGCATTGCCCGGATGGCTTCGGCCTGTCGGGCCAAAGTAGCGTGATCGGCCACGGGACCCGCCGGAGGGCGAAGCGCCACCCCGTGCCGACGCGGCAGGATGTGGAAATGCAGGTGGAAGACCTCCTGGCCGCCGGCGGCTTCACTGAATTGCTGCAACGTCAGACCGTCCGCCTCGGTCGCCGCGACGGCTGCCTTCGCGACGCGCTGCACCCGCGTGATCAGTTGCGAAAGAGCATCCGGCGCGATGTCGAGGAGTGTTCGCGCAGGGGCTTTGGGAATGACCAGGCAGTGCCCATCGCAGCGCGGCATGATGTCCATAAAAGCCAGAGCGACCTCGTCCTCGAAGACCTTGTGGCAAGGAATCTCGCGCCGCAGGATCTTGGCGAAGATGTTGGAAGGGTCGTAGCTGTCGGTCATGGCGCATCCACCTCTCGAATCCCAGCCGCTTTTAGCGGAACCTGGGCGCAGCGCCAAAAGCAGAAGCCGCCCAAAGGCGGCTTCGACGAGGCACGCGAGCGGCGTGGTGGGTTCAGCGTTCGGTGATCGGCACGAAATCCCGACGCTCGGCGCCGATATAGAGCTGGCGCGGACGACCGATGCGCTGCCCCGGATCCTCGATCATCTCCTTCCACTGCGCGATCCAGCCGACCGTGCGGGCGAGGGCGAACAGCACGGTAAACATCGAGACCGGAAAGCCCATCGCCTTGAGGGTGATGCCTGAATAGAAGTCGATGTTCGGATAGAGCTTCTTCTCGATGAAATAGTCGTCGTGAAGTGCGATGCGCTCAAGTTCCACCGCCGTCTCAAGCAGCGGATCGTCCTTGATGCCGAGCTCGCGCAACACTTCATGGCAGGTCTTCTGCATGATCTTGGCGCGCGGATCGTAGTTCTTGTAGACGCGATGACCGAAGCCCATCAGGCGGAACGGGTCGTTCTTGTCCTTGGCCTTGGCAATATATTGCGGGATGCGGTCGGGCGTTCCGATCTCGGACAGCATCTTGAGTGCCGCCTCGTTGGCGCCCCCATGTGCCGGCCCCCACAGGCAGGCGATACCGGCCGCGATACACGCGAAGGGATTGGCGCCAGACGATCCGGCGAGGCGCACGGTCGAGGTCGAGGCATTCTGCTCGTGATCGGCATGAAGAATGAAGATCTTGTCGAGCGCGCGCGCCAGGACCGGGTTGACCTTGTATTCCTCGCAAGGAACCGCATAGCACATGTGCAGAAAGTTAGCGGTATAGTCGAGTTCATTCTTCGGATAAACAAAGGGTTGGCCGATATTGTATTTGTACGCCATGGCGGCCAGCGTCGGCATCTTGGCAACCAGACGCATCGAGGCGATCATCCGCTGGGTCGGGTCCGAAATGTCGGTCGAGTCATGGTAGAAGGCCGACAGGGCGCCGACGCAGCCGGTCATCACGGCCATCGGATGCGCGTCACGGCGAAAACCTTGGAAGAAGCGGGCCATCTGCTCGTGGACCATCGTGTGGCGGCTCACACGATAATCGAAATCGGCTTTCTGTGCCTTGTTGGGCAGTTCCCCGTAGAGAAGCAGATAACAGGTTTCGAGGAAGTCGCCATGCTCGGCCAGTTGCTCGATCGGATACCCCCGATAGAGCAGAACGCCCTCGTCGCCGTCGATATAGGTGATCGAGGATTCGCAGCTCGCGGTCGAGGTGAAGCCGGGATCGTAGGTGAAGACGCCCGTTTGTCCGTAGAGCTTGCTGATGTCGACAACCTGAGGACCGATGGTTCCGGTCTTTACCGGAAGTTCGATCGATTTGTTGTCGACGATAATCGTGCCGGAATTCGCAGTCATGAAGGCAGCCTCGAAACCCTGATACGGCTGACGCACGAGAGCGCCCCGCGCGGCACAAAGATGGTGCAGTGCAAGACGCTATAGCGTTGCATGATCTTGTTCAAGATGGCGGCCGCGCCTTGTCGGGATCGCCGGTCGGGAACAGAGTCATTTCGATAATCAGGAGTTACAGATCGTGGCGCGAGGCATTGCGGACATCTCATGCCAAGGCCCCTCGAACACCAGAATGCCTTCGCGGAACGCCGTTCCATTTCGTCTCGGCCGGGCATCTCGTCGCCGGTGAAGCGGGACGGACTCGGCCCGGCCGGCATTGTCGCCTTCTCGTCAGTGTGCTCCTGCCCCGCCGCTCTGCGCCTTCTTGGCGAACAGAAGGGCGACGACGGCGATGGCCAGCAGCACGCCGATCACCCCGAATGTGTCGCTGAAGCCCATGATCAAGGCCTGGCGCTTGACCGTCTGTCCCAGCGCGACGACAGCCTGCCGGGTCGCCTCGGCGCGGTCGGAGACGCCATGGGCCATGAAGTAGCTCGTCATCGTGTCGATCCGCTGGCGCACGATCTCGCGCGACAGCGTCACCGACTGGCCGATGATGTTCGAGCTGAACTGCTCGCGTTTGGTCAGCACGGTGGCGAGCGTCGCGGTGCCGATGGCGCCGCCGAGATTGCGCATCATGTTGGAGAGGCCCGAGGCCGCGCCCGCTTCGCTCGGGGCGATGCCTGCGGTGGTGATGGCGCTGATCGGCGTGATGATCAGCGCCTGCCCGATGGCCCGGACGATGTTGGGCAGCCAGAACTGGTCGCCGGAATTGTCGAGCGACAGCGTCGTGTTCATGAAGCAGCTCGCCGCGAAGATCGCGATGCCGAGACCGCCGATGTAGCGGGCGTCGAAACGCTTCATCAGCTTCGGCACGAAGGGGATCAGGATCAGCTGCGGCAGGCCGGTCCAAGCCAGCACGTTGCCGATCTGCTCGGCGTTGTAGCGCTGCACCTGCCCGAGATACTGCGGCAACAGGTACACCGTGCCGAACAGCGCGAAGCCGACCAGCACGTTGACCAGCACGCCGATGCCGAAATTGCGGCGGGCCAGCAGCCGCAGATTGACGAGCGGCTTCTCGACCGTGAGCTCAATCACGACGAAGGCGGTCAGGAACACCGCCGCCACGATGGCGAGGCGCAGGATGAAGGGTGAGGCGAACCAATCGTCCTTGTTGCCCTCCTCCAAAACCGTCTGGAACGCCGCGAGGCCGATCGCCATGGTGCCGATGCCGAACCAGTCGCCCTGCTTCAGGAGGCCGAGCTGCATCGGGGCGGCGTCGAGGGTGAGCGCGAGAGCCAGCACCATCACGGCGCTCGGCACGGCGTTGATGTAGAAGATCGTCTGCCAGCCGTAGTTCTCGGTGAGATAGCCGCCGATCGTCGGCCCGATGGCGGGCGCGAAGGTGACCGAGAGGGCAAAAATGGCGAGGCCAACGGGCTGCTGGAACTTCGGCAGCTTGGTCAGCACCATGGTGAAAGCCATGGGGATCAGGATGCCGCCCGCGAAACCCTGCAGGCCGCGCATGACGATCATCGAGCCGAGGTCATGCGTGAAGGCGCAGCCGATGGAGAACAGCGGGAACAGGACCGCGTTGACGAGCAGGTAGCGCCGGAACGAGAAGACGCGGCTGAGGTAGTCGGTGAGCGGGATCACCACGATCTCGCCGATGAGATAGGACGTCGAGATCCAGGCGCCGTTGTCGACGCCTGTCCCGATGCCGCCCTCGATATCGAGCAACGAGGCATTGGTGATTTGGATGTTCAGGATCGCCATGAAGGCGCCGATCATGCAGGCGCCGACGGCGATCCAATCCTTTGTGCTCGCTCCGGCCGGTGTGCGGGCCGGGATAGCGAGGGTGGCATTGGCGGTGATGCTGGTCGACATCTTTCGGCCCTCCGGGCCCGTGGTGGTTTGCGTCACGTCCGCCGGGACGGTCAGTCCGCGTTCGCCTGCTTGGCGGCTGGCGCCTGCTTGGTGTCGATGCTCGGCGTCACCGACATGCCGGGCCGCAGGTCGCTCGAACGGGCGTTGCCGCCGTCGAGCGTGATCTTCACGGGGATGCGCTGCACCACTTTGGTGAAGTTGCCGGTGGCGTTGTCGGGCGGCAGCAACGCGAAGGTCTGGCCGCTGGCGGGCGCGAGACTGTCGACGTGGCCGTGGAAGCTGCGGCCGGGAAACATGTCGACGTCGATCTCGACCGGCTGGCCGCGCCTGACATCGGTCAGCTGCGTCTCCTTAAAGTTGCCAACCACGTAGGCCCCGTCGGACGGCACGACCGACATCAGCTGCGTGCCCGCCTGCACATATTGGCCGACCCGCAAGGTGCGGTTCCCCACGACGCCGTCGACCGGCGCGACGATGCTGGCATAGCCGAGGTTGAGTTCGGCCTGGTCCTCGACAGCCTGGGCATGGCCGAGCGCGGCGTCCGCCTGGGCGAGTTCCGCCTTCTGCAGCGCGACCTGCTTCACGGCCGCGGCCAGTGCCGCCGTGTCGCGCACGATGCTGGCGCGAGCCGCGGCGATGCGAGAGGCGGCGCCCTGCTGGTTCTGCACCGAGCCGTAGCCGGAGGTCGCGAGCGCGCTGTAGCGGATGTTCTCCTGCTCGGCGAAGGTCTGGTTGGCCTCGTCGACCGTGATGGTCGCCCGCGCGCTGTCGATGATCGACTGTTGCGCGTCGATGGTCGCCTGCTTGGCCGCGATCGTGGCACGCGCGGCGGCGACGTCGGCCTTGGCTTGTTCGAGCGCCACCTTGTAGTCGCGGTCGTCGATGCGGGCCAGCACCTGACCAGCCTTCACGGTTTCGTTGTCACCGACCAGCACGGCTCCGAGATAGCCGGAGATCTTTGGAGCGATCGTGATGTTGTCGGCCTGCACATAGGCGTCGTCTGTCGCGACGTGGAAGCGGCCGACCGTCCAGTAGTCGTGGCCGTAGTAGGCGCCGGCCGCGATAGCGGCGAGGCTGGCGCCGACGAGCAGAATGCGCCGCAGCGGCTTCTTTGCCGGAAGCGCCGGGGTGGACACGGCGGGAACCGTTTCGGCGGGCGTCTCGCCTTTGGCTCGACCGAGCACCTCTTCCGCCTTGATCTCACGCTCGATCTCGAATTGTCCGGGATGCCGTGTCATCGCCATCACTCCTGGGAGACAGACGGACCAACGGGACCGTTGTCATCAACATTAGGAAACTTGATATTCTCCAAAATAGACGTCATCTTTGGTTTGTCAACGGCCACTGGATGGTTTCGATGAACGTCATGGACAGCACACGCCGGCCGCGAGGCCGCCCCCAAGCGCGACCCGACGCGGAGACCCGCCATGTCATCGCCGAAGCGGCCCGTGCGGAGTTCATGGCCAACGGCTACGCGAGCACCGGCATGGATGCCGTGGCCAAGCGCGCGGGCGTCTCGAAGAAGACCCTCTATCGCCTGGTGCCGACCAAGGCGGCGCTGTTCAAGGCGTCAGTGGCGGACCGGATCGATAGCTTCCTGCTGGCGGTCGACCCAGACATCCTGGCCCTGTTGGACATTGAGGCCGGGATCGAGCGTATCCTGCACGAGTTCGGGCGGCTGACGCTGGCCGTGGACACGATCGCCATCCAACGGCTCGTCCTGGCCGAGAGCGACCGCTTTCCGGATCTCGCGACGGATTTCTACGCCGCTGCGATCGTCGCGACCCATACGAACATGACGCGCTATCTCACCCGTATGCGGGACGAGGGCGCGCTCGTCCTCGACGATCCCCATGTCGCGGCCGGGATGTTGCGCGGCATGATGATCATGGAGCCGCAGCGTGCAGCGATGCTGGGCCAACGAGGAGCGCCAACCGAGAGCGAGATCGCCGCCCGGGCAACGGCCTGCGCCCGCCTTTTCCTACACGGTTGCCGGCCTTAGCCCAGGCCCGCGCGGCGAAGTCGGTGGAACCGCCCGACCTCGCTCGATCACGCATCTTGTCGGGCGATTCCTATCAGGTTCCCCGTTGCAGCGGCGCCAGCCCGACCGCGAAGAAGTCTTCGAGAGGCCCATTGTCGTTCGTGACTTTCATGCGGACGACGGCACCCTGCCAGCTATTTATGAGGAAGCGTGCGGTGCGCTCCGGATCGATGTGCCCGTGGATGTCGCCCGCGGCCTGACCGTCCCGAATGGCCGTCGCGGCCAGGCCGGTCCAATGGTCGAACAGTTGGGCGACGGCGTTTCGGATGAGCGGCGTCTGATCTGAGGCTTCGGTCGCGAGCGTCTCGAAGAGACACCCCGTGCCGTACCCGTATCCCTTGTAGCTCGCGGCCATGAACGCGAACTGGCCGCGTAGCCGATCCATCGGCGCAATGCTGGCGTCGGCGAGCATCTCCGTCCGCACCCCTTGCGCGTAGATGCCGAGGACTTCGAGCGCGAGCAGTTCCTTCGATTTGAAGTAGTTGTAGAAGGAGCCCTTCGGCACGCCCGCCTGCTCGACGATGTTCTGCACGCTGCAGGCGTTGAAGCCCAGCACGTGGAAGCGATCCAACGCGGCGTTGACGATCTTCTCTCTGACGCTCGACGCCATTGTCCCGGGCCTGATCCGCCTGCTCTGAGAGGCAACGACCGGCAGCCGGTCGGTCCGTCTGTTTAGGCGAATACGCGAAGAGCGCAATTCGTGCCTTGACACACGTCGGTCATCTCAAACTAATATGACCGGTCGTCTTAGTATCGGCTGCCGCGCCGATCGTCTCTTTCCGCCGACATGAAGGTCGCACGCCATGGGTGGAGGCCTCAAAGCCGAACTCGGCTCCTACGGCGATCGGATCGCCGAGGCCTTCCATCTTGACGCCGCTCCCACATTGCGGGCTCGAACGCTGCACGGAGCGCCGATCGCCGTCACCGAATTGCGATGCGACCGCGATGGCTTGGGAGTCACATCGCCCCTCGTGCCCGAGGAGGCGTTCGTCGTCGCTCTTCAGCTGCAGCCCTATCATGGTCGCCTTTGGGTGGCTGGACGCCGCATCTCGACCGAGCCGATGCAGGCGGGCGCCATCGGCGTCCATGATATCAGCCAGAGCACGATCGCGGATCTCCAGACCTCGTTCCACTGCCTGCAGTTCTACCTGCCGCAGACGGCCTTGGACAAAGTGGCGCGCGATGCAGGCCATCGGGCGGGCGGAGGGCTGAATTCCTCACGGTCGGGGGGCATTACAGACCCCGTCCTTCACACCCTTGGGCTCAGCCTCCTGCCATCGCTGGAGGAGCCGGCGACGGCCGATCCGCTTTTCGTGGATCATGTCTCGTGGGCGCTGACCGCTCATGTCTGCCGCTTCTACGGTGGGCTCCCAGTCCATCCCAACCGCCGCACTCCCTGCCTTGCGCCGTGGCAAGAAAAGCTCGTGAAGGAGGTGATGGCGGCGCGGCTTGACGGCGCGCTGACACTGACCGAGTTGGCTGCCCTCTGTCAGCTCTCCGTCAGTCACTTCACCCGGGCGTTCGGCAACACGGTCGGCACGCCGCCCTATCGCTGGTTGCTCGACCGGCGTCTGGAGCGGGCGATGGCGCTGCTGTCCGGGGCGGGTTTGTCCTTGATAGAGATCTCCCTCGCCTGTGGTTTCGCCAATCAGAGCCATTTCACGCGGACGTTCACCCGATACATCGGGGTGAGTCCCGGCGAGTGGCGTCGACAGCAGGCCCGCAAGCCATGAAAACCTCGGGTCTCGGCGCTGCGGGCGCAGGATCGGGCAATCCAGGATCGCATCGGGAAAGACCTGCGCGCCGTGATCGCTAGGGTCGTGGCTGTCGCCCCAAACGGGCGCTCTCAGCATCGCCGCTCCTTCGACGGGTTCCAGCCGCATGACGACAAGCCGACCCGTCCTCGTCACTGGTGCGACCGGTGGGTTCACCATCGCGGCGCTCAAGCCATATGCGGTGCCGATCCGCGCGATGGTGCGCCGGGACGACGTGGGAAATCTCTTCTCTGTGGTCCGTGGCCACTACAGCCGTCCGGACCTGCTCAGCCTGCTGATCGATCGCGAACCGCGCATGCATTTGCGGGGGCGAACTCGGTCACACCGGCAAAGAGCCACCGAGGATGGCGGCTCCGCATCGCTGCGGCGCCTCGGCTTCGAAACGGTGCGCGAGCTCCTGTGAGCCGACCCTCGATGATCGATCTCCCGTCCGCGAAGCCGTCGTGAGCCGGCCCACGATCCTGGTCACGGGCGCGACCGGCAAGACCGGACGCGCGGTCGTGGCCCAATTGCGCGAGAAAAACTGGCCGGTGCGCGCCGTCGTGCGAGCCCGTGACGGGCGCAGCGAAGCTCTCGACCGGCTCGGAGCCGAAACCGTCGTCGCCGACATGTTCGACCCCGACCAGATGCTGGCCGCCGTGCAGGGATGCACGCGCGCCTACTATCTGCCGCCCTTCGACCCCTACATGATCCAGGCCGTCGCGGTCTTCGCCGTGGCGGCACGCGCGGCCAGGCTCGAACACATCGTTGGCCTGACCCAGTGGACAGCGAGCCCGGCCCATCCCTCGCTCGCGACACGCCAGAACTGGCTCATGAACAACCTGTTCGCGATGATCCCGAGCGTCGCGCATACGATCGTCAACCCCGGCTATTTCGCCGACAACTACCTCAACCTGATCGGCTTCGCGGCGCACCTCGGCGTGTTCCCGACGCTGACCGGCGACAGCCGAAACGCGCCGCCCTCGAACGAGGACATCGCCCGCGTCGCCGTCGCGGCGCTGATCGATCCTGACAGGCATGCGGGCAAGAGCTATCGCCCGACCGGGCCGGCGCTGCTCTCGGCGACCGACATGGCCGCGATCCTCGGCCAGGTCCTGCGGCGGAAGGTCAGGCGGCTCGACATGCCGTTCTGGCTGTTCCTGAAGGCGGCGCGCCTGCGCGGCCTTCCCGCCTTCGACATGAGCGGCTTCCGCTTCTACGTCGAGGACCACAAGCAGGGCGCCTTCGAATTCGGCGCACCAACGACCGACGTTTTCGATGTGACGGGGCAACCGGCCGAGGATTTCGAGACGACGGCGCGCCGCTACGCCGCCACCCCGGCCGCGAAGCGCACGCTGGCCAATGGCGTGAGAGCCTTCGCCGACTTCATGCGCACGCCGCTCTCGCCGGGCTACGACCTCGATGCCTACGATCGCCGCATGCGTTTCCCGGTGCCGCCGGCGCCGCGCTTCGTGATGCAGGACGCGCGCTGGAAGGCCGAGCACGACGCGCAGGTGACCAGGGCCGCGAGCGTCCAGCCGCTCCGCCGGGACTCCGCATGACCGCGGCGCTGTTCCTCGCCTATCTTCTGCTGGTCGCGGGCGCGGTGCTCGTCGGGTCGTTCAGGCTGCTCCCTCGCCCGACGATGTGGCGCATCCTGGCCGGGCTTCTCGCGTGGCTCGCCTACGTCGGCGTGCTCGGCTTGTCCGGCGTGCTTCGCAATCCCGCTCTCAAGCCGCCGGGCAGCGCCTTCGTGCTCCTGCCGGTCGTCCTCTTCCTCGTTCTGGTTGTCATCCGTTCGGCTGCCGCCGGGCGGATCGCGCGGGCCGTCCCGCTGCCGCTTCTGATCGCCGCGGAGGCCTTTCGGATCGGCGTCGAACTGTTCTTCCATCAGCTTTGGATCGACGGTCTTGTCCCCAAGATGCTGACCTTCGAGGGGGCGAATGTCGACATCTTCATCGGCCTGTCGGCGCCGCTTGCCGCCTGGGCGTCGACCAGGGGGAGCAAGGGACACCGCGTCGCGTTCGTCTGGAATATCCTGGGGCTGCTGGCGCTCGCCAATGTCGCGACGCGCGCGGTGCTCTCCGCGCCCGGTCCGCTGAACGTCATCCACGCCGAGGTGCCGAACCTGTCGATCGGCACCTTCCCGTTTGTCTACATCGCCGGCTTCTTCGCGCCCCTCGCGGTCACGCTGCACATTCTGGCGATCCGCGCCCTGATGTCGGCCACCCACACGATGCGCAACGCCGACCGTGATGTTCGATCGTCCGACAGCCTGCAATCAAGGGAGACGGCATGAAAGAGTCCGAGGTATTCGGCCTGAGCGTCGTGCTCGCCCTGTCGGCGTGGGCGGTCGTCTGCGCGACCACCGTCTGGCCTCGCCTTCGTGGCCGGACATTGGCCGAGGCGGCCCAACCGATCCTCATCCTCCATCTCTTCCGCTTTGTCGGCTTGTCCTTCCTGATTCCCGGCGTCGCCGGACCAAGCCTCTCGCGAGCTTTCGCGGAGCCGGGTGCCTACGGCGACCTGCTGACCGTCTTCCTCGCCTGGGTGGCACTCGGATCGCGGCGCCATCCCTTCGGCGTCGCGGCCCTGTGGGCCTTCAACGTCTGGGGCACGCTCGACCTCCTCTACGCCTTCTACAAGGGTGCGTTCGGGCCTGGCTTCCAGCCGTCGTTCCTCGGGGCGACGTTCTACATCCCCACCGTCTACGTGCCGCTCCTCCTCTGCACGCACGCCATGCTGTTCGTCCTTCTGCTGAGACCTTCGCGGAGCGATCAGGCAGCAAGGGTCGCTTGAGCCGGTGATCCCGCCTTTCGCCTTCCTCTCTGCCAGGGCTGTCCATGCAGCCATCCGGCCCCGCCCGATCGACCACGCGACGCGATGTCCCGCGCGGCACCGCCGCCGCGGCCGCCACCGTGCCGCTGACCGGTCTCATCCCCGAACCAGCGACGGCAGCCCCGTCTCGACCCACCATCCAGGACCAACGGCGCATGACGACATTCACCACCCATGACGGCACGTCGATCTTCTACAAGGACTGGGGGAAGGGTCAGCCCATCGTCTTCTCCCATGGCTGGCCGCTGACGGCCGATGCCTGGGACGCGCAGATGCTCTTCCTCGGCGAACACGGCTACCGCGTCATCGCCCACGATCGCCGCGGCCATGGCCGTTCGAGCCAGACCTGGGCAGGCAATGACATGGACACCTATGCCGATGATCTGGCGGCCCTCATCGATCACCTCGACCTGCACGAGGCGGTGCTGGTCGGCCATTCCACCGGCGGCGGCGAAGTGGCCCGTACCATCGGCCGCCACGGCACGAGCCGGATCGCCAAGGCCGTGCTGATCAGCGCCGTTCCCCCGCACATGGCCAAGACCGACGCCAACCCCGAGGGTGCCCCCATGGCGGTCTTCGACGGCCTGCGGGCGAGCCTCATCGGCGACCGCGCCCAGTTCTACCGTGAATTGCCCATGGCCTTCTTCGGCTACAACCGGCCCAACGCCAAAGTCTCGCAGGGTCAGATCGACTCCTTCTGGGCGCAGGGCATGATGGGGAGCGCCAAGAGCCAGTACGACTGCATCAAGGCCTTCTCCGAGACGGACTTCACCGGCGACCTCAAGAAGATCACCGTGCCGTCGCTGATCATGCAGGGCGACGACGACCAGATCGTCCCGATCCAGATCGCGTCGCTACGTACCATCAAGGTCGTGCCGCATGGCACTCTCAAGGTTTATCCGGGCGCGCCGCACGGCCTGTGCGTGACCCATGCCGACCAGGTGAACGCCGACCTGCTGGCCTTCCTGAAGAGCTGAAACTCTCAGGCCCTTCCTACCGGACGAAGACTCACCACGATTGGAGTTTCCGCATGAAAGTCATGGCCATCGGTACGCTCAAGCCGCTCACGGACGAGCAGCGCAAGACGTATCTGCCCAAGGAAGTGCCCGCGACGCTCCAGCTCTATCTGGACGGAAAGATGGAGCAGTTCTGGCTTCGCGGCGGTGAAGCCGGCGTCATCTTCCTGATGAGCGTCGACTCGGTCGCGGAGGCCGACGCGCTGCTCAAGGGGCTGCCGCTCGGCCAGGCAAACCTCCTGACCTTCGACCTGCTGCCGATCGGGCCGCTCGCCCCGCTCGGCATGTTGATCAAGTAGATCCAAGTGACCGTCACGCCCGAACTCACGGCCCTGGCGGTCATCACACGGCATGGCGCTGATGTGGGTGCCCATGTACTCGGCCGGATCGTGACGTTGGGCCTTGCCGCGGCGCTGGGCAATCCAGGTTCCGGCCACCCCACCGGCGCGCGTTGGGCCGATCGGGTGCACAGCGCGCATCTCACGCCGTCGAGAACCTGGCGGTTTTCGCGCCCCTCGTGCTGATTGCCGCGATCGCAGGAGTGAGCACGCCCGCGACGGTGCTCGCGGCCCAGGTCTACGTTGCCGCCCGCCTTGCGCATTACCTTATCTACGCCGCCGGCATTCCCGTCGCGCGGATCTTCACATTCCTGTCGTCCTTGCACCGGCGAAGCGTCTCAGGACTTATGCTTCCCTCCGCATAGCTTTGCCGTCCCTGGTGGACGCTTGCCTCCTGGAACCTCGTTTTCCTCGACCAGTACCCCTACGCTCGATGCCGCAGGGAGCGACCAGGAGAACGCGGGGGAGGTTCCTCGGGCTCGACGATACAGGGCCTCTCAGAATTCCTGGGAGCGGTCGGGCGGGAATGCGGCGACGACCGCATCGATGAAGCTGCGCAGCTTCGGGGTCTTGCGCCGGTCTGCTCGGAACAGCAGGTGCATGGGGCGGGACGGCGTCTGGAAGTCGGGCAGGATGCGGACCAGCTGGCCGGCCGCGAGGGCCTGGCGCACGACATCCTCGGCGATCAGAACGATGCCGAACCCATCGAGCGCCGCCGTCAGCAGGGCCTTGGCATCGCTGACCCGAAGCCGGCTTCGAACCTGGGGCTCGAAGGCTTGGCCTTCGCGGACAAAGCGCCAGGGATAGTTGGTCGGCTGCGACCAGTGAGCATGGCCGAGGCACTCATGCGCGTCGAGGTCGGAGGGTTCGCGCGGGGTGCCCCGTTCGCGCAGGTAGGTCGGGGCCGCGCAGGCGACGAGACGGAAGGGCGTCAGTTCATGGGCCGCCAGGCTGCCGTCGGCCAGCGGGCCGGTCCGGAACACCGCTTCGAACTCGTCATCGTCGAGGTCGACGAACCGGTCACTGAGAACGAGATCGACTTCGACGTTCCGGTGCTCGCGCAGGTAGCGCGTCACCACCGGCATGAGACTCTCGACGCCGAAGGACACCGGAGCATTGATCCGGAGACGGCCGCGCGGCTCTCCCTTCGTTTCCTCGGCCAGGGCATCGGCCCAATCCACGTCGGCCAGCACGATCTTGCACCGGTCGTAGAAGCTCCGGCCGATCTCGGTGAGGCTCTGTCGCCGGGTGGTCCGATTGAGCAGGCGCGTCCCGAGCCGGGCCTCCAGAAAGCTCACATGCTTGGCGACCATTTGCGGCGAGATGCCGAGCGCGGTCGCGGTTGCGGCGAATGACCCGCGTTCAACCACCGTCACGTAGGCCGCCATACTGGTCAGTCGATCCATTCCCTCCTCCTGGTAGCGACACCAAGCACCAATTCGATCATTCACATACGAGAGCCGCTAAATACATTCCTAGCAGACCGGCGACACCGCCGCGAGAATAGGGAGCTCATCATGAGGATCGGCATCATCGGCTCGGGCCAGATCGGCGGGACACTCACACGACGGTTGCGTGCTGTCGGGCACGAGGTTGCGGTGGCCAATTCGCGCGGCCCCGCCTCCCTCAAGGATTTGATGCGGGAGACCGGCGCCAGGGCTGTCTCGCTGGACGAGGTCGTGCAGCACAAGGATATCGTGGTGGTGGCGGTGCCCACCAACCGCATCCCGGACCTGCCCCGCGGCCTCTTCGCCGACGCAAAGGTGGAGCTGGTCGTCATCGATGCCAGCAACTACTACCCGCGGCAGCGCGACGGCCGCATCGCCGGGATCGAGGATGGCCCGACGGAAAGCGGCTGGGTCGAGCAACAACTCCGCCGCCCCGTCATCAAGGCGTTCAACACGATCCTGGCCAAGCATCTTCTTGAAGGCGGCAAGCCCGCAGGCGCGGCGGGCCGCATCGCCCTTGCGGTTGCCGGCGACGACCCGATTGCCAAGGCGGCGGCGATGCGGCTGATCGACGAGATCGGGTTCGATGCGGTCGATGCCGGGTCGATCGCCGAGTCCTGGCGCCAGCAGCCCGGCTCACCGGGCTATCTGAAGGATTTTGACAGCGCAGGCGTGCGACAGGCGCTCGCCGAGGCCGTACACGAGCGCGGTCCCGAGTGGCGCGCGACAGCGAAGAGCCCGGGAAGCTACGAATCTCCTGCTTGATGCCGGAGCCGCTTCCACGTCCATTCCAATCAGAGAGGCGCGTCATGCTGTTTCACCGCACGTTATCAAGAGCTGCCGTCGTCGGAACGATCGTCCTTGGCACAAGCCTCATCGGACCCAACCAGGCGGGCAGAGCGGTCGCACAGACCCCGCCGGCGGCCGCTCCGGCCGGGATGTCGGCAAACGATCGCCTGATCCAACTCGGCCCGGAAGGCAAGGCGCTGGCGCAGCGCGCCGGGACATGGGATGCGACCTTCACGAGTTGGGACACCCCCGGTGCCGCGCCTGTCACGACGGGCGGCCTCGTCGCCGAGCGCGAGATGATCGGGCCGATGCTCCAGGAACGGCTGCACACGGTCGCGGGCGTGGTTCCGGCCTGGACGAGGATCGACGACATCACCTTCAACCGCACCGAGGGGCGCTGGGACTATATGTCGATGGACACGCGCGCTGCCGCCGGGATGATGCCGGCCTGGAGCCTTGATCACGATCCGGCGGAACGGATCTTCGTCAGCTTCCAACCCTTTGCTCTGCCGGGAAACGGACCCGAAGCCACGGGGCAGATGATGCGCATGGAAGAGATCATCACCACCGAGGATGCAGATCACGAGGTGAAGGACCAGTACTTCACCCCGGCGGACGGCACCGGCACAAAATGGTTGGCCAAGCGCTATTCCTATGTCCGGCGACATTCACAATAAGGGCGTCGCCATGGCTGCCTTCGCCGCAGCCGCTTAGCCCGGTTGCGCGGTCGTTCCACGGACAGCTCAAGCCAAAGAACTGCCTGGAAGCAGCCCGCCCGGACGCGTGATGTGCCTCTATCGCCTGAGACCAACAGAGCGCTTTCATGTCATCTTTGATGAAGATGCTGTTTCTTGCCATTCTGCTGTTCGGGCGACCGGTCGACATCTCCATCGTGCCGCTGCTGTAGACGCCGGAGCGCACAGAGCCCAGCAACAAGCTGCCTCGTGTTCCACGATATCAATGCTCACGAATGGAAAGCTCTCATTTTGCGCCAGCTTGAGCCGTAGAACGTCCGGCATGAACGCGCCAATCCAGCCATTCTCGATGCTCAATGCCGATCTCGACAGCGACCCTCGCTCGACCGTTTAGTCTCCGGCGGCGATCAGTGCCGGCGATGCGGGTTCGCCCCCAACGGTATGATACGCGTCGACCACATTGGCGGCGGTCACGGAGAGGCCTGGCAAAACGATCCAAGGCGGCACCGGCTGGCCAGTCAGGGCCGCAACCGCCGCGACGGCCGCGGCATGGCCTTGCTCGAACGGGCGCTGCGCGGCGATGCCTTTGACGATGTCTCCACGGATCAGCGCGTCCGCGACTGCTTTTCCCAGATCGACGGTCGTCATCGCCGGGCGCCGCGGCCGGCGCGAAATTTCGCGCAGCGACTCGACGGCCGGCTCATCCCAGACAACGAAAACACCGTCCAGATCGGGGTGGCAATCAAGGTAGGGACCTACGACCAATCCGGATTGCGCTGGCGTTTCGAACTTCACTTGGGTCAGCACGATGTCCGGTCGCTCGCGCTGCATCCATTTGGAGAAGGCGATTTCGCGCTGCGCCGTCGCGAAGAAGTCGATCTTGTAGGCGACGATGCCCACCGTTCCTCCCGATGGAACGTAAGGCGACAGCAGGCTCGCCGCGATCTGCCCCAGGCCGAAATTGTCGCACGAGACGACGCTGACGTAGTCCGCCTCCGGCAGGAGGCCGGAGGGCGCGTTGTCCAGCAGGATGAGCTTGATCCCGGCGGCCGACACCGCGCGAAACGCGCGTGACACGGCGCTTCCGCCGAACGGAATGCCGATCACGGCGTCGGGCCTTTCACGCACGAGCCGTTCGATGGCTTTGACCTGTGTGGCTGAATCGTAGGCGCAGTCGATGACGTCGACAACGGCTGCACCCGCCTCGGTGAGGCCCGCGCGAATGCCGGCGATCTGCCGTTTTGACCAGTCGGAGGTCGTTGTGTGCAGGACGACGGCGATCCGGTAGGCCCCTTCGCGGGCGCGTCGCAGAGCCTCGGGAGACAGGTCGATTGTTTCGGGGGTCGCCGGCCTCTCGCCGTGCGGGCCAAGCCCTGCGAAAAGGGGGCGGGTCGATGCGGGTGTCGACTCGTGGATCGTCGGCATCGGTTCCGTCCCGTTCGCCGCGCTCTGGATGGCCGGCTTCGATGGCAAGCCTACCGACCGGCGGTGCACTCTGCAAATGTCGGTCGGCCGTCATGCCTGCACGGCGCGGCGTGCGTCTTCGAGCAAACGAAGCACGTCGGGATGCGCGAGGGGCGAACCCGACGTGATCCAGCCTTCCAGGATGTCCGGCGCGAAAAGCGCGTCAAGAGCGACCTCGGCCGCCCCGATGAGGCCGGAAGAACGCCCCGTGCGGGAGCGCACGATGGCGAGGTCTCGCGTCAGCAGCGGTTGGGAATGCCGATAGATTCCCTCGCGGATCGCGGCGATGCAGATATCGCCCGTTTGCGCCAACTCGCCGCCGATGACGACGATCGACGGATTGAGCACGTTGACGAGCGTCGCCAAAACGGTGCCAATCGAACGTCCGGTGCGTGCCAGGAGATCGGCCGAGAACGGGTCGCCGAACCGGGTCGCCGTGCCGACGTCCGCGACCGTGACAACGCCGGTCTTCCGCAGCGTTTCGGCCAACACGCGGCTGCGGCCGTCGGTCGCGGCGCGCAGCCCTTCCCGCGCGACGGCCTCGCATCCGGCGACGGCCTGCAGGCAGCCGACATTGCCGCAGCCGCAGATCGCCGTTTGGGCGTCCGCAACGTAGACATGCCCGATGCCGCCCGCGATCCCGTGAGCACCGCGGTGGAGCCGACCATTTGAGAGAAATCCGGCGTTGATCTCGGTGCCGAGATCGACGAACAGCATGTCCCGGTTCTGCGCGTGCGTCAGCGCGCCGATCTCCCCCATGGTCGCGACCTGGACGGCACTGCGCGCCCAGAGCGGCGCCGCGAAGCGGTCGGCCAGCCGTTCCACCAGGCGGGCGTCGTGCCAGTCCGGAATGGCACCCACGTCGGGCAATTCGATTCCGCCATTGCCGTGCGACGTGACCGGCCCTGGCAGGCCGAGGCTGATTCCCCACAATCCGGCCGCGCCATCCTGGTCGAGCGACCAGGTGAACAGCGCGTCCACTCGCCGGAACAGCGCCTCCGCCGACATGCCGACATCGATGTCTTCGTAATGCTCCAGGACCAACTGTCCCTCGAGGTCGGCAAGTCCGACGCCGATCGTGTCGCGATCGATATTGGCCACCAGAAGCCGGCCGGCCTCTGCGCGAAAACGGACCAGCCGCGGGGCGCGCCCTCCGACCGATCGCCCCACAGCGCGATTGTCGATCAGACCGAAACCTTCGAGCGTCGCCAGACGATCAGCAACGACGGCGCGGCCCAAGCGGGCGTCGCGCTCGATATCCAGCCGGGTGGTTGCGCCGCCCTTGCGCACCAGGTTGAGGATCGCCGCGAGGCTCTGACGCTCCGATTCGGCAGCCCGCACCCGATCGGTCGCAGCAACGGGCGGCGCCGCGCGTGTTGCTCCCGAGGAGGCAACTCTCGACCCACGTCGCACCTCGGGTTTTGCCACCACAACTCCGTTTCCCACGACGCTGCTTTCCACATCTGGTCAGGCAGGCACCCCACTTGAACAATCAAGATATGCCGTAAAGAAGCAACCCCATGTTGACTTTCGCATATTATCAGCATATCGAAGACTGACAACGACATAACAGAGATGGCTTAAGCCGCGTTGCAAAGGGAGGTCACCATGACCTGGAAGCTCGCCTATCACGCCAATTGCTGGGGACCGCTCGGGGGCGATGCCGTGGGCGTCACGTCGGTGACGCGACTGGCCTACCGGACCTTCGGCGACATGGCCCGGGCGGCGCGCGACATCGCAGCCGCGGGCTACGACGGGATCGAGTTCTTCGACGGGAATGTGCTCGACGGCGCGGGCGACGACTACGCCACGATTCGGCGCATTCTTGCGGAGACGAAACTTGCCCTCGTCGCGCTCTACAGCGGCGGCAACCTGATCTTCCCCGATATCCTGCCCGAAGAGCTCGCTCGCATCACGAAAGCCGCCGATGCCGCGCAGGCGCTTGGCGCTGAGCATCTCGTGGTCGGCGGCGGCGCGCGGAGGTTCGACGGCACGCGCCCGGCGGATTACGACGCGCTCGCCTCGGCGCTCGACAAGGTCGTCACGATTGCCGAGGCGCGGGGGCTGCGTGCGCAGTACCATCCCCACCTCTCCACCATCGTCGAGAACCCCGACGAGGTGCGGACGATCTTCGAGAAGACCGGCATCGGCTTCTGCCCCGACACCGCTCATCTCGCCGCGGCCGGCGGCGACGTCGCCGCGATGGTGCGCGAGCATGCGTCCCGCATTTCCTACGTCCACCTCAAGGGCTGGCAGCGCGAGCCGTTCGCCTTCACGCCGGTCGATGTCGGCGATTGCGACAACGGCGCCGTGATCCGGGCGCTGAAGGACATCGGCTACGCCGGCTGGGTCTGCAACGAACTCGACAGCTGGCCTGATCCCATCGGCGCGGCGCGCGAGAGCCACGCCTTCGTCACCTCTGAAGCGGCCAGAGGCTGACCTTCGGGCCGGTCCTCCGGCCCGCAACGATCAATATTCAATCATCAAGGGAGATCACATGCGCCTCGCCTCATTGCTCCAATCGACGGCCCTTTGCCTCACGCTCGGTCTCGGCCTTGCGACCAGCGCACATGCGACCGACCCCGCGACTGCCATTCAGGAGGTCGGCAAGCACGTCATGAGCCTCGGTCCCAACGGCGAGAAGCCGGAGCCGGCCTCCTCGGTCACCTTGAGCGCCGATGAACTCGCGAAGATCAAGGGCATGCACGCCAAGGCCGCCATCGTGATGCATTATGCCGGCAATGACTGGTCGCAGGCGCAGATCGAGGGGTTGAAGGCGCAGTTCGCCACTATGAGCATCGATGTCGTGGCCACGACGGATGCCGGGTTCAAGCCGGACAAGCAGGTCGCCGACATCGAGACCGTGCTGGCCCAGAAACCCAACATCATCGTCTCGATCCCGACCGACCCGGTCGCGACCGCCACCGAATACAAGGCCGCCGCAGACGCGGGCGTGAAGCTTGTCTTCATGGACAACGTGCCGAAGGGATTCACGGCCGGCAAGGAGTACGTCAGCGTCGTCTCAGCCGACAACTACGGCAACGGCGTTGCGACGGCGCATCTTCTGGCGCAGGCGCTCGGCGGCAAGGGCGACGTCGGCTTGATCTTCCACGCGGCCGACTTCTTCGTCACGAAACAGCGCTACGACGCGGTGAAGAAGACCCTCGCCGAGAACTATCCCGAAATCCACATCGTGGCCGAACAGGGCATCGGCGGTCCTGATTTCTCCGGCGACGCCGAAAAGGCCGCCGGCGCCATGCTGGTGTCGCACCGATCGATCAAGGGCATCTGGGCGGTGTGGGACGTGCCGGCCGAAGGCGTCATCGCCGCTGCCAGCACAAATGGTCGCGACGATCTCATCGTCACCAATTGCGACCTCGGCGAGAACGTCGCGATCAACATGGCGAGCGACGGCGTGATCAAGGGCTTGTCGGCACAGCGCCCTTACGACCAGGGCGTGACCGAAGCGATGCTGGCGGGCTACGGCCTGCTCGGCAAGGCGGCCCCCGCCTATGTGGCGCTGCCCGCGCTGCCGGTCACAAAGGCGAACCTCGCCGACGCTTGGCAACAAGTCTACCACAAGCCCGTCACCGACAAGATCAAGAAGAGCATGTGAGCAATTGCTCCCTTCTCCCGCGTGAGCGGGAGAAGGTGTCGCGACGCAGTCGTGACGGATGAGGGCCGGCGCTGCCCTCGACCATCCTAGCCCCGCGCGCCGAGCCGACCCTCATCCGACCCTCGCTGACGCGAGGGCCACCTTCTCCCGTTCGCACGGGAGAAGGGATCTCTTGGGCCTCCGTCATGTCATCCACACCCGACGCCGTCCACATGATCAACGTGTCGAAGCACTTCGGCGGTGTTCGCGCTCTCGACGGCGTGAGCTTCACGGTCGAGCCGGGCGAAGTCCATGCGCTGCTCGGCGAGAACGGAGCCGGCAAGTCGACCATTCTGAAGATCCTGCGCGGCGTGCAGCCGCCGACCTCCGGCACGATCGAGATCGGTGGCGTGCCGCTGACCATCTATTCCCCGGAAGCCTCGCGCGCAGCCGGCGTTGCGATGGCGTTCCAGGAGATGAGCCTCGTGCCGACCCTGACGGTCGCACAGAACGTCTTCCTCACCCGTGAGATCAAGGCCGGTGGCCTGATCGACGACAAAGCCGCGATCGCCGAGACCAGGAAACTGTTCGCCGCGATGGGCGTGGCCATCGATCCGACCCGCAAGGTCGCCGACATCCCGGCTGGCCACAAACAGCTGACCGAGATCATCAAGGCCACCTCGCAGCCCTGCCGGGTGCTGGTGCTCGACGAGCCGACGACCGCCTTGTCGCAGACCGAGGTCGATCGGCTGTTCGACTACGTGCGTCAGTTGCGCGGAAAGGGTGTCGCCATCGTCTACGTGTCGCACCGGATGGACGAGATCTTCCGGATCGCTGACCGCGCCACGATCCTGCGCGACGGCAAGCACATCGTCACCGCACCGATGTCCGAGTTCACGCTCGACAGCATGATTGCCCACATCATCGGCCGCCGCTCGCGCGGCTTTTCCGACGTGACGCGCGAGACCGCAACCCTCGGGGAGGCCTTGCTCGAAACCCGCGATCTCTCAGGTGAGCAGAAGCCGCGGGCGGTGAACATCACGCTTCACCGCGGCGAGGTCGTGGGTGTCGCGGGGCTGCTCGGTAGCGGGCGCTCCTCCCTTGCGCGGTTGATCTGCGGCATCCAGCCGATCGTCTCGGGCGAGATCCGCATCAAGGGCAAGCCGGTTGCCATCGCCAAGCCGCGCGACGCGATCGAGGCCGGGATCGCGCTGGTGCCGGAGGACCGGGCGCGTCAGGGTTTCGTCGCCTTCCATTCGGTCGAGAGCAACATCGGCCTGCCCAGTCTCGACCGTCTGTCCAAGGCGACGTGGGTCGATCGTGCCAAGGCGGCGGCCCTTGCGGAAAATTCGATCAAGCGGCTGCGCATCAAGACGGATTCCCGCAAGGCGACGGTGAAAACCCTGTCGGGCGGCAATGCGCAGAAAGTCGTGATCGCCAAATGGCTCGCGACCGAGCCCGATGTGCTGATCCTCGACGAACCCACGGCGGGCATCGACATCGGTTCAAAAAGTGAGATCGTCACGCTGATCCGCGACCTTGCCAAATCCGGCAAGGCGATCCTGGTGCTGTCGTCGGAGCTGCAGGAGCTGCTCGCCGCCTGCGACCGCATTCTCGTCATGTCCGACGGGCGCATCGTGCGCGACATCGCGCGTCACGAGCTAGACGATCCCGCCAATCCCGACTCGATCGACGCGCTCCAGCACGCCGAAAGCAAGCTTAACAAAGCCATGCAGGAAGCCCGGGGAGGGGCCGTTCAATGACCGATTCCGCCATGCCGGCCCACAAGGCGCCGTCCCCGATCGCCAACTGGCGCGACTACATCATCTACATCGGCTTCGTCGCGATCTTCATCATCTTCGCGGCGACGCTCGGAGAGCGAGGCTTCCTCGACCCCAACAACCTCCTCAACATCATCCGCCAGACTGCCATCATCGCGGTCGTGTCGGTGGCGATGACCTTCGTGCTCGGCACCGCCGAGATCGACCTCTCGGTAGGCGCCGTGGCCGGCCTCGCCTCGGTCGCGACCGCAATGGGGATCGACCATTTCGGCATCCTCGGCGGGATCGTCTGCGGCCTCGGCACCGGCGCGATCGTGGGCGCCATCAATGGCTGGCTGACGACGGGGATCGGCATCCCGTCGTTCCTGACGACCCTCGCCATGATGGGCATCGCCCGCGGCGTCGCCATGTGGATCAGCGCCACGGCCGCGATCCCGATCCTCGACAAGTCCTATGCCTCCGTCTTCGGCGGCGGCAACCTCGGGCCGGTGCCGAGCCTGCTGATCTGGATGGTGGCCTTCGGCATCGTCGGCCATGTCGTGCTGCGCCGGACGACCTTCGGGCGCCGTGTGCTGGCGACCGGCGGCAACGAGACCTCGGCACGCTATTCGGGCGTCGACACCGTCTCCATCAAATTCCGCGTGCTCATGCTGTCGAGCGTCGCGGCAGCGGTGGCGGGAATGCTCTACGCGGGGCGGCTGCATTCAGGCCGCTTCCAGTTCGGCGAGGGGGACGAACTCTCGGTGATCGCGGCGGCCGTGCTCGGCGGCACCAGCCTGTTCGGCGGGGCCGGCACCGTGGTCGGCTCCATCATGGGCGCACTGATGATCGGCCTCATTAACAACGGCCTCGTGCTGATGGGCCTGGAGTTCAGCCAGCAGCTCATCGCCCGCGGCGCGATCATCATCATCGCGGTCGCGATCAGCCAGACCAAGAAGCGGTAACCGGACGCTAACTAAAACATCCCGAGGAAGCCTATGCCCGACACCTTCTTCAATCCGCAACAGCGCGCCACGATCGAGGCCGCGATGGCGCGGATCATCCCCACCGACGAGACGCCGGGTGCCCGCGAGGCCGGCTGCATCGACTTCCTCGATCGCTACCTGTCCGGCCTCGGCTACATCTTCGCCAAGCCGGATGGCTCGGGCTTCGAAGTCCTGGAGGGCCGCAGCGCCGACGCCTGGATGCAGCGCATCGAGATCATGCGCGCCCGCTACGTCGAGGGGATCCGGGATCTCGATGCCCGCGCCCAAGCGCACTTCGCAGCTGATTTCGTCGCTCTGACACCAGACCAGCAGGACACCGTGCTGCGCGGCGTCGAGGCCGGCGGCACGGGCCAGCCCACGACCCTGACGCCCAACGATGCGCTCGCCGGCCCCGTCTCGGCGGAGCCCGCCTTGCAGCAGACCTCCACCGAGGTCGAACTCGACTTCCTGCCGCTGCTGATCACCCACACGCGCCAGGGCTTCTACGCCGACCCCATCTACGGCGGCAACAAAGGGCAGATCGGCTGGAAGGTCATCGGCTTTCCCGGGCCGGCCTCGATGAAGGACGTCCACACCGGCCGCTACACCACCTTGCAATATTTCGCCGAAGGCGAGGCCGAGAAGGTCAAGGAGTTCCACGATGGCCTTTAAGACCAAACCCGCGAGAACCGACGTCGTCATCATCGGGGCAGGGGCTTCGGGTGCCGCAGCCGCCAAGGTGCTATGCGAAGCGGGCGTGAACGTTGTCGCGCTCGAAAAAGGGCCGTGGCGCACCAAGGAGACGTTCGGCGGCGACGAGCTCGCCAACATCAACCGCTACAACCTGTGGCCGGACCCGATCCTCAACCCGCGCACCTGGCGCGAGACCGCGGCCGACGCCGCGCGAGCCGAGAACTTCTGCCCCGTGCCGCAGATGGTGGGCGGCGGCACGGTCCACTGGCAGGGCTGGCTGCCTCGTTTCACCGAGAACGACTTCCGCATGCGCACCGTCGCCGGTGACCTGCCGGGCGCGAGTCTCGCGGACTGGCCGATCACCTACGACGAACTGGAACCCTACTACCTCAAGGTCGAGTGGGCCTTCGGGGTCTCGGGCGAGGCGGGCGCCAACAGATTCGAGTCGCGCCGGTCGGGCGGTTATCCCTGCCCGCCCATGCCGCGCTCGCGCTATGCCGACAAATTCATGAATGGCTGCGCGGCGCTCGGCTGGAACGCCTTCCCGACCCCCCAAGCCGCCCTCTCGCGCCCCTTCAACGGCCGCAAGGCGACGGTGGTCAGCGCCTTCGCCCAGCAGCACGGGGACCCGACCGGCACGCGCTCCTCCGCGCTCAACGTCTTCGTGCCGGACGCGATCGCAACAGGACGCTACGACCTGCGCCCCGATTCCTACGTTCGCGAACTCGTGCTCGACGTCACCGGCCGGATCAAGGCGGCGGTCTACCAGGACGCCGACGGTGATACGTTCGAGCAGGAAGCGGATGTCTTCATCCTCGCCTGTGGCGCGATGGAGACCGCTCGGCTGATGCTGCTGTCGCGATCCGGCCGCTTCCCCAATGGCCTTGCCAATGGCAGCGACCTCGTCGGCCGCAACGTCACCTTCCACGAATATTCGGCGGCCGTCGGCACCTATGATGATCCGGTCTATGCCTGGGCGGGCGGCGGCTATGTCAGCGCCTCGACGTTCCAGCACTACGAGCACGACGCTGCGCGCGGCTTCGTGTCCGGGGGTCATATCGCGGTCGCGGGCGTCGGCATTCCGCTCCCCATCAACTGGCGGCTGCCGGGTACACCCGCCTGGGGCGCGGAAGCCAAGCGGATTGACCGAGAGAATTATAGCCACTCGCTCGCCATCGCCATGGTGCTGCACGATATGCCCCAACACGACAACCGCATCGACCTCGACGACACGGTCGTCGACGCCTGGGGCTTGCCGGTGGCGCGCACGACGTTGAAAGCGCACCAGAACGACCTCGCCCAGGGCCGCTACCTCATCGACCGCGGCGCCGACATCCTGGAGGCCAGCGGGGCGCGGACGGTCACCAAGGTCTATGCCGACCGCGTCACGGGCAACTGCTCGCACCAGCATGGCACGGCTCGCATGGGCGACGACCCGAACACCAGCGTGCTCAACAGGTGGTGCCGCGCCCACGAAGTCGAAAACCTCTATGCGGTCGACGGCTCGCCGTTTCCGACCGGGACAGGCGCCAATCCCACCCTCACCATCATGGCCAATGCCTGGCGTGTGGCGGACAAGATCATCGCCGAGCGGGGCGCACCGGCGCGGGCCTGAGCCGCCTCACATCTCAACGGAACGCGCGGTGCTCTCGGCACTCCAGGACACCGGGCGAGAGGTGAGGCCAAGCTGGCGATCAATGCGGTGATGAAGGACAATTGCTCAGCGCGGATCGCGTGGCCCTCGCTCGGATGACGGCATGAGCACGAAGAGATTGTCGGGGGGGCGCCGGCCGCAGGGCCATAACGAAGCAGCGGTCGAACCGGCAAACCGCATCTCGCCGGAAGGCCCCTACGAGACCGGCCGAACAGAGCTCGATGGACGCCCTGCCAAGCGGGACCTGTTCTGTTTCCCCGACCTGATCCTCGCCATTCAGGACGTGAGCCAGGCGACTCTCGGGCTTCGGCAGGGCGAGCGCGAACTGCGCATGATCACAGAGCTCGTGCGCAGCCACGACCTCGGGCGTATCGTTACGAGCACGTCGCTCGCGGCCTCGTCGGGCCTGACCTATGGCACGGCGATGCGGGCGATCGATGATCTGGTCCAGCGCGGCCTCATCGTGAAGCGCGCCAAAACGGAGACCGATCGCTCCTTCTCCCTGCATCCCTCGCTCGATCTTCTCGCACGGTGGCAACGCTTCGCCCGTACGACCGAGGAACTGATGCGCCGCCGGTTCGTCGCCGACGCGGCCAGTGGGTCGCCCCCGCGTGCCACGAAGGCGGACCCGACCGTGATCGCCCCCCTCCCGGTCCTGGATGCCAAGCTTCCACTCGGCCGTGCGCTGCGCGTGCTCGTCCACGCCGATCCGACCTTCACGGCGATGAACGCGCTGCGGCGCCACTTCGAAATGGTGCTCGGCGTTCCTATCGCCAGTCGCGCGGTCTCCATCGACCGCCTGCGCGCGGAGATCATCACCAACAGCCGCCGCGCGGTGTCCAACTACGACATCGTCGCCTGCGACCTGCCCTGGTTCGGGGAGATGGCGCAAGCCAACCGCTTCATCGCACTCGACAGCGTCTCGGCGCATGCGCCGCTCGACGCCGCCGACATTTATCCCGACGCATTGGCAAGTTCCCGCTTTCGCGGCCGGCCCTACGGCGTTCCCATCATGACGACCGCCGAAATGCTGGTCTACCGCACGGACCTGGCCGACAAGGCCGGGGTCGAGCCGCCACGCACGACCGAGGCGCTGGTGGCGGCAGCCCGCCGCCTCCACACCCCGTCGCGAGGCATCAGCGGCATCGCCTGGAATGGCGGGCGCGGGACGCCGGTCGGTCATACCTTCATCATGACGATGAGCGCCTTCGGCCGCCCGATTCTCAACCTGCGGCGCACCGCGGACGGTTTCGACGCCGAGCGGATCGAGGGAGAGCAGATGCGGCCCGCCTTCCTGTCGCCCGAAGCGCGGGAGACGGCGGCCTACCTGCTCGAACTCAAAGCCTTTTCGCCACCCGACGTGCTGCAAATGGCCTGGTACGACCGTGCCGTCGCCTATGCGCGAGGCCGGGCCGCCATGGCTTATTCACACACGCTGCTGGCGCCCCTCTTCGAGGTCGACGCCGGCGCCGCCGCCTATCGGAGAGCCGGATACCTGCCTCACCCCGCCGGGCCGCGCGGGCGTCCGATCGTTCCGATGGGCGGCTACGCGCTCGCCATTCCCACGAACATCGCGCCCGAACGGGTGGCGCCGGTTTGGAATGCGCTGCGCACCCTGACGTCGGCCAGCGCGTCGAAGCTCTACCTCGTCAACGGCAGTCTCGCCAGCCCGCGCGTCAGCGTGAGCAAGGATCCCGACATCCGCGCGCTATCGCCGGTGATCGGCGCCGTCGACGAGTTCAACAGGCAGGGCATCTTCCGCATGTGGCCGCGCCGCCCGCACCCTGCATCGCGGAGGTGATCGCGATCGCGGGAGACGAGATCCACCATCTTTTGTCTGGCAGCAAGGCCTTGGACCAAGCCCTTGCCGACGCACAGAACCGGGCCGACCAGTTGATGCGGTCGCAGGGTTTCTACTGAGGAACGACGATTCAGGATGGACGAATGGCGAGGTTCCATCCCGCGATGACCTGATCGGGCTCCCGCGACGCCGTTTGATATCGTCCGTCGTGGACATTGGCTCCAAACAATCCAGATTGGATGGATCTGCCGCTTCCTCCCCCGTGTGCCCACCGCTAAACCCTTGGCCATGGAGGTCGGCCTTGCCGCCTCCCAGCGCCGGCAGTGTCCGGCGACCCGATGAAATCACAAAACGACGCGGCCCGCGGGGCAAGTGGCGCAACCGCTCGCGCGCTGCCGGATCGCGTCGAAGGGAGCCATCGATGTCCCGCGCCAATCGCATGAAGGCGGTGTTCTTGCCTGGCAACAAGCGCGTCGAGATCCGCGCCGTCGAGGTGCCGACGCCGAGTCCAGGAGAAGTGCTGGTGGCGGTGCGGGCCTCCTGCATCTGCCGCAGCGACCTTTCCCTTTACTACGGCAACGCGGTCGTCGGGGGCGATGCGGCCGGCGCCTGCGTGACCGGTCACGAGCCGGCTGGTGACGTTGTCGCGGTCGGCGCCGGCGTCAACCACACCAAGGTCGGCGACCGCGTCGCGGTCTACCTCGGTGTCGGCTGCGGCGTCTGCGAGTTCTGCCGCCAAGGCAACTACTTCCTCTGCGCGAAGTGGACCTGCATCGGCTTCACGGCCGACGGCGGCAATGCCGAATTTATCGTCGTGCCCGAGCGCAACTGCCTGAAGATCCCGGACTGGATGTCCTATGTCGCGGCTGCGATTTCGACCGATGCCTTCGGGACCCTCTACAGCGCCTGCAAGAAGCTCGGCATTTCGTGCTGACAGGTGGCGGTCCCGGCACCTCCACCTCGCTGATCAACCTCGACCTCTACCGCATTACCCTGCAGAACTTCGACGTCGGTGCCGCCGCCGCGCTCGGCATCTGCTTCCTCGTCGTCCTGTCCGTCATCATGGGCCGGCTGCTCGCGGTGCTGAACCGCAACACCGACATCCTGGAGGATTGAGCCATGCGGCGCCTGATCGCGAACGGCCTGTTCCGGCTGCTGCTCTGGGGAGCGGTGGCCGTCGTGCTGTTCCCCGTGTTCTGGGTCGTGCTGACCTCCGTCAAGCCGCCCGAACTCAGCCAGGCCTTGCCTCCGGTGTGGAATTTCACCCCGACGCTGCAGAGCTACAGCGACGTGCTGGGGGGCAACACCTACACGTCGCAGGCCTTCGGCACGCTGATGGCCCACAGCCTCGTCGTCACGGTCGCCTCGACGCTGCTCGGTCTCATCGTCGGCGTGCCCGCCGCCTATGCGCTTGCCCGGTTCCGCTTCCGCGGCAAGAAGGGAACGGCCAATTGGATCCTCTCCACCATCATGTTCCCGCCGGCCGTGTCGGTGGTGCCGATCTTCATCCTGGCGTCCAAGCTCAACCTCACCGACACATTTCCGTGTCTGATCGTGCCCTATGCCGCCTTCGGCCTGCCGATGGTGATCTGGATGCTGCGCAGCTTCATCAAGCAGATTCCGTACGAGATCGAGGAGGCCGCAACGGTCGACGGCGCGAGCCAGGGCGCCGTGCTCTGGCACATCGTCTTTCCCCTGCTGATGCCAGGCATCGTGGCGGCCAGCTTGCTCAGCGCGATGCTGGCCTGGAACGAGTTCCTCTTCGCCCTCACCCTGACCCGCTCCGCCGCCAAGACGGCCCCGGTCGGCATCAGCGAATTCACCAACATGTACGGGACGCAGTGGGGCAGCCTCACCGCCGCCGCCACCGTAACCGTCGCCCCGATCCTCGTCGCCACGATGCTGCTGCGACGCCGCCTGGTGGAAGGACTGACGTTCGGCGCCGTAAAGTAAGGCACCCGAACACAGTCAATCGCGTGAGATTCACATCAAGGCTGGCCGTCGCATCGCTCCAGCCGAAGAGGGCATCCGCTTCTTCATCATTCTATTCGGAAAGCAGACCAACTCCGTCGGGCCCCTTGAAGCCGAAGAGCCCGATTAAATCTCACCTCTTGCACCTTCGCATTCATTCAATCTCACCTACTTTCCGAGGTGCGCACCGAAGAAGGATGCGATCTCGCCGAAGGCTTCCTTGCTCTCAGGCAGCGTATCGTCGAACTCATATTGCGCGTGCGACTGGCCTTCGTAGACCTGCAGCGTGGCTTCCACGCCGGCGCGGCGTAGCTTGCGATGGACGCGCACCGTATTGCTGAGCAGCAGGTCGCGCGTGCCGGTCGTCAAAATCGTAGGCGGAAAGCCGTGCATGTCGCCGTAGACGGGCGAGATCAGAGGATCGGCGAGATCGTGTCCCTTCGCGTAGATGACGGTCGCGGCGTCGCAGAAGCCGTCGCGCGAGACGAGAATGTTGTCGACCTTCTCGTTGGTATAGAAACTGTCGCCCGTCTTTGTGGCGTCGGACATCGGGGTACCGGAGGCAAGTGCGCCAGGCACCGGAAGGCTTTGCTCCCGTGCCCGGAGCACGAGTTCGAGCGTCAGGGCGCCCCGGGCCGAGGTGCCGAAAACGCCGATGTTCTTGGCCGGCGTGTCCCGCAGCACGGCCTTGTAAACCGTCAGGGCATCATCCACCGCGGCCGGAAAATAGGCTTCGGGCGGCATCCGGTAGTCGACCGAGATCACCTTGTAGTGCCCGTCACCCGCCATGATGATGCCCTCGGGGGTGCCGGACTCGCCGGGGAACAGCACGTAGCAGCCGCCGTGGACGTGGACTAGAACCTTGCCCTGGTTCTCGACCGGGATGGTGTCGGGAGTCAGAATATGCACGCGCACGCCATCGATCGTCGACGCCTCGGATTTTACGTGCAGCCGCTCGAGCATGGCCGGGATGCCCTTGACGGTCGCGGCGGCTTGCACGTCCGCGTAGGCGCGGGCCTCTTCGCCGGTCTTCCAGAGCTTGTTCCAGTCCGGATTGAGCGGTGCCCCAATGAATTTCTACATGCCTGGGCTGATATCGGCGGCCGGCACGGGAAGCGTCTTGGCCGGTACGTCGAGCGGCGCGACGTCAGCGGCCATCACCGCTGTAGGACAGGCAATCAAAGCGATACACGTCAACGTCCTGATCATATTCATTGGGTTTCCTTCCTGAACATTGTTTCTTTGCTATCAATCCGATCTCTGCCACCTCCCTGTCGAGAGTTGTGGCCGAGTAAGTCATCGGAGTCCGTCGCCTCATCGCCGGTTCAACGCCACCGCGAGGATGATGATCCCGCCCTTGATGACCTCCTGGATGCTGGTCGACAGGCCGAGCACCAGCAGACCGAAGCCGAGAATGCCGATGAAGATGGCGCCGATCACCGAACCCGGGATGTCGCCGACGCCGCCAAACAGGCTCGTGCCGCCGATGATGACGGCCGCAATCACGTCGAGTTCGAGGCCCGATCCGAGGCTCGGGTTGCCGGCCGTCGAGCGCGCCGCCAGCAGCAGGCCGGCCAGCGCCGCGGTCATGCCGGAAAACATGAAGGCCGTGATCTTGATGCGGTCCGTCTTGATGCCGGAGAAGCGGGCCGCCACGAGATTGCCACCGACCGCATAGACCCGCCGGCCGAACACCGTCATCTGCAGCAGATAATAGCCGATCAGCACGATCACGATGGTCCACCAGATCGGTGCGGGCAGTCCGATATAGCTCGCGTTCCAGAGGAGATCCGAGAAGGCGTCGTCGACGATCGGCACCGGCTCCGTGTTGGTGATCGTCAGGGCCAGCCCCGACAGGATGCTGAGCATGCCGAGCGTGACGAGAAACGAGGGGATGCGGAGCTTGGTCACGAGCAGCCCGTTGACGAGGCCAATCAGGGCGCCCATCGCAATGACCAGGAGCGGTGCCACGGCGGTCGGCACGTTGGCTTGGAGCAGCAGCGCGATCACCATGCCGGACCAGCTCGACGCCGACCCGACAGAGAGATCAATCTCGCCGCAGATGATCACGAAGGTCATGCCGACCGCCATGATCGAGACCAGGGCCGTGACCCGCAGAATGGCGCCGGCGGTGCTGAGCGTCGCGAAATTCGGCGCGAAGATGATGAAAAAGGCGGTGACGGCCGCGAAGATGAGATAGGTCGGCCGCTGGACCAGCGTCCGCCGGATGGTTGTCCAGGCGCTGTCGCGCTCGACTGCGGAACTCTGTTGCACCGTCACGCAAGACGCTCCTTTTTCATGGCGGCCAGATCCGCTTGCAGGGTGGCTCGGAGTTCCGCCTCGTCCTTCGCCTCGAACAGCTCGCGGGTGATGCGGCCGTCGACGAGCGTCAGGATGCGATCGGCCGAGGCCGTCAGTTCATCGAGTTCGGACGAAATGAGGAGAACGCCGACGCCGCTGTCGGCCGCGCCGCGCATGATGGCGCGCATGTCGGCCTTGGCGTTGACGTCGACGCCATTGGTCGGCTCGTCGAGGATGAGCAGCCGCGGCTTGGTCGCGAGCCATTTGGCGAAGACGACCTTCTGCTGGTTGCCGCCGCTGAGTTCGCTCGCGAGCTGGCTCGGCCGCCGCGCCACGATGCCGAGTTTCTGGTGATAATCCTCGAAGAGGTCCGCGATCTTCCGGTCGGACACCACCGGCACGCCGATCCGGTGCAGCAGCTTGTCGAGGCTTGCGAGCGCGACATTGCTCGACAAGGAATGGCCGAGCACCAGGCCCTCGAGCCGCCGGTCTTCCGGCACGAAGGCGATGCCCGCCGCGATGGCCGCATCCGGATGGCCGAGCTTCAAGGGCTGGCCGCCGACCGTGACACGCCCGCGCGCGTCGGGGATCAAACCGAAGAGGGCCTTGGCGAGGGTCGAGCGGCCGGACCCGACCAGCCCGGCGATGCCGACGATCTCGCCCTGGGCGATCGTGAAGCTCAGGTCGTCGAGCTTTCGCGCCGTCTTCAATCCACGAACTTCGAGTGCGGTCGCGACTCCGGCCGAGGCCGGTTTCGCCGCGACCTCGATGACGGCCGTGTCGACCACGGCCGGCTTGCTTTTCGACATCAGCTCCGAAACCTTGCGGATCGACGTCGCGGCCGGATCGAGCGGCCCGATCACCTGCCCGTCCTTGACGATGCTCATGCGGTTGGCGAGCCGAAAGATCTCAGCCATGCGATGGCTGATGTAGACGATGCCCATGCCGCGCGCCTTCAGCTCGTCGATGATGGCGAAGAGCTTTTCTTCCTCGCGCAGGCTGAGCGAAGACGTCGGCTCGTCCATGATGAGCACGCGGGCACCGCGCGACACGGCTTTCAGCACCTCGACCATCTGCCGCTGGGCGAAGCCGAGGTCGCGCACGAGTTGACCGGCCCGCAGCGGAAAGCCGTAGCGGTCGATGACCGTCTGGGCGTCCCGCCGCATCGAGCGCTTGTCGATACGCCAGCCGGTGCGGCGCGGCTCGCGGCCGAGCAGGATGTTGTCGCCGACGGTGAGGTTCGGCAGGAGGCTCAGTTCCTGGAAGATCATGGCGATGCCATGCGACAGGTGATCGAGGACCGAGGTTCCCCCGATATCCTCGCCGTCGAGCGTCACCGTGCCGGCATCGGGCCGGTAGACGCCCATGAGGATTTTCATCAGCGTCGATTTGCCGGCGCCGTTCTCACCCAGGAGCGCGTGGACCTCACCGGCCGAGACCTCGAAGTCGACGTCCCGCAGCACCCGGTTCTCGCCGAAGGATTTGGAGATGCCCCGCATGGAGACGAGCGGACGCGCAGCTCCGTCGACGGGCTTGTCTGAAAGGGTAGATGGCGAATCAGCCGCCATGACTGGATTTCATCTCACAGTTCGTCGGTGATCGATGCCCTGATCTATGGCAGGCCTCGAAGAGGGCGTGTCGAAGGATCGGCCAAGGGCTCGGATGCCGCGCGCCAGGTTCGGCGTGAGGGAAAAGCGGCGCCGCGCCCCTGTCAGGAGCGCGGCGCGATCGACCTGCTCAGAAGCAGGCGTTGTTGCAGACCTTGAGCACGGAGGCCGGCGGCTCTTCCTTGGTGACTTCCTTCAACGCACTGAGAAGGTTGATCTTCTTCACGCGAAGCGTTGGCACCGAGATATAGGGTGGCACGTCCATGCCGAGCAGCGCATAAGCGGCGGACTTCGCTTCCGAGACGCCCTGGTCATAGGGACGCTGGGCGCCGACGGCCGTGAAGTCGCCACGGGCCACATAGATCGCGCTGTCGGCCGCGATATCGTTGGTGGTGACGAGGACCTTGCGGCCGAGCGTCTTCGCTGCGGCGACAACCTGTTCGGCCGGCGTATCCCAGGCCGCGAAGATGCCCTTGATGTCGGGATGGGCCGTCAGCATGGCGGTCGCGACCTGATAGGCCTTCTCGGGCGAGGTCACGGTTCCGACCTCGGCGAGCTTGATGCCGGGATATTCGGCGAAGGCCTTCATGGCGCCCGTTTTGCGGACTGCGACCGAGTAGTAATAATCATAAACCAGGGTGACGATGCCGACTTCACCCTTGCCGCCCATCGCCTCGCAGAGTTCCTTCGCGGCGTAATATGCGTTCTGCTCGTTGTCGGAGGCCGTGACCGAGATGTAGTCCTTGCCCGGCGCCATGCCGACCGGCACGTTGTCCAGGAACACGAGCTTGATGCCGGCGTCGGCGACCTTCTTGTAGGCGGCCGCCTGCGACTGCGGGTCGATCGGGATCGAGAAGATCACGTTGGGCTTGCGGGCCGTCAGCTGTTCGAGATCGGCGATCTGCTGGCCCGGCTTGAACTTGGCGTCGGTGACCGCCACCACATCGACGCCGAGCTCTTTCAGCGTGTTGGTGATGCCCTCGATCTGCAGCTTCGGCCATCCCGCGTCCATGGTGTGGATCGCGATCGCGGCCGTGAAGTGCCCCGCCTTGAGCTTGTCCTTCATCTCCTGCGTGAACTTGAAGACGTCGGGCGTGACGGCGGGCGGTCCGTCCGGGAAGCCGGGAACGGGCTGCCCCTTGGGGGAGAGCGGCAGAGGCTTCATCAGCTCCGTCGCTTCCGGCGGAATCTTATCGGGCCAATGATAGTCTTCGGCGAGCGCCGAGCCCGCGAATGCACTCAACATCGTCATCGCCAGGCATGGGCCTGCGAAACGAACGATCGCTTTTCTCATCGTTTCCTCCTGAATGAACCCCGGCTTTGCGGGTCTTTTTATTGTCGATCCGGTGCATTCGATCATCCGAACCGAATTCCAGCAATGAGAGCCTCAGATCCAGCCCATCATGGAACAGCATCGAGTCTTCGCGCCGGCTGACGCGCCGCCGCGAGTTGGATGGCAAGCTCGATCGCCTCGATCAGGCTCGTCTCACTGGCAATGCCCTTGCCGGCGATATCGAAGGCCGTGCCGTGGTCGACGGAGGTGCGGATGATCGGCAGGCCGAGCGTGACATTGACGCCGCTCAACGCATTCCACTTGCCGGTCTCGGCATCGACCGAAAAGCCCAGGAGCTTGACCGGGATGTGGCCCTGATCGTGGTACATCGCGACGACCGCGTCGTATTGTTTGGCGTGCAGCTTCACGAACACCGTGTCGCCCGGCACCGGGCCTTCCACGTCGAAACCGCTGGCCTTGAGTTCGCGGATGGTCGGTTCGACCACGTCAATATCCTGCCGGCCGAACAGGCCACCCTCGCCAGCATGCGGGTTGAGGGCCGCGATGGCGATCTTGCGGCGACCAAGTCCGAGCGCCTTCAGGGCCTCGTCGGTCAATGTGACGACGCGGCGGATACGCTCCGGAGTGACGCGCCGCGGCACATCCTCGAGCGCCACATGCGTCGTGATATGGCTGACCCGCATGTTGCCATGCGCCAGAAGCATCACCGAATCGCGCGCCTTGGTGAGGTCGGCGAGCAGTTCGGTGTGGCCGCTGTAGTGGTGGCCGGCGAAGTTCAGCGCTTCCTTGCTGATCGGGCCGGTGCAGATGGCGTCCACCGTACCGTCGAGCGCGAGGCGCACCGATTCGGCGATGGCATCGTAGGCGACTCGACCACCCTCGGCGGTGGATCGACCGACCGGCACGCGTGCGCCACCCTGGTCGACGTCATGGAAGGCGAGCCCGATCGAAGGATCGGCTAGACGGTCCTTCGTGATCGCGGGCGACACGTCCTCGATCCCGAGGTCGGCCAGCACGGCCTTGTGGGTGGCGGCGGAGCCGATGAGGAGAAGCGCGAATTCGCCGTTCTCGATCCGGGGCCGCAGGACGCCCGCCGCACGCGCCACGATCTCCGGGCCAACGCCGGCCGGATCTCCTGTCGTGACGGCGATTCGTGGACGGAACACTGAGCCTCCCTGACGCTGAATTTTCATGAAGGCTAGCGCAGGCGCCTCGGCAAGAGAAGCCATAAAAATTCAGAACGCGTCAATATTGTTCACCCTCTTGAAGGTCCGACTCCGGGACCGTGATGGGTCCAACGGATCCAAGCAGAGTCACGAGCTAAAACCTTCGATCTGTCCGTCAGCGCGCCGACACGCGATGAGAACGCGAGGCGACTCCTGGCCGAGCGATTGCACTCTTGGCAGCGCAACCGCGCAAGCCGATATGGCTGGTCGAGCGCGAACGTGGCTGCCCACGAAAGTCGCTTGACACATTTCGGAACGTGTCATTTTCTTCCACAAACAGGCGAAACATCTCGCGGTCGATTTCGACCGACGCGGACATGCCGGGTTGGGGAGGACGATATGCGCAAATCGAAGCCATTGGCGGTGATGCTCGGGGCTGTGTCCGTGGCCGCTATGACGCTGGGCGCCGCCCGCGCCGAGACCTTCAAGCCGGAGTGTTTCAGCCCGGCGGCCGACAACAAGAAGACCATCCAATACGATGCCAAGAAAGGCCCGTATAAGATCGCGCTGGTGAACGGCTATGTCGGCAACGACTGGCGCATCACGGCGATCCAGTCGGCCAAGGCGTGGGGGGCGAGGCCCGACAACGCCAAGTTGCTGTCGGACTTCAAGGTCATTTCGGTCGGCAACGACTCGGCCGCCCAGATCGCCGCCATCGATAATTTCATCGCGGCCGGCTATGACGCGGTCGTCATCAACGCCGTCAACCCGACGGCCTTCGACGCCGTGGTGAAGCGAGCCCAGAAAGCCGGCACCGTCCTGGTCACCTTCGACAACGTGCTCGATTCCGACAAGATCGTTCAGGTCAACGAGGACCAGTTCGAACTCGGCCGCATGAAGGCCCAGGCGGTGGTCGACGGCATCAAGGCCGCCAAGGGCGATGTGTCGGGCCAGGTGCTGGAGATTTCGGGCCTGCCCGGCAACAGCGTCGATCGCGACAACCACGAGGGCATGCGGTCGGTGCTCGACAAGTACAAGGGCCTGAAGGTGATCCAGGTCGTCGGCAACTGGGATGCCGGGACGGCCGAGAAAGGCACCGCCGACGCCATCGCCACCAACGGCAAGTTCGACGGCGTGATGGTGCAGGAGGGCGCCATCGGCGCGCTGCACGCCATGCAGGCCGCCAATCACCCGGTGGTGCCGATCGGGGTCGATGCCGGCAACGGCACACGGCAACTCGCCGCCAAGGGCAAGTATCCCGGTGTGACCGCGGCTCAGGCCCCGGCCATGGCGGCACTCGCGCTTGAAGCCTCCATCGTGCTGCTCGAAGGCCACGCTCTGCCGCAGAAGGTCTTCCTGCCGATCCCGAACAAGGCCAATGCCGACCTCGTGTCCGGCACCGACTACTTCCCCGATCTGCCGCCGAACTTCTACACGACGACCGGCTATCCGCAGTGCTTCCCGCCCTTCAAGCCGGATGAACTGTTGGGTCAGAACGCGTCGAACAACGGCTGAGGCTGGACGGGCGCTCGGCGACGGGCCTCCGCCGCGAATGGGTCAGACATGGCACCGTTGATCGAACTCACTGCGGTGTCGAAGTCCTACGGCGGCGTGCCGGCGCTGACCGATGTCTCTCTCACGGTCGAGCCCGGCGCGGTCCACGCCATCCTGGGTGAGAACGGCGCCGGCAAATCCACGCTGATGAAGCTGCTTGCAGGCGTCATCGCGCCCGAAACCGGCACGATCGCGATCGACGGGCAGGTCCAACGGTTCGCGACGCCGCGCGATGCGGCGCGATGCGGCATCGTCTGCATGTTCCAGGAGCTGTCGCTGATGCCGCATCTGTCGGTCGGCGACAACATGCTGATCGGCGACGGCGGCGCGGCATTGGCGCTGATCCGCCGTGGCAGCCGCCGCGCGGCCCGGGCGGTACTCGACCGGGTCGGCGGCCAGCATATCGCGATGGCGACGCGGATCGCGGACCTGCCGCTCGCCGACCGCCAGCTTGTGGAAATCGCCAAAGCGATCGGTCGCAAGCCCCGTCTGCTGATCCTCGACGAAGCCACTTCGGCGCTGACGGCCGAACGTGTCGAGACCGTCTTCGCCGTGATCCGCGCCCTGCGCGACGCCGGCTGCGCGGTGCTGTTCATCTCGCACCGCATGTACGAGATCGATGCGGTCGCTGACCGCATCTCGATCTTCCGCAACGGCCGCCATATCGAGACCTTTGCGGCCGGCACGCGCAGTCATGACGCGATGATCAGCCTGATGATCGGGCAGTCGCTCAAGGAATTGTTCCCGCCGCGCCGCGATCCGCCTCCGGTGTCGACGCCGCCGATCCTGTCGGTGCGCGACTTGCGCTGGGCGCCGCACCTGAACGGTGTCGACCTCGACGTCCGTCCAGGCGAGATCGTCGGCCTGGGCGGGCTCGACGGCCAGGGCCAGCAGCACCTGATGCACGCGATCTTCGGCATCCTGCGCCGCACCAGCGGCACCGTGACGCTCGAAGGCAAGACGCTCACCGATCTCACGCCGGGCCGGGCCAAGACGCGGCGCATCGGCCTGGCGCTGGTGCCCGAGGACCGCAAGACCGAGGGCCTGATCCTCGACATGACGATCGCCGACAACCTGCGCCTCGCCGGCCTCAGCAGGAAGCCCTTTGGCCTCGCAAACGCGACTGACGCCACCGACGCGGCGATCGCGAAACTGATCGAACGTCTCGGGCTGACCTACGGACGCCTGAGCGATCCGGTCAAGACGCTGTCGGGTGGCAACCAGCAGAAGGTGGTGCTGGCGAAATGGCTGGCGCTCGGTCCGCGCTGCCTGCTGCTGATGGACCCGACACGCGGCATCGACGTCAAGACCAAGGCGCAGATCTATCGCCTCCTGCAGGATCTCGCGGGCGAGGGGCTTGCGATCGTGTTGCAATCGACCGACTACGAGGAACTCATCCACCTCTGCCACCGCATCAACGTCTTCTACAAGGGGCGCGTCGTCCGCGAACTCAGCGGCGCCGAGGCGACGCCCGACGCGCTGATCGCCGCATCGTTGAACGTTTCGGCCGAGGCTGCTTGATGATCTGGCTCCGTCGTCACGCACGGCTTGCGATCTCGGTCGTGCTGCTCGCCGTGCTTTTCGCGCTTTATATCGCGATCCACCCGCGCGGCATGTCGGTCTACGTCATGACCATCTGGTCGAACCAGGGCGCGCTATTGGCGCTGGCGGCGCTGGCCCAGTTCTTCGTCGTGCTGGTCCGCGGCATCGACCTCTCGGTCGGGCCGGTCGTGGCGCTGACCAACGTGGCCGCCTCCTATCTGGTGTCGGGCTCCGGCCTGCAGGTCGCCTTCGGGGCCCTCGCGGTGCTGGTGGTCGGCGCCGCTTGCGGTTTTGCCAACGGAGCCGCCGTGGTCTACGGTCGCGTGCCGCCGATCGTGGCGACGCTTGCATCCGGCAGCATCTATTCCGGCTTGGCGCTGCTGCTGCGGCCGACGCCGGGCGGCACGATCGACGACGCGGTGTCGGACGCCGTGACCTACGATCTCTTCAAAGTGCCGACCTCGCTGATCCTGATCGTTCTGGTTGTCCTCTTGCTCGCCATTCCGTTGCGCCGGACGCGCTTCGGCCTCAGTCTCTACGCCATCGGCTCCGCCCGCGACGCCGCCGTGATGACCGGCATTCGCGTGCCGGCCGTCACGCTGGCATCTTACGCGATCGGGGGATTCTTCGCCGCGCTCGCCGGGCTCTACATCAGCATGGTGACGCTGACCGGCGACCCCAATATCGGACCGGCCTATACGCTGAACTCGATCGCCGCCGTTGTGATCGGTGGGGTGGCGCTGTCGGGCGGTGTCGGCTCGCCGCTTGGCGCCGTGCTCGGCGCCTTCACGCTGAAGACCATCTCGGCCCTGATGTTCTTCTCCGGTCTGCCGCCGCTGGCGCAGCCCTTTTTCGAGGGCGCGATCCTCGCCATCGCGATCGTGCTCGGTGCGCTCGGCATGCTGCGCGTGCGCTCGCGGCTGGAGCGTTTCGCCTGATGTCCTCGCTCGCGCCCGGTGCCTCGCGCCCCCGTCTGTCGGGACTGCGGATCGACCCCTCGGTGGCTCTGGTGGTTGCCGGCTGCGTGGTCATCGTGCTCGGCGCCGGCATGGTGTCGCCGGGCGTGCTGTCGCTCGGCTATCTCCTGCAACAGCTGCAGATCGCCGCCATCGTCGGCATCCTGGCCACCGGCGCCATGCTGGTGATCCTGCTGGGGCAGATCGATCTGTCGGTGCCCCTGACGATCACCGGCACCGCCATCGTCTCGACCTCGCTCGCAGGCTCGGGCAATCCGCTGCTCGAAACCCTGGCGATCCCGGCCGGGCTGCTCGGCGGCACGCTGATCGGCACGATCAACGGTCTCGGGGTGGCGATCTTCCGGATCCCCGCCATGGTCTGGACGCTGGCCGTCAACGCCATGCTGCTCGGCATGACGGTCTTCTACACGGGCGGCTTCAAGCCGCACGGCGCGCCACCGCCTCTCGCCGTGCTGATGGCGCACGGGCGCTTCGCCGGCATCCCCAACGCCTTCCTGCTGTGGCTGCTGGTCGGCGCGGCGACGACCTTCATGCTGAAGCGAACGGTGTTCGGCACCTATATCTACGCCATGGGCCAGTCGCAGCGCGCGCTTTTCCTCGCCGGGGCGCCGATCGGGCGAACCACGGTGGCGGTGTTCGCCCTCGCGGGCTTCCTGTCGAGCCTCGGTGGCCTGCTCCTTACCGGCTATGCCAACCAGGCCTATCAGGGGATGGGCGACGCCTATCTCATGCCGGTCATCGCCGCGGTCGTGATCGGCGGCACCTCGATCCTTGGCGGCAGCGGCACCTATCTCGGAACCTTCGTCGGCGCCCTCTTCATGACGCTGCTGTCCTCGATCCTGTCGCTCCTGCAGATGCCGGACGCCGCACGCCAGATCATCTTCGGCGGCATCATCCTCGGCATGCTGCTCGTCCACCGCTCGCGGCGTGCGGCATGAGCCCCGCGTCAGACCCCGCCTAGTCGTCATGGTCAACCCACGTCGCCCAGAACTGATCCCCGCGCAACGCCGCGCCATCGTGCTCGACCACATCCGCAAGCGGGGCGCTGCCTCGATCCAGGAGCTGTCGGATGCCGTCGGCATCTCGATCTCGACCGTGCGGCGGGACCTGGAGCACCTGGAGGAGCGCGGCTATCTCGAACGCTCCCACGGCGGCGCGCTGATCCAGAAGCAGACGCAATCCACCTTCGAGCCCGAGGCCGCGATCAGCGCCCAGTTCGCCCGCGCCGAGAAGGAAGCGATCGGACAGGCGGCCGCCGCAACCCTGCGGGCCGGCGAAAGCGTGATCTTCGACAGCAGTTCCACCGTGCTGGCCGCCGCGCGCGCCTGCGTCGAGCGCGACTTGGCGCTGACCGCCGTGATCAACGATCTCGGCATCGGCCAGGCTTTGGCGGGGTCGCCGAAGATCCGCATCGTCGTGCTGGGCGGCACGGTTCGGGCGGGCTCGCTCACCATGGTGGGCGAGCCGGGCCAGGATTTTCTCGCCAATCTCAGCGCCGATGTCGCCTTTATCGGCACCCATGCCATATCGGGCGCGAGCCTTACCGAGACGTCGCTGGAAACGGCTGCCATGAAGCGCGCCATGATCGCGGCGGCGCGACGGGTCGTTCTTCTCGCCGACGCCTCGAAATTCCAGCCGGCCGCATTCTGCCGCATCTGCGATCTGACGGCGATCCACGAGGTCATCACCGACGATCGCGCCGAGCCGGCCGACATCGCTCGCCTGCGCGACCTCGGCCTCGCCGTCACGATCGTTCCCGGCATCAGCGCCCGATCTTCGGCCGCATGACGATCCTCCGCCTGCTCGCCGACGATCTCACGGGCGCGCTCGATAGCGCGGCGCAATTCACCGGGGCGTTCGGACCCCTGCCGGTCGTGCTGCGTCCGACGCTGGCACCGCCGGCGGGCAGCTTTGTCCTCGACCTTGCCTGCAGGGACCAGGCCCAAGACGAGGCCGTCGCCCTTACGGCCGCCACCGCCCATTACTTTGAGGGTGGCGACATCGCGTTCAAGAAGATCGACAGCCTTCTGCGCGGCCACTGGGCCGCCGAACTGGCCGCGCTGGCGACGATGGGCCTGTTCCGCCGCATCGTCCTGGCTCCCGCATTTCCTGGCCAAGGACGCATCACCCGAAGCGGTCGACAACTCCTGCTTGGGCCCGATGGCACGTCCACGGTGCTCCCGATCGATCCGCGTGCAGAGGTCGCATTGCACGGCCTCAATGCGGTTGTCCTGTCCGGCGGCGATGCCCCCGCGGGCGATGCGCCGCTACTCCTCTGCGACGCTGCCTCGGACGACGACCTCCGACGCCTCGTGCGATCGGCAGGCGCTCTTCGAGGTCCGACGCTCTGGTGCGGCGCGGCGGGACTCGCGTTGGCGCTAACCGACGGCCGGCCGCCGCCTGAAACCGCCCCGCGACCCGGCCCGCATCTGATGGTGATCGGCTCGGATCACGTGGTCACACGCGAGCAGATCCTGTGTGTCGGGAAGCATGCCCCCAACTGGATCGTGCGGTTCGGTGAGGACGCCTCGGCCAGCGCCGATCGCATCAACCGAAGTCTGAGCCTTCATGGCAGAGGCCTGTGTCTTGCCGACCTTCCCGCGGGTTGTGCGAGAGCCGAGGCTTCGGATCTCATCGCTCGCTGGTTCGGGGCCATGGCGCCACGCATCACCAAACCCACGACTCTGACCGTCGTCGGCGGCGAGACCTTCGCGTCTCTCTGTCGCGTTTTGCAGATCGACATCTTGCTGGTCGAGGGAGAATGGCAGGCCGGCGTACCCGCCTCGCGCAGCATGCAGGGCCTCTGGGCCGAGACCGCCTGTTTCTCCAAATCCGGCGCCTTCGGCGAGCCAGATTGCCTGCTTCGGCTGCTCGGCCAAAGCTGACCAGCGCCCGGATCCGCGTGGCTCCCTTGCGTTGCCCGGCTCACGGTCCTCTCGCCGCAGCCCGGCGTTCCACGATGGTCTTGTCGGCCACACGCCAGGCGTGGGCGATGATCTTGAGAGTCGGGTTGACACCGGTCCCGATCCGGAATGGCGATCCGACTACGGCATAAAGGTGAGCCCCCGCTCGCCACCGTACGGCAACACCGGCAGGCTATGGGGCGAGCAACGATCGATCTTGTTGCGTCCTGGAACAAGGGCGGGCTGGAGCTCGACCGTCGGTGGCTACCAATCTTCGATGCCGATGAGGACGCGCGTTACGCGATTGGCTTCGAGTTGCATCCGGGCACGAGGCATTTTACGGCGTAATATTTGAAGACGTTCTTGACGCAACACGTGCTTATAAGCGTTGCGCGATCGATGACGACTCGTTGCACTTCATTGGCGGCACCTGCGGCACCGCACTGGTGATGGAACGGAGCTTGCATCCGGAAAGGCGATAGAAACTTGGTTGCACATGATCTCCGAGTTATTCCATCGTCTCGATGCGTGTGAGCAAAGGACTGAGGCGCAGGGCGTGGTCGAAGCTCTGTCGCTTGCCCTTGGTTTCCGCTTTTTCTCTTACGCTGTGCCCGAGCCTGGACTGAACGTGGTCGAAGCGGCAGGCATGTTGCTGACGAACTATCCGCAAGCCTGGCAGGATCGTTATCAAGCAAGGAAATATCAGGTGGAAGACGCCGTTCTGGTGCACGGCCACCGGGAAATTCGGCCGTTCGCCTGGGGTGGGGACGACTATCTCAAGACAATCAGCCCGAGTGAGAGACGCATCTTTTTCGAGGCGCAGGCTTTTGGGATCGTCAGCGGATTTGCAGTGCCGGTTCATGGCCCCGACCAAACGTGCGCGGTGTTCTCGGTGGCCGGACCGGAGCCGCGGCCTTGCGTTACCGATGTCGGCCACTCTGATTTCCATGCCCTGCTCGCGGCGGCGCAGGCTGTCCACGGCAAGTTCGTGCAATGGCGGCAGCGGCCTGCACCCAATGACATCAGATTGTCGGAGCATGAGCGCCTGTGCCTCCTCTGGACCACGCAGGGTAAGACCGCCTGGGAGGTGGCCCAGATCATCGGCCGCAGCAAGGCTACCGTCGATTTTCATCTGCGGCGGGCTGCCGGCAAGCTTGGCGCGGTCAACAAGGTCCATGCGGCCTTCAAAGCCCGAGAACTTGATCTTTTGTGACCGTACGACCACGGGATGGCAGCATCACCCGCGTAATCCTCAACGAGGTAATCGTTGGCGATGGAAGACAGCCCGCCGAGGGCACGAAGCGAAGCGTCGCCGGGCGACAACCAGGGATGCCTGCCCATCGACAGGTCCCACAAGTGATGATGTTGATCGATGACCGGCCCGGTGTACATCCCAAGCGTTCAGAGCAGCCCGGCGTGCCTCTTCAGGAAGCCAAGCACGGCGGGATGGTAGCGATCGGCCGCATCCCAGAACGGCATGTGGCCGGAATTGCGGAAGATCACGAGCTCCGACTGGGGCAGGTGCTCCCACATGAGCCGGGCGTATTCGGGCAGCAGGTAGTCCCATTCGCTGGTCGTCACCAGCGTCGGGATCGTGATGCGCGGCAGGTCGGCCATACGGTCCCAATCGCGGAGGTTTCCCGAACAATTGTAGAAATGCGGGCCGAACATGGCCGTGAAGGGGCCGGTACCGATCCCTTCGGGCCGCATCGCGTCGAGGACCGGCTCGGGCCAGTGATCCATCCGCAGCATGTGGCGATACATGAGGAGCGTCCGGGCCGCGAGATATTCGGGGTGATCGACCGTGCCCTCGGCTTCCCGCAGCGCCATCATGCGGGCCGTGTCGGAACCGAGCCCCTGCTTGCAGCGATCAAAGCCGCGGATCAGGCGCGGCATGCTGGCGGCGCTGTTGCCGATCACGAAGCCGCGCACGTGGTCGAGATGGGCTAGGCAATATTCGATGCCCAGCATGCCGCCCCAGGAATTGCCGAGCAGGAAGAATTTGTCCCAGCCGAGCTGCTCGCGCACCGCGTCGACTTCGGCGACAAAGCGATCGACCTGCCATAATCCGGGATCATCCGGACGGTCAGATCCGCCGCAGCCGAGCTGGTCCCAACTCACGACGTCGAAGCCTTCGGCCGCGTAGTGCTTGTGGGCGCCGTACACATAGCTGCACGGCACGCCGGGACCACCATGCACGACAAGAAGCGGGATCCCGCCTTCGCCTGAACGATAGCCCGCGAGGCGATATTGGCCGAAGCGCAGGGTGAGGACTGTCATGCGGCTAATCCTTTCGGCAGGTCGGGCGTGTCTTCGGCGAAGTGACAGGCGACAAGCCGGTCGCCGTCGAGCGTGCGTGGCTGAGGGACCTCGATATGGCAGCGTTCGGTCGCCATTGGGCACCGCGGCGCGAAGCGACAGGCGTCGCGGATATTCGCGGCGCTCGGCACCTCGCCGCGCAGCACCTCGCGACGGCGGCTTTTCAGCCGGGGGTGGGCGACCGGCACGGCTTCGAGCAGCAGGCGGGTGTAAGGATGGCGCGGCCGGCGCAGGACGTCGCGAGCCGGACCGATCTCCACGATGGCGCCCAGGTACATGACGGCGACACGCTGGCTGAGATAGGCCACTGTGCCGATGTCGTGTGAGATGAACAGGTAGGACAGGCCACGCTCCGCTTGGAGATCCGCCATCAGGTTCAGGACCTGCGCCCGCACCGAGACGTCGAGGGCCGAGACCGGCTCGTCTGCCACCACGATCCGCGGCGACACGGCAAGCGCGCGGGCAATGGCGATCCGCTGACGTTGCCCGCCCGAGAACTCATGCGGGAAGCGTGTGAGCGACGAGGCCGCGAGCCCTACCTGATCCGCCAGTTCTCTCACGCGCGCGGCACGTGCCGCACCCTTGGCCAGGCCGTGGATCAGCAGCGGTTCGGCGATCAGGTCGCCGGCGCGAATGCGCGGATTGAGCGACGCATAGGGATCCTGGAAGATCATCTGAACCTTGCGCCGATAGGCCAGCACCTCGCTGGGTAGGAGCGTATCGACGCGTTGACCGTCGACCAGAACGGATCCGCTCGTCGGCGCCATCATGCGCATGATGAGGCGGGCGAGCGTGGATTTTCCGCAACCGCTTTCGCCCACAAGGCCCAAGGTTTCGCCGGGCTGTACAAAAAAGCTGACGTCATCGACGGCCCTGACCGGCGCTTCGGCCTTGCCGAAGAGACTGCGGCGGTGCGGAAATTCTTTGCGCAGACCGTCCAGAATGAGCGCCGGCCGGGGCGTGCCGGCACTCATGGGGCGCGCTCCCAGCAAGCCACCGAATGAGCCGCGTCGAGGGGTGTCATCGGGGGCATCTCGGCGGCGCATCGCGCGGTCGCGATCGGGCAGCGCGGCGTGAACGGGCAGCCGTTGGTGCGGTCGGCGGGAGACGGCACGCTGCCAGGCAGTTCCGCGAGCCTGACCCGGGCCGTCGTTCCGGCCACCAGCACATCGAGCCGGGGCACGGCAGCCAGCAGTCCTTCCGTGTAGGGGTGACGCGGCGTGTCGAACAGCGTGAGAGACTCGGCGATCTCGATGACATGGCCGGCATAGAGCACGGCGATGCGGTCCGCCATCTCGGCGACGACGCCGAGATCGTGTGTGATGAGCAGGATCGCGGTGCCGAGCCGCTCCTTGATGTCGAGCATAAGGTCGATGATCTGCGCCTGGATACTGACGTCGAGCGCCGTCGTCGGCTCGTCCGCGATGATCAGGTCGGGCTCGCAGGCGAGCGCCATGGCAATCATCACGCGCTGACGCATGCCCCCCGAGAGTTGGTGCGGATATTGCCGCATCCGTCGCTCCGGCTGGGTCAGCCCAACGAGTTTGAGGAGATCGAGGGCGCGCGCTTTGGCTGCGGCCCGCGTCGCCCCACGGTGGAATTCGAGTCCCTCGGTCAGCTGCCGACCGACCGTCAGCACCGGGTTGAGCGACGTCATGGGCTCCTGGAACACCATCGAGACGCGGCTGCCGCGGGTGCGGACGAGGTCGCGGCGGGACTGCGTGAGCAGGTCTTCGCTCCCGAGCATGACCCGGCCTCCGGCAACGTGCCCTTCCGGCGGCAGGAGCCCCATGATGGAGAGCGCAGTCAGCGACTTGCCGCTGCCGGATTCGCCGACGAGCGCCAGCGTCTCGCCTTTCCGCAGATCGAACGAGACGCCGTGAAGGGCGGTGACGCGGGACGATCCGCCGCCGAACGTGACCGTGAGGTCCTGGATGTCGAGCAGATCCGTCGCGACCGGCATGGCGGTTCTGTCCATCGGCTCACTGCGTCCTTTGCCGTTGGCGCGGATCGAGCAGGTCGCGCACCCCATCCCCGAACAGGTTGAAGGCCATCACCGTGATGAAGATCGCGACACCGGGGCCGATCACCAGCCAGGGATCGCGGGTGATGTAGTTGCGCCCTGTCGAGAGCATCAGCCCCCATTCGGGCGTGGGTGGCTGCGCGCCCAGGCCGAGGAAACTCAGGGCCGCGGCCGATAGAACGGCGGCCGAGAAACCGAGCGAGGCCACCACAATCATGGGCGGCAGCACGTTGGGCATGAGGTGGCGCACCACGACCCGCAGATGGCCCGCGCCCACAACCTGGGCCGCATCGACATAGGGTTTCTGGCGCTCCGACAGCACCACGCCATAGGTCACGCGAGCGTAGTAGGGAATCGCGCTGATGCCCACCGCGATCATGGCATTGGTGAGGTTCGGGCCAAGAAAGGCCACGAGGCCCAACGCGATCAGCACGTCGGGAAACGTGTAGAGGAGGTCGATGGTACGCATCAGCAAGCCGCCGAACCAGCCGCCCGCATAGGCCGCTGTGGCGCCGATCACGACCCCGCAAAGAAGGCCGATACCGACGGCGACGAGGCCGATGTAGAGCGTGTAACGCGCGCCGAAAATCACGCGGCTCAGGATATCGCGGCCGAATTCATCCGTCCCGAGCAGGAACTTGGCGCCCGGCGCGGCAAGCCGCTTGCCCGCCCCGATCCGATCGGGATCGAAAGGGGCGAGGCCCGGCGCGAAGATCGCCACGAGGGCGACGAAGACAACGATGCCGCCGCCGATCAGGAACGAGCGCGACCGCAGCATGCGCCGCAGCAGCAACCGGCGGGGTGAGGCCATCCTCGTGAGTGGCGCGGGCAGGCTTTGCGCCGCGGGGACGACGACGCTCACTGGACCGAAATCCGTGGGTCGAGCCATGCATAGGCGATGTCGAGCAGAACCGACATCACGACGATAATGGTTGCGAACAGCAGGATGAAACCCTGGATCAGCGGATAGTCGCGGTAGTTGATGGCCTGGATGGCGAGGCGCCCGAGACCGTTCCAGCTGAACACGTTCTCGACCACCACGGCCCCGCCCATAAGGTAGCCGAACACGACGCCGATGATGGTCACGACGCTGATCATGGCGGGCCTCAGCGCGTGGCGGAACATGACGATCGATTCCGGCAGGCCCTTGGCTCGCGCCGTGCGGATGAAGTCCTCGCTGAACACCTCGATCATGGCCGAGCGGGTCATGCGGGCGATGATGGCCATATAGGTCACTCCGAGGGTCACGGCCGGCAGGATCATGCTTCGCCAATCCTCACCGGCGACCGGTAGCCAGCCGAGCGTCATCGAGAACAGCAGAACAAGCATGAGGCCCAGCCAGAAATTCGGCACCGACACACCGGCGACCGCGAAGGCCATGAGCGCGCTGTCGGCCCAACTGCCCTTCTTGTAGGCCGCGAAGAAGCCGAGCGGCATGCCGAAGCCGATCGCGATGGCGAGCCCCGCGAAAGCGAGCGCGAAGGTGTTGGGCAGTCGCTCCAGCAGCAGCTTGCCGACCGGCTCGCTGCCGAAGATGGAACGCCCCATGTCGCCCGTGAGAAGACGGCCCACGTAGTGGAAATATTGCTGCCAGAGCGGCAGGTCGAGCCCGAGCATATGCCGCATGGCGGCAAGCTGTTCGGGGGTCGGCGATGAATTCTGCGCCATCATCATCGCGACAGGATCGCCGGGGATCAGATGGATCAGCATGCAGACGAGAAAGCTCGAAATGATCAGCGTGATCAGGGCCGTGAACAGCCGACGCAGGATAAAGCGCGTCATGGAGCGACCTTCCTGCGCCGGTTCAGCCTCACGGCAGCTTCACGTCGTTGAAGAGCGGCATGACGTTGTAGCCCTGCTTGAAGCCCGTGACGGCGCTCTTGCTCGTGGCGAGCCAGAACCAGCCTGGTGTGAAAAGCGGCACTTCATAGGCGTTGGTGAGCAGGAATTTCTGGATCTCGAGCACCTTGGCCTCGCGCTCGGCCCCCGACAGCGCCCGCTGGTCGACCAGCATCTTCTGCAGCTCTGGATCGTCGATGCCCTGGCCGGCATAGCCCGGCGGCTGGAACAGGAACACGAGGTAGTCCGGGTCGGGACCCGACATGCCCATGGTCCAGATCGCGGGAGTGCCTGTCGTCTCCTTGTTTTTGCCCGACATATAGTCGACCCAGGTCGCGAACTGGCGCTGCTCGATCTTGACGTTGATGCCGACCGCGGCGAGCTGCTGCTGCATCACGACGTCCGACTCGTCCCAGCCTTGGAGCGGTGACACCGAGAGCGTGATGTTCAGCGGCTTGTCGGGCCCGTAGCCGACCTCCTTGAGCAGCGCCTTGGCCTTCTCGGGATCGTAGGAGGTCGCCCACTCGGCGCATTTTTTCGGATCGTAGCCGAGCAGCCCCGGCGCCACGGGGCAGGGTGAGGCTTGGACGAGGCCGTTGAAACCGATATCCACCATCGAGTCGCGATCGAGCGCATAGCCGATGGCGCGGCGAACCCGCACGTCGTTGAGGGGCGGGATCTTGGCCGTGAAGCCCACATAGGCGAGCTGCCCGGTTCGGCCCGCACCCGTGTAGACCGTGTAGGTCTTGTCCTTCGCGAGGTCGGCCGCATCCTGCAGCGAGGGTTCGGCGAAAGTCACCTCGCCGGTCTTCAGCGCCGCCATTCGGGATGGACCCTCCGGAATGACGCGGAAGATCAGGCGCGCAGCGTAAGGCGCGCCGGGATTGGTGACCAACGGATTTACGTTGACGTAATCGGGGTTGCGGGCGAGCACGAGCCGGTCGTTGCGCACCCATTCGACGAACTTCCACGGGCCGGTGCCAACCGGCTTCACGTCGCTGCCCTGGATGGTGGCCGGGCACATCATCAAGGCCTGGGCGCTGCCCAGGAAGGTCGGCAACGGCGAATAGGGCTTCGACAGCTTGACGGTCAACACGTCACCGTTGACCTCGGTGCTCGTGATGCTGCCGTAAGACGAGGCGTTGGAACTGCCGGTCTTCGGGTCGACGGCCCGGTCGATGTTCCATTTGGCGGCCTTGGCGTCGAAGGTGGTGCCGTCGTGGCACTTGATGTTCGGCCGCATCGTGAACGTGAAGGTCATGTTGTCGGGGCTGGCCGTGTAGCTGGCCGCAAGCCCACCCGCCACCTTGCCCTTGTCATCGAGGTTCAGCAGATTGTCGTAGATCTGCTGCATCACCTGAAACGAGATTGTTGTCGAGACCCGCGCCACGTCCAGGCTGTCGGCGTCCTGGGACCGGGCAAAGATGATGTCGCCGGGGTCGGCCAGCGCAGGCTGCGGCGAAACACCCGCGAGACCTCCCAGAAGCGTCGAGGCGAGGACCGCGTGGCGGAGTGAAGGCAGCATAGAGCGGGATCCTTTTTCAGGTCACGACCGGACAGACGTCGGAGTGCCCAAAGGCCGAGACCACCGGTCTCATTACAATGGCGCCGCTTCGTCCTTCCACGATCTAGGCAAGCACCATGCCGTCGAGCTGGGCACTAGCAAGGTTGCTAGTTCGCGACCTTGTCTGGCACCCTATGCTTGCCGAAGGACGCAAGCGCGGCGCATGGCGGTCGAGACGGCACAGGACATCGGTCATGCACACGATCGTGAACGGCACCCGGATCTGGTTCGACATCGAAGGCGCGGGCCTCGTGCCGGAGGGGCCCGTCATGCGCCAGCGCCCGACGCTGGTGCTGCTTCACGGTGGTCCCGGCTTTGATCATTCGAGCTTCAAGCCCGCGCATGGCGTCCTCATCGATGTCGCGCAGATCCTCTACGTCGACCATCGGGGCAACGGCCGGTCCGGTTATAGCGACCCGACCGCCTGGACGCTCGACCAATGGGCCGACGATTTGCGTGCGCTCTTCGACCGGCTTGGGATCGAGAAACCTGTGGTTCTCGGTCTGAGTTTTGGAGGGTTCGTGGCGCAGTCGCTCGCTTTGCGACACCCTGACCACGTCGGTGCCCTCGTGCTGTCGAGCACCGCCGCGAAATTCCGGCTCGACCGCTGCCTCGACACATTTCTGCGACTGCATGGCACGCGCGCCCATGCCGTGGCCGAAGCCTTCTGGACCGATGCCGGCAATGCCGAGGCGTTGCGGGCCTATATCGAAGAGTGCTTCCCCCTCTATAACCCAACCCCGCGTCCGCGCGACGTCGACAAGCGCTCGACCTTCAATCCCGCTATGCTGCGTCACTTCTTCCAAGCCGGCGGCGAAGGATATCAATTCGATTTCCGAGACCGGCTGAGGGAGATCCGCTGCCCCACGCTGGTCTTGGCCGGCGACCTCGACCCGGTCACGCCCCTTGCCGATTCCGACGATATCGCCGCAGCGCTTCCAGCGGCGCTCGTGCGCTACGAACGGTTCATCGGCGCGGGGCACGGGGTCGGGCGCGACCAGCCGGAGCGCTACTTCACTGTGCTGCGCGAATTCATCGCGGCCGTTGGCATATGAATCCTCTGCGATCGACGGCTGTGCCCGGAGAACAAGCTGCCAATGCTCAATGAGGCGGCATAACGCCAGCCAGTCTCGATCGACAAGGTACCTGTGCGCTTCGGATCGTACCACCGTGGCGGCTGACACAGGATTTTGCATGGCCCTTTGCGTGTGCCCACAAGGAGAACCCGATGCCTGAATGGCTGCCTGAGGCCGTCCGCTATGCGGAACAATGGCTCGGCTATCAGATGCGCTCGACCGAGCAGCCCGGCTGCGTGCTGGCGGTTGCCCACCGGGGCAAGCTCGTCGCGGAGCATGCGTTCGGCGTCGCCGACCTTGCGACCGGCACGCCACTCACGCCGGCGCATCGCTTCCGCGTCGCCTCGCATTCAAAAACCTTCGCGTCGGCGGCGATCATGAGGCTGCATGAGGCGGGGCGGCTTCACCTCGACGACCCGATCGGCACGCATGTCGGCGACCTCGCGCCAGAAGTCGCCGCCGTGACGATCAGCCAATTGCTCTCGCATACGGCGGGACTGCTGCGCGATGGCGTGCGGGCGGTCCATTGGCAGGACCGCCAGCCCTTCCTTGATGAAACCGCGCTGCGGGCCGAACTGGCAGAACCCCTGATCGTGCCGGCGAACAGCCGGCAGAAATATTCCAATGTCGGGTTCGGGCTCGTCGGCTTGGCGATCGAAGCCATCACGGGGGAAGACTTCGGGACTTGGATCGCCCGCGAGATCGTCGTGCCGTCCGGGCTTGATGCGACGACGCCCGATATGCCTGTGCCTGCGGGGACGCCCCTTGCGACAGGCCACAGCGGCAAGCTGCCGGTCGGGAGGCGCTTCGCGATCCCCGGCCACAATCCGACCCATGCCCTGGCCTCGGCCACGGGCTTCGTCAGCACGGCCGGCGACCTCGCCCGCTTCATCGGGAGCCTGGATCCGGAGGCCGGCACGAGCGTCCTATCCGCCGCCAGCCGACGGGAGATGACGCGCCGCCACTGGCGCGTGCCCGACGACAGCGGCGGCCGGCACTACGGGCTCGGCACCATCGGCGGCACGCTGGAGGGGCACGAGTGGTTCGGCCATTCCGGCGCCTTCCAGGGCTTCATCAGTCGGACCGCCTGCGTGCCCGAATGGGGTGTCGCGGTCTCGATCGTGACGAACTGCATCGATGGCCTCGCCAACCCCTGGGTCGAAGGCGTGCTCGGCATCTTCCATCACTTCGCCCTGCACGGGGCTGCCAGCCCCACCGTGGCCGACTGGACCGGGCGATGGTGGAGCTATTGGGGTGCCTTCGACCTGGTTCCCATGGGGAATCAGGTGTTCGTGACGATGCCAGCGCTGATGCAGCCCTTTACCGACGCGAGTGTCCTCGACATCACGAGCCCGACCGAAGGTCGCGTCGCCAGGGCCAACGGGTTCGGGGCCCATGGCGAGCCGGCTCGGCGCATCATGGATGCCGATGGCGCCGCGACCCTGCTGATGCTCGGCGGCGCGGAACTGCTGCCCGAGCAGGCGCTTCTCACCGAGCTCGAAGCCCGCGCGAGCGATCCCGCGCCCGCGACCCAACCCTGAACGGAGGGACACTTCATGCCGATCCACAACCGCATCGCCGCCTTCCATCCCGAAATGACGGCCTGGCGGCAGGACCTGCACCGCCATCCCGAACTGGCCCTCGAAGAGCACCGCACCAGCGCCGTGATCCAGGAGAAGTTGAAGGAGTTCGGAGTCGACGAGGTCGTGACCGGGATGGCACGCACCGGCGTCGTCGGCGTGATCCGGGGCAGCGCGCCGGGCGGTGCGATCGGCCTGCGCGCCGACATCGACGCGCTGCCCATCATCGAGCAGACCAACCTGCCTTACGCCTCGACCAATCCCGGCGTCATGCACGCCTGCGGTCATGACGGCCACACCACCATGCTGCTCGGGGCCGCGAAATACCTCGCCGAGACGCGCAATTTCGCCGGGACCGTTTATGTGATCTTCCAGCCGGCCGAGGAGCAGCACGGCGGCGGCGAGATCATGGTCAAGGAGGGGCTGTTCGAACGGTTCCCGATGGATCAGATTTTTGGGATGCACAATTGGCCGAAGGACCCTGAGGGCACCTTCCTGTGGCGTGTCGGACCCACGATGGCGGCGGTTGCCAATATCACGATCGTGGTCACCGGCAAGGGCGCGCATGGGGCGCAGCCGCATAACGGGGTCGACCCGATCGTTGTGTCCGGCGCCATCGTGTCGGCCCTGCAATCGATCGTGGCCCGCAATGTCGAGCCGACCGAAAGCGCGGTGGTGACGATCGGCGAGATCAAGGGCGGCAATGCCTTCAACGTGATCCCGCCCGACGTGACCATGCGTGGCACGGCGCGCTGGTTCACGCCGGCCGTCGGCGATTTGCTCGAGAAGGCCGTCATCCGCATCGCGCATGCCACCGCGGAAGCCTATGGGGCCACGGCGGAGGTCACGTTCGCACGCACCTATCCGGCCGTCGTCAACGACGAGGCCGCGACTGCGCTGGCGAAGACCGCGGCCGAAGCGGTGGTCGGGGCGGCCCGCGTCGTGCCGATGGAACAGCCGACCATGGGCGGCGAGGACTTCTCCTTCATGCTCAACGCCAAGCAGGGGAACTACATCATGCTCGGTGCCGGCAAGACCGGGAATGACCCGCAGGTGCATCACCCACTCTACGACTTCAACGACGACATCCTGCCGGTCGGTGCGTCCTATTGGGCGACGCTGGCCGAACAACTCCTGCCGCGAGATCCCCGATGACGGAACTTGCCGACACCGGCCGTTTTTCGCTCGGCGACCTGACGCTCCAATCGGGCGAAATCCTGCGCGGCGCGACACTGAGCTGGAAGACCTATGGCACGCTTTCCCGGTCCAGGGACAATGTCGTGGTCTATCCCACGAGCTACTCGGCCCAGCACGCCGACCAGGAATGGCTCGTTGCACCCGACAAGGTGCTCGACCCGATGCGCTGGTTCGTGGTCATACCCGACATGTTCGGCAACGGCCTGTCGTCGAGTCCCTCGAACACCCCGGATTATCCGGCGCTCGTGACCACGGCCGACAACGTGCGGGCGCAGAAACGGCTCCTGACGGAAGTGTTCGGCATCGATCGCGTGGCCGGCGTCTATGGGTTCTCGATGGGCGCGCAACAGGCCTACCACTGGGCGGCGCTGTTCCCGCAGGCTGTCGTACGCGCCATCGTGGTCTGTGGCAGCGCCAAGACCTCCGTGCACAACAAGGTCTTCCTTCTGTCGCTTCTCGCGACATTGGAGGCCGCGCCCGAACATCTTGGCGGTGGCCGTTTCTCAGAGGAACCGAAGGCAGCGTTACGGGCCTTTGCCCGCATCTACGCCGGCTGGGCCATGAGCCAGGACTGGTATCGCGCGAGCCTGCATCTCACGGCGCTCGGCGCCCACGACCTCGACGATTTCCTCGACCATCACTGGGAACCGGGTTTTACCCGCCGCACAGCGGCCGACCTTTATGCGCAGGCGACCACCTGGCTCCATTCCGACATCAGCGCCAATGACCTCTATGACGGCGATCTCGTCCGTGCCTTGAGTGCCATCGAGGCCCGCGTGCTGCTGCTGCCGGCCCGGACGGATCTCTATTTTCCGGTGGCCGACAATGCCGCCGAACTGCCCCACCTGACCCAGGGCGAACTGCGGCCGATTCCCACCATCTGGGGGCATCGCGCCGGCAGCCCGGGCGACAACCCGGCCGACCTCGCATTCTTGCGCAAGGCCGTGGCGGACTGGATGGGCTGAGCCAACCACCTCGCGCAACGTGAGTCCAAAACCACGTTCGCGAACCGCCGCTTGCGATTTCAGGACAATGCCCATGATCCACCCCATCGTCATCCATCCCGATCCGATCCTCCACGAGACGTCCGCGCCGGTGCCGCAGGTAACCGACGGGACGCGGACGCTTCTCGATGACATGCTCGACACCATGTACGACGCCCAAGGCCGCGGGCTCGCCGCCGTGCAGATCGGCGTGTTGCAGCGCGTCGTCGTGGTCGACACGGACTGGAAGGAGAGAGCGAAGAACCCGCTACTCTTCGTCAACCCCGAGATCGTCTGGTCGTCCGACATGGTGGCGTCGCGCGAGGAGCGCTGCCTTTCGATCCCGGATACGCCGAAAGAGGTGCGTCGCCCCGACCGCGTCCGGGTCCGCTACCTCGACCGGACCGGCGCACCGCAGGAAATGGAGGCCGAGGGCCTGCTGGCCATGGTCATCCAGCACGAGGTCGATCATCTCAATGGCGTGCTGATCCTCGATCGGGTGAACGAGCCGCGATAATCGGGGATTCTACGCGGTCACGGCGCGTGGAACGGAGGCGAGCAGCAACCGGGTATAGGCGTGCTGCGGGTGGGCGAAGATGCGTTCGGCCGGGGCGCTCTCGATGATGCGCCCCCGGTTCATGACCGCAACGTCATGGGCGATGGCCTCGACCACGGCAAGATCGTGGGAGATGAAGACATAGGTCAGCCCCAGCCGGGTCTGCAGATCGCCGAGCAGTTGCAGCACCTGCGCCTGCACCGAAACGTCAAGTGCCGACACAGGTTCGTCGAGCACGATGACGGTGGGATCGGCCGCCCGCGCGATGCCGATGCGCTGGCTCTGGCCGCGGTCGCGAGCCTGCGGGCCTGTCATGTCTTTGAGGGCGCCGAGGGGCGCTGACAGGATCTCGCGCACGGTCTTGCGCGGGTTGAGCGAGCCGAGCGGATCCTGGAATACCATCTGGACAGGCCGGTTGAGGGCCCGGCGATCATGCCGTGCCAGATCGGCAATGGACTCGCCGTTGATCGTCAGCGTACCGGTGGTCGGCTCGAGCAGGCCGACCATCATTCGCGCCATGGTGGATTTGCCGCAGCCGGACTCATCCACAATGCCGAGCGTCCTGCCCCGAGACACACTCAGCGACACGCCGTCGACGGCCCGGAACGGCGCCGGCCGCGGGCCCGTGCGAAGCGAGGCAGCCCAACGGCCGAGATCGCGGCGACACTTCCGAGCAGGGTGCGGCGGGTGAACATGGCAGGCATGGGGTGCTCCAGGGTCAGGCGTCGAGCGGGGGACGACGGTGGGCGACATCGAGCCGCGTCTCCATCGCCCGGCCGATGCGCAGGATCGTGGCCTCATCGAACAGGCGGCCGTAGAGGCTGATGGCGTGGGGTACCGTGAAGGTCTCTCCCGTGCCGACCTGGCCCTGGTCGAGCCTTGCTTCCGCGAGCGAAAGGGGTTGGCGCGTGGGTGACTGGCGGAAGCCGCAGCGTAGGGTGAGGCTCGGGTGGCCGCTGAAATTGGTGATGATCAGCATCGGGCCCGCAAGGCACGGGCCGATCATCGCATCGACGCCTTGGAAGGCCTGATCCATGTCCTGCATGACGCGGCGGCGAAGCCGGTCGAGCTGGATGTGATCGACGGCCGACAGGAAGCGTGCCTTGCGGAACGTATTGGGCCAGGAGCCCGGTTCCTGCCAGGTGAGGCTGTCGTCGGTATCGTCGAGGGTCAGGTGTTCAAACGAGGCTGCCGCTTCGGCAAAGAGCACGTTCATGAGCGCGTCGTAGGGCAGGTCGGGACGGGACAGTTCGACGAGCGTCAGACCGAGCGCCCGCGCGTGATCGAGCATTGCGCGGTCGAGGTCGTCCGCCCCGGCTTCCGCGAAATCGGCAGGGTAGTAGCCGAGACGCAGGCCGGCCACCGTGGCCGTGGCGTCGAGGCCGAACGGGACATCGATGCTGCAGGGGTCCGCAGGGTCGGCGCCATTGATGGCAGCCAGCACCAGCGCTGTGTCGGCCACGCTGCGGCACATCGGGCCGATCTTGTCGAGCGTCCAGCACAGCGGCATGGCGCCGGTGCGCGGCACCCGGCCGAAGGTTGGCCGAAGGCCCGTGGTGCCGCACCGGAGCGAGGGCGCGACGATCGAGCCGAGCGTCTCGGTACCGAGGCTGAAGCCGACGAGGCCGGCCGCCGTGGCGGCTCCCGATCCGGCCGACGAGCCGCTCGCTCCTTCGTTCAGATTCCATGGGTTGCGGGTGACCCCACCGTACCAGATGTCCCCATAGGCCAGCGCTCCGAGCGTCAGCTTCGCGACCAGCACGGCGCCTGCCGCCGTCAAGCGCTGCACCACCGTGGCATCGGTCATGGGCACCCTGTCCGCATAGGGTTCGGCGCCCCAGCCCGTCAGAATGCCGCTCGTATCGAGGAGGTCCTTGCAGCCCCAGGGGATGCCGTGCAGCGGCCCGAGGTAGGTTCCGGCTGCGAGCAGCGCGTCGGCGCGGCGGGCCTGCTCCATCGCGAGGTCCGCCGTGACGGTGGCCATGCATTCGAGCTTCGGGCCGAACCGCGCGATGCGATCGAGGTACAGTTGCGCCAGCCGCTCGGCCGTGATGGCGCGGTTGCGAATCCAGCCCGACAGGCTGGTCACTGGTGCGAAGCAAATGTCTTGCGCTTCATCAGGAAGAAGCGTTTGGGCGTTCTCCTGGTAGGCGTCACGCGGTGACGGGCTTGGCAAGACGAATCCAGGCAAACGCGGGTCGAAGCGTGTCGCCGGTGCAAGATCATGTGGCAACCGGACGGCCCGCCGCCGATGGGCCAGGGCGATCTGGCCAGATAGGTTGTCGAGCATCAAGGCACGTTCGGCCTCGGTGTAGCGCACGCCTGCGAGATCTTCAGCGGCAGCGATGCTCTGCGTCGAAAGTCCGTCGTGCGCGTGGCTCATTCGGGGCTGACACCCTTGTCCATCAATACCGAGGTTTGGTTAGCAAGGTTCGTTCCACAGGACTAAAAACAACGGAAGCGCCTTAGCCCGCCGCACCTTTCGACGGCAGGTTTTTGAGGCTAAGTAGGTCAAACCGGTGGGGAAGCCGTGATATCGTCAAGGGAGGTAGAAAACTTCCTCCATCGTGGCCCACCACTCACCGTCGGCACGCGTGTCAAGCGGCTCCTGGAGCGGCTCCATCCAGTCCCACCAGCGTCGGGTTTCGGGGTCGGCTGCCATGCGCCGCATGTCGGCCGGGTAGTCGGTGCCGTGGTACTCGAAGTAAGCGAATAGGATATTTTCCGGCTCGCGCAGAAAGATCGAGTAGTTGTGAATATTGCTGCGCTCGATCTGGGCCAGCACCGAGGGCCAAACCTCGCGATGGGCCTTCTTGTATTCGTCAATCCGACCGGCTCGGATTCGAAGCATCATGCCCATTCGCTTCATCGTTTTCTCCTCCCACATCGGTGGCTTTGATCCGAGTGCCCAGCCTGTCGCGGGATGCCGCTGATAGCGGTGGAGCGATGGTCGCATGTCAAGGTTCGGTCGGGATGGATGCCCGCGGAGCGTCGTTTGCCCCTCGATGACGAAAAGCGCTATCGAGCATGTGCACGTACAGTCACACGCGCCGGAGGGAAGATGGCGAAGATTGTCCACGTTGAAGCTTTGATGATCGACCTCGTTCCTCAGGTGAAGCGCGTCGACGCCATTCAGTCGTTCGTCAGCCAGGAAACGCCAATCGTCCGCATCACGGATGCGGACGGCGCGGTCGGCACGGGCTACAGCTACACGATCGGAACGGGCGGCCCGTCCGTCATGATGCTGATCGAGAAGACCCTGGCGCCGGCGCTGATCGGCCGGGACGCCGGACAGATCGAAGGCATCTGGCGCGACCTCCTGTTCCTGACGCATGCGACCACGGTCGGGGCCATCACGGCCATCGCCCAGGCGGCGATCGACACTGCGCTGTGGGACCTGAAGTGCCGCAAGGCAAGCCTGCCGCTCCACATCATGGCGGGCGGCGCGCAGGAGAAGATCCGGCTCTACTCGACGGAGGGCGGCTGGCTTCATCTCGAACGGGGGGCGCTGGTCGAGGATGCGCTACGTCAGAAAGAGGCCGGGTTTGGCGGCGCCAAGCTGAAGGTGGGGCGGCCGATCCATGAGGATGTGGCCCGCATCGGCGCCGTGCGCGATGCCGTCGGGCCCGGCTTCGAGATCTTCACAGACGCCAACCAGGCTTTCGCAGTCGATGAGGCGATCCGCCGGGCGCGGCACTACGAGCCGCTCGACATCGGCTGGCTCGAGGAGCCACTGCCGGCCGACGATATCGAGGGGCATGCCCGGTTGGCCCGTTCAACCACCATTCCGGTCGCGGTGGGCGAGAGCCTCTACAGCGCGCTTCACTTCAGGGATTACCTGCAGCGCGGCGCCTGTTCGGTGGTCCAGGTCGACGTCGGCCGCATCGGCGGCATCACGCCCTGGCTCAAGGTCGCGCATTTGGCGGAGTGCTTCAACGTCGCGGTCTGCCCGCATTTCCTCATGGAACTGCACGTCGCGCTCTGCGCCGCGGTGCCGAATGCCCGCTGGGTCGAGTACATCCCGCAACTCGACACATTGACGACGGAGGGCATGACGATCCGGGATGGTCATGCCGTGCCGAGCGCGGCGCCCGGGCTTGGCATCGCCTGGGACTGGGCCGCGATCGAGAAGCAGACTGTCGCGGGCTCGCGCTTCGCCGTGACGGCGTGAGGACGGCGACAGGGTTCGCGATCCATCTCATTCCGCTACGTAGCGGCGCAGCCGGTCCGGCAACTGACCGAATACCGCAAACATCTGATCGAGATGAAATTGCAGGCGGTGGATCGCTTGCCGCGTGTCACCGATCTCCAGCGCATCGATGATTGCCGCATGCTCGGCAAGCACGGATGGTAGTCGATCCGGCTGGTAGGTCAGCCGAACGAGCCGCCCCAATCCGGCGAAAGCCTGAGCGATCGTGGCCCAGACATCGATGCGCCCCGCGAGTCGGCAGAACGTCTGGTGAAAGCGCATGTCCTCCCGATAAAAAAGATCGAGGGCGCCCGTCTCGATTGCGCACCGCTGCGCCTCGATGATGTCGCGCATCTCGAGGCTCATGGCCGGCGTCCACACTGCTGCCGCCTCCAGCAGGATAGACGTTTCAAGCGATCGCCGCACGTATCGACTTGCCTCCATGCGGCTGAGGCGGATCAGAGACACCACACTGCCCTGCTGGGGATAAACGTCGATCAGCCCTTCGTCAGCCAGGCGCAGCACCGCAGCACGAACCGGCGTGCGCGACACACCGAACTGCCTGCAGATCCGGTTCTCGCTCAGGACCGTTCCCGGCAGGAGGCGGATCGTTACGATGGAATCGCGGAGCGACTCGTAAATTTGCTCGGCCACCGGCAGGCCGCGATTGAGCGTCGTTCCAAAGGAAAGCGGCGGGTCCGAGAGCGCGAGGTCGCGCGGCGATTCCGCATTCACGGTTCCCAATCCTTCCCTCCCAAAGTGGCCAATGCACATGTTCTTTGTTGCCCGGCGCTGCCTGGGATACTAGGGTCCCAGCCGGCCGGACGAAAGATCCGACAGTGGCGAGGAAGGAAATGCGATGACGAGAGGGTCCCTCATGCTGGCCGTTGCGGCCGGCGTCACGCTCTTGGCGGGCGGGGTGCGCGCCGACGACACGAAAGCGGCTCTGGTCCCGGGTGGGCCTCACCCCTATTTCGCGGCTTGGGAACAGGCCGGCAAGGACGCGGTCCGCGATTTTCACCTTTCGTCGGCCGACTACAAGGTTCCCGAGAAGTGGGAGCTCAATGCGCAGAACCAGTTGCTCGAAAGCCTTGTGAGCCAGGGCTACAACGCGTTTCTGGTGTTCCCCGGCGATCCGGTCGGATCGGCAAGCACGGTGGCTGAGCTCGCCGACACGGGGGCGCCGGTCCTCGCGATTGGCGGCTGTCTCAAGGATCCCTCGATGGCCGGGTTCTGCCTCGGCACCGACGTGGCCCATTCGGCCTATCTCGGAACGCAGCAGCTCATCAAGGTGATGGGCACGGGCAAGAAGCGCATCGCGCATTTCACCGGCTTCCTGGTCGATCCCAACACGCAGCTGCGCATCGATGCCGTCAAGAAGGCGGCCGAAGAAGCAGGCGACGAAGTCGTGCAGGTGATCGCCGATATCGATGCGCCTGAGCCGGCGCAGGAGAAGATCAACGCCTATTTGGCGGCCCACGCGAACGACGTCGACGGCATCGTGACCACCGCCTGGGTGCCGGCCGTGGTGGCCTCGAACGCATTGCGCAAGATCGGCGACAAGCGCATCAAGATGGTGGCAATCGACCACGATCAGGTCGTGCTGCAGGCCGTCAAGGACGGTTTTGTTGCCGGCACCATGCTGCAGAACCCCTATGGGCAGGGCTATATCGGGGCGTTTGCGGCCGACAAGCTTCGCAACGGCTGCACCGTCAAGGCCGACGCGCCCTGGAAGGCCAATGCGCTGACGAGCCACTTCATCGATTCGGGCACGGTCTTCGTCGCGGCCGACAAGGTCGACACCTACCTCGAAGCCATGCAGGGCATCACGAAGGATCTGCTGTCCACCTTCCAGGCGACATATCTCGTCTGCAAGTCGTAATCTGGGCCGCAAGCCTTCCATTGTGAGTGGCCGGACCCTGGTCCGGCCATGACGGCGAGCCACGGACGCGACCATGCAGGGCAGGGGGACATCGACGACACGGGTGGAACCCGACGAGGTCCTCGTGCGCGCGTCGCCGACCGGTTCGGCCGGCGGCCTGCGCTTCTATCTCACCAATGAATTCGGCCTGCTGGTCCTGATCCTGCTGTTCGGCGCGGTGTTCGCTGTGCTCAGCGGCGGGTTCCTGTCGACCTTCAACCAATTCACGTTGTGGCGCACCGCGGCTGTCAATACGGTCATCGGCTTCGCCATGATGACAGTGATCGTCACGGGCGGGCTGAACCTTGCGGTCGGCGCGATCGGCGTCTGCGCCGCCATGATGTGCGGCTGGATGATTCAGGCGCTCGGCGTGCCGGGCCCGGTCGGGATCGTCGGCGCGCTGGCGCTCGGGGCGACGCTTGGCTTTGTGAACGGCTGGGTGGTGGTCAAATCCGGCCTGCACAGCTTCATCATCACGCTGGCCACCATGAGCATCTTCTTCGGCGTGATGGTCTATCTCACGCATGGAGAGTCGTTCCGCAACTTGCCGCCCTCCTTCGCCGAATTCGGCCGCACCCGATATTTCGGAGTTGTGTCGCCGATGCTGATCGTGGCGCTCGTCGCTGGTCTCTTGCTCATCGGGCTTTACCGTTTCACGGCGCTTGGCCGCGAGATGCTGTCGGCGGGCGCCAAGCCCGAAGCCGCCGAACTCTCCGGCGTCCGGGTCGGCCGCGTGTTCATCCTGTGTCACATGCTGTCAGGCCTACTGGCGGGCGTCGCGGCCCTGCTGCTCGTCATGCGAAACGGCGCCGCCATTCCCTCGATGGCCGGGCAACTCGGGCAGGATTGGCTGCTGCCCGCCTTTCTTGGACCCGTGCTCGGCGGCACCTTGCTTTCGGGCGGCCGGGTGTCGGTGGTGGGAACGTTCCTTGGCTCGGCGCTCGTCACCATGCTGACGAGCGGCCTGCTGCTTCTGCGAATCGGCGAGTTCTGGGTGCAGGCTTGCCTCGGGCTCGTGCTGCTGCTCGCGGTGCTGATCGACGTCGCCCGGAAACGCTACCTTGCGCATCGGAGAATGGTCTGATGCAGGTCGTGATGCGGCAGATGCAGACCGACTGGTTCGGCCCCCTCGCGGTCACGGTCCTGGCTGTGGCGATCATCGGCACGGCTGCGCCGCCGTTCCTGTCGACGCTGAACGTCCAGGTGCTGCTCTTCGCGCTTGCGACCAACACACTGATCGCCTTTTCGCAGATGATCATCATCGCGGTCGGGCAGATGAACCTCTCGGTCGGCGCGATCGGCGGCCTGAGCGCCATTGCGTTCGCCGGCATGATGCAGGTGTGGGGTTTGCCGGCACCGTTCGCCGCCGTTCTGGCGCTCGGCATCGGCATCGCGGCGGGTGCGCTCAACGGGATCTTCATCGCCCGCACCGGGATCTCGGCCTTTGTGATCACGCTCGCGAGCCTGTCGGTGTTCAAGGGCATCAACTCGGGCATCACGCGGGCCCAGCCGTTCTACGGCATACCCGAGACCGTGAAGGCGTTCGGCAACAATGTCATGATCGGGCCGCTCCCCTGGCTGATCCTGCCGACCGTGCTGGTGATCCTGGGGCTCTGGTTCCTGCTCAACCGCATGCCGCTTGGCCGCGCCATCCTGGCGGTCGGCGGCAACACGCATGCGGCGGAACTGTCGGGCATCTCGGTGTCGTTTACCGTAGTGGCGGCGCACGCCATCTCGGGGTGTCTCGCGGCGCTGGCCGGCATCATGCTGGTGGCGCGGCTGCAGATCGGTCAACCCTCCATCGGCGACGATTGGCTGATCCTCTCCTTTGCAGCGCCGGTGATCGGAGGCGCGGTACTGTCGGGCGGCCACGTTTCGGTCGCCGCCACGGTGCTGGGCGTCGCCATCGTGGCCATCATCACGCAGGCGCTGGTGTTGTTCCACATTGACCCCTACCTCGTGCAGGTGGTCCTCGGCGCCATGATCCTGTGGGCAGTCGGGGTGAACCGCTGGCGCGAGCTCAGGATCGCCAAGAGCGCGAAAAGGATCTGACATGGCCGACATCGCGCTCGAAGCCCGCGGCGTCAGCAAGTTCTTCCCCGGCGTCAAGGCGCTCCAGGGCGTGTCGCTGACGCTCGCGAAGGGTTCGATCCAGGCGCTGCTGGGCGAGAACGGTGCCGGCAAATCCACTCTCATCAAGATCATCACCGGCGTCCACCACCCGGACGAAGGCGAGTTGCGGGTCGAGGGCGAGCCGGTTGCCCTGTTCAACCCGCGTCACGCCATGGCGATGGGCATCGGTGTGGTGCACCAGGAGCGCAATCTCATCCCCCGTTTTTCGGTGGGCGAGAACATCATGCTCGAGCACCTCGCGGGCCGGCTCTTCAAGCCGATCGACTACGCCCGCGTCCATGCGCGCGCGAAGCACTGGCTGGACATGCTGGGGCTCGATGTCGACCCGCGCATGCCCGTGTCGCGGCTCAGCGTCGCCAAGATGCAGCTCGTCGAAATTGCCAAGGCGCTCTCGCTCCGCTCCAAGGTGCTGCTTCTCGACGAGCCGACCGCCTCGTTGACACCGCACGAAACGGTGGCGTTGTTCGATCTTCTGAAGAAGCTCCGGGCGGACGGGGTCGGCATCCTGTTCGTCAGTCACAAGCTCGAGGAGGTGCAGGAGATCTGCGACGCCGTGACGGTGCTGCGCGACGGCCGCAACGCCTGCGAGAGCCGCGCCATGGCGGGACTTGGCCGCCAGGACCTCGTGCGGCTGATGATCGGCCGCACTGAGCAGATCCCGGAATGGTCGCAGCGGAACCACGCCGGTTCGCCCCCCGCCCTCGAACTCAAGGGTGTCGCCACGCCTCTCGGGCACAAGAACATCGACCTGATGGTCCGGCGAGGCGAGATCGTGGGGCTCTACGGCCTCGTCGGCGCCGGGCGCACCGAGCTCGCAAAGTCCATTATGGGCTTGTTTCCACCGACCGCCGGCACGGTCGCGGTCGAAGGCAAGCCCGCCGCCATTCGCACCGTCTCGGACGCCATCCATCGCTACCGCCTCGGCTACGTCAGCGAGGATCGCAAGAATGAGGGGCTCGTGCTGATCCATTCGGTGCTCGAGAACGCCGGGATCCCGATCTGGCGCCGATTGGCCAAGCAGGCGGGCGGCTTCCTGGCCGACCGGCGCATCCAGGCCGAAACCGAACCATCTCTCCGCAAGCTTGAGGTGCGTACGCCGTCGCTTAGCCAGCTCGTCGGCAATCTGTCGGGCGGCAATCAGCAGAAGATCTCAGTCGCAAAATGGCTCGCGGCCGGCGTCAAGGTTTTGATCGTCGACGAGCCATCGGTCGGCATCGACATCAAGACGAAAGCCTACCTGCACGAGTTGATTCGTGGCTTAGCCGACAGTGGGACCGCCATCCTGCTCATTACGAGCGACATGCCCGAGATGATTACCCTTGCCGACCGCATCGTGGTGATGAACAACTTCGCGATCCAGGGCGGTTTCGACAACTCGCGCGACTACCCGGCCATGAGCGAGGCCATCATGGGCCTCATCCACCGCGCAACCGAGGCGGCCTGAGGGCGCCCCGGTCTATACGGCGACCTCCATCTCGAACGCGGAGCTGATAAACGTCGCCGACCAGAACGACAATTTGCTTATCGGTAATCGGCTTAGGGCCAGCTCTGACCACGTCGAAGTGTCGCGCAAGTCTCGCATAAGCCGGAAGAAATCGCGTCTATTCGACAACGTGATCCTTCGTGCGAAGCGAGAACGCGATCTTGTCGGTGGCCACAACCGTGAATTTGCCATTCTCGAACGGAAGCGAGACCCGAGTGGCTCGAACTCTATCAACCAGGTTAGCCGGAATTCGGACGTTCAGATGATAAACACCTGTGCTGGTAACGGGCGTTTGGACAGGGCATCGCGAAAGCCACGTGTGTGAGCGGTCGCCGCTAAAACCCTTGCCTAACAGCCACTTCTTGCCAAACCATCAACAAAGTGATGGTGCCCTGGAGAGGACTCGAACCTCCGGGAGCAGCAAATCAGCTAGCGATTTCAGAGACTTTCGTCACACCCACTATGGGCCTGTGTGAAAGCGTCGTGTGAAAGAAGACTACCCTTTCAGCTGCATTGTAACAAGCCCGAACGAGGATGATGGGCGTGTTGCCGGCGGCACCTAGTCTATCGTCTGCCGAAAGCTACTCTTCAGCCTCCGGCCAGAGCGGCCTGCCCGAATTGCGCCCAACGGAGATATTCAGCCCTCTCTTCGCAGTTTCCGAAAGCGGCCGTTCGCCCAGGGTGGCTCGATCGGGATTGCCGGGTTCAACAATGCCGTCCATCGTCCTGAGCGTTGAGCCTCATCCCTTGACCGCG
>NZ_JAMOIM010000079.1 GCF_026130545.1 Lichenifustis flavocetrariae | reverse complement strand
TGAGGCCGCTGGAGGGCTGATAACGGTCCGCGAGCGCGTGATTGGGCACACAACAGGCGTGTCTCATGCCCTCGCGGCAGCGATCAGGTCCGGCACACCGACCAGGGTAATAGTCCGCCTGATGTTGTAGGCGAGCGCTGTCAGGCTGCACCGGGCCAGGACGCGTCTTGTCACGGACCGCACAGCCCTGATCAAGCAGCTCCGCGCCTTGCTTCTGGAACGCGGTATTGTCGTCGCCCAGGGTCGTCAGCGGCTTGAGAAGCATCTCGTTCTCATGCTGGATGACGGCGCCGTGCCACCCAGCACGCTGAGCCCGCGAGCGCTGTTGCTGATCGACGACATATGGCAGGAATGGCGCGAGTTGGACCGCCGCATTGCCGCGCTGACGACGGAATTTATGGCGCGGGCTCGCGAAGATGACGCCGCACGACGGCTGACCACGATTCCCGGCTTCGGTGCTCCTCGACGAGGTGCTCCTCGGTAGGCCCGGTTGGCTTGTGCTCCGCGACGAGTGCATCGAGGAGAGCCCGATACTCGTCGCCATCTTCCCAAGGCAGAACGGTGTAGCGCGACAACACTCCGTGGCGCAGAGCGTTGAAGCGCGTCAGTTTGGTGCCTTGTGTATCAGCCATGGGGCAACTCCATTGTTGATTATGTTCAGAAGTCCCGCTTCCCGGCTCGCCGGTCGAGCCGGGCAAGCAGACGCGCGGCCTCCGCCGCAAACAGCTCCTCAGCCTGCACGTCAGCTTCGATGGCCTTGTCGAGCAGTCGCTCGTAGGTGCGGTTCCACATGCCCTTTGGGCGCTGCGGAAATGTCGAGAGCGGGCCGGCTTCGCCGCCAAGCCGGGTCCGAATCGTGTTGGACCTTCGTCGGGCGCGGTCGAGGCTATCCTCACTCTGACTCGCATGGGCCAGGCGGTAGCAGTGGCGGCATAAAAAGTACCGGCCAGCCCCATAGAGCTTCACCACGCGCCGTCGACACGGGATAGCTGCGCGTCTATGCCGGCTTCATGGTGGATCGCCCCTGCTCGTGGGTCATGTAGACCTTCGGGTCCATGCCGAGCCAAATTGCGGCGGCGTCGGGGGTGGCGAGGCCGGCTGCCTGGCGCGCCTTGATGAGGCGGGTCGCGAGGGCGGCATTCGGCGGCGGCATGCCATCGCAACGCGGTCGGGCTATGGATGTCCGCGAGAAAGGCGCCCTAGCTTTGAAATGGGACTAGGGCGCCAGTCAGGGTCTCAATAGATCCGACTGAAAAGGACTGCTTGAAACCGCCTCAGCTTGCCCGATGGGCTGCAGATTGCACGGGCGAAATTAAGATGTGGTTCACCATCAAGGTTACGCCGTCCTGCTGTCACCAGCCATGCGCTTAGGCATCCAATTCTGCCGGCACGCCTCATGCATAAAGGTTTCTGCCCTTGTTGGGCGTTCCTCCCTAGACTTGGGCCGCCCTGCAAGGGGCGGCCTCTTTCTTGTCAGGCGTTCGCCGCAAAAGACGACGAGATCTCGGCGAGAACAGCCAGATGCACCTGGAGACGTTCAGCCGCTCAGCAAAGAGACAACCTGATCGACCTGCTCGCTCGTGTTGTAGAAGTGTAGCGAGAGCCGAACCCGGCCGTTTCGAACCGACGCCACCACGCCTGCTTCGGCCAGCTGCGCTGCAGCATCGGATCGTTGTGGCTGAAGGGAGAAGATCGTCGAACCATGGGCTGGACCGTGGTCGAGGAAGTCGATCCCCGCTTCGTGGAGACATCGGCGCATCTGGCTGGCAAGATCCGCATTATGTCTACCGATCCTTTCGAGGCCGATCGCGTGATGGCATCGAAGGCTTTCGACCTCACCGAGCGCATTGAACCACGCCAATGACTGGTCGAACCGGGAGGCCGTCGGTGATAGTGCCATCTCGGGCCCGTAGAAGCTGGCGAAGGGCTCCGCCGCAGCCTTCCAGCCCGGGGCGACCGGCATCATGGCGTCGCGAAGATGTGGCGCGAAATACCCATATCCCATCCCGCGCGTGCCCAGCAGGAATTTGTGGCTCGGAACCGCAAGGGTGTCGATCCCGAGCCCGGCAGCGTCGATCCGTAAAGCACCGACCATCTGGGCTCCATCGACATAGAGGAGTGCACCGGATCGATTGGCGATCTCACGCAAGGCCGCCACGTCGACCCGATAGCCTGTCGCGGATTGCACGCCCGACACCGCGATCAATCGGGTGTTCGCGTCGGCAGCTGCCGCGAATTGGTCGACGGTCACGCCGCCGCGTTCAAACGGCAGCAGACGGATCTCAAAACCTGCGGATTTGAGCTGCAACCACGGAAACAGCGCGGATGTGTATTCCTGGTGGCCCACCAGGATGTTGCCACCGCATGTCGATGTCCGAAGGTGGGCCGCGACCTGGTCCGCGACAGCACTTGCGGTCGGAATCAAAGCCACGCAGTCCGCCGAGACATTGATCATCTCGGCAAACAGCTGTCGCGCTCGCTCGCCGGCCCGTTCGGCCTCCATATAGTCGAACCGTCCGGCCGCCCATGCGGCAGCCGCTGCCTGAAGAGCATCGACGGCAGGCTTTGGACCCACGCCGGTTGCGGCCGTGTTCATGTAGATGGAGGAGCCCAGATCAGCGAACAGCGAGGCGGTTTCAGGCAGCGACATGGATCACCCTCTCATCGGTCAAGTTGGCATTGCTGGCGACCTGCTTCCACGATGGTCGTTCATTGATAGCCGTCATACAGCTGCGAAAGCTCGTCCTGTCGGCTACTGCCCGTGGTGCCCTTCATGGCCAGCCATTCGCGCAATTTCGACCAGCGCCGGCGGCGAGCCCGACGCTGCCCCACCAGAACGACGAGCTTCTTGCCCCGGGTGACGCCGGTGTAGAGCAGGTTTCTGGCCAGCATCGTGTAATGCTGGGTCATCACAGGAATGACCACGGCCGGGTATTCGGAACCCTGGCTCTTGTGGATCGTAGTGGCGTAGGCCAGCACCAATTCGTCCAGTTCCCCGAACCCGTAGACGACCTCACGGCCGTCGAAGGTCGCAACGAGTTCACCGGCTTCCATGTCGAGCCGCGCGACAAGGCCGAGGTCACCGTTGTAGACCTCGCGATCGTAGTTGTTCTCGACCTGCATGACCTTGTCGCCGGGCGCGTAGGTCCAGCCGAACCGTTCCACCTTGGTATCGCCCGGCGGGTTCAGCACTCTCTGCAATTCGATATTGAGCGAGCGTGCGCCGACGCCACCCCGGTTCATCGGACAGAGCACCTGGACGTCCCGGATCGGATCCAGGCCGAAGGCCTTGGGAATGCGATGGCGAACCACGGCCAGAACTTTCGCCAGGGCCTGCTCTGGATCAGGGGCATCGACAATATAGAAGTCGGATCTCTCCCCGTACACCTGGTCGGATGCCGGCATTTCACCCCGGTTAATTCGATGGGCATTGACGATGACCCGGCTTGTGGCAGCCTGCCTGAACACCTCCGTGAGCCGGACGACCGGCACGGCACCCGACTCGATCACATCGCTCAAGACCTGCCCGGGTCCTACGGATGGGAGCTGGTCGATGTCACCGACCAGCAGCAGCGCCGACTTGTCGGGGAGCGCTCGCAGCAACGCTCGCATCAGCAGCACGTCCACCAGCTGGTCTCGTCGACGACGAGCAGTTCGCAGTCGAGCGGGTTGGTCTCGTCCTTGCGAAAGCCGCCGTTCTTGGGATCGGTTTCCAGAAGGCGATGGATGGTCTTTGCCTCGACGCCGGTGCTCTCCGTCAGTCGCTTGGCGGCGCGGCCCGTCGGCGCGCACAGGGCGACCTTCACCGCCTTCGCCACAAGCGCCTTCAGGATCGAGTTGACCAGCGTCGTCTTGCCGACCCCTGGACCACCGGTGATCACCAGGACCTTGCTGGACAGGGCGAGGCGCAGCGCCTGCCGCTGGCTGTCAGCCAGGGTGATGCTGTTCCTTGTTTCAAGCCACGGGATGGCCTTGTCCACGTCGATCTTAGGCCAGGGTGGGGGCCCATTCGTCAGCACGCGCAGCCGGTCGGCAATGGCCTACTCGGCGCGATAAAGCCCTGCCAGGAAAATGCAGCGGAGATCCTCGACCGTGTCGGCGATCACGGCACCGTCTTGGCCCCGTGACCGCGAAGCTGTGCGAAATGGCCATTTGCAGGTCGCTCACGATTTCGGCTGGTTACAGGTGAGTTGAGGGGGTCAACTTTTGACAGAATGAGTGTTTTGTTAAGTTAGCGCTCCGGCTTCGGGAAATGCGTGGCTTTCCCGAAGCCCTTGGAGCAGTTCGAACCGGTAAAGTCTCAAGAGTGGCTTCCGTTCTCGCCTGAATCTGCGACACGCTACCCTCCAAACGAGGAACCAACGCCTTTTCAGCCGGTGGCCAAAACGCACAGCTTCGCGGTCACGGGGTCAACTCGCGGATGCGAGCCTCGACCCCAATCTTGCCAACAACGCCGACCTTCAGGTCGAAATTGCGCAAGGTGCCGCGCAGGTCGCCCTCCACATCGAGCATCTTGCGTTGGACAAGCGTGCGCGTGGTCAGCAGCATCCGCTTTTCCTGGCTCGCTAGTGTCTTCACGTGGACCGGCCTGAACAGGCCGACGCGCATCATCTGCGCAATACCCCGCTCGTCGTGCCTGTCGGACTTGTTGACCTGCTGCGCTTTCAACAGCGACTTCATGTGACGCGTTTCAACGCAGATCACCGGCAGGCCAGCCTCCTCCATGCTGTTCACCAGCCACTGCGAGAGCGGGCCAGCCTCAATGCCGATCCGGCCATAGTCCACATCGATTGACCGCAGCAGTGTCACGATGTCGTCCGGCTCGGAGGCCACCTTCTGCTCGGTCACGACCTTCCCGGTTTCGTCGACGACACAGACGGCCGACTCCTTCACCGAAACATCCAAGCCCACGAAATGTGCCATCGCCGTCGCTCCATTCCTCGATGCTCGAAGTCAGACCTGACTTCCCGAACATCATATGCGAAGGGGGCAATTTGGCTCTCGATCTCAGATCGCGCCGCAGCCGCCGCGATACACCATCTTCCGAGGTGTCTCAGGCAACCCTGGGGCGCAGGAAAGTCGGTCCTCGCGCAAGGTCGCGCAGGCTCACGGTATAGTCTTATTTTACTTTGATTGTATTTGATATGTCCCGAGCTGCGCACCTTCTGCCCGTACGCGACTTTCATTTACATTATCGCAGTAGCCTCAGATTCGATTTCGACCCCTGCCGACACTCCGTTGATATTTATCGCGAACCTGTGATCCGACATGCTCGATGATTTGGAACTGCGTACAAAAACCCTCATTCCGCTTGGCATGATGGCTCTGGTGATTCTGGCCATGGCGGCGTTCGGGGCCCGCAATCTCTTGTCCGTGAGCGAGACGGCAAGCGACATCATCGAGCATCGGGATTTGGCAATTACCCGGGTCATTCGGACCGCGCGACAAATGGGTGTCACCCTCGATTCAGTGGCCGGCGCATTGATTTTCGATAGCAACAGCGCGGCTGGACGGGAGGCAGCAGAGAACTTTCCCAAAGCTGTCGCAAAAGTGGGAACGCTGTTCGATGAGGCTATAAAACTTGCCCCGAGCAAGGCTGCCAGTTTTGCCAGGTTCAAGGAACGTTTCAGCGTCCTCGCCGAACAGGCCAAGAAACCGATGCAGATCGGCCTGGACGCGCCCTCGTTGACGCTTGGAGACAAACTGAAGCCCGACGATCTGAACAAGATGGCGATCGGAGCGGTTCTGCTCGGCGACCTTCAGGGACCAATGAAATCCTTGCTCGACGATTTGACGAAGTTCGACGATGACTTCTTGCTCGAGAACGCACAGGCTGCGGCCGATCTGCAAGCGCAGTCGAACAGCGCGCTGGTGATGATGGGGATCGTTGGAACGCTTTCCACCCTGATGGCGGGCGCATTCTCGGTCTGGCTATCATCGACTAAGATTGCAGGTCCGCTTGGGCGCTTAGCGGAGAGCATGCGCGCCCTTGCCCAGGGCAAGTTGACTGTCGAGGTCTATGGACAGGCTCGCCGTGACGAAATCGGCGACATGTCCAAGGCCGTGCAGGTTTTCAGGGACAATGCTCTTCATGCAGTGCAGCTGGAAAAGGAGGCGAGCAGCTCCCGCGCGGTCAACGAGGCCGAGCGCATTCGTACCGCCAGCGAGCGCGCTGCCGCTGCCGAGGAGCAAGCCGAGGTCGTGCGCCGTCTCGGCGACGGGTTGCAAGCGGTTGCGACCGGCGACCTCACGGTCCATCTCGACGAAGGCTTCTCCGCCACTTACGTGCAGATCAGGAACGACTTCAACGAGGCGGTCGCCAAGCTCAAGGAAACCATGCTGGCGGTCGTCTCCAGCACCGAGGCGATCCGCTCGGGGACGCAGGAGATCGCCACCGCGTCCGACGATCTGTCCAGGCGCACCGAGCAGCAGGCCGCAAGCCTGGAAGAAACAGCAGCAGCGCTCGACGAGATCACCGCGACGGTTAAAAAATCAGCGGAGGGCGCGAGTCACGCTCGCAAGGTCGTCTCCGATGCCGATGCCGATGCCAAGCAGAGCGCGACCGTGGTGCGGCAAGCCGTCGTGGCGATGGACGGCATCGCAACGTCCTCAAGCGAGATCAGTCAGATCATCGGAGTGATCGACGAGATCGCCTTCCAGACCAATCTGCTCGCGCTGAACGCCGGGGTGGAAGCCGCACGGGCCGGCGAAGCGGGCCGTGGCTTTGCAGTTGTGGCCTCCGAGGTGCGGGCGCTTGCCCAGCGCTCGGCGGAAGCTGCCAAGCAGATCAAAGGCCTCATCTCTTCTTCGAGCAGCCAAGTGGATCGTGGCGTCAAGCTGGTCGTGGAAACCGGCGACGGGCTTCAGCGCATTGTGGCACAGGTGTCCGAGATCAATAAGATCGTCGGTGAGATTGCGGCCGGCACAACCGAGCAGGCGGCGGGTCTGCAGCAGATCAACATCGCCATTAACCAGATGGACCAGACGACGCAGCAGAATGCCGCCATGGTCGAGCAGTCGTCGGCGGCCAGCCAGTCGCTGTCGCAGGAGACAACGCAACTCGCGGGTCTGGTCGGCCAGTTCCGGGTCGGTCAGGGGAGCGATACGATGCAGCGCGAGTTGCAGAAGGCCGCCCCGCAGGGCCGACGGCAGCAGAGCGCGCCCTCGATCGCCCTCGTTCGTAAGGCCGCACCAAGTCGCAAAGTTGCGAACGGGATGACGGGCATGGTCAGCAATGCCGGAGATTGGCAGGAATTCTAGTTTGAGCTTGTGGAGCAGCGTGGGATCCGGACGCCGATCGATATCGTAAGCGGTTGCTTCGAGGATCTGGCGAGGAGTCGTGACACAAGGCCGATCCACAATCATTGCCCCTTTCGCCAACCGGCGTTGAGACGCTCCACCCACCAATTGAGAGGTCTACCGTGAGATTGACGATCAAGGCCAAGCTGGGATTGGCGTTCGGAGGCATTCTGGCGCTGATGGGCGTCGCGGGTACGCTGGGAGTCAGCAGCCTGTCCTCGGCCAACAGCCGCCTGCAGGACTTCACGGCACAGCCCTTCACCCGGGTTCAACGTGTCGGCGAGCTCAACACCAAGGCCCTGACGACGACCCGAATCCTCTCTCTGGCACTGGCGGAGCAGACCGACGCCGGCAAGGCCAACCAACGCAAGACGTTCAGCGACACGGCCGCCGAATTCGACACTGTGCTGAAGCAATATGCCGACGCGCTGCCGGCAGATGTACGCGATGCCTCCCTGCAGCCGGTTAGGACAGCCTGGACAACCTACCAGGTTGAGACCGCCAAGGCCTTCGACATGACACAGCAGAACGCGCAAAACAGGGGAACTGACCTCGCTTTCGGCAAAGCCGCAGACGCCATGGGGCAGATCTTGGCTGCGGCAGGCGTGCTGGAAGCAAAGCTGAAGACGGCTCCGAACTTCGCACAGATCGCGGAACCCTTGGGCGTGCTCCGCTACGATCTTCAGACGGCTGTGGTCCTGGACTTCCAACTTATCGCGGCAACAGACGACGCACAGGTTAAGGCACTGAACGAGGGCTTCGCGGCTACCATCGGAAAGATCGACAAGGAGCTGGCGGATCTCGGCGCGGCGATCGCACCGGATGTGAAGCCACAGTTCGACGCCGTTCAGTTGGCGTGGCAGTCCTACACCGCTGCTGCTCGCGAAGTCGCCCGCTTGGCCAGTGTCAACTCGGACGCCAAGGCCGCAGCCATGGTGACCGCGGGGGGCGCCAAAGACGCGCGTGATATGTTGCTCGCGGAAGTTGGCAAGCTTGCGGCCTACGAGCGCCACGTCGCGGACGGCTTTCTGTCTGACGCACAATCCACGTATGAGCGGACGCGAATGGTCTTGATCAGTGTCGTCGCGGCAGCCGTGTTGGCGGGTTTGGTGATGGCCATATGGATCGCCCTGTCGATCTCGCGTGGACTAGGCCTGGCCGTGGCTCTCGCCAACGCGGTCGCCGAAGGAGACCTCAGCCGCACGGTTGTGTCCAAGACAGACGACGAAGTGGGAGATGTCCTTACGGCTTTGAATCGCATGACCATCAACCTGAATGCGACGGCCTCAGTCGCCAACAGCATTGCCTGCGGTGATCTGTCGGTCGAATCCAAGCTGCTCTCGGACAAAGACACACTTGGCCTCGCCTTCGGGCAGATGATCAAAAGCCTGAACGCAACCGCAGCCGTTGCCGATGCCGTCGCACTTGGCGACCTTTCTGTCACAGTGAAGCTCCTGTCCGACAAGGACAGACTTGGTATCGCCTTTGAGCGGATGGTGAAGAACCTCAATGCCGCCGCCAGCGTGGCGGACGCCATCGCTGGCGGCGATCTGACCATCGCAACCCCGCGGCTGTCTGACAAAGACAGACTTGGCATGGCCTTCGAGACGATGGTGGGCAAGCTGCGCAATATTGTCGGTGACACTGTGACCGCCGCGGAGAATATGGCGGCTGGGAGCCAACAATTGTCGGCCAGTGCGGAGCAGCTGTCACAGGGCTCGACCGAGCAGGCCTCCTCGACCGAAGAGGCCTCTGCCTCGATGGAAGAAATGGCCGCCAACGTGAAGCAGAATGCCGAGAACGCCAGCCAGACCGAGAAGATCGCACACCAGTCTGCTAAGGACGCCGAGGCGAGTGGCGTGGCCGTGGGCAGGGCCGTCGAGGCCATGCAGACCATCGCCGAACGGATCACCATCGTTCAGGAGATCGCCCGCCAGACCGACCTCCTGGCCCTCAACGCCGCCGTCGAGGCCGCCCGCGCTGGAGAGCATGGTCGCGGCTTCGCGGTCGTGGCCTCAGAGGTCCGCAAACTCGCCGAACGCAGTCAGGTCGCCGCGACCGAGATCGGCAAGCTGTCTTCAGAGACCGTCAAGGCGGCGCGCGACGCGGGCGGAATGCTCGCGAAGCTCGTGCCCGATATTAAGCGCACCGCCACACTCGTCGAGGAGATCACCGCCGCCTGCCGCGAACAGGATGTCGGATCGATGCAGATCAACCAGGCCATCCAGCAGCTCGACAAGGTGACTCAGCAGAACTCAGCCGCTTCGGAGGAAGTGTCCGCGACCTCCGAGGAACTCGCGTCGCAGGCCGAGCTCCTGCAGCAAACCATTGCCTTTTTCAAGATCGGGGCCACGCCGGCATCCCAAGCGCCGGCCAAGGCCGTTTCGCATCCAGTCGCGCAAATGCAACGCAGGGTGGCAGAGCATGCCAAGACCATCCGCACCCCGGTCGTACCAAAGCCGCAACGCAGTCAAAAGACCCCCAAAACCGGTGGCGGCTTCGCGATAGACATGACAGGGGGCGAGGACGAGCAGGACATGGACTTCCAGCGAGTTTCGTGACAGCCGGAGCCGCGTCCTCCGGCGCGGCATCAAGACTTCGGCTCTCTCCGGGGTCAGTTGAAGATACGTGTAGTCACGGCTCTGAAGCGGGGCGGTTCTGACGCGTTTGGCTGGCCGGCGATCACGCGCAACTGCGGATCGAGCAGATGGCGCGGCTTCACGAGGGCGAGGGCGGCCGCCAGCCCGCGCAGATTCTGGATCTGGTCGGGGCGGAACAGCGTCGCCACGGACTGCCCGAGCAACTCCCCGAGGGGCACGCCCAGCAGGCGGGACGTGTCGCCAGCGGCCTGTAACACCTCCAGCGTGTCGGCATCCAGCACCAGCATGGCGCCGTGCAGCAGGATCGCGCCGGGTATGTGGATCGGCTCAGGCGAATTGAGCCGCGTCAAGCCGCGCTGGACGACGCCACACACTTCCATGAACCGATGGGGCCTGAGCAGTTACGGTAATAGCTATACCTGTGCTTGAACGAAAGTTTCCAAAGGGGCAGAATGGGTTCTTCCTGAAGGGAAAAGAAGCGGACAGAGCTCTCAAATCTATTGAATGCTTTTATACCTTGGAGTTCCGGACTAAGAATGAACAGCTCGACTTGTCGTCCGGCGGTACGGGGATGGTACGATTTCATGTTAGCGGGCTGTTCAACGTTGCCCAAACAGCATCTTCGACGACAAAAAATTACACATTGCAGGAACTGGAGGCTTCGGTCGACTTATTGGCCAGGCTCTCGAATAGCAAAGGCAGTTCGCGTTAGAACCCTTCCGATAAGGGTTGTGGTGTGAGCAAGAGCGGGGGTTGAGTGGCCGGGATCTGGATGACGCCAGGAGTGTGCTGAAGCCTGACCTGGAAGCGCCATATGGACCCGACCCCCTCCGCTGGCGGCAGCATAGCCGTGCGGGTCTTCGATACGAACCGATTCGACCGACACGGAGTGGGCTGTTGTCGAGCCGCTGCTGCCCATGCCTGCGTCGTTTGAACGCCCGCCCGTGTGGCCGATGCGGGAGATCCTGAACGGGATCGTCTTCGTTCTGCAGGGCGGTATCGTGTGGCGGCATCTGCCGAAAGATCTGCCGCCCACCTTCGCGACCAGACGTTCGTGGGTCAGATGGTGGAGGTCTGCAAAGGGTTGAGACTACCAATACCAACCCGTCATGACTAATAAGCGTATGCGGTTGCCGCAGCGAGCATCAACCGGCGAAGCGTCCGCCCGGCTGTACCAACGATTCGGCTACCTGCTTGGTCAGAAATGGTCTACTTGGCTGCCTATCTCTATACCCCGGCACCATCGGCGCGGGGATGGCCAGAGCCTCGAACGCGGGCTTGGCCAGGAGGTAGCCCTGGATCAGGCGAACGCCAAAGTCTTGCAGGACGCCCAGCTCACCGATGGTCTCAATACCCTCGCAAAG
>NZ_JAMOIM010000078.1 GCF_026130545.1 Lichenifustis flavocetrariae | reverse complement strand
AATCCTACGCTGCCTCAAGACGATACGCTACGTCCACCACCTTCCCATCATCAGGCCAGTGAATAAGGTGGGCTAGCAGGATCAATCAACGCAACGCGCCCAAACGAACAGAGTGTGCAAAATTTAAAACATTCACACCAACAAAGATTAATAGACAATTCAGCGTCTTAGCCGATGCAAATGTCCGGTGCGAAAGTCAGATCAGGTTACCGGTCTTGCAATGTACGGCGTTTTACCGTACAATTGGATGTCAGAAGGAGTTAGATTATGTCCCATGAGGCTGCTCGAACGACACGCATTGAGGCGCGCATCGCCCCGGATGCGTTGGCTATCGTCAAACGTGCTGCCGAGCTTCAAGGGCGGAGTGTCAGCGATTTCGTGGTGGCGGCAGCGCAGGACGCCGCCCATCGCACGATTGAGGAGACTCAGGTGATCCGGCTATCCGTCGAGGATCAGCGCCGGTTTGCCGAAGCAATCATCAATCCACCCGCCTCGAACGAGGCCCTGCGCCTCGCGGCCCGGCTCCACACTGAGCATGTCGAGATGCGGTGACACGGTTCTTATCGGAGGCCTTGGGCAAACGCGACCGTGCCGCCTTCGCGAGCGGCAATGACCGGATCGACGCGTATTTTCGGACGGCCGTCTCGCAGGACGTGAAGCGGAACTATGCTGCCTGCTACGTCCTGGTAGAGCAGGACAGTGCCCGCCTGGCTGGCTTCTATACCCTGTCTGCCACTCACATCCCTTTGCCGGACATCCCGCCCGACATCGCCCGCAAACTGCCGCGCTATCCCAACGTCCCGGCTGTGCTGATCGGCTGGCTTGGTCGTGATCTTGGCTTCCGGGGGGAGAATATCGGCGGCCTGCTGCTCCACGACGCGATAGCCCGCGTGTCGGCGTCGCATATCGGCGCTTCCGCGCTCTTCGCTGACGCGATCGATGAGGCGGCTGCGGAATTCTACCGGCGGCACCAGTTCATCGCCCTCGTCAACCGGCCCGGCTCTCTGTTTCTGCCTTGGGCGACTGCAATAAAAAATCTGCCAACACCCTCGACAGGGGCGACGGCATGAGCGGGTCTCCCGACTGTGGTCCATAATCAAGGCGAGCTCGACCTCGTCAAGGCTCGCTTGTCGCGGCAGGCATCCCCTGAGCAAAGCACTGAATGGGAGCCGGCGGGCTGATCGGCTCGACCTGGCCCTGATCACTATGGAATAATTTGTATAAATTTCGAGTGCCGCGCATCCACTGCGTTCTTCCGGCGTAGCTTCAAGGCCGATCCGCGGGCACGCAGAAATCAGAAAGCCATTGTCATGAAGCGCAGGTCTACATATCTGGCCGGGATCGCAGTTTTAGTCTGCATGGGATTTTCCCCTGCGCAAGCAGCGCTGCTGAATTTTGATCTCACTGGTTCGCGGAATGCGAGCTTTCAGCTTGATTCAAATCCCACTCCTGACGTATTCAGCTCGTCATTTATAGGAAATCAAATTCAATTCGCTAATGTATCCGGTACTTTTGGTGGCACGGCCGGCACGGCGAACATTTCATTTGGGACATTTCTTATCAGCACATTGAACATTAGTAACGCGTCGCTCGGCTTCACCCAGTTTGCTGGGCCTGACATATTTACTGGAACAGCGGCAATGCCCGTTTTCGCGCCCAACACCTTCAATCTCACAAGCATCGTTTCCGGCAACAGCACCCTTACGATTTCGCTGGCGAACAGCGTTGCAACCGTTCCATTGCCGAAGACCCTGCCGCTCTTCGCCGCCGGCTTGGTCGGGTTTGGCCTAATCCGACGCCGCAAGGCTGCACCTGATCAAGCTCGCCTTGGATGATGGCACGGGAGCTGATCGGCTCCTCGGCGTGCGGGTGCCATTCGATGTACCCGCACCATGCGTCCTCTCTTTCATAGCCGATATGGTCCAGAAAACAGGTCACCAAGCGCTTTGCGCATGCGCAGGGTCAGCCACCGCTGCCGGCGATGCTCGTCCCGATCGTGCAGCATGTGGCATCGTTGGCAGAGCGCTTTCAGATTGCGCGGCCGGTTGTTGCTGGGGTCGTGGTCGAGATGGGCGGTCGCCAGCACGACCTTGGTCAGGCGGATCGTGTCGCTGTCCACGGCGATCAGGCGCGGCAGGCCTCTCCCCTTCCCGCAGCGCCACGTTTGAAGCTCCTCGTCGAACCATCTGCCGTCGCCGAGATGCCGGACCTGCTGGCCGTGCGGACGGCCGCAGATTTCGCAGCGGCCTTTCGCCCGCTCGAACCGGATCACGGCCGAGAGCTGGGGCCAGTCGACCGGGTACAGCCATTTGAACTCCGGCCGGATCGGCATCAGGAGCCCCCTGCCTGACGGCGAGCGGCCGGAAAATACTGATAGAAGGTCTGTCGCGTGACGCCGAGGCGCTTGGCGATGTCCGCCACGGAGATGGTCTGCTCCTTCAGCATGGCCCGTGCGGCGGCAAGATCGGACTCGGTCAGCTTTTTGCGCCGGCCGCCCTTCTTGCCCCGCGCAAGGGCCGCTTTCAGGCCCTCCATGGTGCGTTCGCGGTTGAGATCGAGGAAATACTCGGCCATGGCGCCGTGCATCTGAAGGGCGAAGCGGCCATGAGCGGTGTCGCTGTCAAAATGCTCGGTCAGGCTCTGGAACCGCACCCCGTCTTTGCGCAGCGTGTCCAGGGTGCGCATCATCTCGACGAGGGAGCGGCCGAGGCGGTCCAGTTTCCACACGACGAGGATGTCCTCGGGCCGCAGGAAGGCGAGCGCCGCGTCGAATTCCGGCCGGCTGGTGCTGGCCTTGCCGGATTTCTTTTCCTCGAAGATGCGTTCGCATCCGGCCTTGCGGAGCGCGTCGCGCTGAAGGTCGAGGTTCTGGTCGGCGGTGGAGACGCGGGCATAACCGATGAGCATGTCAGGATTGTAGTAAATTACCCTTTATCTTACAATAGATTTGTTGACACTTTTTCCTGACATCAATAGGCCGAGATGACGGTTTCAGGCGGATCGGTTTCAGAGTGTCAGGAAAAGGATCGTTTTATGGACATAGTGGATTGATCGAGAACGGGCTATCTTTCCGCTAGGTCTGAGAGGGGTGGGAAGCTGAGGTTGGCGACCCACTCGGAAGCCGACGTTCAGCTCATCACTCGAATGGATTGGAAGGATACAAGGCCAGCAACGGATTCAAGAAAAGGTTCATCTCTTTTACTATTTGATACATGTCGATGATCGTGTCGGTCTGGAGCTGTTGAATAGGGTCATTGGAGGATGATTTCTTGAGGTGATTTATTTTTCCGTTCAAGCTTAGATTTTTTTGCTGTATGATCTGAAGGCTGACTTGCATCCTGTGAATTGTGCTTTGCAGCTGCGCTTGAGAATAGCCAGTGGGGTTTTCTGTTGAGATGTGGGAAAAGTACCCATGGAAATACTCCGAGTTGGAAGGGTTCGTACGTCACGTCGTGAGATCGTCGATAGGATCAGATTTCGCCCAACTTGACCAATGCGCGGGGATGCATGGATCGATCCATGGCCGTTCAACCTTATGCGTGCCGGTCTGAGTAGAACGGCTCCGTATCTCACGAGTGTGCGCACTCAGTTTTGCGAGCAACCCGCTCCAATCATCTGGACCAATCGAAATGCCCGCAAGCGGACCTTCTCAAGGGCTGAGTTGGGTCGCGAGCGGAAGCGGTTTGGCTCCGGTCGATCGACGCCAGGTATCCGGCAATTGACCAGTTTCCGAACAACTAAATTGACGCTTTTGAAATTCGGACCGCCACCGTTTATGGACGTCACCCCGAGCAATTTTCTGAGCGGAAGGGTTTGCGACACGCCCCCTTACAGCTACGGGCACGGCCCAAATTTCCTCGCACTACTGTTTAAATCAGACCCTCAACAGGAAGTCATAGCGTATTAAAAAGTGCAGGCTTTTTGAGTCAGGTCTTCTGACCAGACGGAGAGAGCTATCGGACTTGATCGCACCTTGATCCGCGTCTCGCTGCCTACCAATCCGTGCGTCACGAAGCCCTTGCCTGTCAGGAAATTGATATCGCACCGACCTATCCCTGATCGCGTGTCCCAGTCGAGGGTGTATCTGCCGATCAGGACTTTGCCGCTTCGATAAACAATCCTCAGTTTTGTTTCAGAGTCATTGCTGCATCCTCCACAGCCATAACTGAGGATAAGCGATCCGTCGCCGTCGCCGTCGATCGCAGCAGCTGCGCCGCTAGCAATATTTTTTTTGAGAATTGTCGGCTTGCGTGAAACGTCAATCGGGCCGTCACCTGTCCCGAGGTAAATATAAAGATCGACGGACGCGCTTTCGCCGTTTCGCACAAGCATAGCGCGATCCATCTTTCCGTCCCTGTCGATGTCGAGCGTGATTTCCGCCACAACTTTTGATGGCGAGAGGTCATCGGCTAACGCGCCGGTTGGACCCATGATCGTCGCGATGAGGGTATAAAGAACCGCCGCTTTAATCGTGAACGTCATGCGATCCTCTCCCATCGCAACCTTCTGCCGTCGCGTCTTTCCTTACTGTCCCGCTGCTTCGCCGCCGCGGATATGGTCTCTGCGGCACCCAAGCTTTGCGCAGAGCAGGTCAAGGCTGTTCGAGGCCGAAGCGAAAGTGAACCAGCCGGCCGTTTTCGAATTCGTAATCCGCCTTATAGGCGGGCATGTTGTAGCGTTGCAGAAAAGAGGCGCCCTGTGCCGTCTCGACCCCGTAATGCAAGATCCGCCGCTTTGATGCCGTTGTGGTTTCAGTGAAGCAGACGCCAAGCCGAGCGACGATCTCGCCCATGCGAAGGCCAAGACGAATTCCGCTGCCGGTCTTCAGGAGCCCTTCAGGAAGTCGCCGATGCTTCTCGCCAGTCTGTCTCAGTCGAAGATCGAACTGGGCAATGGCATAGTCGCTGCCGCCATCAGGCTGGATGAAAACGGTCAGGGTCTGCTTGCCATCCTGTGATTGGAACAGCGCCGATTCCAATTGAAGGTCTGAGCGCTGCGTTTCCCAGTCCTTGCCCAATCGGGCAAGCGCACTTCGGGAGTCTTCGAGCGCGACGCCAAAAAGCGTTGTATCAAGCTTCTTTGGCGAGCAGGATGTTTCAGTAGCCCAAACCGGGGCTAAACCCAAAGCAAGCCAGATGGACACGGCGATCCAAGGTTTCATGGTCATCGTCACGTAGTGTACCCAGAACTAGCGTGAGACTAGGCAACTGTCGATCGCGTGCTCATCACCTTACAAGCCTCATCGAAGCCGTTGCACTGCGGAGCTGGTCGCGCGCTGTCCTATCGTTATCGGCTTTCTGACGGGCACACGGGGCAGCTACGCCTACGGCCCGGATCCACGCAGCGACGAGACATCGCCATCGCTTCCTGTCAAAGTGGAGGTATCACCTTCGTCGTCGATGCCTTGAGCTGAGCCAGTTCATCATCGACAGCACTGGTCGCCTTCAACACATCCAGTTCGCGCTTGCTGGCTGAACGATCGTCGAACTGATCGGTAAGCACGCCCGCCTCCAGCATGTGGCCCATCGCATCCGCCTTATCGCGCATGCCTTCGACCTTCTCGTTAACCCGTCGCAGGGCGTCACCCGTGTGACCGAGATGTCCACCAAGGCCGGTCAGTGCCTCCGTCACTTTCACCTGGGCTTGTGCCGCCGTGTAGGTGGTCTTCATGACCTCCTTCTGAGTGCGGAACTGCTCGATGCGATCGGCGAGCCTGCGCTCGTACTCGACGAGTTTCTGCACCTGGGGCGTGATGGCCGCCAAGGCCTCGTCAAGCGTGCGGCGCTTGGCAAGCGCGTCCTGCTTATGGACGAGCGCGGCGCGGGCGAGGTCATCGCGGTCTGCCGTGACCGCGGTTCGTGCATCGCTCTCGGCCTCCGCGATCTCGGCATCGGCCTTGCCGATTTGCCGATGCAAGGATTGCTGCTGCGCCACGACATCAGCCAGGTGGCGCTTGGTGTCCTGCAGGCCGGTGATCATCTTCTCATAAGAGAGATCGAGAGTTTCGTTGGGGTCCTCCAGGCTCGACAGGAGCTTGTGGGTCTTCGCCTGAAACAGGTCGGCGATGCGGCCGAAGATGCTCATCTGGGTCTCCTCAGCTGTTCACCGACAGCACGAGCTGCGGATCCGGAATGGTATCGGGGGCCAATTCTGCCGCAATGGGTTTCACGGCCGTGCCGACCGCGAAAAACTCGATCACATGCGGCTTCCAATTGTGCGAGCCCTCATGCAGCTCCATGCCGACGACACCCTCGGCGCCAGCCTCTGTCGCTTCATGCTGCATGCGCTCCATGGCGATCTCGCGCGCATCGTAGAGGGCCTGGGAGAAGTTCGTCATCTCGGTGTTGCGGCCGATCTGCCCAAGCGACTGCAACAGGCCCTGATGCGCCACATGGTAGACGCAGCTGCCCATCACGAGGGCCAACGGCCGATAGCCGGCCTGCAGCAGCGTCCAGAAATCCTGCCCCGACAGATCCGACGTGAAGGGTTGGCCCTCCGCGCCCTTGAAGCCCGGGTGACCGGCCGCATGCACGATGCCGGTGCCAATCGCCATGAACTCGAGGATGTTCGCGTCCCATTCGAGACGCTTCACCGTCAGGCGAACCCCGACGATCCCGTCGGCGCCCATGTCACGGGCTTCCTCCCGCATCCGGGCCATAGCCAGTTCACGGGCGTGGTACATGGCCTGGGACAGCTTGGTGAGCTCTTGGTTCTGACCCCAACTGCCGTATTGAATGCCGACATGGTAGACGCAGGTCCCAACGCAGAGGCCGATGGGCTCGAAGCCAGCTTTGCGGACGAGCAGGAACTCGTTCACGGAAAAATCCGACGTGAAGATCCCGCCCGGATGCCCCTGACCCCGCAAGCCCTTCAGCCGCTCGACCGCATGTGGAGGAATGCTGGTGGACGCGTCGCTCATCAAATGGGCCCTTCCTCGTCGGCCTGCGCACCGTAAGCCGTATGGCTCCGAGGGGCAGTCTCGCGCAAAGGTGAGAGTTGATCCCGCATGTCGACCACCGGCGTGATCGTATGCGGCACGGTTCGATCGGCGCTGGTCTGAACCACCGTTCCAAGCACGATGTGACGGCCGAGGATTTGCGGGGTCTGGTTGTTCTGTTCGACCTTGAAGATCTGACTGAAATGCGTGTGGGCCAGAACACCATTGCCCTGAGGGGCCGCGTCGCGGCGCAGGTCTTGCAACGCCTGACGGCGAATCCCTTCCCAGAAGTTCGTGAGTTCGGGCAGATCCGCGCTCCGGCCGAACCAGCCGAGCGTCGACCAGCCTGAGGTCAGCCAGCCATAGCGCGCTCCGATGGCCAGACCCGTCGTGACGATGCCGGCCTCTAATAGACGAACGAACTCGATGGCCGGTACAGTGGCGATGACCGGATCGGGGCTTGGTGGCAGCCCCTCGATCGCCACCGCCGTGCCGACCACCGTGTAATCCATGCTGGATCCGGTGCCATGGAGCCGGGTGGTCCTGAGTTTCACATCGAGCACCGCATTGGCGCCGGCCGCAATGGCCTCGTCCTTCAAGCGGCCGAGCGCCTTGTGCCACCCTTCCGCATGTCCTTCGGTCCAGGACCATCCGAAATGATACCAGCACGTGCCGGACACGGTTGCAATCGGCCGGATGCCATGGCTGCGGCTGAGCAGCAATTCGGCCGGGGTCATGGTCGAGAGCCAGGGCGTGCGGCCGGCAGCGGCGTTTTTCAGCCGGGTGGTCACGAAGCCAGGCAGCCGATCGGCTTCGAGGGCGGCTTGCCATTCGCGGGCCCGTGTCGCGGCCTGAGCGTCCGGAGTATTGGGATTGGAACCGAAGGCGCTCATGGCCTCACGACATCAGAAAATCGTGGAGTGCCGCATGGGCGGCGCCCGCACCTTCACCGACAGCCTGGGTCCGGCGAATGATGTCGTCGAGCCAGGCCGGCACAGAAAGATCCTGGGTGCTGATCGAGACGCCCCGCACCACCTTAGTGCGCTTCGCATGAAGGTGCCCGCGATCGTATTCAAGAACCAGAAGGCTGTCGTCGAACCGTGCTGAAATACGTCTGACGTGGAAGGTTTTCGAGAACAGGCCGTCGCGGCGACGCTCGACCTCGATGCGTCCGGGGAGGGCTGGCTCAAGCCGTGCCGCAAGGGCTTCGGTGAAAGCTCGCATGTCCGTGCCAACACGGCGCGTCCAGGCTGCAGCCAGATCAAACGCAAATGGCTCGGCACCCATCAAGCATGCCCCATGGCCGACTGTTCGTCCGGCGTCCTGTCCAATAGCAGGGAAATGAGAGACGGTTCAACTCATTGGGTCAGCAGAAGCAGCTCAGAGATTATGCAGCCACCATGGCACGTTGCCGGGGGATGAGGTCACCTTGCACCGCTTGCAAAGCATCCGGTGGAAGTTGCTCCGGGTTGTGCAGCCAAACGACGACCGGCAAAGCCGGTTTAAAAAATCGATCTCCTCAAGCCGGTCTTGCCGCCTTCGCTCAAGTTTGCGACAGGCCCGTGGCAGTCGTTCGCCACTGGCGCCAACCTCGTCCTCCCTTGAATGCCGCTTATTCTGACGCTATATTGCTACATCTAGAGCGGCATCAGCTCCGAAGGAAAGTGTCATGAGCCTCGTCCAATATGCCGACGACGGCTTTTTCGCGCCTCGCAAGATCGCGAATATCTTTCACACGAGCAGTGAGGATGTCGCGCGCTCGGCCGGTCTCGGGAAAGACGCCGTGCAACGCAAGGACCGGTTCCGCTCCGACCGGACCCAGCGTCGTCTCCGCGAGATGGTGGAGATCATCAACAAGGCGGAGCCACGTTTCGGCTCGGTGCTCCTCGCCTACGCCTGGTACCGGTCGCAACCGCTCTCGGGGTTCTCCGGACAGACCGCCATGCAGCTCGTCCGCAATGGCCGTGCCGACGAGGTGCTCGATTACATTGATGCGGTCGACGCTGGGATCCACGCCTGACCGTCGCAGGGATGCAGTACCGCGGCCTGCTCTATCGCGCACTCAATCCTGTATTTGCGCGCGAGCCCCTCTCGGGCCGTGGTGCGGAACTCTATGGAGGCCGTTTTAACACGAAGGGGACGCCAGCCCTCTACGCCTCGCTCTCGATTATGACAGCGGTCAGGGAAGCCAACCAGGTCGGCAGCCTCCAGCCAACTACGCTGGTGTCTTATACCGCCGAGATCGCTCATGTTTTCGACTCCAGGGACGAGGTGGCCTTGCGCGCAGAGGGTATGGATCCGAATGGATTGGCGGATCCGACCTGGCGCGACAAGATGAAGGCAGATGGCGAGGCGCCGACGCAGACCTTTGCGAAACGGCTGGCAAGTCGGGGATTCCACGGGCTCCTCGTTCGCAGCTTCGCGCCAGGCACCAACAACGGGGATCTGAACCTCGTTCTTTGGCGCTGGGGGACGACTGCTCCGGCGCGGCTCATCCTGATCGACGATGAACAGCGGCTTTCACAATAAGAAGCTCGGCTCCCATCGCAAGATCGGCCTATTCCCCCCGAAGCACGTGCTTATCGCTCCATCTGGGGCGTCCGATGGGCGTCTGACATGGACGACCCGGCCTCGCCGCGGTTCGTGGTGCGGTCGTCTGAGCTCAGGTCTGTGACCAGCGTCGCGCCGTGTCCACTGCATGGACATGAGTGATGATGACCAACCATTGATCGAGCGGGACGAGGCGGCGCAGGATCAACGATACAGTCCAAGAAACAAATCGCCGATCGCCTTGCGCATGCGCAATGTGATCCGCCGTCGGCGCTGATGCTCCTCGCGGTCGTGGATCATGTGGCAGCGCTGACAGAGCGCTTTCAGATTTCGGCTCGGGCAGTTGCTGGGATCGTGATCGAGATGGGCGGTTGCCAGAAAGACCTTGGTGGTCCGCACGGCGGCATGGTCGTTGACAACCAGGCGGGGCAGGGAACGGCCACGCCCGTTGCGCCAAAGCTGTTGCTCCTCGTCCCACCACCTGCCGTCGCCAAGATGCCGGACCTCTTTGCCATGCGGCCGACCGCACGTTTCGCAGCGACCCTTGGCGCGGCCGAAGCGGATCGCATTGGACAGCTCGGGCCAATCGATCGGGTACAGCCATTTAAATTTGGGGCGGATCGGCATCAGGCCACCTCTCCTGACGCCAGCTGCGCCGAAGCGATGCGCTTGGCAATCTTGGCAATCGTCATCGGGCTGCACCCGAACGTCGCGCGGATTTGCGTGTAGCTCGCGCCGGCCTTCAGCATGGCCGCGATCCCGTTGTTGCGGGCGGCGTCCTCTTTCCGGCCTTTGTAAAGGCCCGCTGCCTTGGCTCGTGCCGTCCCTTGCGCCTGACGGCGACGGCGATCGTCGTAGTCCTTGCGCGCCACGGCCGCCAGCACGTCGAGCATCATGCCGTTGATGGCTTGGAACACGCGGCCGGTGAATTCATCGCTCGGCTTTGCAAGCATCCAGGATGTCGGCAGGTCGAGCGCCACGATGCGGACCTGACGCTGGTCGATCAGGGTGCGCAGCTTCTGCCAGTCGTCGGCCGTCAGGCGGGACAGCCGGTCAACCTGCTCGATCAGCAGGAGATCGCCGGCATGGCTGTCAGAGAGAAGACGGAACAGCTCGGGTCGTGCGAGCTTCGCGCCGCTCTCATTCTCGGCATAGAAGGCGGCGATCGACAGCCCCGCTCTTTGGCGAAGGCCACCAGCTGCGCCCGGGCGCGTGAGGCGTCCTGGTCATCAGTTGAGGCGGCTCGGAGGTAGGCGCGAACGAACATGATCAAAAATACAGTTAAGATACTCCACTATAATTGATCCATTTTAGATGGTCAATCGACGATAGTGGAGCGGCCTCTTTGATACTCCAGTTAAGGCATATCCAAATCAGACTGGTTGATGCGGTCGCTTGAGCAGCTGCCAGCAAGCGGTATTCCAGAACGTCAAGCGGGACGCGAGCGTGTTGCTACGGGCCAAGCCTGCCGGAATCGGGAGCATTCCGACATCAGGACAAGGAAACGAAGGTGCTCATCCCTTTGGGGGAATACTGGAAGACACCAAAGTGGCCTAATCAGTGCGGGTGCGATGAGGCGACTGATATGGCGAACGTCGTTTTGCTCTTCCTGTGTTTGGGTATCGGCATGGTCCTGCGTACGACGCGCAGGGTGGCGGCTCATGATGTTTGCTCCGTCTTCTTGATGATGTCGACGGAGAGCAACCGCGAGATACTCCGGGCGGTTCCGTTCGGGCATCATGTGGATCGGCGGCAATTCTTCGGTGCTGATGTGGGATCAAACACCTTCGATCGACATCGTTCGGCGTTTCACGGTTAGCTCTCCACGGGATCGGCGCAGCGTCGAAGAAGGTGGACTGGAAACAGGCGCCGATTTCATGAACCTGTACCGGCCCTGGATAGTGAGACACCGACATTGATCCTACGCGGCGATTGCTGCGGGTGAAAGCAGGTCGTTCC
>NZ_JAMOIM010000077.1 GCF_026130545.1 Lichenifustis flavocetrariae | reverse complement strand
TTCGCCGAGATCCACGGCCTTCGCTCCACCGGCGGCGATGAAGGTCACGTCGGTGATGCCGATCACGTTCAGGATCAAGCGCAGGTACTGGGACGCGATGTCACGATCACGGATCGGCGATCCCTCGGTGTAGACGCCTCCGGAAGCCAGCAGCACGGTGGCCTTCTTGCCGGTCAGCATGCCCTTGCCGTCCTGCCCAAGCGTCATGCCCTTGCGGACCACGTGGTCGACCCAGGCCTTCAGTGCGGCCGGGACGTTGTAGTTGTAGACCGGCGTGGCAATGACGAGGTGGTCTGCCGCCAGCAGTTCGGCGACAAGCTCGTCCGACAGGCTGAGCACCGCCTTCATCTCGGCGGAGTGCTTCTCGGCCGGCGTGAAGTACGCCTGGAGCCAAGGCGCGTTCACGAACGGCAGATCGGTCTCCATCAGGTCGCGATCCACGACGTGCCCGTCCGGGTGCGCCGAGCGCCAACGTGACACGAAGCGGCGGGTGAGATCGCGGGAGATGGAGTAGTCGCCGCGCGGACTGGTTTCGACGACGAGGAGGTTTGGCATGACGGATTTCCATAAGCGGCTCCGAGGGCGTCCGCCTGATCGGAGCGATTGAACTCCCGGCACGCTGAACCCCGGACGGTCTCTTGTGGAGCGATGAAAAACCGATCATCTCTATCGGCGGAGATGATGGATGATCGGAAGCCTCACGCTCGACCAGCTGCGGGTGCTGGCTACCATCGCCGAGACCGGCAGCTTCTCCGCCGCTGGCAGGAAGTTGAACCGAGCGCAATCCGCCATCAGCCAAGCCGTCGCGACGCTGGAGGGCGTCCAGGGCGTCACGCTCTTCGACCGGAGCGGGCATCGTCCGCTGCTGACCGAGGTCGGGCGCGCCCTGGTTGGCCAGGCACGCATCGTCCTCGCGAGCGCCGGTCGATTCGAGGCCTTGGCTGCGGGCACGCGCGAAGGCATCGAACCTGAACTCGCGGTCGCGATCGATCCGCTCATCCCCACGGCCCCTCTCATCGAGAGCCTCCGCGCACTCCGTGACACGTTCCCCCACCTGCCGGTCACGTTCTCGACCGAGGGCTTGAGAGGCGCCGAGCGACGGTTGCGCAAGGGCGAAGCCGCGCTGGCGTTCTGTCTCCTGCTCCCGGTGGTGCCCGAGGACGTCGTCGCCCTCCCGTTGCTCAGGGCGCGTCTGGTTCCGGTCGTGTCCCCAGACCATCCGCTCGCGCGGCTCGACCGTCCGGCGACGCGTGAGGACCTGCACCAGCACGTCCAACTCGTCCTGTCCGACCCAAACGCGCCGGACGGCCCGAGCTACGGGGTGATCGGCACGAAGGCTTGGCGCTTCGTCGACCTCGGCCGCCGCCTGGACTTCCTCCTGGCCGCCCTTGGCTGGTGCCGGATGCCCGAACATCTCGTCGCCTCGCACTTGGCCGACGGACGCCTCGTAGCCCTGCCGATGGCCGACGATCTCGGCCCGGCAGAACCGCTCACCATCTATGCCGCACACATGCGGGACAGAGCCCTTGGTCGGGCCGGTCGGTGGCTTCTTGAGGATCTTCGAAGCCGCGTGGACGCGCCCGAAGCCTGATGCGCTGGACCTGCGATCAGGGATGTCGTCGACGTTCCCGGAAGACTCAAAACGGCCTCAGCCCGGCTCGCGGCCTCTACCCCGGCGCTTTGAGCCGCAACGGAACCCTGGAGCCGCTGACATGGACGCAGCCTGGGCGCGAACGGATGCGGCGGCGGTCACATCCGGTCCTGGATCGCGATCGAGGCCGCAAGGGGCGCGGGCTCAAGCAGCATCGAAGATCGACATGGCCCGCCCGGTGGCTCCCCAGATGGACCGCACTCCCCTGCGGCCGGCGTACCTGATCCTCGACCTGCCTTAGTCCTTGGCTCGATAGGCCTCAGGGACGACGTATACTCGTCCGCTCGGCCATAGCCGCCATCGGGGACCTCCTCGATGAGGACCATCGTATGCGGTCGCGCCGCCTCGCCGAAATACTCCGCGAACATGGTCGTCACGCGATGGATGATCTTGTTTTTCTGAACCCTCGAAAGGGCGGCCTGCGGCACCTTGATGTTAGCGAATGGCATGGTGTTCTCCTGGTTGTCCTTGGGGAAGAAGGGGCCGGCTCAGCCCTGGCGAGCCTTGGCGGCGAACTCGTTCAGTTGCGTCACCGTCTGGTCGAAGCGTCCCTGGGCCTCGGCGAAGCGCAGGAAGCCGACGCGCTCGACCAGGATCTCGCGCGGCGTCGGTTCCTGGGCGAAGAGCGCCATCACCTCGTCGGCGAAGGCGTCGAGCGGCTGGTATCCCGGGCGGCTCTCCTGGCCCGGCGTCAGGCCGGTCTGCACCGCCGGCGGCGCGAGTTCGATCACCTCGACCTTGCCCTTCAGCACCTCCCGCATGGTGACGGTGTAGGAGTGGATTGCCGCCTTGGTGGCGTTGTAGGTCGGCGTGGTGAAGAGCGGCACGAAGGCCAGCCCCGAGGTCACGTTGACGATCGCCGCGTCGGACTCCCCGGCCAGGTGATCGATCAGGGCGTTGGTGAGCCGGATCGGTCCGAGCAGGTTGGTGTTGATCGTCGACTCCGCGTCGGCGAGGTCGCGCGACCGATCTAACTCTTCGAAGCGCATGATGCCGGCATTGTTGATCAGCACGTTGAGCGCGGGATGGGCGGCGAGCAGCCGCGCCGCGAAATCGGCGACGCCTTCGGCGCTGTCCACGTCGAGCCGGAGCGCATGCATGTTCGGGCGTCCGGCGATAACGCGCCGAAGCTCTTCCTCGCGACGTCCGGCGACGATGACGCTGTTGCCGCGATCGTGGAGTCGCTGGGCCAGCGCCGCGCCGATGCCCGAGCCGCCGCCCGTGATCAGGATTGTGTTGCCGGTCTGTTTCATGAGCCCTGCTCCTTCGGGGTGGTGGTGGGAGGAAGCTAGATCGTCTACGCTCCGCTGGAAAGTAGGCACCCGAAATATCCATACGCACCCAATGGAGAGCGGTCCGATGTCGAACCTGCCATTCAGCGACCCGGTGATCAGCCGAGCCCGCCGCATCGCGGAGCGTACCTCGCCGTCCGATTGCGATCCCAAGGTGGAAGCGCTGGTGAACGAGCTGATCGGCCGGGTGGCCGACAAGTGGACGATGATCATCCTTGAGGTGCTTGCCGAAAATGGAGAGTTGCGCTTCACCCAGCTTGGACGGCAGGTGGCCGGCATCAGCCAGAAGATGCTGACGCAGACGCTGCGCCAGATGGAGCGCGACGGCATGGTCACGCGGACCGTGCATGCCGTGGTGCCGCCGCGCGTCGACTATCGCCTCACCGACCTGGGGGCGAGCCTGGGCGCCGCCTTCTGTGGCGTTTGGATCTGGGCTCAAGACAACCTAGCCGGAGTCGAGGCGTCGCGGGTAGCGTTCGACACGAAGGTAGGATGACGTGCATCCGCGTCGGTCCGGGGCGCGGTATCGCTGAGGACGCTTCAAGCGACCGCCAAGTCCGCGTAAGCGGGGAGGGTTCTGGCGGAAAAGCAAGAGAGTGGTATCGCAAGCGCCGCCTTGTCGGCCGGCGCGCACGTGCTCGTAATGCGGGCACCTTCAGTGCTACCCGAGTCGGCGAAGGGCTGTATCAAAGAGGCTCGCAAGGGTTCTTACCCGGCTGATTCAGGGTGCGACAAGGTCGATGAGGCCGGCGCGGTGATCTGCGCCCGCCAACCTCGCGATCAACCGAATCCACCGTTCGGTTCTTGCGGTCAGGTCGATGCCCGCCATGGTCGGCGGCAGGCTTGGACGGACGCGAATACCTATTGCCCGCTTCTCTCACCGCGTCGTTTGAATGACCCGCTGACGGCGGCGTCTTCGCCGATTGTCACGCGTGACGTCGCGCGAAACCGTGGCGCCGTTGCGCGGCGATACCGGGTTTGGGTGCCTATAATGCGGTGGGACTTTGGCTGGCGGCTCGTTGATTCGCGCCTTGAACCATTGTCGGTCCCCCGCGACGAGGCTGATGTCCACGACGACAGGGCCAAGCACCGGGGCGTGGAGCAGACCTTCTTCCGGGATGATGCAAACGCAATAAGTGTCCCCATTCGTGGGCGCTTGGCGACAAAATGACGACCTGACGGGTTATGAAGAGCAGGAAGTGCTCGGCCAGAAGTTCGACAGCAGGTTGGCGTCGAGGTCGAGGATCTTGATGCAGTCGTTCGACGAGGCGAGGACGCTGCGGCGCGCCGCCGGCCACCCGGAATGCGGGCAAAGTGACGTGATGCAGCCACAGGACGGGACCGCCGCCCACGGCGAACAGCAACAGGACGAGGCCCGCGATGCTCACGCTTCGCCGCGCCAGGCTCCTTCGTGCAGGTCGGGTCAACTCTCCCGTCACGCCCGCCAAAAAGGCCGCCGTCTAGACCGGGCCAATTGATGAAGGTCGAGGAGAGGGTCGGCGGAATGATCGCATTTATGGTCGTCCCGTTGTGTCGAGCTTCGTTCCCTTGTCGGGATACGTTAGCTCGGTCGGTCGCGTCTCTTGCAACGGCCGTCAGCCGACCACCAGTCCGACCGCGAGGCGATGTGCAGCCGCCGGCCCTGCGTTCATGCGCCAGCCGCCGGATTCGGTGCGTGCCGTTTATCGAGCCTGCGGGCCTCGGCGGCCGGATCCCGGATGCTCGTCTCGTCCTTGCGCAGGACCTGATCCGCTTCGGCGAACCGCTCGTTTCGGCGGGGGAGACGTTGCTTCCGCCCGGGACGATCACCGGGATGTCCGCACCATCCTGCCTCTCCCGGAGACGGTGCAGGAAGGCGAAGCCGTCCATGACCGGCATCGTGAGGTCGAGCCGGATCAGGGTGGAGCGGCGCCGGGGTGACCGGCTCCACCGCCTCGGCCTCGTTGCCGGCCTCCTGGATGGTCCAGCCGTTCTTCTCCAGCACCGTCCTCCGATCTAAGCCGCACGCCGGCGTCGTCGTCCAGGCCATGAGACGTCCGGCGTTCTCGTTAAGCAGGCTTGATCAGGATGGCGCCTGCGATGACCTCGGAAAGATGCTCGGCGCGCGGGGCGAACGACGGTTGATCGTGAAGCCAAGCGAGCGCGCTCACCAGGGCGAAGAGGTCCGTGCCGTCGATGTCCGCACGCGCCATGCCCCCGGCTTGAGCGCGGACAAGGAGGTTCGTGCCTGCCGTCTTCATCGAGACGCAAGAAGCGTGGAGCGCGGAACCCGGCTCCGCTATGGCGGCCACCATCGAGGCGATGGCTCCCCTGTAGCCGTGGGTGACCGCCACGATCTCGCGCATCCACGACGTCAGTGCGTCCTCGGGCGATGTCGAGCCCTCCAGTGCGCGCGCCCGCACCGTCAGCTCGTCGAAGCTCGCGCGGAGCAAGGCTTCGAGCAGGACCTCCCGCCTCGGGAAGTGACGATAGAGCGTGCCGAGTCCCACGCCTGTCCGCCGCGCGATCTCGCGCAGCGACGCGTCCGCGCCCCCTTCGGTCACCGTCTCGCGCGCGACCGCCAGCAGGTGGTCGTAATTCTTCCGAGCGTCGGCTCGCATGGGCTTAACTTGACAAACGGGTCGGTGCTCCGGATATACGGGTCACTGCTCCGGTGCAAGTACCCCATTCGGGGTGAAGGTGGAAGCGATGTCGACACTGACGATGAAAGCGGTCCGATTCCGTGAGTTCGGCGGACCCGAGGTGCTGGTCTACGAGGACGCGCCGAAACCCGAGTCGAAGCCGGGCGAGGTGCTCGTTCGCGTGCACGCGGTCGGCATCAATCCCCCCGATTGGTACCTGCGCGACGGCTACAGGATGCTGCCTCCCGAGTGGCAGCCGCGTGTGCCGTTGCCCGCCATCCCGGGCACGGACATCTCGGGCGTCGTCGAGGCGGTCGGGGACGGCGTCGAGGGCTTCGCCGTCGGGGACGAGGTTTATTCGATGGTTCGCTTCCCCGGCGGGCTCGCGGGCGGCAGCAAGGCCTACGCCGAATACGTCAGCGTGCCGGCGTCGGAGGGCGCGATCAAGCCGGCCGGCATCGACCATCGGCATGCCGCCGGGGCGCCGATGTCCCTGCTCACCGCATGGCAGTTCCTGGTGGATTTGGGGCACGACGAACGGAACCCGTTACAGCCGAAGCAGCACGAGCCGGTGCAGCTTGATGGCAAGACCGTCCTCGTCAACGGCGCCGCCGGGGGCGTGGGGCACTTCGCGGTTCAGATCGCCAAGATCAAGGGCGCTCACGTCATCGCCGTGGCCTCGGGCAAGAACGAGGCGCTCCTGCGCGAACTCGGTGCCGACGAGTTCATCGATTACGCCAAGACACCTCCCGAGGAGGCGCACGACATCGATCTCGTCATCGACGCCCTCGGCGGACCGAGCACCGGTCGCTTCCTGCGCACGCTGAAGCGTGGCGGCGCCTTGTTCCCGGTGTTTCCCTTGGGCTTCTCGGGTGCGGAGGAAGTCGAGAGGCTGGGCGTCACCGTGTCGGCGACCCAGGTCCGCTCGAACGGCGCGCAATTGGCGGAACTCGGGCGCCTGCTCGATACCGGGACGATCCGCGTCGTCCTCGACAGCACTTATCCGCTCGCCGACGCGCGCAAAGCCCACGAACGGGCGGCCCAGGGGCACATCCAAGGCAAGATCGTGCTCAATGTCGAGAAAGCCGAAGCGTAAAGGCGTCCTTGCAGTCAAGGGCCCCGGTCATCAAGCCGTTCCGGTGACCTCGGCGGCGCACGCTTCGACCCGGTCCGCGCGATAGCCGTAGGTCCGGGATGCCTGTGCTTGATCGCCGGGGCTAAAGCCACGCCCTGCGAGACCCCGCCCCGCTTCGCGCCTCGCAGCGTCAGGGCTATGCCCGCGATCGCGACCGCGACCAGTATGAGGACGAAGAACACGTCGATGTAAGCCAGGAAGCTGGATTGCAACTCGACCATTTGGTCGATCCAGGCAGCGGCCGTCTGCGCGTCGCCCGTTCCGGGCAGCTGCTTCGTCGCGAAATAGCCCTGCACTTGCTTGAGCGACTGTCAGTAGATGGGGTTCCACGCGCCAACGTGCTCGGAGAGCCGGCTTCGGTGAAACTGTTCGCGACGGGCCAACACCGTCTGTGCCAACGACACGCCGATGGATCCGCCGAAATTCCGCGCCACGTTGATGAGTGCCGAGGCCTCATCGGTCTTGCCCGGAGGAAGACCGATGTACGACGAGGTGGTGACCGGAATAAAGAGGAGTGGCAGCCCGATCGCCACGTAGACGCGAGACCATGCGAAGAAGCCGAAATCGAGGTCCGCGTCGATCCGGGTCAGGTCGTGCATCGCGGGCGCGACGACGAGGGCGCCGGCCGCGATGAGGTATTTCGGTTGGATGAAGCCAAGCCTGCCGACCACGAACATTCCCACCATGGTCACGACGCCGCCGGGTGACAGCGCCAAGCCCGAGAGCGTGGCCGTGCTCGACATGGTTCCTGATCTGATATGCGAGGTTGAAAGCCATGCCTTCAGAGGCGCAATGCCCTTCTCGACATTGATGCGTGCAGACACCGGACTTCCCATCACCCCCATCGCTGCAAGCAGGGCTGCGTGGTGGATCGAACCCTTGCGTAAGCTAGAGGCTACGTGTCCAGCCCCTAGTACGGAACCCGCCTGTACGGACAGCACGACGCATCGTCGCCATCCAAACGTGTCGTCAGTGAGGTTAAGCGGCTTGGCCACCGGCGATAACGCCGCATGGCCAGACGCCTGACCCGCTCCTAATCTCGACGACCTGGACTTTGGGCTTTGCAATGACCGCTGTCGATCTCACCGTGCCGGCGACTCTGAAGTGGACCAGCCGGGAGAGGGCGTGCGAGCGCCACCTTCTGTCGCTGCGGGATGCCGTCAGGGTCGCGATGCAGGAGCTGCGCAACGGCGAGTTTCTCACGGCGTACATCGTCACAGCGAAGGAGGCTTACCAGGGCGACGAGATCGTCGAACTCTTCCAGCGGGGCGGGATCGTGGTGAGGCGGTTCGCGCTGTTCTGATTCTTAGAGAGTGCCTACAGGAGAATTGCCTTGCCGAATGCTTCCCTCCTACGGCTTCGTGATGTCCGAGGCACATCTAGACCCTGAAACGATTAATCTTTTTCCGCGCAGTGTGACCATGGCAGGCCGATCCCCACGTCTGGACGCAATTTGATACTCATGCGGCAACCGGCGCCGAGTGATGCTCGACGCGTTCTCCGGACAACATTGTCGCGATCTGGTCGGCAGACATGGGCCGGCCAAACAACCAACCCTGTCCGATATCGCAGCCAAGATCGCGCAGACAGCCCGCGATCGTCTCAGTCTCGATCCCCTCCGCGACCGTCACAAGGCCCAGACTTCGACCGAGTCCCACTACGGCGGAGACGATCTTGCCGCTGTCGATGTCGTCGGTCATTCCAGCCACAAAGCTCCGGTCGATCTTGATCTTGTCGAAAGGCAGCGATTGCAGGTGCCTCAGACTGGAGTAGCCCGTGCCGAAGTCGTCAATGGCAAGGCGCACGCCCAAGACCTTGAGCTGTCCGAGCGATGCCCGGGCGAGGGCGAGATCGCCGACGAGCGCGCTTTCGGTGACCTCGAGTTCAAGACGGCTCGGAAGCAGACCTGTCTCATTGAGGACGTCGCGAATAGCTTCTGGAAGACCAGGGTCACAGAGCTGCACCGGCGACAGATTGCAGGCGAGCGTGATGGCATGCGGCCAGTTTGCTGCTTCGCGGCAGGCCTGTCGCATCAGGCGTTCCGTTAGGGCGCCGATCAGGCCGAGATCCTCGGCGAGCGGAATGAAGACGTCCGGCGGCACCATCCCACGGGTTGGGTGGGGCCACCGCGCCAGCATCTCGAACCCGACCACCGCACCGGTCCGGAGATCAACCAGCGGCTGGTAATGCGGCACGATCGCGTCTTGGGCAACAGCCTGCCGCAGGTCGCGCTCGAGCAAAACCCGCGACCGCATCTCCGCATCCATTTCTGGTTCGAAGGTGCGGACGCATCGGCGACCGTCGAGCTTCGCCCTGGACAGGGCGACGTCAGCTCGGTGCATGAGATCGCTTACAGGCATGAAGGGGACGTCCTGGACCGAGATGCCGACGCTGGCACCAATCTGGACCGCGGTGCCGTTAATGACGAACGGATCCGCAAGGATCATGACGATGCGTGCCGCTACGGCGTCCGCCTCACTCCCTGACTGCAGCAAGGCCCTGTCCTGGCCGAGCACTAGCGCGAATTCGTCTCCGCCGAGACGAGCCAGCAGGTCGCCTCCACGTACGAGGCCGCGCAGGCGTGTCGCAACCAGCTTCAGCACCTCGTCGCCGGCGTCGTGACCAAAGGTTTCATTGACGGATTTGAAGCGGTCGAGATCGATCAACAGCAGGGCTCGGCCTTGGGGTGTCTGTTCAGCCAGGATGACCTCAGCCACTTCGTAGAACCGCTGGCGGTTCGGCAGGCCGGTGAGGATGTCGGTACGAGCCACTGTGATGATGCGTGCCTGAGCCTTTTTAAGCCGCGCGCGCCACAGAACCCACAGGCCGGCCGCAACCAGCACCACGGCCGCGAGCGCCAACCCCCATGCTTCGAGCCACGCACGGTCGGTGAGGGCGTCTGTGCGGGCTGCGTTGAAGGCGGCGAGATCCTGCTCAAAGCCATCGATGCCCGACGCGTAAACGTCCTTGAGATAGGCGAATTCTGGTCCATCGAGCAGCGCGCGTGCGGATGCGAGATCGCCGCCCTCGGCGAGCGAGAGCGCACGCCGTTCCATGGTGACGAGGTCGCGGTGGGCCTCGCCGGTGGTGCTGGCCAGTGCCCCACGCGTCTCCGGTGAGGCCAGCCCAGCCGCCTCGGCGATGGCCGCGTCGAGCTTCGGGAGCGCTTCGTTGTAGCGGTCTGCCCAGTAGTGCTCGCCCGTGGCAGCGGCGAGGCGCGCGGACGCGGTCATCCATTCATCGAGATAGGCGATGCTGCCGCGCAGCTCCGCGACCCGGAGCGCATGCTGGCTGGCCGCCCGAGCCTCGTCGCGAAGCTGCCTGCCGGTGCAGCCAAGCCCGACGACGAGCGACACTGCCGCCAGTAGAGTTCCAGACACAAACAGCCGGCCAAGCCGCTTCTGTAGCAGGTGGGCCGGCCATGCATCGACGTGATTTCGGAGCAAGCGCATGGGACGATGATGCGCGCACAACCTTTCAGCCGCTTGCGTGGCCGAAGCTTTACTCAGCTATGCCGAAGCCAGCCTTAACGAGGCCGTTACATTGCCATTGCAAGAAGGTCGTATATTCCGTGTTCCACTTGAAGAACTCGGTCACTTCTCCAAGACTGCCTCGAGGGAGGATCAACGGCATGAGAGCATCAAAATTGGATATAGAGCCCGACGGTGCGCCCCGGTGAGGAAGGCTTTCGAAGCCCTTCAGACATGCCCCTTCACTTTCCGAAGCCAATAGCCGATGCCCCTGACGGTCTCGATCGTGATGCCAGGATCGATAGGACCGAGCCGCCGTCGCAGTCGCGACATCACGAGCTCAACGGCGTTGGTTGAGATTTCCTCCCCGAATCCCGACATGGCGGTCTCGATCTGATTTTTCGGCACGACGCAGTCTGCATGGCGGAGCAGCAATGCGAGCAGGGAGCGTTCACGTGGCGGGATCCCCACGAAATTGCCTTCAACACGGACCGACCCGGAGGCGGGGTCAAATTGGAGACGGCTGAATTCGATCCTGTCCGCCCAGCGCAAGCCGCTTCGTCGTAGCAGGGCGCGACAGCGCGCCAGAACCTCGATGTGATTGAAGGGCTTCATCAGGATATCGTCGGCGCCGCAGTCGAGCGCATCGACACGATCCTCGATTGATTCTCTTGCGGTGAAAACGAAGTTTGGTACGGACGAGCCGTGTGCCCGAAGGGATTTGATCAAGGATCTGCCATCGCCGTCGGGCAGGCCGAGGTCGACGAGGATCAGATCATAGGCGATCGAGCGCGAGGCCTCCGTGGCCGCAACGATCGTGCCGACCGTGTCCAGCATCCAACCGACGCCACGGATTTGCTCGGTCAGCAGATCGCCAAGATGTGTCCCTTCCTCCACCAGCAGCAATCGCATTCCAAGCCTCCCGCCCGGGCGTGTCCAGCTTGCGTCCCATTCTCATCCTGATTGTCGCGCGCCAATCCTCCCACCGCGGCCGTTCGCTCGGTCATCATGGCTCATCGAGCGGGCGTAGGTCACCCAGCCGAGCGGCGCGTCGTGACAGGCTGCTGAGGACCTTTACCGAATGCTATCCCTGTTCACGGATTGTCTGGCACAGATCAGTCAGAAGAAACGAGCCCGGCGTATCTCCCATAAGCGGGAGGAAGCGAGTGCTTACAAGGATCTCACGGTGGGTTGGGTCTGAAGCACAGCAGGGAAGCCGGGCGCGGCACATCCTGCTCGGGATCTCCTGTGTCACGCTCGCGGCGCTCTGCCTCATCTTCGGGCTCGTCACCTTGCAGGCACGGCGGAACGTCGGCCGCGACGTGACCCTTGCGGCCAGCAATCTTGCCTCGGCCGTGGCCCATGACGTCGACCGCAACTTCGAACTCCTCGACCTTTCCCTTAAAGCCTTGATGTCGAGCTG
>NZ_JAMOIM010000076.1 GCF_026130545.1 Lichenifustis flavocetrariae | reverse complement strand
ACCGGTACTTTCCGGCCCGCAGGACAGAGCAGAGCGACAAATCGGACGGCGAGGCATAGGTGAGGGTCGACGTGTGATTGCGCAGTATCTCGGCATCGCCATCGTTCTGGCGATCACGCTGAACCACGCGAGTCGCTTCGTTCGCGCTGGAGGCACGCTGCTCGTGGCGGTCGGGCTTCCTCCGTCCCAGGGTTGCCTGAGACACCTTGCTAGCGGACGATCTCCGCCAAATGAGGTGCATGATGAGCGAAGGACCAGGTGGGGCGGAGCGGGCCGGCGTCGCGGAGCGACCGCCAAAGTCTGGCGGAGCGGCGCCGGGCCGGGGTGGGCGGATGTCGCGTCAGCGCAAGACAGCCGCGGTGCTGCAGCTTCTGCGGGGCGAGGACCTTGAGACTGTATCGCGCGGGCTTGGCGTCACGGCGGCAACGCTGAGCGGCTGGCGTGACGCCTTCCTGGCCGCTGGCGAGGCGAGCCTGACGCGGCAAAAAGACGGGGAAGAGCTGACCAGCGAGCGGCTGAAGGCCAAGCTCGGCGACATGCTGCTGAAGACCGAGTTGCTGGAGGCCAAGATCGCAGTGTTGGAGGATGGCCCCCTCCGCTGTGCACCCCACCAAGCTACGCTTGGCGTGGGCCCTGCCCAGCTCCGCCCTTTGGCCCGACGGAGGTCGAGGTCATGAAGGTTTCGACCTCGCCCTCGAGCGGCAAACCCTATGGCGTGGCCTTGGTGTGTCGGGTCTGGAAGGTGGCACACGCGACGGTCTATCGGCGGCGCGTTCCTGTCGATCCGGGGCCACGCCGGCGTTCCGGGCCAGTGGGTCCGATGCCGGATACGGGCCTGCTGGAGCGGATCCGGGGCGTGCTCGACGCTAGTCCGTTTCATCGCGAGGGGCACCGCAAAATTTGGGCCCGCCTCCGCTTCGCCGGGCTGCGCACATCGCGTCACCGCGTGCTGCGGCTGATGCGCGAGCACGGCCTGTTGGCACCCTCGCGCGTTGGATCACCGCGAGGACCGCGTCATCATGTACCGGCCCCGGATAGTGAGACACCGATGTTGATCCTATGCGGCGATTGCCGCGGGTGAAAGCTGGTCGTTTCGGACGGCGGCGGGCGTGCGGTGCCCAAGTCGGCCGATCAGCCAGGTCGTGTTGTAGGTCTCCTTGAAGGCCAGCAGCGGTGGGCGCTCTGCGCCTGCGGGAAGCCACGGTCGGGCTCTTCCTTCACGGCGTGGATGAGGTCGGGGAACTTGATCGCGTCCTGGATGAAGAACACCGGCATGTTGTTGCCGACGAGGTCCCAGTTGCCCTGCTTGGTATAGAACTTGACCGCGAAGCCGCGCACGTCGCGCGCCATATCGGTCGAGCCCTTGTTGCCGGCCACCGTCGAAAAACGGGTGAACAGCGGGGTCCGCTCGCCGACACGCTGGAAGATGTCGGCCTTGGAATACTGGGCGAGGCTTTCGGTCAGCTAGAAATAGCCGTGCGCGGCCACGCCGCGCGCATGCACCACGCGCTCCGGGATGCGCTCATGGTCGAAGTGGTTGATCTTCTCGATCAGGATGAAGTCTTCGAGCAGCACGGGGCCGCGCGACCCGAGCTTCAGCGAGTTCTGGTCGTCGGCGACCGGAACGCCCTGGTTCGTGGTCAGGACGGGCTCGCCGCCGGTCGCGACCTGGTGCACCTCCCCCACCAGGCCCAATCTACTGGCCGGGCTCGCTGCCGGGATGATACTCGACGATAGGCGCTTCCGGGCTTGAGGATGCTGAGATCGAGGCGCCTGCCGCCGATGCGGCAGGTGCGCCCGTAAGGGCCGCACCGCCGGCCAGGGCTGAAGATGCCAGGATGCTGCGTCGGGTGAATTCAGGTTGAGACATGGGGTTCTCCGATGTGAGGGGTGCGGTGCCGGGCAAACGCCTTGCCAATGAACGTCGTGGACGCGAGCCTCTACCTAGTACGTGCGTCGCTCGTCGGCCCAACGGGGCGGCCCGTCGTCATGCGTTGCAGGACACCGTCCTTCTTGATGAAGCGATGCCGCAACGCGCCGGCAATGTGCAGGGTGAGCAGCGCCAGGATGCCGTAGCCTAACCAACCGTGCAGGACGAACAAGCGGTCGCCAAGGACCTGGTTTGCCTCGACAAGGTCCGGAAGCTGGACCACGCCCAGGAAGGCGACGGTGTCGCCCTGGGCGTTACTGCCGAGCCAGCCGAGGACCGGCATGGCCAGCAGGGCAATATAGAGCATCGCCTGGACCGTCGCGGCGAGCCACCGCTCCCAGAGGGCGCTCGGCACGTGGGGCAACGGATGCGTGGCACGCCAGATCGCGCGCGCCACGGTAACGAGCAGGATACAGAGCCCGATCGAGCGATGGACCTCGACCAGCTTGGCAGCGCTCGGTCCTGGACCCAGGGCGTTGAACAGCCAAGCCGCGCCGAACCCGCAGGCCACGAGGGCGGCGGTCGCCCAATGCAGGGCACGCGTGGTGATGCCGAGACGCTGCGCGGCATCGGATCGCGTTGGACCGCGTAGAAAGTCCGTGTCAGCCTTGCGGAGCGACATGGTTCCGCCGCTCAGGGAGTCACGGTGAACGGCGCCGCCATCCCGGCCTCGTAGTGGCCCTTGATGTTGCAGATCAGCATGTAGTCACCGGGCGTCACGCTCGCCCTGAGAACGCCGTTGGCGCCCGCCTTCAGGTTGGATACCTCGCCGAGTGATTTGATCGCCTTCTCGTCGATCCGGTGCTTCGCGGGATCGAGGGGAAGTGTCTCGCCCTTGGCCGCGAGCTTCACCAGGATCATTTCATGGCCGGTTTTCATGGCGGCGTTCATGACGTCGAACTCCACCTTGCCGGCCGGGACGCTCGGGGGCACGGCTTCAAGGCCCATCTTCTCATGGCTCTCGCCGGTGAGCCTCACCTTCACGACGGTATCGGCGAACGCGGCCGTCGCGGTGGCCGCGGTGAGGAGGCCAGTCAGCAGCAAGAATTTGGATGTGGTCTGAAAGGTCATAGTCATGTCCTGAAAGGGCGAGCGCCAACGGCGACGCGCGCGGGTGATTACTTGCCGTTCGGGTCGATCTTGGACGGCTGGCTGGGCAGGTCGACGGACTTGTTGTTGTTGATGTCGAAGCCAGTATTCGGGTCGGTGTGCGTCCCCTGCACGAAGGCGCGCATCTGCCACTGGTACTTGTCGATGCCGTGCTCGATTTCCTGGAGCAGGTTCGACGTGGTCGGGTCCGGGTCCTGCGAATCTTTGATGCCTGCGCGGATCTCTTCACCCACTGTTTTGTAGGCATTCGTGAACCAGACGATGACCTGGGCATCGTCGATGTAGCCGCCCGGGATCTCGGGAATCGCCGAGGTCTTGACGATCGTGCTGGCGCGACCATCCGACGACGAGCCGATGGCGAGGAGGCGCTCGGCGCATTCATCGGCGTATTTGGAGAGGCCCTCGTAGTGCTCCTGCAACAGTTCATGCAGCGAGTAGAACAGCGTCCCCGAGACGTTCCAGTGGGCCTCCTTGGTCTGGAGTTGCAGCTGCTGCAACTCCGTCAGGGTCCGTTGGAGGGCGCCGACCGTCTTCTTGTAGCCCTCGACCCCGCCTTCGGGGCTGACGTACGGGCGGTCGGTGACGGCGTTGGTCGGGAAGGAGCCGACCGGCTGGGGCATGCTGACGGGAGCCTGCGGCGACAGCGTCTTCACCTGCTCCGACCCCTGCGAGGTCTTAGCTTGTGCGATCTGCGTCCGGCCCGTGATCGGCCAGACTTTCGAGGGTCCCGTGTCGGATGTCGTGGCGGCACCGGCCAGTCCAACCGGAAGCAGGACGCCGGCCAGAAAGCACGCGGCAATCTTGGTCATGTACATCAATGAGCCTTAAGAGCGATCGGCGGGCGTCGCTGGGGTTGGACGCCGCTGAGCCATGAGGTAGCGGCGTCCCGATCACGCACCACTAAATTCGAATTTAGGCAGGCTGCTCGGAATCGTGCGGACCAGAGCTCCGGCGCGGGTTACGCTGCTAGTCCGTCCCCTGCCGGATCCCCATGCCCAAGCTGCTGCTCATCGAGGATGACGACATCACCGCCGAGGAGATCGCCTCCGATCTGCGCTGGCGCGGGTTCGGCGTCGAGGTCGCGGTCGATGGGATCGAGGGCCTTGAAGTGGCGCGTGGCGGCGCCTGGGACGTCATCGTGATCGACCGCATGCTGCCGGGCTGCGACGGTTTGACCGTGCTCAAGACGCTGCGGGGCGAAGACAACAAGGTCCCGGCGCTGATCCTGAGCGCGATGGGGCACGTGGACGAGCGGGTGCGCGGATTGCGGGCGGGCGGCGACGATTATTTGACCAAGCCGTTCTCGCTCGTCGAACTGGCTGCCCGCGTGGAGGCTCTGCTGCGCCGGCCGGCGGCGTCGCGCGAGACGCTTCTGCGCGTCGGACCGCTCGAACTCGACCTGATCACGTCGAAGGCGACGCGAGGCCAGCGTTCGCTCGACCTCCTGCCACGCGAGTTCAAGTTGCTCGAGTATATGGTGCGTCGCGAAGGCCAAGTCGTGACGCCGGCGATGCTGTTCGAGGAAGTCTGGAACTACAACTTCGTGCCCCAATCGAACCTCATCCACGTCCACATGGGACGCCTCCGCCGCAAGCTCGACGCTTCCGGCGAAACGCCTCTGATCGAGACGGTGCGCGGGATCGGCTACACGCTTCATGCCCCGACTTGACCTGTTCCGAACCACCGCCTTTCGTTGGGCGATGGCGTTCGCGGCCGCCTTCACCGGCCTGTCCATCGTCCTGTTCGCTTTCGTGTACTGGCAGACGGCCCACTACGAGCGGGCGCAGATGGATACCATGCTTCGCCATGAGGCGACGCTGATCGCAAACGATCCGGCGGGAGCCAATGGCGCCCTGAGAACCTGGCTGCGGGACGACGCTCATAACGTACGCTATGGCATCCTGGTCGGGCATGACGGCGTACCGCAGGCCGGCAACATGCCCTCGGTTCCCAAGGACCTCTGGCCGGACACACAGCCCCAATCCGTCACGACAGAAGCGCATGACCCGGACGGCGACCAGCGTGCGGAAAGGATTCGGGCGCTAGGGCTGAAACTGGCGGATGGGCGAACGCTCGCGCTCGGCAGCGATACGGATGCGGTTGAGCATGTCAGCGTCGTGATCCTCAGGGCGCTCGGCCTTGGGCTCGGCCCCATGGTGGCCCTTTCCCTCCTGGGTGGCGCGGTTCTCGGCCGGCGCGCGCTCGGGCGCGTCACGATCCTCAGCCACGCCATCTCGGAGATCCGTGAGGGCCGATTGAGCGGCCGTCTGCCCATCACGGGGCGACGTGACGAGTTCGATCGCTTGGCGGTGGACATCAACGCCATGATGGACGAGATCGAACGGCTTCTCGAAGAGGTCCGCAGCGTAGGCGACAGCATCGCGCACGACCTTCGGACTCCTCTGACAAGGGCCCGCACCCGCCTGGAGAGATCGCGGAACGCGGTGACGACGCCAGCGGAGTTCGCGGCTGCCATCGATGAGGCCCTCGGTTGGCTCGACCAGACCTTCGCGGTCATCACGGCCGTGCTGCGGATCGGCGAGATCGAACACGGCCGCCGCCGGGCGGCCTTTCAACCCGTCGACCTGGGACAGATCCTCGTCGAAGCGGCCGAGCTGTACGATCCGGTCGCCGAAGAACGTGAGATCACCGTTCGGGTCGACGTGGAGCCGGCGAGTGGAGCAACCGCGATGGGCGATCGAGACTTGCTCTTCGAGGCCGTGGCGAACCTGCTCGACAACGCCATCAAGTTCACGCCGCGGCACGGGCATGTGCTGCTTTCCCTTGTCGAGCGGGACGGAAGCCTCGTGGTCACGGTCGCCGACGACGGGCCCGGCATCGCCGAGGCCGACCGCAAACGGGTGCTGGAACGCTTCTATCGAGCGGAGCGCAGTCGCCAACGGGAAGGTGTCGGACTCGGCCTTTCGCTTGTCGCCGCGATCGCGACCCTGCATGGCTTCGGCCTCACGATCGGCGACCATCACCCCGGCTGCCGCGTTGAACTTACCTGCCGGGACTTGACGGACTCGCTATCGCTTGCAGGAGAACACTCCGACACCGCCTCCAAGATCGAAGCAGTCGACGCGGCACGGGACGTTTCCGCGTTCCGGTCTTCGTCCTCACCACAGCAGATGTTCAGAGCTTCGGCTGGCGGGGCTGTCGCTTCAAAGACTTCAGGGAAACGAGCAGGACTTAATTCATGAACGAACGAGGCGCAATGACGTCAGGCACGGTGTACGACCCGACCACGATCGCCCTTCACTGGGCGACCGCTGCGTCGGTCGTGATTCTTTGGATCATTGGCCAAACGGCGGACTGGATCCCGCACGGACCCGCGAACGCCGCCGTCTGGTCGGTCCACGTAGTCCTTGGGTTCGTGCTGGCCGCCATCCTGACTTGGCGCATCATGTGGCGCACGTCTGATGGCCGGCGCCTGCCGCCGGCTGACAGCGGCGCCCTCCAGGCCCTGGCGAAGCTGACCCACTACCTGCTTTACGTCTTTCTGCTCGTCGTGGTCGTCCTCGGGATCGTGAACGCCTTCGTGCGGGGCTACAACCTGTTCGACCTCGTCAGCCTGCCGCAGGTCGGCGACCGCGCCTGGCGGCGGCCGATCACGCACTGGCACGGGCTGGCGGCCAACATCCTGCTCGGCCTCGCCCTGTTCCACGCCGCCGCCGCGCTGGTCCATCACTATCTTTGGCGCGATGCCGTGCTGAAGCGCATGCTTCCCGGGGTACCCGTGACGAAACTGCCCTCGGGCCAAGCACAGCGGTCGACGAGACCGTGAAGGATCATCCATGAGCCGCCTGCATGCCGAAAACCACCTGATCAACCGCGTCGGGTGGCTGCGGGCCGCCGTCCTCGGTGCGAACGACGGGATCATTTCGACCGCCAGCCTCATGGTCGGCGTGGCGACGGCGGCAAGCTCTTCGAGCGAAGTGCTGCTCACAGGCATCGCCGGCCTGGTTGCCGGCTCGATGTCGATGGCGGCCGGGGAGTACGTATCGGTGAGTTCGCAAGCAGACACGGAGCGGGCCGACCTCGGGCGGGAGCGCCGGGAACTTGAGACGGATCGCGACGCAGAGCTTGAAGAGCTTGCCGCGATCTACGTCGGTCGCGGCGTGGAGCCGGTGCTCGCCCGGCGGGTCGCCGAGCAGTTGATGGCCAAGGACGCCTTAGGGGCCCATGCGCGCGACGAGCTGGGCATCTCCGAGGCGATCTCAGCGAACCCGATCCAGGCGGCCCTGACCTCGGCCGCGACCTTCGCGGCAGGCGCCGCCCTTCCGATCCTGGCGGCGCTCGTCGCGCCCAGGGCCGCCCTGGTGCCGTCCGTCTTCGGGGCGTCGTTGGTGGTCCTGGCGCTGCTCGGCGCGATCGGCGCCAAGGCTGGCGGGGCCGACATGCTGAAACCGACGGCGCGGGTGGCATTCTGGGGAGCCTTCGCGATGGGCGTCACAGCCGTGATCGGCGCCTTGATCGGGAAGTCCGTCTGATTGCGCCTGTCGGCGTGATCCAAGACGGTCGGAACCGGTCCTGGCTTCTTGATCGCATTGCCGAGGTCACGCCAGCGATCGCCCTCCTGAGAGAGACGTTACGGGCTCACGTTCCTATCGATTCCTGGGTTTCAAACGGCGCCGAACTTTGGGTCTGGCGCAGTTTGCGTTTGATTCAGGCTGTCGCCACCAACCGCGCGCGCAGCAGATCGACCTTGGCGCACCCGTACATCTAGCGCTTCACGAGCTTTAATTTGGTGACTTGGCCTTCGGTCTGCCCATTGGACGCCGTCTCGATGACAGCCGCGGTCACGGCAGTTTTGTCAACCGCGATGCCTTCGGCGAAGGCGGACATTTCGCTGTGCGCAGCAACGCTAAGCCAGGGATCGAGCAGGTCAGGCTTTTTGGCCGGGATCAGGGCGGTGGCAAAGCGGTCGAGCAGATTGCGCGCTTTGAAGATGGCCAGCGATGCGGTTTCGATCGCCACCATCAGGCGTACCGTTTCGTCGCCTTTGCAGGCCCGCTCGGTCGTCAGCAGGCGCGCAATCGTGCGGGCCGAGGGCATCCGCAACGGAGGAGGCTGGTCTCCTGGAAGTCGGACACTCCGGCGCTTGCGGGTTCTCCATTCGGATACGACGCGCAGGCTCCCGGTGAACCCCGCGCCGCGAAGGCGCCGCCACAGCTCCGTTCCGTTCTGGCACCCGGCCCCCTCCGCTCGCCACCCCAGCCTGCTGCGCAGGCCGGGGGCCCTGGCTCACTTCGCCCATTCGGACTCGAGCCGCTCGGTCCATCGGTCGAACGTGCTTTCACGTGAACGAAACACATCGTCGCGTGTGCCACGCACAATCCGCCGAACGGTCTGACGCGAGAGACCGGTGTGCCTCGCAATCGCCTTCAACGCGGTGCCGCTCTTGTGCAAGGCTCGGACCTTCTCATTGGCCTTGTCACGTTTGAGCGTTTGAGCCAGCCTTTCCACTGTCGTTTTTCGACCGCGCTGAGCGCTTCGGGTCGATGTCGCCGCTCGTGACCGCGCGGCGAAGGTGGCGCATGTGACGACGGATGATGTCCAGAAAGGCCGCACTGGCATTTTCAAGACGATGCCATCGGTCGGCAATCTGAAGAGCCTGGGGAGCACCTTTCGTCGCTGCCTCGCGGGTGCCGCCACCCCGATCGCGGCAGACAATCTCGATGTCCGGATGGTGTTTGAGCCAGGCCGTCACGGTCCCGATCTCACGATCGGCCAGCAGGTCGATGATCCGTCGCTGTTCGAGATCGCAGACGATCGTTCCATAGCGATGGCCGCGCCGCCAGGCGAAATCATCGAGGACGACGATCTTGGCGGATGTCGGGGTAGGTGCCGAACGGCGCCGTGGGGTGCGGAGCAGAGTATCAGCACTGACCGGTATGGACAGGCGCTCCGCCAGACGTTCTCCGGGACGACCACCCAGAACGACACCGATGCAATTGACAAGACAATCGAGGCGGCTCGTGCGACGGGATCGAGCCAGGATGATCTCGGGGGCGAACTGCTCGGCGAAGGTCTTCCGATCGCAAGACGGGACGGCGCAACGGAACCGGCGTGCCGTGAGACGGATAACCAATCCCCGACCGAAGGCCGGAACGTCCCGCGGCGACCGCACATAACGGCTGTGCACCGACGCGGACAGGGATCCGCAACCGGGACACCTACCTGACGCCTCACCGCCATGCGCATGAACGATCAGCCCGACTGGCCCGACGTCATGACGGTCCACGATCAATCCGCTCGGTGTCATGGAGATATAGGAGCTGCGTGACGACATCGCCTTCGTCGGCCAAACCGTCTACCCCGCTGGGGCCATTCCGGACTCATCCCAACCTGCACGCAAAACGTGCCAGACCCAATTTTTCATCCGTTTGACGATCAATCTGGAATGGCAGCTCAAAGGAGCGGATATCTTCGGCAGCCAGATGGAGAGCCCTCAGGGCGATAATTGAGGTGGACTGCGACCGCTGGCGTCTTGATAAGGACAGGCAGCACCAAGGCCTGTTAGCAGCAGCCATTCCGGCTCCGTCGGAGGAAGTCGGCAGAATTTGCGCCGGCTCCCGGCCCGAAGTGCTCCTGGTCGTAACTTTCGACGCTCGCTCATCGTCGCGTCAGGCAAAATCCTGCATCATCCGTGTATCTAGACGAGGATGATCGACGTGATCCCGCGAGTCCACACGGACTGGGCTTCGTCTTGACCGGTGGAGGAGCCACCACACGCCGAGCAGATCGACGATGCCGACTCCAAGTCTGTCGAACAATCCGTATTTCGACAGACCAGCGAGTCTTGTCCGATCCCTGACTTCGGTAAACCTCACCGTATATCCATCCCGCTGGACCAGCGCGGGCATAAAACGATGCAATCCTGCAAAGAAGGGCAAATCGAGGTAAACCGAACGTGGAAAGCACTTTAGCCCACAGCCTGTATCACGGGTGCCATCCGAAAGGATAAACTGTCGAATATTGTTGGCGATCCGCGATTGTAGCTTCTTAAATCCCGTGTCCTGGCGACCTTCCCTTTGTGCCTGCACGAGGCCGCATATGGCACCAGTCCTTTCGAGCATTTCCACCATGCTGGGAATAAAGGCCGGATCGTTCTGACCATCACCGTCCATTGTGACAATCGTCGAAGCCCGAGCGGTTTTCACGCCCGTGCGGATCGCCGCCGATTGGCCTGTGGAGAATTCATGCCGCCTGTAGCTGAGCCAGGGACAGACTGAACTCAATCGCTGGAGTTCATCCGAAGTGAGATCATCTGACCCGTCATCGACATAGATGACCTCAAATTCGCCCATGGGCAACAAGGCACGTTCGATCTCTTTCAGAAGGGGCTCGATGTTGCTCGCTTCATTTCGGACCGGCACAACGACTGACACCCGCAACCCATCTCTTGCCATGCCGTTCCACCACTGTGCTGCTGGATCAAAAGGCAGGCGAACGCCGACTTCTCCTTGCGCCGCGTGAGCGGACGGGCGTGGATAGGTCTCACGTCATGAGGGTCGATCGAGCACTCGCCTGGCTTCCACATCTTTCGTTTTCTCCTGTCAGATGCCTGTCGGAACCAGCAGTTTGCGGCCCGGATGGGGTTGGGAAGACCGGTCTTGGCTGCTCTTCCCTGATCTTCAGCTGCGAGTGGGAGTCAGCCTTGGATGGCAGATCCATCGGTGTGCTCGACAGTCAGGCATGTAGAAGGCGAGTGAACCGACGTTTGCCATATGACGTGGCCGCGATCAGCAATCGATAAAACCGACGGGAACCTGACAGAAAAAATCCATAAAGCCGATAACGATTCCTCTCTGACATGCTCAGCGACAGCTTTTCTCGTCGCGAGCATTGTCACTGCACTTTGGTACGCCAAGATGTCGAACTGCTGGTTGATGATCAATCTCGATAGATCAACCGATCGTCTTGAGAGAATGCATCAGCAACTTGTCGAACTCGGCGTTTCAGCTATCCGCGTCAGCGCAGTGGATGGTGATCGTCTGACACTGGATCATCCTGACGTTGATCCTCCGGGTTTCTGGCGCGATTCCGGGATGATGATGCGGACCACAGATGCGGCCTGCTACCTCAGTCACCTTTCGGCGATGCGCATATTCCTCGACACGGATCACGCCTACGCGGTCATTCTGGAAGATGACGTCGTCCTGGGAGCAGAGACCTGCCGGCTTGTTGACGCGCTCACCGATGAGGCAGCGATGAAAGACTGGGATATGGTCAAGTTGACCGGCAACAACACGTTGAGAGCCCTTCCTGTTCGTCACATCGAGGCATATTTTCGACTTGGCGTTGCGTGGACGCGTCTTCCCGGTGCGGCCGCGTATCTCATCAATAGACGCGCGGCGGAACATTATCTGCAGCGCCTCCGCCCAATGACGGTACTCTTCGACCATGCGTTCGATCGCGGCTGGGCCCTTGGGCTCCGAACCCGCGTGATCGTTCCCTTGCCGGCAAGCGGAACACGGTCTGCGATATCCCGTCGATCGACCATCGACACTCCGGAGCGTCCGCGGATCAAGAACAAAGGGTTCGGCAAGGCAACGTCCCTGTGGTGGCGCACGAAAAATGAAGTCAGGCGATTTTGCTATGCCGTATTCTGCTATCTTCAACCGACCTGACGAGCATTGCTGACGCTACTGAGCTTCGGCCGGTCGATTGCACCGCGTCTCCCATCCTCTCCATCTTGCTTGAAGCTTTAGACGACGATCCGCACGGGGACGCCCTTCGCGGCCGGCATCTGCGAGTGGATATCGTGATGCGCCAGGGGGATGAGCGGGTTCACCTCGGGATAGTAGGAGCCAACGCAGCCGTTCGGCAGCCGGAAAGGCGTCACCTTCAAGGGTCCAACCTGACGATGGACGCCATCGCCCGCATCGCTGACGAGGCTGACCATCTGGCCTTGCTGAAGCCCGGCCTGTTCGATGTCGTCAAGGTTCATCAGAAGCACCTATCGCGTGCCTTCGATTCCGTGCAGGCGATCGCTGAACCTGTAGATCGTGGTGTTGAATTGATCGTTGCTGTGCATGGCAATCAGCCGGTATCGGCCGACGGCGTCGTCGAAATTCACGGCCGTCAACATGTCGGGCGTCGTGAACTCGGCTTTACCACTCTCGGTGTT
>NZ_JAMOIM010000075.1 GCF_026130545.1 Lichenifustis flavocetrariae | reverse complement strand
CGGATGTGGGGTTGGTCTAAGCACCCAAATCCTACGCTGCCTCAAGACGATACGCTACGTCCGCCACCTTCCCATCAGCAGGCCAGTGAATAAGGTGGGTTAGACATCAGGGCCGCGCGTTACGGCATCCTGTGTCTTGCCCTGGATGTATTTGGCCAGGCGCCTAAAACACCAGTCAAGGAATCAGATACGTTTTGGCTGTAAAAAGTTCGGATGAGGCGGAATCGGGTAGTTTGTAAGTCGTTAAGTTTGTTTGCACGGAGTGATGAAGGCGCCAGCGCAGTCGAGTTCGCTCTCGTCGGCATACCCTTCGTCGCACTCCTCCTTTTTATGATTCAAGTGGCCATCCTCTACTTCGCAGATGCCGTCCTGGAAAACTACGCCGACGACACGGCCCGCGGATTGATGACCGGATCAACACAGAAGCTTGCGTTGAACGCGACGCTTTTCAAGACCAGTGTTTGCACCTCGCTACCGAGCCTGTTCTCCTGCAATCGTCTTTGGGTCGACGTCGCGGCCTATTCGGATTTCAATAATCTCACGACATCGACCCCAACCATCACGGTCGACAGCTCAGGCAACGTCGGGACCGCCTGGGGGTACGCGCCGGGATCTCAGGGCAACGTCGTTGTTGTCCGTATGGCCTACATGTGGCCTGTCGTCGGCATGCCGATGGGGACGCTGGGCAATGTCTCGGCCACCGTCCATCAATTAAGCGCCAACAGCGTACTGAGGACCGAGGCGTACCAGTGAGGCGGTTCGGTCGTGACCGGTCCGCCACGAGCGCGATCGAGTTCGCTCTCGTGCTTCCAGTGGCGCTCGCGCTCCTCCTCGGAGGGATGGAACTCGGGCAGGAACTTGCCGCGGCACGGAAAATCGTCCGCGTGGCACGCGCGGCTGCCGATCTGACGAGCCAAGTCGCGCAGATCTCCACGAGTGGAGTGACGACGGTCCTCAACGCGGCCGCACTCACAATAGCACCACTGCCGACAGCTCCTTTAGGAATCATCGTCTCTGAAATCACCGCCGACGCAAATGGCAATACCACCGTTACCTGGAGCAAAGCCTCGAACGCCGTGGCTTTGACGGCGGGATCCACCGTGAGCGTTCCCCAAGGTGTCGTGCCGGCAGGCACGTCGGCGATCCTGGGCCAGGCGATCTATGCCTACACACCGACATTCGGGTCGGCCTTCATTCCAAGCCAGACCCTCAACAGCAAAATCTATATGAGCCCGCGCCTCTCGGCCACTGTCGATCTTCAGTAGGCCTCGCGAAACTGAACAAAAGGAGATGGCGATCATGAAAAAGAGCCAGTGTTTCATGAAGCGGTCCCTTTTCCGACGCTTCGCGGCCGACCGGTCCGCAAATGTCGCGATCATGTTTTGTCTCGTGGCCGTTCCGGTCGTGTTCGGGACAGGCATGGGCCTCGACTATGTTTCGGCTACGCGCCGCAGGGCGCAGTTGAACGCTTTCGCGGACGGCGCTGCTCTCCTTACTGTCAATGCTGCGATGATGACGAAGACCGCCGATGTCGCCAAAGCCGCCGCTGTGGCTTTCTTCACCGGTCAGGCACGATCACTTCCTGGCACGAGCCTCAGTTCGAACGTCTCCGTGAGCGTGACAGACGTCGCCGGCGTGAATGGCACCACCCGCACCACGCTCCTGACTTATCAAGCGCAGTCCGCCAACGCGTTCGCCGGTGTTCTGGGACGTACAAACCTCGCGCTGGCAGGCCAGGCCACGGCCTCCTCAACCACGGCGCCGAACATCGACTTCTACCTTCTTTTCGACACCTCACCTTCGATGGCGATCGCCGCGACCTCCGCCGGCATCTCCACGATGGTCTCACATACGTCCTCGCAAGGGGGCTGCGCCTTTGCCTGTCATCAGACGAACCCAGGCGCCGACAACCTCGGCAATCCCGGCGGCATCGACAACTATCAATTGGCCCGCAACCTGGGCGTAACACTGCGCATGGATTTGGTCGTGCAGGCTGCTCAGGCTCTGCCGGCTTATGCGTCCAACATCATGTCGCAGAACTCAGCGCATTACCGCATGGCGATATGGAGCTTCGATTACCAGTTCTCGCAAATTCAGCCGATCACCTCGAACCTGACGACGGTGCAGCAGCAGGCCGCCAACATTTCGATGCTGACAGTCTACAAGAATAGCTGGCGTACCTCCAGCGTGAACGACAATGACCAGGATACCAGCTGGGCATCGACGATCCAGACCGCCAATGCCACCATCCCGACGGCCGGCCTCGGGACCAACAACGCAGGAGACAGCCCGCAGGAGACACTCTTCATCGTGACAGACGGGGTCGTTGATGAAAGCAACGGCGGCCGGAAGATCTACGCCATGGGCGGATCGGGCTGCACGAGCCTCAAAGCACGGGGAGTCAAAATCGCGATCCTCTACACGTACTACAATCCACTACCGACCAACAGCTTCTATAATTCCAACGTCAAGCCGTTCCAGGCCAACATCGGCCCGACACTCCAGGCCTGCGCCTCTAGCGGGCTCTACAGCGTCGTCAACACGGGCGATGACATTTCGACCGCCCTGCAGACGCTGTTCAACAAGGCCGTCGCCCAGGCTCACCTGACAAACTGACCGTCAGCGATAAGGTTGCTTTATCGCCGAAAGTCCGACCGAATGGATGGTGAAACTGGCCGCTGCCTCGAGCATCGGCAGTATTCAACGACGAACTTATCTGGCTTTGCGAAGGAGTTCCGACTTTAAGGAGCGTTATTCATACGACTCGCAGAGACGAGCGGGTGACTGCGTCCGCCTGACCCAATAGACTTGCAGCAGCCCCGTCATGCCATCGGACCAGGAAGTCAGGAACGTCGTCCGGATGCATGGGGCGACCAAACAGATATCCTTGCCCACAATCACAGCCAAGACGACGCAAGATCTCGAGTTGCTCGACGGTCTCGATCCCCTCCGCCGTGATCCGGATGCCAAGATCACGGCCGAGAGCGATCATGCAGCGGACGATCGCTTGGTCGTAGCCGTTCTTGCCGAGGTTGGCCACGAACGACCGATCGATCTTGATCCGCTCCACCCTGAACTGCTTGAGATGGATCAAAGACGCATGACCAGTCCCAAAGTCGTCCAAGGCACTGACGACACCTAAGCGAGCGAGCCGATCAATGGTCGCGGCGACGGATTTCGTGGCTTGGCCCACGAACGCCGTCTCCAGCACCTCGATCTTGAGCCGATCGGGCGTGAGATCGTTGGCCTGCAGCAGCGACATGATCGTCGGCACGAGGTCCGGACGCTTCAGCTGCGCGTCGGAGACGTTCACGCCGGCACAGGTTACGGGTATACCCCCGTCGAGCCATTGCCTCATCTGAAGCAGGCTCTTGGCAAGGACGAAGTCATCGATCGCTACAGACGCCTTGGGATCCATCAGGGCCGCCATGAAGCGAGCTGGCGCAAGGAGCCCCTTTGTCGGATGGCGCCAGCGCACGAGCGCTTCCCACCCCCGAACGATTTGCGTCCGAAGATCGACGATCGGCTGGTAATGGACCTCAAACTGGTTGCGGGCCAGCCCGATCCCAACCTCGTCCAGCAAGCGTCCGTGGTCATCGACCTCGCGTCGGAAACTGGGCTGGAACAGACAGAACTGATCGCGCCCGTTCAGCTTGGCCTTGTACAAGGCGATATCAGCCTGCCTCAAAGCCGCATCAAGGCCCTTCACTTTCGGTCCGAGGAGACACGCTCCGACACTGATGGAGGGTTCAACCACGATCTGGTCCGCCGTGAGGGGCTGGCGCGCTGCTTCGACGATGCCCGATGCTCTTTGTCGAAGTTCGGCTTTGTCGCGCACTCCATGCAGTACGACCGCGAACTCGTCACCGCCCAGGCGCGCAACGAAGTCGATCGTGCGAACGGTCGCAGACAAGCGATGCCCGATCGCCTGCAATAGCTTGTCGCCAACGGCGTGGCCATGAAGATCGTTGGTCATCTTGAAGTGATCGACATCGATGATGCACAACGCCATGGCCGCGCCTTGTCGGACCTCCTCGAAAACCTGGTCGAGATACAGCTGAAAGGCGCGGCGGTTCGGAAGGCCGGTTAGAACGTCCCCGTGCGCTTGCTGACGGAGCCGCTCCTCGGCGTCGCGCTCCCGCGAAATATCTCGGATGACGCCGAACAGGCGTGCCGAACCATTGATCGTTTCCACTTGCGCGATCATCCGCGCCCAACCGGTTCGACCTCCACGAGCCTGAAACGGAACGGTCAGGTCGTACGGCTCGCCCGATTGTTTTGCGATTTCGATCCGATCCGCAATCAACGCTTGCGTCTCGATGTCATAGAATTCGATCGCCTGCGCGACCGTGATGGGCGTTCCGGGGGGCAATCCAAAAATCGCGTAGGTTCCGTCCGACCAGGAAAGCAGGCCCGTGTCGAATTCCAGTTCGAAACTGCCGAGCTTGACCAAGCGCTCGACCTGCTCAGCTTTCTTCTTCCAGTGGTTCACCTCTGCCTGCGAGGCCTGCTCCTGATCAGAGACAGGCGGCGTATGTGCTGCGATGGATAAGGGCTTTGTTTCCCCGCGCCGACGGACCGTCACCTGTTCGCTCCCGGATGCTGACGTGCATTTGAGCGTGAGATTGACGGCAGTGTGTTCGCGAACTCGGAACGTCACGCAGTGCAGGGACGAATTGCGCAGCATGGCTAAGGATGCGTAAGCCGAATGGCCACAGGTCTGGGCGACAGATCGCGACCGTCCTCGTGCAGCGGGGCGCTCTCCCCCTAAGCTGCGCAATGAATTAAACTCCTCCAACGTGGCGGCCCATCAGAGCCGACAGGGGCGATAAATGGTTTTGACCTTCGACGTGCACAAAGCTCGGAACGACGATTTCTCCGTCCGAGATCCCCAAAGCGGTCGGATCTTAATCCTCAATGGCGTCGTTCAGTCAGGTCTGTCTGAGCGCGAAGCCCGGGCGACCTACGAATTGTTGGATCCGATCGCGTTCGGGCCGCCGAAAATGGCTCGGCCGCAAGCACGACGGCAGCTCACGTGAGGCCGCAATCCTTTGCGCAAGCAGTCGCGAACCGGAGCGCCTCGTTTAGAATGTTCTGACTGCCTTCAGAGTGGCAGTCATGCTCCAAGCGTGCACCGTCGATCTTCACTTCGCGCTGACCCGAAGGAGATAAAATAACGTCGAACTTGAAGTGGTCACCGTCGTCACTCTGGATTTCGACCCGATGTGCGCTGTGGGAGCAAAGATCGAAAGCCACCCTATGCTCCGGATATGGCAGGTTGCCGATCCACCTGTGTTAAATTCAAAATGTACGAAATCGTTCGACAAGTTGACGCAGGCTCTATCGTGTCCTGAGGCTTGCAATGATAGCCCTCATCCTTTTTTGGAGTGCAGAATCTGCCTGCATCGGGCAGCCCGCCGCCACCTGCACGTCGTCAGTGAGCTCGGGAGGCTTAGCCGTCGGCGATCACGTCGCATAGCCAAGCGCCTGACCCATTCTTAATCTCGACGACTTAAACAGTGAACGCAGGATGCGGAACGGCAACCGCCGGGATGGGGACGGATAGGTCACCGCAGACGCCTCAGCGTAGCGGAAACATGAGCTTGACGCCTCTTCTGCAAATGCGAGGGCACCAGCTAAGTGCTCCTCTGGCGCGCCGGTTGCGTTCTCACCGTGTTCGGTTTGAACGGTCGAGAGCTTATCCCAGGCGCCGTTCTGAGCCAGCTTAAATCTGTAGACGTGTCCCTCTGTCATGTGCTGCACGACTGCGGCACCGTTGCTGATGGTGATGAACTGGAACATTCGAGCTCCCAGACCCCTCCGGAAGAGCATTAGTATGGATAAACTTTCGCCCGGCTCGCTCTCAATCGTAAACAAATCGTAAACAACGAGCTCGCGTGTCGGCGACACCACAGTAAGCCCGTGTTGCTCCCGATAGCTTCTCGCATCGCCGCCGCTACGGTCTAGCGGCCGATCATGTCCAGCATCCACAGCATCCGCACGCCCATTTTGTCACGGCCGGCGATCACGCCGCATGGCCAGGCGCCTGACCCACTCCTAATCTCGATGTTTTGGGGCTCGGGGCTTTGCAATGACCGCTGTCGATCTCACCGTGCCGGCAACGTTGAAGTGGATCAGCCGCAATCGGAGAGAATTTGTCAAGACCCACAGAGATTGTGGCAAATACAACTCAAATTGGTTCGACCACTTAGAATAAAATTCACTGTTAGCGAAAATGTTAACATGGCTCCGCGAAATAGACAATGCCATTAAGACATCTGCAATCGGCCAGCTCTAGGCCTTTATCATCCCTAAGAGTAATTGGGTTGCGAACGAGTGCTGTCGGAGAGTGTCATGAATAATCTTATCGCACGATTTATCGGAAATGAGTCTGGAGCGACGGCCATTGAATACGGCCTGATTGCGGGATTGATAAGCGTTGTCATCATCGCGGCCCTAACCTCGATCGGAACTAAGCTTAATACTAAGTTTACCAGCATTTCGGCCGGCCTGAACTAGTACTGGGGCCCAGGGCTGTGACTCGGGAGGGATTTCCTGATCGGGGTTGAGCTGATTCTTTGGCGCGAGGAGGATTCGCGCCATAACAGCGTTGATCTTGTGTGAAATAGCATTGCCAAGTGACCCTGCCGGATTTCGATGATTCAGGTAGTTCCGGCGCCTATCGGCGTCAGGACCCCGCGCCGATCCACACGCATGGAAAGCTCGCCGCCGCCTCACACGCATCGTCAGTGAGGTCGGGAGGCTTGAGGCCGGCGATCACGCCGCATGGCCGGCCCCTCGACGCGGCTAAATTGAAGCGGTTTGACGGGTGAAGATCACGCCATTGGAGTCAGGCTCAACCCGCCTTCAAATCGCGAGTGAAGCCCGAGGCTTGCTCGAAGAGCGCCTGATGTAGGGCAGCGGAACTCTCGGGGCGCCCATGCAGATATCCTTGGACCTCATCGCAGCCCATGATCTGGAGCAGCATCATCTGCTCGGTCGTTTCGACACCCTCGGCATTCACTCTCAATCCAAGTTCACGGGCCAACTGGGTCACGGCCCGAATGATCGCCACTGAAGAAGCATCCCTTTGAAGCTCTCGGACAAAGGACTGGTCTATTTTGACTTTATCAATTGCAAATTGCTTCAGATAACTCAGAGACGAGTAGCCCGTCCCGAAATCGTCAAGAGACAACTTGATTCCAGCCGCGCGAAGTCGACCGAGCGTGTTCTGGATGCTGATACCATCTTCAACCAGCATAGACTCCGTCAACTCAAGATCGAGCCGCTCGGGTGGGAGGCCAGTTTCTGCAAGGACGTGCAGGATCTCGTCGGCAAGGTCAGCCTGTGCAAGTTGCACGGCGGAAAGGTTGACCGACACTTTGATCGGAACTGGCCAGGACATCGCATCCTGGCACGCTACACGGAGCACCCAAGCCCCAAGTGGCCTGATCAACCCGGTTCGCTCTGCGGCAGGAATGAACAGGGCTGGCGAGATAGGCCCGCGCGCAGGGTGCATCCATCTCACAAGAGCTTCGACCCCAACAATGCTCCCTTGATGGATGTCAACCTGCCGTTGGTAGACCACGGTGAACGCACGTCGCTGCACGGCGTCACGTAGATCCTCCTCTAGCAGTTTGCTATTCTCGCGCTGCTTTCGCATTTCTGCGTCGTAGAGTCGGACACAGCTCCCCCCATCTGCCTTCGCAGCATAAAGGGCCGCGTCCGCGCAACGCATCCATTCTGCCGAATCCTGCCCATCATGAAAAGCGAGGCCAAGACTCGTGGTCACCTGAGTTCGGTAATCACCGATCTCGTAGACACCGATCAAGATCTGCTGAAGTGTCTGAATGAAAGCGATCGTCTGCTCTCGCGAGCGCCGGACGAACACCAGCGCAAACTCGTCACCACCCAGCCGCGCCGCCACATCGCCTGGCTCCAAGAGACCGCGAACCCTGTTTGCGACAGCGCGTACAAGTTGATCGCCAGCGGCATGGCCAAGCCGATCGTTGACGGTCTTGAACCGATCTAGATCGAAAAGCGTCAGTGCGGCTACACCGCCTTGCTCTTCACTGATAATCGCGTCCGTGCGTTCGAAAAGGACATATCGATTGGCGAGCCCGCTTAAAGCATCAACGCGTGCCATCTCGGCAATTTGCGCTTGCGCGGCCCGCTGGTCGGTCACGTCCTGGAATGTGAGGCAAATCGCGACGGCTTTAATCGAGGATCTCCTCGTTCCCGTCGTTTGACTTGTGCGAGACAATGTCGTCACACAATCCAAAATAGCCGACCGGCCGTTTGAAAACACACATGACACCTGCGCCACAATGCTGGGCGCTGGAGCTTCGGTCTCGGCTTGGGCGATCGTCGTGCGAATGAGGTTGGCCAGCGGCTCTGGAAGCCAAACGTCAAACCGGCAGTTCGGACCCTTCTGAGCATGATCGCCCAGCATCGTTTTCGCCGCCTGACTTGCGGCTCGGATCAGACCGCTTTGATCCACCACGACGATGCCCGCAAAATTATCTGCAACGACGCGATCGAGGATCAGACGGAGCTGATCGGCCTGACGACGGGATGCTAGCAGACCGATGCGCCGCTCATGGATTTCCGTGGCTACGCTGAGGCCGGTGAGGCCGAGCAGTCCGGCATGGATCGGAGCTGTGACAAGCACAAAGGGCCAAACCCACTGAACCCCAATTGCAACGGCCTCGGATCCCACCGCCACGCCAGCACAAGACAAGAGGAACAATGCAAAAGGCAGGCGGCGGCCGGCGAGGCACAGGAGACCAAGAAGGCCGAAACTGCAGGCAAGCGTGGACCACGATCCTGAACGCTGGAGCGTGCGGTGCTGGAGCAGATTTTCTGTTGCTATTGCTTGGAGCACCGGTCCTGCAAGAAGGCCGAAGCGAGGCACGGTAAAGTAGTCGCGCAACTCGACAGCCGTGGCTCCGATGATCACCTTACGGTTGCGCACCTCAGCCTCTGAGACCTTGCCGTCCAAAAGGTCCTTGATCGAAACATGATCGAAGCCATCGATGTCCAGCCCATAATCGATCAGGAAGCGGTCCGTAACCCGCCCTGAACCCGCTCCAAGGATGCTAGCAAGTGAAGCCACAGGTTCTACGTTCACATCCGGCTGATCTTTGAAGCCGTTTCGCTTGTGGAACACCTCACCTTGATCGAACCAGCGGATCCGGCCGTCGGGATCGGGCCTGACGCCGACTGAGCCTTCCCAGCCGTTAGCTGCGAAATGTTCAAGAGGGCGGGTTTCAAGCAGAACACTGCGGCCATCCTGATCGAGGCCGACGACTTGTTTGAGGGCTGCCAAGGTCACGAGGCCATCAGCCCGCTTCAAAGCCTGCTCGAATGCCGCATCTTGGTCGCCGTCGGACGGCGAACTAAAGTCAATATCGAAGGCGACCTCGGCCGCTCCCAGCGCCCTCAACCGGTCGAGGATCTCTGCATAACGGGATCGCCGCCATGGCCAGGCTCCAAGCGCTTGAATACTGGGGGCGTCGATGTCGACGAGCAAAACGTGTCCACTAACGGGCCGGGACAAGGCGTTGAAATGCAGTTCCTCCAGCACCGCTTGCAGGGGATGAAGCAGGCCGGCGAGAAAGAGGAAGCCAACAAAGCTAAAGATGGTCAGCCTACCTATCGTCAAGTAAGCTGTCCGTAGCAAAGGCAAGCCCACCTTAGCCATTCACGCCCCCGCTATATCCGCACCGTACCAAAGAGGGTGATCAGCCGCTTTTTCCGTTGCTACTTCCCCTTGTTGGCGCCGCCGTTGCCCGGCGTTCCGGCGTTGCCCTTGCCATTGTCGGATTTCCCCGACGAGGTCCCGGATGAAGCACCGGTCGTGCTGCCGCTACTCGTGGATCCGGCGCTTCCAGTGCCATTGCCGCTGTTGGCGCCGCCGTTGCCCGGCGTTCCGGCGTTGCCCTTGCCATTGTCGGATTTCCCCGACGAGGTCCCGGATGAAGCACCGGTCGTGCTGCCGCTACTCGTGGATCCGGCGCTTCCAGTGCCATTGCCGCTGTTGGCGCCGCCGTTGCCCTTGCCATTGTCGGATTTCCCCGACGAGCTCCCGGATGAAGCACCGGTCGTGCTGCCGCTACTCGTGGATCCGGCGCTTCCAGTGCCATTGCCGCTGTTGGCGCCGCCGTTGCCCGGCGTTCCGGCATTGCCCTTGCCATTGTCGGATTTCCCCGACGAGCTCCCGGATGAAGCACCGGTCGTGCTGCCGCTACTCGTGGATCCGGCGCTTCCAGTGCCATTGCCGCTGTTGGCGCCGCCGTTGCCCGGCGTTCCGGCATTGCCCTTGCCATTGTCGGATTTCCCCGACGAGCTCCCGGATGAAGCACCGGTCGTGCTGCCGCTGGCGCTTGGACTTCCATTGTTCGAAGACGCTCTCCCAAGTGCGGAAGATTGCCCTGAAGTTGATGTCATTGATGAACGGACGTTTGTAGTGGCCGGTCCCACCGCGTTGCCAAAAGCCGGACTGCTCCCGCTTGAATGCGAAGCATGATCTCCCGCAAGATTTGCTGAGAAGAAGCCGCCTACGGATCCAGACGGCGTGCTGGTAGAACTGACCATAGATCTGACGGCCGAGAACAGACCCGGCGAACTGGTGACTGGACGTGATGTATCAGCCGCATTATTTGCCGCCGCCACTTCCGAAATGCTGACCGTCGTTGCCGGTGTGACCTGCGAGAGGGGAGATACGATGGCAGCTCTCGGAGCAGTCCGGGTCATGGCGGCACGGCGACCCGTGCCAGACACAGACATGCCTCGTTCCCCCACCTTGGCGTTTTGGCCCGCGGTAACGTCGCTCGTCTCTCCGCTCGCCAAGGCGGTCACCTGCACCGTGCCGCGAGCAACGGCCACATCTCCTGACACCTGGCCGATCCCAACCGTGAAATGCGTGCCCTTGACGACAGCGGCCAGCATTGGGGTCTCAACCGAGAAATGCTGCACGTTGCGCTTTTCCACATCGAAGGACACCGTCCCGGCTTTTTGCAAAACTGTTGTGGAGAGATCCTCGTCAGGGTGTTCTGTGACAGCAACCACAGATACCGGCCCGATCACCATGGTCTCGGTACCGCGAAGCAACATCACGCGAGACCGCTCGGCTGTGACAATTGTGGCTCCCGACTCAATCGAAGCACCGACAGCGAGTTCCCTGCGAGTGGCCTCGGTATTGACCCAGGCGGAGCCGGAGACCTTGCTCACCAGCCAATCGCCTGATGCTGCAAGAACGGGTAAATCCGTGAGCAAGCACAACAGTGCCGAACAGGCGAGTGAAGCGCTATGGAAGCCGAGTTGCGTTTTCATCGACAGAAGGTGAACGATGATGGTTGAGAAAAGCTGATTGAATGCAGGATCGTGGCGAGCCCTTCGCGCTGTTCCGATTCTGCATACAGCAGCCTGCCGGCGCGAAATAAGCCAACTCAGATGCGGTCTTCCAGCGGAACTTGGCTGAACTGGTGAGCCTCGGCATTCGCTTACCGGAGCAGGGTGGCACGGTGCGCTCGCCTCAGGCTCTGTTCGCCCGTACCTAGCAGGTAGGCCGCGTTGCAGCCGACGTTCTAGGCCGTCGCAGCGTTCTTCAATGGGTTGCTCACGCCGAGGTAGCGCCATCCAAGTCGATTGAGCTCAGCTCCGCCCGGAACGATCTTCGGAACGGCAGCCGGGCTATTATCGATCAGCCTTCTGGCCCGAGGTGGAAAGCTCGAGGTAGCGAAGGGTCGTGGGTCGGATCAGGGCCGCTACCTTCTCGGCCATGGCCTCTTCTTCCCTGAGTGACTGCTGAAAGCCGGACAGGTGAGCCGATTGGCCCGCTGCTTCAGCGATGACCAGGAGGGACGTATAGGCCGCAATCTCGAAGTTCTCGAAAGCGTGGTTGGCGTAGGTGTTCTTCAGGATCTCGTCCTGCGCAGGTGTGTGGCCCAGAGCCATCATGTTGCCGACAAAGCACAGAAACCCTTCCTTCAAGGTCGAGGGCGATGCAGATAACGAGGACAATGCCGCCTCGAGCCGATCACGTTGCCCGTGAGTCTCGGTGATCGGCGCAGCTCCGAAGAAGTCGACTGGAAACAGGCGCAGATTTCACGAGCCAACCACTGATGTTGACCATAGACGCGGAATGCTTTGGCGCCTGTGCACCCTTCTGGAGGGTGAGACGTTTGTCTGCCGGGACGCGAAACGCTGGAGGGTTTTAAAATGTTGAAGATAATTCGAGTTGGGCTCATGGCGGCGGCTTCAATGACCGCGTTGAGCCTGTGTTCAGGTGCGAGCGCTCAGGGCATTTACCTGGGTCCGAACGGGGTAGGTGTCGACACCGGAGATCGGGTTGAAAGAGGCGACGGCCGGGATTACCGGGGCGATGGTGGGTATCACCGACATCGCGAATATGGTCGAGACAATGGATACGATCGGCGTCGGCACAGAGATGATGAGCGATATGGCGGTGACTATGGATCCCGTCGGCATCATCGCTATGAGGAAGACAGTCAGGACCAATGATACTGAGCGGGCGTGTCGTCTAATTGGTACGGGTTCCGCCCGCCCTGTCCTTCATCAGCAGCAGCAAACGGAACAAAGCTCTACCTTGACTGTTGTTGCAGTTAGATAAGTGAAGGAGGTTCAAGTTGGGTTAGGTAAAGGCGCTCTCTTGTGGCTCATCGGTGTTCCAATTCCAATTATACTTTTGCTAGCTTTCTTTATGCATCATTGATTATCTCATCTGAAGCTAACTTTGATATGATACGCTTCACCCGATTTTAGGTTGGAGCGTATTTGTGTGACTTTCCCGAGCCCTTGGAGCGGTTCGGACCGGCGAAATGTCAAGAGTGGCTTCTGTTCTCGCCTGCTCTCCGACACGCTACCTTTCTAACCGGCCCTATTCACGGACGCGCTTGGATTTCGGCCAGTTTGGCGGCCCGATGCTTGCGGTCGAGGGTCATCGT
>NZ_JAMOIM010000074.1 GCF_026130545.1 Lichenifustis flavocetrariae | reverse complement strand
ACGCTCAAGATCGAATCGGCTCATTCGCTAAGGGAATCAGCGATTTCCTTGCGTGGCAAGGGCCTGGGTAATTACGGGCGTCCTCTAGCAAATGCAAAATAACCGCATCATCTTCGACCACAAATACACAGATGTTTTTCGTCATGTATGCTCCTGCCGGTTAGCGGGAGCATGTGACTCAACGGAGCCGATCTCTCAGACGCAAACAGCGATAGGGCTTGCGGTTTTCCATCTTAACACACGCGGAAGCTTAGTGCGAAAGCTTGTCGGACTTGCAATGTCGCAGTTGCCCTTACCCGATCCGGCATCGTGCGGTCTGAGTTGAACCTGCAAAATTCAAGCAGACCGTGTGGAAACTCCTGATCCTGGGGTTTCGGGAGCAGCACGGCTCGGCATTTGCGGGATGAGATCCATTCGGAGTCTGATTGCACTGTTGGGCGTGATGAGGGGCCTGATGGGGTGGACGACCCCCGCTACGGCATCGATGTGCCAAGATGAGGTCGTTGACCGTCTCATCATCAGGAACCGTCTATGGCACAGGTTAGCACTATCGGCCTCGATTTGGCGAAGAACGTCTTTCAGGTCCATGGTATTGACGCACAAGGCAAGGTCCTCGTGCGTCGGTCCTTGCGCCGGGCCGAGGTTCTGGCCTTCTTCGCGAAGCTCTCGTCCTGCCTGATCGGCATGGAAGCCTGCGGCTCGGCGCACCACTGGGTGCGTGAGCTGTCCAAGTTCGGCCATACGGTCAAGCTGATGCCGCCAGCCTATGTGAAGCCCTACTTCAAGCGCGGAAAGACCGATGCCGTCGACGCGGAGGCTATTGCGGAAGCTGTGACGCGGCCGACCATGCGTTTCGTGGCGGTGAAGTCCGCCGACCAGCAGGCTGTGTTGATGCTGCACAAGGACGCGACCTGCTGGTTCGGCAACGGACCATGCTGATCAACGCCCTGCGGGGACACCTCGCCGAGTTCGGCATCATTTCGGCGCAGGGCGCTGCCGGCGTGAAAGCCCTGATTGCGCTATTCCACACCAAGCAGGGCAGCTTGCCGCAATTGGCGGGATCAGCGGTGCGACGCTTGATCGGGCAGATCGAGGACGTCGATGAAGAGATCAAGAAGGCCGAAAAGGGCGATGGCTGCGCCGAAAGCTTGATCCGTACCCTGAAGGAGAACCTCCTCTGGGTGCAGACCTTCGACACCGCCGAAGAGTTGCGCAGGGGGCAACTTGCCTTCAAGGAAAGCTACAACACCACGTGGCTGATCGGGCGGATCGGCCATCGCACGCCCGCCGCCGTTCGACGCGACCTGCTTTCACCCGCGGCTCTCGCCGCATAGGGTCAAAATCGGTGTCTCACCATCCGGGCCGGTACACCAAGAGGCTGATAGGCCGCCATCCCGCGGTGAATTCAACGCGCGACTTCACACCTTAGAGGATTAGATACGGAAACAAGCTACGCTGCACGCTGAAAATCCTACTGGATAAAGTGATGGCCACTCCGATAGCTTGTGCGGCATGCAGGAGCGATGAACCGCTGCCGTTTCAATTTACAATGGCGTTCCAGCCGATCATCGACCTGACCTCGTCGCGAGTGTGGGCCTATGAAGCCCTGGTCAGGGGTCCCGAAGGGCAGTCCGCAATGTCCGTGCTGTCGCAGGTCAACGACGACAACAGGTATCGCTTCGATCAGGCGTGTCGGGTGCGGGCGATCGAGCTTGCGGCCCGCTTGTTCGGGCCCGAAGACGGCGTACGACTGTCGATCAACTTTATGCCGAAAGCGGTCTATGAACCGGCGGCCTGCATCCGGGCGTCACTCGATGCCGCGAGGCGTGTCGGCTTCGCACGCGATCGCATCATGTTCGAGTTCACGGAAGGTGAGAAGTTTGCCGATCCCGACCACGTGAAGCGCATCCTGTCGGAATACAAACGACACGGGTTCGTCACGGCACTTGACGATTTCGGCGCGGGCTACGCGGGCCTCAACCTCCTGGCAGACCTCCAGACTGATTTGATCAAGATCGACATGTGCCTGATCCGCGACATCGACAGTAGCTTCGCCCGGCAGACGATCGTGCGAGGCGTGCTCGGCATCGCCCGCGCCCTAAAGGTCGAAGTGATCGCCGAAGGCATCGAAACATTGGCAGAATTCGACACGCTTCGCGCGATGGGCATTACGCTTTTCCAGGGCTACCTGTTCGCGAAACCTCTCTTCGAAGGGCTGCCGGCCGTCATCAAGTCCTTTTCGAGGCCAGGACCGGCGGGTTCCTTGCCGCGCGTGGCTTAAACGCACTCACGCGATCTTCTCGGCGCTGAATGACGAAAGAGTTGCATGTCGAACGATGATGACAACCCGCTTGGCTTTTCCCAGGTCAGCCTCATGGAGCTGGACTGCCTCGATCCTGCTACGCGGAACGCGCTCCCCTATGGCATCGTCGGTCTTTCGGCCGATGGCTTCGTGGAAGTTTACAACGACACCGAATCCCGCCTCGCGGGCCTCTCGCAAGACAGCGTTATCGGCACGCACTACTTTTCCACGACGGCCCAGTGCATGAACAATTTCATGGTGGCGCAGCACTTCGAGGACGAGGCAACGCTCGATCTCACGATCGATTACGTCTTGACCCTGCGCATGCGGCCGACCCCTGTTCGTCTTCGCCTGCTGAAGGGGAGCGGCTCTCCGCGCGATTACATTCTGATCCAAAGGCTGTGATGACCGACATTACCACTGACGTCGAGCGCGAGCACAGCGAACTCCTCCAGTTCCTATACGCGTGCCCCGTTGGATTGATTCAGGCAGACATGAATGGCCGCATGACCATGCTCAACCCGGTCGCGATGCAGCTGCTGCATCGGCTGGGAAATGCCTCGGCCAGCATGAACGTCTTCGCCGCCTTGGAAGGCTACGCGCCCGAGCTTCGAAACATGATCACGTCGTTCTCCGGCAACAATGGGCAAATCTGCCAGGGACATCGCATCCATGTCGGCAGGCCTGCCAGCCACGGGAACAGCATCCCGATGGTGCTCGCCTGCACTCTCGTCAAGCTCGGTCCGGTTAGCCTTATGGCGACGCTTGAGGATGTTTCAGAGCAGGTGGCGCAGGAACAACGGCTCAAGCAGGCGGACGCGTGGTTCGCGTCCTTCCTCAACGGCGCCGATGAATACGGCGTCGTGGCAATCGATGCCGACGGGCGTATTCAGGCACTCGATCCCGTGGCGCGGCAGCAGACCGGCTTTGAGGAGGGTGATCTCGTCGGTGCCCATGTCCAGGTTCTCGACAATCCCGATCCCGGTTCTGCCTCAATGAACATTACGGAAGAGATTGAAGTTGCGAGGCGCGACGGGTGGCACCTGACCGAGGGCTGGTGCGCCAAGAGGGGTGGCAGCCGTTACCGTTGCCAACGATTGATTTGCGTTCGAGGAAAGATGGAGGTCGCAGCTCAGATTGTACCTGGTTACACTGTCATCCTTCGTCCCCTCTCGCATGTAGGCATGGATGCGGACCAACTCCGGCGTCGGCTGACGACCGATCTCCTGACGGGCGCCTACAATCGAGCCCACTTCTTCGATGTTGCCGAAGAGGAGATCCGGCGATGCGCGCAAAGAGACAACGCCGTGGGTCTGATCTGCATCGACATCGATCACTTCAAGACGGTCAATGATACTCACGGACACGCGGTTGGCGACCTCGTCCTGAAGGCCGTGGCCGAAGCCTGCATGGGCGTTCTGCGCTCTAGCGGTACCTTCGCCCGGCTCGGTGGCGAGGAGTTCACGGCTCTTTTGCCGTCCAGCGATCCCTCGACGACGATCGAAATTGCCGAGCGCCTGCGTGCGGCGATCGCGGTCATCTCGGTCCGGATCGGTGAACTCGACCTCCGGGTCACGGCGAGCCTCGGGTTTGCCGTCCGCATGGCAGCGACGGTCTCGCTCGCAGAGTTGATGCAGCACGCCGATCGGGCACTGTACGCGGCCAAACGGAGCGGTCGCGATCGGGTCGTCGACAGCGATGCCATACCGGCGGCCGCATGACATTGGGTGAAGCGATCCTATCACGCGGTTCTCTTCGGCGCGTACTGCAGAGCCTCCTAGTGGCGCAAAGAACGGCCACCCGTGGCCTTCGCGGTTCCTATGCGACCCAAGGCAACCCGTTGCCCGGGGTCTGGCCCGAAACCATCCACCTGTCTGACGTCGGAGAGCCGTCGCTCGGCTGTGACTCGCTGGAACTCCTTCAGTTGGCGGCTGTCGCAAACGAAATGTTCCACCTCTACGAAGGCGGTGACGAAGCGAACTTGCTGATGATCGACACATTTGGGGAATGGCTCGATCACATCGCGCATTCGACGCGGCGCGACGCCCCGTGTGTGACGTTCCAGACGTCGGGCTCGACTGGTAGCCCGAAGCGATGCTGCCATCCCGTCTCCCACCTTCAATTGGAGACGAGAGCCCTAGCCGAGCGGTTTGCTGATCGGCGTCGCATCGTCGCCATGGCCCCTGCCCATCACATTTATGGGTTTATCTTCACGGCATTATTGGCCGACGATCTCGGGGTGGAAGTCTGGTCGGCCGAGAAGGCGGGCCCGAGCGATCTCGCGCGCGGCCTTCGACCAGGCGACCTTGTCGTTACCGTTCCCGAACGATGGATCTGGATGGAACGCAGCATCCCACTGTGGCCCGCGGATATCCTCGGCGTGACCTCGACTGGGCCTTGCCCCCAGGGGCTTGTGTCCTCGCTTCGGGGACGAGGCCTTACCGGCATGCTCGAAGTGTACGGCTCCTCTGAGACGGCCGGCATCGCCTGGCGCGATGAACCAGAGGCGGCCTACGCCCTCATGCCACAATGGGATTTTGCCTCAAGCGCTGGTGCCGGGGCTCCGACCCTTCTCCATGTGACCGGCCACAGTGCGGCCTTGCCTGACCACGTGGTGACAACTGGGAGCCGAACCTTTCGCTTGGGCGGGCGGATCGATGGCGCCGTTCAGGTGGGCGGCCTCAATGTCCATATGAACCGCATTGCCAGCCTCCTTGCGGACCGTCCGGGCGTGCAGACGGCATCGGTGCGCCTGAGGGCAAGGGAATACGGCGCGCGCTTGGAGGCTTTCATTGTGCCCAAACCCGGAGTGGATGCGGGAGATTTGGAGATCGACTTGGCAGAGTGGTCAGCCCGGCATCTGGTTGCGGCAGAGCGGCCGACCGCTTTTACCTTCGGTTCGACCCTCCCAAGGTCTGAGCTGGGCAAGCTGGTTGACTGGTAAACCTTCAAGGTACTCGTGCATCAGCTAAAATTTCTGATCGGCGGCGCCGGAGCGTATCCTCTCACCCCTTTCATCGCTGATCGCGTCATGCAAAAAGGCGGGCTAGCTGTAAACAGGCCGAGATACCTGGCAGGGTACCAAAGACTGAGACGATGGGATCGCATCGGAAATTCGTTACGCTGCGAGGGCAGAGGCCGTTTCGTCGGCGAGCGCAGGCATTGAATGGCCGAGGAGAGCCATAACGTCCTTGGCCGGCACCGGCCTGCTGAACAGGTAGCCTTGAACTTGGTCGCAGCCCTCGGCGCGGACGTGCTCAAGCTGAGCTGACGTCTCGACGCCTTCCGCTGTTGTCGAAATCCCAAGACTCACGCCGAGACTGGTGACGGCCCGAACGATCGCTTTGCAATCTGCGCTGGTCTCGATTTCCCTGACGAAACAGCGATCGATCTTGATTTTGTCGAACGGGAAGCTGCGAAGATAGCCCAGTGACGAATAGCCGGTCCCAAAGTCGTCCATGGCGATCCGCACGCCCTTGGCGCGCAATTCGTGGAGAACCGCCACGGTTCCAGACGCATCGCTGAGCAGCGCGGTCTCGGTGATTTCAAGTTCCAGGCGCGGCGGATGAAGCCCCGAAAGAATGAGCGCATCAAGGACCGCAGTGACGAGTTCGGGTCCTTTGAACTGTGCGGGGGACACATTCACGGCGATTTTGACATCGCCCGGCCAAGCCGATGCGTCAGTGCAGGCCTGATGAAGAACCCACGCGCCTATCGGCACGATCAAACCCGTTTCCTCTGCCAGCGGGATGAACTCGTCCGGCCCAATCATGCCGCGTTCCGGATGTCTCCACCTGATCAAAGCCTCGAGACCGCTGATCTGCCCGGAAACGACATCGACGAGGGGTTGATAGTGCAACTCGAACTGCTGTAGTTCGATCGCTGCGCGTAAATCCAGTTCAAGCGCGCGACGCGCCTGCAACTTTGTGTCCATGCCGCGCTCGAAGACGCGGAACAGGCCACGGCCATCCGACTTCGCGCGGTAGAGCGCGATATCCGCCATCTTCAAGAGTTCACCGGCATCATTGGTGTCAATCGGCGCAAGCGCGATCCCCACGCTCGCGCCGATCATGATCTGATGCCCCAGGATCACGTAAGGCTTCGAGAGTGTGTCAACGACCCGCTGCGCCAGCGTGCCGGCTTCCTCTACCCTGCCAAGACGAGATTGAACGATGGCAAATTCGTCGCCTCCGAGCCGGGCAGCAATATCACTTTCCCCCAGGCACGTGCGAAGCCGGTCGGCCACAGCACGCAAAAGCGCGTCGCCAGTCGGATGCCCGAGCGTGTCATTGACTTGCTTGAATCGATCGAGATCCAAGCACAGGACAGCAACCATGCTGTCCCGCTCCTCCGCCTGAGTGAGGGCCTTTGCCAAGTGGGTGGCGAGAAAGGCGCGGTTCGGCAAACCTGTAAGAGTGTCATGCAGCGCCAGGCGATTTGCTTCTTCCTTAGAACTGGCAAGTTCCGTTGTGATGCGCTGTGCGATCTTCACAGAAACCGCTGTCATCAACGCGAGAAGGAGGACTCCGATGATGGAGTAAGCAACAATCAGATTTTCCACGCGAACCGCCGTCAAGGCGGCGTCCTTTCGCACGCCCAGCAACTTCTTTTGCAAGACCTCGCGCTGGTCGTCCATTGCCGATTCCAAGGCGGTAAAAGTTTGTCTGAAGCGCTCATAATTGGCGGATCCGGCAATCGGGTCATCGAGCGCCAACTCCACCGCATGCTGACCGGAAGGAGCAAAGGCTTCTGCAAGACCAGCGATCCTGCTGTAACTTTCTCGTAAGTCGGCGCTCGGAGCAGCCGCTAGGTTTTCTGAAATCGCAGTTTTGACAGTATCGATGTGGTGTTTGACTTCGGCCAGGATTTTGTCCCCGCCTTCACGATTGGTACCGTCGGCGATTTTCAGCGCCCGCAACACGTCGGCGCGAACATCGTCCATGAAATTGTCAGCGCTATTATGGTTTATGAGTATTTGCTCCAGTCGCACGACGTTTCGGCGCGCTTCGAGTTGGCGCTCGATACCAAACAGTCCGAAGAAGGCAAGCCCGACAATGACGGCTACGCTCAGCGCTCCGAGCATAATGAGGACCATGCGAATGGACAAGACAGGCTGTCTCAATGGAGCGAGCTTTCTAGCGAATACCTCCGACTACGAGTGCATCCTTGAAGTTAAGAGTATCTACCAAACCGCACCTTCATAGACGTCGGCGTTAACAAACTATTCCATTATAGCGTTATACTACGTCGAAACAGAATGGAGTGCGACGGCTTGGGACGTTTTGGGTTTCAGTATCGTCAGGAGCGCGTCGAGCGCGGGATCGTGAGCGCTGAGTCCGGTCATCTTGTCGACTTCGTCGATCACGATGACCGGGCTGATCGTGGGAGCGGCAAGCAGCGCGTGGAGGCGTGCTGCGGTGCCCGCGACCTGGCACGCGCCCTGGCCGCAAAAGGTCACGAGGTGCGGCTGATGTGGCCCGATGATATTCTGTCTTGCATGACGGCGCAAAAGAACGACGACCGGAACGCCGAGGCGATCGCGGAAGCCGAAGCCCGGCGAACGATGCGGTTTGTCGAACTGAAGTCGGAAGGGAAGCTCGATCTGCAGACGCTCCACCGCATGCGCGACCAGCTGGTTGGCAATCCGACGTCGCTGATGGAGCAGATCCGCACCCTCCTCCTGAATTAGGGCCCTGTCGTGCGCAACACGAAGTCCAATCGACGCGCGGCGATGTCGAGATAGGCCTGCTACGGGCTGCCTGCGACTTTAGCGAACGCGTTCACCCAACCTCAAAACAGGGTAGAATAGAACCTGGGCTGGGACAGAGCCTCGGGGAGCGACGTGCACGGCCGCCCGGATCGGGAGGTGTGGTGGAGAGGGCGAGATCGGGTTTGTGCTGGCGCAAATAATGTGGGGAGAGTCGAGGTGAGGTCGCCCATGTCCTTCAAGTCCGCTTCGCCTAAGCGTGCAGTCATTTACGCGAGGTATTCCTCCGACGAACAAAGGCCAGAGTCGATCGAGGACCAGATCCTGAAGTGCCGGCGGTATTGTGATGGCATGGGGTCGCAGGTCGTCGGCACTTATTCAGACGCCGCAATCACCGGGTCTACGATCCTGCGGCCCGAGTATCAACGTCTGCTGCAAGATGCGGAGTGCGGGCAATTCGATATCGTCGTGGTCGAGGCCGTGGACCGCCTGAGCCGGCGCCTGGCCGATCTCGCAAATTTCCATGACATCGTCGGCTTCCGCAAGGTTCGGCTGTTCGCCACGGATCGCGGTGAGATCAATGGCCTGATGATCGGCATCCTTGGCGCCATGGCCCAGGCGTTTCTCGAGGATCTCAAAGGCAAAACCAAGCGCGGGCTCACGGGTAAGATCCTGGCTGGCCTCAGTGCCGGCTCCCTGGGCTACGGCTACAGGGTCCATCCGGAGACGAAGGGGAAGCGGCTCATCATCGAAGACGAAGCCAAGGTCGTCCGGCGCATCTTCGAGGATTATGCAAACGGTGTGTCCCCACGCGCGCTTGCAGCCCAATTGAATGCGGAAGGTGTTCCTGGTCCGCGCGGTCGGGAATGGATCGACACGACGATCCGAGGCCAAGTTGATCGCGGGACAGGGCTGCTCAACAATGAGCTCTATACCGGCCGCCTCGTCTGGAATCGGACGTCCTATGTTCGCGACCCGAGTACCGGAAAGCGCTTGGCGCGCCCGAACCCAAAAGAGGAATGGGAGGTGTCGTCCGACGAAAGCCTCCGCATCATCGACGATGCGCTTTGGCAGCGCGTCAAGGCGCAACAGACCGAAGTTCGGACGGCCATGACACGTGACGACCATGGTGTCCCACTCAATCGCGCGCACCGCGCGCAGCACCTGTTGTCCGGCCTGATCGTCTGCGGCGACTGCGGATCAACCTTTGCCATGCGCGACGCCGGTCACTACGGCTGCTCCAACGTGCGCTCGAAGGGCACATGCGCGAACGTTCTGAAGGTGAAGCGGGCCGACCTCGAACGGCTCATCGGAAATGCCATCCGCCACCGTTGGATGAACGAGGATGCCATGGCTCGGCTGCGGGCCGACTTGCTGAACGAGCGCGAGAAGGCCGTGGGCGTTTCTGATGAGATACGGGGCAAGCTTGTCAGCGCAATCAAGCGCAAGCATGAACAGGTCACCCGCATCGTGAACGCGATCGCAGACGCCGGTCACAACCCCGCCCTGCTTTCCAAGCTTGATCAGATCGAAGCCGAACTCGGCGGCTTGCGGACCGAGCTCGATCGCCTGGAAGCGGCCGAGCCCCCTGCCCCGCTCGAGATTACGGATGATGTCGACGCATTGATCCAGGCTGCGGCTCGCGACATTGAACAGGCGATCAGCGGCGCGACGCATCCAGATGCCCCGAAGCACCGTGAGATGGTGCGTCGCATGATCGATCGGATCACGATCAGCCGTCACGAGAGCGGGGCGATCGAAGTGGGCGTGCGCGGCGCCTTTGCGGGCGTGATGCAGGCGGCGGGTTTGGTGGAGCGTCACGCGCTCAGAACGAAGAAGCCCTCCGACGTTTTTCCGTCGAAGGGCTTTTCTATCGTTGGTTGCGGGGGCCCGCAACCAACTTGAATTGCTGATCTCGGGATAATGCATCCATGCCCTATCCTCCCCCTTTCGGCTGCTTCGGCAGCGTGCCTCTGACTACTCTGGGTGTTATCCATTCCGAAGTGGCGCTCGGCGCCCCAAATGCCTTTGCGAAAGGCATTTGTATCTGCGATCGTCTTCCGTAGCCTCCTGCACGGCGGCACCGACCTCATGCTCCTGCTCAGTCTGGTGTCAACGCCGCTCTAAAAATCCCCAGAACCACCGAAGTAAAAATCCCCACTTGTTCCGGTCACGCCGCCGGGTGGAGGTAGCTGCTTTTCGGGGGACGTCCACGCCTGCGTAGGGGCGGCGCCTGGATGGGCGGCGCGATATTGGCCTTTGACCGAAGGTGCTCAGGCATGAGCTCGGCGTGTTGGCGGAGGCGATAGCTGGAGCCCTCGATTTGAACGACGACGGCGTGATGAAGCAGCCTGTCGAGCAGTGCGGTGGCGACGACGGGGTCCCCGAGCATCGCAAGATGCCCCTGTTGTTGATCGGGTGGTATCTCAAGTCAGGGTCGTTGATCGGCATCACGCCTTGTTCGGGCAGACCCTGCCGGTCCTTTCGCTGAAGCCCGCGCGGGGCGCGAGGTTCGTCACGGTGCAGCTCCTCGACGGCCGCAGACGTTCGATCCTCCGGTCGGTGACGGATCTTGCGACGGAACCTTCTCCACAGGACCTCGATTCGACGGAAGAAGGCCTTCGGGTCAGCGTGCGGACGCTGTTGCGGCAGACAATTTCGATGTCCGGATGGTCTTTGAGCCAGGCCGTCACGGTCCCGATCTCACGATCGGCTAGCAGGTCGATGATCCGGCGCTGTTCGAGATCGCAGACGATCGTTCCGTAGCGATGGCCGCGCCGCCAGGCAAAATCATCGAGGCCGATGATCTTGATGGATGTCGGGGTAGGTGCCGAACGGCGCCGTAGGGTGCGGAGCAGAGTATCTGCGCTGACCGGCATGGATAGGCGCTCCGCCAGACGTTCTCCGGGGCGACCACCCAGAACGACACCGATGCAATGGACAAGACAATCGAGGCGGCTCGTGCGACGGGCCCGAGCCAGCATGATCTCGGGGGCGAACTGCTCGGCGAAGGTCTTCCGATCGCAAGACGGGACGGCGCAACGGAACCGGCGTGCCGTGAGACGGATAATCAATCCCCGACCGAAGGCCGGAACGTCTCGCGGCGACCGCACATAACGGCTGTGCACCGACGCGGACAGGGATCCGCAGAAGGTGGCCTCCGAGCCGGACGACATCGTGACACTGCTGCGGTCAATCGATGTGGACTATGGCCGGATCGGCATTGAGGCTGGCCCGCTCTCGCAGTGGCTGGTGAACAGCATGGAGGAGGCTGGCCTGCCGGTGATCTGCGTTGAGACGCGTCACATGAAGTCGCTGTTGAAAGCGCAGCAGGTCAACAAGTCCGACAGGCACGACGCGCGGGGTATTGCGCAGATGATGCGCGTCGGCCTGTTCAAGCCGGTCCACGTGAAGACGCTAGCGAGCCAAGAAAAGCGGATACTGCTGACCACTCGCACGCTTGTCCAGCGCAAGATGCTTGATGTGGAGGGCGACCTGCGCGGCACCTTGCGCAATTTCGGCCTGAAGGTCGGCGTTGTTGGCAAGATTGGGTTCGAGGCTCGCATCCGCGAGTTGGTCGAAGGGTTTCCCAGGCTCGCGGCTATCGTTGAGCCAGTGCTCACGATTTGGCGGGTGATGCGGAGGGAGTTCACACGGTTGCACAAGATGCTGCTCGATATTGTACGCCACGATCCGGTCTGCCGGCGATTGATGACGGCACCCGGCGTTGGCGCCGTCGTTGCGCTGACCTATCGGTCAACCATCGATCAACCGCAGCGCTTTGTGCATTCCAGGGCGGTAGGAGCCCATGTCGGGCTGACGCCTCGCCGCCACCAGTCCGGCGAGATCGACTATGACGGCGGCGTCTCGAAGTCCGGCGACACCATGCTGCGCGCGATGCTGTACGAGGCCGCGCAGGTTTTGCTGACGCGGAGCCGTCACTGGTCGTGGCTCAAGGCATGGGGCGTTCGGGTTGCTCAGCGGCGCGGCATGCGCCGGGCCATCGTTGCGGTGGCTCGGCGCTTGGCCGTGGTTCTTCACCGCATGTGGACGGACGGCACGGATTTTCGCTGGGGTAGCGAGGCCGCCCCGATTGCCTCCGCCTAATCTTTTGCCCTTCTAGAAAGTTCAACCGGTTCTGCCACGGCAGGAAGAGGTCCTCACGGGGACGAAGGTGGTGTGAGATCGTATCGTCCGCAGCTTAGCCGTCAAAAGAGGCCAAGGCGCTCGTAAGATTGATCCACTCCGCCTTTTCTAACCTCATCATGGGGCGGCCGCAGCGCCGACCTCGGAGAGAAGCGCGAGCTCCGTGTGGCCTGGTCTCATCCGCGGTTGAAGTGCCAGTTGTTCGTCTTATCAGACGCTTGCCTGCGCTCCGCCATGACCAAATACGGCCTGATTCACCCCAGGCCGAGGGGGGGAAGTGCGCCCCTTGACAGAAGCCGCGATAGAGAAGCGGACGATCTCCGCCGGATGAGGTGCATGATGAACGAACGACTGGGTACGACGGAGCGGGCGGGTGCTGCGGAGCGACCGCCAGAGTCTGGCGCAGCGGCGCCCGGCCGCGGTGGGCGGATGTCGCGTCAACGCAAGACCGCGGCCGTGCTGCGCTTGTTGCGCGGGGAAGACCTTGAAACGGTGTCGCGCGGGCTCGGGGTCACGGCCGCCACCCTCACACACTGGCGTGACGCCTTTCTGGCGGCGGGCGAGGCTGGCCTGTCAAGCCGGCCCAAGGATGGCGAAGAGGTCGAGAGCGACCGCCTGAAGGCGAAGCTCGGTGGGATGCTGCTCGAACGCGAGTTGCTCGAAGCCAAGATCGCAATCCTGGAGGACGGCCGCCCTTTGGGGCGGCGGAGGTCGAGGCCATGAGGGTCTCGATCTCGCCGTCCAGCGGCAAGCCTTATGGCATGGCCCGGATCTGCCGCGTGTGGGGAACGGCCCGGGCGACCGTCTACCGGCATCGTGATCCCGCGGGTCCCGAGCCCCGGCGCCGCCCCGGCCCGGTTGGTCCCATGCCCGATACGGGTCTGCTGGCGCGAATCCGGGGCGTCCTGTCGGCCAGCCCCTTTCATGGCGAGGGTCACCGCAAGGTCTGGGCGGAGGAGGTCCAAGGTTCCGACGAGCCGAAGGCTCGGTGGAAGGACCTCCGCAGGGGAGGCTGCGCTTTGCCGGCCTGCGCACCTCGCGGCACCGTGTCCTGCGGTTCATGCGCGAGAACGGCCTGCTGGCGCCCTCGCGCGTCGGATCGCCGCGCGGGCCGCGCAACCACGACGGCACCATCATCCCCGAGACAATCGATACGATGTGGGGCGGAGCCTGCAAGAGGCTCCGCGCAGCGAAGCTGTGTGGAGTTGCAGGCGGAGGGACGGACATGACGACGGCCT
>NZ_JAMOIM010000073.1 GCF_026130545.1 Lichenifustis flavocetrariae | reverse complement strand
AAGACGAAAATCGAGCGTCACTCTCCGACGTCATGTCCAACCCCACATCAGCCCGATGCCGATCATAGTGCCCGACCGCGACGTAAGACGACGAAGCTTTCTGACTCAGTAAGACTAACGCATGACCCAGGTTCGCTTCAGCACCGTCGACGTGGACGGCTTCAAGATCTTCTCCCGCGAGGCGGGCGACCGCTCCCGGCCGACGCTCCTGCTGCTGCACGGCTTCCCGTCCTCCAACCACATGTTCCGGGACCTGATCTCGCTCCTGGCGGACCGGTTCCACCTAGTGGCACCCGATCTGCCGGCATTCGGCCTGTCCGAGATCAAGCCCCGGAGCGCTTTCGAGTACAACTTCGACAACCTCGCCAAGGTCATCGGCCGGTTCACCGAGGTGCTTGGGCTCGACCGCTACGCGCTCTACGTCTTCGATTACGACGCGCCGACCGGCTTCCGGATCGCCATGGCGCACCCCGAGCGGGTGACCGCCATCGTCTCGCAGAACGGCAACGCCTGCGAAAAAGGCCTGAGCGAAGGCTGGAACCCGATCCAGCGCTATTGGCGCGACCCGAGCGACGCCAACCGCCAAGCCTTGCGCGAGCTGCTCACCCCGGCCTCGATCCGCTGGCAGTACGAACATGGCGTGCCCGACACCTCCGTGGTGTCGCCCGATGGAAGCGCGCTCGACGCGTGGTACATCGCCCGCCCAGAGGTGGACGAGATCCAGCTCGACATGTTCCGCAGCTACGCCACCAACGTGGCGCTCTATCCCGCCTTCCAGGCCTACTTTCGGCAGCACTAGCCGAAACTCCTGGCGATCTGGGGCCGGAACGATCCCTTTTTCCTGCCCCCGGGCGCCGAAGCCTTCCGCCGCGACATGCACCACGCCGACGTGCGCTTTCTGAGACCGGGCACTTCGCGCTTGAGACGCATGCGGCAGAGATCGCGGACGCGATCAAGGCCGTGCTCTGATCGAGGCGACTGAAGCGTCCGCCCGCGCGCAATCAAACAGCGCCTTAAAAAGTGGACATTGAGGTGAGAACAAACGCTTAGAGTTGCTGAAGCGATATCAAAAACCTTCTTGTGACCGTCTCCGATGCAAGGTGAAATCGTTATTATTCGGACGCTTGGGGTGGATCGAAAGAGCTATACTTGAAGGTCAAACGATCCTGCGCTGAGCTTGTGATCACGTTCTGCGAGTTCGTGTCGTCGGAGGGGACGTCGCCATGCCGAACTCACGGCCTTGTCCTGCACTTCATCAACGAATAGCCGAAGCTTATCGTGATAGTTCCAGAAGGCTTTCGACGGTAGCCAGGATCAAGCAGCGCGTCGCCTCGATCTCCCTGACGAGGACGGCGGACTCGCGCTCAATGAGTGTCAGAGTGACGGCGTCCTTGTTCGGGAAGTATTGGTACAGCGAGCCGATGCTGACGCCGGCCCGATCAGCGATGGCGTTCGTGGTGTAACCCTCGAAGCCGAGCTTCTTCAGAATGTGAGTCGCGCCCTCCAGGATGGTGTCGACCGCCGCGCCGCCCGCTCCTGATGGGCCACTTTCCGAGGGGCGAACTTCCGCTTGGATGAGGCTCGGCTCGTGGGGTAAACGCGAGTTCGAGGCGTGAGCTGAATCTGATATTTTAGGCCGCATCAGTCAACACCGAGGTGCCTTGTGGCAACCGACCTCGACCGGTGCGCCGACGCGCTCCGATCCCTTTCCGACGACCTCGCGCGGACCGGTCCCCGGACAGTTCGTGACGCGTCTCCGGCCGACATGATCCTTTACGCTCGCGAGATGAGCGCGGAGCCTGCGCGCGTCGCTTGCCGAGCTTCATCCGGAGATCGGATGGACCGCCGAGGAAGCTCATCCGGATGGCCCGGATTACTGGCTCTACGATCCGATCGATGGCGCGTATCACTTCCTCCGGGGCCTTCCGCTCTGGGCAAGTTCCCTCGCCCTCGTTCGGCACGGGCGTCCCGTGGCGTTGCTCGTCTACGATTCCAAGGGAGAAGAGCTGTTCGCCGCGACCGAGAACGGCGGCGCCACCTGCAACGGGGTGCCGCTCGCCGTCTCGACCAAGGTGGACATGACGGCAACCGTCGTCGGCACTGCTATCCCTAGATGCCGTCCTGGGCACGCCTGCATCGCACAACCTGTTGAAGGCGGTGTCAGCTAGGCTGACCTCGCCGTTTCGCGTAGGAGCGGCGAACCCTTTCGCGGTTGCCACAACCGTCGCTGCACCAGAGGCGCGAGTGGTTGGGGCTTTCGTCGACGAAGAACCAGCCGCAGCCATTGGCTTGGCAGTTCCCGATCCGGCTCGCGTCGGTCGATGCGAGCAGGGTCGTGAGGGACCACAGGATCGGCCATAGGGGTTGACGCAGGTCGGTCCCGTCGAGGTCGAAGACGAACCGCTCGCCTTCCCGCGCCAGTTGTGGCTGCGGCGGAAGGCCGGAAAGCGCCCGGTTGACGAATCCGACGTTCAGGGAACGGCCGCTGCGAAGGATGTCTGCGCCCTCGATGAGGTCGGCACGAAAGTCATGGACCGACTCCATCAACGCGGTCGCCTCGGCCTCCTTCACATCCAACGCCGCCCGGAGGGCCACCACGGCGCGTTTCGACAATGTTCCCCGGTTTTCGCTCCAGGCGAGGAAGGCCGCGTAATCCGGGATGAGTTCCACCGGAGCGTCGGTCAGCCGCCAGTTCAATGTGTTGGCGAAGTCCAGGCAGACGCGGCCGCCAAAGAACTTGGCCTCGGATCGGGCGGCTTCCCTTGACATGCGACAGCGCCTCGTGGTGATTTAACGGTCATGACCATTAGCACGGCAGCGGTATTCCCGTCGAGACCCGCCTTCACGGCTGCCGCCTTCCGCCGAGGCTTGGTCGCCGGCCTGCCGTTCCTGGCCAGCTACGGCGCTCCGGCCCTGGTCATGGGCGTCGCCTACAAGGGTCTGGGGCTCGGCTTCGTCCCGGCCGTGCTGTTCAGCCTCCTCGTCTACTCCTCTACAGCCCAGGCCGTGACGCTCGGCCTTTGGGCGCTGCCTCCGCCGATCGCGGCGTTCGTGCTCGCCTCCGTGGCGACGAATGCCAGGTACCTCGTCATGGGAGCACATCTGCACCAGAGCTTCGGCCGGTTCGGCAAGTGCCTGATGTACCCCATCCTGTTCTTCCTGTCGGACGGGTCCTGGATGTTGACCGCGGCCGACACCGAGCGCTCCGGGCCCGATGCGGGCTATCTGCTCGGCAGCAGCCTGCCCGGTTGGATCGGCTGGGTGGCGGGAACGGGGCTCGGCTACCTGCTGCCCCTCAAGGCGACCGGGCCCTTCGCGGCGGCGACCGCCGTCCTTCCCCTCGCCTTCGTGATCACGCTTTTGCCGACCCAATGGCGTGGCGGCCGGTTCATCGTGCCGTGGCTGGCCTCGGCGGCTGGCGGGTTGATCGCAGCCGCCTGGCTCGGCGAAAGCTGGGCGATGCTGGCCGGCGGAAGCATCGGAACGTTCTACAGCCTGATCCGGGGGGACGATGCTTGACTGGCACATCATGGCCGCGATCGGCTGCGTCGGGCTGACGAGCTACGCCATGCGGGCGGGAGGGTTTCTGGCAGCCGCCGTCATGCCCGCCGCCGGTCCGATGCAACGCTTCCTCCGCCTCGCGCCCGGTAACCTGTTCGTGGCGTTCGTCGCGGCCGGTTGCATCGAAGGCGGCATTCCCAACATCGCGGGCTCGATCGTGGCGCTCGCGACGATGGTGGTCGCGCGGCGGGAATGGGCGGCTCTGATCGCGGGCTTCGGAGCGGCGGCCTTTGCCGCTGCCGTCGTAGTGTGATCCCCCTGGCGGTGTTGAATGCCCAGTATCGAGGGGGCCGTGTCGGGTCGGACGCTCAGGAGAGTTCGAACGTCCCCTCGAACATGGTGGCGCACCTGCCGCCCACGTAGGCTCTCGTCGTCTGTCCGTCGCGAACCGCCCGCGTCAGGAGCGTGCTCGGCCGTCCCATGTCCTCGCCCTGGAGCACGCGAAGGCGTACGTCCATGCCGCGCAGTTCCGCGAGCAGGGCAGTGAGCGCGGCCGTCGCGCTTCCCGTCGCGATCGGGCCGCGTTCCAAAAAGGTCATTGAGGTATGCAGCGCTTCAGCGGTCGGCCAGGAGCTGGGCCACCGACGTCCATCGCCGTCCGGGATAGCGAGTGTTGTCGAGGGGCGCGAGTTTTCCTCGGCCGCGTCGAGTTCGACGACGGTCACGCCGGGGGCGGCGAGCCGGGCGACCTTGTCGGGCGTGTGCCGCGTCGGACGATCGATTTCACGTCCGCGTGGCGCAGGCGCGACTCGCGCGATCCCACCCCGAGGGCCCCGGTCGCGCCCGCCACCAGAATGGTCACCGGTTCCCCTTTCACTCCATATCGACCAGGCCCGGCCGATGATCCGAGCCGCCATGTTCGGCAGCCTCTCGCGGGGAGTGACCGAACAGCGCCTTGTAGGCGCGGCTGAAGGCGGCCTCGGACACGTAGCCGACGCGCAGGCCGATCTCGCCGACCCTGGCGTCGCGACGGACGAGCATGTCCCGTGCGAGGTTGAGCCGCCACTCGTTGTGGTAACGGAGCGGCGGGCGCCCGACTAGTGCGTTGAACCTTTCGCAGAAGCTGGAACGCGACATGCCGGCGACGCCGGCCAGGGCGTCGATGCTCCAATGCCGCGTCGGCTCTTCGTGGATGGCCTTGAGGGCCCGGCCGACGCGCGCGTCGGAAAGCCCGCCCAGCCATCCGGACGTGTTCCCCAGATGCACCCACGTGCGCAGTGTGCGGATGACGATCAGGTCGATGATCCGGGAGATCATCAGGGCCGAGCCGGGCTGGGCATCGGTGACCTCGATCATCAGGAAGGGCAACATGCCGTCGAGCCATCCCACCGCCTGTGCGCGGCGGATGTGGATGCGCTGGGGCAGCGCGGAGATCATGCCCCTCAGGCTGTAGGGATCGAACCAAAATCGGCAGACGACAACGTCCGCTTGTGCGCTCGACGCCCACAGCCGCAGGTCACCAGGGCCGCGAGGCAGGAGCACAAGGTCACCCTTGTCGATCCGACCCGCCCCTTCGTCGCCGGCATCGACGTGAAGCTCGCCGTCCGCCATCACGACGGCGTAGGCGGCGTCGCGATCCAGGTTCAACACCTCGCCCTGGGCGAGAGCGTTGGACATGACCCGGTCTCCCGTGAGGCGGATCTGCGCCAGGACGTGCGAGAGCAGGTCGCCAGAGGCGATCCCGCGCGAGCCTTCGTCCGGAAGATCGGTCAAGTTTTCCAGCGGTTCGGTCATGGCCACTGCGGGGTTCGAGCCGTAAACATGGTCTTCATGAACGCATGTACCCATTGATCCTACATGATTTTCCGACGCGCGGCAGCGGATCCCTCGGTAGCCGCACTGGTCCGGGAACCATGCAGATCATCGCCGTGAAGATCACGAGTACCGCGCTCATCGAAGTGGCCCCGCGGGGGCCGACCTCATCCACAGAAAGGAAGCTCGCATGACCCGCGACACCCTCCGGCCGTCCTCCACCGTCTCCGCAATGCCTTGGCTGAGAACCTACTACTTCGTCCGCGCCGGTGCGTCCGTCGCCTGGGTCACGGCCGCGTTCACCATCGGCAGGACCATGCCGATGACCGCCGCGATCCTGCTGGTCGCCTACCCGGCCTGGGATGCCTTGGCCAACGTCGTCGACGGGCAGCGCAGCGGTGGCCTCGGCCGCAATCCCAGCCAGGCGCTCAACGCCGTGGTCAGCACCGTCACAGCAGCCACGGTCGCAGTCGCGCTCGGACGGGGCCTGCACGCGGTCATGGCGGTATTCGGCGTTTGGGCCATCCTTTCCGGCCTGTTCCAGGGCATCACCGGCTGGCGCCGCTGGAAGACGGGGGCCCAGTGGGCGATGATCCTGAGCGGGGTACAGTCGGCGTTGGCGGGGTCTTATTTCATCATGAAGGCCTACGGCGCGCCGACACCCGGCATCACCGACATCGCCCCCTATGCCGCGTTCGGTGCCTTCTACTTCCTGGTGTCGGCCGTGTGGCTCACGGTAACCGCTATGCGCGGGACATCGGTCGAGCACGCCGCTTGATCGACGATGGTTCACCGGTCGAGCCTATCAGTCGCTTCGCCCCGTGCTCCAAGTCTCACTCCGCCGATAAAGCGGCGCCCCGTCCGGGACGAGGCGTCGCCACTCCCTCAATCCCGCTCGCGCCGGGTGCCGCGCGACCAGACCAGGTTGTGGCCCTTCCCGTTCTCGTCGACGAGCAGGCTGGCGTAGACAGGGGCCATGAGGCTTGGGTCGTCGAGCAGGTCCGAGAGGTACGGTCGTTCTTCCTTCGAGCGCTTGGACCACGCCGCCCCGACTTCCGTCCGCCCGGAGAACACCCTTTGGCGATGACGCTCATGTCGATCTCCCGTTTCGCTTGAGCCCGCGTCCATCGTGGCCTCGATGGCGATCTAGGTGCGGGGGGCGATCTTAGCCGCATCCGCCGGGAGCACAGCGGAGCAGAGAATGGCAAAGGAACGGGCCTCTTGTCTCGCGCGGAATGCGGCTCGCCGCAGGGGAAGAAGGCCGGGCAAAGCCGTTGCGGCAGTCGATCGAGGCGCAGCCGTCCTTCGGTCAGGTCATCCAGTCAAAGAAGCCCCGAGGCACGCGCTTACGCCGAAATCGGGCGATCAGGCACGCCAGGCGATCATCCTTGGCCAAGGACGGCTGTTGCGCGCTCAAAGGACATCCGCGCCGAGATAGAAATCGAAGACGACCGCCTCGTTGAACCGAACCGGTGCCTCGGGCTTTGACGAGACGGGTGCCTCGGCCTGCACCGCCAGGGCTTCCAAAGAGATGCCGAGCATCCCTTCCAGGGAAGAATGGCCATGTGCGGCGTCACGAAGCAGCGCGGCGGCACGTCGCCCATGACGGCCTGCGGCGATCGCCTTGCCTTCGCGACGCTTCACGCCTGCCGCGGCCGTGAGGATCAGTCCCTTGAGCAGCGCTCGGTCGGCACTGCCGCGGTCGGCGGCGCGCCAGAGAGGCTCCCAGGCTTCGTGCGCTTCCCAGTAGTAGCCGTGGTTGAACAGATCCATTCCCCAGCGAAATGCCTCGGCATCAGAGCATGTCTCACAGACCGGTGACGCCGCCTCGGGATCGTAGCTGTGGCCGAGAGGATGGCGGACCGGATGCGGGAAGCGGCCGGGCAGGTAGGCATAGGAAGGAAACCTCCGGCCGGGCAGCAGGCGAGGACGTCGTTCGCGAACGGGCATGGGCCCCCATGTCTTTCATCGTGCCGCGCGAACGCGCTGCAACAGGACTACACGATCCGTGTGGCTTCGGGCCGAGCGCCGTGACACACCGGCAGGCTTGAGGTCCGACTATGAAGACTGTGAAGAAGCTCGCGGTGACGACATTGGCCTGGAGCGTGGCCTTAAGCCTGTCTCAGCCGATCCTGTGGATGGGCCTGACGGCTTTCAAGACGGATCTCGATGCGCTTCAGTTCCCGCCCAAACTCCTCTTCAGGCCGACGCTGGAGAACTTCCTTGCGGCCAACGGCAGCGTCCCCGTCCTGAGGCCGATCCTCAACAGCGTCGTCGAGTCGAGCGGGGCAACGGCGCTGTGCTTCCTGTTCGCTTTTCCGGCCGCCTACGCCCTCGCCTTCCATGGCGGACGGAACCGGAACACGATCTTGCTCGGCATGTTGATGACGCGCTTCATGCCCGGCATCGGCATCATGCTGCCCATGTACCTGATCTTCAAGGCCATCGGGCTGATCGACACCCAACTCGGTCTGGTTCTCGTCCTCGCGCTGGTCAACCTGCCGATCGTGGTGTGGATGCTTTATTACTACATGCGCGAGATCCCACGCGACATCATCGAGAGTGCGCGCCTCGATGGTGCGACGGCGGCCCAGCAACTCGTCCACGTGCTGTTTCCCTTGTGCCTTCCGGGCGTCTGTTCGACCGCCCTTCTGTCTGCCGTCCTGTGCTGGAACGAGTCGTTCTGGAGCATCCAGATGACCTCGTCCGCCGCCGCGCCCCTCAGCGCCTATATCGCGACCCTGTCCGGCGACGTACTGTGGGGTAAGCTCTCCGCCGCGTCCTTGCTGGCGGTGGGACCCATCTTGCTTGTCGGCTGGCTGACGCAGCGCAGCTTCATCCGCGGCTTGACGTTCGGCGCCGTGCGGTAGGCATCAGTTCAGGGCGGCCGTAGACGCTCCTCCCGCTGGAGCGGGCGATCGGCTCCCCCCGCCATGAAGGCAAAGGTCTACGAGGCCGCTTCCGAACGTTTTAGACGCTCGCCCCAATCCCGCATGCTCAGGAGCACCGGCGCGAGCGAAGTTCCGAGGTCGGTGAGTTCGTATTCCACCTTGGGCGGCACCTCGGGATAGACAATGCGATTGACGACCCCGTCCGCCTCCAGCTCACGGAGCTGCAAGGTGATCATGCGCGGCGTGGCGTTGGGCACGGTCCGACAGAGCGCGTTGAAGCGCAGCTTGCCTTCCAGCAGGTGGAACAGCAGCACCGGCTTCCAGATGCCCCCAATGACGGAGAGCGTCGCCTCGACGTCGCAACCCGTCCGGCCGGCCCGCCGTCTTTCCCGGCGGATGCTGACGCTATCATCCATGATACTACATGCTCAATTTGTACGTACTACGATCCAAGAAGCTATCGCATTAGGATGCCGACCGGAAGGAGACGCCTCATGCGACGCTACAGGACCACGGGCCGCGAAGGCCCCGCCATCGTGCTCGAAGACATCGAGGAGCCCCATCCCGGCCAGGGCGAAATTGGGATCGAACCTCGGGCCGCCTCTCTCAACTACCGGGACTTGATCGTCGCATCCCGCATCGCCGGCGTCGTGCCGTTGTCGGACGGGGCGGGCCGCGTCTCCAGCGTGGGAGACGGTGTCGAAGGATTCGCCATCGGCGACCGCGTCGTCATCGGCTTCATGCCCGGTTGGGTCGAGGGCGAGTTCACCGAAGCCAAGAAGGCGACGGCCCTTGGCGGCGAGGGCGTCGATGGCGTTCTGGCCGAGTGCCTTGTCGTGCCGGCCAAGGGCGTGGTCCGCATTCCCGATAGCATGACGTTCGAGGAAGCCGCGACCCTCCCGTGCGCGGGGGTCACCGCATGGTCGGCCCTGTTCGAACGGCGTCCCGTCCAGCCAGGCGAGACCGTGCTCCTCCTCGGCACAGGCGGCGTGTCGATTTTCGCCCTGCAACTCGCCAAGCTCGCGGGCGCCCGCGTGATCATCACGTCAAGCTCCGACGAGAAGCTCGCCCGCGCCCGCGCCCTCGGGGCCGATCACGTCATCAACTATCGCGTGCGTCCGGACTGGGAGGATGAGGTCATCCGATTGACGGACGGCGTGGGTGCCGACCTCGCGGTCGACGTCGCGGGGCCAGCCACGCTCAACCGCACTCTCAAGGCGACCAGGATGGGCGGGCGGATCTCGCTCATGGGCGTCCTGACGGGGTTCGAGGGCTCGGTCGACACGGATACCATCCTAGGGAAGCGGATCACCCTCCAGGGCATCTACGTCGGGCCGGTGGCCACACTTCGCGCACTGATCGCGACCGGCATCAAGCCTCAGGTGGACCGCGTGTTTCCGTTCGAGGAAGCGCCTGCCGCCTACGAGGCGCTGCGAGCCGCAGACCATGTCGGTAAGATCGTCGTGAAGATCGGCCGCTGAGGCGCGGCGCCCGGGGAGATGACCATGGTTTCACCATTCACGATCGACATCCCGGCCGAACGTCTTGCCGCCATCATGGCCAAGGTGAAGGCCTACGATTGGAGCCAGCTTCCGGATGCGGGTGGGTGGAAGTCGGGCGTCGGCATCGACGACCTGAAGAGGCTCGTCGCCTATTGGCGCGACACCTACGACTGGCGCGCGGTCGAACGTCGCCTCAATCACTTGCCCCAGTTCACGACCGACATCGAGGGTGAGCGCATCCACTTCGTCCATCTGCGGGGGAACGGGTCGAAGCCGCCGCTCCTGCTGCTCCACGGGTGGCCTGGCTCATACCTCGAATTCGAGCAGCTGATGGAGCCGCTTGCGGCGGATGGGCATGATGTCGTCGTTCCCTCGCTGCCGGGCTTCGCGTTTTCCAAGCCGATCACCGGCGTCATCGGCCCGCGCCGTGCCGGCGAACTGATGCACGGGTTGATGGTGCGGCTGTTCGGGCAGACGCGCTACGTCGTCCAGGGCGGGGATTGGGGTGCCCACATCGCGAGTTGGATGGCCTACGCACAGCCGGACGCGCTGCTCGGCTTCCACATCAACATGGTCAGCATCCTGGCCGAGGACGTCGCGCCCACCACGCCCGAGGACAAGGATCTGATCTCCCGCAGGGCGGCGATCCTGGACTGGGAGACCGGCTACAACCATGAGCAGGAAACGCGCCCGCAGACACTCGGCGTCGCGATGGCGGACAGCCCTGTCGGTGCCGCCGGATGGATCCTCGAAAAGTTCGGGGCCTGGGCCGACCTGCCAAAGCGGGCCGATGGCACCCCGGACATCTGGAGCAAGTTCACGGAGGAAGCTCTGATCACCGACATCATGCTCTATGTCGCCCCGTCCTCTGTCGTGACGGCAACCTGGATTTACCATGGCAAGCGACTGGAGCGCTCGGATCGGTTTCTCGGCGGGACACGCGTGCGGGCCCCGATGGGCGTCGCGGCCTTTCCCGACCCCGTCTTCCTGCCGACGCCCCGCTCGATGGTCGAGCGGACCTACGACGTCGTCCACTGGAGCGATATGGCTGCGGGTGGCCACTTCGCGGCCCTGGAACAACCGGTGCTGATGCTCGCCGACCTGAGGGCTTTCATCGCCACGGTTTCGAGTGGCCGGCGCTGATAAGGAAACACGCGAATGACGAAGGACGAACTCCTGGACCGGTATCGCGCCTACATCGACTGCCTGAACCGGCGTGACTGGTCACGGCTCGGGGATCACGTCGGCGACAAGGCCCGGCACAACGGCAAGGAGATCGGCCTCGTGGGCTACCGAAGCATGCTCGAAGGCGACGTCGCGGCGATCCCTGACCTCACGTTCAACATCGACTTTCTTGTTGCCGACCCGCCGGTCATCGGAGCCCGGCTGCTGTTCGACTGCACGCCACAAGGCGAGCTGTTCGGCCTGCCCGTCAACGGCAGGCGCGTCACCTTCACCGAGAACGTCTTCTACCGTTTCGAGGATGGGAAGGTCGAAACCGTTTGGTCCGTGATCGACGTGGCGGCGATCCAGGCGCAGCTCTGACCGACGGTGAATGGATGTCGACCCTGAAGACCGCCCGAACCGAGACCCTGGACATTGCCTACCTCGACGAGGGCCCGGCGGCGGGGTGGCCGATCGTTCTGGCGCATGGGTTCCCGTACGACGTCCATGCCTACGACGAGGTTGTGCCGCGCCTGGCGCAAGCGGGAGCGCGCGTGATCGTGCCGTACCTTCGCGGCTTCGGCCCCACGCGCTTTCGTTCGGCTGACACGATGCGCAGCGGTCAGCAGGCGGCGCTTGCGCGGGACCTCATCGACCTGTTGGACGCTCTCGGCATCCCGAGCGCCATCCTGGCCGGATACGACTGGGGAGGCTGCGCGTCCTGCGTCGCATCCGCCCTCTGGCCGGAACGGGTGACCGGCCTCGTTTCCTACGCGGGTTACGACATCATCGACGTGGACCGGCTCCGGCGCGCCCTCCCGCCGGCCTCCGAGCTGGTCTCCTGGTACCAGCACCTGTTCCAATCGGAACGCGGCCGCGAGTGTTTGACGGATCATCGTCGCGCCTTGTGCCGCATCCTCTGGGAGCAGTGGTCGCCGGGTTGGACGTTCGACGACGCGACCTTCGAGAGGACGGCAAGGTCATTCGACAATCCGGACTTTGTCGACGTGGTGATCCACTGCTACCGTTTCTGCTTTGGCCATGCGACAGGCGATCGGGCCCTCGCGTCGCTGGAAGAGCGCTTGGCGCAGAGGCCCCCGATCCGCGTTCCCACGATCACGCTGGATGGCACTCGTGACCCGCTGAAACCTGGCGGGACGGCGAGTCACGCCGACATGTTTGCCGCCCGTCATGAGCACCGTTCCGTGGATTGCGGCCACAACTTCCCTTGGGAAGCGCCTCACAAATTCGCGGAGGCGATCCTGACGGTTCGCAGTTGGACGGCTCGGGGAACCGCTTCCGCTTGAGCCCGCGTTCATCGGGGCCGCGATGGCGATCCAGGTGCTTGAAGCGATCGACGCCACATCCCCCAGGACCGCAGCGCCAACGAAGGACGGTGAAAGAAGGACGACTGGTGCGGTGCGGCAGAGGCGAAGCCGATGCTCGGCCAGGTCAGCCAGTCGAACAGGCCGTGACGCGCGGACCCGCACGAAGCGCCGGGATGAGCACTAAACGATCTGACGGGATTGTAGGCCGGCGCCTATGTCGATGAGAGCTGAACACTCTGGATTCGGCCGGTATCTAGCTCCAGTTCATGCCTGAAAGGTGCTCGGCCAGGAAGGCGGCGAGTGCCTCGACTTTCGCGGGTCGGGTTCGCGTGGTGGGCGTGACGAAGTAGAGGGCTCCCCTGGGCAGCGTCCAGTCAGTCAGAATAGCCTCCATCCGCCCGTCCTTCAGGTACTCGGCCGCGATGAAGCCCGGGAACTCGGCGATGGCGAGACCGTCCAGCACGGCCGGCACCAGCGCATCCGCGTTCGTCACCCGCAATGGGCCGCGCGGCGTGATGTTGACCTGCTCGCCCGCCGTGTTGGTGAAGTGCCACACGTCGGCGCGGGCGGCGTAGGCATAGCCCAGGCAGTCCCGCCCTTCGAGGTCGCGCGGGTGACGGGGCCGGCCGTGCTTGGCGAGGTAGGTCGGGGCCGCGACCACGAAAGGCGACACGGGGCAGAGCTTGCGGGCGATCAGGGAGCCGCTATCGAGGTTCGACGTAATGCGTAGCGCCGCGTCGAAGCCTTGGCCGACGATGTCGACCTTGGCGTCGCTGAGGTGCAGGTCAATGGAGACCTCGGGATAAGCTCGGAAGAAGGCTGGCAGGATCGGCGCCACCCAGCGCAGACCGAAGGACATCGGCACCGCAAGCCGGATGAGGCCGCGCGGTCTCGCCGAAGCCTCTCGTCCCGTGTTCTCCGCTTCCTCGGCCTCGGAGTAGATCCGGGCGGCCCGTTCGGCAAGCGTTAGCCCGAAGACGGTCAGGGCGAGCTGGCGTGAGGTTCGGTTGAACAGCCGCGCTCCGAGTCGCTCCTCAAGCCGGCTGACCCCGCGTGACACGGTGGCCACCGACACGCCCATGGTGCGGGCCGCAGCCGCGAAGGAGCGCTCCTCCGCCACCTTGGCGAACATCGCCAGCCCCTCGAAATCCGGCATTCGCGACATCGACAATCCTGCAACGATGGTTTGCAGACCTTTCTATTTCGCGCTGGTGCAGCCGTCGATACCTTCTCCCCATCAACGATGGAGAACAACGATGGCACGCAAACTCGACGGTAAGATCGCCCTGGTCACGGGCGGCACCTCCGGCATCGGCCTGGCGATCGCGCAGCGGTTCGTCAAGGAAGGCGCCTACGTCTTCATCACCGGCCGCCGTGCGGCCGAACTCGACAAGGCCGTGGCGTCGCTCGGCGGCCATGGCACCGGGGTGCAGAACGACGCCAGCAAGCTGAGCGACCTTAACGTGCGGATTCCGACGATGCCGGCCAGTGTTTCCGATATGAAGCCGGCCACCTATTCCGACTTCAAGCCGGCCACGGTT
>NZ_JAMOIM010000072.1 GCF_026130545.1 Lichenifustis flavocetrariae | reverse complement strand
ATCAGCAGCTTCACGGCCTGCAGCTCGCGCTGCATCTTCAAAAGCCGCCGCTCGTCACGCGCTTCCATCAGCTGGGTGACCAGCGCGGCCGCGGTCGTAAACGCGACCGGGAAGCCCTTCTGGCAAGCCGCCAAGCCGAGCGCCAGGGCAACATGGGTTTTGCCGGTGCCGCTGTTACCGAGCGCGATGACGTTCTCCCGACGGAGCACGTATTCGCAGCGCCCCAGATCCAGCACGCGCATCTTGTTAAGGCTCGGGATCGCCATGAAGTCGAAGGTGTCGAAGCTCTTTACGGCCGGGAAGCGCGCCACCCGGATACGGCGCTCAACAACGCGGCGCTCGCGATCGATCAGTTCAAGTTCGAGCAGACGCAACAGATAGCCAGGATGGTCGATACCGCTCTGCGCGCACTCGCGGGCCACCTTGTCGTACTCGCGCAGGATCGTCGCCAGCTTCAGCTGCTTGAGATGTGGCCAAGCAGGATCTGCGGTGTGCCGGCCCTGGTTCCGGCCGGCATCGCGCTGTCTGCCCCGGCGCTCATGTCGCCATCTCCGGCATGAGCGCCGCATAGTCGGCCGCCGCCGTCGTCTTCACCGCGAGCTTCGGCAGATGCGGGTACGCCGTCAGGTCAAGACGCACGGGCCGCCGTTCGATGCGGGCCAGGGTAATCTGCTTGATCGCATCAAAGCCAATGGCGCCGAGCCGGATCGCTTCGGTGGCCGCGAACGCCACGATGTCTTTGGGCGCTGCCTCCATCAACCGCAGCACCTGGATGAACTCGCGCTTTCCCCGATTCCCTCCGCCAGCCATTCCACCGATGCTGCGCATCGTCGGAACCTTTGGCTGGCTCCGCCCATCCGGGCTTCCAGCAGGTGCCGCAGATGCTGGAACACCTCGGGCAGATCCCAGCCCTGCAGCGCAGCCGCCTGGTCAAGCGCGTTCGGCTTGGTCTCGATTGGCGCGAGGTAGTGCAGTGGATCGGCCACGAACACGCCTTCGCCATAGCAGCGCGGATGGCGAGCGATCTCCTTGCCGCCGCACAGGATGACGACCTCGGCGACGAACCCCTTCACCAGCACGTCCTGGAAGCCATAAGCTGTCGGCACCGAGTAGTCGTTGCACCGGTAGCGGACCAGCGCGGTCGACGAGACCCGCGCCGCCCGCTTCTCGCAAGGTTCCAGCGGCACCGCGGGCAAGGCCCGCAAGGCGGCAAGGTCGGCCACCAGGCGCTCGCCGATCGTGCTGGCATGCCGACCGGCCCGGTCCCCCTGACGAGCCCTGCACCGTTCGGCCAGCATGGCGTTCAGCTCCTCAAAGCTTGCCGCCGTCGGGATCGGGGTCATGAAGTTGGCCCGCGCGTACTTGACCAAGCCCTCGACCTTACCCTTGTCGTTGCCCTTGCCCGGGCGACCGAAACGGTCCTGGAAGAGGCAATGGCTGAACAACTCAGTGAAGGCACGCGTCCGCTCGCGCGTCCCGTGGCCGCGGATCTTGGCCACCGCGATCGTTGTATTGCCGTAGAGAACCGACAGCGGCACGCCGCCGAAGAAGCCGAAGCCCGACACGTGACCGTCGAGGAACGCCTCGGTCGTCTCTTTGGGGTAGGACTTCACGAAACACGCATCCGACTGCGGCAGGTCCAGGCAGAAGAAATGGATCTTCTGCCGCACGCCGCCCATCACCGCGATCGCCTCGCCGAAATCCACTTGTGCGTGACCCGGCGGATGCGCCAAGGGCACGAAGGTCTCCCGGTCTCGCGCCCTGCTGACCCGCACATGGTCCTTCACGACGGTGTAGCCGCCGCCAAACCCATGCTCATCGCGAAGCCGCTCGAAGATCCGCTTGGCCGTGTGCCGCTGCTTCACCGGGGCCGTCCGGTCAGCCTCCAGGATGGCATCGATGACGGCAACATGCGGTCCCGGCTTCGACTTCTCCGCCGGCTTCGTCCGTGTGTCCCCCGGGCGGCATCGAGAACCGGCACATCTTCAGGACCGTCTCCCGGCTCAGCCCGAAGACCCGGGCAGCTTCCCGGCGACTCCTCCCCTCCACGAAAACGAAATGCCGAACAGCGGCGCAGACCTCCACGGCGAACATCCCCAGCCACCCCAAAACGGGCAGCGTATCCACCGGCCGGAGATTACTCCGCCCGCGTCAGCACTTTACCGACGCTCCAGTGGCCTGCTTTGCCACCACCGTGCACATCGCGGGCTTCTCCGGATGCTGCAAGCCTGGCGCGAGATCCTGCACGGGTAAATTCATGACGCGTCCATCTCACGACTCCGAACATTGTCGCGAGACTTCAGTCACTATGGCGCGATTGTCTGCCGAGCAAGGCCGAACTTCGGTCAGCCTTGTGCTTGGGCAAAGCGGCGTCTTGTCTCCACCATGCCGATGATTGCCCGGCAGTGCGGAACCCGTTGAACTGCATCAAGAACACTGGCCCGAAAGCCATGTGCCATCGGGCTGCACACCTTCACAAGGAACCGAGATCCGCAAGACCAGAAGCTCATTTGCTGGGCGGTCATGCCTATAATTTACCGTCGACAAAGATCACATTGGATCTATGGTGGATAGAAAGCGCTTACTGTTGAAGTTCTGCGAAGACCTCGATGGTTTGTGCCGAAATAAGATGACTCGGCGTCTGTGCTTTCACCTCAGCTTCAAACACGATTGTTTGCCGGACGAGCGCCGCCTGAGGCTTGCTCTGCTTGGGAGACCCTACCCGCCCTTTATGATGCCGATACTCTCCTGCCATTACTGAGGGGCGGTCTTCGCACCGAGGATTGCGCGGCGGCGATCGACGGTGGCGTCGCCGCCATGAATTGCAGCGTCGATTGGCACGACATGTTGGTAGGCGATGACCTGGAGGTTCTGGCAACTCTAGCGCGAACAGCTCACCTTCCAGTGATCCGCCTGCTGCTTACGGCCTCCGTTGATCGAGACACGGCGGGCTTTGCGGCGTGGTTCACCACATTCGCAGCCTCGGCTCCGGTATTCGGGCTGTTGCGGGCCTGCAAACTCTACGGCCGGGAGCCGAATTTCCGACGAAATCTCGACGCGGTCTGGCGGGCCGGCTGGCGTGCCGTGGTCTTCACCCAGGACCGCGCCCTGATGGCCGAGGTCGCAGACGCTGGAGGCGACGTGCTGTTTCGGCATGCCAGCAGCCCCCAGGATGTAGCCGCGATGCGCGCAGGACGCCATCGGGCCTATGTTGCAACGTCACCCCATTATCTATTGCCAGTCGAGCCAACGCGGCGCGCGCTCTCGGTTCGACCGCCGTTGCCCGAAGACGACGCGGTCGATCGTTTCGCGCGCCAGTCGTTGGCGGATATCGATGTGATCGCCACGGACCACGTGGCCGAAGGGGCAACAACGGGTCCCGGACTATCGAGCCAGCAGCATTTCCTTCCGGCCTTGATGAAGTTGGCCAAGGCGCACGACCTCGATCTCGCAACACTCCTGGCAAAGGCGACGACGACCCCGGCCGATTTCTTCGGTGTCCATTCCGAACCCGAGGCTGTCGCGATCGTTGCGCCCCGTCCCGCCGGCCTGCCTTCTCAAGGAACAACGGACCGCGATCCCTTTGCGGGCACACCCTTCGACACCGTCGTGGTCGCGGTCGTGACGGGCGACTTGGTTGCGCGCACGCCCGCCTTTCACAACATCATCAAGGAGTAGCTTCATGACCTTCAGCTTTGCCCGATCCGCGGCTCTGACCCTGGCGCTTGGTCTCGCGGTCCCACTCAGCGGCACGGCCTCCAGAGCGGCCGACATCCCGACCCCGGAGGCCTTCGGCAAAGCGCCCGAATGCGTGGCCTTGCGCACGAAATACCCGACGTTGACGGGCAAGAAGATCATGGTGGGGCTTGGCGGCTACACGGCCGGATTCGAGGCGCCAAGCGCCGCCGACCCGACCGTCATCGAGGGGCTCGACCCTGATCTGATCAGCTATATGGGCGAGTGCCTTGGCTTCTCCCATGAATTTCAGAACGGCTCGTTCAATGTTCTGTTGACCGCCATCACCAGTGGCCGGGTCGACATGGGTCCGTCCCTCTACGTCACCGACGTTCGTAGAAAGCAGGTGGCCTTCGTGTCGAATTTCGCGGTGATCGACGGTTCGGTCGTCAAGAAGGGCAACCCCAAGGGACTGACGTCGCTCGACGCCCTGTGTGGTGCGACTGTCGCGGCCGCGGCTGGCACCTACGAGGCCGTCAGCCTCGTTCCGCCACAAACCGAGAAATGCGAAAAAGCCGGCAAGCCCCCGGTGAACCTGCTTTTGCTGCAGAACACCGACAACAGTGTCCAGGCCGTGCAGAGCGGCCGAGCCGACATCTACCTCACGGCGCTTTCGGACGCGAATGCCTTGGCGAAGTCGGCGCCGGATCTCGGGACCGGCTTCTCGATCGATCTGCCGATCTTGAACGGCTTCCCGATTGCCAAGACCAACACGCTGATGCGCGGCGCGATCCTCGACAGCATGAAGGCCATTCAGGCTCAAGGGATCGAGAAGGTGCTGCTGGTCAAGTGGGGCCAGGGCGACGGCTCCGAACGACCCGCGGAAGACAAGGACTGATCAGCGAACCGACGGCGCACCATCGAGCGAGACGCGTGTGACCCAGTTTCTTCATTACCTGACCTTTCCGTATCTCCTCCAAGGATGCCTTGTCGTTTTGGCCCTCATGGTGCTGTCGCTGGCCGGGGGCCTCGTGGTCGGCCTCGGGCTCGCCCTCGCCAGCGACTCCCGCTCCCCTTGGCTGAGCTACCCGGTCAAGGCCTACATCTATGTGGTTCGGGGCACGCCCCAACTCATGCAGTTGATCCTGATCTTCAACGTCCTGCCCGAAACCGGTCTGTTCCTCAGTCCGTTTGCAAGTGCGCTTCTGGCGCTCACCATCAACGAGACGGCATTCTGTGCCGAGATCATTCGGGGCGGCATCGGGGCGGTGAGCCGCGACCAGCGGATCGCCGCCACGGCCTTCGGGTTTTCGCGACCGACCTTGCTACTGACCATCACGCTGCCGCAGGCACTTCGCGCCATCATCCCGACGCTCGGCAACGAAGCCATCGGACTTTTGAAGTCGACCTCCCTCGCATCCGTCGTCGGGGTCAGCGAACTGACGTTGCGCAGCCAGACCATCGTGTCACAGAATTTCGAGTTTCTGCCGGTTTTGCTCGCGTCGAGCGCGATGTACATCATCATGTCGACCGTTCTGGCCTTCGGACAACAATGGCTCGAGCAACGGTTCAGCCTTTCGGAGAAAGCCAAGCGGAGTGCGGCGAATGCCGCGCGCGCGTCGTTCGGTCCGCTTGAGGGAGGGTCCTCACAAGTGTCGGAGGACCTCGACATCGTCCCCAACAGGGGTACGCGAGCGCCGCCCTTGTCATCGCAAGCTCCCTTGCTGGTGTTCGATGCCGTTGAGGTGTCCTACCAGGCCACCAAGGTCATCAAGGGCGTGGATCTCACGGTCGGGCAAGGTGAGGTGGTGGCCTTACTGGGCCGGTCCGGGTCAGGCAAGAGCACGTTGATGAAAACGGTCCTGGCGCTCACCGACGTCGCGGCGGGCCGGGTCCTGGTGCAGGGAAAACCGATCGCGGTGGCGGCGGATGGCTCGGCCCTGCCGCCCGGAAAGCTCGCCCGCTCCCGCGCGGCCGCCGAGGTCGGGATGGTGTTCCAGAACTTTGCCTTGTTCGAACACATGACGGCGCTCGAGAACGCCATGTCGGTGCCGCGATTCGTTCAGGGCATTCCTCTCAACGAGGCCAGCCACCGAGCTCGTGTCGCCTTGATCCAAGTCGGGCTGAGCGGGTTCGCGCATCGCATGCCCCACGAACTCTCGGGAGGCCAGCAGCAGCGTGTGGGCATCGCGCGTGCCCTGGCTGGTGCTCCGAAGGTCCTCATCTTCGACGAGCCGACATCAGCCCTCGATCCGGAACTTGTCGGAGAGGTCAACCAGACGATCCGGACCTTGGCCAGTACCGGAATCACGATGCTCCTCAGCACCCATGACATTGGGTTCGCGGCCAGCGTCGCGGACCGGATCGTCTTTCTCCACGAAGGTCGGATCTTGGAACAGGGAAGTCCCGACATCCTTCGCGATCCCGTCACCCCCGAATTCGGCGCCTTTCTCCGACTTGCCGCGAAAGCGCCCGAGGCGGCATCGCGGCATCCTAACGGTGCCCTCTCGGACCTGGTGCCGATGCAATGAGCCATTCTCCCGAGGACCACGCAGCCCGGATCGCCCTTGGCGACGCGCTATTCCGCTACGTGGAGGGCCGGCCGTTCGACCTCGATCCAGGGTCTCTCGACCCAAACGAACTCGCCTTCGCGGCCTACCGACTGATCCCTCGCGTGCTGCGAGGACAAAGCGGCATCGACACCGGGATCACCTTTTTTGGGCATGAACTTTCGTCGCCCCTGGCGGTGGGCGCTTACGCGGGCGACCGCATCCTTGCCGAAACCGGCATTGGCCCAGTCGCCGACGCCTGCCAGGCTATGGGATTGCCGTTGTTTGTTTCGGAGGAATGCGTCACGCCGCTGCGGGAGATCGTGGCCCGGCACAACCGGGTCTGGCTGCAACTGCGTGCCGCAGGTCCGCAGTCCCGGGCTGTGGATCTGATCGCACAGGCCGCGCGACATGGCGCGTCGGGGATCGTGCTGACTGTACTCGCACCGACCCACCCCCGGCCCGGCCTGCAACCCGGAGGATTCAGCATCGGACGCGAGATCGCCGAGCGCGGATGGAGCACGATCGGGAGCCCTACCGGGATCGCGCCGTTGCCGTCCTTCCCGGCCTGGAGTTGGGTGGATGCCGAGGCCGTCGCGGCGACTGCCCGACAGCTCGGGCTTCCAGTCATCCTCAAGGGGATCCTGGCGCCGGAGGACGGCGAGCGCGCCCTCCAGGGGGTCGCCGACGCGATCATGGTGTCGAATATCGGCGGCCGCCAATTCGGACGCTGGGCTGCACCGGTGAACCAACTCTCCGCCATTCGGGAGCGGTGCGGGAGAGCCGCTCCAATCCTCATCGACGGCGGCATCCGCAACGGGGGCGACGTCGTGATCGCCAGGGCGCTCGGCGCAGACGTCGCGGTCATGGTTCGCCCCGTCGTTCTCGCGCTTGCCGCCGGAGGGAGCGCGGCGGTCCGGTCCCTGCTCGCCAAGGTGATGGATGAGACGGCCGCGGTCGCAAGCTGGCTCGGAGCGGCGACGCTGGACGAGATCGACAGCGAACAGATCACCCGATTGCCAGTCTAGCATGGTGAGGACACCCAAGCCGATCAGTGCCCGCTCGACCATCGCCCATGTGGCTGAGCGCGCGGGCGTCTCGACCGCAACGGTGTCGCGGGTGCTCAACGGCAACTACCCCGTGTCGAAAGAGGCGCGAGCCAAGGTCGCCCAGGCCATCGACGAGATCGACTTCGTGCAGAACGCGCAGGCCAAAGCCCTCGTTCAGGCCAAGACCGGCATCGTGGGCGTCGTGATGGCCGACGTGTCCGACCCGTTCTACTCCGAAATGATCGGCTCGATCCAGAACGTCTGCGGCGCGAATGGCAAGCTGCTCGTCATCTGCAGCACGCAGGGTCATTCGGACGTGGAACTCTCGTACCTTCAGGTTCTCCGCAGTCAACGGGTCGATGCCGTCATCGTGCTCGGTGGCGGCAGCGACGACGATCAGGTCCAGGCGTCGCTGGCGAGACAGGCGGCGGCACTGGCCCGCGAGGGATGCCGTCTGGTCCTTTGTGGCCGCCCCGCGCCTGATGCCGGTCGTGACACGCTCGCGGTCGAGGTCGACAACGTCGATGCCGCCCGTCAGGCCACGCGGCACCTGATGGCCTTCGGGCACCGCGAGATCCTGTTCCTCGGGGGACCCAGGGGTTCGACGACATCGCGCGACCGGCTCGCCGGTTTTCGCTTCGCCTTTGACGAGGCCGGTTGGGCATCCGAACAATGCACCGTGGATGCCGGCGACTTCAGCCGGCAGGCCGGTTACGATCTCGCGAAGAAACACGTGCTCGGGGGGACGCGGTTCACAGCGATCCTGGCCGCGAGCGACTTCATGGCCATCGGCGCCATCCGGGCTCTTCTTTCGATGGGGCTCAGGATCCCCGACGACCTTTCGCTCATCGGCATCGACGACATTCCCTCTGCGTCCGACATGGTGCCGCGCCTGAGCACCGTGCGTCTGCCTTTGAGCGAGATGGGGCGGTTGGCCGCTGGCTTGGCGCTCGGTCTCGATCGTACCGCGCCCCTCCGCCCCCTGGGCGTGTCCCTGGTCCCTGGCCTCACCGTCGGGCCATTGCCTGCCTCGGGTGAGGCATTGATCGGCAGGATCGCAGGGTAGGATCGCCATCGCTTTTTTTCGAAGACCGTAAGAGCGGCGATTTCCCCGAGTTTCAACATCGAGCTCACCCCAAGATGTCGCAGCACTCCATCGGCAAAGCCGAGGCAGCCGGGGTAGGGCGGATCGTCCTCGGCGCCCGCCGTTACGCGATCACGCGCGACTTCGGAATCCTGCCGACCTCGATCGTGGCCGCTGAGGTCAGCAAGATCGCGGTCGATCGCGCCTCTCGGGTTCATGTTCTCCGACGTGGCGTTGGGGGTTCCCGTCGTTGTCTACGAACCGGATGGCACGTTTGTCTCGGCCTAAGGTCACGGGCTGATGTTCGACCCCCACCGGATCACCATCGATTCCCTCGACCGCGTCTTTGTCATCGACCGCGACGCGCAACACGTCTTGTGCTTCGATCCCGATGGAACGTTCCGGTTCGGGTTCGGGGAACGTCATCACCCGCAGTGGAACGCTTCCTTCAACCATCCGAAGACCGACCCGTCCATAGGGGCGGCCCCGGAGTCGCCCATGATCATGCGGGCGGGATGGGTCGATGCAGCGGGCAGAACAAGCAAATCTATCGCGGTTGAGGTTGGAATGGCATGCCGCCTCAAGACGGTTCTGAGCAGGGCGGAGCTGCCAGCGAGGTGTTCGACCAGCGACCGGCCACTCAAGTGGTTCCGGCGACATTTCACGCCGCGCCGATCTCCACAGCGGTGGCTATGCGAAAATCGGGCGGCAGGCGGGATCGGGCCGGCCTCGCCGCATGTCGAGTGTCGCAAATAGGAGGCCGGGCTTGCCTGTCAGGCGACGCACCAACTATTGCTATTGCGCAGGGGGCGCGACGACGGGAAGGTCGAGCCTCAACTCAATGGCGCGCAGAACATGGGGCGAGAAGAGACGTGACGAAGGATGGTGAGGACTCCGCAGGCCGGGGAGCCGCTTCGCTTCGACAGCGGCCGGAGCATTTCAGCCGCCGCTCGTTTCTGGTCGGCTCGGCTGTCGGTCTCGGTACACTGGGGCTTGCCGGCTGTGCGACCTCCGATGACCTGTTCCGGGCTGAGGCGGTGAAGTTGTACGGGCCGGTGCCTGAAGAGAAGTTTCCGATTCCGGCCCTCGACATGAGCAAGGTCGATACGAAATACCTTCGCAGGACCGTGCAGTACGAGTCCAAGGAGCCGGCCGGGACGATCGTGGTCGATCCCAAAAATTTCTATGTCTACCGCGTCGAGGGCGACGGATCGGCAACCCGCTATGGGGCCAATGTCGGCCGCGATGGGTTCTTGTGGAGCGGTGAGGCCTATGTTGGCCGCAAATCCGAATGGGCGACCTGGACGCCGCCCGCGGAGATGATCAAACGCCAGCCCGAGGCCGCCAAATATGCGCACGGGATGCCTGGCGGCCTCGACAACCCACTCGGTGCCCGCACGCTGCACCTCTACCAGAACGGCCGCTACACGCTCTATACGATCTATGCCAGCAGTGAGCCGGAATCGATCGGCACAGGCCGCACGAGCGGCTGTGTCGGTCTGCTCAGCCAAGACATGATCCATCTGTATGCGCAGACGCCACTCAAGACGAAGGTGGTCGTCCTCCCCACATAATCGGCGGGTCAGGAGGGGTCCGACACTCTAGGCTGCGCGGATGCGTCGCCTTCGGCGACGTTCCTGGTTGCGGCTAACGGTACGCCTGATGGTGGCGATGGAAACCGCATCGCCACCATCGTGAAAGCGCGCACTCTGCTCGACCGCTTCGCCGCCCTGATCTCGGCCAAAAAGCCTGACCTGCTCGATCCCTGGCTCATCGATGCTGCGCACAGCGAAACGTCCGCCTTCGCCGAAGGCATCGCGGCTGACAAAGTCGCCGTGAAAGCGGCCATCATGGAGACGTGTCCAATGGACAGACCGAAGGACAAGTCACCAAGTTGAAGCTCGTGACGGCAGATGTATGGGCGCGCCAAGGTCGATCTGCCGCGCGCGCGGTTGGTGGCGACAGCCTGAATCAAACGAAATCAGCACGCAAACTGCGCCAGACCCACTATCGCAGGCGATTTGACACACATGTGCCGTTGGAGTGTTGGGGCTCGCGGGCTATGTTGATCGTGGTCGAGCTCCGTTCAGGAACAGCTGTACAGCCGCACGGAGCCGCTGATCGAGCGGCTCTGGATCGATGTCGATCCCAAGCAGCGCAAGACGAATCTGGCGCCCGATGATGAGGCTGGAGAACAGCTCGGCCGTGATCTCAAGGTCGGTTGTCACGATTTCTCCGGTGTGGACGAAGCCGCGCAACAGCTCTGCGATCTGGGCCGTACTGCGCTGTGAGCCTTCCTTGTAGACGAGCTTGGCAAGCTCCGGGAAACGGCCCGCCTGGGCACTGACGATGCGATTGATCGCGACAGCCTCGGGTGTCAGCGCGATAGCGATCTTGCGGCGTGCCAGAGCGAGCAGCACCTCCTCGATGGTGCCCTCGGCCGGCATCGAGGCGTCGTTGACGGCCAGCCAACGATCGACCTGCCGTTTCAGTACGGCGGCGAAAAGTTCCGCCTTGTCCTTGTAGCGCGCGTAGACGGTCGCCTTGCCAACGCTGGCAGCCTCGGCCACCGCATCGATCGTGGTGGCGTCGAAGCCGCGCTCCATGAACATGCGGGCGGCGATTTCGACCAGGCGCTCGTCACGGCGCAGCGCTTCTTCCTGGGACGGACGTCCCCCCGTGTGGCGCTTCGGCTTGGTATCGAGTCCCTCGGTCATCCGTCCATCTCGGCAGTCCGGGTCGGCTCCACCCGGGTCATGCGCAAACACTCGCGTCATCTCGGTCACGCTTTTCGCCTCGCCGCAAGCTTGCGTTCACCTTTGATCAGGCATAACAGAACAAGAACGTTCCGTTCAAGGAGGCTCTCTTAGCCATGGACAGCACAAGTCTGGACCGTCGGGCCTTCGACGACGTCCGATCGAGCCAGGACCCCGAGGCAGCCGGAGCGGTGATGACCGAGACCACGGCGCGCCGGCTGTCTCCTGAGCCGGTCTCCGCTCCTCTGCCGGCCACGCCGAACGACACGACATCGCCGCAACTGGCCGCGGCCCCGGCGATCGTGCGGGCCGCGGAGCCCGCGCCACCGAAGCGGAGACGCAAAGGCAAGCTGATCCTGGCCGCCCTGCTTCTGGCCGGCCTGGGGGGCGGGGGCCATTATGGCTGGCATTGGTGGAGCATAGGGCGGTTCGAGGAAACCACCGACAATGCCTATCTGCAGGCCGACAAGGTGACGGTCGCGCCCAAGGTGGCGGGCTTCGTGGCGAACGTCTTCGTGGCCGACAACCAGCCGGTCAGGACGGGCGACGTTCTGGCCGCGATCGACGACCGCGACTACAGGATCGCCATCGCGGAAGCGCAGGCCGACCTCGAGAAGGCGAACGCCCAGCTCGACGGCTATAGGGCGGCTGTCGTGCAGCAGCAGGCCCAGGTAGAATCGGCGAAGGCCGACGTGACCAATGCCGAAGCCGGCCTCACCTTCGCGGATCAGGAAGCCAAGCGCTACGGCGATCTCCTCGCCTCGGGAGCCGGCACCTCGCAACGCGCCCAGCAGACCCAGTCCGACCTGCTGCAACGGACCGCGACCCTTGCCAAGAACCGTGCGGCGCTCGATGCCGCGCAAAAGCAGGTGACGACCTACGGGGCCCTGGCCAAGAGCGCCCTGGCGGCGATCGCCGGCGCGCAAGCCAAGCTCGACGAGGCCAACCTTAATCTCAGCTACACCACCATCCGGGCGCCGATCGACGGCGTCGTCGGGGATCGTTCGCTGCGGGTCGGGCAACTCGTCCAGGCCGGCACGGGCCTGCTGACCGTCGTCCCGACGGGCCGCGACATCTATCTCCTGGCCAATTTCAAGGAAACCCAGATCGGCGACATGGCCCAGGGCCAGCCGGTCGCGTTCACGGTCGATGCCTTCGGGAGCCACGTGTTCCATGGCCGGGTCGAAAGCTTCTCGCCCGGTACCGGCGCGCAATTCGCCCTGTTGCCGCCCGAGAACGCGACCGGCAACTTCACCAAGGTGGTGCAGCGCGTGCCGGTGAAGATCAGCGTCGCCGACGATCCCCTCCTGGCGCGCTTGCGTCCCGGTCTGTCGGTCGAAGCCACGGTGGAAACGCGCAGCGACGCGCCGCGCTCCGAGGGGTCCACGCGGATCGGCATGGCCGAGCCATCCGGGCAGGCCACGCCCCGCTGACCCGATGTCCCAGCGCCCGCGCCGGGCCAGAAACCGCTTTCGCCGCGCGCCCCAGGCGCGGGGCGATTGTGGGAGTCTTTCTTCGCGACATTTCCTTCCGGCCTTCTCATGACCAGCACAGCCGACAAAGCCTCGTTGCGCGAGTGGCTCGCCGTCACAGCCGCCATCCTGGGCGCCTTCACGGCCATCCTGGACATCCAGATCACCAATTCGTCGCTGAGCGACATTGAGGGTGCGCTCGGCGCCTCGTCCGAGGAAGGCAGCTGGATTTCCACCGCCTATCTGATGGCCGAGATCATCGTCATCCCGCTGACGGGCTGGCTCGGCTCGATCTTCGGCCTGCGCCGCTACCTCGCGTTCAACACGGCGGTCTTCATCGGCTTCTCGATCGCCTGCGCGCTCTCGACGAGCCTCTCCGAGATGATCGTCTTCCGCGCCGGACAGGGGTTCACGGGCGGCGTGCTGATCCCCACCGCCATCACCATCGTGCGCACCAAGCTCCCGAAGTCGCAACAGGCGGTGGGCATCGCCCTGTTTGGCCTGACCGCGACCTTCGCGCCGGCCATCGGACCGACTGTCGGCGGCTGGCTCACCGACAACCTGTCCTGGCACTACATCTTCTACCTCAACCTCGTGCCCGGCCCGATCGCGCTGGCGCTGCAGCTTTACGCGCTCGACAAGGCCCCCTTGCGGATCGAGGAACTCGCGAACGGCGATTGGCTCGGCATCGGCCTGATGGCCACGGGGTTGCCGGCGCTCACCTTCGTGCTCGAGGAAGGCCAGCGGAAGGACTGGTTCGGCTCACCGGTCATCCTGGAGGGCACGGCCCTCGCGGTGTTCGGCATCCTGGGCTTCATCGTCCGCGAACTCATGGCCGCCAAACCCTTCATCAACCTGCGGGTGCTGAAGAACCGCTCGGTCGGGGGAGGCTGCCTGCTGATGACGGTGCTCGGGGCCGTGTCGTTCGGATCGATCTACGTCATCCCGGTCTATTGCGCGCAGATCCAGGGCTACAACGCCGAACAGATCGGCTACGTCGTGATGTGGAGCGGGCTGCCGCAGCTCGTGCTGTTCCCTGCCATGCCGTTCCTGATGAAGCGTTTCGATCCGCGCGTGCTGGTGATCGCCGGCACGTTGTTGTTCGCCGCGAGCTGCTTCATCAACGTCAATCTGACCCATGACGTCGGCATGGATCAGCTGATCCTGCCGCAGCTCCTGCGCGCGGCCGGACAGCCGCTGTTCACCGTGCCCTTGTCGCAGATGTCGACGGCGGGGTTGGCGCCACGCGACACGGCCGACGCTTCCGCGCTCTCCAACATGATGCGCAATCTCGGCGGCTCGATCGGCATCGCCATGCTGTCGACCATGATTGACCGGCGCGAGCACTTCCACTTCTCGGTCCTGGCCGAGGCCATGACCCAGAATGCGTCGCTCACCCAATCCCGGCTGGGCGGGTTGATCGCCAGCATGCAGGCGCATGTGTTCGACCTTGCGACGGCGAGGGCCCAAGCCCTGGGGCTGCTGGCCACGCAGGTGCGACGGGAGGCCTATGTGATGGCCTATGCCGACGCGTTCTGGATCATCGGCGTGGGATTGATCGTTAGCCTCGCGGCCGTCGCCTTGCTGAAGAAGCCGCAGAAGGTCGCGGGGCCGATCGAAGCGCATTGAGGCATGCGCGCTCCACGTCGATCGGACTTTTGGGGCTGGGTCGACATCTACTGGTTCGGCAACGGCCTGCTGAACGTGCGCAAGGTCGCGACCGGCCAACGGCAGCTTTTGGCGCCGACCGGACTAAGTGTCTGTCCGATGACATGTTGAGTCGACTGAGTTATTTATGATTCAAGGGAGTCCTGGGAACGGGGTTGCCGATG
>NZ_JAMOIM010000071.1 GCF_026130545.1 Lichenifustis flavocetrariae | reverse complement strand
AACGCTCAAGATCGAATCGGCTCATTCGCTAAGGGAATCAGCGATTTCCTTGCGTGGCAAGGGCCTGGGTAATTACGGTTCATGACACCATCCGGAGCGATGACCCTTGGCCCGTCATCAGACGACTGCGGGTGGTGAGATCGGCGGCGTGGACGGGTTTGATCATGTAGAGATTGGCGCCGGCCGCGTAGGCCTTGGTCTGATCGGCCTCGCGGGCCTGGGTCGAAATCATGATGGCCGGGACGGCCTGCAACTCGATGGTTCGACGAACCTGATCAAGAAAAGTATAGCCGTCCATTTTTGGCATGTTCAGATCAACCAGAAAGATGTCGAAGCTCTGGTTCATCGCCTTTTCGAGGCCTTCGATGCCATTGATGGCTTCGTCGACGACAAATCCGGCCTCCTCCAAGATTTCGCGGTAGTAGAGTCGCGTCGTGCTCGAATCGTCGATGATCAGGGCGTATGGCATCTGGGTCCCGTTCAAGATTTGACAGGCTTCTGATAGACGATTGCTTCCGGAAATTTCCGCAGCTCGAAGAGAGACGAGATGCGGCTCATGGATTCGGAATGACCCAGGCACACGAAGCCGCCCGGAGTCAGCGCGGTAAAGATGGCTTCGGCGGCCTCCCGACGAGACAAATCGTCGAAGTAGATCAGAAGGTTTCTGCAAAACACGACGTTGAAGCCGCGGTAGAACCGGTTCTCGATCGCATCGATGATATTCGTCTGTGTGAATTTAATGGAGTTGCGCAGATCATCGATGACCTGAAATTTGCCGTCCCGGGTCATTGTCATGTATTTTTCGACTGTGTCGTGCGACACGTGCTGGACCGCACGATCGGCATAGAGCCCAAGTTTGGCCTTCCGCAGGACATCGGTGTCGATATCCGAGGCAACGATCTCGATATTGAAATCATCGACGCGCGACCAGTGTTCAAGCAGATAAAACGCGATCGAATAAGGCTCTTCGCCCGTCGAACACGGCATCGACCAGATCTTGATGGTGTCACCCGCACCCATGGTCTTCACCACTTCGGGAAGAATGGAGCGAACCAAGCATTTGAGCTGATATTCTTCCCGATAGAAGTAGGTCTCGTTTACTGTCATGACGTTGACGAGCGCCTGAAGCTCGTCACTATCGGCCTGAAAGCAAACGCGGTCGAAATACTGCCGAAAACTGGCGTAGCCTCCTGAGAGGATCTGCGCCTGAATGCGCTTGTCGACGAAATATCGTTTGTTGTCCTGGAACATGATGCCGGTCTTGCGGTAGAAAAACTCCCGAAACCTGAGGAAATCGTCATCCGAGATCGCGTGACTCGTCGAGGTCGGCAGGGGAACAGCCACAGCCCTATCCAATCCGCTTGATGGCGGCGCGGACGGCAAATGCCAGGAAGGGTTGATCAGGAAACCGCGCGGCAACCGCGCGAAGGGCTTCCACCATGTCGGGCCGGCCCACCTCGGCCAACACGTCGACCGCCGCAGCACAAACGTTCACGTGCGGATCACGCGCGATCACTTTGAGGGCAAGGTCCGGCACCCGCGGGCTGCGTAGAGACAGAAGAATGTTAACCGCGTAGATACGCAGATCGGCACTCTCATTCTCCAGCAGCGCCGTGATTTCGGAAAGCACGTCCTCACCCATGCTCTGCAATGTCTCCATGACTGCGTTGCGCAGAGGAGTGTCGTCGGTGCCGAGCAAAGCGATCAGAGGGCGAGCAGCCTTGACGCCGCCGATCCGCACCAGGCACGTCAACAGGGTCTCGCGCAAAGCCGGGTCGGTTTCGGCTTCGAGCTGCCGGGTCAGGAGCTCCGCTTCACCGAAGCGAGCGGCGAGCCGGACAGCCGCAATGCGGGTCTCGATATCGGCACTTTTGAGATCGCGACCGAGGGCGGTCCGGTCGATCGTCGCGAGGGATTGAGATTTCTTCCGGGCCGAGGCGTTTGAAGCTTTGATCAGCGGCATGGATGTCTCACATGATCCAGGAAGTCAGTCGTTCTGCAATCTTGTCGGACGGTAGGATGGTGTCGGCGCCCCCAAGTCGGATGAGCTCAGCCGGCATGCCGTAAACGATGGCCGTCGATTCATGTTCGGCGATTGTGCGGCCACCGGCCTTACGCAGGGCGGTCATGGCTTCGGCGCCATCATTGCCCATGCCGGTCAGTTGCACGGACACAAGCCTGCCCGGCTCGGTCGCCCGCATGGCGGACTTCACAAGGCGTTCAACGCTCGGATGCCAGAGGAACGTGCTGTCCTCCCCTACGGAATTGACGATGGTGCGGCCAAGGCGCGTATCGATGATCACATCGGCATTGCCGCGGCCAATGTAGATGTGGCTCCGCCGCAGCGGCAGCGGGCCGGTCACCTCGACGACCGTCATTTGGCAGATCTTGTCGAGCCGCGACGCGAACGACGCCGTAAAGGCGCCCGGCATGTGCTGCGCCACGACCACCGCCCAGGGGAAATCGGACGGGAGTTCCGGCAGGACGTCTTCCAGGGTGCGGGGGCCGCCGGTCGATACGCCGATGATGACGATTCCCCCGACACTATCGTTCGACGGAGCGGGGCGGACCTTGGGCTGCTGTTCGGAGACGGCGCGGACGCGTTGGACCAGGCCACGTGTCCGACGCGGCTTGGCGCGGGCCGCGGCCTCGATCTTCACCAACAGTTCCTTGCGCACGCTATCGATATTCAACGATACCGTGCCGCCCGGCTTCTCCACGTAGTCCACGGCCCCAAGTTCGAGCGCCTCCAAGGTCACCTGTGCGCCCTTGGCCGTGATGGATGACACCATGACGACCGGCCGCGGCGACGTCGTCATGATCTCGGAGAGGCATGTCAGGCCATCAATCTCAGGCATGTTGATGTCGAGCGTCACAACGTCGGGATTGTGCTGCGCAACCTGCGCGAGAGCATCGCGGCCATTGCGGGCCGTGATCACCTCGAATCCGCCGGCACCCTCGAAAATTTCACGCAGACACTTCCGCATGAGGGCAGAATCGTCGACGATCAGAAGCTTGGTCATTGAGCGCTCCAGCGCGGTCGGGAGACGTAGGCGAAGGCTCGTTTGGTTTGCAGCGGAACCCGGGATACGCTTCCGGATCACCGCATCTCCTTTGGCGTCAGCTCGACCGCGCTTTCTTCAGGGCATTGGTTTCCGACTTCGTTAGCAACCGCTCGACGTCGAGCATCAGGATCATGCGCTTGAGGTTGACGATATTGGCGACTCGCGTGACCGCGCTCCCATCGTTGACAGCGACATCTGGCGCCTCGGAAATTTGCGCCCGGGCGATCTTCAGCACCTCGGACACCGAATCGACGATGAAGCCGGTTTGCACCTCATGCACCATGAACACCATGATGCGCTGTCGATCGTTTCGCTCCTTGTCCGGCAACGCGAAGCGTCGCCGCTGATCGATGACCGGAAGCACAGCGCCGCGAAGGTTGACCACGCCTTCGACAAAGTCGGGAGACTTGGGCACGCGTGTCAGCTGCTCGGGAATCCGCACGATTTCCTGTACAGCTTCGATCGGTACGCCGTATTCTTCCTCCGCGACGCGGAAGACGACGAATTGTTCTTCATCGTCAACGCGGGCGGTGGTTGCCTCCGCCTCGGCTTTCATGTCGCTCTCCTGACTGGTGTCCGCCGTCTCGCCGATGGCATCGCGGATGGCACTGTTGAGGAAGAGCCGATCCGGCAACAGGATCGAGACGAGACGCTTTCCGCCGTCCAACCGACAGATGTTCTCGATCTCGCGCTGGCCCGCCCCCGAGGCGAGCAGATTGGGCAGAGGATCGACGATCGAACGCGGGACCCGGAGCACTTCCTTGACGGTATCGGTCACGAGCCCAACAGCCTGAACCTGACCGTCGATCGTGTGCGCCACGACCACGATCCGGCTCTGCTCGCCAACGGCCGTCGCCGGCAGCCCGAACATCGAGCGAAGGCTCACGAGCGGCAGCAGACGATTGCGCAGGTTCATCACCCCAAGCACGTGGCCTTTCGCGTTGGGGATCGTGTTGATCGTCTCGGGAACTTGCACGATCTCCTGCACGCTCTCGATCGGCAGCGCATATTCCTGCCGGTCGAGTTCGAACGAAACCAGTTGGATCTCGTCCGAGACGACCGCTTCGACCTGCCGATTTGGGATGCCGCCGCTATCCCGGCCGGTTTTGCCCGGCCCGCGATTGGTCAACCCGCCCATCTCGACTGCGAGCTTGGACGTGTTGAGGATCATGATCATCGCCTGGGCGCGCTTGATGATCCCTTCCAGGAGACCGGTATCGACCGTCGCCCGGATCCCGTCGATGCTCTCGATCTCGCGCGGCTCCGCCGTCACGACACGGGCCATGCGATCCACCACGAAGCCAACCGGCTTGCCGTTGTTGAGCACCACCACCCGGGTGGAATCGTCATGGACGGCGTCCGGCATCTGGAAGATGCGACGCAGGTTGAGAATCGGTAGGACCGATCCTCGCAGATTGGCGAGCCCTTCGAGGCTCGCGGTCGCCATCGGAACCTCCACCATGGCGGGCAGGCGGATGATCTCCTGCACGTCGGTCAACGGAACCGCAAAGGTTTCGTCCTCCATATGAAAGGTGACGAACTGGCGCGTCGTCTGGATTTCGGCCCGCGACTCGGGTCCGGCACCCGCCTCCGAAGGGTCGCTCGCGGCGTCGCGATCGAGCACCGCCTCCATCGTGGTGGACATGTTGACGTCTCCTGAAGGGCGGGCTTAGCTCTGGCTCTGAAGTTCGTCGGCGAGCGAGGCGATCTCTTCGATGGCGGCCGCCAGTTCTTCCGCACCTTTGCCCTGCTCCTTTGCGGCCTGCTGGGCCTGACCAGAAGCCGTAGCGGACTGCTGCGCCGCCGCCGTGATCTGCTCGACGCCCTTCCTGGACTCGCTCAGCATCTGCACGATCTGCTCCGTGCCCGTCAGGAGTTCCTGGTTGCCGGTCACGACCAAAGCAAGATCGTCCTGCACAAGCACGAGATTGGTGGTGATCAGCTTGTTCTTCTCGACCTCGGAGGCGGCCGCTAACGAAAGCTCATCGAGATCGCGACGCACGACGACGATCTGGTCTTGGATCGCCTTGACGAGATCCTTGATCCGCTCGGCATTCTCCGAGGAATCCCGCGCCAGATTCCGGATGTCGGTCGATACGACCATGAAGCCCTTGCCGAACTCGCCTGCCCGGGCGGCTTCGATCGAACCGTTGACGGCCAGCATATTGGTCTGGATCGCCACAGTGGAGATCGCATCGACGATCTTGTCGATCTTGCGGCTGACCTGTTCCAACGCGTTGACCTGATCGCGAGTCTTGTTGGTTTCCTCCAAAGATTGCGACACGCCCGCGATCAATTGATCGACGCCTGCGCTGCTTTCGGTGATCTGCCGGGTGATGATCTCGCCACGCTCCAGAGCTTCCTTGGCGCGCTGTTGCGTGACGGTCGCGCCGCGCTCCATCTGAGCCACGGAGGTTGCAGATTGCTGGGCGCCCGAGGATTGCTGCTGGGCGCCGCGATTGATCTGGTCCAGCGCCGTCATGATCTCGGTGGCGGATCGGTTGATCTCCTCGACGGCCGAGGACAATTGTTCAGCGGCCGAGGCCACGCCTTCGGCGCTCTTGCCGACGTCCGTTGCGTTTTTGAGATCTTCCGCCAAGCCAGAGAGTTCGTTCGAGGCCTGATCGCTTTGCGAGAGGGCAGTCGTCTGCTGGTCGACCGTCTTCAGCGCCTCTTCGCAGGCCGCCGACTGCTCTTCGGCGGCTGCAGCGATGGTCTCGGAGCCCTTCTGAGCCTCGGTTGCCGCCTTTTCGCTCTCGATCGAATATTTGAGGATATCTTCGGCCCCCTTGAGGATTTCGGCCATCGATCCACGCACCAAATCGAGCTGGGTCGTGATCGTCTTGCCTTTGATCACCTCCGAGCGCGCCGACTCGGCCGACACATTGATGCCCTCGGCGATCACTTTCACGTCGGCCTGAATCTTGCCGATCAGCTCCTGGATTTCGCGGGCGCTCTTTTCCGATGTCTCCGCCAGGGTGCGCACTTCATCAGCTACGACCGCAAATCCCTTGCCATGCTGGCCGGCGCGGGCTGCCTCGATGGCGGCATTGAGGGCCAGGAGGTTCGTCTGATCGGCGATGCGACCGACTGCGCGCACGATGTCGCCGATGCTCGCCGCTTGGCGTTCAAGTTCCAGGATCATCGTCACGGAATTGGTCTGCCGATCTGCAGCCGTTCCGATGCTCATGATGCTCGATGCCATCTGCTTCGACAAATCGCCAACCAGAGCCCGCAACGCATCCGACTTCTGTTTGGAAGTATCGGCGGTGGTCTTGGCCTGCGCCAACGTGGCCGTGATCGCGGTCACCGCACGGCGCGACTCCTCTGAGGCGGCCGATGCTTCCTCGGCGCCCGCCGCGATCAATTCCATGGCCTTGCGTAATTCCTCGGCCGCCGAGGAGGATTCACTGATGCCGCTGGCAAGCTGCGCGGTCGCCGAGGCGATGCGCTCTGCCGCCTTCTGCTGGCGGGCGTGGGTCCGAACCGTTTTGCGGTTTTCGTCCGCCAGGCGCGAGAGACGCCCGATGGCGACGTCCGGCGAACTGCGGCCTGAGGTCGTCCCCAGGGCAGCCTTCTTTACAAGTGCCATTTCGGTGGGCTCCATTCGCCGCCATCGAGGCCAGCGAAATCAATGAAATCCGAGAAAGTAGACTTCCGCCGACATCTGTTCCTTCGTTGAATAGGGTACGTGTGCGGCGGAATGAAACTGCTCGTCTAACAATAAATTTTCTGTGATGCGGTTAGGCGATCGACTCATTAAAGCGCATCCAAATTCGTGCTGATGCGAGTTTGACGCCGGCAAGGAAGTTGTCGGCCCGTTTGTCATAGCGGGTCGCCACGGCCCAGAAGTGTTTGATTTTATTGAACCACTTTCTGCAATGCGACCAGCGTCGACAATACCTGTCGAGAGCTTCTTCATCTCCTTGAAGACGTCCAGATAAGAAAGATTTTCTGCGGCCGCCATCAGCTCATTTCCTTAGTTGTTGCCTCAAACCTCATTTGGACCCGTGGCGCGGGCTGCGCTGTACGCGGCTGACGTGCATTTGCAATAGGCATGACGGCGGGCTGAAGGATGGCACCTCACCACGTCGCTGCCCAAGGCCACAGCGGAAATAACCACGGGCCGCCGCGTCACCATAGCACTGGTCGGTGCCGGGCGGCTTGCCGGAAGCTTGGCTTCTCACATGCCAGGAGGTCCCAATGCTCGGACGTTTCGTGGGAGCGGCAGTGCCAGCGGCGGCGCGGAGCGACCGGCAGAGTCTGGCGCAGCGGCGGTGGGCCGCGGTGGCGGATGTTGCGCCAGCGCAAGACGGCTGCGGTGTTGCAGCTTCACCGCGAGGACCGCGCAATCACGACGGCACCATCATACCCACAAGGATCGACACGATGTGGGGGACGGATATGACGACGGCCTGGACCCACGAGGGCCAAGTGGCGGTGTTCATCGCCGTCGACCACCACAATGCCGAATGCGTCGGCGTGCATGCCGCTCATCACGGGAACCGTTTTGAGGCGCTGGAACCGATCCGCCAGGGCGTGCGCGCCAATCGGCGGCTTCGCCAAGGACAGAGCCCTTATTCCACGCCTATCCACACCGATCGGGTCCCTTTGCACATCACCCCATCACTGGCCTATGTGTCTCCGCCCCGCTGGCCTGGGATTGCGCCGCCGTTGACAGCCTGCGCCGTCTTCGCTGACTGGCGCCCTGTTCGTGACCCTTTTAGGTCAAGGCAGGTCGTGTGCACGGGCTCGCTTGGACACTTGGCCGGACAACGGCAACCCTCAGTTCATGCGATTTGCTGACGTGCCCGGCTGGTGGCGTTGGAAGGCGGAAGAGAAGGTGTGGCTTGACGTGGGCTGTTGCGACACGCTTTGGCCAGGGTTAGAACTCCTCCCATTCAGTCTCAGCGCTCGCCGCCTTGGCGGGCTGACGGGCCGCACCGCCGCGGCCGACGGTCTTCATCGCTGGAACAGGCCTGCTGGTGCGGGCTGTCCGATGGGCCGGCCGCTCGACGACATCCGCGCCGATGTCAAAGCGGGCGACCAGGCGGGCGAGTTCGTCGGCGTCTTGAGACAGGTTGTGCGCCGCGGCTGTGGTTTCTTCCACCATGGCGGCGTTTTTCTGGGTGACCTGATCCATCTGGTTGATGGCCGTGTTGACCTGCTGCAGTCCGGCCGCCTGCTCCTGGGCCGAGGCAGCGATCTCGGCAACCGCGACGTTGAGGTCGGCCACCTGGCCGACGATCCGCGACAGCGCCTGACCGGTCTCGCCGACGAGTTCCACACCGACTTTCACTTGGCTGTCCGACGCATGGATCAGCGCCTTGATCTCCTTCGCGGCCTCGGCCGAACGCTGGGCGAGAGCCCGCACTTCCGACGCCACGACAGCAAACCCCCGGCCGGCCTCGCCGGCCCGCGCCGCCTCGACACCCGCGTTGAGCGCCAGGAGGTTGGTCTGGAAGGCGATCTCGTCGATCACCCCGATGATCTGCCCGATCTGGACGGCCGATTTCTCGATATTGTTCATCGCGCTGATCGCCCGGCCGACGACTTCGCCGGAACGTTCCGCGTCGCCCTTGGCATTGCCGACGACTTCGCGGGCATGGCTGGCGCCTTGGGCGGTCTTCTTGACCGTGGCCGTGATTTGGTCGAGTGCGGCCGCGGTCTCCTCCAAGCTCGCAGCCTGCTGCTCGGTGCGCTGCGACAGGTCGTCGGTGGCACTCGTGACCTCGCCGCTTCCCGCGTGGATGGCATCCTTCTTGGTCGCGATCTGCTTCATGGTCTCCTGCAACTCAACCGCCGCGCGGTTGAAATCGTCCTTCAACGACTGCGACTTCGGCGGCACCATCTCGTTGATGCGAGTTGTAAGATCGCCTGAGGCGAGCGCCGACAGAGCTTTCGTGAGCGCGGTCAGGATCAGTTTATCGTTCTCGCTTTCGGTCGCGGCGGCAAATTCGGCCACCTTTTGTTTGTGGATATCGGTCAGCGAACCGCAGGCACGAACCGTCTGGCCGTCGGACGCGTAGCGGCACCCACCGGTCGCGCGGAACCAGCGATAAGACCCATCACGAACCTTGAGGCGATAGGTGACGTCATAACGGGATCGGCCCGATTTGTCCGCGAGATGACCCACGAAGGCCGCGAAGGTCGGCGCCACATCGTCCGGGTGCAACCGGTCCGACCAGGACTGTACCACGTTTGGGTATTCGGATTCACTCTCATACCCGAGCAGTCGGCGAAACTCGGGGGACCACGTCCAGATGCTTTTGGCGTGCATCGCATCGCCTTGGAAGAGAACGGCTTCCCAGAGACCGACCCCGCAGGCGTCGTCGAGCAGTTCGGCACGTTCGCGAATGTTGCTCAACTGAAGATCACGCATGGCCAGCAAGCGCCTGAGCTTCGTGGATCCGAACATCATTGCCTATCTTTCATTGTAACTTCGCGTCTGTCGCCTCAACATTGGCAGTATCAGGACATCGAGCGAGGCTTGAGGATGTTCGCTTTATCTCTTATTTAGTTCTTTAAACGTTCATAATTTGTTACAATGTAAAGAATAATTGGGATTATAGGGTATTAACTGACAAATAATGCGGCGTTTCCTGACACGAGGGAGATGCTTGCACCTTTGCCCTTCCCGGCTGCGACATCAATCGAGTGACGCGCGGTTCTGATCGGCTCGTGATCCACGCCCATTCCCCCTGTTGGCTTCTTTGAGGCGTCGCAGCCATTCTTGCCTTGGCTCAGCAAGGGGTGCCGCTGAAGCAGATTGCCCGGCGAACCGACCATAGTCGCAAGCTGGTCCGCAATGCTGTGCGCGGCCTGACCGGAGCGGTGTTCCGGTCTCGCGGAACAGCCTGCAGGCATCCTGCCGCGTCTCAACGCCGAGTGTGAATCGGCGTACCCTGGACCCCCCGATAGGCCTTGAAGAGTTACCCCAGCCATACGGGTCTAACCCACTGTTAAATATGAGCAATCGTAGGCTTCAATGGGGTAACTCTTCGGAGCCGATTGGGGGTCTATCGCCATGCTGATCCACACCCGTGCCACTATGGAGGGCCGCCAGCGCGAATTCATGTTGCGCGAACAGCTCAAGGCGATTCAAAAAGAACTCGGCGAGGCCGAAGACGCCGTACCGGAGCTCGACGCCCTGAAGCAGGCGCTGGCCCAGGCCGGGTTGCCGCCCGACGTGGCGATCACGGCCCAGCGGGAGCTGCGGCGTCTGGAGCGAATGCCGGAGGGCGCCGTCGAGGCGGGAACGGTCCGGTCCTATCTCGCGTGGCTGTCGGAACTGCCGTGGCACATCGCCGACGAACCAACGATCGTCATCGCCGACGCACGCCGGATACTGGACGAGGATCACTACGGCCTTGACAAGATCAAGCGTCGCATCCTGGAATTTCTCGCGGTCCGCAAGCTTAATCCCGAGGGTAAGGGCCCGATCCTGTGCTTCGCCGGCCCTCCTGGCGTGGGCAAGACGTCCCTGGGACAATCCATCGCCCGTGCAGTGGGGGTCAAATTCGTCCGGCTCAGTCTTGGCGGCGTCCATGACGAAGCGGAAATCCGCGGGCATCGACGGACCTACGTCGGCGCCATGCCCGGAAACGTGATCCAGGCGATCCGCCGCGCCGGCGCGCGCAATTGTGTCATGATGCTTGACGAGATCGACAAGCTCGGCAGCGGCGGCTTTCAGGGTGATCCGGCCTCGGCGATGCTGGAGGTGCTGGACCCCGAGCAGAACGGCACATTCCGCGATGCCTATCTCGGCGTGCCGTTCGACCTCAGCCGGGTGCTGTTCATCGCCACCGCCAACATGCTGGATACCATCCCCGGCCCCTTGCGCGACCGCATGGAGATCGTCCGCCTATCGGGCTACACAACCGAGGAGAAGGTGGCCATCGCCCGCGGTCACCTGATCGGCCGCCAGATGATCCAGAACGGTCTTTCCAAAGGTGCCGTCGGCCTGGACGAGGCCGGTCTGGAGTTGATCATCGACGGCTATACCCGCGAGGCCGGCGTGCGCGGCCTGGAGCGCCAGATCGGCGCCGTCTTCCGCAACGTCGCCGTTCGCGTCGCTCAAACCGGCGACCATCCGCTCACCATCGGCGCCACCGAGGTCGCGGCCATCCTGGGACCACCTATCTTCGATGCCGATGTCGCCCAGCATACATCGGCGGCGGGCGTCGCCACAGGTCTGGCCTGGACACCGGTCGGCGGCGACATCCTGTTCATCGAGGCGAGCCGTATGCCGGGCAGTGGCAAGCTGATCCTGACGGGGCAGTTGGGCGACGTGATGAAGGAGAGCGCCCAGGCCGCCTTGAGCCTGCTGAAGATGCGTGCTTCTGGCCTCGGGATTGATGCGGCCCTCTTTGCGGCCAGCGATATTCATGTGCATGTTCCGGCAGGTGCAACACCCAAGGATGGTCCGTCGGCCGGCGTCGCGATGTTCGTGTCGCTGACCTCGCTGATGACAGGGCGGGCGGTGCCTTCGACGACCGCGATGACCGGCGAGATCAGCCTGCGCGGCCTGGTTTTACCGGTGGGGGGCGTTCGAGAGAAGGTCATTGCAGCCGCCCGGGCCGGGATCGACACTGTTCTGATACCCGCACGCAATCGCCGCGACTACGACGATATCCCGCCAAGTGCACGGGAGCGGCTCCGGTTCGTCTGGCTGGACACAGTCGATGACGCGGTTGCGGAGACGCTGGGCTCTCCAGCTTCCGCCGATACGTTCAGACGCGCCTCATAGTCGCCGTTTAACAAGCAAAGCTGCGGCGATATCGGATTGTCGGTGAGGGTTCCGTACCACTCAGCTTGGAGACGCTGCCAACCCTGGGTCTGACGCAATTGGGATGATGCTCATGGGGTTGCGGAGAAGCCGAGCTTCAATCAGGTCGATCTTGAACCTTCCGTGCATTTGCCGCTTCACCAGCTTGAGCTTTGTGATCTGCCCCTCGGTCTGGCTGTTGGATCACGGGCTCGCGATTGCGGCTACGCAGCGGCCCTGTGGTTGCGGATCCCAACGGCAAGGGTGGTCATAAGGTTGGTCATGGAAGCTGCAATCGAGCCGTCCAGGTCGGGGCTCGGTAGTCATGAGCTGTACGATGATCCCGGCGGAGGGAACTCGCTGGAGCTACTCGTTTGTCACCATCTCGGCTCGCCGGCACCGGGTTCTCCACTCACTGACCACGCGAAGAGAGCCTTAAAAGCCGAGCGTCTTCAGGCCGCGCCATAGCTCCGTGCCGTTGTGGCTCCCAGCATTAAATCAGCACGAGGATGGACACCAAATAGGCTCCGAAGAGTGACCCTCACGAGAGGTCGACCAGGATCCGTTTCCGAATAGTCACTACCCGTGATCGCCTCGTGCCTTTGGGGGGTCCCCAGTATAGCTTCAGCGTCAGTCCATTATCTCGATCGGAGGCGATGTCAACGGATGCGTGACCACGTCGCATGCACCCGGTGAGCAGGCACCAACCAATGACGGCATGCCACCTAAACGAGAACGACGCGGGCCCTTTCGCATCAGGCTCCCGCGACCTTGAGGTCCAATTGACCGCTTCCCTGTTTGACCCAATCCGGCTCGGCGCGATCGAAGCGCCAAACCGCATCCTCATGGGCCCCCTGACGCGAGGTCGCGCCACCCGCGACCACGTCTTGACGCCCTTGATGGCGGAGTATCACGCGCAGCGCGCCAGCGCCGGGCTGATCATCTCGGAGTCGACCGGCATCAGCCGGCAGGGGCTAGGAATGCCCTTCGCGCCCTGCCTCTGGAGCGAGGAGCAGGTCGAGGGTTGGAAGCAGGTGACCGCCGCGGTGCACGGCGCGGGTGGACGCATCTTCTCGCAACTGTGGCACAGGGGTCGCCTCGTCAATCCCGACTTCGTCGTCGGCGCGCAGCCGGTCTCGGCCTCGGTGACGACGGCGCCTGACCACGCCCACACTTACAACGGCGAGAAGCCTTACGCACAGGCGCGGGCCCTGCGGATCGACGAGCTCCCAGGGCTGATCCAGGACTATCGGCTCGCCGCGCGCTACGCCATCGACGCCGGCTTCGACGGGGTCCAGGTGCATGACGCGAATGGCTACTTGATTAACCAGTTCCTGCGTGACGGCTCCAACCATCGCCGCAACGAGTACAGTGGCAGGGTCGGCAACCGCATCCGGCTGCTCCGCGAGGTCACGGAGGCCGTGGTTGCGGAAGTGGGAGCGGGCAGGACCGCCGTGAGGTTGTCGCCGAACGGCGCGATCCAGGGGGTCGACGACAGCGACCCCGAGACGCTCTTCGTCGCGGCCGCCGCTTGCATGGGGTCGATGGGGCTCGCCTTCCTCGCCTTGCGCGAGCCCGAGCCGCACGGCACGTTTGGAACGTCCAACGTGGCCCCCGTCGCGCCGGGCATCCGCAAGGTCTTTACGGGACCCCTGGTACTCAATTCGGGCTACGAAGCCCCTCGGGCGCAGGCAGCGCTCGACGACGGCCGGGCCGACGCGATCGCGTTCGGCCGGGCGTTCCGGGCCAACCCGGATCACCCCCACCGCATCCAAGACCATCTAGCGCTGACGGAAGGCAACGTGGCGACGTGGTATAAACAAGGGCCGAAGGGCTACGTCGACTACGCCAGGGCTCCCGGATGACCGAAGTGGGGAGTCGCGGCCTTCCGCAATCCGTCTTCAACAATGAGCAAGTGCGAACATGAGAATCGGAATCATCGGCTCTGGCCAGATCGGCGGCACGCTGACCCGCCGCCTGGCCGCGCTCGGACACCGCGTCGTCGTTGCGAACTCGCGCGGACCCGAGACGCTGAAAGAGCTGGCGGCAGCGACGGGCGCGACCGCCGTGTGGGCCGTCGAGGCGGTCCGCGACGTGGATCTCGTCGTCGTCACGATCCCCGAGACACGCATCCCCGAACTGCCCGCCGGCCTGTTCGCCGACGCCCCGGAGCGATTAGTCGTCGTCGACACGGGGAACTACTACCCGCGCCAGCGCGACGGCCTTATCGCTCCCATCGAGGGCGGCCTGCCGGAGAGCGTCTGGGTCGAGCAGCAACTCGGCCGTCCGGTCATCAAGGCGTTCAACAACATTCACGCCGGGCACCTGATGGACCTTGGGCAGCCGCAGGGGACGCCGGGACGCATCGCCCTGCCGGTCGCGGGCGACGATCCGGAGGCCAAGGCCACGGTCATGGCGCTCGTCCAGGAACTGGGGTTCGATCCCGTCGATGCCGGCGGCCTCGATGCCTCCTGGCGGCAGCAGCCGGGCACCCCGGTTTACGGCAGCGACTTCGACGCGGCCGGCGTTCGTCGCGCGCTGGACCAGGCGAGCAAGCACCGCACGCCGGAATGGAGCGCCGTCACGTGAGCCTCGCTCCATTCTGCGACGTCGCCAGGATGCCATCATGATCACCTACATGGCCGTCCCGTTCGACATCGGCAGCGAGGGCGACCTCATTCGTGGAGAAGCAAGGGAGGCGCCTGACGCGGGGACCGCAAAAACGTGGGCCGAAGCCATGGCGGTCAGCCACGTCGGTGCGATGGCCCTTAGGCAGCGTCGACAAATTATCGCGCTGATTATGATGGCCTTGGAACGATTGTATAGTTCCATTCGCCATGGAAG
>NZ_JAMOIM010000070.1:3993-14811 GCF_026130545.1 Lichenifustis flavocetrariae | reverse complement strand
GGTCGGCGGGTTCGAGTGCGGCAGGGCGATTTCCAGGCGCATGACGTCGCCACTGCGCCAACGGATGGCGAGGCGCGGCGCGCCACCGGGCTGTACATGGTCGCTCATCCAGTGAAGGTCAGCCGGCGTCAGTCCGTCACGGACGACCAGCCGCCGCTTGAGCGATCTCCTGCCTTGGGCGGAATATAACACCAGCCGCGTCTGATGCACCGTCCGACAGGACCCGCCGTCACCGGTTTCGATCCCTTGAGGAGCGTCACCATCAACGCTATTCGGATCGGCGTGGGGCACGCATCGCTTCAGTGCGACTCAATCGGACCCGTTGTCTTCTGCGGCTTCTTAAGTACGGCAACGGCGGCCAAACTGATGATCAGGCCCACACCGATGATCCAGAACGCATCGCTGTAGGCCATCACATAGGCTTCCCTCCGAACTTGGTGGCCACTAGTCCGAGAGCTCGCCCCTTAGCCGCCGCGAGATCGAGCATATGCGCCTGCATGCCAGCGACCAAGCCCGATAGCCGGGACTGTGTGAGGGCGCCATTCTGCGTCATGGCCTCGGCGAGGACCGAGAAATGGAAGTGCTCGCGCCGATCGATCATGGTGGACAACATAGCGATGCCGATCGAGCCGCCGAGGTTGCGCATCATGTTGGAGAGAGCCGAGGCATCGGCGGTGTCGCGCGGCTCGAGCCCGGCCGTCGACATCTGGCTCAGCGGCACGGTGAAGAGCGGCTGGCCAGCGGCGCGCATTAGCTGCGGCAGGATCAGCTGGTACATGCCGACGTCGTGCGTCAGGCTAACGTTGATGAAGCAGCTCGCCGCGAAGAGGAGCGTGCCGGCGATCACCAGCAGTCGCGGGTTGAATCTCTTCATCAGGAAGGGCATTGTCGGGAACAGGGCGTAGCGCCTGGGCGATCAGGATGCGATTGATGGCGAGCGCCTCGGGCACGATGCCGGCTGGAATTTGGCGAAGGGCCAGCACCTTCCGGCCCTGTCAAAGGCGGTGTGACCCGATTGGTGCCGGCGACGCGCACGACCGCCGCCGCCCCCTTCCTGTTCGAGATCGTAGCGGAGACCTTCTCCTTCCTCTCGGATCCAACTTGGCTTCCCGCTACGACGGAGATCGGCATGACGACTTCCGGTCAGGGCTCGTGAGAGCAGCTGCGCGACGGCGTCATCCAGGTCCGTGATCGTCCCCTCGTTCGGGAGGGTGAGGTGAGCCAGTCCCGAAAGCGCTTCGACTATGCGCTGCTCACGTATAAACAATCTATAAACAGATCGAATTATACCAGCGGCCCTCATGTTTGACCGACATGAGCCCATTCTCGCATGCTGATTGAGGTGATTGTGTTGGGCTGCTCGATGAGCTTGTTCCAGGCTTCGCAAGCGGCGTCGATAATGGCGTCGTAGGTTTCGAACACGCGGTTTGAGAGCCAGTTGGCTCGCAGGTACTGCCAGATATTCGACGGGGTTGAGTTCGGGCGACCGTGACGGCAGGAAGATGAACGTCAGGTTCTTTGGCATGACGAGGTGGTCTGTCGTGTGCCACCCGGCCCGGTCGAGGAGCAGGACCGCATGCGCGCCCCTGGCCACGGTACGGGCAATCTCATCGAGGTGGAGTTGCATCGCTTCGGTGTTGGCGTGCGGCATGGCGAGCGCCGCCCCGGTGCCGCGCGCGGGGCAGATGGCTCCGAACAGATAGGCGCTCTCGTAGCGCTGATCGGCTGGCTGGCGCGGTCGCGACCCCGTCTTCGCCCACTGTCGCACGAGGCCGTTTTTCTGACCGATGCGCGCCTCGTCCTGGAACCATATCTCGATCGGCTTTCCCTTTGGCAGATGCGCCACGTGCGCGTTCAGCGTCGTTGCGAAGTTTTTTTGAACGTCGTGATCGTCCGCTCGTCCTGTCCGGGATGGCACGGCCGCGCGCTGATGTGGGAGAAGCCAAGCCCCTTGAGCAGCTTGCCGACCGTGCGCTCGTGATAGGTGACGCCGAAGCGCTCCTTGATGACCCGTTGAAGGTCGACCCGTCGCCAACGCACGACACCGTCAACAGCTCGATCCGGTCCCGTCTCGACAAGCTGAGCCAGATTGCGCTGCTGATCGACGGACAGGCGCGATGGATTGCCCTTCGACCAGGTGTCCTTCAGCCCATCAGGACCACGTTCGTTGAACCGGTGCACCCAGCCCTCCGCTGGCTTCTCCAGCAGGCTCTGCCTGCCGGAGCCTCAAGCCAGCTCCGCCCGAAGCGTCTGACGATCTATGCCGCCGGTCGGCGCCGCCTCAGTCCGGCTCATCCCGTCCAGAACCGCCGCCAGCGATAGCAAGCGGCGACTCTGATTGGCGTTCTTGCTCAAAGCCGCCATGCGACGAAGCTCAGTTGCTGAAGTCCGCCCGCAAACTCACCGCTGAAGCCATGCGCGAATCTCCTCACGCCATGGAATCAGATCAAAAACCGTCAGGGAAGAACCCGCGAGTCAAAGTCAGAGGCCGTTGGTATTAGAGCAGCGATCGATTGTCTTTGTCATTCCGAGCGGGATCTGCGTTTCGGTTCTCTTTATGCGCCGTTTATACATTTCGCACTTTTCGCCTCTCGATCTGTAACGCCAAAGCAATTCATATTGGCGGGCGCCATTTCGCCACTGGATGCTGTCAATGTTTCCTCCTGGATTTGAACCTCCTCCGGTGAAGGATAAGCGCGCGCAAACGAACTTCGTCATCGGTCAGGCTGCCCCCGGGATCTTGGCTGGCGATCGAGATCCACAACCTCGGTGGCGGCATCTCCAAGAGGCGCGAAGACGCGTTGCGCTTCTTCGACTTCGAAGCCCACCATCGATCAGGCGCATTCAATTTTGCGACAACCCCGCTCCAACTTGAGTTCTAAGTCACTGCCATGGCCGAGTTCGCCGCCTTTCGTTGGGATCTCGCGACATCGCTGCTCCAGTGCGTCGATCGCCGAAGCACATCCTTTACCGGAGGAAAGGCCACCGGCGAAGATTTCAAGGTCACCGCGCTGCTTGAGCGGCTCGCGGATGCGGTCGACAATCTCGACCTGCACGTCTTCCTCATCCTCGAGCTGATGTTCACGCAGAAGCATCTCGCCCGGCGGTTTCTGCAGGAGCGCGAGAATATGCTCGCGCAGGTGGGCCTGCTGTATTGTGCATCGAGTGCGACCGACCTCGTCCGCTGGCTGACGAAGCACACGGTCGATCACGCTCGGCAAGAGCCCTTGCCGAAGCCAAAAACGCTCGCTGTCGCTGCAACTCGTTTCTGTCAGGGCAGGACCCTTCATTCGAGCCAAAGCTTTTCTGACACGAAAACCCAACTTCCTTTCCGATCGTGCGCGAGCGACTTCAACGGCGCGTTCTGCGTCGTTGCACCCGTCCTGGCCTTCTGGGAGGTCCGCCTTGCCTTCGGGCAGCTGCATGAGCAATCGTTCATTGCTAAGCAAGCGGCTGTGCTGGCGACTGTCGTTTCTGTCGATTATGCAAGCGTGGGCAAAAGTCCCGGTGTGACCAGAACCGTCGTCCTCGCGTTCCAGAAGCCCTCAGGCGAGCGCTGCCGCGCCCCCTGCCACTCCGACCGGCCCTCGTTCATAGGGACGCTAAGCGAATCCCTGATGGTCGTGCCCCGATTGTCGGCTTGCGAATTGCCATTGATCCCGTTTGGGGGTCGGCAATCCCGCACACACCCTTGCCCTCGCGGCGGCGCCGGTGGCAGGCGGGTTGGCATCCCTCAAGCTCTGGTCGTGGCTGCTCCGACAGGCGCTTCGACCGGACTCGAAGTCAATGTGGTTTCCATCAGAGAGGCGGCGTCATGATCTCGCTTTGGGGTTCGATCGTGGATCTGCTCACCCCGTTCGACGGCGATGGCCTCGATGAACAAGGCTTTGGCGACCTCGTCGCTTGGCAAATGTCCGAAGGGATTCATGGGCTGGCGACCTGTACCACGACCGGGGAGGGACCGACCCTTACAACGGCAGAGAAGGACCGGCTCATCAGCATCTGCGCCGAGGTCTCGGCCGGGCGCGTGCCGGTGATTGCAGCCACGGGAACAAACGGAACGGACAGCACGATCGCCTTGACACGGATGGCCAAAGCCGCTGGCGCCGATGCCGTTCTGGTCGTGACACCCTATTACAGCAGGCCCTCACAAGAGGGAATCTATCGGCATTTCGAGGCTCTCGCCCGAGCGGTCGATCTCCCCATCATTCTACACAACCTTCCATCACGGACCGGTGTCAATCTTTTGCCGATGACGATCGGCCGTTTGAGCCGGATCGCATCGATCGTTGGGATTTGCGACCAGAGCAGCGATCCGCTGCGGGTTCTCGCGACAGCACGCACAGCAGGCGAACAATTCGTGCAGCTTTGCGGCAGCGACGCACAAGCGCTAGCTTTCAACCTCGCAGGAGGACAGGGAAGCCTTTCGGTCGTGGCAAACCTGCTGCCTAGGGTCTGCGCGACCCAGCAAATAGCTTGCCGGCAAGGGCGCTACGACCTGGCTCGCAATATTCATTGGCGACTAGCTGAGCTGATGGAAGCGCTGAACAGCGACACCGTACCCGTACCGGTCAAGATAGCAATGGGCCTGGTCAGGCTTGGCTTCGGAGCTTCTTACCGTCTTCCTTTAGTCGAAGGTACTCTAGAATCTCAGCGTGCTGTCAGTGCTGCATTGAAGGGCCTGCTTGCCGATCCGTTCTTGTATCCTGTGGTTGCAGAGAAGGGCTTCAGTCTCCAGCAGGAACGATTACAACCTTTAGAAGACACGACATGCAAACTCTCGCGACGCTGATCAGCCAGCTCCGTCGACTCCTCGATTCACCAAAGGTGCAGGCCCGACGGACCGAGTGTCCACAAGCCAGAGGTCGACGCCTTGATAGCGATCAGGCAGCAGTCAACCGTTTGATGATGGTCAAGATCGGGTGGACCCTGTCCTTTCTCATGTTCCTCGCGACGTTTTTGCAGGATGGGGATCATCTCAGACTGTTTGAGCGATTGTTGAATATAAGTGCTTTGGTAAATGCGGTCTTCGCCACTCTCTCGCAGGAAAAGTGGTCATCCAAAAATCTTAGTCGATGGGATGAGGCCATTTTCTTTGCGACCATTTCGATGGGGTTGCGGCTTTTCGCTTGAAGCTGCAACCCCATCGATCTGTGTCGCTTGCCCGCCGGTCAGCTTGCCCGGGGTCTAGCAACTGCAATCTACGTATAGTGGATCGGAGTATACGTGCTTCTTGCGTTGGTTGACGGACAGACAGGAAAACGAATTTGCTGCAAAAGAAGCTTCCGTCCCAAGATGTCTTCGATCCTACGCTGACTCGGCTCGACGAACGCCCGGCAGACACGGCCGAGCGGCTTAATCGCGCTCTGGAGCCAGAAGCCGTAATTGAAGTGGCTGGGCTGCCGGTCGGAAGAGCGGTGGATGTCTTCGATCAGCCGTTCCTCACCCGCGGCGCGAGATTGCTGCGCGCCATCCCGGCCGAACAGGCGCGCGCCATCCTCGACGGCATGGCGGTCGACCGGCAGGCGGACGTCTTTCGCCAAGCCGAGAAGGCTGATCGCGACGCTCTCTTTCCGCTGCTCGACGACGACGTCGCACGGATCGTTCGCACCTTGCTGGCCTATCCGCGTGACAGCGCCGGCAGCCTCATGACGACCGAGTTCGTGAGCGTTCAGGCGACCGCGACCGTGGCAGAGGTTCTGGATCATATCCGCGCCGTCCATCATACGCGCGAGACCATCTACCCGATCTACGTGATCAATCCGTCGAGCGGTCGACTCGAGCAGACCGTGTCGCTGCGGCGGCTCATCACGGCTTCGCCCGGCGATCCTATCCTAACCCATTGTTCCGGCCGGGCACCGATCACGACAACGGCGAGCGCCGATCGGGAGGATGTCGCTCGTTTGATCGCTCACTATGACCTACTGGCCGTCCCGGTGGTTGACGACGCGCGATGTGTTCTGGGGATCGTGACGGTTGACGACGTGCTCGACGCTGTCGTCGCGGAGAGCACGGAAGACGTCCAGAGATTCGGCGGCGTCGCTGGTGCTGAGGGCCCCTATCTCGAAATCGGCTTCGGTCGAATGCTCTCCAAGCGAGCCGGCTGGCTCTGCGCCTTGTTCCTCAGCGAGATGCTGACGGCCAGCGCCATGCAACACTTCGAGACCGAATTGGAGAAGGCCGTTGTCCTGACCCTCTTCATACCGCTGATCATGAGTTCGGGAGGCAACTCGGGCTCCCAAGCGACGTCGCTTCTCATCCGGGCTCTGGCCCTCGGGCAGCTCCGGCTGCGCGACTGGTGGCGCGTCGCGATTCGGGAGCTTCCGGTGGGCATGACCCTCGGCGCGATTCTAGGCGCAATCGGGGTCCTGCGGATCGCCGTCTGGCAACAGCTCGGCATCTACGACTACGGCGTCCACTGGCCCTTGATCGCGCTGACGGTCGGCGCGGGCCTTATTGGGATCGTGACCTTTGGCTCGATGGCGGGCTCGATGCTACCTTTTATTCTCAAGCGGCTGGGCTTCGATCCTGCCAGCGCTTCGGCCCCATTCGTTGCGACGCTTGTCGATGTGACTGGCCTCGTCATCTACTTCAGGGTGGCGCTCGTCATTCTGCACGGGACATTGCTTTAAGAGACGTTTGTGAAGGGCGGTCCAAATCCAGGCCACGGGGCGGAGCAAATCCAGGCCAGCCCTACAACGGCCGGCGACCCCGCTACAGACGAAATAAGATCATGAACGTAAAAGGTTAGCCAAGGGCACCGTTTAATCTAGTATCGTTCGTCTGGAGTCGGACGGGGCAGTGGAGTGGCCTGGATTTGGACCGCCCTCTACACGCTGGACGGGGCTGACGCTCTTCGTCGAGGACGGCCGTATCGAGATGGACTCGAATACGGTCGAGCGTTCAATCAGGCCCCTGGCCCTCAATCGAAAAAATGTACTCTTCGCCGGCTCGGACGAGGGCGCTTCATACTGCTCATCTCATCATGCCCTTATAAATGCGGAAGATTTTGTTGGCGATCATCGGACGGCGGGCGCCGTGACCGCCGAATGTTGGCTTCGCGGCGAACGGTTTCGCGCGCCAGTTCGGCCTGGGAGATTATCCAGGGCGCGCCCTTGCACGGCTGGCTCGCGGAAAGAGCCCGCTCGGCGATCAAGCGACGCACGGTTGACGTGCTGACGTCCAGGATCGCGGCCGGCTCATTGATCGTGGTCTCCCCGCGTTCGGCCCGTTCCCCTGGTCGATGGTTCGCGATGTCATTCTGATGCCGCAGGAAGCAGACGCTGCCGCGAGTCCAACTATGGCCGTGGCTCGTCGTCTTTCCCGAGCGGTTGAGCACCATGGCAATCGCGTGATCGGGCATATGACGGGCCAATGCGCGGACGAGCTCGACGATATCGGTATCGGTGACCCATCGTGTGTGACCGAATTTATTCTTCTTCACGCCGAGGCGCGTGTGATCGCCTCCTTGCCAATGAATGACGAGGTCGAGGCTGTCGCCGACGACGTCGACGATAATTTCGGAGATGACCGTACGGATGATCTTCTTACGCGTCTCCGGCGTGGTGCTTGGGCTCTCCCACGCCCTCGCCAGATCCCTGCCCAACATCATGAGCCGGTCTCGATCGCCGATGGTGAGCACGTCCGCCTGTTCGGCGCTGGCTTGGGCGAGCTCGGCCTCGAGACTGCGCACCACGACCAGCCGCTCGTTCCACCGTCGCTCCAGTTCGCCAGCCACGAGCCTGTTGTCGGGATCGGCGACATCATACTGCCGCTGAGCACGGGCGGCCTCATAGCGGGCCTGCTGAAGCGCGAACGCGAGCTGTCCTTGCTTCTCTGAGCGCCTATGACTACGGGCATCGATCGCAGCCAGGGCCGCTTCTACGCCAAGGGGTTGGAGGCGCTCGAGCACTTCCTGGGCAACCATCCGGTCGGTGCGCATTCCGCTGAAGCTGATGCAGCGGGCTGCCGCCAGGTGAGTGAATGCGCCGACGCATTGGTAGCGAGCGGCCCCATCGCTGTAGCGGACACGAAGCTTTCGTCCGCATCGCGCACAGCGAAAAAGACCGACCAGCAGAGCTTCGCCGCGGCGAACGGCGCCGCGGCTCATGAACCTTTTGCCGTTGGCGTTGTCGGCAATCAGGGTTTGATTCCTTTCGAAGTCGACCCAGGGAATATAGCTCTCATGGTAATCCGGGATCAAAACGTCCCAGCTTTTCCAATCGCGCTGCATGCTCCGCAGGACGTGCTTTCGTCCGTTCTCGATCACGACGCGCATCGTTCGACGCCCAAACGCGTAGCCGCCGGCATAGACCGGGTTCGTCAGGATGTGATGCATGGTCGAGTACACCGGCGCTTTCCAAGCGATCCGTTCGGCCGGATCGCCGACCGTCAAGACGGGCAATGGAATCTTCTCTTGCCGAAACCACACGAGCGCTTGCCGGATCGACTGAAGTTCCGCGAACCTGCGGAACACCAGGGTAATGGCTTCCTGGACGCGCCGATCGGGATCCTTTTCGATCAGGTCGCGCCCGGCCTTCACGTAACCCACGGCCACCGTCAGAAAGAGTTCGCCACGACGCGCCTTCTGCTTCATCGCTTCGATGGATCGCTGGCGGAAGATGGAAAGCTCCATCTCGCTCATCGTCCCCTTCATGCCGAGCAACAACCGATCGTTCGGCGAGGCAGGGTCATACACGCCGTCTTCGTCGACGATGATCGTGCCAACCAGGCCGCAAAACTCCAGCAGCGTGTGCCAGTCGCGCCCATTGCGGGCCAGACGCGACGCCTCCACGGACATGACGGCGCCGACGCGCCCTTCGCAGATCGCGGCGAGCAATCTCTCGAAGCCCGGGCGTCTGATGCCGCCGGCCGATCGGCCGAGATCGTCGTCGATGACCTCGACGGCCTGCCAGCCGAGCAATCGCGCCCTGTCGGCAAGGCCATACTGTCGACGCTGGCTCTCCAGATTGTGCGCGACTTGTTCGGCCGTCGATTGCCGAACATAGACAACCGCGCTGCGAGCCAGGTGGTCAGCCGATATCTTCGTCATCGCACGCCTCCGTCCGGTTCTCGTTCTCCTTGTCCGGTGCCGGCTTGATCGCCTCGGCCAAGAGCGCTTGCAATAAATCCAGCGCCTTTCGACGCTCGGTCGCCGTGAGTTGGCTCACCGGCGGCGGCGGGTCGAAAAGATCCATTTGCGACAGGGTCCTGTGTGTCGCCATATGCACCTCCTTTGCAGGGGACGGCGGTCCCCGCCGATGAGGCTAGGATCGAATCCAAGAAGGCCCGAAGCGCGCGAAGCTGAGCGACGGAAATACAGGGAGTTTCAACGACCTTGGTGGCCGCGGCACTCTGAATCATCCACTCCGGAACGAGAAACGACTCGCTTTCGCCCGCGCGAAGCGTCAGGTGACGAGCGCCACCATGCGTTTGATCGGCGACCACAATGGCGCGCTTTTCGAATAGCGGATGAAACGGATAGGCGACGACAACCTCGCGGCCCAGACTACCGGCATCATGACGCCGCGTCGGATCGCGGCGGCGAACATTGGGCGGTGATCGCCTCGCTCGTGGAAACCTGCAAGCTGAACGGCGTCGATCCGCAGGGCTACCTGGCCGACGTCATCGCCCGCATCGTCGATGGCATTCCCCAGAGCCGCATCGATGATCTGCTTCCCTGGGCCTATCCGGCCATTTCCGGGCTCAAGGCTACCGCCCGAGCAGCATAACATAGCTACCCGCGCCTACGAAGGTGCGCTCGGGGCATCGCTTACGGTCAGTCTCCAGAATGGCATCGATGACGGCGACATGCGGTCCCAGCTTCGGCTTCTCAGCTGGCTTCGTCCGTGTGTACCCGGGCGGCATCGAGAACCGGCACATCTTCAGAACCGTCCCGCGGCTCAGCCCGAAGACCCGGGCGGCCTCTCGGCGACTCTTGCCTTCCATGAACACGAAGTGCCGAACGGCGGCGTAGACCTCCGCGGCAAACATCCCGGCCACCCCAAAACGGGCAGCCTATCCACTGGCCGGAGATTACTCCGCCCGCGTCAGCACTTTACCGACGCTCCAGTGGCCTGCTTTGCCACCTCCGTGCACACACGCACTTCGCTCGCAACTACGGCGAACCCGCGCCCGGCATCTCCGGCCCGGGCTGCTTGGACGCCGGCATTCAAATCGTGGATTTCCAGACTTTTGTGATTGCCTATCGCAGACCCATGTCTCATAGAAAAACACATTATTAGGGCCGTTTTTGCTTTTGCATCTGATTGCGCGGCTTATTCGCCATGGAGTTTTTAGAATGAGCTTCTTATCGGCATCTAGTAGAAAATTACGACCTTTTCTGATTGCGCCAACCCTTGTGTTGAGTGGGGTTCTAAGCGTCTCTTCAGCACTGTCTGCCAGCCTTTTTGGCACTTACCAGAACCAATATGGTCAAGCGATCCTGGCGGCCTTTGACCCGGTCACTGGCTATGCAACCGGGGAGTCGATCGCCTCCACCTCGCCGTTCGGTAATCCAAGCGAGCACGATTTCCTGTTTCAAAGCCTGACCGGCCTGGCCTACGGCAAGGGGCAGCTCTACGGCACTTACCAGAACCAATATGGTCAAGCGATCCTGGCGGCCTTTGACCCGGTCACCGGCTATGCAACGGGGGAGTCGATCGCCTCCACCTCGCCGTTCGGTAATCCAAGCGAGCACGATTTCCTGTTTCAAAGCCTGACCGGCTTGGCCTACGGGAACGGGCAGCTCTACGGCACTTACCAGAACCAATATGGTCAAGCGATCCTGGCGGCCTTTGACCCGGTCACCGGCTATGC
>NZ_JAMOIM010000070.1:0-3893 GCF_026130545.1 Lichenifustis flavocetrariae | reverse complement strand
GTCGATCGCCTCCACCTCGCCGTTCGGTAATCCAAGCGAGCACGATTTCCTGTTTCAAAGCCTGACCGGCTTGGCCTTTCTAAACACGCCTGGCGGCGGTGTTGCGACTGTACCCCTCCCTAAGTCTCTTGCGCTTTTCGGTTTCAGCCTGTTTGGAATCGGCATTCCGCAATTGTTTAGGAGAACGAGAGTCATGTTGCAAAACTCTCGCAGACCGTGTGGAAACTCCTGATCCTGAGGTTTTGGGAGCAGCACGGCTCGGCATTTGCGCGAGGAGGTCCATTCGGCGTCTGATTGCACTGTTGGGCGTCGTGAGGCCGCTGGAGGGGCTGATAGCGGTCTGCGAGCGCGTGATTAGGGACAAACGGGCGTGTCTCATGCCCTCGCGGCAGCGATCAGGTCCGGCAAGCCGACCAGGGTGATAGCCCGCCGGATGTTGTAGGCGAGCGCCGTCAGGCTGAACTCGCCACGCACGTTTTCCAGCCGCCGCATCAGGAAGGCACATTGCCCCATCCATTGTTTGATGGTGCCGAACGGGTGCTCGACAGTTTCGCGTCGGTGATCGAGGATGTCGGGGCGTGCCGCCAAGCGGGCGGCCATGCGGTCGAGCACGGCCTCGTTCTCCAGCCGGGAGACGTGCCGGTATGTGTTCGTGCAGCGCGGGCGAAGGGCGCAGGCCTTGCAAGCGGCCGGGTTGGCATAGTCGATCTTCACATTGTCGCGCGAGCGGCCTCTCCGGCAGGGCGAGAGCGTCTGTCCAGCCGGGCACGTATAGACGTTCTTGTCGGGTTCGAAGCGGAACGCCTCCTTGGTGAAGAAGCCCTTGCGCACCGCCGGACCGCGCACGGGCTTGGGCAGGTAGGCCGTGATGCCGGCCTTCTCGCAGGCCTCGACCTCCTCGATCTTGAAGTAGCCCTTGTCGGCCACCGCCTCGATCCGGTCCACGCCGAGCGTCGCCATGGCGGCTTCGACGGTCGGTGCGAGAAGCCCCATGTCGAGGACTCGATTGCAGACCTCCTGCTCGACGATCAGCTTGTGCTTCACATCCACGGCCAGCTGCACGTTGTAGCCGACGCCGACCTTGGTCATCCGTGCCATGGCGCGGCTGTCGGGGTCGGTCAGCGAGACCTGGTCCTCGCCCGTCCGCTCCAACTCGGCCAGCATCGCCTTGTGGCGGTGGCGCTTGCCCTGGATGGCAGCGATCTTCTCTTTCAGCTTGTCCTCGCCGCGCCCTACCGTCCCGCCCGCGCGCTCGTCTTGCACGTCGCTGTCATCCAAGCGCCTCAGGTAGTCGGCCAGCTTCTCGTCTGCGCGGCGGATGAACTCGGCGAGGGCACCGCGGGTGAAATTGCAGTCCTTGTTGTTGACCGCCTTGATGCGCATGCCGTCGACGGCCAGCAGCTCCCGCCCGAACAGGTCGAGCTGGCGGCACAGCAGGACGAACTCGCGGAACACGGGCCGGAAGGCCGCACGGTTGTCGCGCCGGAAGTCGGCGATGGTCTTGAAGTCCGGCTTCAGGTGCCGCAACAGCCAGATCACCTCGACATTGCGATGGGTTTCGGCCTCCAGGCGCCGGCTCGACCGGACCCGGTTCAGATAGCCATAGACGTACAGCTTCAGCAGGTCGGCCGGATCGTAGCCGGGACGTCCCGTCGCCTTCGGCAGGACACGGGCGAACCCCGCTGCCGCAAGATCCAGCCCGTCGACAAAGGCCTCGATGAACCGGACCGGATTGTCCGCTCCGACATAGTCGTCCACCGCTTCCGGCAAAAGCAGCAACTGCGAGCGGTGGGACCCCGAGATATGCGCCATACCAAAAGGTACACCGCCCCACGGAAACGCGGAATCCACTCGGCCCGACTTTCCACACGGTCTGCTTGCAGACCGTGTGAAAACGGCTGAAGCAGCGTGGTTTTGGGTTCAGCCTGCTGAGGATCCGCCGATTTCCGAGTTGACGGTCGAATGGCGTTGGAAGCGCCGATTGGCCGTGCAGAGGCCGGCTACGGCCGATCCTGAGGCTCGTTTCAAGGGGGAACGAGCCGCATTCAGGCGGCGACGGCCTCCCGCAGACCGGGAATCCCGACGATCGTGATGGCTCGCCGGATGTTGTAGGCGAGCGCCGTCAGACTGAACTCGGCCCGGACATTCTGCAGCCGCCGCATCAGGAGTATCCGCCCGGCGAAGACCGCCTTGCGAGAGGTTAGTGCGGCTGCGAAGCTTTGCTTGTAAGTCCACCTTATAAGCGCTTGTAGCTGCACAGCATGACCCAGATCACTCTGCAGACCGGCCCGGAACGTCGGCGTCATTGGAGCGCTGCGGCGCAGCGGGAGATCCTGTCGGCGGCGTTCATGCCCCGGGCGGTGGTGACGGAGGTGGGCCGTCGCTACGATGTGTCGACCAGCCTGATCTACAAATGGCGCCAGCAGGCCCAGGGGCGGTCCGATGTCGCTTTTGTGCCGGCTGTCCTCCTGCCGGAACCGATGACTGCCTCAGCGCCTCCGACAAGCCCGGCGATTGTAGTCGAGCTTACTGGGGGGACCCGGCTGACGATCGATGCGCAAGCCTCGGCAGCATTGGTGGGGGCGGTGCTGAGGGCGTTGCGATGAGTCCTGTCGCCAGCAACGTCCGGATCTGGATCGCGAGCGGGCACACGGACATGCGCAAGGGGATGCAGGGCTTGGCCTTGCTGGTGCAGGAGGGCCTGAAGCGCGATCCCTTCTTATGTCTCGGGCGAGATTATGTGGCGGAGGCGGCGTGACGTCAGCCAGGGCCGGCCACGCGTGGATTCCTCCGCCACATAATATTTCGTGTCCCTCGTGCGGACGCGGGATCCCCCTGCGCCGCCATGCCGGAGGGGCGCAATGCTTGAGTTCTATTTTTCGTATCGCGGGTGCTCAAGCGCCTCCGCAGCGGCGCGCTCGGCGCCGAGATGGATCGCATCGCCGGTTACTTCTCGTCGCTCGGCTACCAGCGAGCATCCGCTAAGATTTATCTGAGCCGGATCGGGCGATTTAGCCATTTTGCTGCTGAACATTGCAGTTCCGGGCGGATCAGCGAAGGTACTGTCGACAGGTATCTGCGTACCTTCACCACAGACCCACCTCGGATTAGGGCGGTGTCAGCGCTTCAACACGCGCGGCGGGTGGCGCCTGAACGTTTCATTGTTGCCGCACCCAGTGTCGTCGATGATCCGGACGCCCCGCTTCTGACCTCCTATTCAGGTTTTCTGAGCAAGGTACGGGGCCTTGAGCCTAAGTCCCGCGATGGCGTCCTTTTGGGCGCTCGACGCTTTTTGGTCTGGCTCAGGCATCACCACCCTGGCCAAGACCTCGGGGGGCTGACAGCGGAGCAAGTCCTTGCCGCCGTCGAGCATCAGCTGTCGCTCTCGGCGACGTCGGCCACCCGCACAGCGGCTGTCTCCCACGTCCGATCGTTTCTCCGCTTTCTGCATTGGGCCGGCCAACACGACCAGGATCTCGCTCGGGTCGTTCCAAGAACACCTCATTGGCGGCTAGCCCGGATTATGCAGCGTGGGTAGGCGGATGTGGCGCAACCTGCTGAAATAGCGTATGAATTGGGTGTCGAGACCGATCATCGCCGTTTCCGCGAGGCTACACCCGCCATGTGCGATCTTACGCCGATGCTGCCCGGCCTGTCATCCGTCGCGGGCAAGACTGTTGTGGCCAAGTTCGATGGAGGACGTCTGTCATCGGACGGCGGCCTGTTGATGTTACGCGAGGCCGAACATCGCCTGCGGGTGGCCGATCGTCTCGCGTCATGCATCAACGATCCGCGTTCTCCCGAGCTGATCACGCACAGCCTCGCCGCCATCATCCGCTTCCGCTTGCTGATGATCGCGGCCGGCTACGAGGACGGCAACGACGCCTCGACCT
>NZ_JAMOIM010000006.1 GCF_026130545.1 Lichenifustis flavocetrariae | reverse complement strand
CTCACGGACGAGGGTCCGTCCCACCCGATGGCTCTTGGCCACCAAGGCCCGCGTCAACTGCGATATGCTTTTGCAGGTCCAGCGCAACGGCGACATCGGATCGCCCCGAGCGTCCGGCTCGACCAGCGAGAGCAGGTCCGCCATGAGCGTGGCATCCTGTGTCACCCGCTGCTTGCCGCCCCCGCCAGGACGGCGTACCCGACTAAAATCAAGTCCATCGGAAGCAGCCAGCTCGCGCAGGCCGCGGCCAATGGTGCTGGCCGCAATCCCGGTGGCCAGCGAGACGGCCGCGATGCCGCCGTAACCGGCCGTCCGGGCCTCGGTCGCCGCGAACACGCGCCGGCCGCGCTCGTCAAGATGCGGAGATAGCGCGGCGTAGCGCTCGCGAATCGAGCCAATATCGATCATTCATCGTCTGTAGCGGACGCCACCCCAGCGCGGAATCTACCCCGGCAACGCCGATTCAGTTATCTTCGGCAAGGCCCTAAGCCTTCTCCTCCTCGTCCGCGTCATCGTCCAAATCTTCCGCCTCCTCCTCGGCCTCCAGGGCCTCGTCGAGACTGTCGACGATAAGGTCGACCTGATCGTGTGTCGCCGTGACTTCGAACAGGTCGCCGGCCTCGTCCTCGATGCGTAGCAGGAAGTCCTCGCCATCCTGCTCGATGTGAAATCGCTTCAGTTTCTGGGCATCCGGCATGATCATACTCCGTCGAGACGCCCGGTAACGCCCGGGCGTGGTGCTTGTTGCATGCGATGTCGGTTTCGTCCGGAAATCAGGCCCAGGGCCGCGACGTTGCCATCTCGTGTTCGTAGCGATCGATTGCCGGCTTCTTGGCCATGGTGAGACCCACGTCGTCGAGCCCGTTGAGCAAACAATGTTTGCGGAACGAATCGAGGTCGAAGGTGATCGTGCCTCCGTCCGGCCCGCGGATCTCCTGCTTTTCGAGGTCGACCGTGAGAGTGGCGTTCGATCCGCGTTCGGCATCGTCGAACAGAAGCTCGAGCTGTTCGGGCGTCACCGTGATCGGCAGAATGCCGTTCTTGAAGCAATTGTTGTAAAAAATATCGGCGAAACTCGTCGAGATCACGCAACGGATGCCGAAATCGAGCAGCGCCCATGGCGCATGCTCGCGGGAGGACCCGCAGCCGAAATTATCGCCTGCCACCAGGATCTTGGCGTGTCGGTAAGCCGGCTGGTTCAGCACGAAATCGGGCCGCTCGTTGCCGGCATCGTCGTAGCGCATTTCCGAGAACAGGCCGCGGCCAAGACCCGTGCGCTTGATGGTCTTCAGGTATTGCTTCGGGATGATCTTGTCGGTGTCGATATTGGTGATCTTCAGCGGGGCGGCAACACCCTCGAGCGTGGTGAATGGGTCCATAACGTCCTCGGCGCGTTCGTAGACGCTGTCTTGCTGACTTTGCCGGCGACGGTCAAGCCGCGCGGGGCGCTGCCTTCTGCCGGCCATCGCGTTGATCGCAACGTGCCAGGTGCGCCGGTAAAGCGCATTCAGCATACGGTCGTTGTACCCCGGTTCCCTGCAGGAATACGCACGCGCGCCCTTCCAAAACCTTGCCGGGAGGTCTATATGCCCGTTGCGCGCGCGTCGCTGTCGATTCTCGCGCATTCTATTCCCCTCGACGCCGCTTTCAGATCGGCGTCCCCGAAACTGGATCGCCCTTGGGTACGTTCAACCACGCGAATTTCTCCGACCGAATCAAAGCGTCGACATCGGCCAAACTGGCCCTTGTCGAGAAACTCAAGACCCGGCCCGGACCCGACGATCCGCGGCGTCAAGCTGTCGCGGCCGAGCGGAAAGCGATCCACGATGCGCGTCTTGCGCGCCAGGAGGAACGCCAGAGGCTGCTGCAGGAGCAGCGCGAGCGGGAAGCCGAAGAGCGCCGCAAGCGCGAAGAGGAAGAGTTGCTCGCAGCCCTCGCCCGCGAAGCCGAGCTTGAGGCCGAGCGCAAGGTGGTCGAGGCCGCGCGGCTCGAACGCGCCTCGCGCGTCGTGCTGGACCAGGCTGAACAAAAAGCCCGGCGCGACGAACGCTACGCGGCCCGTAAAATGCGGCAAAAGCAGCGCTGATCCGGCCTGAATCAGACTTTGGATGGGCGGCTTCGACCAGCCCCATCCTTTGACACACGATTTGTCTTACAAGGGGAGTTCCACCGAGTGTGGAACTCCCCTTGCTTATTGAAGCGTCGGTCGGCGCAAACCACAAGCCACCCGATTCACACTGCTGCGAATACGATCTCCTGCGCGCCATGATAGAGCACGTAGGGTCCGAATTCCGCCAGGCGTTCCTGGCCTTCGGTGATCGTCAGGAAATGGTTGCCGGCCAGCTGGCCCATCTTGCTTTTGAAATGAACGCCGCCGTAGGCGAGCAGGATCTCGGTTTCACTGATACCGCCGGGATAGACGATGATCTGCCCGGGTGCGGGAAAGCTCGTGTGGTTCTCGTACTCTAACCCAAGATCGAGATCGCCCAGCGGGATCCAGCAGGCCTCACCGCTCCACCGCACATGAATGATCCGCTGCGTGTAAGGCAGAAGGCTGCGGAACTTGGCGGTGGTTTTGGGTGCCAGCTTCTCCTCGAATCGCGCCTTAAAGCGGAACTCGCCGGAGGTGATCGTAATATCGCTCATCGCCAGCTTGACTCCTTTGGTGCGGCTTTGGGCTCCCTAGCACAAAGCCTGCGGATCGGTCACCCACCAGCTACAGCGGTCCCATGATCTGCTGCCGGAACCCATAGACCTCGCGGCGTCCGCCAAAGGCCACCAGACGAACCTCCCGGCTCTGGCCCGGTTCGAACCGCACCGCCGTTCCGGCCGGAATGTCGAGCCGAAAGCCGCGCGCCTTGGGCCGCTCGAAATCAAGCGCCGGATTGGTTTCGAAGAAGTGGTAATGCGAGCCGACCTGGATCGGCCGGTCGCCCGTGTTGGCCACCGTCAGGGTCACGGTGTCCAGGCCCTCGTTCAAGGTCAGGTCGCCCGGCGCGGCCAGCACGGCGCCTGGGACGAGATCGTCCGCCGCGTCGCGGATCGGATGATGGACGGTCACAAGCTTGGTGCCGTCCGGGAAGGTGGCCTCGACCTGCACGTCGTGGATCATGGACGCGATCCCGTCCATCACCTGAGACGCCGACACCACATGGGCGCCCGCATCCATCAGCTCGGCGACGCTGCGGCCGTCGCGAGCGCCTTCGACGACGAAATCGGTGATCAGCGCGATCACCTCGGGATGGTTCAATTTTACGCCGCGTTCAAGCCGCCGTCGGGCCACATTGGCCGCCATGGCGATCAGCAACTTGTCCTTTTCCCGCGGTGTAAGATTCATGCGACGCGCCTCCGGGATCCGCTATTGCCAAACGCGGGGAACGGCCCGTCCCCGCAGGATTTCCAACACCGTCACGATAGTCCGGCGCAGGCGCTCTGGCGAGGGCGAGAGCGCGCGGAAGCTCAAAAGACCATTCCAGGCACTCGCACCGCTTTCCGCCTCAGTGCCGGCGAGAGCCGCGCGAACCGGGTCCAGCATGCTCTCCGCCTGCGGCGCGACGAACAGGAGAGTCGCCAACGCTCGAGCCCCGCCGCCGAGCGCCGGGCGATCGAGCGTGGACGCGATATCCCCGGCGAGTCGCAGATCCTCGGCGAACAGAAGACGCCCATCGCGACGGATCCGCCACCGGTCGTGCAGCTCGCCGGACCGCACGGTTTCGCCCATGGCCAGACGCCCAAACACCAACATTTCGACCATCAAGAGCGACGCGTCGGCCCGCATGGCGATATCAAGTGTCCGGGACAGCCTGACCTGGTCGAACAGGATCGTCTCCTGCGGCAGCCATTCGAGGCATCCTTGGCTCGCCACATCCAGCGACACCTCGACCTTGGTCAGGGCGCCCGTGCTGCGGTAGATCTTCTCGGCAGACTGCGTCGTCAGCGACACGGCGGCGCCGGGGTCACATCCGAAGCTCAGACGGGCCCGGTCTCCCCCCACCATGCCGCCGCCCGTATTGATGCACACGGCCTCGCAGTCCGGCTCGTGCGCCTGATCAACCTTGGGGAAGCGTAGCCGGAGGCCTCCGGCTTCATGGCAGGTCATGGCACGTGTGCGGCCCCCGTGGCGGGCGAATCGGGCTCGCAACACGCCCTCGGCGCGGTTCGGAGGAATGGCGTCCTGGAGCTGCGGTAACAGGGTCAAGGGTGCTTGAGGGCCTTGGGCTGGAACCGTGCCGGTGCCGGATATGTCAGCACGCCATCGATCACCGTGAAACCCGAGCCAGCCGCCGGAGGCGGCGAGGCTGGCGAAGCCGCCTCGTCCTCATCCGGCGTCATGATGTTTGCCACGGGCTCGCCTGTGTCGGACGGATGAGAGGGTCGGGGCGTTTCCGTCGCGGCCGGCGACAGGCTGGACACGGATTGCGGTGCAAAGACCAGGTGAATCCGGCCCGGCGCCACTGCGGGCATCACCGCCGGCCCGGAGGTTGACGCATCGACCGTCACGCCCACCCATTGTGGCCGGAACTGCGAAAAACTGCGGGTTCCGACCGGCCAGGGCATACAGGGGCCGAACTGCCGGAAGCAGGCGCGGCGGCTACGGTACATCGGTGCCTTCGCGGCAAATTCGGCCAGGGCGTTGGCGAACGCCGTACGGCAGGCGCCAGGTGCGAGAGCTCTCGCACTTTCGCATTGGGCGGGTGAAGCGAAGAACCGGGTCGCATTGGCTTCAGCCTGGCCTGACACGAGCCCCATCGAAGCACCAGCGATTGCCGCCCAGAACCGGACAATCACGTTTCGATTCAGCACTTTCGTTAAAAGCACGTCGCACACCAGGATCGCGGGCGAAGAAGCCATGCGCCGCAGTCTATACCTCTGTCGGTGGCGAAATCAAAGGCCATGAGGCCGCTAGGGCGGCGTCGTCCTAGCGTGATAGCTCCCCTGGCACAACGAAGCGCGCTCGCAGGCGGGAAGCAGAGGCATTTGCTTCAAATTGTTGGAGTGACTTGAAGTTAAATCTAGTGAAACACCGCTGAACGACAAGACTATACAGCAGGATCGGCCCAATACCTCTGGTTGTATTTGCGAAAGAAAGAATTTCTTAATTTTTCGGACATCTATTGGGCTCAATGATTCGACGAAGTGCGAACACATTCCCAACAGGCCGCAAAGGATTCAACGCCTTATGAACAGCATAAGGACTATCTGCATGAGACTTCGCTCACGCTCGCTGTTCTACCAAGTCAAGACAACGATGATCGGCCGAAGCCTTCGGCCTCATTCCACAGCAAAAACCGCCCGGCGCAAGGATGAAGCCGGCTTCACGCTTGTCGAACTGCTTGTCGTTCTGGGGATCGTGGGCATGCTCGCGACCTTGATGGCGCCGCGGGTGCTGGGGTATTTCTCAAGCGCAAAGGCCCAGACGGCGCAGATCCAGGCGAAGAACATCACGTCGGCATTGGAACTCTACTATCTCGACGTCGGCAGCTATCCTTCCGCCGAGCAGGGCCTGCAGGCCTTGCTCTCCCCGCCGGACGGGGTGAGTGGGTGGCATGGGCCCTACCTCAAGAACCAGAGCGGGCTCTTGGACCCCTGGCACAAGCGCTATGCCTACCGGGTTCCGGGACGCAATTCGGAATTCGAGGTGTATTCTCCGGGCCATGAAGTGGGCGATGTCGCCAGTTCGCATCCGGTGCGCAACGCCGACGATCCGGGCTGAAGGCTAAATCCCATGATCGCGTGAAAAGCCTGAAGGTCCCGTGCACGCACGGGACCTTCTTTTCTTGAGAGCCGCTTGGCCCACGCCAGGGTGAGCGGACGCGCCCGTCACGGCGCCGTACTAGAGACTTTGCCCGTCGACGCGGTGTCCGTGCCGGGCGACGACCCCTGCGGCGGGGGGCTTCCTCCGGACGGCATGAGCACTACGAAAGGCGGCCAGCGCCGCCGGTCTCCGGCCTTGAAGGCCACATCGATCCGCATCAGACTGGGACTGGCTTCGGGATCAGTCCACTCGGTCGTCCACGTGGCGGCGGTGCTGCCCGAAAGGGAGCCGTAATAGTTGAACGCGACACGATCGGTCCCAGCCAGGAGCCGTCGGGTCCGCCCCTTGCTGTCGCCTCCGCCGGGTGCGGCCCTTGTTTCCACGAGGGACATCCCCCCGTTCTCGGCTATGACCGCCAGCGTCACCCGCACGGGGCCACCCGCCTCGAGCAAGCGATCTCCGGGTGCCGTGAACACCACCGTGTCGCCGACACCGGCAAACCCCGTCTTCTGACTGCTGCCTGCGCTGCCCATCGTACTGCCGATGGTGCGCCGGAGATGATCCCGGATCGCCATCGTCTCGTCCTGGGCGGACACCGCCGTCCCGATCCTGGTGAATTGCCGAAGCAACCCCGTCCCCTCGGCCAGGAAGGCCACGACGAGCGCGCCAATGGCAAGCGCCACGATCATCTCGATCAGCGTCAGGCCGGCTTCCCTTCCCTCCATCGGACTGGCGGACGTCTTCACCGGAGGTCTTGGTTTCACCGCCGCGATCCCGTCGCGATCGTCACGAGCAACGGGGTGCGGCTGGCCTCGTCGGTGAATACTTCAATGCGGAGCAGCCGGGCGGGCGCCTGAGGCATGAGAAGCGTCGTCACGTCGACGATCCGGGCCCGCCACCGGGCGCCGTCCGTGAAAGCACCCGATGTGTCCCCGGGTTGGAGATGGCGATCGGCCAACAGGCCATCCATCACCGAGGCGGCCTCTTCAATGCGGGACGATTGTGCCGGGCCTCGTCGCGCCCAGGCGGCGCCCTCGGCCAGCACCCGCAGCGCCATCGTGACCGTCAGCGCGATGATCATGAACGCGACCAAAACTTCGATGAGCGTGAAACCACCCTCGCGATCTTGGCGCGATCCGGCGGACCGATCCCCGATGTTCACGGTTCGGCTCATCATGTGGGCATTCGGCGGACCCAGCCGGTCAGCCAATCGACGACGAGATGGATCGAGGCGTCCCGCGCGATGAGACGGATCTCACCGCCGCTCGAGCGGCCATCCGGCAGGAATCTTATCGTCGGACGGTCGCCGTCCGCGAGGTCCCGTCCGGTCGTCAGGGTGGCCGACACATCGACCGGCAGGGCGAGGTGGTCCTGACCCGGCAGCACGAGGAAACTGCGCGTGACGGGATCGAAAGCCAGAGCGGTCTCCAGATTGCCGCGCATCGACTGGATCCGGGCCATCCGGGCCTGCAGGGCGACGCGACGCCCGAGGTCGTCGAGGTCCCGCGCGGAGGTGCTGCGACCAAGCATCGGGCCGAGAAACAGCATACTCAGCGCCATCAACGTGATGACGATCATCATCTCGATCAGCGTGAACCCGGCGACGGCATCGTGGCCGCGCGCATTCATCGAGCCGTCGCCAGATCGTTGACGCTGAGAATGGCGCTCATCACGGAGAAGACGAGGCCGCCGATCATCAGCCCCATGCCGGCGGTCAGCAGCGGCACCAGAAGGCTCATCAGGCGCTCGATACGGTTCTGGCTCTCCGATTCCTGCATGTCGGCCGCATGCAGAAGAATCTCACCGACCCGGTTCACCTGCTCCCCGGTCGCGATCAGGTTGAGGATGACAGGCATGTAGGGTTGCAGCAGATGCAGGCTCTGCGAGAGACGGGCGCCCTCCACCATGCGGCGCCCGGCTTCCTCGACCGCCTCCCGGAACACCGGGTTCTTCGGGATCGTGCGCGCGGCCGCGATCGCGGCCGGCAGCGAAACATCGGCGGACACCAGTGTGCCGAGGACACGGCAGAGCCGGCCGGCCTCGACCCCGATCATGATGGGACCGAACAGGGGCGCCCGCAGCAGGCGTCGCGCCAGCCATCCGCGAACGACGGTCTGCCGGAACAGGGCGACGAGGCCGATCCCGACCAGAACGGTTCCGCCCAGGAGAATGGGCCAGAACTGCGCGAAGGTCGTGTTCACGGCGCTGACGAATCGGATCAGAGGAGGCGGCTGCAGGGCGGGATCGTCGAACAGCGGCGTCAGCGCCGGCACCAGAACGGTCAGCACGACCGTGATGGCACCAAGCGACATCAGCACCAGCATGATCGGGTAGACCATCGCCGAAACGAGGCGCTGGCGGATGGCGTTGCGCCGTTCGAGGGACGCGGCGAGGTTGCGCAGCACGGTCGGGAATGCGCGGGTCTTCTCTCCGGCGCCGATCACCTCGATGACGTCGTGACTGAAGACATCGCGATGGCGGCTCAGCGCCTGCGAGAAGGATGAGCCGGCGATGACGGCTTCGATCACCGCCGTCAAATGAGGACGCAGCGCCCGGGGGGCGTGCTGTTCCGCGAGGCGCAGGGCGCGGTCGATGGTCAGGCCGGCGTCCGTCAGAGTGGCGAGCTCGCGCACGAAATCGACGACATGCTTCTGCTTCGGCCGCCCACCAAACTTGAAGTCGCGGTTCCAGAGGCTACCGGAGGCAGCCGTTTCCTCGGCCGAAATGATTCGGAGGTTCTGGCGCCGGGCCTGGGCCATCATATCGGCCTTGCTGGATGCCTCCGCCCGACCTTGGACGATGGCCCCGCGCCCGTCGAAGGCTTTGTAGGTGTAGCTCGGCATCAGGAGACCTTGGCCAGCGCGGAGGGACCGAGATCGACATGACGCAGGACCTCGTCGATCGTCGTTTCGCGACGCTTGACCTTGTCGAGCGCGGTCACGGCCAGCGTGGACATGCCGGCTCGGATGGCGGCTGCCTCGATCACACCCGCGGTCGCCTTGTCGGCGATGAGGTCGCGCAGCGACGCGTCGAGCGGCATGACCTCACCCACGACGGTCCGGCCGCGATAGCCGGTCCCGTTGCACTGCGGACAGCCACGGGCCCGCAGCGTTGCGTCGCGATGGCCGGGCTCGTCCTCGGCACAGGCCTGGCAGACGAGCCGCACGAGGCGCTGCGCCACCACACCGTTAAGGGTCGCGGCGATCAGATACGGCTCGACGCCCATCTCGACCAGACGTGTCACCGTCGCGGCCGCCGAATTGGTATGAATCGTCGACAGCACGAGATGCCCGGTGAGGGCCGCCTGCACGGCAATCCGCGCCGTCTCCTGGTCGCGGATCTCGCCGATCATCACGATGTCGGGGTCCTGGCGCAGGATCGAACGGAGGGCGGCCGCGAAATCAAGACCGATCGCGGCATGGGTCTGCACCTGCGATACGCCGGCGATTCGGTACTCCACCGGGTCCTCGACCGTGATGATCTTGCGGTCGCTCCCATTCAACAGGGAAAGGGCCGTATACAGCGTGGTGGTCTTGCCGCTGCCGGTCGGACCCGAGACGAGCACGATGCCGTTCGGCCGGCCGATCATGGTCTTCAGCACCTCCTCGGCCTCGGCGGAAAAGCCAAGGGACCCGAACGTGCCCACGCGCCGCGACTGGCGCAGGATACGCATCACCAGCGCTTCGCCATTCGCGGTGGGCAGGGCCGCGACGCGCAGGTCGGTCGCGGCACCCCGGTCGACCACTGTCATGCGACCATCCTGCGGCATGCGCAATTCGGCGATGTTGAGCCCCGCCAGGATCTTGAAGCGGGTTGTCAGCGCCATCTGGACGGCCTTGGGCAGCGTCTCGGACTGCACCAGGACGCCGTCCACCCTATAGCGGACCCGGACATCGGTCTCGCCGGGCTCGATATGGATGTCCGAGGCGTTGAGTTCGAAGGCGGTCTTCAGGAGCCGCGAGCCGAGACGGATGATCGGGGCTTGGCTCGCGACATCCTGCAGCCGAGCGAGATCGTCAAGCTCGGCTTCGCCGCTGTCGGAGGGCAGGTCGTCCGCCGCCGACGCCTCGCCGAGGGAGCGGATCGCGCTCTCGAACACCGAAGGACCGATCACGGTCGCCCGAACCGGCTCATCGAGAAGATGCTGCAAACTCTCGATCTTTTCGCGATCGAAGATATCCACCATGGCGACCGTCAGCCCATCGAGGTCACGGCGCAGGGGAAGGATTCGAGCCCGCTCCCAGAAGCTGGGCGAGACGGCCTCGATGGGCGGCAATTGCGCCGGCAGATCGTCGGGACCGGTCATGGCCGTGGCGTGGAACACCGCCAGGGCGGCCACGAGATCGCTCTCCTCGATCAGCCCGAGGTCGATCAGGATCGAACAGTCCGTTCCCGAGACCGTTTGCTTGAGGGCCGCGAGGGCACGCCCCTCGTTGGTGGCATCGATCCGACCGGTACCGATCAGCGATCGCACGAACATCGAGACATCCGGCGCGCGCTCCCGAACCTCGGGACTCTCTCCGACCGGGTCCGGGTCCGGCGCCTCGAGTGTCTGGAGCACTGTTCGCCTGGCGAGCTTGCCGAAGAGGCCGAATGCTTTCGCCATCAAGCCTCCGGGGCGGGCTCCTGTGGAATGCCGACGGCGGCGCCATGCCGGCTCTATCGTGACCGAGTTTGTTGGAACAGCGTTAACAAAGCTTAAAGACTCGCATCCTACCCTTCGATCGAACCCTGGAAGGACAAGGATGACCGGCACCCGCACCACGGCCGATGGACCTGCGAGCTTCGCCGCGTGACAGCGGTGGCCCGGCCACGCGCTTCGCTGCCGTCGATCGCCCGGGGCGCACTGGCATGGTGGCTTGGCGAGTTGGCGGCGCTTGTTCCCGATAGGCTCAAGCGTCGGCGCGGCGGCCGCAGCGATGCCGAGATCCGCGTCTCTCCACAGAGCTGGATGATGCGGGACCGGCGCGGCCGCAGCACAGAGATCGATCCGCGCGACACGGCCGCAGCCCTCCAAGCCTTCCGGTCCCTGCGCCAGGGACGCAAACCGGCGCGGGCGACGCTCATCTATCCTCTCTCCCGCTGTTTTGTCCGGCATACCGAACTGCCGCGTTCGCTGCTCAGCCATGCGGGGTCGATCCTCGCGTCCGAACTCGAAACCGTCACCCCGTTCCAGACCGGTTCGGTGCACTGGGACTGGTTCGTCCGGGGCGAAGGCACCGAGGCGGGCGCACTTACGGTTGCCCAAATCGTGCTCAAGCGGCGGGACACCGAGGCGATCGCGCAGCGGCTTGCCGAGGCGGGCGTCGCGGTGGCGACCCTCTCGGTCGAGGACGAGCACGCCGCCCCACCGTCGCGCCGCCTCCCTGTCGATCTGCAACGGCATGACAGGCCGGGCGAGGATGAACCGCACAACCTCCGTAAGGCGCGTTCGGTTCTGGTCGGTGCGGCGGTCCTGACCGCGATCGCCATCGTGCCGCTGGCCTTCACACAACAATCCGCGATCTTGTCCAAACTCGATCAGGATATCGCCGATGCGACCGACACTGTGGCGGGCAGACCCGGCCTTGCACGCGCGCCCCTGCAAGCGCTCGGCGAAATCCTGCAGGCGAAGCGGAATCTGCCGCCCGCGACCGCAATCCTCGACGGGCTCGCGGCGGCGCTGCCGCCCGACAGCAATCTCGATCATCTCTTCCTGGACAAGGATGTCGTCACAATTCAAGGACGAACGACCTCGGTTCACGTCCTCGAACACAGCCTTTCGGCCTCGCCGCTTTTTGCGGCGGGTCACAACACGGCAGCGCCTGGGTCCGGCAGCGAAGGAATCGCTTTCACGATTCGACTGAAAGTCAGACCCCTGCCGTCCACGCCGGAGATCTGAGCGTGCCGGCCTCGCCCCTCATGCAACGCGCCGCAGCGGTCGGACTGCTGGCGGGCCTCGTGCTCGTCACCGGGACGATCGCTTGGACGTCGATCGACAGCTATGCGGACGGCCAGGGCGAGATCACCGAGAAGCGCCTGGAACTGCAGAGCCTGCGCGATCTCGCCGAAGCGAGAACGACTTTTGCGCGTCTGCTGCCGAAATCCGGCAAGGGCGCGCTTATCCTGCCCAGCACCGGCAATGCCCAGGAGGCTCTCGCGGCCGCGGTGGCCCATGCGGCTGATGGTCAGCAGGTGCTTATCGACGGCGTCACCCCTCTGCCGCAAGACACGGCGCTCGCCACCGCCTCGGTCCAGTTGCGCGGCACGCAGAGCGGCGTCTATGCCTTTTTGAAGTCGGTCGAGCAGCAGGTCCCCTATCTTGTGGTCCCGCGCCTGGAGATCACCCCGTTTCGGGCCGCCGATCCGGATCACAACAAGCCCCTGATCGTCAGTGCGGAGATCCGGGTGGCAGCGCTTGTCGCGCCGGCGCCGCCAGCCCGGCCGGGCACGACCGCACCGCCGGCGGAGCCTGTCCCGTGAGCGCCGTCGCATGATCCGCTTCACCTTCCTGCTGATCCGCACGTCGCTTCCGGTCGTGACGTTCCTGACAGCAGGCGTCATGACGTTGGCCAGCATCCTGTCCGGCGATCCCGGCGACAATGCCGGCCCGGCTTCGGGATCGATTCCGTCGCTCGCGCCGCTCCCAAAGCCCCGGACAGGAAGCACTCCCGCGATAGCGCAACATGTGGCGCTGTTCGATCCGGGACACCGGCCGGAAACCGTCTCCGGGTCGATCGACGACCTCAGGGCCAAGCCGGCGGGAGATGCGGGCCCGTCTCCGGTTGCGATCTCCGGCGTTCTCCTCAGCGGGGATCTTCGCAAAGCCATGCTCGCGGTCGAGGGCGGGCGGGCGGCCTGGAGCACGGTGGGGAGCGAGGTGGGCGGTTGGCATGTGACCTCGATCGACGCCAGCGGTGCCGTTCTCGAACGCGACGGACAGAGCTTCTCGCTGAAGGTGGCCGACCGCTATGCGCAACGTGCAAAGCACCCTGGAGAACCATCGGCACCCGCATCGTCGTCTTCGCCCGACAATCCCGTGCCCGATGCGGGACAGCCGCCCGGGGCCGCATCAGACGCCTTTGCGCCACCCGATGCGATCGGTGCGGCGCCACCGCCATGATGGCGCTCCCTGCGATCGACCTCGCAGGCCCCGGCCAGGAGCTGAACGGGCCCAGCGTCGCTGCTCTTTGCCTTCTTCTCGTTTTATGCGTCGCGATTGCCATCATCGACTGGCGGCATCGCATCATCCCGGACGGCTGCAATGCGGCCGTCGCGGCCCTCGGCCTTGCCGTCGCGGCGACGACGGGAACCGACAGATTCGTCTCGGCCGCGCTGCAAGGGCTTTTGGTCTTCGCCTTGTTCTGGAGCGTGCGGCGGCTCTATCGCGCCTTGCGGCCCGTCCACGGCCTCGGACTTGGTGACGTCAAGTTCATGGGCGCGGCGGGCACCTGGATTGGTCTGTCGGGTGTCGCACCGCTGATCCTCGTTGCATGCACCACGGCACTCGCGTTCATCGGCGTGGAGATGTGCCGTGGGAAGACGATCTCGGGACGTTTCGCGATCCCGTTCGGGCCATTTCTGGTGCTCGGCCTCGTCGTGGTCCTCGGGTCCTCGCTCACCTGAGCAAAGGTCCGCTCACGCCGCGCGACACAGCCCGAACGGCATCCACGTGACACTGGCCTTGCGTATCGCCGCCTCGGCGGGCAGATGCAGGCCGTGGAAAATGATGACGGTCGCCAGCACCGCAATGACGGCGGGCATCATCTTCAGGCGCGATGGCACGGGCCCGGCGGTCTGTTCGAGGATGACGGCGGCAGCGACGCCGACCGCGGCCCCGATGGCGACTTCGAGCACGCTATGGGCGCCGATCAGCACGCGTGTGGCACCGACCAGCAGCGCGATGACCCCCGCGCAGACCAGCGCAAGAGGCACACGGCGGAAGGTGCGGCGCAGCATCAGCGCGATGACGCCCCCATAGATGGAGGCGGCAGAGGCCGTGTGGCCGCTCGGGCTTTGCAACTGATCGCCGAACAGGATCTCGCCGCACGCGCCCGCCCAAATCTTCAGCACGAGCATCACGGCCAGCATGGCGCTGATCACCACGGTCCAGGCAAGGGCACCCCGCTGCCAGCCCGAAGCCAGCATGGCGACACCAATGACGACCGCGAGCGGCAAAAGCACCGCCTGGTCCGCAAAGTCCGTGATGTAGCGCGCTGAATCCATGCGAAGACATCAACAGCAACGGTCCCCAAAGTAAAGCAAAGCGGACCGGTTTCTTCGCACATGCGGTAAACCGCGCCCCCACCGGCCCGGCTTCGTGGTCAGACTTTGACGCTTTGCAGCAGAGTTCCTTCGGTCCTGGCCCGGTTGAAGATCTCTTTCGTATCGGCTGACAGCCGACGCCGCCAATTCGGACGTTCGCGGTCGGTGCCGGGCAGGTTCACCCCCTCCTCCTCGCCCACAAGATCTTCGGCCTGGGTGACCACGAGCATCGAGGGCGCTTCGGCCACGAAAGCATGCACGGCACGTGACAGGGCCGGGAAATCGTCTCCCTCGGCCAGTTCTGGTTGCCCCACGGCCTCGGCAAGCCTGACGCGGTCCTTCGTGCGCTCCGCCGTGGCGCGTTGCGCATCCTCGGGTGTCAGCTGCCCGATGGCCTTTCGCTCCGTGATGTCGAGGCCACGCCACCATCCGGCGAGCGGCGCGATGTCATGTGTGGCCACACAGGCCACCGCCGTGCGGGGATAGTCCCGCGCGGGCTTGAACCGGGTCTCGTCGCGCTCGAAGAACAGCACCCGGTAAGCCAGGATGTCATTGGCCGCGAGCGTCTCGCGGAACCCTTCCTGCACGGTGCCGAGATCCTCGCCGATGACGAGGCATCGGGCCCGATGGCTGGCGAGCGCCACATCGGCCAGGTTGGCCGCGAAATTGTTGGCCACATAGGCTCCCGCCGATCCCGGCATGCCATCCGGCACCCAGAACAGGCGCGAAAGCCCCATCGCATGGTCGATCCGCAACGCGCCGGCATGCCGCATATTGGCGTCGAGCAACGATCCGAACAGGCCATTGCCGACGCGATGCCGGGCCATCGGATTGGGCGGCGGCAGGCTCCAAACCTGTCCGGCGGCCGAAAACGGATCGGGCGGCGACCCAACCGAGACACCTTGGGCATAGGAGGCCTGCTCGCTCCATGCCTCGGCGCCATCCGGGGCGCAGCCGACCGCGAGATCGCGATAGAGGCCGAGCGACAATCCCGATGCGTGGCCCCGGGTGACGGCCCGCCCAAGCTGTCGATCGCTCAGCCATTGCAGGTAGGTGTGGAACCGTATGCGGTGCTCATGGGCTGCGGCGAAATCCGCAACGGCGCGTCCGACGGGATCCCGCAAGGCGGATGGCCAGATCTGCCAGTGCTTGTCCGGATGGGTCTCGGCGATGGCTTCGAACGTCGCGAAGCGCCGCAGCGCGGCGCCTCCAGCCGTCACGAAGGCGGTGTAGTCGCGTTGATCTTCGTCCCGCGGTCGCGTGGCACGGCGTTCGTCGAAAGCCTTGAAGGCCGCTTCCAGCACGGCGCTCTTGCCGGCCCAGACGGCGCGATAATCGACCAGACGCTCCGCCCGGAGGCGCGCGAAGGTGGGTGCCTCGCGATCGAACGTAAGCTGCACCTCGGCGGCTTCTCCCAGAATGTCCGGGCTCTCGACGTCGAGATAGATCGGATCGAGGAAGCGCCGGTCGGACGGGTTGTAGGGGCTCGCACGGTCGCGGTTGGCGGCGAACATGGCATGAATCGGATTGATGCCGATGAGGCTCGCCCCGTTTTGGGCGGCGCCTTCGGCGAACTCCCCCAATGTTGTGAAATCGCCGATCCCGGCATCGGCATCTCGCCGCAGCGTGTAGAGATGGGCCGCAACCCCGAAGGCCGATCCACCATCGGCAAGATGCCCGGGCAGGAAGCAGCGCTGCGGCGCGACCGTCAGGGTGCAGCCGGCATCGGGTGCGTCTTCGAGCACGATCTCGTGGCGGCCGAGAGGCTGCGGCGGCAGCGGCAGGTCGAACACGGCAACGGGCGTGCCGTCCGCGGCCGTCTCCTGCCGGCGCAGGGCCGGGTCGAGTTTCAGCGTGAGGCGCGCCCGGCTGCCGTCGTCCCTGCGGATCGCAACCGCCAGGGAGCGCCCCTCCAAATGCTCGGTGTCGGCGACCCGCAACGTCACGGCATCCCCCTCGCGTCTCGCGAGCGCGCGCGGCAGGCGGCGGCGGTCCCGGATCGCCGCGATCTCCCGCAGGCTGTCGCGCGCCTCGCCGGTCGTCCGGGCCGGAAGCCCCATGGCGGCCAGCAGGGCCTGCTTGGTCTCCGCCGACACCTGATGGCCGGCGCCGTTGATCTGAGTCCATTCGGGCGCGATGCCCACAGCCTGTGCGAGACGGCTCAGGACCTCCGGTGCGACGTCACGGCTTGCCCCTGGCTCCGGCTCGGCACGAGACTCGACGAACAGGAGAACGCTGCGGGCCGGGACTTCGAGCGCGGCCGCGCCAGGGAGCACACGCGCCTCGGTCTCCGCGGCGGCTCCGGTGTCGAGCGCGAGCCGCCACACGCGATTGGGCCGGGTCGCCGGAAGGGCGACCGAAGCCGTCTCCCGACCGGCATGGAAGACGGCGACGACCCGGTTCAGACTGTCGGCGGCACCCGGCGTCGCGGCGGCCAGAACTGCGACGAGGGTCGTGGCCGCATGGCGCTGCCAGTCAGCGTCCTCGGGGACGCGTCCGTCGGCGAGTTGCCAGACCACGTCCGCAACGCCGATATCGTCGCTGTCTTGACCCGTCAGAAAACGGTCGCGCCCGATGGCCGGGTTGGTGGCACGCAACGCCGTGAGGGCCGCGATGAAGCCTGGCATCGCGGCGTCGGCCCGCCCCCAGTCGGTCCAAGAGATCTCGTTATCCTGCGCATAAGCGTTGTTGTTGCCGCCCTGCGTGTCGCCGGTCTCTGAACCGGGCCCGAGCATCGGCGTTCCGCGCGACAGGAACAGCGTGGCGAGAAGATTGCGCTGGTCGCGCCGACGTGCTTCGATCACGGCCGGATCGTCGGTGAAGCCTTCGACTCCATTGTTCCAGGCGTGATTGTCATTCGTGCCGTCACGGTTCTGTTCGCCGTTGGCCTCGTTGTGCTTGTGCGCATAAGAGACGAGGTCGTGCAGCGTGAAACCGTCATGGGCTGTGACGAAATTGATGCTGCGCGAGGGGCGGCGCTTCAGCCAGAACTTGTCGGTCGACCCGGACAATCGGGTTGCGAGGGCCGCGATCGAACCATCGCCGCGCCAGAACCGGCGGACGTCGTCGCGATAGCGGTCGTTCCACTCGCCCCAGACACCGCTGAAGGCTCCCACCTGATAGCCGCCCGGCCCGATGTCCCAGGGCTCGGCGATGAGCCGAAGCGACCGCAGCACCGGGTCCTGTTCGATGGCGCTGAGCAGTGGGGCGGCGGCCTCGAACCCCGAGGCGCGGCGCCCGAGCGTGGTCGCGAGATCGAATCGGAAGCCGTTGACGCCGCCGAAGCGGGCCCACGCGCGAAGCGACTCCATCACCAGATGCACGACCGCCGGATGGTCGGCCCGCAGGATGTTGCCGCAGCCGGCATCATTGATGTAGCGGGCGGCATCGGCCGGATCGAGTCGGTAATAGGAGGCGTTGTCGAGCCCGCGCAGCGAGACGGTCGGCCCAAGTTCGTCGCCTTCGCCGGAATGGTTGTAGACGACGTCGAGGATCACCTCGATGCCCGCGGCATTGAGCGTGGCGGTGGCCGTCCTGATCTCCTCCCAGCCGCCGGGCGCCAGCCGAGGGTCGGGTGCCAGGAACCCGACCGGGTTATAGTTCCAGTAATTCGTCAAGCCGAGCGGCGGCAGGTGGCGCTCGTCGAGCGAGGCCGCGGCAGGCAGCAGCTCGATCGTGGTGATGCCGAGCGCCGTCAGATGCGCGACGACGGCCGGTGACGCAAGGCCCGCGAAGGTGCCGCGCTGCGCCTCGGGCACGCCCGGATGCAGCTTGGTGTAGCCGCGCACATGCAGCTCCGCCACAACCATTCGCTCCCATGCAACCGCGCCGGTCCAAGGCGCGACAACGGGTGGCGCGGAGACAATGCCCTTCGGCATGGCGGCTGCGCTATCGGCCGTATCGGCTTCGCCCGTGTCCGGCACAAAACCGAAAAGGACGGGGTCGAGCACGAACGACCGGTCGACGGCCAGCGCATAGGGATCGAGCAGCAGCTTGGCCGAATTGAACCGATGACCTGCATCTGGCCTAAAGGGCCCAAAGGCGCGCAGCCCATATCGCGCGCCGGGTCCGATGCCGTCGATATGGCCATGGAAGACGTCGCCGGTGCGGCCCGGAAGGCGGATCCGCTCGACCTCATGCGTGCCGGTCTCATCGAAAAGGCAGAACGCGATCGCCTCGGCGTTGGCGGAGAAGACTGCAACATTGATGCCGCTTCCCTCGACCGTCACGCCTCGCGGCTCGGACCGCCCTTCCTGCACGCGCGTGTCGTCCGCAGCCATATCGCCCATTCCCGTTTCGCTGCGGGGGGTTATAGGGCACGGTCGTCAAGAAGCCCTCAACTTTGTTAGCCGAGCGGGGTGACGTGCCCCAGGTCCGCCTCACCCAGAAGCTGCGGCATCGCCCAGACCGTCAAAGTGAGGAAGAGAGCCGCCGCGACGGCGACCCAAAGGGCACCAAGCTGGAGATAGGGGTAAATGGTGGCGCCAAGATACGCACCCACGACGAGCCCGCTCCAGAGCATGGCGTAGGGGAGCCAGGACCAACGGTTACGGCCGAGCAGCGCCCCGGTGAGACGTTGGCCGAATTTCACGAGCGTTCCGGTCATGTAAGTGAGGCCGATACTCACGTCTCCATTGCGCTGGAACACGGCATTTTCGGTTCCCATGGCCAAGACCATGGCGATGACCGCCGGCCGATCCTGGCCCGATTGGTGCAGGGTTGCGGCGATGGCGAGGAGGAGCGTCACCAGGGCCAGAACAGCGGCCGGTCGGCGTGTTCCGGCGACATAGGACGTGAAAGCCCCCAACATTACGCCCAGCACGAAGGTGCCGACGAGTGTCCCGGCTATCCCGGCTTCAGGACGCTCCAGCGCGAGTCCGACGGCGAAACGCGTGGAATTGCCGCTCATGAACGACGCGAAATACCCACCGAGATAGAGAAACCCGACTGCATCGACGTAACCCGCAATGGCTGAAAGCCCGACCGCCAATAGTTGAGACGGCTTGTCGTAGTGAATCATTCCGCGATCTGCCAAAGGCTTGGAATTTGGCCCGGTCGAGGCCAATAGCGGTCGGACCCGAGCTTGTCAGCCACGATCATCTCGCGGCGCGACACCTATCGCACGGGAACGTGCGCCGGATCCGCGAAGCCGGGCCTGTGGCGGCGTCGGAATGGCCATCCCAGGCCGTGCGTCACCAGCCAGCCTCCGGCAAACCCCAGCAAGGCCGCCACAAGGCCGCCGAGCGTCACGGGCAGCGCCGGCTCGAACTCCGCGTAGGCGCCCGCCGCGATCCGGGGATCGAAATCCTCCGCGAAGACCGCATAGCGCGACAACGGACCGGCGACCGCGAAGGCTTGGCGTTGTCGCTCGAGCCGTTCGACGCGTGTGACCGTCGTCTCCATGTCGTGGCCCCGTCCCTGCGCCAGGGGATCGGGATTGTCTTCCAGACGGGCGATGCCTTGTGCCCTTGTCAGCGATTGGCCGGCCGAATCGTGATCGAATTGCGTCACGACGCTGCGCAACTCATCGATCGCTCCGCCCAGGCGCTGACTGTATTGCTGCACGAACTCAGGGAGTTGTGAGGCAAGTGCAGCCACCAGGAGGGCCACCGCCACGGCAAATCGGCGAAACAACATGTGTCCGGACCCCCTGCGGCCAACTCGGGCTTGGCCGCAGAGCAGAACGAATGGCAGGCGTCCGGGTTGCCTCCCTGCTCAATTCGGCGTGTGGGCCGCCGGGTTGAGGAGACCGGCGCTTTTCAGATCGGACCACAGAGCGCTCGGGATCGTCTCCTTCATGGCGGCAGCATTCGCGTCGATCTCGGCCCGCTTCACGGCCCCCATGATGACCGTGACGACCGCCGGGTGGAAGGTCGCGAAATGAAGCGCGGCCCGCTGCAGCGGAACACCGTGGCTTTCGCAGATCTTCTGGATCGCCGCGACACGGGCCAAGATCTCCGGCGACGCATCGCCGTAATTGTATTTGGCACCCTTGATCGGCCCGGTGGCCAAGATCCCGGAATTGAAGATACCGGCCAGGATGATGCCGATGTTCTTCTCGACCGCGAGCGGCAGGAACGATTCGAGCGCCGGCTGTTCGAGGAGCGAATAGCGACCAGCCATCAGGATCACGTCGAAATCACCGGCCCGAGCGAAACGCTCGCACATGTCGGCCTCGTTGAGACCGCAGCCGATCGCCTTCACGGTGCCGTCGGCCCTGAGCTTGTCGAGCGCCTTGTAGGCGCCCCCCATGGCCTCGGCGAATTTCGCCTCGACGTCCGTTCCATGGGTCCAGACGTCGCAATCGTGGATCAGCAGCACATCGATCCGGTCGAGCCCCGTGCGCAGCAGCGAATGTTCCACGGAGCGCATGGCACCATCGTAGGTGTAGTCGAAGCGCGCCTTGTGCGGAAAACCGCCGGCAAAGCCTGGCGAAAACACATTCGTGTCCTTCGGCGCCACCGGTTCGAACGGATCCATGACCCGGCCGACCTTGGTGGAAAACACGACCTCGTCGCGCGGCATGGTGCGGATGGCCGTGCCGCAGCGCGATTCGGAAAGACCGTTGCCGTAATGCGGGGAGGTGTCGAACACCCGCATGCCGGCGTCGTAGGCCGCCCGCACCGTGTCGATCGCCTTCATCTCGTCGAGCTTCTCGAACAAGTCGCCCAAGGGGGCCGCGCCGAAGCCAAGCGGACTGAACGGAAGTGAGGCTCCGGATCTGGTGGTGAAATTTTTCGTCTGCACTGTTTCCTCGCCCGTCGGGCGCATTAGGTGCGCCGCATATGGTCGTCTCCAGGATATCAGCTGGCGCCGCATTGGCTAGCATGTTTGTGATCCGCCTCCCACGACGCGGCTTTAAGCTTGAGCTTTGCTTCGAGGTCGCTACATCTGTGTCATCGGCCCGACATCGACTGCTGCGCTTGATTCCCATTGGATCGGGCAAAGACGGTTTTGAGAGCCGAGATGAACATTAACCGGGGCTTCGCGTTGACAGGGGTTGTCGGCCGGGGTTCGGGGCCGTTTGCCTTGGCGGGCGGAAGACAGGGAGCGTAAAAATGGCGGCAGTTGTCGACACTGGTCCGAAGGTCGTGGATGCGGCGGCGGAAGCCAAAGCCAAGCTCGAACTTTTGAGCATCAACACGATCCGGACGCTTTCGATCGATGCCGTCCAAAAGGCCAATTCCGGCCATCCCGGCGCTCCGATGGGTCTGGCCCCGGTGGCCTATACGGTCTGGCAGGACTTCCTGAAGTTCGACCCGCAGCATCCGATTTGGCCCAACCGCGACCGCTTCATCCTTTCGGCCGGCCATGCCTCGATGCTTCTCTACTCGGTCTTGCATCTCGCGAAGGTGCAGGCGGTGAGCGACGACTACAAGTCGCTCAACCGGGAGGCGGTCTCGATGGACGACATCAAGAACTTCCGGCAGCCCGATAGCGCGTGTCCGGGCCATCCCGAATATCACTACACCACCGGGGTCGAGGCCACGACTGGTCCGCTCGGCCAAGGCATTTCGATGGCCACCGGCATGGCGATCGCCGAAAAGTGGCTCGCCACGCGCTACAACAAGCCCGACTACAATGTCGTCAATTATCAGATCTACGCGATCTGCTCGGACGGCGAAATGATGGAGGGCGTGGCGAGCGAGGCGGCTTCGATCGCCGGGCACCTGAAGCTCAACAACATGTGCTGGCTCTACGACGCCAATTCGATCACGCTGGACGGGCCCGCCGACTGGGCCTTCAGTGAGAATGTCGCGACCCGCTTCCTCGCCTATGGCTGGAACGTGTTGCATGTGCCGGATGCCAACAATCTCGGTCAGTTGCGGATAGCGCTCGCCGAGTTCAAGCGCGAGACCGCGCGTCCGACGCTGATCATCGTCAACAGCCATATCGGCTACGGGTCCCCCAACAAGCAGGACAGCAACAAGTCACACGGCTCGCCCCTCGGCGAGGACGAGGTGAAGCTCGCGAAAAGGTCCTACGGCTGGCCTGAAGACGCGCATTTCCTGGTGCCGGATGGCGTCTACGAGGATTTCCAGAAGGGTGTGGGAGCGCGGGGCGCCGATGCCTACCGGGCCTGGGAGGACATGTTCGGCAAGTACAAGTCGGCCTATCCCGAGCTCGCGGCCGAGTTCGACGCGATGGAACGCCGCGAGTTGCCGCCCACTTATAGTGACGCGATCCCAACCTTCCCGGCCGACCCGAAGGGCATGGCCACGCGCGAAGGGTCGAGCAAGGTCGAAAACGCCATCGCGCCGCACTTCCCCTGGTTGATCGGGGGGTCCGCGGATCTCGACTCCTCGACCCTGACCAAGCAGACCGCCAAAGAGGCCGGCAGCTTCTCGGCCGTCAATCGTGCGGGACGGAATATCCATTTCGGCGTGCGCGAACACGCCATGGGGGCGATCACCAACGGCTTGGCGCTCTCCAAGATCCGCCCCTATTGTTCCACCTTCCTGATCTTCTCGGATTATCTGCGCCCGACGATCCGGCTCGCGGCCCTGATGGAACTGCCGTCGATCTTCGTCTTCACGCATGATTCGATCGGCGTGGGCGAGGACGGCCCGACCCACCAGCCCGTCGAACAGATCGCGAGTTTGCGGGCCATCCCGGGCCTCATCACAATCCGGCCGGGTGACGCCAACGAGTGTGGTGAGGCTTGGCGTGTCGTCCTCGGCCTCAAGCACGAGCCCGCGACGCTCATTCTCAGCCGTCAGGCGATGCCGACGATCGATCGCCAGAAGTTCGCGGCCGCCTCCGGACTTGCCAAGGGGGCCTATGTCCTGGCCGATCCAGAGGGCGGCAAGACGCCGGAGGTGATCCTCATCGGCACCGGAAGCGAATTGCAGATGTGCGTGGCCGCCTGGGAGACGCTGACTCAGGAAGGCATCGCGGCGCGCGTCGTGTCGATGCCCTCCTGGGATCTATTCGAGAAGCAGGATCAGGCCTACCAGGATGAGGTCTTCCCGCCGCAGATCGCGGCGCGTGTGTCGGTCGAACAAGCCTCCGTCATGGGGTGGGATCGTTATGTCGGCCGTCTGGGCGCGATCATCGGCATGCATACGTTCGGGGCTTCGGCTCCCCTGAAGGCTTTGCAGACGAAGTTCGGCTTCAGTCCGGAAAAGATCGTCGAGGCTGCCAAGCAGCAGATCAAGCGCAACGGCAAGGCGGCCGCCGTCAGAGACGCGGCCGAGTAACGTCAGGAGACCAGGATCATGAATCCACTCATCGAACTGTCGGCCCTCGGCCAGTCCCCATGGCTTGACGACCTCCACCGCGACCTCGTGTTGAAGGGCGGCCTCAAGAAGATGATCGATGAGGAAGGGCTTCGGGGCATGACCTCGAACCCATCCATCTTCGAGAAAGCAATCGGCGAGACCGACGAATACAAGGACGAACTGCAGGACCTTCTCAGCAAGGGCCAGCTCGACGACATGGCGATCTATGAGACGCTTGCGGTCGCTGATATCAAAGCGGCCTGCGACGTGTTCCGTCCTGTCTACGATAAAACGCACAAGCTCGACGGCTATGTCAGCCTGGAAGTGCCGCCCGGCCTCGCCATGGAGACTGGCAAGACGGTTGAGGAAGCCAAGCGGCTCTGGAAGCTCGTCGGGCGTGACAATCTGATGGTGAAGGTGCCGGGCACGACTCCCGGCGTTCCGGCCATCAAGGAATTGATCGGCCAGGGGATCAACATCAACGTGACGCTGCTGTTCTCCATCGGCGCCTACGAAAAGGTGGTCGAATCCTATATTGCGGGGCTGGAGACCTTCGACAAGGCGGGCGGCGATGTCTCGAAGGTCGCGAGCGTTGCAAGCTTCTTCCTGAGCCGGATCGACACCGTGGTCGACAAGCAGTTGAGCGAGCTTCCCGCCGACAAGAAGTCCGATGGTGAGAAGCTCAAGGGTAAGATCGCGATCGCTTGGGCGAAGCTCGCCTACCAGCGCTGGATCGAACTGTTTTCGGGCGCCCGTTGGGAAGCCCTTGCGGCCAAGGGCGCGAAGCCGCAGCGTCTGCTGTGGGCCTCGACGGGCACCAAGGACCCGGCGCTGCCGAAGACCTATTATGTCGATGCGCTGATCGGCAAACTCACCGTGAATACGATGCCGGATGCCACCATGAAGGCATTCGCAGCAACCGGAACCGCCAAGTCCGATACGATCGAATCCGACATCCCCGGCGCAAAGGCCGCGATCGAGAGCCTGCCCAAGCTGGGCATTTCATTGCAGACGATCACGGACGATCTCGTCGAGGATGGCGTCAAGAAGTTCGTCGATTCCTTCGACAAGCTGCTGGGCGGTGTGGCCAAGAAACGGCGCGAACTCGCCGGAGCGGCTCCCAATCCCAAGGAAGCAGCGGCCTGAGGCTCTCGGTTCTGCCGGACGGCTCGATCCCGAGCGTCCGGCATCTTTCAGCGAGCGGCTTCCCGGGTGGGAGAGCCTGCACTGTCTAGCAGGAGTGGTGGATGCAGATTGCCGTCGTCGGCCTCGGTCGCATGGGTGGAAATATCGTTCGCCGCTTGGAGCGCAACGGTCACACGTGTGTCGTCTACGATAAGAACTCCAAGGCAGTGGACGATCTCGTCAGCACGGGCAGCACGGCCGCATCGTCGATCGAAGACATTGCCAAGCATCTTACAGATAGGCCTCGGGCCGTGTGGGTCATGCTTCCCGCGGGACAGATCACGCAGTCGACGGTCGAAACGCTCGGGGGCTTGCTGGAGAGCGGCGACATCATCATCGACGGTGGCAACAGCTACTACAAGGACGACATCAAGCGCGCCAAGGTTCTGGCCGAGAAAGGCATCCACTACGTCGACGTCGGAACATCCGGTGGTGTCTGGGGGCTCGACCGCGGCTATTGCATGATGATTGGCGGCGACAAGGTCGCGGTCGATCATCTCGACCCGATCTTCAAGACGCTCGCGCCCGGCCGGGGCGACATTCCCCGCACCCGGAACCGGGAAAACATCCCCGACCACCGCGCCGAAGAGGGCTATATTCACGCGGGCCCGGTCGGATCGGGTCACTTCGTCAAGATGGTGCATAACGGCATCGAATACGGCCTGATGCAGGCCTATGCCGAAGGCTTCGACATCCTGAAAGGCAAGAACTCGTCAGACCTCAAGGACGACGAGCGCTATGACCTCAACCTGACCGACATCGCCGAAGTCTGGCGGCGTGGCAGCGTCGTGTCCTCGTGGCTCCTCGACCTCACGGCCTCGGCTCTGGCAGGCAGCCCCAACCTCGAACATTTCTCCGGCAATGTGGCCGACTCTGGCGAGGGGCGCTGGACCATCGAAGCGGCGATCGAAGAAGCCGTGCCGGCCAACGTCCTCTCGACGGCGCTCTACACCCGGTTCCGTTCGCGCCAGAACCACACATTCGGCGAGAAGATCCTGTCCGCGATGCGGTTCGGCTTCGGGGGCCATGTGGAGCTCGGCGAGAGCGCCACAAGTTCACCGAAAGACTACAAGGCCGCGGAGTAGCCGCCATGAACGCACCTGCAGCCCCGGCCGTATCAAAACCTGAGCGGTCGGCGACCGCAGGGCGACCGAGCTCGGCTAAGCCCCCCGGTCCGTGCCTCCTGGTGATTTTCGGCGCCGGCGGTGACCTCACCAAGCGACTTGTCACGCCTGCGCTTTATAACCTCGCCTGCACGCACCTCCTGCCAGAGAATTTCGCCATCATCGGCGTCGATCACACCGCCAGCGACGATCAGGCGTGGCGTGATCATCTCAGCCAAGCCATGCAAAGCTTCGTCGGAGGAACGGGCGAGTTCGATCCTGCGGCGATCGATCAGACGGCTTGGACTTGGCTCACCGAGCGCATGTACTACCAGGTCGGTGACTTCGAAGATTCCAAGTCCTTCGACACGCTGCGGGATCGGATCGCCGAAATCGACAAAGCCCACGAGACCGGCGGCAATGTCATCTTCTATCTCGCGGTCGCGGACCGGTTTTTCGGCCGTGTCATCGACGAGCTCGGCAAAGCCAAGCTCGTCGATGCTGATGAACCGGCACCGGCCGATGAGGCGAAGCCGTGGCGCCGGGTGGTGATTGAAAAGCCGTTCGGCCACGATCTCAAGTCGGCGCGCGACCTCAACGCGCGCATCCTCAAGGTCTTGGACGAGGACCAGATCTTTCGCATCGACCACTTCCTCGGCAAGGAAACGGTCCAGAACATCATGACCTTCCGGTTCTCGAACGGGATGTTCGAGCCGCTCTGGAATCGCGATCACATCGATCATGTGCAGATCACTGTCGCCGAGACCGTCGGGGTCGAGGCGCGCGGGTCGTTCTACGAGGCGACGGGCGCGCTACGCGACATGGTGCCGAACCATGTATTCCAGCTTCTCTGCATGACCGCCATGGAGCCCCCGACTTCGTTCGAAGCCGATGCGATCCGCTCGAAGAAGGTGGATGTCTTCAAGGCCATCAAGCCGGTCGAGCCGCATCATGCCGTGCGTGGCCAATATGAATCGGGCTCGGTGCTGGGCAAGTCGGTGCGAGCTTATCGCAGCGAACCCAACGTCGACCCGCGTTCGAACGCCGAGACTTATGCGGCGCTGAAAATCGACATCGACAATTGGCGATGGGCGGGCGTGCCGTTCTATATCCGCACCGGCAAATACATGACACGCCGGTCCTCCGAGATCGCGATTCAGTTCAAGCAAGCCCCGATGGCCTTGTTCGCCGAGACGGGATGCGAAGCTCTGCGCACCAACTGGCTCGTCATCCGCGTACAGCCCGAGGAAGGGATCTCGCTGCAATTCGAGGTGAAGCGTCCCGGCCCCACCGTCGAACTGCAGACGGTGAAGATGAACTTCGCCTACAAGGACTGGTTTCCGCCGCAACAAAATGTCGGCTACGAGACTCTGCTTTACGACGTCATGACCGGTGATCAGACGCTGTTCCAGCGCGCCGACCAGGTTGAAGAGGGCTGGCGGATTGTCCAGCGCGTCCTCGACCAATGGGCGAAGACGACGCCCGACGACTTCCCGAATTATATCGCCGGTACAGCGGGACCCGCTGCCGCGGACGCACTTCTGGCTCAGGACGGTGGGCGAAGCTGGCGGCCCGTCGCGGTCGACGCCGGCCCGAAACCCCTTTCGACGGGCTTGGCCTCGAAATGACGGACAAGCTTCCAAAGATCCCGATCGCGCTCGTCGTGTCCGACGTCGATGGCACGCTCGTGACGCGGGATAAGCGGGTGACACCCCGGGCACGTGCGGCCGTCGAAAATCTTCGGCGCCAGGGCATCTACTTTACGATCATGAGTGCGCGACCGCCTGTCGGCGTCAGCGCCATCGTGAGAGCACTCGATCTTCCGGGGCCGATTGGAGCGGTGAACGGCGGGGCACTGATCCGTGGCGATCTCTCGGTGATCGAGCGGCTCTACATGCCCGCGAAGGCAGCCCGTGAAAGTGTCGCGTTCATCCGCCGGCACGGGATCGACGCTTGGCTTTTCACCGATACCGAATGGTTCTTGCGGGATCCTGAAGGCGCCCATGTCGAGCACGAGAAGAAAACGCTCGGCATGGATTTCACCGTCGTGGATGAGTTCGACGATGCGCACTTCGACCAGGCGTTGAAGATCGTGGCCGCGAGCCACGATCATCCCTTGCTGGAGCGCCTTGAGGCCGAGTTGCAGGCACTCCTCGGTCCTCACGCGTCCGCCACGCGCTCACAAACCTATTATCTCGACGTCACACATCCAGAGGCCATCAAAGGCTTTGGATTGCTTGGCATCGCCCGGTTGCTGGATATTCCGCCCGAGGCCGTGCTGGCAATCGGCGATGGCGTCAATGACATCACGATGCTGCAGCAGGCGGGGTTTGCCGTGGCGATGGGCAATGCCAACGATCTCGTGAAGAAGCATGCCACCGTAATCACGGGTGATTGCGACCAGGAAGGCTTCGCTGAGGCCATCGAAACCTTCGTGCTCGCCGACCCACGGCGCGCCGAGAGACTCGCCGACGAAGATCTCGCGTCATAGCCGGACCATTTCGATGACTGAACACATCTCATCCCCACCCGGCAAGATCGCCGTGTTGTTGGCCGACGTCGACGGGACGCTGGTCACTGAGCAGAAGGTCTTGACGGAGCGAGCCATCAAGGCCGTTCGGGCGCTCAAGACTGCCGGAATCACCTTCGCGGTCACCAGTGGCCGGCCGCCGAAGGGCATGGCGATGCTGATCGAACCTCTCGCCCTCGAAACACCGATCGCCGGCTTCAATGGCGGTGCCATCGTGAAGCCCGATGGCGAGGTGATCGAGGAAAAGACCTTGCCGCCAGTTGTGGCGCGCGCGGCGATCAAGCTCATCGAAGAGCACAAAATGGACGCCTGGCTCTACACGGCCAGCGAGTGGTTCGTGCACGACCGCAAGGCGCCGCACTGCGACCGTGAGGCTTGGACAGTGAAGTTCGAGCCGAAAGTGGTTGAGACTTTCGCCGACACCGATCTCGACAAGGCGGTGAAAATCGTTGGCGTGAGCGACGATCACGATCTTGTGGCCAAATGTGAAAGCGATGCGCAAGCGGCTTTCGGCGACAAGGTCTCTGCCGCCCGCTCCCAACCCTACTATCTGGACGTCACACATCCGCATGCCAACAAGGGCGACGTGGTGGAAGTGCTCTCGAAGATGCTGGGAATTTCAAAAGACCAGTTTGCCACCATCGGAGACATGCCGAACGACGTGCTGATGTTCAAGAAGAGCGGCTTCAGCATCGCCATGGGCAATGCTAGCGACGCCGTCAAACAGCAGGCAAGCGCGACGACCGCCTCCTACAACGACGAGGGATTTGCCAAGGCGATCGAAGATTATCTCCTGAAGTCCGGTGCAGCCTGATGCAACAGCAAGGCGATGTCCTGATCGCGCCCTCGATCCTGTCGGCTGATTTCGGGCATCTGGCCGATGAGATCCAAGCCGTCGAGCGTGGCGGCGCTGATTGGATTCACGTCGATGTGATGGACGGGCGGTTCGTGCCCAATATCACATTCGGCCCGGCGCTGGTCGAGGCCGCGCGCCGCGCCACCGAACTGCCGCTCAACCTGCATCTGATGATCGTCGAGCCGGAACGGCTGATCGACGATTTCGCCAAGGCTGGTGCCGATCATCTCGTCATTCAGGCAGAGCCTTCCGCGACCATCCATCTTCACCGCGTGCTGAGCCGCATCCGTGATCTCGGCAAGTCCGCTGGGGTCGCGCTCAATCCCGGCAGCTCGCTGGCCCTGATCGAAGAGGTGCTTCACCTCTGCGATAACATCATCGTGATGACCGTCAACCCGGGGTTCGGCGGCCAAGCTTTCCTGCCGGAAACTCTGCCGAAGCTGAGCCGTCTACGCCATATGTGCCGCGAGCGGGGCCTGACGCCGCGCATCACGGTGGACGGCGGGATCACAACCAAGACCGCGCGTGCGGCCGTGGAGGCCGGCGCCGACGTGCTGGTGGCCGGTTCGTCGATCTTTGCGACTAAGGATTACGGCCGGGCAATCCGTGACATCAGGGCCAGCACCCTGGTGTCGGCATGAACAAGAGGGACTGACCATGTCGGAACTCACCGGAACCATGACGGTCTACCCCGACCCGACAGCGTTGGCCGATGGCGTCGCCGAGTGGTTGACCCAACTCGCCAGCACCAAGGACGACGTCTTCACCGTCTGTCTTTCGGGCGGTTCCACACCGCGCCGTCTCTACGAACGGCTCGCCCAATCTCCCTACCGTGAGCAGTTCCCGTGGAAGGACACGCACTGGTTCTTCGGCGACGAGCGGTTTGTTCCGACCGACCACAAGGACAGCAACTTCCGGATGGTCTCAGAGGCGCTGTTCTCCAAAGTGCCGATCCCGGACGGCCATGTGCATCGGATCGTGACGGAGCGGCCCACAGCGGAAGATGCGGCCGCCGACTACGACAAAGCTCTTCGGGATTTCTACGGTTCAAGCCATCTCGACCCGAACCGGCCGATGTTCGACGTCATGTTCCTCGGACTTGGTCCCGATGGTCATACGGCGTCGCTGATCCCTGGGGAGCCGATCCTGGACGAGCGCAACAAATGGGTCGCGAGCGTCGCTCACGGCCGACCGGAGGCCCGTATTTCAATGACCTACCCGGTCATCGAGAGCAGCCGGGCACTTGCGTTCCTGGTGACCGGCAAGGAAAAGACGCCGATGCTGCGCGCGGTTCGCGCGGGAGACACGTCGGTCCCGGCTGGCCGGCTCGTCACCTCCGGCGACATCGAATGGTTCGTCGACCGCGATGCGGCGGCCGAGTGATTTGACGTCCGCGGCCCCTTCAACAAACGAGCGGGAGAAGTCCGGCCTCAACCGCCAAGGTATAACGAGGAGCCTAAGCTTGGCACCAGGGAGCCTCAGCGCACAAGTTGACCAAGCCGGATTCGGGTTGAACGTCTCCGCAACAGACTGAAGCAGGCTTCATCAGCTCGCGTGCTTCGTACGGACGCACGACCCGTCATCATTGCGGGACGGCGCCTTCCTTCCAAAGCGCGATTCCGCCCGTCATGCCGGCATCGTTCGACACGATGGTGATGTGCTCTGGCAATGGCCCCTCGATATGCGACGCGTTGCCGCCACCGATGTAGAGGCGGTCGTAGTGGATCAGGCTTTCGAGGATCCCGATCACCTTGTGGACCCGCTTGTTCCAGCGCTTCTTGCCGATCTTCTTCAGCGCGCGATCGCCGACATAGTCGTTGTAAGTCTTCTTGGCATGCACCGGATGATGCGCGAATTCGAGGTGCGGGCCGATGATGCCATCGCGGAAGGCGGCCGTGCCGGCGCCTGTCCCCAGCGTGAGCATGAATTCGATACCGTGGCCCGAGATCGCGCCGAGCCCCTGAATGTCGGCATCGTTCGAAACCCGCACCGGCTTGCCGAAGGCCTGGCCCAAGGCACCGACCAAGTCGAAGCCGACCCAGCTTTCGTCGGAGAAGTGAGGAGCCGTCACCACGCGGCCCTGCCGGACCGCGCCAGGGTACCCGGCCGAGATGCGGTCGAAAGGCGGGAGGCTCTTGGCCATCTCCACGACCGCCTCGATCAAAGCGCTCGGCGGGGCATCGGTCGGAGTTGCCACGCGGTTGCGCTCATGCACCATCCGGCCAGAGGGGTCGAGCACCGTGCATTTGAGGCCGGTTCCCCCGATGTCGATCGCGAGCGTCATGGGGTGTGGCGGTGTCGGGTCGGCAGGCTTCGGATCCTGTTTGGCTCTTGCGGATGGCTTCTTCGACACGGAACGACCCTGCTCCTCGCTGACAATTGTTACGCGGTTTGCGTCGTCAGAGTGTCATAATCAAGCCGCAGGGGTAAATTCCGCAAGACCTTGTCGGAAACGGGTCGCCCTTGTTGCGGGTGCCTCGAACTGTGACCATTGTCCGCCCGTGACATCGCCGGATTCCCTTGACATCGTCCCCGAACGGATTCTCGATCCCGTCCGTCGCCCAGTCCTGGCGGAGCGCCTCCGGACGATATTCAGCGACGGGCTTTTGTCGCTGCTTGTCAATGCCGCCGTGGTGGGTTGGCTGATCCAAGTCGGTTGGCCGCTCAGATCCGCGCCGGCCGCGTCCGGTCCAATCTCGGTCGAGATCGTCGACCATGTCCCGGGCGAGATGACTGCAGCCACTGCGGGACGAGAGACCAGCCATCCCGAGACCAAGCCACAGGCGGACGCAAGGCCGTCGAACACATCGGACCAGCCTCCCGTCAAGGTCACTGTCCCTGACGAGAAAGGGGCCGATGCCGCGCCGGAAAAGCCGGAAGAGCCGGCGGCCGAGCCCCCAAAACAAGCCGCACAACCGGCTCCGTCAGAGATCGTGAAGGCCAGCCCGCCCGCCGGGCCAGCAACGGAGCCGGCCGATCCCTCTCCACCCCCTGTTGTACCCGACCCGACCGGGACTGCGCCAAACATGCCTCAACCGCCCGGGGTCGCCGTACCGCCCCCGCCCGAACATCCAAACAATGATGCGCGCCCACAGCTCGTCGAGGCTCCGAAGCCACCGGGGCCACCTGCGGTAGCAGGCGAGACGACACCCGAAGCTGCGCCGCATGAGCCGACCGAGCAGGACGCTTCATCGACGGAGCCCACTCCACCGCCGCCCCCTGTCGAGACCAACCCGGACCCTGAAACCCTCGTGCCGCCGCCTGCCCCAGCACCGAAAGAGCCCCCAGAGCCGACCGCAGAGCAGAAGCGCCAGGCCGAAAATACCGCCACGCTTGCGGCGATGCTGCCCTTCGGCACGTCCATTGCGGCCAGTCCATTTCAGGCCGGCCCCACGGGCCAGGGCAGCGCTACGTCGCAGGCCTATCGGGGTGCAGTCTACGGCGCCTTCGCCAAAGCCAAGGACGTGGTGGAGGCTGCACAGGCCCAGCACCTTCGTGGCCAAGCCGTGGTGGCCTTCACGCTCGACGACAAAGGCGGACTCGCAACCCTCGGCATCGCGGTTTCGAGCGGCCATCCGGATGTCGACGAGGCCGCGCTCGACTATATCCGTCACTCGGCGCCCTTCCCGCCGCCGCCGCCCGGCGCGCAACGCAGCTTCTCCCCGGCCATCGGCTTCGGCCTCGACGATTGAGGCCCGGAACCTGCTCGCGATGCCGCGGCTGCGTTCCGGCGAGCGGGACCGTGATGACGGAACCCGCGAACGAGGCCGCAGCTGCTTTAGTCGGCATGCACGAACACTTGCTCAAACGGGTGAACGGAAAGAGGGGTGCGCGCATGTGGTCGCGCGCATCGATCCAAATCGTGCCTTATGAACTGCACTTCCTTGAAGCCCGAGGCCGCCGTGACCGACACTTATGAAGACGCCGAACCCGACGAGACCGTGTTCGTCTCCGGAGTCGGCAACATGTCCTTGAGATCGGCCGTGCGCCGCTATCTGGAGGCGCGGGAACATGGCCTCCTGGTCAGCCTGTTTCGCGACGCCGGAAAGATGCCGAGCGTGTTCGACGCCGTCGATGTCGAGCGACTTTCGAAATTGAAGCGATTCAGGGTATTGGCCGGGTAGCGCAAGGCCCACGCTCTGGATCTGCTGCGTGCACGCCGCCGAATGAGGCCTTCGGTAGACCAGGGCACTCGGTTGTCCTGCCTATGATCCCCGCCGTCTGTGTGAGTAAAGGCACAGACATAGAGCAGGATTGGGTTGATCTTCACCGTGTTGGTGGACGTGAGGAGGTCATTATGGCCAAGGGCACAACATTCGCGCTGACATGCCGTCAAAGTCTTTTCCGCAAACAGGTCACCCGTTTGCAATCCCTCGAGCACAGGCGACCCAGTCTGAACGAGGTTCGCCAGATCTGGAGGGAAACCGGCTTCAAGACCGCTTAAACATAGGGGTGCAAGCCCGAGCAAAGAGCAAATGGCCGAAACCGAAGGTGCGGCTTGTTCAAGCCTGAGCCGAAGCACAGCGGCCTTGACAGCGAAGGACGCGTCTCCCTAGAGTTGGGGGTATTAATTAAAAATTTACTGAAGTTGATTTCGAGATGCTTTTCCAGACGACGCGCTCTTGTGCACTGGCAGCTCTTCTGATCATGGGGGCAGATCGGGCGGACGCCGCCATGATCAGTATGACCTACGACTTCCAGCTGAGCGACTTCCAAAACGCCAATGGACCGTCGCCCTCGCCGATCTCGCGTGTTTCGGGATCATTCACATTGGGTCTGGATCCGTCTCTGCCTGAGAATAGCTCGGTTGTGATCAAACTGAATAGTGGGACGCCGCGATCCACGTCAGGATCGGGCCTGTCCCTTGGACCGATCCTTATCGAAGGCGCTCAAAATGGCGGTGCTATCGATGAGATCGGCACGAACAATTTCGTTCTGACGCTCGACCTCTCGAATCCGCCCGCACCCCGCTTTCTAACTTGCGACGATATTCATGGGGGCATGTGCGGGTCACTCTCCGGCTCCACTTTGGCGGAAGCCTACGTCAGCCCGTCAGACCCCACCGGCCTGTTCTTTGCCGCAAGCGGGACGATTGAAGCGAGAACCGTAACGGCTCCGGACGTGCGGTTGGAAGCTGGCCCGCAAACCGTGTCGGCTGTTCCGCTTCCCGCCTCGCTGCCGATGGCCGGCTCGGCACTGCTCGCCCTCGCGGCGGCAACATACGGCAGGAAACGGACGAGCAAGCCGCTTTGAGCGCAGCGGGTCGGCGCTGCTCAAGCCTCGCGCCGCCTTACGATAACGACCTGCGTGTCGCCCTGGTGACGCTGCTCCACCTTTTCGAAGGCAGGAGGAACGGCGACGTCGGCTTCCGCGGCCTCCTCCACCACCGCGAGTGCGCCCGGCGTCAGCCAGCCACCGTCCGCCAATGTGACAAGCGCCTGATTGGCGAGACCGTGGCCATAGGGCGGGTCCAGAAAGGCGAGGCCGAAAGGCTCGACCGTGATGGCGCCGAGTTTCGTCGCATCGCGTCGGAAGATGCGTGTCGTGCCGGCGAGGCCCAGCGTCTGGACATTCTCGCGAAGCAGAGCGCGCGCTTCCGCTCCGTCGTCGACGAACAGGGCGAAGTGCGCCCCGCGCGATAGGGCTTCGAGCCCAAGGGCGCCCGTACCGGCAAAGAGGTCGATCACGCGGGTGCCGACGACGCGGTCCGCGCCGCCCCAATGCGTGAGAATGTTGAACAGAGTTTCGCGCAGCCGGTCCGCTGTCGGACGGATGGCCCGCGTCTCGGGCGCCTTGAGGGCCCGGCCCTTGAGGCGCCCGCCGACGATCCGCATGGGTCAGCCGCGGCCGCGCGGGGTTCGTCCGCCGGGCCGGGGACTTGTTCCGCCCGGCTTCGCCCGCCCGCCTCCGGATTTGGCGTCGAACCCGCCGGCTTTCGTGCCACCGCCGCGTGCAGGCCGTTCACGGCCCTCAGTCGATTTCGGTCCCGCGCGGAATTTGCCGTCCTTGACGGCTCGCCCGGTCATCGGGCGCTCGCTGGAAAATCCGCCCGCGCGTTTGTTGCCGCCGGCGGCTGTCTTGCCCGTGGCGGCACCGGCAGGCGCTGGCGCCCGGCCGGCGGATCGAGGCGCGGCCCGAGGGGGCCGAGCCTCAGTTCCCCCCTCCGCCTCACGGCGTTCGCGCGCGAAGTTGCGGGCGTTGCGGCTGGTGCCACCCTCGCCTCGATGCCGCGCCTTGTCCTCGACGCTGACGCGCTCGACCGCGATGGTGCGGCCGTGGCGGTCCTCGGTGCTCTTGCGCGTGATACGCTTGCGCGGCTCGTCGCCCGTTCCCGGTCGCTCGGCCCGCAGCGCGGAAACATGCGGCCGGGCGCGCGGCGCGGGGCGGTCCTGCCGGGGCTGCGGCACCTCGTCCTGATGGGCGCGGACGCCGCCCATCTTGGCAGGAGCCTGGGCGCGGGGCGGACGCGCCTTCGCGTCGGCCTGCTTCCTGTCGGCGACCGCCCGTGTCACGACCTCGGCCTGAACGGCATCCTCCCAGGCGACGCCAGCCTCTGCGGCCAGCGTTTCGCCGAGTTGGTCCCTGAGAATGCGCTGCCGCACCTCTTCGACCGCGCCCTCCTTGAGGTCGCCGAGCTGGAAGGGGCCGAACGACAGCCGGATCAGCCGGTTCACCGCGAGCCCGAGATGTTCGAGCACCCGCTTGATCTCGCGGTTCTTGCCTTCCCGCAGCCCCATGGTGAGCCACACATTCGCGCCCTGCGCGCGGTCGAGCGTCGCTTCGATTCCGGCGTAGTCGATGCCGTCGATCGTGATGCCGTCCTTCAGGGCATGAAGTTTTTCGGGCGACACGAAACCGTTCGCCCGTACCCGGTAGCGTCGGAGCCAGCCCGTCGCCGGCAATTCGAGCACACGGGCGAGACCTCCGTCATTGGTGAGCAGCAGCAATCCCTCGGTGTTGATGTCGAGGCGGCCGACCGAGATCAGGCGCGGCAGTTCGGGCGGCAGCGCATCGAAGACCGTGGGCCGTCCTTCCGGGTCGCGCGCCGTCGTCACCAGGCCGCGCGGCTTGTGGTACATGAAAAGCCGCGTGCGCTCGCGCGTCGTGACGGGATGGCCGTCCACCGCGATGACGTCGTCCGGGCCGATGTTGAGGGCCGGGCTCGTGATCGTCGCGCCATTGATGGCGACCCGGCCTTCCTTGATCCAGGCCTCGGCATCGCGCCGCGAACACAGGCCGGCGCGGGCCATCACTTTGGCGACGCGCTCCTTTCCGTCGTCGGGCACCTCCGCCGTTTCGGGCGCGGCGCGCTTGGCAGGGCGGGTGTCTTTGCGTATGTCGGTCATGCGGGCGTGCTACGGTCTGGCTCAGCCCGTGGGCGGAGCCGATCGCCCGTCCTCCGCGTTGGCCGGAACCGGTCTGCGTAGGATGAAGGCTCGGAATTCTCACCGGTCTTAGCAGGTTGCGGGAGAACAGGGGAAGGGCGTTGCCGCAGGATCGGTTCGACGCGATGGCGCGCGCTTTCGATGAGGCCCGCGCGGCGGCCGTGCGCGGCGAAGTTCCGGTCGGGGCCGCGCTGGTCCGCGACGGCCAGTTGATCGCCGCGGCCGGCAACCGGACGCTCGAACAGAACGACCCGACCGCCCATGCCGAGATGCTGGTCATTCGCGCGGCGGGTGCGCGCCTCGGCTCGCAGCGCCTCGCCGGCTGCGACCTCTACGTGACGCTGGAGCCCTGCGCGATGTGCGCGGCAGCCATCTCCTTCGCTCGCGTTCGCCGGCTATATTTCGCGGCGTCTGACCCGAAAGGCGGCGCGGTCGAGCATGGCCCGGCCTTCTTCGGACAGCCGACCTGCCACCACGCGCCCGAGGTCTATGGGGGATTGCGCGAGCGAGAAGCGGCGGATCTGCTGCGGGACTTCTTCGCGGGGAAACGCGGGTGAGCAGAGATTAGAGGAGGGTCGCAGACTGCTAATCTGCGCGTGGGCCGCGAGGCTGGCTCTCCGGAGCTCGTATGTCGCGCTGAAAATCAAATCACGGCAAGGCAGTGGATCTGCGGACGAACTTGCGCCGCTAGAGCCTGGCGAACCAAACCATCATCGACGAGCGTCCTGACGGTCCGAGACCGGCTTGTCGATTTTACATGTAAGCGGAAAGTGGAGGCTTCTGTTGCCAGGTGCCTCCGAACCCCGCCTAGAAGTGCAACCCCCTAGGACTTGATTCCCAGTACCAGCACTGCGTTACGCAGCGAGGGCCACCGGAGCATAGTTGTCATTGGCAACTATAAGTTTAGCCCGATAACGGTGGTACAATGCCGGGCAAAAGCCATCTCTTTACACCCGCGTCGATCCTGTTTCGGGCCCGCCAAAACGCTCGTCCTAAAGCGCTCAGGTGGACCCGCCCGGTGCTGCCCCGGGGTCCGCAGAGTTTATTCCAGATGCCGTTTATCGCCATATACGCCGAAGCGTCACAATCAAGATAAGTCGGATGGGGCGGCAGCGCAAGGCTGAGAAACGGGGGCTCTAACAGTGGCGAAGCAACACGTTGCAAATTCGCGCGATGTCCCGACATTCGGGTGCGGGGGTCGGCCTCGGAGCCGGCACCTTGGAGCTCTTGCCATGCCAGACGCCGTTTCCTCTCGTCGATCGCGCTTATGGCAACGCTGCGGCGATGGCGCGGTCACCCGTCTTGGCTTTGCGACGATGCGGATCGCCGGGGCGGCCGGGTCGGGCTCCCTGGTGGAGAAGCATGTCGCTCCAGCACCGCAAGGGGCCTCGAGCCTGTGACGATTGCCGCGACATCGCACAGTAGAGGTGAAGGCGCGCCCTCACGCTTGGCGACGATCCTCCGCTTCGCGGCGCGCGACCTGCGTGGCGGCCTCGGCGGCTACTGGATCTTTCTCGCCTGCATCGCGCTCGGCGTCGCGGCCATAGCCGGGGTGGGGTCCGTCGCGGGCGGGCTGCAGGACGGCCTCGCGCGCGAAGGACGGACGATCCTGGGCGGCGACGCGGCCTTCTCGGTGATGAACACCGAACCGCCACCCGCCGCGCAGGCGTTCCTGGCCGAACGGGGGCGCGTCTCATCGGTGGGCACACTGCGCGCGATGGGGCGAGCCGCCGATGGCGCCGCGGGGCTCATCGACATCAAGGCGGTCGATGCCGCCTATCCGCTCTCCGGCAGTGTCACGCTCGATCCGCCCCAATCGCTCGTCGCGGCGCTTGAGGAGCGTGGCGGCCGGTTCGGGATCGTGGCTGATGCGGCCCTGCCGGCGCGGCTCGGATTGAAGGTCGGCGATACGCTGGCGATCGGCACCGGGCAGTTCCAGTTGCGTGCGATCCTGACGCGGGAACCCGACAAGCTGGCCGGCGGCATCGCGCTCGGACCTCGTGTGCTCATGTCACGGGCGGCTCTGGATGGTTCCGGCTTGCTGCAGCCCGGCTCGCTCGTCCGTTGGACGACGCGCGTTCTGCTCCGCAGCGGCTCGGACGCGCCCGTCTCGACCGAAGCGCTCGACCGTTTCGTGGCCGCCGCCAAGGCTGCTTTTCCGGAGAGCGGCTGGGAGGCGCGGACGCGCAACAACGTCTCCCCCGAATTCGATCGCAATCTGGCGCGTTTCACCCAGTTTCTCACGCTCGTCGGCCTCACGGCGCTGATCGTCGGCGGGGTGGGGGTCGCCAATGCGGTGCAAGCGACGGTTGAACGCAAACGGACCAGTCTCGCGGTCATGAAGGCCTTGGGCGCGACAGGCGGGACGGTGTTCGCCGTGAGCTTGACGGCCGTGCTGGCGGTCGCGGCCCTGGGGATCGCGGCCGGTCTCGCGGTGGGGGCCGCCCTGCCCTATCTGGCCGTCATCCTGTTCGGTACCGTGATTCCGTTTCCGCTCGTCGCCACGATCGTGCCTTCGGCTCTGGGCCTCGGCGCCCTCTACGGGCTGCTGACAGCGCTCGCCTTCTCGCTCGGCGCCCTCGGCCGCGCGCATGACATCCCGGTCTCGGCGCTGTTCCGTGATGCGGTCGAGCCCGGACGACATCGCTTGCGCCCTCGCTATCGGGCGGCCGTCTTGGCGGCCGGATTGGCACTTGCCGGCGTCACGGTGCTGTTTGCGGCCGATCGCCGTCTCGCCGGCCTCTATGTGGGCGCGACCATTGTCGTGTTCCTGCTTCTCAGAGGTGTCGCGGCGGGCCTCATGGCGCTGGCCCGCGTGGCGCCCCATGCCCGCAGCCTGCCGCTGCGGCTCGCTGTCGCCAATATGCACCGGCCAGGCGCGCTGACGCCCTCGGTCGTTCTGTCGCTCGGCCTCGGCCTCACGCTTCTCGTCACCCTGACCCTGATCGACGTAAACATCCGAGACCAACTGACCCACACCGCGGCGGGCAAGACGCCGAGCTTCTTCTTCGTCGACATCCCAAACCGCGCGCAAGGCGACTTCGACGCCTTCATGAAAACCCACGCGCCCGATGCCGTGATGCAAGAAGTGCCGATGATGCGGGGACGTATCACGGCGCTCAACGGCGAGCCCGTCGAGAAGGTTAAGGCCGCCCAGGACGCCGCCTGGGTGCTCGAAGGGGATAGGGGCATCACGTTCCAGGACGGCGTCCCGGAGGGGTCCAAGCTTGTGGCGGGTGCGTGGTGGCCCAAGGACTACAATGGGCCACCGCTTGTCTCGTTCGACCGCAAGCTCGCGGACGGGATCGGCCTCAAGCTCGGCGACAGCGTGTCGGTCAATGTCCTCGGTCGCACGGTCACGGCCCGAATCGCCAATCTTCGACAGATCGATTGGGAGAGCTTCGGGATCAACTTCGTCATGGTCTTCTCGCCCAACACGTTCAGGGGCGCGCCGCATATGCTGCTCGCGACAGCCGCCTTTCCAGACGGCGGCGACCAGACGCGCGAACTCACCCTGCTGAAGGATGTCGCAGCCGCTTTCCCGACCATCACGGCCGTGCGGGTCAAGGATGCACTGGATGCCATCAACGCGCTGGTGGGCCGCCTGGCCCTGGCGATCCGGGGCGCCTCGGGCGTCGCGGTCGCGGCCTCGATCCTGGTCCTCGCCGGCGCGATCGCGGCAGGCCGGCGGTCCCGCATCTACGACGCCGTCGTGCTGAAGGTGCTCGGCGCCACCCGGGGTCGGCTACTCACCGCTTATCTCATCGAATATGGCCTGCTGGGTCTCGCGACCGCCATCTTCGGCGTTCTGGCGGGGACCGGCGCCGCCTGGTTCATCGTCACGCGGGTCATGCACTTCGACTTCGGTTTCGCCTGGGGGCCAGCGCTGACGGCGGCCGTGGTCGCGTTTCTCCTCACAATCGCCCTCGGCCTGCTTGGGACATGGCGGATCCTGGGCCAAAAGCCAGCGGGGTTCCTCAGGGCGCAGTAGCGACAGGCTGAACGGCACCAGCGCCTGTCACGCCCAGGCGCGCAGCCGGTAATCGATCGCATAGCGCTCGGGGGTCTCGGCGATGGCCGCCATGCCGCCAAGGACCGAATCGTTGTGGATGATCAGCTGCGTCGGGATCGACTCGGCCAGACGACGCACGGGCGCCTTCGCCTCGAAGGCTTCGCGGAACACGTCCGCATCGAGCAGGCTGACCACGCGCGGAAGAATGCCTCCCGCGAGAGTGACGCCGCCGGTCGCCTTGAACGTGATGGCCATGTCGCCGGCAAAGCGGCCGATCAAGCGCCAGTAGAGTGCGATGGTCCCGGCCGCGTCCGAGCGAAGGTCGGCCAGGGCCGCGCTGGTGATCTCCGCGGCCGAGAGTGGCGCGGGCGCCCCGCCCGAGGCTGCGAGACGGGCGCGATGCAGCCGTTCGAGCCCGGCCCCCGACAGGACGCTTTCGGTCGTGATCCGCCCATGCGCCTTTTCGAGGTGATGCCAGATGGTTTCCTCCTCCGGCCCCTCCGGCGCAAAGCCGATGTGGCAGGCCTCGCTCGACAATGGCACGAGTTTGCCGACGGCTTCGATCAGCCCTCCGATCCCGAGACCCGTCCCCGGGCCGAGGATCACCTTGGCGCCGCCCAAGGCGCCGCTCGGCGAGCCGATGCCATGCAGCCACTCGGGGCGCAAAGCGGGAAGTGAAAGAGCTTGCGCCTCGAAATCGTTGAGCAGGAGTCCAGCTCCAAGCCCGAGATCGCGCGCGATCTGCGGACCGTCCATGATCCAGGGCGCATTGGTGAGTTTCAGGCGGCGCCCGTCCTCGACCGGCCCGGCCCCACAGGCAATGACCGAACGCGGCTCGAACGCCGGCCCACTGACGGCCCGAATGGCCGGCGCCAGACCGGAGAAATCCGCCGTCTTCAGGGACCCGAGCGCGAGGAGGGGGCCGCCTGGCGCGGCCTGCGCCGCAATCCGGCAATTCGTTCCGCCGACATCGCAGACCACCACGGGAAACGGAAATTGCACGGTCGGGATCCTCCACGTTCTTGATCGCAGTTTGGGGAGACGGGTTCGATCCTGTCAATGGAGCGCGCAGCCCGCTGATCACGCGTCGTTCCACGTCTTGAAGGTGCCGCAATGTTCCCGCGATATTCAAACACTCGTTTGAATCGGAGCAATGTCGTGATCCTGGCACAGCGAACGGCACGTCGCTTTTTGATCTCGCTTTCCCACCAGATGGGGCTGTCGGTGGCCGGCACGCTGCTGGCCAGCCTTCTCCTGAGCGGGCTCCACGCGCCGAAGCTGGACCTGCCGAGCCGCGCGGATGCCCTGTCGGAGCGCACCAGCGGCGGCAAACTTGCCGCGCGCGCGGATGCCGGCGCGGCAAATCAAGATGGTTTCGTCTTGCTGACCGCATTGCCGCTCATCCTGCCGATGTTCACGGCGCCGAGCGTGCCTCAGATCGATCTGGCCCTCCCCGATGCGGACCTGCCGGCTGCTGCTGCACCGTCCAGCATCATCGCGACGGCTTGGGTCGACACCGTACGGCCCGCTCGGGCCGTGTCCCATATCGGTGCGAAACGGCGCAGCGCCACGGACACGGCCTTGAGCGTCGTACCACCTCGGCGCGCCGACTATCTGCCTGTCTCGCTTGCCTCAAGTCTCGACCAAGCGACCGACAGCGCGACATCGGCGCTGAACGGCGGCATATGGGCGAAATCCAAGCGGATCTACCAACATGTGGCGCTTTGGAGCGGCGCGCTGCTGGATCGGGTCGTCCCTTGAGCACTGCGGCGGCTCGGGGCGGAGCACCATGGCAAGTCCCGCTCTGTCTCAAATTCGGACGACCAAGCTCTCTCCGGTGGGGGAGCGATTAAGGCCCTATCAGCCATCTTTTCATATCCTGCGGGCATCGAAGGCCGCAGGAGACAACCGATGGGCGTGCCAAATTTCCGCTTTGTGGCATCGAGCGACGAGGCTCCCGAACTGGATGCGCAGTTCTGGCGCGACGTCGATGCGTCCGACCGGCTCGCTTCGCGCTTCAAGGCGAACCTCTACTTGCGCGAATTGTGTCGGAGCAAAGCCTGGGACGAGGCGGGCTTTCCAGAGGCCGCGGCCACCCATTTCGCCCGAGAACATCGCGAGGCCGCGCTTCTCCGCGAAGTCCGGGCACGCGGCTACCGCTTGTTCGGCTCGGATCTCGACGACCTCGCCGGCCCGCGTCTGGCGATTGCCGGCTGACCCGGTAGTCCAAACCGGAGCGCGTTAGAACGGAATATGACGCCGGCGGAGACCGGCCTCAAAGGTTGTCCGGCACGTCGGTGTCAGTTTCAAGCGGCTCGACTTCATGCATGCGAGCAAAGCCTCTTCGTCTGGAAAGCTCGTGCTGCAGAGCTCGACCGCATCGTTCTGGCAGGCCGCACGCTCGATATCCGTGACCTGGTACTTATTGGTGTTGACTTGATAATGGCCGGGCTGGGCCATTGCCCCGCCGGTAAAGTCCATCCAGACCAAGACAAAAGCCAGCCAACGTCTCATCATCAAATCGTCCTCATTACAAAAATCTTACAAAGCTTCGCCTCGGCTCGGCAATTGCCGGAACGACCGCGCCGGCGGAAAGCCAGCACGGTGGTAAATTTGATGCAGTAGCGGCGGCCTCAGAGCGGCGCGAGGCTCACGGGGGCCGACCCGTTCATGCCGATCGCGCGGGCCGAGGCGTGCGACAGGTCGATCACCTTGCCGGTCCCAAAGGGCCCCCGATCATTGATCCGGACCACGACGGAGCGGCCATTCGCGCGATTCGTGACCAGCACATGACATCCGAGGGGCAGCGACCGGTGCGCGGCAGTCAGACCGTTGCTGTTGAAGCGTTCGCCACTGGCCGTTCGCCGGCCTTGGAAGCCGGGGCCATACCATGAAGCCAACCCGCTGAGACGTGGCGTAGACCCGTGAGAAAAGCGATGAACGTAATGGGCCTGAGCGGAAGAATGGTTTGCAAGCATACCAACAGTTAACGCAACGCTAACAACAAATCCGGATCTCACTATATCATCATCCTTTTCCGTTTCGAACGGCGGGGCAAATGATGTTTGTTTGTGTTCACAATATGGAGCCTGCATCCGACAGGGGGACGCTGTGGTAAAACTGTTAGGCTTATTATTTCTTCTTTCAGTAGTATTCGTCTGATCTATCCAAGTTGTGTGAATGTGGAGCATGAGGATGGACACTTTAGATGTTGCCGATCCGCAACATCTAAAAAGTTCCGTCGGGGCGTAAAAAATGGGCGGCCTGCCGCCGCTTCTGGTGCTCTGTATGTTTGAAGGGATAGCTTCCAAAGACGGGCTGCTCCCGGAACTCGCCATGCCGAACGTTGCCGCTCTCACCATCTTCCCCGTCAAATCGCTGCGAGGCCGGGGCACTGCTTCGGCGGACGTGGAAGCCTGGGGGCTCGCGGGCGACCGCCGTTTTCTGATCGTCGATGCGACCGGGCGTTTTCTCACCCAGCGTGAACTGCCCGCGATGGCCACTATCGAGGCGTGGTTCGACGGCGCGGGCTTGATGATCACCCATCCCGACGGCGCCACGCTCGCGGTCGACCGACCTGGTGACGAAGCCGAAAGCCTGATCGTGACGGTTTGGCGGGATCGCGTGGAGGCTCGCGCCGTGTCACAGACAGCGGACGATTGGCTCCGCGCGGCCTTGGGCCGAGAGTGCCGGCTCGTTTTCATGGCGGACCCGGCGGCGGCGCGGCCCGTCGATCCGCGCTTCGGCACCGCGGAGGATCGCGTCAGCTTCGCCGATGGCTTCCCGCTGCTGCTGACGTCGACCGCATCGCTAGCAGACCTGAACGGCCGATTGGCGGAACCGGTACCGATGGACCGGTTTCGGCCGAACATCGTCGTCGACGGCGCGCTTCCTTGGGCGGAGGATGGATGGAAGCGCCTGCGGGTGGGCGCGGTCACATTCGACGTGGTCAAGCCCTGTGCGCGTTGCATCGTGACGACGACCGATCAGATCACCGGTGCACGCCACCCCGGCGCCGAACCCATCCGGACCCTGCAGAGATTCCGCCGTGATGCCGCCGGTCAGGTCCTGTTCGGCCAGAACATCATCCCGCGCACGCAAGGACGCATCGCAGAAGGCGACCCGATCGAAATTCTGGCTTGATCGACCCAGCGCCGGTGACGGTTGACGTCGGCGCCCGTCAATGCGACAGGCTGCGCGCTTTGTTCACAGAAACGCAAGGGGAACCGGAATGAAGCGATTGCTCCTGGCACTGGTGGCAGGCCTTGTGCTGGCTGGATGTCAGTCGGAGGAAGATTCCTTCTACAATGCCCCGAAGGCGCTCGATAAGATGACGCCGGAGGAAGTCTGCAAATTTTACGAACATTACGTCGCCAACCCGGACCTGTCGGCTCACAACAGGGCCTTGGCAATGGACCAGATGCGCGCGAAGGGCTGTTCGGCCAAAGGTTAGCTTGCCCTAGGCCTGCTGAGCCTCGGACCAAGCCTTAACGGGTCTGGCGGGCGACACAGCGCGACTTTATGGCGTCTTCGAACCGGCACCCTACCTAGAATTCAGGCCGCGCTAAATCATCCTACTCCGCCCTTGACGAGCCGGACGCAGGCTCTCACTTGTATGCCGCTACCCCTGAACGGGCGTAGCCTCGACCTCAATGCCGAGGGTACGCACCATCTAAGCGGTCGTCGCGGTCTCGGCTTTGACAAAGGCGAGACGCACCATGTTGGTGGCGCCAGGCGAACCGAAGGGCAGGCCGGCCACGATGATGATCCGGTCGTCGGCGCCCGCAAATCCTTCGGAGAACGCAAGGGCACAGGCGCGGCGGGCCATATCGTCGACGTCGCGGGCGTCCGCCGTCACCAAGGGGTGCACGCCCCAGGCGAGGGTGAGACGCCGGGCCGCATCGATGTTCGGCGTAAGTGCCAGGACCGGCATGTTCGGGCGCTCGCGGGCAATGCGCAGACCGGTTGCCCCCGACGCGGTCCAGGCCACGACGGCCTTGAGGTCGAGATTCTCGGCCGCGACGCGGGTCGCGAAAGCCATCGTGTCGGCGCCGGTCGGCTCGGGCTCCGAGCGCTGCGAGGCGATGATCTGCCCGTAGAGCGGGTCGCGCTCCACTTCCTCGGCAATGCGGTTCATCGTGCTCACCGCTTCGAACGGAAATTGACCCGAGGCACTTTCGGCCGACAGCATCACGGCATCCGCGCCCTCGAAGACGGCGGTGGCGACATCCGACACTTCGGCGCGGGTCGGCACCGGCAGAGTGATCATGGATTCGAGCATCTGGGTCGCGACCACGACCGGCTTGCCCATGCGGCGGCACAGTCGCGTGATTCGCTTCTGCAGGCCCGGCACCTTTTCGAGCGGCATTTCGACACCGAGGTCACCGCGCGCCACCATGAGGGCATCGGAGATCTCGACGATCTCCTCAAGCTTGGTGATGGCCTGCGGCTTCTCGATCTTGGCCAGGACCGAGGCACGACCGCGTGCGATCTTCTTCACCTCGGCGACGTCGTCGGCGCGCTGCACGAAGGAGACCGCGATCCAGTCGACGCCCTCATTGAGCGCGGCATCGAGATCCGACCGATCCTTCGCCGTCATGGCCGATGTGGAAATCTCCGTATCGGGCAGGCTGACGCCCTTCTTGTTCGAGATACGGCCCGCCACGTCAACAGTCGCGACCGCTCTTGTCTCCGTGGCCTCCGCGATGTGCAGTTTCACCTTGCCGTCGTCGATCAGCACCGTGTGACCGGGCCTGAGCGCCCGCAGAATTTCCGGATGCGGCAGATGCACACGGTTGATGTCGCCCGGGGTCGGATCGCTGTCGAGAACGAAACTCGCGCCCTTGGGCAGATCGACCGGCCCGTCGGCGAAGGTGCCGACACGAAGCTTGGGGCCTTGCAGATCCACCAGGATGCCGATCGGCCGTTTGTATTCGGCCTCGATCGACCGGATCATGCGGATGCGCTCGCGCATCGCGTCATGGCTCGAATGACTCATGTTGATCCGGAACACATCGGCGCCAGCCTCGAACAGTCGAACCAGGGTGGCCCGATCCTGTGACGCAGGGCCAAGCGTCGCCAGGATCTTGACGCGTCGATGCCGTCTCATCATCCACCTCTTCTCATGTGGGTCGCTTAACGGCCGGTGCCCGGCTTGGCCGGGTCGGTCAGCTGCACGGTCCAGTTCTTTGCATCACGTCCCGTATCGACTTCGAAGAAGCCGGTCCGGTCAAAACCACGCACATAACAATCCTGCCGGCCTTCAATGCGGAACTCGCGGTCCCGCGTGCACATGAAGGCCTTGCCCTTCCACTCGCCGCCGCTCTCGTCCATGCCGTAGACATAGTAGAACTGTGCCGCGAGCGGGCCACGCAGCAGCGTCTCGCAGTTGGTGGATTTGAGGTTCCACCATCCTTCGGAGACCCACGCCTGACCGTCCGTATAAGCCAGGGAGATCGACACCCGGCTTGCGGTGTTGTTGCAGATACGAAAGTCCGCACGGACCTGGGGCGCCAACACGAGACTGGTCGCCAGGGCTACGAGAATCGGACGGAGCATGCGCCGGGTCATAGGCCATCCGCCCCGTCTTGGCCATGCTGGATCACCAGAAAACCTCGTCGGATCATGGTTCCACCACCACGGCCGCCTGTCGCGGACGGGCGACCCAAATGCCGGCCACGATCAGCAAGCCGCCCAGAACCTGAAGAGTCGAGACGGGTTCGCCGAGGATCAGCAGCGCCGCCAATGCAGCCGCAACCGCTTCGAGAAAGATCACCAGGGAAGAAAAGACCGTCGGCAGCAGCCCGAGCGCATAGGACAGAAGCCCCTGGCCACCCGCCTGACTGACGAGGGCCAGACTGAGCAGCGCGCCCCATCCGGCCGCCGACCGCGGCAGCAACTGGTGCTCGAACCCGATCGCCGCGACGGCGAGAACCGCAGCCGTGATGACGCTGATCTCGAACGTCACCCGGGCGGCTCCAACACTCCCGCGTGCCGCCCTCACGGCGAGGAAATAGAGGCCGAAGAACACGCCTGTGATGATTCCATAGGCGTCGCCGCTCACATGCTCCGGCGCCAGTTGCAAGCTTTGCCAGACCAGGGAGGCCCCGCCGAGGAGACAGAGGCCGAGGCCGAGCAGCACCGCGACGCTCACGCGCTCGCGAAAGAGAAGCCAGCCGAACAGCACCACCCAGAGCGGCGCACTTGTGGCGAAGAACGTGGCATTGGCCACTGACGTGTGCACGATCGACAGATGCCAGAAAAACAGATCACCCGCGAAGGCGAGACCCGCAAGGATCGTAGGCCGCGAGAACGGGCGCGGCGGGTTCGCCGGACGGCCTTCGGATGCCCGCATCCAAAGCCACAGCACCGGCAGCGCCAGGAACACACGCCAGAATGCCGAGGTGAACGGCCCCACGTCGGCCAGCCGAACCGCGATGGGCGACAATCCCATGGCGATGGCGCCGAGAACGAGCGCCGCAACGGGCATGACACTGCCCGTGGGCCGCGTGATCGCAAGTGACGACATGAGTGAGCGCGAGATCCTCGGCGAACGGGCGGGATGTGCCGCCGCGCAGCTGTGTGTGCTATGGCACTTGGGCGTGACAATCGCTACCCTTCCGCCGTGAGCCGCGAAACTTTGATGCCAGCAATCCAGACCGGACCCGAGCACCGGGATGAGCCTCCCGTCATCGCTGTGGACGGTCCGATGGACGCAGGCTTGCTTCTATTATGCGATCACGCCTCCAACCGCCTGCCGGCACGCTATGGCAGGCTGGGGCTCGACCCGTCGGAATTCGAGCGCCACATCGCCTATGACATCGGCGCCGAAATCGTGACCCGCACGATGGCCGCCATCCTCAAGGTCCCGGCTTTGCTGACGACCTTTTCGCGTCTCCTCATCGATCCGAATCGCGGCGCCCGCGATCCGACCCTGGTGATGCGGATCTCCGATGGCGCCATCGTGCCCGGCAACGCGACAGTGGACGACGCGGAAGTCGCGCACCGAATCGCCAGCTACTGGCAGCCCTACCGGGACCGCATCGACGTGACACTCGACGCGATGATCGCGACCGGCCGCATCCCGGCCGTCGTGGCAATGCATTCCTTCACGCCTTCGATGAAGGGCGTGGCACGGCCCTGGCACATCGGGCTGCTCTGGGACGACGATTCCCGCATCGCCGCACCCTTGCTCCGGGCGTTGGCGAAGGAGCCCTATCTGGCTCCCCCGGCGGAGCGCATCGGCGACAACGAGCCCTATGATGGCGCGCTGCCGGGCGATACAATGGACACGCATGCCACGCGGCGCGGCCTCGCCAACGTACTGATCGAGGTGCGACAGGACCTGATCCGCAACGATGCCGATGCCTCGGCCTGGGGCGTGCGACTCGCACAGGTTCTGGCGCCGGTGCTCCGCCGCCCCGACATCGCCGTCATTCGGCACCATGGAAGCCGGGCCGGCCGTCCGGCCCGGCGGCTCTCCGACCTGGAGTTCTCCCCATGACCCGTCCCGACCCGGCCCAGCAGACCGAACTCGAAGCGGCCGCCTTCCGGCGCCTTGTCGCGCATCTGCGCGAGCGCACGGACGTCCAGAACATCGACCTCATGAACCTGGCCGGCTTCTGCCGCAACTGCCTGTCCAATTGGATCGAGGATGCGGCCAGGGACAAAGGCCTCGATCTGACGCGGGCCGAAGCGCGCGAGCAGGTCTATGGCATGCCCTATGACAGCTGGAAGGCCTTGCACCAGCGGGAAGCGACCGCGACGCAACAGTCGGAGTTCGAGCAGGGTGCCCCGCACCGGCACGGATGAACGACGCTGTCGAACCTTTTTTGGACGACCTCTGACGTTCTTGTCTAGGAACCGTCAGGGCACCGTCCACAATCCTGCTCTCGCCGGCTCTTCCCGAGGCATCGTCCTGACGGCTGCCGAGAATGCGCCGACCGCGACATGCCCGAGCTTGGCGGCCGTCGAGGTGGACACCCGGCGATCCCAGGCCTGCGGGCCGCGGCGGACCACTTCGGTGCCGATGGCGCGATACACGCCATGCGCCGTCGCGATGGCCCAGGCCGCTCGAAAGGGCAGCGCCCGTATCCCCACGGTGGCCGAGGCGTAATAGGGTTCGGCGGCAGCGACCAGCCGGGCCGCCACGCGCGCCACGGCCGCACGGTGGGCCGGCTGTGCCACCTCGTCCCGCGCAACGCCTTCCTGATCGAGCCAGGACTCGGGACAATAGACCCGCCCGTTCTCGGCATCCTCGACGATATCGCGCGCGATATTGGTCAACTGGAACGCGAGACCAAGATCGCAGGCGCGCCGCAACACCGACGGCTGCCGCGCCCCCATGACATGGGCCATCATCAGACCCACGACGCCCGCCACGCCATAGCAATAGGCCAAGGTGTCATCGAGGGTGCGATAACGCTGTCCGGCGACATCCATGGCGAAGCCGTCGAGATGATCGAGGGCATAGCGGGCCGGAATGGCATGACGGCGCATCACGGCGCCGACGCCGGCGAAAACCGGATCGGTGGCTGTGCCGGCGAGCGCAGCCTCGGTCTCGCGGCGCAAGGCCGCGAGCCTCTCGTCGGGCGCGAGCCGGCTTGCGACAGCGGCCGCGAAGCCGAGATCCTGGCCGTCCACCACATCGTCGCAGTGCCGGCACCAGGCGTAGAGCAGCACCGCGTCTGCCCGCATGGCCGGATCGAACAACCGTGCGGCCGCCGCGAAGCTCTTCGATCCCTGACGGATCGTGGCGGTGGCGGCCGCGACCCTCGCCCGGTCATGCGGTAGGGCCGATGCCGTCACGCGGGCGCCAGACCGGCGTCGGCCAGCATCAGCCCGGCGGTCGCCTTGGCCGAGCCGATCACGCCCGGCACGCCCGCGCCGGGATGCGTGCCGGCCCCGACGATGTAGAGGTTGGGGATCACGTCATCACGGTTATGCGGGCGGAACCAGGCGCTCTGGGTCAGGATCGGCTCGACCGAGAAGGCAGACCCGACATGGGCGTTCAGCTCATCGCGGAAATCGAGGGGGGTAAAGATCCGGCTCGTCACGAGATCGTCCCGGAGACCGGGCAGACAGCGCTCTTCGAGATAGGCGAAGATGCGGTCGCGGTATTTCGGACCCTCGACCTGCCAGTCGACATCGGGCGCTGTTCCGAGATGCGGCACCGGCGCCAGCACGTAGAAACTTCCGCCGCCGGGCGGTGCGAGAGACGGGTCCGTGACGCAGGGGTTGTGCAGGTACAAGGAGAAATCATCCGCGAGCGTCTCCTTGTTGAAGATCGCGTCGATCAACCCTTTGTAGCGTGGTCCGAACAGGACCGTGTGGTGGGCGACCTCGGGCCGGTGCCGTTTCAACCCGAAATAGATCACGAAGAGCGACATCGAGTGCCGCTGGCGCTTGATCTTGGCGGCCTTGGCGGGACCACGCGGGGTGTCGCGCAGCATCCTGTCGTAGGTGTGCACGACGTCGGCATTGGACGCCACACGATCGAAGGCCAGCGTTTCACCACCAGCGAGAACGACGCCCGTGGCGCGACCGCCCTCGGTCAGGATCCGGTCGATCGGCGCATTGAGCCGCACCGCGCCGCCGAGATCCTGGAACAGGCGGATCATCCCATTCACCAGCGCCCCGGTGCCCCCCTTGGGGAACCAGACGCCCCATCGCCGCTCCAGCGCGTGGATCAGCGCATAGATGGCCGAGGTCGCGAAGGGATTGCCACCGACGAGCAGCGAATGGAACGAAAAGGCCTGCCGCAGTTCCTCGTCCTTGATGAAACGCGCCACGATCGCATAGACGCTGCGCCAACTCTCGAGCCGCATCAACTGCGGCGCAACCTTGATCATATCGCGAAACTGCAGGAACGGCACGGTGCCGAGCTTCAGATAGCCTTCCGCGAAGACGGCTTCCGAATAGGCCAGGAACTTACGGTAGCCGGCGACATCCTCCGGACTCTTGAGGGCGATCTGCCGGTCGAGCTCGGCCTGGTCATTGACATAATTGAACGTGAAGCCGTTTTCCCAGGACAGGGCGTAGAAGGGGCTCACGGGCAGCAGAGTGACATAGTCGGCGAGCTTACGACCCGTGAGCGCAAAAAGCTCCTCGATGGCACTCGGATCCGTGATGACAGTGGGACCGCCGTCGAAGGTGAATCCCTGGTCCTCGTAGACGTAGGCGCGACCGCCGGGCTTGTCGCGCTTCTCGAAGAGGGTCGTGGCGATCCCCGCGCTCTGTAGCCGGATGGCAAGCGCAATGCCGCCGAACCCCGCCCCGATCACTGCCGCTGTCCGCGTCATTCATGCATCCCGTTGTCCAGCAACGCCTTGATGGCGCCCAGAATGGGCACGGGCGGCTTGCCGCTGAGCAGGCGCATCTTGTCGAGGCCCGTCAAAGCGCCGGCATAAAAGCGCGTGATCGTGTCCCGGGGGAAGCGGTAGAAACGACGCATCATGGTCCAGCGCTCTGCCGGGACACCGGCCTGGAACAACATCCGGTTCAACCCGCGGAAGATTCGCTGCTCTCGCCACCGCCGCCGCGCGGTGGCCTCGATCGCGGCATGAACGGCGGCAGCTTCGAACGACGGAAGGCTCGCCAGGCGATCGGCGAGACGAACGGCCTCGGCGAAGGAATAGCCGGTCGTCGGATGAAACAACCCGGCCCGCAGCCCGGCGCGGGGCTGACCGGGCTGCGCGGCCCAGAAGGCGTCGATGTCCCCGGCCAGAGTAATGGGCAGGATCCCGCTTTCCTCGCGCAGAAGACGCAGCACGGTCCAGCCCCGTACTTTCACATAAGCATCGATCCGTGCCCGGAGCGCCCGCGCATCGAGCGCCGGCGTATCGGCATAATAGGTGTCCTCCACCAAGACCCGGTCGGGCTCGAAGGGCAGCAGGTAGACGAAACGGTAGCCGTCCTCCTGCGTCACCGTCGCATCCATGACAACCGGCCCGGTCAAGCCGTGCGGAGCCGCGAGCCTCAGATCTTGGCCGAAGAATTTCTGATAAGCCAGCCGCAGATGCGGCGTCGAGGGGACGCCGCGCCCATCGATGACCGCCGCGGCCTCCATCCGGGTCCCGTCCGCGAGGGTGACGGCGGTCGGCCCGATCTCGGTCACATTCGCTCCCAACCGGGTCGCGATCTTCGCCTGATCGAGAACCGCCGAAAAGCGCTCCGACGTCGCGCTGCAATAGCCGAGATCGAGCCGCCGCGTGAACTCCGGAAAGATGACGTCGTAATGGTCCCAGCGATGGTTGACGAACGGCGCGACCCAAGCCGCTTGCGCGTCGGTGAGGTCCCGCGTGTGAAACGACCAGGTGTGATTGCCGCCGAGCACACGCCCGGCTTCGAGCACCAGAACGCGAAGCTCGGGCCGGACCGCCGCGAGCCGGTAGGCGATGAGGCCATTGGCCAGACCACCTCCGACGAGAATGAGATCCCAAGCAGCCACGTCGCTCATGCCGGACGAAGACGTGCGGAACGACTGGACATCGGCTCAGGCTGCATGAAGGGGTGCCCGGTACGCATGACGGCCTCGATGATCGCGACTGCCGCGCTCACGCCGCCGGCTGTGGCCATCGAGGCCGCGATCGACCGGGCGCGGCCCGCGATGTCGGCGCTGTCCAGGATCTCCCGGATGGTTTGCGAGAGCCGCTGCCGGGTCAGTCGGCGGCGCGGGAGGGATCGGCCCAGGCCCGCATGGACGACCCGGGCCGCAATGGCCCCTTGCTCGAAAGCAATCGGCACGATCAGGAGCGGCACGGCCGCGGCGGCGGCGTCGAGCACGGTGTTGAGGCCGCCATTGGTGATGGCGAGGGCAGCGTGCCGCAGCAGTGCCTGTTGTGGCACGAAAGCGCGAACGATCGGCGAGCCGGGCAGCGAAGCCGCCTCGGTGGCATTGAGGCGGCCCCCATGGGCGATCACGAGGTGCAGGCCGAGATCCGCGCAGGCTTCCGCGATACGGCGGAACAGGTCGACGCGTCCGCCCTGGAGCGTGCCAAGCGATGCGAAGACGAGCGGCCGGTCGCCGCGCCGCAGGTCTTCGACATCGTCCAACGGCCCGGTGCGGCGGAGCGGCCCACAGGCATGCACGGTGGGCGGCACGTCGGAGCGGGGAAAGTCGAGGGCCGGGATGATCTGGGTCAGATCGGCGAAGGGCGAAAGGCAGTCGTCGAGCGAGCCTCGCTTGCCGAGGCCGAGCCTGCGCGCCTGCCGCGCGATGGTACGCGCCATCGGCCACATCAGCAGGTCGGCCACGCGATAGCCGCCTCTGTTCCGGCGGAGACCCTGCGGCGAGGGATCGTAGGGCCAATCGGTGAAGGGCGGCGGCAGCGTCGGGTCCCGCCGAATCGGCAGCGCATTGGCGACCGACACGAACGGCAATCCGAGATGCGCCGCCACCAGACCGCCGGCCGGCTCGAGCTGATCGGTAATAATGCCGTCGACCCGTCGCGCGCGGCAGGCCTCCGGCAATTCGGCGCAGAGCATGTCGGTCGTCCGCGCCATATCGGCGAGAATCGGGAAGAGGCCAAAACCGCCAGGCGCCGCCATGTGGGCCGTCATCGACGCCAACCGGCCTGGTGGATGCGTGATGCCGCCCAGCCCCGTGAATGAACCTCCCTGGCCGCCCACGGCCGCCTCCATATCGGCCATGCCAAAGAACGTGGCTCGATGGCCGGCCTCGACCAGAGCCGCCGACAAGGCCAGCATGGGATTGAGATGCCCAAGGAACGGAGGAACAACGAAGGCGAAATGGCTCATGCCGTCCTGTTAGTCGTCGTACCGACATGTCGGCTGAGCGTGCCCACGAGCGGCTTGCGGGGTCGCGATCCCATGTCTACAACGGGACGGGGCTGGAAGAAAGTTCTGGGGACATCGGTTGTGAGTGTGGTGGGGGAGAAAGACGACGCACTGGCAGGTGCAAAGATTCTCGTGATCGAAGACGAAATGCTGATCACGATGCTTCTGGAGGACATTCTGGAAGAGCTCGGATGCCAGGTGGCGGGCTCGGCCGTCAATGTCCGGCAGGCCGAAGACCTCGCCATGAACGCGACGGCAGATGCCGCGATCCTTGACGTCAACCTCGGCGGAGACCCGGTCTATCCCGTGGCGGAGAGGCTGATCGAGCGAAACATTCCGTTTGTGTTCGCGAGCGGCTACGGCTCCGCAAATCTGCCCGACCGATGGCAGAATCACCCAACGTTGCCGAAACCTTTCACGGCCGATCAGGTCGAGACGGTTCTCCGAACCCTGCTCAAAAGGTAAAGGCCGGCTCCGAAGTCGGGGATGCTCTCCATCCGGGCCGCTCGGACATTTGGCCCAGACGTCTCGATCGCTCCAGTCAGCGCGGCCGCACCGCCTTTTGAACGAAGGCGATTACTTCCTGCGGCTTCCAGGGCTTCGGCATGAACTGCGCGTTTTTGGGCAATCTGTAGGGCCGTTCGAGTGCGACACCGGACGTGACGCAGATGGCGATCTGCGGCCACCGGACGGCCACGAAAGCCGCCAATTCGATGCCGTTCAAGGGACCGCGCAGCCGGACATCGGAAAACATGGCCGCGACCCGCTCGGCATTCTCTTTGAGATAATCGAGCGCGGCATCGACGGAATCGACGGCAATCGCCGTCAGACCCGCCTCTTCGATCATTTCGAGAGCCATATCGGCCAGAAGAGCATCGTCCTCGACGACTAAAATCACGGACCCCTTACCCATGCCATCGCCCTTCTGCCCGATCACCTCGGGTATCCGCCCGCTTGCAGCAGGCTCGTCCTCGCTGGGGTCGTCTGCCGTCGTCGTCACAGGGGACCGAAGTGAAGGCTCATCACCGTGTTCCCTTCAAGCGAATCAGGTCAAGCGCAACGGGAGCGATCGACTTCAAAGTTCTGGAACACCGATGATGTTCCCTTGTTTTCAAGCGAACGCAAGCCACCGACGAAAAAGAAACTTGCGCCTCCAACGATGCAGTCCAGTGTCCGACAAGACCGTCGTTCAAATTTAGTATCACGAAGTGTCATAGGTTCATGAGCGGCAATCCGTGAATGCGAGCTGAATGAGGCGCCGGTTCCAAACAGCCGCCGAGGGCTTTCGGCGCTGACACGGGCTCCGCTTTTCCGTTATTTCGAGATCCATGACAGACATCTTTCCTCCCCCGCCCGCCCTTCTTTGCTTCGGCGAACCTCTTATGGAATTCGCCGAAGCGTCCGGCCAGGAGGGCTCAGTCATGCGGCTTGGCTATGGCGGCGATGTGAGCAATGTGGCGATCGCCGCCGCCCGGCAGGGTCTTTCCGCGGGCATGATCGGAGCGGTCGGCGACGATGCCTTCGGAGGCAAGCTTCAGGCCCTTTGGGACCGGGAGGGCGTCGATCGCCGACACGTTCTGCGGCCCGGCGGTTCGCGCACCGGCCTTTACTTCATCACCTACGAGGCGGCCGGGCACGTCTTCTCCTATGCGCGTGACGGGTCGGCCGCGAGCCGCTACACGCCGGCCGACTTGCCGACGGCAGATATCGCCGCCGCGCGGCTGTTCCACGCGTCGGCCATCAGCCAGGGCATCGGGCTCGGCCCCTGTGACGCGACTTTCGAGGCCATCCATCTGGCCCGCGAAAAGGGGGTCTCGATCTCCTACGACACCAATCTCCGGCTGAAACTCTGGCCGCTCGACCGGGCTCGTGCCATCATCCATGCCACGGCGGCGCTCGCCGATATCCTGCGTCCCGGCCTCGATGACGCCAGGCTCCTGACCGGGCGCCAAACTCCCGATGCCATTGCGGATTTCTACCTCGGACTCGGGCCGCGCATTGTCGTGTTGACGCTCGGATCGGAAGGATGTCTCGTTGCGACACCCGCGAGGCGTGAGGTTATTCCGTGCCTCCCGGTCGCCTTCGTGGATGCCTCCGGGGCCGGCGATACGTTCACGGGTGCGTTTCTGGCCGAGTATGCGAGAACGGGTGACGAATTCGCTTCCGCCCGCTATGCCAACGTGGCCGCGGCCTTGAAAACGCGCGGCATCGGCGCGATCGAGCCCATTCCGCGTCGGGCGGAAGTTGAAGCTGTCTTGTCCGGAGAACCAGCATGAACGATACGGCCACCTTCTCGGCGCTTCTCAACGGCAACAGAGCCATTCCGGTCGTCACGTTTCGTGGGGTGGAGGATGCGGTTCCGGTCGGCCAAGCGCTGATCGCGGGCGGGGTCGGCGTCATCGAGGTGACGTTGCGCACCGCCGCCGGGCTCGAAGCTCTGCGCCGGCTCAGAACCGAATGCCCCGGGCTTGTCCTCGGGGCCGGAACCATCCTGGACAAAGCGCAGGCCGAGGCGGCCGTCGCGGCGGGAGCGCGCTTCCTGGTGTCACCAGGCCACACGGCCAAGCTGGTCGACTGTGCCAAGAGCATCGGCGTGCCATGGATGCTGGGCGCCACATCGCTCTCGGAGGTCATGGACCTTCGCGAACATGGATTCCTGGTTCAGAAATTCTTTCCGGCCGAGCCGATGGGCGGCATCGCGACATTGAAGGCGATCGGGTCCGTCTTGCCCGACGTCAAATTCTGCCCGACAGGCGGCATCGCAGCCGACAAGGCGCACACCTATCTGGCGCTCCCCAATGTCATCGCGGTCGGAGGATCCTGGTTCGTACCGGCCGCACCGGTCGATCCGGCGACGATCACAGCCGCGGCACACCACGCCGCCGCGACGCTGAACAAGGGCGCATGAACAGGCAGGGGCTGAGCCGCTCGGAGATCGCGGAAAATCAGCCTCATCAAAGTCGCAAAGACGCGTGATCTCTGGCATGTAGTGTCGCAACACGCTGAGAGGATGAGGGGCATTTTATGATCGGACGCATCGAAGTCGCGGGACTGGTGATGATTGCACTGGGCTCGACCGGCGCTATCGCGCAAAGCGGCAGTCCGTTTGCCAGTCTTTCGGGTTCCTGGTCAGGGGCCGGGACGATCTCCATGAATGACGGTCACAATGAGCGCATCCGTTGTAAGGCGACCTATGAGGTCACGCCGAGCGGCATCATCATGCACCAGAACCTGCGGTGCGCGAGCGACAGCTACAAATTCGAGGTGAAGAGCAGCCTTCAGGCCGACGGCTCCAACATCCTTGGAACTTGGACGGAAACCACGCGCCAAGTGACCGGGGATGTGACCGGCACGATCCAGGGCGGCCAGATCTCGACCTCGGTGAAGGGCACGGGCTTCTCGGCCACGCTCGGGGTGACCACGCGGGGCAACTCGCAGAGTGTCTCCATCAGACCGACGGGAACCGATATCCAGTCTGTGCAAATCGAGATGAAGCGCGCCTAAACGTCAGGCGTCGGGGACGAGGATCGACGTATCCCGACATGCGCTACACCGCCTGACCCGTCGCGAAGATCGAAGCGACGCGCAGGCACATCTCATCTGGACGTCTCTCCAAACATGGCCCGGACCTCAGGTTCGGGCCATGTTGATTTAGAGCCTATTCCGCGGCCCGTGAGTGGATCGACGGTTGCCCACGGCGCGAGCCGCGCAAGTGAATCCGCAGGAAGCTGATCGTCGGCCGCAAGATGAGGAAGTCGGCCACGAGCGCCGCCATCATGGCAAAGGCCGAGAGCCAGCCGAAGGTACGCAGTGAGGGCAGGTCCGAGAAGACCGTGACGGCGAGCCCGCAGGCCAGCACGATCGAAGTCAGAATCAGCGCCGGTCCCATCAGCACGGTCGCGCGCTCGACCGCGACGGCCGGGTCGGCCGCATAATGCTCGTCGTCCTCGTGCCGTAGGCGGTTGAGGAAGTGGATCGTCGCGCTGAGGCCGAGGCCGAACGACACGGTCAGGGCCACGACGCTGATAAACTGCAGCCCCTCGCCCATCCACCAGAGCACCGTGCCGGACAGAACGACTGGGAAGATGCCGGGCAGGATCGAGGCCAGCATCACGGTGATCGACCGGAACGCCAACCCGATGAAGGCCGCCACGAACAGGAATTCGAGTGTGAGGCCCCGGTTGAGCTTTTCGATCATCGCCGACGAGTTGCGCGCCGCGATCACGGCGAGGCCGGTCACGGCGATCTGATAGCCCGGATGAGCGACGCGAATCGGAGCCAACGCCGCGTCGAGCTGGTTCACCACGGGAAGCAGTCGGCTCGAATCATGATCCGGGATGCGGCCTGACACCAGCACGGCGCCATGGTCCGGCGCGATAAAGCGCTGTGTGAGATGGGCCGGCAGCAGGTCCACATATTGTTTCAGCGTGGCGACGTCATCCTTGCCCAGTTTCTGGGACAACCACCGCTGCAGCGTATCGAGCGACCAGACGTTCCCCACCCCCGCCTGTTTCTCGACCGTCTCGTGCACCTGGTCGATCACGCTCAAGGTCTCGGGCGAATAGAGATCCGCTCCGGGCGGGAACTGAACATAGACGTCGATCGGATTGGCGCCGGAAAGCTTGTTGTCGAGCTTGCCCGAGGCCTGGACGGCCTGCTCCTTGTCCGGCACCTGATCGGCCAGCCGGTAGCTCGGCTCGAGATGCGCGTAGAACACGCCGAGACCGGCCACGACCAGAATGCCGATAATGCTGTAGAGCCCCGGCCGCGCGACCATGCCGTGGGCGATCCAGGCGCAGAAGCGGCGCAAGGCCTGCACGCCCGTGTCGGCGTTCTTGCCGGTCTTCAGCCTGGTCATGTCGCCGCGCACGAGAAGCACGCCCAGCAGCGGCGCGAGCGTCAGCACGGTGACGAGCGCGATGAGGGTCGAGATCAGCCCGGCTTCGCCGAAGGTGCGGATCAGGTCGGATTCGGTGAACATCAGCGCCGTGAAGGAGAGCGCCGCCGTCGCATGCGTGAGGACGCAAGCCGGTCCCACCACGATGATGGCATTGCGGAAGGCCTGCACCTTGTTCTCACCGGCAATCAACCGGTCGCGTGCCGCGAAGGTGAGCTGCATCGAGTCCGAAAAGCTGATCACCATGATGAGCGGCGTCATCACGTTCAGGAACATATTGAGCCGAAAATCGAGCCAACCCAGGGCCCCGAGCGCGAACAGGATGGCGATCAGCGGCGGTCCGGCCGCGATGATCATGAAGGACACGCGGCGGAAGAACAGGATCGCGACGAGGCAGCCCGCCACGAAGCCTATGGTGTTGTAGAGCAGGCGGTCGCGCTCGACCGCATTGCGGATCTCGAGCTGCATCACCGGCACGCCGGAGAGCTCGCCCTTGAGGCCGGAGCCGGCGAGATCCTCATCCATCATCTTGCGGATATCGGTGACGATCCCGTTGAGCTTGGTGCTTTGGGTGACCGAGGGCTCGAGCGACAGGACGATGAGGGCCAGAGTGCCATCGTCCGACAGAAGTTTGCCGCGGATGATGTCATTGCCGCGGATCTTGTCGATCAGGGCCTGATAGTCACCGCCGTCCGGGAGCGTTTCCGGGAACAGCGGCGCCGGGATCCGGCCGTTTTCCGGCGCGGCCCGCGCGGAGAAGAGCGAGATGATGCCACGCGTGCCGTCGACGAGTTGCAAGTCGGTCACGAGGCTGCGTAGCTTGTCGAGATTATCGCGTTCGAGCAACGTCTTGCCTTCGACGACGACCAGAACGTCATATTCGTTCGATGGAAACCGTTTGGTCACCTGTTCGAATTGCTTGAATTCGGGCGTGTCCGAGCGAAACAGCTGGCTTAAAGAATCATCGACGCTGATCCGGCTGACCCCGATTCCGGCCCCGATCGCAAGCGCCGCAAAGATCAACGCCGCCACGAGCGGGATGCGCAGGGACCAGAGCCCGAGCCGCTCCAGCCCGAACGCGATATTGATCGGCCTGGCATCCCCGGGCGGCGTCGCGTCAGTGTGATGACTCAAGATTCAACCTTCCTGATACCGGGCCCCGGATCCGAAGCAGACGCGCCGGAGCGCGGTGGCATCGGGTGACGTGCGCGATCACCAACAGCCTTGCGGCCTCAAAAGCGGAGAAATGACGGCAAAGGCCTGGCTCGTGTGCGCTTGGCATCGCGTGCCCTCCCAAAAGCCGGGCACGCTCCGCTCCCGCGTCATCGTAACCATCGGAAGCATGCGTGGCCAGAGGCGACGGACAGGGGCGCAGCCTCATCGCTGTTTCGGCACCCGATCCTGGGCCTAGAGTGGTCGGATGGAACAATTCCTCCTGCTGCGTAGGCCGCGCTGCGGCCGGATCGAAACGCGCGCAACAATCAGCATCCTTCGATACACCGCCTCGGGCGGACCTCAGGATGAAGAACGTCGGAATTGCTGGACCGAATAGATCACGCAACTCCGACTGGGCATTCTCCGAGTGTCGTGCGCGCGAGGCGGCTCGATCCAGACCGTCAACGGACCAGCAGAACACTTGCCGGATCGCAGCGCCGCTCCCATCCGGCACGTTCCAACGCGGGCGCGTCGTCGGGTTCGAGGGGATAGCCGAGACAGAAGTAGCCGATCAGGACCCAGGCCGGCGGCACATCGAGCGCCGCCGCAACCAAATCGGGTTCGAGGATCGACACCCAACCGAGTCCGATCCCCTCCGCCCGCGCGGCCAGCCAGAGCGTGTGGACGGCCATGACGGCCGAGTAGTCGATGGTCGTCGGCATCGTGAGGCGCCCGAGGCTATGCCCCTGTTCGGTCTCCCGATCCGCAAAGACTGCGAATTGGCAAGGCGCGTCGTCGAGCCCCGCAAGCTTCAGACGGGCATAAAGCCCGGCCTTGTCGTCGCCCTGCCGGCGCAGCGCGTCTGCGTTGCAGCGCTCGAAGGACGCCCGAACGGCCTGTTGACGCACGGCGTCCGCCACCGAGACGAACCGCCATGGCTGGCTGAGCCCGACCGACGGGGCGAGACACGCGACCGCCACCAGACGCTCGAACGTACCTTCGGGCAAATGATCGCGGCGGAACCGACGTACATCCCGTCGCCACGCGAAGAGATCCAGCAGATCGACACGAAAGGCTTCGCCAAAGGCGCGATCGGCGGTCATGTGCCGATATCCAGACGGACGTTTGCAGCCTCACCAGACCTCACCCAGCCGCACGCCGCCAACGCCTCCTCCATGTGCGGGGGAACCGGCGCCACGGCCGCGACCGGCGGTTTTGCGGATGACATGGGGACGCTGATCGACCGCGCATGCAGGTGCAGCGGCGTCGGGCCGCCCCGTCCCGTGCCGTAGATCGGATCGCCCAGGATCGGCCAGCCAAGCGCGGCGCAATGCACCCGCAATTGATGCGTCCGCCCCGTCAGGGGCGCGAGGGCGAGCCATGAGCGACCGTCGGCCCGGCCCAGCAACGTCCAGCGTGTCTGCGACGGCATGCCTTGCGGATCGACTTTCATCCACCAGCCGCGGGTTTCGTCGCGCCGCGCGAGCGGCAGGTCGATCAGCCCTTCGGGCTCGACGGGGCCGCCTTCGACCACCGCCCAGTAGGCCTTGCCGATCTTGCCTTGCTTGAACAGCAATCCGAGCTTCTCCAACGCCTTGCGGTGCCGGCCCAACACCAGGCAGCCGGACGTGTCGCGGTCGAGCCGGTGCGCCAGCGCTGGCGCGCGGGGCAGGCCGAAACGTAGCACATCGAAGCCGTCCTCCAGGCTCGCCCCGCCCTTGGGTCCGCGGTGGACCGGGATACCGGCAGGCTTGTCGAGGATGAGCATCAGCCCGTCACGATGGAGCAGGCGGTCATTAAGGTCTTCCGGGTTCATGCGCAAAGGTCTATCGAGGGCCGGCTTCACCGATCAACACGGGTTTACACCTTTCTTCATGCGGATGGCTGGTTCATGAGCGCCGAGGACACCGATCGCAAGAGGCCCGGCTTCTTCCGCCGCTTCTTCGGCGGCGCGACGGCGCCGGCCGAGCCTGAGCTGCCGCCGGACGACGAGGTCGAGCTCCTGACACCCGAACAGGAACTGGTGGAGCGCACGGCCGTGACCGGGCCGATCGAAACTGCTGTCACCCCGGCCGACCTGATCGAGGTCTTCGATGAGCCGGCTGAGACGGAAGGAGAGGCCGCGCCGCCTCCAGTGCCCGACCGAATGTCCGCACCGGCGAGCGAGGAGCGCTCTCTTCCCTCTCCTGACTCCACAAGGGAAAGCGGGGACCCAGAGCCGACCGGCTGGCTGTCCCGGCTCCGCAAAGGCCTGTCGCGTTCGTCGTCGTCGCTCGGTCAGGGGCTCACCGGGATCTTCACCAAGCGGCGGCTCGAGTTGTCGACCGTCGAAGATCTCGAGGACCTGCTGATCCAGGCCGATCTCGGTGTGACGACCGCGTTGCGCATCGTCGACACGGTGCGCGACGGGCGCTTTACCAAAGGCGTCGGAGCGGAGGACGTGCAAGCCATCATCGCCAACCATGTGGAGCGTGTGCTCGATCCCGTGGCAAAGCCCCTTGTGATCACAGGCCCAAAGCCTTTCGTGATCCTGGTGATCGGCGTGAACGGATCGGGCAAGACCACGACGATTGGCAAGCTTGCAGCCAAATTCACGCGGGAAGGCCGAAGCGTGATGCTCGCGGCCGGCGACACGTTTCGGGCCGCGGCCGTGGAGCAGCTCAAAGTTTGGGGCGCGCGGATCGGCATTCCCGTCGTATCGGGCGAGGCGGGCGCGGATGCCGCCGGCCTTGCCTTCGACGCCTTCAAGAGCGCCCAGGCGGCCGGCACCGACGTCTTGCTGATCGATACGGCGGGGCGCCTGCAGAATCGCGCCGAGCTCATGGACGAACTCGCCAAAGTGCTGCGCGTGATCCGCAAGATCGACGCCGACGCGCCTCATGCGGTGCTTCTGGTGCTCGATGCCACTGTTGGCCAGAACGCCATGAGCCAAGTCGAGATTTTCGGCCGGGTCGCGGGCGTGACGGGGCTCGTGATGACCAAGCTCGACGGCACGGCGCGCGGCGGCATCCTCGTGGCCATCGCCGAGAAATTCAAAGTGCCGGTCCATTTCATCGGGGTGGGCGAAGGCGTGGACGACCTCGAACCCTTCGCGGCGCGCGATTTCGCGCGCGCCATCGCGGGCCTCGAACGCTGATTCAGAAAGAGACACGATGACCGACACAAAGCCCGAGGCGGCAAAATCGATCCCCGCCGGCGCACCGGCGCCGCGCAAGCTCGACCCCACCCTCAAGCTGCTGCTCGAATTCGGACCGCTGGGTCTCTTCTTCATCGCCTCCTATCGCTACAATCTCCATGTGGCGACCGGCGTCCTGATGGCCGGCGTGCTGGTGACGTTGGCGGTCTCCTATGCGATCGTCCGCCGCGTGCCCATCATGCCGCTCGTGACAGCGGTCGCGGTGCTGGTCTTCGGCGCGCTGACCTTCTACTTCGACAATCCGATCTTCATCAAAGTGAAGCCCACCATCGTCAATTGCATTTTCGGGACGGTTCTGCTCGGCGGCCTCCTGTTCAACCGCTCGCTGCTTTCGGTACTGCTGGACACGGCACTTTCCCTCGACGAGACCGGCTGGCGCAAACTGACGCTGCGTTGGGGAATCTTCTTCTTCTTTCTCGCCGCCCTGAACGAGGTGGTGTGGCGGACGCAGAGCGACGTCTTCTGGGCCGGCTTCAAGGTCTTCGGCACCATGCCAATCACGGTCGTGTTCGCGCTCTGTCAGGTCCCACTGATCCTCAAACATGAGTTGAAGAACCCGGAAGCGACGCCGGATCACTTCTGAACGACCAAGCGGACGGAGAGCCGCATCCTACCCCGGGCAGACGCCACGTGCCGTGTCGCTGTCCAGGTTGGGCTGATGAGGAGAAGATTTTGGTGGAGACTCAGACCGCGATCCGGAAACCGACTCCGGCCGGGATCGTCCGGTGGACGGTGGTTCTTTGGCTCATCGCCGGCGGGATTATTAACTATCTCGACCGCGCCGTGCTTTCCATTGCGGCACCCTCGATGATCACCGAACTCGGGCTCACACGCACGGATATCGGACTCCTCGGGACCGTCTTCGCCTGGACCTATGCGGTGATGCAGTTGCCCGCCGGCTGGCTCATCGACCGGCTCGGAGCCAAGCGTATCTTCGCCCTGGCCATGACGCTCTGGAGCGCTGCCACGATCGCGACCGGAGCCGTAAGTTCACTCGCAGCTCTCCTGGCGAGCCGCTTCGTGCTCGGCATCGGCGAGGCACCTTGCTTTCCCACTTTCGCCAAGCTTACCACCGTCTGGTTTCCCCGCGCGGAGCGCGGACTCGCGGCGGGCCTGTGGGATTCATCGAGCAAATTCGGGCCTGCCATCGCGCCTATCGTTCTCGTCAACCTTTTGGTGGTGCTGGGGTGGCGCCCGCTCTTCTATCTCGCTGGCAGCCTCGGTCTCGTCTATGCGCTCGTCTTCTGGATATTCTACCGCGATCCGGCTGCGGAACGGCGGCTGACTGCAAGCGAGCGAACCTATATCGCGGCGGGCGGTGGCATGGAGGAGCAGAAATCGGCCGTCTCTTTGGCGATCTGGAGCGCCTTGTTTCGCAACCGCACCGTTTGGGCCATGATCGGAGGCTATTTCTGCACGATCTGGATCTGGAACATCTTTCTTGTGTTCCTCCCCCTCTATCTCGTGGACCGGTTCCACCTCTCGCTGTCGCAGCTCGGGCTCTATGCGTCGATTCCTTGGCTGGGCGGCGCCTGTGGCGAGATCCTATCCGGCTTTGTGGGCAAGCAGGTCGTCGAGCGGGGCCTAACAACGTCGATCGATTGCAAGCGTTATACAATCATGGTCTGCTCGTTGCTGGCCGGTGTGGTTGTGGCGTACCTGCCGGGCGTCACCACGGTCTGGGGTGCGATCGCGCTGATGACGGCCGCGCTGTTTTTGATCTCCGCCATCACCGGATCGGCCTGGGCACTGTCCTCCGATGTGGCGCCCGTTGGCCTCACGGCCTCGGTGGGTGCCATCCAGAATTTCGGCGGCTATTTCGGCGGCGCTCTGTCGCCCTGGCTGACCGGCAGCATCGTGGACCGGACCGGCTCCTACGGCCTGGCCTTCACCACAGGCGCGATCATCGCGGCTGGCGCGGCGGTGTTCTACATGCTCGGTGTGCGGAAGCCGATCGTTCTGGACGCGCAGTGACGTTTTGCAGTTCGGATCGGCGTTGATTTGATTGTCCGAGCCAAGCTTGTCGTGATCTTGCGTGCCAGGAGGAGGAGGCTGGTTTTCTAATTGGCCACCTTTAGTGAGAGGCGGCCACAGCAGCATCCGCCCGTTGCAGAACAGCCGCGACCGCATACCCCCCGAAGAGAGGCCGACACTGCAGCGACAGGCCATGCGTCCCGGCCATCGCGGCCAAGGTTGTGGGCAGACTGGCGATCGGATGCACGTGGAAGGCGCGCAGCCAGGCGAAGAGCGCGCGCCGCATGAAGGACGGGTAACCGTCGAGTTGGCCAAAATCGACGATCATGAGTCGACCGCCCGGTGCGAGCCGGGTCGCGGCCTGTTCGAGCGCCGCGCGCCAATCTGGGATCATGGAGAGCGTGTAGGAGAAGAAGATTCGGTCGAACTTCGGCTGTCCGAAGCAGGCCTGCGGGTCGAAGGCGGTGGCGTCCGCCAGCGCCGTCCGGATGCGGCCCCTGAGATTGCGGCGCGTGAAGGCCGCGTTTGCGGTCTGCAACATGGCGGCCGAGACGTCGAGACCATAGAGGTGCGCGGCCGGATAGCGCCGCGCGACGGCCGCGAGGTTACGGCCGGTGCCGCAACCGATTTCGAGAACACTCCCCTGCCCCGGGGCGAGATCCGCGATGAGTTGGTCGCGCCCGAGCAGATAGTAACGTCGGGTGATGTCATAGATGAAGCGCTGGTGGCGATAGATGCGATCCATGAGGGCCGTGGCGACCGGCGCCGCGCCCACGTCCGTACTCAATGTACAGGGCGCAGCGTATAGAGATGGAACCCACCATAAATGGCGGAGCGGTCGCGCGCCGTGAGGTTCCGGCAGCGCGCCGAATCCGTCGACCAGCGGCCAAGGACATCCTCCGGCACGCGGCCGGGCAGCACGCTCGCCTCTCCGGCCGTGCGGAAGATCACGCGGGCACCGGGTCGCGCGGTGCGGGTGATCTCGACCCAAAGGTCGGTCAGGACTTCGTCGGGCATCCAGTCCTGCGCGTCGAGCAGCACATAAGCGTCGAGGCTGCCGGCCGGCCGGCCGCGAAGGTGATCGATAAGGTTGACGTGGCGCACATCGATGCGGTGCGCTCGGGCCTTGATGGTCGAGAAGGCGCTCGCCTCGAGGTAGGGCGGCACCGGCCCGTCGCCCTCCGGCTTGTAGCCGCGTCCAAAGGCGTGCCAGGCGAAATAATTCTCCGAGACATCGAAGTCGCAGGCGAGCTTTTCCAGCCGCTGCCGCAACACGTGGGCGATGGTTTCCCCCTCGCCCGCCTCGGCCGCGAGCGTGTCATATTGGGCGGGCGGAATGCCGAGGCCATACAGGGAGGCGCGGCGGCGGAGCAGCCAGCGGATATGCGGGCGGTCGAAGAAGGGTGCGATATGGCGATCGAAGGCGGCCCGTTGTCCGGCCCTGTCCGTCGCGGCCAGAATGGATCCGAGGTCAACGCGACTGAGGCGTCCCAGCGCCTGGCTCAGCCCAATGAAGCGGCCCAGGAGCCCGTGCCGGTAGAGATTGGTGGCGAAATAGCCATGCCGACGGCGGCCGAGGAGGTCGCGGCCGTCCCAATAGGCACGGGTGTCCGCGTCGAGCGACGGTCGCAACAGCCGCCGATAGACGGCGATGTTGCGCGCCGAATCTGCACGCCCCAGCAGGTCGTAGAAGGTCGCGTGATCTGGCAAGGCGCGCGCGGCCGCGATCTTCAGTTTGTTGAGGGCAACGTGATGAAGGTTGAGATCGACCGCCGTGATCTCGGCCGGATCGGCCGTGAGATAGCTCATGACGTTACAACCGCCCGACGCGATCGCCACCAGCCTGTCGCCCGGCCCGAGCGCCAGGGCCTCCATGTCGAGGACCGGATCCTCCCAGATCTGGGCATAGACCAGACCGCTGAACGCAAGGGTGAACAAACGGTCCTGCAGGCCCCGGAGCGACAGCAACCGATGATGTTCGACCGCGCCTTTGACGCGCCGCCGCGTGGTCACGTCCCCCAATCCGGCCGCGTCGAGGTGTGAAAGTCCAGATGAGCCCACGCCTGCCTGCCTTCGAACGAAGGCGCCGAAACTCGCTGCGGTCCTCGGCGCTCACCGTTCGGCCTAGCAATCACGTGTGACGGACCGGTGACGGGGAGACTACAGTCGCATCTTGCCGCCGGACAATGCCTTCAGCTTGGCTCAACGTGCGGCTGCCTTCGACGCCCTCGGCATAAACAATTTACGCTTTGAACCCTTGCAACGCCGCGAAGGGGCTCTTCGAGAGATCGGGCTTTGGCGGATTGAGGACGGATGCGATCTGCGCCACGGCGTCTGCCAGGGATGTGGCGCCGCCGCTCGGCAACCTGCCACCAGACGCGTCCTTATGGCCGCCACCCGAGAATTTGCGTGCGGTCGCTAGCGCCGTCTCGTTGTTGGAGCGGAATGCCATCGAACCGGAGCGTTGGACGTTGATCACAAGCGCGGCATCGCCGCTCGCCATGATGACGTCGGACACGCGCTGGAACGTGCCCGCATCCAGGCCGAACGACACTTTGGCGCCGCCGTCGATCCGCTGAAACAGGTCTGGCGAGCGGGCGAGCAGAGGCGCGAGCCGCATTCGCGTCGTCATGTCACGATCGTCGTCGCGCTCTCCGGCCAGCATCGTGTCGATGATATGCGCCCGGATGGCCCCGACCTCCCGCTCGATCGTCGCGGGAACGTCCCCCTTGCCGAGACGGACCGCCATTCCGAGAAGCAGGCGGCTAATGAAGGCGTCATGCTGGGGATGGGCGGCAGGAATGAAGCCCGACACATTGTCCCAGAACACTTCGTCGAGCACGAGGGCCTGCCGGAAGATCGGGTGCTCCTTCCGCCATAGATCGACAGCGTCGACGGCCGCGACCAGAGCGGCGATCCCGGCTTCCATCTCGGCGTCCGGCGCATGCGTGGCGTAAAGCTCGCGATGGTCATAGGCCAGCCGCGTCGCGCAACGGGTTTCGTCGACCATGACAACGATCGCGGGATCGTCGAAGGAGAATCGGTTCAGCCCCGGCCTATCGTCTCCGCTGGCGGACGCCGGACGCACCCCTTGCGCGACGAGCTGGTCCACCGAGGAGATGTGATGATCGAGAACGAGCAGCCGGTGTCCAAGCTCCCCTCCCCGCTTGGCATTCATGGCCGCGAAGGATTTGAGGAAAGTGACGGCCACCGGCTCGAGCCCGAGATCGGTCATTACAAGCATTTCGGGCTGTTCGGCGCGCCGGAGGCGCCCAAGCTCCCTCTCGACCACCGGCCCCACATCGGCATAGCGCGCCACATGGACGACCCGATGCACATCGGCGTAGGTGCCGACGACGGTCGAAGCCCCGTAGCCATCGAGATCGTGGTGGGTCAGCTGGGTGATCTTCATCATGGCGGTCCTGTCGAGGGGTGGTGCTACGGCCCCGGCGCCCGCTTCCGGGATGGCCGAGGTCGATATGAAAAACCGCCGCGGTGCGAGAATTGTGCTCTCGTCGCAATGCCAAGCACCGGCGGCACAGATTGACCTCGTCGCGCCCGGGTGGTCAACTCCGGTAGAACCGAAGCAAGTCAGCGCCGATGCTCTGCTTTCTACCACCCATTCCGGCTGCTCCCCAGCCCGACCCCTTACCGGAGCGGACGCCGCCTCGCGTGTCCGAAACCGGACTTATCGTGATCGCCCTGCTGGTGATTTTCTGCGCTCTGTTCGCCCCTTTCGGGTGGTGACCTCACAAGGGGCTTCGACATGAAGGCATCTGCCTTCCGCCGTTCTGCTATCACGGCCGCGTGATTCCGGTATAGATGGGCAGCGGTCCCGTCTTGGGAAAACCGCGCAGCGGCGGGCTCATGAAGACCATTGCCATTCTCTCGCAAAAGGGCGGCACGGGCAAAACCACCCTCACACTGCATCTCGCAGTCGCGGCGCAGCATGCCGGAGTGCCGGCCGCGGTGCTCGATCTCGACCCGCAGGCGAGTGCATCCGGCTGGAAGGACAGCCGGGAGGCGGAAGCCCCCTCCGTCACGTCGATCCAGGCCAGCCGCCTTGGCAAGGCCTTGCAAATGGCCGCCGCGAGCGGCACGGCTCTCGTTCTCATCGACACGGCGCCGCATTCGGCGGATGCCGCCATCGCGGCGGCCGAGGCGGCCGACTTGATCCTCATCCCGTGCCGGGCCGGCATCCTCGACCTCCGGGCCATAGCCGCGACGGCGAAGATCGCAAAACTGGCCGGCAAGCCCGCCTATGTGGTGCTCAACCACGCGCCACACCGGGCGCCGCGGGTCGAAGAGGACGCGCGTGATGCGGTCGCCCAACATGATCTGACCCTGGCGCCAGTCGTCCTGCATCAGCGCGCCGCCTACGGACACGCGCTAACACTGGGGCAGACCGCCGCCGAATTCGAGCCGGACGGCAAGGCCGACGGCGAGGTGCGCGAGCTTCTCGCCTGGGTGCGGACGCAATTAAGCCTTTGACTCAGGCATCGTCCGACATAACGACCAGCATGGAGAGTTTCGCATGACCAAGCGGCCACGCCTGTCTCAGAATCTGCGGCCGCCCCTCGCGGAGGGGCGCGACACGGCGTCTCAATCGCCGCGAACGGAAATCGCTCCGCCCGGCCCTGAAATCGAGGTCGCGCAAGCTCAACCGATGGCACTGCCACCATCCACGCCCAGGCCGGCCGTCTCTCTCCCGCCCGGTCGCGAGCCCGACACGCTTCCGCGCATTTTCGGAGACGCAATGCTGGCTCTGTCGCTTGCCTCCACGTTCGCGTGGACGCAGGGGCTGATGCTCCAATTGCGACTGTCCGGCCACCTCATGAGCCCCCCGCGCGAGGATCACCCGGCACGCTGAGCGCCTGCCCGCCCGCCAACCCGCAACGTCCCCGGCCGATATCGATCTTCGGGTCACGCCCGCGTTTCGCTTCGCGCAACTTCCTTGCCCGCCAATCATTACCCAGTCGGAAGTCGAAGGAGGGTCAGATGGACACGGATCGTTTCAAGGGAACGCTGCAGGACGCCGCCGGCAAGGTGCAAAGGACCGTCGGTGATGTGACGGGCAACACGGGCGATCAGGTCGAGGGTACGTTGCGACAGGTGGCCGGCAAAGCGCAGGATCTGTATGGCCAGGCCAAGGATAAATTGCCCGATGCCGTCTCGGACTATGCTGCGAATGCCGGTCAACATGCCCAGGATGCCGCGCGCCAGGTTGCCGGCAAGGCTCAGGACCTCGCAGGACAAGCGCAGGATCGCTGGCCCGATGTTGCCAATGCGGCAAGCGATTATGCATCGACGGCCTACGATCAGAGCAGCCAATATGCGCGACGGGGCGTGAACCTCGCCCGGAAAGAGATCGAAGAATATCCCTTGGCCGCGGTGTTGTTGGCCGGCGCGGTCGGCTATCTGGCCGCCGTGGTTCTACACGCTCGCCGTTGATGGTTTGACGCAAATATAGACCAGCCACAATCGAGGTTGTGGCTGGTCTTTGGTTAATAGTATTCGTTGCAAGCGAACGTCGATCAATCAACCTTGTGCTGGGCCGAGGCGACGAATATCCGCCGTCTCACGCCGCAGAGTGACCGGGATCTCGACGGTCTCCGCCTTCTGATGTCTTCGGATGTGAATCTCTTCCTTGAGAACCAGCCGCTTCTCGACGACCATGATCTCCTCGAAGATCGGTATGATGGTGAGATCGCCTTCGACACGAGTTTGTGGAACGTCACCCACAATGGCGCGACCGATCGGCACGTGGCTCACTTCGACGACGTCACTTTGAAGCTCCATACGGGCAAGTTCTTCAAATTGCTTGACGCGGGTCTCGACGCGCACGCGCCCAGTCACAACGTCACGCACACCTACATCCGCCACTTCCTCGATGAGTTCGACGGTTTGCGACTCGGTGATGTCGGGCATTGGCCCATCCTTGATCATTTAAAAACCTCCGGCAGGAGACATCAGAACCCTCCTGCCGGGAATCATGTTTCCTACCAACCCGCCTTCGCTGCCACGCTTGTCTTGTTGAGATGTACATGCGCGTCGACATGATCGATCCAGGTCAGCGGAATGTAATGGTGCTGCCCATCAGGTGACGTCGTCTTCGCAAGCTTGATCTTGTCCGGCCCATCAAGGTGATCGACTGTACCGATCTTCGTACCGTCGGAGGCGATCACGTCCATATGCTCGGCAATTCGGCTCGCGTCCGTCACGGCCGAAAATCCGCTTGTGCCCGCGAGGCCTCGATCGGCCCGGGTGTCTTCGACATCCACTTCCGTACGACGAACTTTGTCGGCCAAGGTCTGGCTCTGAGTTTCAACCGTTTTCCGTAGGCTGATCTCTTCCTTGACCCGCGTGTCCTTGGTGATGAACGCCTCCTCGGCGTGTTCCTCGGCCTCGATTACGCGGTCCTTGAAGGCAACGTCGGTGGCTGAGACGGGACGATCCACTGGGCGGCGCTCAACCTGCACCTGCTCGTTGCGCAGGTTCACCTGTTCGCTGATCGGCGTTTCGACCACGTAGCTGCGCAGGCGCACACGACCATGATTGATGTCACGCTTCGCGACCTGCGCAGTTTCCTCGTAGACGGGAATGACTTCGTCATGGCCCGCCTGCAAGGAATCGACCGCCGCGGATGCATTACTGGTCTTCGCTGCCGTCACAGGCGAACTGGTGGCGGTACGGGTCGCTGAAGACGACGTCGCGGTCGCGGATGCCAGCTTCATGTCGGTGGCCGAAGACGTGCGATTGTCCGTGGCCATCGCCCCGGTCGCGGCACCGGTCCAGCCGGACGAGCGCCATTGCGCCTCGCGTTCATCCATGTCGATCGCCCCGTCGGTGTCGAGAATGTCGAGCACGCGCGTGTAGTTGGCTTCCTCAACACGGACCGACAGGAGATATCCTCCGCGGCGCAATCCCTCGGCATAGCCGTGACGGTCCTCGTCAGGCAGAAACAAATCCTTCAGCTCGTCCCAGAATCCCTTGTCTTCCGTCGCAGTGGATCGCTCGGTCACCGTGCCCGACTGGGACCCCTCCGTGAGCGTGATGTGCTCCTTCGGAATTCCAGCAGCGACGAGATCGTCGGTTGCCGTCCGTGCGGCGTCACGGGTGTCGAAGAAGGCCGTGATCGTGCGACTATGAACATCGTTCGTTTGAATGTCTGGCATGTCTTTCATCCCTTGGTAGACTGGCTATTGCAAGTTTCGTCGACTGGTCGACGAGCGCAAAGGTGCTGCTGCACCGCCGTCACCCCCGCGTGGGGCCGGACTGCTTCCGTTTGGGTCAATAAGCCAAACGGTCCTCCCAAAGAGGTGCCAATCTTTGAACAGCCGGATCGTGACCGTTGTTCCAGAGTTGGCGACAATTCTATGGAGACAATGTCGTGTGACCTTGCGGAAACTTACATCGACAGGAGCGCGGCTTTGGAGTGCTTGCCGGTCTAAAGGCTGTTTCCGCCTGTGGCGCCGTAAGTTTCGCCACTGATGTAGCTTCCTTCCTGCGACGCCAGCAGGACATAGACCGGAGCCAGTTCGACAGGCTGCCCGGGCCTGCCCATCGGCACGGAGGAGCCGAATTTTTCCACCTTCTCCTGGGTCTGGCCGCCACTCGGCTGCAGCGCAGTCCAGAACGGTCCAGGTGCGACGGCATTCACCCGGATCCCTTTGCTGATGACTTGGCGCGCCAGCGCCTCCGTAAAAGCCTGGATGCCGGCCTTGGTGGTCGCGTAGTCGACCAACCCCTGAGAGGGATGGTAGGCCTGCACCGAACTCGTGTTGATGATGGCGGCACCGGGGGGCATGAAACGCAGGGCCGCCTTGGTGATCCAGAACATGGCGTAGAGATTGGTCTTCAACGTCTTGTCGAACTGCTCATTCGTAATGTCGGCGATGTCCGACTGGGTGGTCTGCTTGGCGGCATTGTTGACCAGGATATCGATCCCGCCGAGCCCCGCCACCGCCTGCTCGACAAGTGTTTCGCAGAAGCTTTCCTGGCTGATGTCACCCGGCAGCGGCACGGCCTTGCGGCCCTCGGCTTCGATGAGCTTCACGACTTCTTTGGCGTCGGGCTCTTCGCTGGGAAGATAAACCAGCGCGACATCGGCGCCCTCACGCGCATAGGCAATGGCGGCCGCACGCCCGATCCCCGAATCGGCGCCTGTGATGAGCGCCTTTCGCCCTGAGAGGCGCCCATGTCCTTTGTAGCTCAGCTCTCCGTGGTCGGGTTGCGGCTCCATTTTCGTGGCGAGACCCGGCGCGGCCTGCGGCTGTTTCGGAAAGGGCGGCATCGGATGTTGGGTGCGCGGATCTTGCATTCGCATGCGATCTGCGGCCGGATCGATCATGGTGTGGTTCTCCCTGTGTGGGAGTGAACGGTCGAGAATCGCAGGTGGTTCGGGGCGGAAGGTCGCAGGCAGGTCGTCTTGCGCAGATGCGACGATGCGGCGGGTTGCTTCGGCACGAGCGTTGCATGAAGAGTCTATGAAAGCGGCGATTTGGTCGGGCGTAGCGAGTGGCTCTCCTCGCCGCATTGCGTGACAGCAGAGGAGACTGCCTCGTGATTGTCCGACCCGCGTCGCTTTTTCTACTTCTGTCCGCCACGCCTGTGGGCGCGCATTCCTGGTACGATGCCCGGTGCTGCTCGGGACGGGACTGCCATCCCGTGCCCTGCGACCAGCTCCGATCCGGGACCGGGGGCATGCTGACATTCCGGCCGACGGGTGTTCAGTTCAGCAAGGAGAACGTTCTGCCTTCGCAGGATACCCAGTGCCACATCTGCACCTCACGGCCCGAGAGTGACACGGGCTATGGCTATTGTGCCTATGTGGTCCAGGGCTCGTAAGGGTCTGGCTTGCCCGGATCAGACGGTGCCGCGTCGGCGCGGTAGCAGAAGCACCAGCCCGGCCCCGAAGGCCGCCGCAATGGCAAGCGCATAGAGGCTCGCGACGGGCGTTCCGAACTGATGCTCGGCCCAAACCCTGAGGTTCGGGGCAAAGAACCCGCCGAGATTGCCGACCGAGTTGATGGCCGCGATCCCGCCTGCTGCAGCGATCCCGCCGAGATAATTGGTCGGGAAGGTCCAGAAGATGGGCTGGGCGGAAGCGATACCGGCTGTCGTCAGGCACAGTGCCGCGATGGCGATCGCTGGTGACGCATGGGCCGCGATGACAAGCCCGACCCCGATGGCCAGGACGGACACAAATCCGAACAAGCGTTCGTTGCCGGTCTTCACCGCAAGATCAGGCCAGAAGAACATGACGGCCAGCGCAACCGCCCAAGGAATGGCCGAGACCAACCCGACTTCAAGCCCGACCTTGACCCCCAGCAACGCGCTGACCTGCGTCGGCAGGTAGAAAGCCACGCCATAGCTGCCGATCTGCAGCAGGAAATAGATGAGCGTGAAATGCAGCATACGCGGATCGGTGAAGACCTTGCTCAAGGAAGCGGGACCTTCATGGCGTTTCGCACGGTCTTCCGACGCGAGTTCCTGCGCGATGGCGGCGCGCTCACCCGGGCTGAGCCACGTCGCCTGTTCGGGCCGGTCGGACAGGGCCCAGTAGGCGACGATGCCGACGATCGAGGCGACGATCCCTTCGATCAGGTACATCCATTGCCAACCACGCAGACCGAAAGCGCCGTCGAAATCGAGCAAAAGACCGCTGAGCGGGCTGCCGAACATGAGCGAAAGCGGATAGCCGAAATAGAAGAGGCCGAGAATGCGCCCGCGCGTCCGGCGGGGAAACCAGAAGGTGACGAAGAGGATCACGCCCGGGAAGAAGCCCGCCTCGGCGATTCCAAGCAGCACGCGCAGGATGTAGAATGAGGTTTCGCCATGCGCGAACATCGTGGCCGCCGAGACGAGCCCCCAGGTGATCATGATGCGTGCCATCCACCAGCGGGCGCCAACCCGATGCAGAATGAGGTTCGACGGCACTTCGAAGAGCGCATATCCGACGAAGAAAAGCCCGGCACCGAGCGCGAATGCGCTGTCGCTGAGACCCGTATCGGCCTGAAAGGCCTGTTTGGCGAACCCGACGTTCGAGCGATCGAGGAACGCCAACGTGTACATGAGGATCAGGAATGGGACGAGCCTGGCCCGCGCCTTGGCGACGGCGCTGTCGAGATCCCCAGGCGCGGCAGCCGTGATGCCCGGTGTTGCAGTAGCAGACATGACCCATCCCGATATGATCGAGCGTCTCGGCGCTCTTCATGCTGACGCATAGGCTCGTTCGACCCGATCCCGCAAGGTGTTGCCGGCGGGTGGCGAGACGCCGTGCTTGAGTCCTGTGGACGAAACCGGGTTATAGAATGCATCGCTCAGGCCGTCGGAGCTCTGGCGTTTGTCAGGCTGATCCTTTGAGACACCATGCCGAAGGAGCGCAACGTGGCGGGGACTATGAGATCGTGATCGGCAGACGGCATGGCTCGACGGCTTTCCGACGCACCTTTGCCATGGTCTGCGCCATTCTGGCGTTTTCGACTGTGGAAGGTCGCGCGGCTGCGCCGGGAGCGCCCTTTTCAACCTTGATGGCCACGCTCTGGCCGGCGGCCCAGGCCCAAGGCATTCCACGGGCCGTCTTCGATGCGGCTTTCGCGGGCCTCGTGCCCGATCCCACGGTCGCGTCGCTGACACGGCGGCAGCCGGAATTCGCAAAGCCCATCGGGGCCTATCTGGCCTCCCAGGTGACGGCGGGCCGGATCGCGGCCGGACAGGCCGCCCTTGCGCGGTGGCATGAGTCTCTTGCGGCGATCGAAAATCGTTTCGGTGTTCCGCCGGCGATCGTCGTGGCCGTGTGGGGACTTGAAACGAATTATGGCGCATCGCCCGGCAATAAGGACGTGATCCGTTCGCTGGCCACGCTGGCGGCCATGGATTGGCGCCCCGACCTTACGCGCGCCGAACTGCTCGCGGCACTGACGATGCTGAAGGACGGCGATGTGCCGCGCGAGAAACTGCGCGGCTCCTGGGCCGGCGCCATGGGCCAGCCGCAGTTCATGCCGTCGAGCTTCGAGAAATATGCCGTCGACCAGGATGGCGACGGGCGACGAGACATCTGGGGCAGCGTGCCCGATGCTCTCGCCTCGATCGCGAATTTCCTACGCCAGCAGGGGTGGCAACCGGGTCTTCCCTGGGGCGTCGAGGTGCGGCTGCCGCCGGGGCTCGACCTGGCGCGGAGCCACGGCAGTTTCACCGATTGGACGGCGCATGGCGTCACGCGGCCGGACGGAGAGGCTTTTCCGGCGCGCGGCGATGCCACTCTGTTCTTCCCTGCGGGTGCGGCCGGTCCGGCCTTTCTGGTGACGGACAATTACCCCGTCCTGAAGACCTATAATTTCTCGGATGCGTATGTGCTGAGTGTCGCCACGCTGGCCGACCGTATGCAGGGAGGACCCGCGGTGGCCGCGGCATGGCCGAATGCAGCCGGCATGTCGCGTGAGAGCCGCATCGCACTTCAAGCAAAACTTGCCGCGCTCGGGCTGCCGGTCGACAACCGGGAAGGCCGGGTCAGCCTTGAACTCCGCGACACGATCCGGCTTGCCCAAGCGCGGGTCGGGCTCGTGCCCGACGGCAATCCGTCCGACGAACTCCTCCGGGCCCTCCAGAGCGCCCTCCCCTGATCTGGATGTTTGCCCTGGTGAAGCGAGGACGCGGCCGGAAGGCCCTTCGATCGGCCTCTGCGGCGCCGCCATGCAACGACGGGCAGCCTTCCATGACCCTTGACACAAGCCAAAGTCTGGAGGACTTTGCATGAAATAGATAACAATTGACGCGCGATGACGCGATTTGGGCGGAACTCGATGGTTGCTCCGAATGTCTGGGCATCGCGATATGACGCGTGCATTGCGGCGCTGCCTGAAGCGGCGGCTGCGGCGCCTCTGACCTTTTGCGGTTTGGGTGCCTGCATCGACGCTCGCGTGTCGATGCATGACATGCAGGCCCTGCTGGACGCATCCGACCCACATGCGGCCGCCTTCGCGGCGCTTCTGCTCGGGCGGGCCGAAGCGGGCGTCGGTGGTGAGGTCGCGGTCGACTGGCCGGAGGGTCCAGGCTGGCTTGCCACCCATGTCCCGATGGTGACCTCACTGGGTGGCACGGGTCCGCATGCCGCCTGGGTGCTCTCGACGCTCGGGGCGCCGGCGCTGCTCTGCCTGGGCGACCGATCGTCCTTCATGCTGGAACACGTGCCACCCGGCATTCTGCTGGCCGAGGGCGGCCGGATCGGCCTTGCAGCGGAAGTAGCGCCGCGCGGCGTTCGACGTCCGGCGATCTTCATCTTTGAATATACCGCGGGGCGGGCTGTGGGACCTCTGATTCCCCGCCGTTCGTCCCGCATCATCGTAAGGTTCCACAATCTCGGCCTCGAAGACGATCCCGACTTCGACGCGCTGACCCCGTCGCTCGCCCCCCAGGCCGGTGCCGGGCTTCTGTCCGGCTACAGCGCAGTACCGGCGGATGATCTCGACCGCGAACTCGCCCGGACCATGGCGCTCGGGCGCCGTTGGCGCGCCGCCGGCCTACAGACCATTCATCTCGAACTCGCGGGTTATGATAGCCTCGACCTCGTCGAACGTGTGCTTGCCTCCAGCCGTGGCGTCGCGACATCCGTCGGCATGAGCCATTCGGAACTGATCGCGATCGACGGACGAGACGGCGACCCGGCCGCTGCCATGAGGCGGCTCGGCGAGCGCACCGGTTTCGACCGCGTCTGCGTTCACGCCGATCATTGGGCGGCGGCCGTGACGAAGCGGGATCCCGACGTCGAAATGCAGGCGCTCATGACCGGCTGTCTTCTGGCGAGCGCCAGGGCAGAGGCCGGCAAGCCGGTGCTTCCCAGTGCGCTGGGCCCGTCCGCCCGCTTCCACGATCTACCGATGCCCGAACATGCGCGGCACGGCGAGTGGCAGGCCGTGGCCTGCGCGTCACCTTATCTGGAGCGCCCGCTCACCACACTCGGGCTCGGCGACACCTTCACCGCAGGCTGCTTGCTGGCTTTGGGCCAGGAGCGGGCTGCAGAGGAAAAGCGGGATCGGGCAACCGCCTGACCCGTCCAAGAGCGGACGCCAAGTCCGTCGAGCCGCCGGAGATCCGGCGAAACGGGAGGAAATGATGAAACAACTCGGGATCACCCTGGGGGCGCTTGTTGTCGCCCTTTCGACCGGCCCTGCCATGGCCGAAACAAAACTGACCATCGCGACCGTCAACAACAACGACATGATCGTGATGCAGAAACTTTCAAAGACCTTCGAGGCGGCCCATCCGGACATCAAGCTCAACTGGGTGACGCTGGAGGAAAACGTCCTGCGTCAAAGGCTCACCACCGATATCGCCACGCATGGCGGCCAATATGACGTGATGACGATCGGCCTGTTCGAGGCGCCGCTGTGGGGCAAGCAGGACTGGCTCGTGCCCTTCACGAATGTTCCGGCCGATTATAAACTCGACGACGTCCTGCAGTCCGTGCGCGATGGCCTGTCCGTCAACGGCAAACTCTACGCTCTGCCGTTCTATGCGGAGAGCCAGATGACCTTCTACCGGAAGGATCTTTTTGAGAAGGCCGGTCTGACCATGCCGGATCAGCCGACCTGGGCACAGATCGGCGACTTCGCCAAAGCCATCAACGACCCGACGCATGGCGTCTATGGCGTCTGCCTGCGTGGCAAGCCCGGCTGGGGCGAGAATATGGGCCAGATCAGTCCCGTGGTGAATAGCTACGGCGGTCGCTGGTTCGACATGGATTGGAAGGCCCAGCTCGACAAGCCGGCTTGGAAAGACGCGTTGACCACCTACGTCACCTTGCTCAAGGACTACGGACCACCCGGTGCGGCGGCCAATGGATATAACGAGACCTTGGCGCTGTTCGCCTCGGGCAAGTGTGGGATGTGGGTCGACGCAACGGTATCGGCCGGCTTCCTGACCAACCCGAAGGAGAGCAAGGTGGCCGACAAGGTCGGCTATGCGCATCCGCCGGTTGGTAAATTCGACAAGGGCAATCATTACCTGTGGGCCTGGGCCCTGGCGGTGCCGACCTCCTCCAAGGCCCCCGAGGCGGCCAAGAGTTTCGTCTATTGGGCGACCTCGCCCGAATACATCGCCCTCGTGGCCAAGGAGAACGGCTGGGCCAGCGTGCCGCCAGGCACGCGCAAATCGACCTATGACAACAAGGCCTATCTCGACGCGGCCCCCTTCGCGCCCTTGACGCTGGCCACGATCGAGACCGCCAACATGCATGATTCCACACAGGAGAAGGTGCCCTATACGGGCATTTCGTTTGTCGGGATCCCTGAGTTCCAAAACATCGGCACGGCTGTCGGGCAGACATTCTCGGCCGTCATCGCGGGCCAGAAGACGATTGACCAGGGGCTGGCCGAAGCGCAGGCCACCACCGAGCGCGCCATCCGCCAGGCCGGCTATCCGAAGCCCTGACGGAGCGAACCGACAGACCACGAGCCTGCGGCGGGCTTTCCCAGCCCGTCGCGATCGCATCAAACGGGGAACGACCCATGTATCTCGACAAATACAAGCTCGACGGCCGGACGGCCTTTATCACCGGGGGTGGGCGCGGTATTGGCCTTGCCGCCGCCGAGGCGCTGATCGAGGCCGGCGCCAACGTGGTCATTTCGGACCATGACGCATCGATCCTCGAGGCCGGCCGCGCGGAGCTCGCCGCCAAGGGCCGGCAGGTCGATGCCGTCATTCTCGACGTGACCAAGCCCGATGCCGTCGGGCGCGCGGCCGAAGAGGCGAACCGCCGGCATGGCGGAGTCGACATCCTGGTGGCCAATGCCGGCATTGCCTGGCCCGACACGCCGGGCGAAGCCATGCCGGACGACGTCTGGCGCAAGGTCGTCGACGTCGATCTGAACGGGGTCTATTGGTCCTGCCGGGAATTCGGCCGGCCGATGCTCGAACGCGGGCGCGGATCGATCATCACGATCGGCTCCATGTCGGGATTGATTTCGAACAAGCCGCAGCGGCAGGCGCACTACAATGCCGCCAAGGCCGGCGTGCACCATCTCACCCGCTCGCTCGCCGGCGAGTGGGCCGAGCGCGGCGTCCGGGTCAATACGGTGGCGCCCACCTATGTCGACACAGTCATGTCGCGCGGCGGCTTCGACCAGCCGATGTTCAAGACTTGGATGGAGATGACGCCGATGAAGCGGGTCGCCACCGCGGACGAGATCGCCTCCGCCATCCTGTTCCTGGCTTGCGACGCCTCCAGCGCCATGACGGGGTCCCTGATGCTCGTCGATTGCGGCTATACGATCTGGTAACCGCCCATCCAACTTGCACGACGGCCGCCGGTTCGGCTTCATGGATGACAGGAAGCCACCGGAACCCCAGACATGAACGCCCCGACCAAACGCGTCGAGATCATCCCGGCCAAGCGCCGCGCCCTGATCCTCGAACATCTGCGCGTCAACGGGGCGGCATCGATCGCCGAACTCTCCGAGGCCATCGGGGGCTCGCAGTCGACTGTGCGGCGCGACCTCGAACATCTGGTCGAGGGCGGTTATCTCGAACGGACCCACGGCGGCGCCCTTCTGGTGCCGCCGCTGCAGGCCACCTTCGAGCGCGAGCCTTCCATCAATGCCCATATCCGGCGAGCCGAGAAGATCGCAATCGGGGCCGAGGCGGCGCTGCGGTTGAACCCGCGCGAGAGCGTGATCTTCGAAAGCTCTTCCACGGTGACCGAGGCGGTCCGGGCGGCGATCATGCGCGACCTCAGCCTGACGGTCGTCACCAACAGCCTCGACATCGCCCAGCTTTGCGCCAGCGTGCCGAACTGGCGGGTGATCATGCCCGGCGGCACGATCCGGCCGGGCACCAATGCGCTGGCGGGCGAGCCCGGGCAGAGCTTCTTCGACACGGTCCACGCGGATGTGTGCTTCACGGGGGCCTATGCGGTCACGGGCGCCATCCTGACCGACGCTTCGCTCGAAGTCGCGGCATTGAAACGCGCCATGATCGGTTCTGCCCGACGCAAGATCCTGCTGGTCGACAGTTCCAAATTCACCCAACCCGCTTTCGCGACCTTCTGCGACCTGTCGGCGATCGACGAGGTGATCACCGACGACGGGCTCGACGCCGAACAGCTCGCGGCGCTGCATGCGCTTCACCCGAAGGTCACGGTCGTGCCGGTCCGCGGCACCGCATCATTCGGTTGAGCATGATTGGTATTGATTTGGAAGATTTTGGAATGTAATGAGAGCGAGGCAGGGTCGTCTGCGAGCGGCTCCGCGACCAGCGATAACGCGCGAGGAAACGATGACCACACGCATGGATACGAAGCTCGGGAATATTCGAGCGGGGCGTTACAAGCGCTCGGACTTCATCATCGCCGATGCCAAGGATGCCGATATGGGATCGGGCGCCGCGAATCTCGGCTTCGTGCGGAGCCCGGACGGGACGTCGCGCCGCCTTCGCAACCGCCAGGAATTCATTGACGAGATCGCCGGCATCATCGCCCACGACGTGGTCGACATCATGCTGGTCTCGGCCTCGAACCTCGACCTGCTGCATCAGCGCGGGGCGTTCAAGGACAGTGCAGTGAAGCCCGCCATCCGGGCGAATGACACGACCGACTGCTGGTCCGCCGTGCGTCACGGCGCCTATCACAAGAAGCCGTCCTATCCGTTCCGCACCGCGAACCTGTCACGCGTGCGCTACGGCACCGCGACGCCGCAACCCGGTGCGCCCATCAAGGGAACGGACCTGGGGCTCTATTCCGTGACCTTCATGAACGACTTCGACATCGACATCATGGCGCAGGAACGGTTTTCGGCATTCCGGGCCGAGGCGGCCGCCAACGAATTCAAATATTTCTTCGAAGTCTTCAACCCGAATGTCGAGACGGGCATGAGCCGCGAACAGCTCGGCGAGTTCGTCAACGACAGCATCCTGCGGTGCCTCGCGGGCGTCAACGTCGAGGACCGGCCCGAGTTCCTGAAGATCGTCTATAACGGTCCGAAGGCGCTCGAAGAGCTGGCGAGTTTCGATTCGACCCTCGTGGTCGGCGTGCTCGGCGGCGGTGCGGGCACCACGCGCGACACGTTCGAATTGCTGCATCAAGCCGAGAAATATGGGGCGCGCGTGGCCCTGTTCGGCCGCAAGATCAATCTTGCCGAGGCCCCCAAGACCCTGCTCGAACTGATGCGCCAAGTGGCCGACGGCACGATCGCCCCCGAAGAAGCCGTGCGGGCCTACCATGGTGCCTTGCAGACCCAGGGCATTGCCCCGCTCCGGAGCCTGGAAGACGACCGCGTCATCACTGAAGCGGTGTTGAAACCCGCCGCAACCTTAAAGGCCGCCTGAGCGAGACGAGGCGCCGCGGGTAAGATCGGGCTCAGCCAAGTGCTGGGTCCGACCGGCTTCGGCGCACGATCTCTCGCAAGACCTCGAATGAACCGGCCTCGTAGCCCTCAGGCTCAACCTGTCGGCTGTTAGGTCCAGCTCCCCTTCGAAAGGTCCAATCAGCGCGTCGCGCCGTAGACTTCGCGATAGACACCGGCCACCAGCGTCTCGCGGTCAACACGCATGTCGGACAGCTCACGCTCGTCCAGGTTGGCGATCTCCGCAATGGCACGATTGTAGGCGCGGCGGTTGGCGAGAGCGGTGCGCAGGTTCCTGATCAAGTTGGTCATCGTCGTATCTCCTTGTTGGGTCATCTATACCCATGCATGAAACGCATGACTATAGACATATCTGCAAGGCTGCGACCGCGCTGAGGCATAGCGGCTTAAGTGTTTATGAACGGCTCGGCGTCGGTCCAAATGATCCGTGGCGGCACCGCCAGGAGCCGTGCCGCCAGGCTCGCCGACTGTCCAACTCCCTTGACCGTAGCAACGGCCGGCTGAAACCACTCTCCGGGGACCTCTTGGCGCTTGGCCATCACTCGCATACGGTTCGAACCGGACTTCAACTTGGAACGAGAGCCACGTGCATGGGTCGCGTTTGGGTACTGGTCGCAACGATCACAGCGTCGTTCTGGCTTCTCGCGAGTGCCGCCAGTGCGCAGGATCTTCTCGGGAGTCTGGAGGGCTATTCCGTCATCGGGGAGCGCCAAGAGGAGATCCCCGACGAACAGCCACCCTTCACTCAGACGTTTCATGAGCGCATCTACTTTGGCCGCGATGGGCGGATTTTCTCGAAGCAGACGGTCGAGAGCGGCAACCCGCACAATGCCGGTTCATTCGCGATGATTTCCGGGCAGGACTACGGGCAACAGGCGCCGTTTCAATGGACCGGGTCAGGCGTCGGTCGGCAATGGACCAATCCGACGAACGGCGTGATATTGACGATGACGATCGACGTGCGGCGAACCAGCAAGGGTTTTTCCTGCGCGCTTGACCTGGAGCGGCAAGGCTACGCCAAGAGGATCGAACTCAGGCGAGAAACCTGTCGCGTCGTTCGCGGGAACGCCGTCGCCGATTGAGATCCGCCTTCGGTGCGTCACGCAAAGCATGGCTGATGCGCAACCGTTCGATATCTGATCCTCACGCCCGTCCCGATGCAATACGTTGGATGCCGCAGCCGACCCAAGACTTCGCTACTATAAGACTTCTCTCGACAAATGCCGATCCTCGGAGGCAACAGGGATGTGCCCGTGCCTGAGACAATGCAACGACACTGTCGCTGGCCCGAGGCTGCCCGGTTTCATAAACAACATCAGCGAGACATCGCCCCGGTGATCGCGTCTACGAAGTCAAACCTCTCTCACTTCGCCGTGTCATGCATACTGATGAGATCGAAAGCGATGACACCGGCAGGAATTCCGATCAGAAGCAGTGCGAATACCAGTCCCACGGCCGACCTCCTTGAGCGAACCCGTCTAGAAAGCAACGAATCGACCGAAAGCCAACCGCAATCTTGTTCGGACCGCCCGGATCCGACCTCATCCGTCGAGCGGCGCAACCGAGGCTCAAAGACCATTCAGTTCAGCCGAACAAGGGATGGATTTGCCCGTTCGACTACGCAACCAAAGGAAACGTCGTCCGGTTCGAGCCTGTGAGGCTCCAAGCAGGTTGATCTGTCGGTCTATAAGCCCGATGATAAGCTTACTTGAAGCATGTTATTTGCCTTCACGCACAGGCAGGCTCTGACCTTTCCCTTTGCGACAACGCAAAATTTCATGGTCCTGGGTGCGAACTTTGCTTGCATTTGATCATTTCCGAATTTGCAGAATTGGGGCCTATTATGTGCACAAGCCTTTGCAACGATCGAGCGAGTGACGTAGAGCCAATCATCGTGGCTCTCTGCAAATCGTTCAAACTACATGGGAACGATCTGGCTTATCGAAGGCTTAAGTTAGTGATAGAAGAGGAAATTAGTGCTGGTAACGATAGCATTCCTCATCTCATTCGAATTGGTCTAAACATTATAAAGGATTTTATTTAAGCCTCTCGTAGTTGCAACGCTTGTTCCTCACCACGCGAGGACCTCATTTCATGAAGATCCTGCGGCATGAGCATACAGGATGGCGTGCGACGCTCGTGAGCAGCGGGGCCAATCGCGGAGACGCGGACCTGCTGAGACGAGCCTTATCAAATCCCGCCGACGACGGCCTCGGCTTCGATCTCGACAAGATAATCTCCTACGAGCCGCCCCACTTCCAACAGCGTATTGGCGGGACGGATCGCGCCGAAGACCTGCCCATGGGCGCGGGAGACAGCCTCCCAGTGGTTCGCATCGCGCAGGTAGATCCGAGTGCGCACCACATCCGCCATGGTGGCGTCGAGCGCCGCGAGGCTGGCGGCGATCTTGTCGAGGATGAAGGTGGTCTGTCCCGCGGGGTCGTTGGGGCATACCGTCTCGCCCACTCCATGCGTGGCGGTCGTCCCGCTCACCAGCACTCGGTCACCAACCCTGACCGCGCGCGAATAGCCGGCGATCGGCTCCCAGACGCTGCCCGAATCAACCTGGGCCCGGTTCGGCCGCCCCTCGATTGGTGTAGCCTGAAAATAACGTGGCACGGCCGCGAGGTGGTGGCTGAGGTCACCTGAGGCGGTAAGAAAGGGGGGGCGGCGGTATTCGTCGCCGCAATCGCCCGGGATCGGGGTGGCTCGCGCCAAGGCGGCGTCGATCCCGGCCCGGTCCACCGCATCGAGCGTAAAACCGAAGGTACGGCTGTTGTCGGCGCGATGCTCCGCCTCGCCGAGCCGCGCACCCACGATCACGGCCGCGACGGCCGGATGATCCAGCACCCACCGGGTCGCCACATTGGCGATCGACACGCCGTGCCGGACCGCCACGGCCTGCACGGCCGTGAGGATCGTCTGGAATACGGCCCAGCCGCCGAGCGCATCGATGAAGCGCTTGTATTTCGATTTGCTCCAGTCCGCGATCTCGTCCGCACCCGGTTCCGGCACGCCGAGCCAACGTTCCGAAAGCAGGCCGCCCGCCAGCGTCCCATAGGCCAGGAGCTTCACCCCGTTGCGGATGCAGAAGGTGCTCATCTCGCCGGCGGCGCGCCGATCGAGCAGCGAGAAGGACACCTGATTGGTGAGCACCGGCACGCCGTGCTTCAGCAGGACGCGCAGGTGGCCCACGTCAAAATTGGTGACGCCGAGATGCCCCACGAGACCGTCCCGCTGGGCGGCCGCGAGTTCCTTCGCGGCATCGAGATAGGCGAGATGCTCGAAGGTCCACCAGTGGAACTGCAGGAGGTCGATCTTGCCGATTCCGAGCCGCGAGCGCGCGAGATCGATGCCGTCCCGCACGACTTCCCGGGTCATAGGCCCGGGTTTCGGACACCATTTGGTGAAGGCGCGAGGCCGTGCCGGATCATCCGGCGCGAAGCGGCTCAGAAGCGCGCCCGCGATCAATTCGGCGCTGCCGTAGTGGTCCGCCATGTCGAACGTGTCGAATCCGTCGGACGCATAGGCCGCGAGCGCATCGGCGCCTTTCGCCCGATCGAGCGTCCGCCCGTCCCGTTCCTGGTCGGCGACCTGCCACAGGCCGGTGATGATGCGGCTCGTGTCGATGTCGGGAGCGAGACGGAAGCGGGGAAGGGACAAGGGCAATGTCGAACTCTCAGGTCGGGTGACGCAAATACCTCAGACGCAATGCTCCCGCCTACGTCCGCGGTCGCCTGTGCGGAAGAAGAATTGAGGTGAAACGGACCGTTACTGCCCGCCCAGCTTCGCCTTCAACGCATTGACCTCGTCGGTGCTCATCTCGCCCGTCGTCGTCACCTTGCCGTCGGTGATCTTCCACAGCCGGAACGGCCCGGTGATGTCGCCGACCTTGTCGAAGGCGATGGGCCCGATCACGCCTTCGTAGCGGATGGGTTTGCCCTCCTTCAGCAAGGAGAGCGCTTTCGCAAGGCCCTCCTGCCCGGCACCGACCGGCGTGCCTTTCGGGTCGGTGACCTTGTAGATGGCGTCGCGGATCGCCAATGGCTCCTGCGAGCCGGCTGCCGCGATCGCGAGCCCGACGATCGCGCCCGCGTCGTAGGAGCGGTCGGCCGCCGGATTGGCCGGGTCGAGGCCCGAAAAGGTCTTGTAATTGTCGTTGAAATAGGTGGTCGACGGCGTCGGGGCCGTGCCCGACGAGGTGCCATAGGCGTCGTTCAGATATTGGGCGCCGACGCTGTCGATGAAGTCGGGCGAGTTCATGCCGTCGTTGAGCAGGAACTTCTGCGGGCCGCCGCCGGCCACCCAGGCGCGGGCGATCGTGGCACCGTCGACCGGGGTCGAGACGAGATAGAGCGCATCCGGGCTGCCCGACATGGCGGCCGTCGCCTCGGAATCGTAGCTCGACTGCTTTTCGTTGTAAGGGGTGGTCGACACGATCGTGCCCCCGAGCGCCTTGTAGGCGACCGCGAATTCCTTGACCATGTTGACCCCGAAGTCATTGTTGACGTGGATCACCGCGATCTTCTTCAGCCCCTTGTCGAGCGCATATTTGGCGGCCGCGACGCCCTGTAGCGCGTCCGACGTGATGGTACGGAAGAAGATGCCATTGGTCTTGCCCTGGCGACCGAGCTCGGTCAGCGTCGGCGACGACGAGGCGGGCGACACCTGCACAACCTTTGCGGGGGCCGTCACGGCCGTCAGGATCGGGATCGTCACAGACGAGATGATCCCGCCGATGATGACGGGCACATGCTTAAGCTGAACCAACTGGGTCGCGGCATCGACCGCGAGGGTCCCGGTCGAATGGGAGTCGCGCGTATCGGTCACGAGCTTGCAGCCCTGCGCACCCCCCGCCGCATTGAGGTCGCGGAACGCCATCTCGACCGACTTCGCGCCGGCCTGCCCGTATTCACCCGCCGGTCCGGTCAACTCCATGACGAGCCCGACCGTGATCGAGCAATCGGCGGCATGCGCGGCCCCACCGGTCGCGAGGGCGAGCCACAAGGCCGCAGGCCCCATCATCCATCCTGAAAGCATCGTCATCTCGCCCGCCCCTCTGTTGCCAGGCCGCAGCATCGCGGACTTATGTCCCAAGATCAACGAAGTCGGACCGGTTCCACGCGGGGATTCACGGGCTCACCGCATCGCCTCGGCTGACCTCCCGCAACGGGGTTGCCAAGCACCGATCTCCATCCGACGATGCTTGAAAACAAATCAGGGAGGATGATCATGACACGACGAAACGGATTCCTGGCTGCGGTATCGGTTCTGACCCTCATGGCGGCCGTGCCGACCAGAGAGGCTGCGGCGCAATCCACGACCGCGTCGCACTGGGTTGGTAGTTGGGGCGCCGCGCCGGCCTTTCCCAACGGGCCGGAGGTGACCAATCAGACGATCCGCCAGATCGTCCGCCTGTCGCTTGGCGGCAAGGCTCTGCGAATCCGCATCAGCAATGAGATGGGCACCGGCCCGCTGGTGATCGGCGCGGCCCATCTCGCCAAGCCGGGGCAGGCCGCGGGCAGCATCGATCCCGCGACAGACCGCGTTCTCACCTTCGGGGGCCGGCCCTCGGTCACGATCCCACCAGGCGCTCCCGCACTGAGCGACCCGATCCCGGTCGATGCGCAGGCGCTGGACAGTATCGCGATCAGCCTGTTCGTACCGCGCGACACCGGGCCGGCCGCCACCCATCCCCTCGGGCGCGCCACCACCTACCTTTCGGACGGCGACCAGACCGCCGCCGCGACACTGACGCAACCGACCACGAGCACGGCACGGTTTTTCCTGAGCGGTGTCGAGGTCGACGCTCCGAATGCCGGGGCCGTCGTCACGCTGGGTGATTCCATCACCGATGGCTATGGCTCGACCCTCGATGCCAACCGCCGCTGGCCCGACGTGCTGGCCGAGCGGCTTGTCACGGCGCATGCCGCCACCGGTATCGTGGATGCCGGCATCAGCGGGAACCGGGTGCTGCATGATCTGCCGGAATCGCAATTCGGCCCGGCGGCACTGGCGCGCTTCGACCGCGACGTTCTGGCCGTGCCCGGTGTCACGACCGTGATTCTCATGGAGTCGATCAACGACATCGGCCATCCGGGCAGCGCCGACCTGCCGGAACAGACGGTCAGCGCGGACGACATCACGGCCGCAATGCGGCAGATGGCCGACCGGGCGCATGCGCATGGTCTCCGGATTCTCGGTGCGACCCTCACGCCCTACGCCGGCACCGTCTTCCCGGGCTACTTCACCCCCGAGGGTGAAGCAAAACGGCAAGCCGTCAACCGCTGGATCCGTGAAAGTCGGGTCTTCGATGGCGTGATCGATTTCGACGCGGTCGTGCGCGATCCGGCACAACCGGATCACGTGCTGCCCGCCTATGATTACGGCGACCACCTTCACCCCAACGATGCCGGATACAAGGCGATGGGCGAGGCCGTCGATCTGTCTCTCCTTAGTCACCCCTAAGCATTGCACTGGCGGTCCCGGAGTGCAGGTGTTGCTGGCCTAAGGTCGCACCTGCACAGATGCGGAGGGAGGCACCAGGGGAACGAATATTCTGAATTGACGTCTAGCCGGAATTATTGTTTCGTATTGGCGGTGCCGTGCCAGGACGCACGCGCCGCCTCGGCGCCCGCGACACAATGAGGAACGACCGATGCTCCACAACGCGGCCCGGCGCCGGGTCTGTCCCGACGGCGGGTTTTCACCCTGCTCCGTCCGTCGTTCCGGTTCCTTTGTCGCGATCGAACGCTGAGCCTGACAGCCGCCTGTCCCCGCAACTGAACGGATATTTCATGGCTCCCGCGCCTCAACTCGATGTCGTCACCATCGGCCGGTCGTCCGTCGATCTCTATGGAGCTCAGATCGGCGGCCGACTCGAGGATATGGCAAGCTTTTCCAAGGCAGTGGGCGGTTGTCCGACCAATATCGCGATCGGGACGGCGCGGCTGGGGCTGAAAAGCGGGCTCATCACGCGGGTTGGTGACGAGCATATGGGCCGCTTCATCCGCGAGCAGCTCGACCGCGAGGGCGTCGATGTGACAGGCGTTCACACCGATCCCGAACGGCTCACCGCGCTGGTGCTGCTCGGCATCCGCGACTCCAAGACCTTCCCGTTGATCTTCTACCGCGACAATTGCGCCGACAGCGCGCTCGACCCGAGCGACATCGACGAGGCTTTCATCGCGCGGGCTGCCGCGATCGTCGTCACGGGCACCCATTTCGCGCGAGAGAACGCCGCGGCCGCCCAAAAGCTGGCCATGCGCTTCGCCAAGCAGCATGGCCGCAAGGTGATCTTCGACGTCGACTATCGCCCGAACCTCTGGGGCCTTGCGGGCCACGGGGCGGGCGAGGAACGCTACATCGCCTCAGCCGCCGTCACGGCCCATCTCGCTCCCATCCTGCCGGAGTGCGACGTGATCGTCGGCACCGAGGAGGAATTGATGATCGCCGGCGGGGCCGAGGAGCCGCTCGCCGCCATCAAGGCGATCCGCGCCGTCTCGCAGGCGCTGATCGTCTGCAAGCGCGGCCCGATGGGCTGCGTGGTCTTCGACGGCCCCATCTCGGAGGGAATCGAGGACGGCATCAAAGGCCCCGGCTTTCCGGTCGAGGTGTTCAACGTGCTTGGCGCCGGCGACGCCTTCATGTCCGGCTTCCTGCGGGGCTACCTGCGCGGCGAGCCGGTCGAGACCTGCTGCGCCTTTGCCAATGCCTGCGGAGCCTTCGCGGTCTCCCGCCTTCTCTGCTCGGTGGAATACCCGACTTTCACGGAACTGCAGCATTTCCTTACGCACGGCCCGGCCGGCCGGCAGGTCCGTCACGATCAGGCGCTGAACCATCTGCATTGGGCGACGACACGGGACGCCCTGACGCCGCCCCACGTCCATCCACGGCAGATCCGGGCTTTTGCCATCGATCATCGCCTGCAGCTCGAACAGATCGCCGACCAGGAAGGAGCGTCGCGCGACCGCATCCACACCCTGAAGCGCCTTGCGGTCGATGCCGCCGTGCAGGTCGCGGCCGGGCGCGAGGGTTTCGGCATGCTGATCGACGGCACCTACGGCCGCGAGGCCTTGTTCCGTGCCGCCGACCACAAGCTGTGGATCGGCCGGCCGGTCGAACAGCCCGGGTCGCGCCCGCTCGATTTCGAAAGCGGCGGCTCCCTCGCCGCCAAACTGATCGAATGGCCGATCAGCCACACGATCAAATGCCTGTGCTTCATGCATCCCGACGATGCAGAGGATCTGACGGCGCGCCAGGATCGCGAGCTGTTGCGCCTGCAGGATGCCGCGCGGAGGATCGGCCGCGAGCTTCTCGTGGAGATCATCGCGGGCAAGCATGGGCGGCTTGGCGACCAGACGGTCGCGAGCACGATCGAGCGCCTCTATGGCCTCGGCATGAAGCCGGACTGGTGGAAGCTCGAAGGCCAGCCGAGCGCCGCGGCCTGGACCGCTATCGCCGACATGATTGCCAAAAATGACCCGCTCTGCCGCGGCATCATGCTGCTCGGGCTCGACGCACCCGCGGAAGACCTGATCGAGGGCTTCCGGCTCGCGGCCGCCTGTCCGGCCGTCAAGGGGTTTGCGGTGGGCCGCACCATTTTCGCCGAGCCGGCCCGCGAATGGCTCGGGGGGCGCATCGACGATGGGGAAGTGACGCGCCGCATGGCGGAGCGGTTCGAGACCCTCGTGAACGCCTGGGATGCGCTACAACCGATCGGGCAGCAGAATGCTGCGGCTGCTTAAGCAGGTTCTCCCGAACCTGCTGACACTTCAAAGTTTTAGCAGCGTTGATTTCGCTTTGAAAAAGCGAAATCAACCGTGGCTTGAGCCACGCAAGGCTGCTTAGCCAGTGATCCGCTCCCGTGCGAACGGGAGGTGCAAAACGAGACGTAGGGTTCAATCATGACGATCCGCATCGGCGCCAATCCCATCGGCTGGTCCAACGACGACCTGCAGGAGATCGGCGGCAAGACGCCTTTGGAAACCTGCCTGGCTGAGGCCAAGGAGGCGGGGTTCGAGGGCATGGAGTTGGGCAACAAGTTCCCGCGCGAACCGGCGGCCTTGAAGGCGGCGCTGGCGCCCTTCGGCATGGCCTGCGTCGGCGGCTGGCACTCGATCGAGCTTCTCAACCGCACCGGCCGCGAGGAGTTCGATCTCGCGAAGCCCCACCGCGATCTTCTGAAGGCGATGGGCACCGAAGTGTTCATCGTGGCCGAGACCTCCAATGCCATCCACGGCCAGCGCGGCACCCATCTGTCGAAGCGCCCCATCATGGCGACGAGCGCCTGGATCCAATACGGCGAGCGCATCACCGAACTGGCCCAGTTGCTCGCCGAAGAAGGGTTCAAGCTCTGCTACCATCACCATATGGGCACGATCGTGCAGAGCGAAGACGACATCCACGCCTTCATGAGCCACACCGAAGCGCCCGTGTACCTACTGCTCGACACCGGCCATCTCACCTGGGCCGGCGCCGATCCGGTCGGCATCGCGCGCCGCTACAAGAACCGTATCAGCCATGTCCATTGCAAGGACGTGCGCCCCGACGTGAAGGCGCGGGCCGACGCGGAGGACTGGAGCTTCCTCGACGCCGTGCTGGGCCCCGATGGCGAACTCGGCATCTACACGGTGCCAGGCGATGGCGCGGTCGATTATGTCTCGGTCTTCAAGGAGCTCTCCGGCTATTCCGGCTGGGTCGTGGTCGAGGCCGAGCAGGACCCGGAAAAGGCCAATCCGCTCCACTATGCCAAGATGGGTGTGGCCAATCTCAAGCGGTTCCTGCGCGAGGGCGGCCTCGCCTGACACGCGCCGCGTTACCATGAACTCCCAGACGAGGCTTCACCGGGTCAATGCGCCTCGTCCCAATTCCCGGCCGCGCGCGCCTCGACCACCAGCGGAACCTCCAGCGTCACGGCAGGGTGCGGCGCGTCCACCATCACGCGGCTGATCACCGGGATCGTCGCCTCGACCTCCTCGTCCGGCACCTCGAAGACCAATTCGTCATGCACCTGCAGCAGCATGCGGGCTGAGAGCTTGGCGTCCAGCAGCGCGGCGTCCATGCGGATCATCGCGCGGCGGATGATGTCGGCCGCCGTGCCCTGGATCGGCGCATTCACGGCGGCGCGCTCGTTGAAGGCGCGCTCGGAGGGGTTGGAGGCCGTGATACGCGGATAGTGGCATTTGCGGCCGAACAGGGTTTCCACGTAACCCTGCTGTTTGCAGATGCGTTTGGTGGCGTCCATGTAGGTGCGGATGCCCGGGAAGCGGTCGAAATAGGTGCGGATGTAGGCGCCGGCCTGATCGCGCGGAATGCCGAGCTGGTTCGCGAGCCCGAAGGCCGAAATGCCGTAGACGATGCCGAAATTGATCGCCTTGGCGCGGCGCCGGGTCTCGGACGGCATGCCCTCGATCGGCACGTTGAACATCTCCGAGGCCGTGCTCGCGTGAATGTCGCGCCCTTCGGCAAAGGCCTGTTTCAACTGCGGGATGTCGGCCATATGGGCCAGGAGCCGGAGCTCGATCTGGCTGTAATCGGCCGAAATCAGCTTGTGGCCGGGCGCGGCGATGAAGGCCGTGCGGATTTTCCGGCCCGCCTCGGTCCGGATCGGGATGTTCTGGATGTTGGGTTCGGAGGACGAGAGCCGTCCCGTCGTGGTGGCCGCGAGCGCGAACGAGGTGTGCACCCGGCCGGTGCGCTTGTCGATGTAGCCCGGCAGCGCGTCCGTGTAAGTGGCCCGGAGTTTCGACACCTGCCGCCAATCGAGGATCAGGCGGGCGAAGGGGTTGCCCTGTTCGGCGAGGTCGTCGAGGATACGGGCGGCGGTGGAATAGGCGCCTGTCGCGGTCTTGGCACCGCTCGCGAGGCCCATCTTGCCGAACAGGATGTCGGCCACCTGCTTGGGTGAGCCCAAGTTGAAGGTCTGGCCCGCCTGCTCATAGATCTCGGCCTCGAGCCGCGCCATCTCCTGGGCAAATTCGCCGGAGAGGCGGGAGAGGATGTGCGGGTCGATCATCACGCCGCGCCGCTCCATGCGGGCGAGCGTCTCGACCATCGGCCGCTCCAGCGTCTCGTAGACGGTGGTCACCCGTTCGGCCGGCAGCCGCGCGCGGAACACGCGCCAGAGGCGCAGCGCCACATCGGCATCCTCGGCCGCATATTCGGTGGCCTTGTCGATCGGCACCCGCGCGAAACCGATGAAGGACTTGCCCGAGCCCGCCAGATCCTTGAAGGCGATCGGTGTGTGGTTAAGGTGGGTTTTCGCCAGCGCGTCGAGCCGGTTGAAGTCGAGCGAATTCATGCCGGCGTCGAGCGCATAGGATTGCAGCATCGTGTCGTCGAAGCCATGGCATTCGATGCCGTGCTCGGCGAAGACCAGCCAATCGTATTTCATGTTCTGCGCGATCTTCAGCACCGCGCGGGATTCGAGGATGGGTTTCAGTCGGTCGAGAACGGCCTGGAGCGGGATCTGGCCGGGAAGCAATTCGCCGTCGCCGAAAAGACCGCCGGCGGCTTCCGAGGTGCGATGGGCGATAGGCACGTAGCAGGCGGCGCCGGGCGCGGTCGCGAGCGCGATGCCGACGAGTTCGGCGTTGCGGGCGTCGAGCGAAGTGGTTTCGGTGTCGATGGCGAGCAGACCGCCCTCGTGCGCGGCGGCCAGCACGGCGTCGAGCTGATCGAGCGTCGTGATCGTGCGGTAGTCCTTGTGCGAAATGACGGTGGCGAGACCCTCCTTCACACGCTCGGCCGCGAGCCGTTGCGGGCCGGTGAGACCGGATGCGGGAACGGCGGCGGCCGATGTGGCGGCCACGGCTTCGGGGGTGTCGATCGCGGGAGCGGCGGCCGGCGCCGTCACTGGGAAGTCGCCGTCGGTGTTGGACCCGTGCCGGTTCCGCCAACCGCCCGTCCCCAGGAATTCCGGATCCGCCTCGAAATCCGCCACGTCGCAGCGATAGGCCTCGGCGGCGCGCTTCGTCAGCGTGGTGAATTCCATCGCCTTCAGGAAGGGCACGAGCTTTTTCGGGTCGGGTTCGTGCAGGCCGAGCATGTGCAGCGGTGTCTCGACCTTCACGTCGCGCACGAGCGTGACGAGCACCTTCGAGGTGCGGATCAGCGCCACGCGCTCGGGGTCGGTCAGGGTCTCGCGGCGCTTCGGCTGCTTGATCTCGCCGGCGCGGGCCAGCAGCGTGTCGAGGTCGCCGAACTCGGTGATGAGTTGGGCGGCGGTCTTCAGCCCGATGCCCGGCGCGCCCGGCACATTGTCGGTGGAATCGCCCGCGAGCGCCTGCACGTCGATCACCCGCTCGGGCCGGACCCCGAAATAGTCCACCACCTCCTGTTCGCCGATGATGCGCTCGGCCCGCGACCCGGCCTTGGACTGGTCGCCCGAGGCCGGGTCGTACATGATGACGCCCGGCTCGATCAGCTGCATCAGATCCTTGTCGGCCGAGATGATGAGCACGTCGGCCCCGGCCGCCCGCGCCTCGCGCGCATAGGTGGCGATGAGGTCATCGGCCTCGTAGGTGTCCTGCTCGACCGGCTCCAGTCCGAAGGCCCGCACGGTGTGGCGCATCAGCGGGAATTGCGGCACGAGGTCTTCGGGTGGCTCGGAGCGATGCGCCTTGTAGGCGGGATAGAGCTCCTTGCGGAACGAGTTCTCGCTCTTGTCGAAGATGATGGCGAGATGGGTCGGCTTGAACCCCGCTGCTCCCTCGCGGATGAACTGGAACAGCTTTGTCGCGAACAGCCGCACGGCCCCGGTGGGCAGCTTGTCGGCCCGGTAATTGTATTTCGCGTCCTGCCGGATCGACTGGAAATAGGCTCGGAAAATGAAACCCGACCCGTCCACGAGAAAGACGTGGTCGCCGGGCTGGACGGGACGGTGTTTTGGGGTCGCGCTCATGGTGGAGCGTTATGGGGCAGAGGAGGGATGGGGGGCAATGGCTTCTCGAGCGAAACGCCGCGATGTGTCCCGCTCCAGCCCATCTTGACGTCCCGCTTCAGCGTCCCCTCGAACGCGACCGCACGACAGGCCCGAAGTGGATCCGGAGCCTGTCGCGAAGCGGATTCGTGTTTAGCCGATTGTGGCGTCGCCCCTGCGGTAATGGCGCGCACCGAGGAGACCGAGAACGCCGAGACCCGCGGCCATCAGCGGAAGCCCTGCGGGCAGAGGAACGGTCGAGATGGAGTTACCTTCGACCACGATTCGGATGTTGTCGTCGAAACGCGTCCAATCCGTCGAGAAGAAGGAACGAAACAATTCCGGCGATGTCCCGGTGGGGGTGTTGTAGCCTCCTAGACCCGCAAATCCCGATGCCGTGGAGCCGAACTGACCGGCCCCGAAAATCACGCCGTAGGAGCCTGCATTGAGCGTCACCGAAAGCGGCGTCACGAAATCGAGGGCGGTGGTGCCGCTCGGCACGCTGAATACCGTGCTGGCTAGGCTGATGCTCGAGAGGTCGGCCGATGACCCGGCCGGGAATGCCGTCAACGAGGCCAGTGGAACGATCGTCCCGAAGATGGCGCCGCCATTGTTCGCACCGAATTGCGCGCCGATGCCGGTGATCTTCGTCGCGGTCGTGAGCTGAAAGGCTGCACCCATGAAGTTGTTCGAAGACAGGATGTAGTCCCCAGTATCCATGCCAGAATAGGCAGTGCTCTGATAGACGACGCTTGCCTGCGCCGGCATGATCGCCGCGGAGGCCAGAAGCCCCGTGGTCGCCGCCAAAATACGCGTATTGCTCAGAATTCGTTTCACTCGGTCCCTCCGAACCAAAACATCGGTCGCCGGTCTTCCGTGGCAGGGAGAGTCATCGGCCGATCGAGCCACCCCATCGGGCTCGAAACCTTTTGTTAAGGTGTCGGCGTGAACGCGTCATGACGACCGCCGGGAGCGCGGTTCGGGCGGAACAAGCTCCGGAGCCCGATCGACTCGTGAACAAGTTCGTCTGGTCCACTTGCGTTGCCGACCGTTCGAGGTTTCGCGGCTGGCGCGATGTCAGGGCTGAGTTTCGGCCACTCCTCCTCGGACACAGCCCGCGCACCGGCCATGCACCTCGATCGCGCTCGATCGCGGCACGAACCCCTTGGCCGCCAAACAGCCGTTGAGATGCGCGAAGAGATCGGCATCGGAGAATTCCTCGACGGTCCCGCAGCCGTCGCAGATCGCAAACCCCACCGCACGCGGCGGCGGCGTATCGGCATGGTCATGATGATGCTCGCCATGGCGGCAAGCCACGAAGGCATTGAGAGACTCGATGCGGTGAACCCTGCCTGAGGCCATGAGCTTGTCGAGCGCCCGGTACACGGTCAAGGGCGCCGCGACGCCGGTCGGCCGCAACCGGTCCAGAAGATCATAGGCACTGAGGGGTCGCGCGGCTTCCGTCAGCGCCTCCATGATGTTCGTGGCGTGCTGTGTTCCCTTTCGGCTGGCCATGCTGTCCGCAACCGTTCCACTTGACGAAGGTTATATTGTATCATAGCTGATCGTTACAAGATAACAGAACTGGCCGGCTCGCTCCAGAGCGCGTTTGGTCCGGCCGTCCCAATCACCGCGGCTTTCGAGCACAGTCCATGGCATTCAACCCCTTGCCCGCGCATTCCGTTCTCATGCATGCGGCCACTACGCGTGTCGCCTGGGTGGCTGTCGTGCTCCTCGCCCTTTGGGGCGCGGTCGCCTGGGCCGTGAGCGTGCCATGAGCCGGGGCAGCCTTGCGGTCAGCCACCTGACCGTCGCCTACGACCGTCAAGCCGCCTTGCGCGATATCGACGGATGTTTCGAGGCAGGGAGCATGACAGCCGTGGTGGGACCGAACGGCGCCGGGAAGTCGACCCTGATCAAGACACTTGTCGGCATTCTGAAGCCCGTCCGAGGCCGCGTCGTCCGGCAGGATTTCGCGGCTCGGGACGTCGCCTACCTGCCCCAGGCGGCGGAAATCGACCGCTCGTTCCCGATCACTGTCACCGATCTCGTGGTGCTCGGCGCCTGGCGGCACACGGGCGCGTTCGGGCGGGTCGGCCGGGACGTGATGGCCCGCACCGCGGATGCCTTGAGGGCCGTCGGCCTCGACGGCTTCGGGCAGCGGGCGATCGGCTCGCTCTCGGCGGGGCAGTTCCAGCGCGTCCTCTTCGCGCGCCTGCTGCTGCAGGATGCGCCGGTGATCATTCTCGACGAGCCTTTCACGGCGATCGACACCCGAACCACGGCCGATCTTCTCGCGCTCGTCCGCCGCTGGCACGGGGAAGAGCGGACCATCATCGCGGTGCTGCACGATTTCGATCAGGTACGGGCCCATTTCCCGCGCGCGCTCCTGCTGGCGCGCGAGCAGGTCGCCTGGGGCCCGACCGCCGAGGCGCTCAGCCCAGCGAACCTGCTGCGCGCGCGCGCCATGGCGGAGCGATGGGACGAGACGCCGGATCACCGGGCCGCCGCATGACCCTCGACGCGCTGCTGGTCGCGCCCTTCGTCGACTATGGCTTCATGCGGCGCGCGCTCGTCGCCTGCCTGTCGCTCGGCATCGGCTCGGGGCCGATCGGGGTTTTGTTGATGCTGCGCCGCATGAGCCTCGTGGGCGATGCCATGAGCCACGCCATTCTGCCCGGCGCGGCGGTCGGGTTCCTGGTCGCGGGCCTGTCGCTGCCCGCGATGGGGATCGGCGGCATGGTGGCAGGTCTTGCCGTGGCGCTGCTGTCGGGGCTCGTCAGCCGAGGCACGGTGCTGAAGGAGGACGCGAGTTTTGCGAGCTTCTACCTGACGTCGCTGGCGCTCGGGGTCCTGATCGTCTCCTTGCGGGGCTCGAACATCGATCTCTTGCACGTGCTGTTCGGCACCATCCTGGCCATCGACGGGCCGTCCCTCTACCTCATCGCGTCGATCACGTCGGCCACGGTGGTGACCCTCGCGGTCGTCTACCGGCCGCTCGTGGCCGAGTGCTTCGACCCGGGCTTCCTGCGATCGGTCGATGGCAGGGGTTCGCTCTACCACGCGCTCTTCCTGGTGCTGGTCGTCGCCAACCTCGTGGCGGCGTTCCAGGCGCTCGGCACGCTGATGGCGGTTGGCCTCATGATGCTGCCGGCCGCCGTGGCGCGGCTCTGGGCCACGACGCTGCCGGGTATGATCGGGTTCGCGACCCTGGTCGCCGCCCTGTCGGGCTTCATCGGTCTCGTGGTCTCGTTTCACGTGAGCCTTGCCTCAGGCCCGACCATCGTTCTCACCGCGAGCCTGTTCTACCTCGTCTCGATCGTTTTCGGGCGCGGTGGTCTGGCGCGCCGGATTCTCTCCCGCCCGCGGTTCGTGGGCTGAAAACCAGGAGCCTCATTCCATGCTGACTCGGTCCCTTCTTGCCGGTGCCGCCCTGACGGTCACGACGACACTCGCCCTCGCGACCCCCGCGGCGGCCCGGACCCTTGAGGCCGTCGCCTCCTTCACGGTACTGGCCGACATGGTCCGGCAGGTCGGGGGCGACCACGTCCATGTGGTCAGCCTGGTGCCGCCGAACGGCGATCCCCACGAATTCGAGCCAACGCCCGACGACGCCAAGCTCCTGAAGACCGCCGACGTCGTGTTCACGAGCGGCCTCGGGCTGGAAGGCTGGTTCGGGCGCCTCGCCAAGGCGGCTGGATATCAGGGAAAGCCGGTGATCGCCTCGGACGGAATCAAGACCCGCGCCATGCAGGAAGACGGCCGGACCATCATCGACCCGCATGCCTGGAACAGCATCCCCAACGCGCTGATCTATGTGGCCGATATCACGAAAGCCTTGAGCAAGACGGACCCCGAGGATGCTGCGGCCTTCGAGGCCAATGCGGCGCGCTATTCGGCCCAGTTGAAGGACCTCGACAGCTATGCCCGTCGGGAGATCGACGCCGTCCCGCAGGCACAACGCAAGGTGCTGACGACGCATGACGCCCTCAGCTATTTCGGAGCGGCCTACCACGTGACGTTTATCTCGCCGCTTGGTTTCTCGACCGAGAACGAACCCTCGGCCGCCCAGGTCGCCGCTGTGATCCGGCAGATCAAGGCCCAGCATGTCGGCAGCTATTTCTTCGAGAACTCGAACGACCCCCGCTTGGTCAAGCAGATCGCCGAAGCCACGGGCGCGCAGCCGGGCGGTGAGCTTTACGTCGAGGCTCTGTCGCCGCCGGATGGTCCGGCCGCCACCTACGCGGACATGTTCAAATACGACGTCGACCGGCTGGTGGCCGGCATGAAGACCACGCCTAAATCCTGACGTCCGTTCAGGCTGCCCGGAAGCGCCAGACGCTGGAGCGTTTGCTGTCGGCATCCTCCAGCGCCCGAGGCACCGGGACATCGTAGCTCGCGACGAGTTCGAGACGATCCCGAGCCAGATACGAGCGCCCGGGGTCGCCCACGAGCACCTCGGCGCCATCCCGGGCCAAGCTTTCAAGCCATCCGGTCAGACGGGTCGCCATGTCGCGCTCGTACGAGATGTCCCCCGCGAGAACCACGTCCCAGGTCCCGGCCGTCCCGACGATGTCGCCAGGCAAAAGGCCGACCGCGACCCCGTTCGCGGCGGCATTCACCGCAATGGCGGTCCGGGCGAAGGGATCGATGTCATTGGCCCAGACAGCCGCCGCGCCCGCCTTCGCGGCCGCAATGGCGACCAAGCCCGAGCCGGCCGCGAGATCGAGAACCGTGCGGCCCTGTACGATCTGCGGATGCGCCAGGATGTAGCGCGCGAGCGCCTGCCCGCCCGCCCAGGGAAAGGCCCAGAACGGCGGCGGCAATCCGGTTTGCCCCAGCTGCTCTTCGGTTTTCTCCCACAGCGCAGTCGCCTCGTCGGCCGTGTAGACCGCGATTTCGGGAACGCCCGGAACGGGCAACATCCGGGTCGTGCTGCGAATGAAAGTTTCAGGATCGGTCAAATAGCGTTTTGCTCTCGTTAGCCGGTGAAGCTAGCCTTGCGGCGCCTTCAACAACCGATCGCCGGTTGGGGCAGGAGTTCGGTCATGCTGGCACCAAAGGTTTCACTCAAGAGCGAATTGCAAGCCTTCCGCGACTTTGCGCTGAAGGGCAATGTCATCGACCTCGCTTTCGCGGTGATCATCGGGGCGGCCTTCAGCAAGATCGTCGATTCTCTGGTCAAGGACATCATCATGCCGATCGTGGGCCTGGTGGGCAGCGCGGATTTTTCCAACTACTTCCTTCCGCTCAGCCACAATGTGACGGCCACGAACCTCGTCGATGCACAGAAACAAGGCCCGGTGCTGGCCTGGGGCAGTTTCGCGACGTACGTGGTCAACTTCCTCATCGTCGCCTTCGTGCTGTTCCTGATCGTCAAGGCCATTCGCCGGTTCCAGGCCACGGAGCCTCCGAAGGCCTCGCCCGTGCCGACCGGCGAGGAGGTCCTGCTGACGGAGATCCGCGACCTCCTCGCCCGATCGACGCCAATCCGCTAAACGGAAGGCCGAACAGGCTGCACGTGAGGGGTTGAAGGTTGTCCAAAAATGAAAGCGGCCTGGCGGCCGAGCCACGGCGCGGTGGGCCGCTTGATCATATCCGACCGGAGGTTCTCGGCATCCCGGAAAGCGGGATCGTCGAGATCTTCAACTATGGACGTAACCGCCAGGGCCTGATCCCGCTCTGGGTCGGCGAAAGCGACCAGCCGACACCCGCCTTCATCAGCACCGCGGCGACCCGGTCCTTCGAGGCGGGTGAGACCTTCTACACCTACCAGCGCGGCATCCCCGAACTACGTGACACGATCGCCCACTATATGACGGGGCTTTATGGGGCGCGCCGCGCGCTGTCGTCGGAGCGCTTCTTCGTCACCGTCGGGGGCATGCACGCTCTGCAGATCGCGATGCGGCTCGTGGGTGGACCGGGCGACGAGTTCATCATGCCGACCCCGGCCTGGCCGAATTTCGGCGGCGCCATCGTGGCGCTCGGCGGCCGGGTGGTCGAGGTTCCGATGCAACTCGGGCAAGCTCCCCAACCCAGATGGACGATCGACGCCGACGCGCTCGCCGGGGCGATCACGTCCCGCACGCGTGCCATCGTGATCAATTCGCCGTCGAATCCACTAGGCTGGGTAGCCACCCTCGCCGAGCTTCAGTCCGTGCTGGACCTCGCGCGCCAGCATGGCCTCTGGATCATCGCCGACGAGATCTACGGCCATTTCGTGTTCGACATGGAGCGCGCGCCGTCGTTCCACGACATCATGGAGGAAGACGACCTCATCCTGTTCCCGCAGACCTGTTCGAAGAACTGGGCCATGACCGGGTGGCGGATCGGCTGGCTGGAGGCGCCTCCGGCGCTTGGCCAGATCATCGAGAACCTGGTGCAATATTCCACCTCGGGCGTGCCGGTCCCGACGCAGCGCGCCGCCACGATGGCGATCGCGCATGGCGAGGGGTTCCTGGCCGAGCAAGTGGCGCGGGCGCGGGCGAACCGGGATGTTTTGTGCAATGCGCTGGCCGCGACCGGCAAGGTGCGCTTCGCGCGGCCCGAGGGCGCCTTCTACCTTTTCTGCGCCATCGAGGGGCATCCCGATGCCCGCAAGCTCGCATTCCGACTCGTCGACGAAGCGGGCCTTGGCACCGCCCCCGGCGATGGCTTCGGGGCGGGCGGGGATGGTTACCTCCGGCTCTGTTTCGCGCGCAGCCCGGATCAGATCCGCGAGGTCGCGCGCCGGCTCACGACGTGGCTCGACCAGCACGCCTGAAGGAATGACGTCTTATTCGGCCGCCCGCGCCCGGTAGCGGATCGCGGTCGGCAGGTCGAGTTGATGCCACACATCGCGAAGGGCTGCCGTGAGGGCATCGATATGGGCCTCGCTGTGGCGGGGCGTCGGCGTGATGCGCAGACGCTCCGTCCCGCGCGCGACAGTCGGATAGTTGATGGGCTGGATGTAGATCGCGTGCCGTTCCAGCAGCAGGTCGCTCGCCTGCTTGCAAAGATCCGCGTCGCCGACGAACAGCGGGACGATATGCGATCGATTGTCCATCACGGGGAGGCCCGCTTCCGTCAAGGCAGCTTTCGTATGGGCCACCTGACGCTGATGGAGTAAACGTTCGCTCGCCGACGCTTTCAGATGCCGGACGGCCGTGCGCGCCGCCACCGCGACGGCGGGCGGAAGCGCGGTGGTGAAGATGAAGGACGGCGCGTAGGAGCGCACCGCGTCGATGATCGCGGTATCGGCCGCGAGATAGCCGCCGAGTGTTCCAAAGCCTTTCGCCAGCGTGCCCTCGATCACATCGATCTGGTCCATGACGCCGTCGCGCTCGGCGATGCCGCCGCCCCGCGCGCCATAGAGCCCGACAGCATGAACTTCGTCGAGATACGTCATGGCCTTGTAGGTTTTGGCGAGCTTGGCGATCGCCGCGACCGGAGCGATGTCGCCGTCCATCGAATAGAGGCTCTCGAAGACGATCAGCTTTGGACGCGCGGTCCCGATGGCACGCAATTGGTGTTCGAGATGCGCGAGATCATTGTGCCGGAAGATGACCTTGTCGCGGCCTGAGCGGCGAATGCCCTCGATCATCGAATTGTGATTGAGCTCATCCGACAGGATCACGCAATCGGGGATCAAGCCGGCAATGGCCGAGATGCCGGCCAGGTTCGACACCCAACCCGAGGTGAAGACCAGCGCGGAAGCTTTGGCGTGGAGGTCGGCAAGTTCGGCTTCGAGTTGCACCACGGGATGGCTGTTGCCGGAAATGTTACGCGTGCCGCCCGCGCCAGCGCCGAACCTGGACACCGCCTCCATCATGGCGCTCGTCACGGCCGGATGGCAGCCCATGCCGAGGTAGTCGTTGGAGCACCACATCACCACATCGATCGCGCCTTGCGGCCCCCGCCACGCCGCAAGCGGGAACTGGTCCGCGTTGCGTTCGAGATCGGTGAAGACCCGGTAGCGGCGCTCGGAATGCAGCTTGCCGACTGCGTCCTCGAAGTAATGTCGATATGGCATGCTGACCTCTTGGACGGCACCACTCCTCCGCGGACCGGCCCGTCACGGCGACCCCGGCCGCCAGTTTGGTATTATTACAGCCTGGAGGTGTTTACAAACCATCGCCAATCGCCTCATCCCTGCCGTGCGCCTGCGGCGCAGAGCCCTTGAGAGAGGCAGGACCCGGATGGACTCCGACATCGATATTGCACGACGAGCGCCGCTTTTGCCGATCGCCGATGTCGCAGCCCGGCTCGACCTTCCTGCCGATGCCCTGCATCTTTTCGGCCGGCACATCGCCAAGATCGACGCGGCTGCGTCGACCTCCCTTGCGCGGCGTCCCGCCTCCAAGCTGGTGCTCGTCACGGCGATCAGTCCGACACCCGCGGGCGAAGGCAAAACCACGACCACGGTCGGGCTCGGCGACGGCCTCAGCCGCATCGGCAAGCGAAGCCTCGTGTGCCTGCGCGAGCCGTCGCTTGGGCCCGTCTTCGGCCTGAAGGGCGGCGCGGCCGGCGGCGGGCGGGCCCAGGTGGTGCCCATGGAGAAGATCAACCTGCATTTCACTGGTGATTTTCATGCCATTTCGAGCGCCCATAACCTGCTCGCCGCGATGCTCGACAATCATATCTATTGGGGTAACGCCCTTGGGATCGACACCCGGCGCGTGACGTGGCGACGCGTCGTCGACATGAACGATCGGGCGCTCCGCAGCGTCGTCTCGTCGCTAGGCGGAGTTGCCAACGGGTTTCCGCGCGAGGACGGGTTCGACATCACGGTCGCGTCGGAGGTAATGGCGATCTTCTGTCTGGCCGAAACCCTCGACGATCTGCAACGCCGCCTCGGCCGGATCACCGTGGCGCAGAGGTACGACGGCACACCCGTCACGGCTGCCGACCTCAAGGCCGAAGGCGCCATGACGGTGCTGCTACAGGAAGCGTTTCAGCCCAATCTGGTTCAGACGCTCGAAAACACGCCGGCGCTGGTGCATGGCGGCCCGTTCGCCAACATCGCGCATGGCTGCAATTCCCTCGTGGCGACCCGCGCCGGCCTGGCGCTTGCGGATTTCGTGGTGACGGAAGCAGGCTTCGGGTCGGACCTCGGTGCAGAAAAATTCCTCAACATCAAATGCCGGCAGTCGGGCCTCTCACCGGATGCGGTGGTCCTCGTCGCAACCGTCCGCGCCCTCAAGATGCACGGTGGCCTCGCCAGGGATGCACTGGCAAGCGAGGACCTCCAGGCGCTCGATCGCGGTCTCGCCAATCTGGCGCGCCACGTCGCCGGCTTACGGCGGATGGGCCTCGACCCGATCGTCGCTCTCAACCATTTCGCGAGCGACACGGCGGCCGAGCACGATTTGGTGATTTCCGCGTGCCGGGGGCGTCTGAACACGTTGGCGATCACATGCCGGCATTGGGCCGCCGGTTCCGCCGGCATCACCGATTTGGCTACAGCTGTTGTCAGTGCGGCCGAAGCTCGCACGTCTCCCTTCACTCCGCTTTATCCTGACACCGCCGATCTCTTCGGCAAGGCCAGGGCGATCGCCCGAGAGATCTATGGCGCCGAGGACATCACAGTGACCACTCAAGCGGCACGCGACTGCGAGCGGATCACCAAAGCCGGGTTCGGAGATCTGCCGGTCTGTATGGCCAAGACACAATATTCGTTCTCGACCGACCCGACTGCCTTGGGGGCGCCCGAGGGACACCACATCGAGATCCGGTCCATTCGTCTTGCGGCCGGCGCCGGCTTCGTCGTCATGCTGTGCGGGGATATCCGGACCATGCCGGGTCTGCCGCGCGTCCCAGCGGCCGAAGTGATTCGGCTTAAGAACGGGCTGGTGGAAGGTCTGTTCTGACACAAAAGTGCCGGCGAACTTGTCGCCGGCACTTTCGAACCAAAGATGTGGTTGCTTAGAACACGGGAGCGGGAGCCGGCGGAGCGCCGAGAACCGCACCAGCCGCATTGAACGGCGCAGCCGCGATGGTGGTCGCAGCGGTGATCGGAGCAGCAATCACCGCGAACGGCGAAACCATACCGCTGTTCTTAACTTCCTCGAGCTTGTACACCGGGCCGTTAGCCGAGACCGGAACCGGCTGCGCCCAGCCCTGGTTCACCGAATCCGTGACCGCACCGGCATCCGCGTAGCGGGCGACGATCGGAAGCGGACGAGATGCACCACCGATAGGGCCGTAGCCGAATGCCTGGCTGATGCCGCTGAGCGGGGCCGTCACGATCGAACCGGCAAAGCCGATCGGGGCGGTGATGAGGCCGAGCGGCGACGGAGCCGGTGCAGGCGTCGGAGCCGCAACCGTGAGCGTGCGCATGGGAGTGCTGGACCGCGCAGCGTGGCCCTTCACCGGCTTCTTGGCCGGAACCACGACCGTGGACGCATCCTGAGCGTTAGCAACGCCAACCGAACCAGCGACGATCGCCAAGGCGATCGCAGCGCTTAAACCAAGGGTCTTCTTCATAAGATCACGCTCCAACAACGATAGAATTCATGCCTCGAATGCCGTCGACTTCGCCGCCAGCAAACGATGAGGCGTTTGCATGGACATCTAACGGCCAGCGTGGCCATTTGTTGCACCGCCGCGACTTATTTTCGCCGTGACGATGGCCGCGTCCGACTCGCCCCGTGAGAGTTCGCCGGTCTCGCGTACTCTGCCCATATATCAAACCTCCGGCCAAGCTAAAGGTTGGGCCTGACACATTCTTGCGCTGTGTCTTTCACGTCATGGTAAGGGTTGGCCAGTGAAACGGCTCGAAGCTTCGAGAGACCTTTAATAAAAACGAAAGCCGAGCCGCGTCAGATCACGACTGTGAGCTTCGAACTGGCGCGCGTGATGCCAGTATAGAGCCAACGGCTCGCGTGGTCTCGAAACGCGAAGCTCTCGTCGAATAGGACCACGTCGGTCCACTGCGACCCCTGCGCCTTGTGCACCGTCAATGCGTAGCCGTAGTCAAATTCATCCGACTCCCTGCGTAGCGCGTAGGGGATCTCCTCATCCGTGCCTTCGAACATGAGCGGAAGCACGCTGATGCGTGTCGCCTTACCTTGAGCTTCTCCTTCTGGGATCACGCTCATGCGCAACTTGGTCCCGCGCATGGCATGAAGCTTATCCACGATCCACGTTCCACCATTGAGCAGCCCTTTTTTCTTATCGTTGCGCAGGCAGACGAGCTTCTCACCCGCCTCCGGCATCGGGTGTTCGAAGCCGAGCAATTCGCGCATCCGGCGATTGTAGGCCCGCCGTGACTTATTGGTGCCGACCAGCAGCTGGTCGGCCTGCAGCACGGTCGAGGCTCCGAGCTGCGACCGCGGAATCACGCGGCTCTCGCCATATTGCCCGACCGCAAGGCGCCCGCCCTCCCGCACGGTCATCGACAGGCGGATGATCGGGTTGTCGGCCGCTTGCCGATGCACTTCCCGCAGCATGGCGTCGGGCTCGGCCTCGGTGAAGAAGCCGCCGCCGCGCACGGGCGGAATCTGGGCTGGGTCGCCCAGGACCAGAACCTTGGTGCCGAACGACAGGAGATCGCGCCCGAGGTCCTCGTCCACCATCGAGCATTCGTCGATGATGATGAGGTCCGCTTTCGAGGCCGCACTTTCGTTGTTGATCACGAAGGTCGGGGTCTCGGTTTCGGCATCCCGGGTGCGATAGATCAGGCTGTGGAGGGTGGTGGCGTCGCGACAGCCTTTGGAGCGAAGCACGAGCGCCGCCTTGCCCGTATAGGCACCGAAAGCGACCGTGCCGCTCACATCCTCGGCGATGGTGCGGGCGAGCGTCGTCTTCCCTGTGCCCGCATAGCCGAACAGGCGGAAGATCTGCGGCCCACCCGCCTGTTTGGCCCAGGCCGAAACGGCCTGGAGCGCCGCATCTTGTTCGGGCGACCATTTCATGGTGTCGATCGATCCACGACCCGCAAGGGCAGCCTCAGGCGAGGCCGCGCTTTTCGATCAGCGTGTCGACGCTCGGCATCCGCCCTCGGAACAGCCGGTAAGCCTCATCGGGCTCCCGTGTATCTCCCGCCGAAAGCACGTAGCGATAGAGCCGGTCGGCCGTCTCCTGGTCGTAGATGTCGCCCGTCTCCTCGAAGGCCGCGAACCCATCGGCATCGAGCACTTCGGACCAGAGATAGGAATAATAGCCGGACGAATAGCCGTCCCCGGAGAAGACATGCGTGAAATGCGGCGTGCGGTGCCGCATGACGATCGCATTCGGCATGCCGATCCGGTCGAGCACGCGGCGCTCGAATGCGACCGGATCGAAATGTTCGGTGATCTCATCTTCCCGCAGCAGATGGAAATCGAGGTCGACGATCGCCGACGCGCAATATTCCACGGTCGAAAAGCCCTGGTTGAAGTTCCGGGCGCGTTTCACCCTCGCCAGCAACTCCTCGGGCATCGGAACACCGGTCTCAGCATGGAGGGCGAACCGACGCAAAACCTCCTCGCGCATGAACCAATGTTCGTAGAGCTGGCTCGGAAATTCCACGAAATCGCGCGGTACACTCGTTCCAGCGATCGACGGGTAGGTCACGTCAGACAGCATCGTATGCAGCGCATGGCCGAATTCGTGAAACAGCGTGCGGGCGTCGTCGAACGACAGCAGCGTCGGCTCGCCATCGCCACCCTTGGCGAAATTCATGACATTGACGACGATCGGACGGATGTCCTCGACGCCCATATGCTCTTGGCTGCGGAACGACGAATTCCAAGCGCCGCTGCGCTTAGAGGGCCGGGCGAAGTAGTCGCCCAGGAACAAGGCGACATGCCGGCCAGTACGGTCCGCAACCGAAAAGCTCTTCACGTCGGGATGGTAGAGCGGAATATCGTGCCGCTCCGTGAAGGTGAGGCCGAATAACCTATGGGCCGTGTCGAAGGCGGCCGCGATGACGTTGCCGAGTTCGAGGTAGGGCTTCAGCTCGGCCTCGTCGATGTCGTATTGAGACTTGCGAACCTTCTCGGAATAGTAGCGCCAATCGTGCGCCGCGATGGTGAAATTGCCGCCCTCGGCCCGCACCGCATTCTGCAGATCCACCTCTTCCTGTTCGGCTCTGATGCGGGCGCGCTCCCACACGCGATCGAGCAGCGCCTGCACGGCCTCCGGTGTCTTGGCCATCACGGGCTGCAGCTTGTAGTCGGCGAATGTCTCAAAACCGAGCAGGCGCGCGCGCTCGGCTCGGAGCTTCACGGTCTCGGCCACGATCGCGAGATTGTCGGCCTCGCCGCCATTTTCCCCTCGCCGGATCCACGCCGCGAAGACCTTTTCGCGCAGGTCCCGTCGACTCGAATACTGCAGGAACGGCACCACGAGGGATCGCGACAGGGTGACGATATGTTGCCCGTCGAGGCCGCGTTCGGATGCGGCCTGTGCGGTCGCATCGACAAGAGCCGGCGGAAGCCCCACGAGATCGGTCTCGGGGTCGAGCACAAGCCGGTAGCTTTTCTCGTCGCTGAGCACGTTCTGGCTGAACTGCGTCCCCAGCGTGGCGAGACGTTCGACGATCGTGGTCAGACGCTCCTTATCGGCGGGATCGAGCTTGGCGCCGTCGCGCACGAACCCCTCGTAGGTCAGATCGAGCACGCGGGCCTGTTCCTCATCGAGCGCGAGGGTGTCACGCTCGTTCCAGACGGCCTCGACCTTGCGAAACAGCGCCGCATTGACGGCGATCGACTGATAGTGTCGCGCGAGGCGGGGCGAGATCTCGCGCTCGACCGCTTGGATTGCCTCGTTGGTGTTCGAGCCGGACAGGTTCCAGAACACGCCATTGACCCGGCGGAGCAGCGCGCCCATTCGCTCCAATGGGACGATCACCGTGTCGAAACTCGGCGGCTCCGCGTTCGCCACAATCGCGTCGATGTCGGCATCGTGCTCGGCCATGCCGCGTTCGAAGGCCGGGATGAAATGTTCCGGGCGCAGGTCCGGGAAGGGAGCAACCCCGAACGGAGTGTTCCACGTCTGGAAGAACGGGTTGATCTCGTCTGGCAAGGTCGCTTCCTGATCGAATCGGTGCGGCGTGAGGCCGCCCATGTGGCCAAGATGGTGTGGATTTCCGCGCATGCAAACGCCTGAACGCGGCGAGAGCCGCCAAGAACCCGCCTGGCGAGAAGGCGAGACCGTCACCTGATCAAGACACGACGTTTTCCACCCTCGACGCTCCGTGGCCGGTCCCCAAGTTCGCGCTCTCGGCTTTGGCTTCGTACACGGTCCCGTTCACCACGAGCCGCTTGACCTCAAGGGGACCCTTGGGCGTGAAAAGGTCATCCGGCACAAGGCATTGCCCGTCCTTCATGCGCAGGCCCAGGATCGCATAGGCGGCCGATAGCATGCGGGCGGCCGAGCCCGAATACCAGCTCCAGCCTCCCCGCCCGCCATATTCCGGTCCGTCATAGATGTCGGCAGGCTGTTGGTGCGGCGCGAGGCCGTAGATCGCAAGAGCCTCGCCCTCGGTCTTGCCAATAGGCGAAATCTTGGTCCAGCAATCCACGGCACGGGCGGTGAAATGGCGCGTCGCCTCCTCGATGCCGTCCAGCTTGGCTTGTTCGGCCAACCGCATGAAGGCATCGACCGTCCAGGTCGCTCCATGCGTATATTGGCCACCGTTCTCGCGGACGCCCGGCGGGTATTCGGCAATGCGGCCCGGGTAGGGGTCCGAATTCTCGTCGAAAGGCGGCGTCACGAGCAGAATACGGTCCTGGCGTTCGAGATGCCGAAGACCGGCTTCCAGGGCCGCAATGCCGCGTCCGTCATCCGCGGCGCCCGAAAGGGCGGGCCAGGCTGAGGTCATGATGCTCGGCCGGTCGATGAGATCTCCGTCGTCGCTGAACATGAAGGTGTAATGGTCACCCCGCCAGACGCCGTTGATCGCCGACTTCAGGGTGGCGGCTGCCTCCGCGTAGCGGGCCGCGACCGCCTCCTGTCCGGTCCCCATCTGCGGACCGAACCGGGTCAGCACATCGTACAGGAAGCACGCCAGCCACGTGCTTTCGCCCCGGCCGTGCCGGCCGGCCTCGTCGATGCCGTCGTTCCAATCGCCGGAGCCCACGAGCGGCAGCCCATGCGCGCCCATGCGGGCGAGCGTGTAGTCGATGGCGCGCTGGCAATGGCCGAGCAGCGTATCGGTCTCGCGTGAGGGGCTGGGGTTGACCAGCATGTCGATCGAGCCGGGCGGCAACCGGGGCGCTTCGAGATAGGGCAGGACCTCGTCGAGCACCGAGCGGTCGCCGGTCGCCTCCAGATAGCGCGCCGTGACATAGGGAAGCCAGAGATGCGGGTCCGAGGCGGTGGTGCGCTGACCCAGGCCCGTCTTGCCGTCCGGCGCGACGTGCCACCATTTCAGCGTATCGCCCTCGCGGAACTGCTGGGCCGCGTGCAGCACGATCTGCCGCCTTGCGAGATGGGGGTCGAGGAACAGGAACGGCAGGACATCCTGCAACTGGTCGCGGTACCCGAAGGCGCCGCCGCGCTGGTTGGGTCCGGTCCGGCCCCAGATCCGGGCCGCGAGCGCCTGATAGGGCAGCCAGACATTGACGAGCCGGTCGAAGGCGGGATCGTTGGTCTCGACCTGGATGCCGCCCAGCCGCTCGGCCCACCAGGACCGGCTCGACCTGTAGGCGGCCCGGGCGGCGACGGGGTCACGCAGGTTCGAGGCCGCGAGCGCCTCTTCCTGACTGGCGGTCTGGCCCAGCACGATGGCGACCTCGAGAGATTGACCGGCCGGAACATCGACTTCGCCGCAGAAGGCCGCGACACGACGCCCATCGTCCGCGGCACTTCCATCGGGGAAGCCGGTTTCGACCATGGCCGGATTGACGAGGTCGCGGCCGACACCGCCCACGAAGCGGGCCCGCACGGTCTCGACCATCGGCGCCTGCAGGCTCGTGGCCGCGAAGGCCCAGCCTCGGTGGAAATCGTTCTTCGGGTTGGAGAACAGAAGGGCCTCGGTGGCCTCGTCGCGCACCACTTCGAGCTTGCCGACGCTGTCGCTCGCGTTCTGGTCGAGCACCATGTCGAAATAGGGAACGACGCGATACCGCTTCGCGTGATCGGAATTGTTGCGGATCGTCAGGATGCGGCAATCGCAGCGCCCGAGCGGCACCACGAAGACCCGGAGTTCGAGCTCGATGTCTCCCCGCTGCATGCGGAACGTGGCAGACCCGAGCTCATAGGTCACATCGTAAGTGGCATCCTCGCGGCGGTAGGGCACAAAGCCTGCGGTGTGGGGCGTTCCGGTTTCGAGATCCACCACATAGACGAGTTGCCCCGGCACAGCCGTCGGCGTCGATTCGAAGCGGAACGGCGTCAGCGCGTTCTGGCGCTCGTTCGCCATGTAGGAATGCACCTCACCTTCGTTCGACACGACGGTGCCGAAACCGAGCGGGTTCGCCATCACATGAGCCCAAGGGCGCGGCGTCTTTTCGGTCAGATGGAGCACGTGAGGTTCGGCGAAATGGAACGGCCATGTCTCGGCGGGCGGTACCAGGCCGGGATCGAGAGCGCGCTGCCGATAGAGCACGTTCCGCAACTCGCCCTCGCTCAGCGGATTAACCCCGATCTCACGGGCCACGATCAACGCGGCGGCGGCCTCGTCGATGGCATGGCCGGTCAGGTAGACGATTTCGGTCCGCTCCCCGGGGCCGAGTTCGAGCGACACGGTCAGGCTCGCGGCCGGGTCGAAACTGTAAAGCGCCCCCTCGTCGCTCGGGCTTCGGGGCGCGTGGCGCTCAAGGCCGCTCGGCCGACGGATCCCGCCCGGCCCGAGAAAGCGGGTACGTGAATCCTCGTATCCCACAAGGGTCGCGGCGGCCTCGCCAAGCCGGACGGCATGGAAGCCGGTCTCGTGCGACATGTGCCCGACGCTGTTCTTGAGCAACCGGTTGCGCGCGAAGATCGCGTTGAGGCCACGCAGAAACGTGGTTTCGACATGCATGCCGTTGAAATCCGGATCACGCAGGTAGATGCCCGGATTGTGCATCGCGAGTTCACGAAAGCTCGTCAGCCGCAGGGTCTTGGCTGACGCGGTCGTGTTGGTGATGGCAATCCGCCAACGCTCTAGGCAGGAATCGTCGGCGAGACTGATCCGGGCCGACATGGTCACGCCATGCGCGCCGTTGTGAAGCTGGATGCAGCCCGGCTCGGGTTGCGCGAGGCGATAATCGGCGCTTGCGACCCGCATGGGCTCATAGCCGAGGCTCCAGGGCTCGGGCGCATCCTGGTCGGCGATGATCAGGAAGGGTCCGGTGATCTGCAGCGCGTCGTCGGGTTGGCGGGAGATGTCGAGGGGCGCCCCGCCGCGCGCCGCACCCTCCACCGTCGCATGGCCCCGGCCGTCAGCCATGAGTTCGGTGCGCATGAAGCCGTTCGCGAGGCTGAAACTTTCGCGTCCCGCCAGAAGCGTCTGCGGCACGCCTGCCACCTGGGGACCCGGCGGGAGGACTCGGCCGCGCCAGGCCCGATGGACCGCCACCCCGGCCAGGGCGCCGAGCACGGCCGCAACGGCATAGGCCGCGAATACCACCCAGACGGGTGCGGCGATCGCACCGGGATTGTTCCGGATCTGTTCGGCCCCCGTCCAGGCCTGATCCCATTCGGCGTTGCGCGGAATGTAGAACGGGATGATCAACGGCGCCCAGGTGGCGAAGCGGCGGATCGAATCCGGAATGACGCGGGTGCGCCCCGAATGGCCCGTGAAGCGGGCCGCGGCTTCGTCGACCCGGTCGCCACCGATGAAGGTGAGATTGACGAGGGTCGCGACCCGGAGCCCCATATGGTCGAACCAGATCAGGATGCGGAGCCAGTCGTAGGCCAGAAGGCCGGTGAAGACCGCGAGGCTCCAGAGACGAAAATCGTGCGCCGGCAGGAAAACCTCCGCGCCTGTCGCCACGAGGGTGCGGATCGCGCCGTCCTGGTTGTACCAGGACGGATCGGGCGACTGGCGGAGGAAGGAGTTGATGACGGGCGCCATCCAGAGGCCCCACCCCAGCACCCGGACGGCCTGCTCGACCAGGCTCTGGAATCCCGCGGCGCTGAAGAGGCGTTTCAGAGGGGTCAGCGACCGGTCAAGAATGGCGAGCAGCACGAAGAAGTTGACGCTGAACAGGGGCGCCGCGATGGACCAGTTGATGGTTCCGGCCAGCGACTCGTTAAAGAACAGTCGTACGCCTCCCTGCACGGCACCGAGATCGATCGTGCCGTATTTGTTGAACAGGGGCGTCGTTCCATAAGGATTAACGGCGCGTCCGACGCCGCGATAGTCGAGGTCCACATAGGCGAAGAATTTCGCCACCACGACGCCGATCTGCACCGCATCGAAGTACCAGCCGAGCGCCCCGCCGACGAGGCCGCCGAGCAGCACCCCAAGCGCATAGACGTGCCAGTCCTGTATAAAGCGCCGCTCCGCCCGCCAAACCCGCAGTGTGTCGGCCGCAAGGTCGACGCCGGCATAGGCGAGCGCTCCGACGGCGAACATGGAAAGGAAACGAACGAGACCGTCCTGGCCCGGAAGGCCGGCAGTCAGCGCCACGGCCACACCGAGTCCGACCACCAGCCCGCGGGCGTAGCCGCGCTGCCGCTTGTAGGCGGCCTTGAGCCGTCCAAAGAAGGGTGGCGTACCATCGGCGCTGCCGATGATCGTCTGAGCGAGAGGGAACAGCGCGGCGCCGATCAGCGGGCCGGCGAGAAGCGGGATCGTTCTCGCGACAGCGGTGACACCCGGGACCTTGATGATCGCATCGACGGCCAGCAAGAGGCCCATGAAGACGCTGCCATAGATCCCGCCCTTGACCAGCCCCGCGCGCCAATGGCTACGGGCATTCGACGGAATGGGGGGCGTGCCATGGATCGAGTCGATGGACAGGCCGGTCACCACATAGACGATCGCCCAAAGACCAGCTTGCGCGATCCCGGCGGAAAGGATGGCGGCCAAAAAGGAGAGGATCGCTCCCGCGACCCCACCCATCTGCGCGACCGGCTCCGGCAGGGTCGCGATGACGGGCGTCGCGGCGGCCAGCAGCGCGGCCAGGATCAACACGGCATGCAGCCGCCAATGGCCGGACAGGCGGCCGGCGACGAGGATCCGCAGGAGACCGGCCAGGAGTTCGAGAAAGCCGATGAGCAGGACAGCGCGTCCGACGCTGCCGGCCAGCCAGTCGGGCGATGGCAGCCCAGCCAGAAGGGTGCGGCCGAGGCCCCGGGTCAGCGCATCCGCCCCCAGGGCAAGCACGAGGTTGAACAGCACCGGGACGAGGAGAAGCGCGAACTGCTCGCGCAGCGCAAGGTGACGATGCAGCCGCACGGTCGCGACGGTCGCGGCCGCGCCATAACACAGGAGGAGCGTAGCGGCTCCGATCGGCGTGACACGGAGCATGTCGAGCCAGGCGCCCGGGGCCGACCAAAGGGCGGCGGCGGGCTCCCGTCCGATCACCACAGCGGCGATCACCAAGGCGTCGACCACGATCGATACGGTTTTGGGCGCTCGTCCAAGCAGCGTGCGGTGAAGTCCGACCAGGGCCACGAGGTTCAAAACAAGGGCTGCAACCGCGTTCAGAAGGGTTGGCGGCGATCCGGCAGCAACCAGGGCCAGACCGAAACACGCTGCCGCGCCCGCAAGCGGGATGTTCGAGGCAGGGGCCTCGCGCAGATTCGTTTCGGCCATGCCACCTCTCATTGCGGGTCACCTTCCTGCCGATGACCCGTTTGTCGGCCTAACATAGGTCGTTCGGCAGCGAGTAACATCCCCATGTGAAAAGGGGGTGTGAGACCTCTCGGACGCCACAAATGAGACATGCCCGCACTCTCCTGCAAGGCACGACCGTCCGTTTCTTGATCACCGGCGTGGGCGCGGCCCTGCTGTTCTGGTGCCTGAGCTTCTTTTTGCTGCGGGGCGGGTTACCGGCCTTCGCGGGAACGCTGGCGGCCTACACGGTCACGGTTCTGGTCAGCTATTCGATGCAGCGGGCCTGGACGTTCGGCGGCCAGCATCGACATCAGGATGCGCTTCCGCGCTATGTCGCGGCCCAGATCTTCTGTGCCCTCGGTACCGGTTTATTGGCAAGGGCGATCGCCAAAGCGGGATTGCAGCCCGCCGCCATCTCGGTCGCCACAACTCTTGCGGGCAGCGCCACCAGCTATTGCCTGTCCCGCTTCTGGGTGTTCCGGCCACCGACAGCCGGTAGCGGCTAGACGAGGATCTCCTGCTCGACCCGCCCGGCGTCGCCAAAGACGCGCAGATAGCGGGCGATTTCCTCCGGGTCGCCCGTCGCCTTGCGGGGATTGTCGGCAAGCTTGACGGCCGGACGGCCGTTGACTTCGCTCACTTTGCAGACGAGCGAAATCGCTTTGAGGGCCGCATTGGGGCTCGGCGCACATCCTTCGAAATCATTCGTCAGGTTGGTGCCCCAACCAAAGCTCATCCGGACGCGTCCTTCGAAATGGTGGAACGTTTCCTCAATCGTATCGACGTCGAGCGCGTCGGAAAACACGAGCAGCTTGTCCTTCGGGTCGCGGCCGCAACGGCGCCACCAGGCGATGATCTCCTCGCCCCCCTCGATCGGTGGCGCCGAATCGGGACGAACCCCGGTCCAGTCGGCCACCCAGTCCGGCGCGTCCCGCAGAAAGCTGCGCGTCCCGAAGGCATCTGGCAGCACGATCAGCAGGTTGCCGCCGTAATATTTCTGCCAGTCCTCGAGCACGCGGTAGGGCGCCGAACGCAACTGCTGATCATCGCGCGCCAAGGCGCCAAGCACCATCGGCAGCTCATGGGCATTGGTGCCGATGGCCTCAAGATCGTTGTTCATGGCGAGCAGCACGTTGCTGGAGCCGATGAAGGCGCCGCCCAGGCCTTCCTTGAGGGCCTCGACGCACCAGCGCTGCCACAGGAAACTGTGCCGCCGTCGCGTGCCGAAATCCGAGATCCGCAGGCCCGGCAGATTGCGCAACCGTTCGACCTTCGACCAGAGCTTGGCCTTGGCGCGGGCATAGAGCACATCGAGCTCGAACTGGCCGAGGCGCTTCAGGGCCGCCCGCGAGCGCAATTCGTTGACGATGGCGAGCGCCGGAATCTCCCACATCGTGGTTTCACACCAGCGCCCGTGAAAATGCAGGACGAACTGGCCATCCTCACGCTTCAGCTCATAGGGCGGCAACGAGAATTGCGCGAGCCAGGCCAGGAATTTCGGTTCGAAGATCTGGTGCCGTCCGTAGAAACTGTTGCCGGCAAGCCAGATCATTTCCTTCTTGGTGAAGCGCAAGGACCGGGCATGATCGAGCTGTGCCCGGAGTTCGCTTTCCTCGATCTCCTCGGAGAGCCTGACCGTCCGGCTCCGATTGAGCAGGGAAAAGGTCGCAGAGACCTCGGGATGCAGTCCCCAGATCATCTGCAGCATGAGTAGCTTGTAGAAATCCGTATCGAGCAGGGACCGGATGATCGGATCAAGTTTCCACGTGTGATCGTACACGCGTTGGGCGATGTCGCTCGATGGAGACATTAGGCCACGCCCGGCCAAACAGGAGATCTCAACACGCGAAAGGCTCTCAGTGCGGGGAAGACGACCGGGGCTGTCCCGAGGGAACCTGTTGTGCGCGGGGCATCTTCCTAACCTGCCGGATCTTTCCGCCGTCATCGCAGTCACGGGCCGGCCTTGGATTGGTAGCCAATCAGGCCCGCGGTGTCGATGCCCTTCGCCTCGGATCTTTCCCTTCGACGGAGTGCTCCGTCCTGCCCCCAAAGTGGCTTGCGCAGGTCCCGGCGCGCCGAACCTCTGCCGCTCGGGGAAATGGCACAACGGGCATCTTCGCGACGATCGCAACGATTTATCCATCCTGCCGAGGCGGATTGGCACAAAACCGAGCCGAGCACGTTTGTCGCGGGGGGAGGCCTTAAAAATGCGCGTGTTTTTTCTATCCGCCGTACTGGTATCACTTTTTGGGAACGTCGCGTCCGCGGAAACCGTGTCGAACGGGGCGCTATCACTGGAAGAGCGACAGCAGGCAGCCTGCTACAATGACGCCCAACGTCTGTGTGGCGATGCCTTCCCGGATGTCGATCAGGTCAGGAGCTGCATGGGAAATAAAAAGAAGCTCGTAAGCGCGGCCTGCGCCGCCTTCTACCCGAAATAGGTCCGGGCCGCTCCCGCGTCGCATTTTGGCCAGCGGAGACCTGGCTCCGGTCGACGAGGGTCGACGTTCCACTTCACAGAAGCTTGGAGACTCCTTTGATGAACGCCTTCAAATGTCTTGTGGCAGCGGCCGTGGTGGCCGTCCCCGCCTTGCTTTCCAGCTTGCCGGCCCAAGCTCTCACGGCTCGGCAATATCAGGCTCAGGGACGCGGCCACTACATCAGCAGTTGGGGTCATCGTCCCCGCGGTCCTCATTATCGGCATCATCGGCGCGGATACAGGTATCACGGTCGCCATAGGTACGCCTACTGAACACGAGGATCACCGCAGCAGGCCCCGGATCCCGGCCTCGGAGCCCCTTTCCTGACGCGGCGATGTCCGCGTCAGAACTCGGTCCAACTGTCATCGGCCTCAGGAGCGGCTGCGGGCTTTCGAACCGCGCCACCACGGCTCACTCGCGGGCCGGCTGCGGGCGGTCGCGCAGGCCGCGCCGCCGCCTTTAGCTTCGGGGTTACCGTTGAGTGAGCCTGCCCGCCGGCGCCGACATCGAACCGCCCGATCAGCGTGACGAGAGTCTCGATCTCGCGCGCGAGATGATGGCTCGCGGCTGTGGTTTCCTCGACCATGGCGGCATTCTGCTGGGTCACCTGATCCATTTGGTTGACCGCCACATTGACCTGCTCCAGCCCGGAGAGCTGTTCGTTCGCGGCCCGCGCGATCTCGGACACGACGGTGTTGATTTCCGCCACCTTGGCGAGGATGCCGCGCAGGGCGGTGCCGCTTTGAGCCACGAGCTCGACGCCATGCGAGACCTGGGTCTTGGAGGAGGCGACGAGCATCTTGATCTCCTTGGCGGCATCGGCCGAACGCTGGGCCAAGGCCCGCACTTCGCTCGCCACCACCGCGAAACCGCGTCCCGCGTCACCTGCCCGCGCCGCCTCGACACCCGCATTGAGCGCAAGGAGATTGGTCTGGAACGCGATCTCGTCGACGACGCCGATGATCTGACCGATCTTTCCCGAGGAGTCCTCGATCGCGCTCATGGCCGCGATGGCGTCCTGCATGACCGCACCTGAGGTTTCGGCCTGCGTCTTTGCCGATCCGACGACATCTCTCGCATGCACGGCGCCCTCGGCCGTCTGGCGGATCGCGCTGGTCACTTCGCCAAGCGCCGCCGCCGTCTCTTCCAGGCTCGCAGCCTGATTTTCCGTCCTGCGTGACAGATCGTCCGCCGCGCCGGCGATCTCGCTCGTGCCGGAGCGCAAGATTTCGGCATTGCCGACGATCTGCTCCATCGTGCCCCGCAACTGGGCGACGGTTGCATTGAAGTCGCGCCGCAGCGTTTCATATTCGGCCGCGAACGGTTGTGCGAGATCGTGGGTCAGATCGCCATGCGCCAGAGCCGCGAGGCCGCCTGCCAGACTGTTCACGACAGTTTCCTGGCGCGCGGCCGCTTCTGTCCGCTCGCGATCCGCCAGGTCCCGCGCGGCCTCGCGCTCCTTCGCCATGCGGGCTGCTTCGACCGAAAATTCGTCGTTGGCGATCAGGCCCTGACGAAACACCTGTACGGCCTCCGCCATCGCGGTGATTTCGTCACGCCCGCTGACATCCACGGTGACGGTGCGGTTGCCGCCGGCGAGCGACGTCATGATGTGGGACAATGTTCGCAGGCGGCGTCCGACCGAACGGCGGACGTACAAGAGGGCGATCAGCAGCGCGGCGATCATCACGGCGCTGCTCGTGAGAGCATTGACCAGCAGCGTCTGTTTGGTGACGGTGCTGGATTGCGTGACGGCGTTGTGGGCCGAGCTTTCCTGGGTCTGCACCAAGGCCTGGACTTCGTCGGTCAGCTTGGCCGAGGCATTGACGAGATCGTTCAACGTCACGGCGATCTTGCCGTCGAGGTCGACTTCGCGGGTCCGAAGAAGAAACACGCTGTCGTTCCCGGATCCGCTCTTCAGAAGCGCCTCGACAAGCTTCTGAAGCCGCTCGGCGTCCTGCGAACCCGTGAAGGCTTTTAGGGCCTTGCCCATATAGACTTCGGCCCAGTCATACTGGAATTTGATGTTGGTCGCGGACTCGTCGGTCGCAGTGGCGGCAGCCGACAGCATGCCGAACGCGAGGTTGCTGCTCGCCTGAACGTCCATGGCGACGTGCAACGCCTTGTAGTCCTGATCCAGTTGAGCGGTCTGCTGCTTCGCGTCCGGTCCAGATCCCACGCCTTCCTTAAGGGAAGCGATTTCTCCGTCCACGGCCGTCTGGGTCGCTTCCTGCAAGGGCCGGACGAAATCCATCAGGTCCTGATAGTCCGACAAGGCTTGCGCGACGGTCTTTTGAATTTGTGTGCGGACGGCCAGGCGCTCAGAAGCGAGCGCCTTCAATCCGTCGATCTTCGGGCCGAGTTCCATGTTGCGTTTCTGCAGACTGTCGAGCGCGGCAGCATCCACGCCGAGATCCCGAAGCGCGGCGAGCCGCTTCGCTTGCTCGCTCAGCATGCCGGCAAGACGCGTCGCCTGCTGGTCCAGCGATTCCGCATCGGGCCGCGAGGCGAGCGAGGGCGCGTCCGACACCAGCATCGCATTGTTCTGGGCAAAGTTGAGCGACGCCGTGACGGTGGGCAGGACCTTCGCACCGAGATCGGTGGTGATCCGCGCGCTCTGCATCGAGAGCCATGATGATGCGGACCCCGCGACCGCGGCAAGCACAGCGAGGCCTGCGAAGGCCAGGGTCAAGCAGGCGACAATCCCCAAACTTCGTCGGCTTTGAACGCCATGACTTTTCTTGTTCAGCATCGACGTCTCCTTCGCGAGAGATGCAATACCGAAACATTGAATGATAACTTACCCTAAGCCGTTGTGGTCTGGCAGCCGGACGCATGTTCGATGGTGTGGTTACGCCTTTCTGAGTGATCAGGACGGAAAACGGATCGCCTCTCTGTCACTCACGACGGCGTCTCGCCGTTCCGTCGAAGCAGGAACACAGCCTGTTCGCCCCAGATGTTCCACACCCACCAGGGTGTCGATTCCCGCATGAGCCGCCCCGACCGGTCGACCACGACGCCACGCTCCACCTTGGCGCCGATGGTCGCCACCAGTTCCAGAAAATCACGGACCGTGCAGAAGTGGATGTTCGGTGTATCGAACCAAGTGTAGGGCAGCTTGTCGTTCACCGGCATGCGACCCCTGAAGGCCACATCGAAGCGAACGCGCCAGTGCCCGAAGTTGGGAAAAGACACGATCGCGCGCCGGCCGATCCGCAGCAGGTTTTCGAGGACGACCTTGGGCCGGCGCGTGGCCTGCAGGGTCTGGCTGAGGATGACATAATCGAAGGCGTCGTCAGGATAGGCATCGAGATCCGTATCGGCATCGCCTTGGATGACAGAAAGGCCTTTGGCCACGCAGTCATTCACACCTTTTTGAGACAGTTCCAGCCCGCGCCCGTCCACGTTCCGCGTGTCGGCGAGAAGGCGCAGCAGAGCGCCATCCTCGCACCCGAGGTCGAGCACTCGGCTGCCGGGCGCCACCATGTCGGCCACCAGACGGTGATCCTGACGCACGGCTTCCGGCGCGATCGGCGCCGGCCGCGACACACCCGGCTTGGCGCCCGAGATGCGGGATTTCATGGTCAGCCGAGTCCCCGGGCGCGCCCCGCCGCATCCAGGAACCCGCGCGAGGTCGCGACAAGGTCCGGAATGTCGAGCAGAAAGGCGTCATGGCCTTTGTCGGTCTCGATTTCCACGAAGGACACCGAAGCCCCCCCGGCATTCAGCGCATGCACGATCGCGCGCGAGTCGGAAGTGGGGAACAACCAATCGGACGTGAAGGACACCACGCAAAACCGCGTGCTCGTCCCTTTGAAGGCCTTGGCCAGCACGCCGCCGTAATCCGCCGCGAGATCGAAATAATCCATCGCCCGGGTCATATACAGGTAGCTGTTGGCGTCGAAGCGTTCGACGAAGCTGCGGCCCTGGTAGCGCAGATAGCTTTCCACCTGGAAATCGGCATCGAACGAGAAGGTGGGCGCAGCGCGATCCTGCAGCTTGCGGCCGAACTTGGCGTGTAACGCCTGATCAGACAGGTACGTCACATGCGCCGCCATGCGGGCCACCGAAAGTCCCTTCTCGGGCCGGGTCTCGCAATCGATGTAGCGGCCACCGCACCAATCGGGATCCGCCATGATGGCCTGTCGGCCAACCTCGTGAAACGCGATGTTCTGGGAGGAATGACGGGCCGCGGTGGCGATCGGCATCGCGGAGAAGACGCGCTGCGGGAACAGCGCGGCCCACTGCAGCACCTGCATGCCGCCCATCGAGCCGCCCGCCACGCAAAACAGCGAGTCGATGCCGAGATGATCGACCAGCATGCTTTGCGCCCGCACCATGTCCCGGATGGTAACGATCGGCATGTCGAGGCCGTAAGTCCGACCATCGGGTCCACGCGAGGCGGGACCCGTGGTCCCAAGGCAGCCGCCGACGACATTGGAGCAGATGACGAAATACCTGTCCGTGTCGATCGGCTTGCCCGGACCAACCAAGACATCCCACCAGCCGGGTTTGCCGGTGAGCGGATGCACATTGGCGACGTGCTGGTCGCCAGTCAGTGCATGACAGACAAGCACAGCGTTGCTATGGGCCGCGTTGAGCTGACCATAAGTTTGATACGCGATCGTCAGGGGCGCGAGAGCGACGCCTGAATCCATTCGCAGGAGTTGATCGGTTGGGAACGTGACCACGAAGCTCGTGGGCGTGTGAGTTTCCCGTTGATGATCGATACGAGTGGCGGCGAGCGAAGCCACGGCGGTCCCTCAAACGCGTTCGGTATACCGAACATATTGTTTGAAAGATTGGACCCGACCCTATGCGAAGTCAAGACGAACTCCGCGCGCCACCCTCCGACCAGGTCGAAGGGCGGGATATTCCTACCGGGTTTAACGGGAGGCCTTGTAGAGCTTCGTGGCGATTTCGAACATTTCCTCGGGCGCGTAATCCGGCGTGAAGGCCGAGGCAACACCCGTCAGATCATGGATCTTGCCACCTTCCGGCATCCCTTCCACCACTTCCAGTTCGACCGGCGGATCGCCCGGGAGAGCCTGCTCGCCATTGCCCCAGATGCCCGACATCTTCTTGTAGTCATTGGGGCTCCAGGTGTAGAGCCGGCGATGCGACCCTTCATCGAGGTATTTCTGGCACTCGGGGATCTTCGACAGGTTGATGTTCGGGGTCGGCAGCATCTTTTCGATCTCGACGCCGGTAATCTGCTTGAGCGCCAGCGCATAGGCATGGGCATGGACCGAACCGCGAACCAGAAGATAACCACAGACTTCGCGGCCGGTCGGCTCTTTCATGGTTTCGTACACGCGGAGCTTATGGATACGCGCACCGCATTCGAGGTGGAAATTGTGCAAGAGATCGACCACCACATTGCCGGTTGTGGTGACGAAATCCATGTTCCAGGAAGCCCCGTTGCTGTTCATGGGCATGGCGCCGCCGCCATTCGAGAGAAACGACGCCGCCAGCCGGATGTCCTGCATGTCGGCGAAGGGCGCATCCGAAATGTCGGCGCCCCCTTTCTCGTTCTTCGGATTGTCGGGGCCATTGGCCAGCATGGCGATGCCGTTTGCAACGAGCTCGACGTGGCCAAGTTCTTCAGCCGTAATGCTGGCAACCAGATTGTAAAAAGGCTTCAGCTTTGACTTACTTCGAAAGTTAAAGCTCTGATACATATAGTTGTTCAGGGTCGACATTTCTCCATACTTGCCTCCCATCAGCTCCTGAAGTGCTGCCGCCGCATTGGGATCGGCTTTTTTAGGCGCTGGAAGCTCTGCCTGAAGCTTGTCGACTCGCATGAACATATGCGTTTTCCTTTCGATGGATCTCTCGACCAACGTCTCATGGTGAGATCGGGTCCGGCGCCATCGAAGGGTGCGTCAACCTGAACCGGCCGCGGTTAGAACAAGATCCTTGCCAAAAGGCGTGGTCCAACCGACATGCCGGGTCTCTGCGCGGCTCTCGCCCGCAGAGACCCGGCGGTCAGGAATTCTGGGGCTCGGCCTGGCCGATGCTGGGGCGCCCCGTGATGCTCGGCTTGCTCTGCAGGGCGCGGTGGAGCGCGAACATCCGCTGCATCTGGACCTCGATCGAGTAGGGCTTTACGAGGCCATGGATCTTCATGGGATCGAGGGAACCGGCCGCCAGCGCATCGCGCAGTGTCACAAAGGCCGCAACGAGATCGTCAAGGCAGGACGCATCCGGATCGGTCCGCTCGATCAGGTGACCGCTCAGTCCGGGAACGATGAGCGGATCGTATTGCGGCAGCCGGATCGCCGCGAAAGGACGTCCGATCGAGAGCATCTCGAGAAGATAGCACGGCATGCCTTCGAAGAAGGAGGTGAGGATACCGGCATGGCATCCCGCCATGATGCGCGCCACCTCGGCGGCGGGTTGGTAGCCATGCCGAACCGTGAAGGACTCGATCGCCGCGAACTCGGCATAGCGGCTCGGATCGGTGGTCCCGACATAATGGAACTCAACCTTGCCCTCGAGCCGTGCCTGCAGCCCCGCGAGCACGCGGAACATGAGCGGTGGATCCTTGAAACTGTCCAGCCGGCCCGCGAACATGACACGGAATGTCCCATCCCAGATCGGAAACGGCTTCGGGGCAAAGACTGACGTGTCGACCGATACGGTCATCACTTCGGCGCGCCGCGCGACATCGGGATAGAGACGCTCCAGTCGGCGGACGATATTGGGGTTCACGCACAAGATGCGCCGGGCGAGATGAAGGGCCAGCCATTCATTGGCGCGGTGGATGAACCAGAAGCGCTTGATCAGGCTGTCCATGGCCTGGCTCTTGTCCCCCTCGCCATGCACCATCTGGACGGCCGGCAATCCGATCAGCCGGGCCGGGGTTGCGAATTCAAAACGCTGCAGGTCGACCGACGCTCCCCTGACTCCACTGGCGCGTCGGATTGCCCGCAGGTGTCGCAGGATGCCACAGGCGAACCGGAAGGTCGTCGATTGCCCGATGCTCTTGCCAGGCAGGTTGATGGCCGCGGCATCGATCCGTGCCACCGGCAGGAAATCGATCTGCCGATGTGCGATCCTGACGGACTTGACGACACCGAGCGGGCTGTCGCCGAACTCGTCCACGCCGACGAACAGGATCGAGAAGTCGTCCGGGTGGCGGGCGAGGATCTGCCGCACATGGGTCTCGATGCCCCCGAGCTTCGATCCGCGTGGATCCATCGGATGCATCACGCAAAGCCGGAAAGGAGCCGCAACCTCTGCCTTGACGTCCCGGCTCCAGGCTCCGGCGGACCCGGTCGGGTTCGGATCGGCCACTGGTGGTGTGGGACGCATCATCATCTGCCCGAGGAACAGGGCGCATTCGGCATAGCGCCGCCCCAGGCGCCTGGGTTCGCTCAACAGGCGCCAGAACCATTCGAAATTGGTGGCTTGCACGAAGTGCGGCGCCCGCTTCTGACGTCCGGACACGAAGTCGAGTGCCGCCCCGATGCAGAGGAAGCCGATGCCCGGAAATCGTGCCGCCATCGCGTCGGCAAAGATCTCCTGCTTCGGGGCACCGAGTGCGAGAAAGCAGAGGCGGGCACCCGACTGAGAAATCCGCTCGGCCATTTCGAAGGCTTCGGACGACGTGGGGACGAAGCCCATCGGGGGCGCTTCCATCCCGCGAATGTCGAGGCCGGGGAAGCGCTTCATCAGCGCCGCAGCGGCTGCGGCCAGCGAGTCGGAAGAGGAGCCGAACAAATAGATCGGAATGTTCTCGCGTTCCGCGGCAGCACAGACAGGAATCACGAGATCGGCGCCCGTCACGCGATCCACCTGGGCGCCTTGACGCCGAGCGGCGGCGGCGACCGGCCAGCCATCGGCGCTGACCAGCGTGGCCCGCGCATAGGCAGCCTTAAAGTCGAGGTCACGGTGCCGTTTGACCAGATGGTCGAGGTTCAGCGTGAATAACGTAAACCCCTCATCCTGACGGCACAGCTCGACGAGTCGCGCCACAAGGTTCTGCATCGACGCGACATTGATGATCTGGTTGTCGACGACCGCCAGCGGAGCTTCAACGCACCTGACAGACATGATCCATTCCGGTTCAAGACTTTTCGCCCTAAACCATGCGCGTCACTGCCAGCAAAGGCTAGGTATCCGCCCTTGTATCTTGCTGTCTAAGGCAAATTCTGACTTTGATGAAGGTCAGAAAATCGGCACTATTCTTTCAGGAATGTTTAGCAGAAATTTATTAAACCGCCTTAACCCTTCCGGTTTGCCTCGCATTGCACAAGGCGGCCTTGCAGCGCAGCAATCACCCGCGCCCTGTCGGTCTCGGCGGCAGCGTTCCAGCGGGCCAGATTGTCGGCCGCGAATCGTACGTGGCGGGCACGCCAATCGGGTCCGGCCAGGGCCTGGCTGATCGCCTGCGCGGCTCCGCCAGGGTCGGCCGGATCAACCAGGAGGCCGCTGTCGCCCAAGACTTCACGGAACACGGCCCCTTGCGGGGCGATCACTGGAAGCCCAGTATATTGGGCTTCCAACAAGGGAAGGCCAAGACCCTCATCATGCGAAGTCGAGAGGAGGGCGTCGGCCTCCTCGATCAGCCGACGGGCCGCCTCGGCGGGTTGGTACCCATGCAGCCTAATGCCAGGATGTGCCGCAAGAGCCGCGAGGTCGACGCCCCAGCCGGGCCGGCCCACGATGTCGAGCGTGGCCCCGGGATGGCTGGTGTTCCGGAGCGCGGCCAGGATCGCCGCCGCCGCGGCGAGGTTCTTGCGGGGCTCCACGGTGCCGACCGCGATCAGCTTCAATGCCCCGGGCGGGGCGGGCCGCGTCACCCGGTCGCCAACCGCGATGTCGAACACGTTCCGGACGCGGGGTCGATACAGCAGGATGTCGGCATCGGCCCGGCAGAACCGCCGCAAATCGTCGGCGGTGGCTTGCGAGTTCACCAGGAACAGCCGGCCATGTTCCACCGCGAAACGGAACGGGGTCACCATGTAGAGCTTGGCGCGGCGGTTCAAATCTTGCGGCCGCGTGAGCAGAAACAGATCGTGGATATAGGGGATGACCCGATCGCCGCCGGCCAACATCAGCGGGATCGAGGGCGGAAAGCCCGGGCAGAGGACCAGCGACGACCTGTCCCGCAGCGCCCGCCAGGGCAGATCCGTGTTCTGCCGCAGCATCATGGATTTGCGCCCCCCGGCTCGGACGGGCACGATCGGCAAGGGGGCCAAAGCCGCGGTTGAAAAGAGTTCGAGCGTGATCCGCTCCAGTCCCGTCACATGCCGGCCGCAATGGGTCTCATCGACATAGATGCGAGCGGGCGCACTCACGACACAGCCCAGCCGCGCTGGACATCCGGCATGCGCCACGTCGCTTGCGCCGCGCCGCGTGGCATGAGGATGAGAAGAACGGTCACGAATTGGCCCAACATGGTGGTTTTCGCGGAAAGGCTGATCGAGGTCGAGATGATGCTGATGAAGAAGGCGAGGGACACCCAGGCCAGCGGCCGGGTGCGGCGCATGATCTCGGCCGTGAAGCCCGCGAGGCCCACGAAGAATATGAACGAGGGGAAGACGCCGTAGAAGAACAGGAATCCAAGCCAGAAGCTCTCGATGCCCACCTCGATACCGAGCAGGTGTTGCAGCGAATCGAGGTAGTCCCGGGCCGGGCCGAAGAGAAGGTCCTGCCAGGACATGAAGGCGAAGAGGTCGAAGATGATGCCGCGCGCCTTGGCGCTGCCATTGTCGTCGACGAACCGGTCGAGGATCACGTCGAAGAACCCCGAATTCGCCAAGGCCGCCAAGGCGGCCACCGCGAGTGGGACGACCAGCAGCGCCAGGCCAGCCACACGGATGTCGATCTGTCGCCCAGCCAGAAAGCGCAGGGTCCAGACGAACGACGTCACGGCGAGGCACAGCAAGGTCATGACCAAGGCGGTGCGGCCCCCGAACGCCGCCAGAGCGACGAGTTGCAGGCCGAGTGCCGGCAGCCGCCAGCCTTCCGGCAACCGCCGACCGCCACCCGTCATGAGGACCACGGCATAAAGGCCCGCCATCGCGGCGCTGGCCAGAGGATGGCCCAGGAAGCCCACCGCCCTGGTCTCGGCCTCGGTCACGCCTGAGCCGTCCGCGATTTCAAGAGGGATGAGCCGCCAGCCGCTGACATATTCGACGATCCCCAGGACCGCATTGATGGCCACAAACCCGTGCAAGAGGGCTTCGAGCCGATCCTTCCAGTTCTCGTCGAGATCCACCAGGACAGGGAGAAGGAGGGCCGGCACGAGAAACGTATCGATCAGCGGCGTGAAGGGCGCTTGCTGGACAGTGATGATATAGACAATCAGGAACGTCGTGGTGGCCAGGAACACCACCATGCCGGGAAACCTGCCGATCGCGCTCCTCACCCATGCGAGCGGTGTCCCGCTTTGCAGTGCGGCCCCCGCAAGACCGAGCAGAATGAGATCGCTTCCGGGATGCACCTTTTCCCAAGGGGCGCCAATCGGCGTCGAGTAGCCCAGCCCGAGGATGTCGAGAAGCCCCGGCGGGACGAGCAGCGTCAGCAGGATGCCGGCCAGCGTCGCGGCCGCCGGCCAGCCGGAAATGGGCCACGACGTCACGCGGCCGCGCTCGCCGGGTCGCGCAGGATGATCGGCGACGCCACCACGGCCGTGACGGCGAGCGGGCCTGGCAGGTTCAAGCGATCGACCGCGGCCTCCAACTCGGCGCGCGCCGTCCCGGGCGCCGCTACGATGAGCATCTGGTGCGCCGAGATCGCGACCTCCCGCAGGCGTCCGGTCTCCGGCAGAGGCGGACCGTCGAACACGATCACGTCGAAATGACCGCGCAACCCTTCGATGTGGCGGACACCGTCGAGGTCGCGCATCCGCTCCGTGACGCGCGCCTCATCGGCGAGCCTCGGGACCAGCCCGATCGACTCTCCCGACGCGGTCGCGCTGCGGTAGCAGATGCGGGTGTGTCCGCTAAGATCGATGAGGTCGGCCTGGGCGCCCGGCTCGATGAGGTCGCGCAGGAGCGTCCGCCCGTTGTCGGCATCGACGACGATCGCCCGCAGGTTCAGTTCTGCGGCCCGGGCCGCGATGCCAAGCGCAAGAGCTGTGCGGGCCTCGTTGCCAGGTTCCGAGGTGACGACGATCGAGGCGATCCCGTGCAGGCTGTCGTCCCGCCGAAAATCGATCGGCAAAGCCGCGATGGCTGCCAGGAAAGCCGGATCGGCCTCCTCTCCAGGCATCGTTCCCGCGGTCGGCCACAAGGTGCGCAGGCGGTCGACAAGCCAGGGACGGCTTTCCACAGGCTCGTGCACGCCGAACGGCGACGGCACCACCCCGATCATGACGAGGTCCGAGACGGGTGCCGTCGCGGCCCGATCCGGTCCTGAGGCAGGCTCCCGCACGGCCGGGAGCGCGCGCCGTTTGGTCAGCGTCTCGGCCACCAGAGCAATGCCGACCCCCAAGAGAACCCCGGTGATGCCCGCCAGCGCCAGCACCGCGAGGGTTTTGGGCGAAGAGGCCGAAGTGGGCGTATTGGCAGGCGCGATCAGCCGGCCGATGGGTGCGTCGGCCGCCTGTTCCTTGACGGTGTCGCGCGCCCGCAGGAAGCGATCGTAGACGGCCCGGCGGGCTTCGACGTCGCGCTGCAACTCGTCGAGTTTGACGCGGTCCTCGTTGGAGGTTGCGGTGACGGCCTTGAGACCCTGCACCTGGCTCTCCAACATCCCGACATTGGCTTGGGCGGTCTGATATTCGTTGGCAAGCCCCGCTTCGATGCGCCGGAGTTCCTCGGCGATCAGGCGGCGGACGTCCCGCAATTGCTGGTCCGATTCGAGCAGGGCCGGATGGCGGGCCCCGAGGGTTTGCCGCAACGTGGCTTGCTGGCGGCTGATCTCCGCGTATTGGGAGCGCAGCTTGTCGATGGCCGGCGACTTCAAGGCGTCAGGTAGGGTATCGGCGGCGCGTCCCGATGCGATGACGCGCTCGATCTGATCGAACCGCGATTTGGCGTCGGCAGCCTTGGTGCGCGCCTGGACAAGGCCGGTGGCCGCCTCGGACAGATCCTGTTCGTTCAGCATCTTGCCGTTGACATCGATGATACCGTGCTCACGCCGGTAGGTCTCGGCCCGTGTTTCGGCCGCTTGCAGTCCCGCCTGCATCTCTTTGACCTGCGACAGGATCCAGTCACTGTCGCGGCTCGCCGCCTCGTTGCGGGCCGCTTGCTGATCGGCAAAATACGCATTCGCCACCGCGTTGGCGAGGCGGGCGGCTTTTGCAGGATCGTGCGACTTGACCTCGATATCCGCGATATAGGTCCGCTCCGACCGTTTTACCGCGATACGATCCGCCAGCGCGCCGACCGCGCGGGCGATCGGGTCCTCGCGCTTCGTGTCGGACTGCCCCCCCAAACCGAGGGCAGCCATGAGGCGTGTGCGAAGCCCCGGTGCTGTCGACACGAACTCGTCGTCCGTGGCGAGCTTCTCGCCCGTCACGACACGCCGCAACACGGAGTCGGACGAGATCAACCGGACCTGGCTCTCCACCAGGATGGCATCGGGATAGGAATTCAGGCTGGCGGCGCTGCCGTCACCCACCGGCTGGCGGCTGCGGGCATCGATCAGGATCGAAGCCACCCCGGTGTAGAGGCGCGGCGCGACCGCGAGATAGGCGAGCGCGAGGCCGAGGACCACGAGGGTCACGGCCACGACCGTCAGCCAACGGGTCCGCACGATGCCGAGAATGTCGCCGAGATCACCGCGCCGCCGGTCGTGCGAGCCAGCAAGAAGGCTATCGGCCGCCACGAAGGCACCGTCCTCACCCACGGGGTCGGCGACACGTTCGGCAGATCCCTTCGCGACGCGCATGGTGCGACATATCCTGGTTCGGCTCTGGAGCCGGCCGAAGCCGACCGCGCCAGTGGGACAGGCTGCTGCGCCCGAACATCCATGACGCAAGCCTTAACAAACATGTCTTACAAAAGCTTAAGCGCTGCGGGGAAAGTGAAGCCGGGCCTCTAGCTCGCGGCGCGCTTGTCGAAAGCCGCCGCCATGGCGGTCCACAGGGGTTTTCGCCGCCCTGCTTCATCGAACGGGAGGGGACGCGGCATCCGGGTCGCGGTCGGGTCTTTCGCCAGCACGTCACGGTAGTAGAAGCTGCAATTGTCCTGCAGTTCCCACGTCACCAGCATCTTCACGGCCGGAACCGCCAGCACCGCATCGAGGAAGGCGGTCGCGCGTGCCGCGGCCATCGCGTCCCGCGTCGCAATGGCCTCCGGAAAACCGACGTCGTTCACGTCGAATTCGGTGATGTGCAGGTCGACGCCCGTCGCGGCGAGATCCCGCAGAAACGCCACGAAATGCGCGTCGTCATGCGGCAGGCTTGGCTGGAGATGGCCCTGCAGTCCGACGGCATCGAGCGGGACCCCGTCATGCCTGAGCGTGGTCACGAGCCGCGCGAGGCACGGTCGGATGCCGTTGCCCCAGCTGTTTTCCAGCTCGCAGTGGGCTTCGTTGATGCAGATCTTGACGTGCGGATCGATCGCCCGCACCCGCTTCAAGGCGCGCGGAATGTAACCAGGTCCGAGCGCATTGTACCAGGGTCCCTGTCGATATCCGCCCGGCTTGCCGTGATCCGGCCAGAAGGGTTCGTTGACGACATCCCAGTAATGAATCCGGCCGGCATAACGGCTGACGACCGTGTCGATATGTTCGTCGAAGATCCGCTCCACTTCGCGCGCCGAGCAGCGGTTGAGCCAGTCGCCATTGTATTCGTTCCAGATCAGGGTATGGCCGCGCACCTTTAGATCCTTGCGCCGCGCCCATCCGATGAGCGTATCCGCAGGCTCGAACGCGAAAACTTCGCGCGACGGCCGCAGCGACGCGAATTTAAGGTCGAGGTCGGTGGTGATGAGCCGCGTCTCCCGCTCGTAGAGCGTCCTTAGCTCCGGCATCGTCCAGTTCTCGGCCGTGATGGCCGCGCCATAGACCAATCCGGCCCGTGCCGCATGCTCGCGCAGGCTCGCTGCCGCGGGCAGCGTCGTTGCGGCGTGGCTTGGCGCAACGCATGGCAGCGCGGCAGTGGCGGCAAGCCCGCTCAGAACGGCGCGGCGCGTGGAAAGAGACATGGGCCCTTCCTCCTAGTGGCGGGGTCGGCCGTCCCGAAGCGGGACTGGTCGGCGCTTAGGTCGGCAGGCAGCAAAGGGCATGCCGGGCTCGACCGCCGGCGCGGGTCGCGACCCCACAATCGTAAAATGATCGCGGACCGATTCACGCTCCTCTGACCACTCCGGGGAAAAGGCCTCCGCCGTTTCCTCCCTTTGAATAATTTGCGGCCACAACGGCCTTTGCGCCTGTTCTCTCCGCGGAAAACTTCGCTCATGCCGACCGACCCCATCTTTACCAGTTTCGAGCCCCGTCACGTCGACCTCTGGGGCCAGACGCCCCTGCGCCTGTCGCATCGACTCGACCGCTCGGAGCTCTTCTCCAACGAGGCACTCGGAGCCCTCATCGATCATTATCCACGCGACGGCTACAGCCTCGTGCAATGGGGTGAGCAGGGCACGGAGCGGGGCTCCTGGCGTGAGGGCGAACTCGGCGGCATGCCCGGGATCGAAGCCATCGAGGCCGTCGCGCGGTCGCGCATCTGGATCAACCTGCGCGACGTGGGCGCCGTCGATCCGCGTTACGCCGCGCTCCGCGATGCCATCTTCGCCGAATTGCGAGCCCACATGCCCGACTACGGCATGTACGGGGAGAAGATCGGCATTCTGATTTCCTCACCGGGCTCGCGGACCCTCTACCATGCCGATCTGCCGGGCCAATGCCTGTGGCAGATGCGGGGCGTCAAGCGGGTCTACGTCTACCCGACCGCGCCGCCCTTCATTCGTCCCGAACATGTCGAGGGCATCGCGCTATCGGGCGTGGAGGTGAACATGCCTTATCAGCCCTGGTACGACGAGCACGCGACCGTCTATGACCTCGAACCCGGCCAGATGCTGCACTGGCCGCTCAACGCCCCCCATCGGGTCGACAACCACGACTGCCTCAACGTGTCGATGACGATGGAATATTTCACCGACGAGATCCGGCGCAGCCATATGGTGACGGTGGCGAACGGCATCATGCGCCACAAGTTGGGACTCGCACCGCAGAGCCGCGCCACGTCCGGGCCGGGTTTCTGGGCCAAGGCCGTGTTCCAAAAAGCCCTGAAGAACACACCCTGGGTCAAGCGCGAGAACAAGCCCCGCAAGCCGTCGACCTTCATGCTCGACCGCGCGCGTCCCGGGGTCATCATCGAACTGCCGCGGCAGGCGGCCGAATAGGCGGGCCGGAGGATGAACAGCACCGAAGCCTCCCTCGGCCAAGCCCTTCCGGCTGAGGCACGGCGCGGCGGCGTGGCCCTTACCGCGGCGGCGTTCGATGATTGGACCTCCGTCGAAGCGCGGTGGGAGCGCCTCACGGCCCATGCCGACGCGCTGCCGTTCCAGCGCACCGCCTGGCTGCGGGCTTGGTACCGCCATTGCGCGGGCCCCGACATCACGCCCCTCATCGTGATCCTGCAGGAGGCGCTGACAGGCACCGACGTTCTCGGGCTCGGACTCGTTCGCCTGCGCGAGGGCGGCCGCCATGTCATCGCCTTCGCGGACTGCGGTCTGACGGATTACAATGCGCCAGCCCTTGGACGGCGCTTCCCGGACGGTCTCGATCCGAACGAACTCTGGGCCGCGCTTCGTCAAGCGCTCCCCCGGGCCGACCTGCTTCGCTTCGAGAAGATGCCGCTGACGGTCGACAGCCGGGCCAATCCGCTGGCGACGCTGCCGGGCGCCAGTCCGTCCAAGTTCATCGGCAACATTCTCCACGTTCCGGGTACATGGGACGAGTGGCACTGGGGGCTTGAACGCACCTTCCGGAAGGAATTGGAACGCTCGGCGCGCGTGTTCGAGAAACATCCCGGGGCCACGTTCCGTCGCTACGCTGCGGGGCACGAGGCGGAGCGCGTCTACGCCGAACTCGAACGGTTGCAACGGGAACGCATCGCCGAACTCGGCCTGCCCTACGCTCTCGACGCCGAACCGGCGCGCAGCTTCTATCGCGCGATCGTCACCGAGGGGTTGCGCGACGGCACGGCCATTCTCACCGCGCTGACGATCGGCGACGAGGTCGTGGCGGCGCTTCTCGGCCTCACCGACGGCACGCACTACGCCATGACGCGGCTGGCGACGCCCGGCCCGCAATGGAAGAATTTCTCACCCGGCCGGATGGTGATCGAGCGCACCATGAAAATGCTGCATGCCGAGGGGTTTCGGGCCTTCGACTTCACCATCGGCGACTACAGTTACAAACGCAGGATCGGCGTCACGCCTCTGGCCATGTGCGAGCTGCATCAGGCGCTATCGATGCGTGGGTGGGCTTCGGCCACCTCGACACGATGGCGTGCCTGGGCGCGACAAAACGACAGACTTCGCCGGCTGGTGCAGAGTGTCAGGGGGACGAAACCCGAGACTGTGTCGCACTGAGGGTTGACGAGTGCCGTGCATGGCATAGTGACAACCCCGTGGCGCTTGGCCTTGACGATCGGCAGGTGACTTGACCGCACCGACCTGCGAAAGTGCGAGTCTCATAATCACATGCGCCGGAGGAGGAACGTCGGCATGTTCCGTTCGACTTTACGATCAAGCGTCCACGCCGCTGTCGCCGCCGCTCTTCTCACCGTAACGGCGGCCCCGGTCATGGCCCAAGAAGGCCGTGGCCCGCCGCCTGGACCGCAGGGACAGGGACAGCCGCCACAGCCCCAGAAGAAAAAGCATCACAGCGGCGTCGGGGCGGCCATCGGGGCCGGCGTTATCGGCGGTCTGGTGGGGGGTGCCATTCTGGGTAGCCAGGGGCAAGCCGCGCCTGCGTATCCGCCGCCGCCTGGCTATGACCCGCCACCGCCACCGCCACCGCCACCCCGTTACGGGCCGCCTCCCGCCGCCTATGATGCCGAAGCCGACGACGAACCGGTGTGCCACCTCGTGAGACGGCCGGTCTACGATGAAGATGGGCAAGTCGTCGATTACAGGACCCGTCGGGTCTGCAGATAGCCTCTCCCGACTAAACGAGGGGCGGATTGGGTGCGACCGCTTCGATGTCGGTCGCGAGCCACGTCATCGCGACTGTCTCCTAGTCGCTCCTCGATCGCCTCCCCGCCGTCGCGCGGCGAAGGATAGTGGAGAGTTGCTCGGCCGAATACGGCTTGTGCAGCAGCTCGAAACCGTGTGCCCCCTCTTCGGCGAGCACATGACTGTACCCGCTGGTCAGCACGACGGGCAGGTCCGGATGGCTGTTGCGGATCTGCTTGGCCATTTCGATCCCACTCATTCCCGGCATGACGACATCCGAGAACACGACATCGACAATCGTTCCGCCGTCGAGTTTGCTGAGAGCATCGGCGGCTGTCATGGCCCAGATCGTCTTGTAACCCAAATCCTGCAGCACCTGGGTCGAGAAGCGTCCGACCTCGACATTGTCCTCAACCAGCAGGACCCGCCGCCCCCCGCCGCCCGGCGCCAAGCCGGGTCTGGCCAGCCCCTCGGTCTTCTCGGGGTCGACCAACTCGATTTGCGGCAAGTAGAGCGTGAAAGTGGCGCCGCGGCCCGCCTCGCTCATGACGTCGACATCGCCGCCAGACTGTTTGGCGAAGCCAAACACCTGACTGAGCCCGAGACCCGTTCCCTTGCCAATGCCCTTGGTGGTGAAAAAAGGCTCGAAGATCCGGACGAGATCGCCAGTGGCGATCCCCTCGCCCGTATCGGTGATCGACACCGCCGCGAAGCGGCCGGTCGTTCCCGCATGACCGCGAATGGCCGGCATGGCGTCCGTCTGGACGAGACGCAGCGTGAGGGCGCCTTCGCCATCCATCGCATCCCGGGCATTGACGGCCATGTTGACGAGCGCCGTTTCAAACTGGCTGATGTCGGCGCGCACGAAACATGCCTCGTCTGGCAGTTGCGTGATCACCCGGATACGGGCGCCCGTCACCGCATCCAGCATGTCGGCGATGCCGGCCAGGCGTTCGCGGAGGTCGAACGCTTCCGGCTTGAGCGCTTGACGGCGCGCGAAGGCCAGGAGCTGCCCGGTGAGCTTGGCGGCCCGGTTGACCGTATCCGCGATGGCATCGATGTAGCGGCGACGTCGCTCCTCCGAAAGATTGGGCCGTCGCATGAGATCGACGGAGGACCGGATGACGGTCAGCAGATTGTTGAAGTCATGGGCGACGCCGCCGGTCAGCTGGCCGATCGCTTCCATCTTCTGCGATTGCCGCAGGGCCTCTTCGGCGTTCAACAATTCGTGGGTGCGCTGCGCGACCTGCTGCTCCAGCGACGCCGCGAGGTTGGCCAGGTTCTGCTCGGCGCGGCGGCGTTCGGCGGCGGCGCGCGTCCGCTCCGCCACTTCCTGTACGAACCGGACCTCGTCGTCGTGCCAGATCCGCGGCACGGCATTGTTGACGAACGTCAGGGCAACGAGGCGACCCTGTTCGATGATCGGCACATTGATCATGGCCTGCACCGCAGCGGCCTCGAGAGAGGTTGCGGAGCCGGCCGTCCGCGGATCGATCGCCGCATTGGACACAACGACGGTGTCACCCCGCTTCAGATCGTCGACGAAAGACCCGTAGTCGCGAAGATGCGCGGCTCCGGCCAGCGTGGCGACGAATGGGGCCGTCCAATCCCGAAGGACGACGATGGTGTCCGTCGCCGCGTCCACCTCGCCAAACCCTGCCCGCGTGACGCCGAGCGTCATGCCCAACACCTGCCCGGCCGCGAAGGACAGCTCTCCCGGGTCCTGGCTGTTGCGAAACAAGCCCCCGAGTTCGACCAGGGCCTGCCGCAAACGATCGGCCCGCTTCTGCTCGGTGAGGTCGATCGACACACCGCTCATCCGCAGCGGCCGGCGATCGGCGGCGTAGATCGGGCGCCCCCGCATTCCAACCCATCGGATATCGCCTGCCGGGGCGATACAACGATGGTCGATGTTGTAGTCGCCGCCCTGGGTCATGCTCTCGGCCAGGGCCGCGTCGACGCGGCCGCAATCCTCGGGATGGATGGCCGCGCGCAAATCCGCGAAGGTGAACGGCTTATCCGAGTCCCGTCCGTAATTTTCCTTGAAGGCAGGCGATGCACTCAGGGTTCCGGTTGTCAGATCGAGCGTCCAGGCTCCGAACCGCCCGGCCTCGAGAGCGAAGCGCAATTCGTTCTCGCGATCCTCCCGCTGCTCATGCGGCGAGGCGGCGGGCTCCGCCCTCGGGGCGGCTTCACGCCGTACGGAAGTGTCACGTCGCTCCCGCTCCGCCGTCACATCGGCCTGGCTCGCGACGAAATAGGACAAAGCGCCATCGGCATCATAGACGGGCGCTACGAGCAGACGATTCCAGAAGGACTCACCGGATTTGCGATAGTTGCGGATGTCGACTTCGATCTCGCGCGCCTCGCCGAGCGCTGCGCGGATGCGAGCCACCGTTTCCGGGTCGGTTTCGGCCCCCTGAAGCAAACGGCAGTTGCGGCCCAGAATCTCGGCGCGCGAATAGCCGGTGAAACTGCAGAATGCGTCGTTGGCAAACACCACGGGATTGTCGTGTTGGCGAGGATCGGTGATGATCATCGGCATGGGTGTGGCCAGGACCGCCGCCACAAACGGATCCGTGTTCCCAGCCACGCCAGCAAATTGAGCTGCGATCCGGCTCGCTTCGAGCGAGGCTTTGGTGCTCGCTCCGCGCGATGTCGAGAGCTCGGTCATGGTTCCGGGGGATAAACTGCGGGCCTGTGCGGCTCAAGCGATAAAGAGGGACTCAACCGCAGATCGTCAAGCCCGAGTCGTGTCCGGCTCACGACCCTTCCCGCCAAATGCACACCGGCGCGCTGTGGCCCTACACATCAAGATATCAAAATGCCCTCGCTCCATCGAGCGAGGGCATGTCAATTGGCAGCGATTGCCGGTTAGGCCTGCGCGGCGACGTCAGCGAGTGCCTTGACCCGCTTGGTCAGGCGCGACACGGTGCGCGAGGCGGTGTTCTTGTGGATCACACCTTTTTGAACCGAACGCATCACAACCGACTCGGTGGCCGTCAGAACGGCCTTGGCGGTTGTCGCGTCACCCGCCGCAATGGCTTCCTCGGCCTTTCTCAGCTGCGTGCGCATCGTGCTGCGGCGCATGCGGTTGATCCGCGTGCGGCGTTCGAGCTTGCGCACGGCCTTTTTTGCCGAGGAGGTATTCGCCATCGTCCTAAAATCCTGAAGCCGTCGGCTGCACGGCAGCCATCATCCGAAAAACGACAAGGCGCCCGAAGACGCCTGAGTGCCGCGCTCCTACCAGTTTTGGCCGGGCGACGTCAACACAATCTCGGCTGACGATCGAGCAAGCCCGCATCTGGCACGCGCATTGCCTGAAACGGCTACCCCTGACGCCGCGACAGCCTGCGGCGATGCTCCATGAGGCATCATCCTTGACGAATGGCGCTGCATCCGGTGTTAGGGCTCGTTCATGCGCGCTCGCGTTGCTCAAGGATTGATCATGAAGCCAAAGACCCGCCGGCTTTCCACGCTGGCCTCATCGCTGCTGCTGGCGGCCACAACGCTGTCCTCTGCCCAGGCCGCCGAGTCACGCGACGCGCTGATGAAAGAGCACCGCGGCGGCGTGATGAAGCTGAACGCCCATGGTTCGGCCGGCACGATCGACCCGATGATCAATTACGAACTGCAGTTCTGGCAATTGCTCAGCATGACCAACGACGGGCTGCTGGCCTTCAAGAAAGTGGACGGCGCGGCCGGCAATACCATCGTGCCCGATCTTGCCGAGGAACTCCCCAAACCCGAGGACGGCGGTAAGACCTATGTGTTCAAGCTGCGCCCCGGCCTCAAATTCTCGACCGGCAAGGAGATCACCACCGCCGACGTGGTCGCCTCCTTCGAGCGCATCTTCAAGGTGTCGAGCCCGACGGCGGGCTCCTTCTATAACGGCATCGTGGGCGCCGAGGCGTGCCTGAAGGATGGCGCGACTTGTTCGCTCAAGGACGGCGTGATCGGCGACGAGAAGGCCCATACGGTCACGTTTCACTTGACGACGCCGGATGCTGAATTTTTTGACAAGCTGGCCGTGCCGCATGCCTCGATTCTGCCGGCCGACACGTCCCCGAAGGATCTCGGCACGACACCGGCCGCCGCCACCGGGCCGTACATGATCCAAAGCTATGACCCGGACCATGGCATGAAGATCGTCCGCAACCCGAACTTCAAGGAATTCAGCGTCGACGCCCAGCCGGATGGTTATATCGATGAATTCGACTACAACTTCGGCCTCGACGATCAGGCGGGCCTGACGGCTGTGCTCAACGGACAGGCGGACTGGACCTTCGACGATCCGCCGAGCGACCGCCTGGGCGAACTGGGGACAAAATACGCCAAGCAGGTGAAGGTCCACACGTTGTCGGCCTATTATTATGTGCCCATGAACGTGAACCTGCCGCCCTTCAACAACGCGAAGGCGCGTCAAGCCGTGGCTTACGCGGTGGACCGTAAAGCGCTCGTGGGCATCTTCGGTGGCCCGAACCTGGCCGCGCCGCTCTGCCAGCATCTGCCGGTCGGCATGGCGGGCTATGAGCCCTATTGCCCCTTCACCAAGAGCCCGGGCACAAAATGGACCGCGCCCGATATGGAGAAGGCCAAGCAACTCATCGAGGAATCCGGCACCAAAGGCCAGAAGGTGACGCTGATCGGCGACGACAAGGCGATCCCGAAATCCATCGCGACCTATATGCAGGGCGTGCTGCGCGACCTCGGCTATGACGCGAGCCTCAAGACGGTCTCGCACAACATCCAATTCACCTACATCCAGAACACCAACAACAATGTTCAGATCAGCGTGACCGATTGGTACGCTGACTATCCCGCTCCGTCGGACTTCCTGAACGTGCTCTACGGCTGCGACTCGTTCCACCCGGCTTCGGATTCCTCGATCAACATCTCGGGGTGGTGCGACAAGAAGGTCGACGGCGACATGAAGCAGGCCCTGGCGACAGCCGTGACCGACCCGAAGGCGGCCGACGTCATGTGGGCGAAGATCGACAAGGAGATCACGGATGCGGCTCCGGCCGCCGCCCTCTTCCAGCCCAAGCGCGTCGACGTCATCTCGACGCGAGTCGGCAACTTCATGTTCAACGACAGCTTCCACATGCTGTTTTCACAAGCCTGGGTGAAGTAAAGCCGATCCCGTGACCCTCATCACCGAAGCCGTCGCGCCTCCCGCGGCGGCGGCACCCGGGCGGGTCCAGGTCAGTCGCGGCCCCTGGGCCACCGCCTTCCGCAAGCTCCGCCAGGACAAGGCCGCCATGACGGCGCTCGGTGTTCTTGTCCTGATTGTCGTCGTCTGCTTGATGGCGCCACTCTATGCGACCTACGTGTCGAAGACCGACCCGTTCAGTTCCAACCTGAGCGGCACCATTACGGTCAACGGCGAGGACGTCGCCGTAATGCAGGCCGAGACGGAGGGGCTCGGCCTCGGCACGACACCGATCGGCCCGACCTATACGGGCGCCTATTTCTTCGGCGCCGACACGCAGGGCCGGGACGTGATGGCGCGCCTGCTTTACGGCGGCCAAAACTCGCTGCTCATCGCCGGCTCCTCGACCGTGCTGACTCTGGTGCTGGCCGGCCTTGTCGGCATCGTGGCGGGCTTCTTCGGCGGTTGGGTCGACATCGTGCTGTCGCGCCTGCTCGACATCATGTGGGCCTTTCCGGTCTTCCTCCTCGCGATCTCGCTCTCGATCGTCACCATCTCGCACGGCCTCGTCATCGGCCCGATCACGATCTCGTCGGACAGCTTGCTGCTGCCGATCCTGATCATCGGCCTCATTTTCATCCCTTACGTGGCGCGGCCGATCCGCGGGCAAGTTCTCCAGCTGAAGCGCAGCGAGTTCGTGCTTGCCGCCATCGGCCTCGGCGTGCCGCAGCGCCGCATCCTCGTGGTCGACATCCTGCCCAATGTGGCCTCGACCCTCATCGTCTTCGCGCCGCTCACCATGGCGCTCAACATGATCACCGAATCCTCCCTGTCCTTCCTGTCGATCGGCGTGCAATCCCCGGCCGCTTCGTGGGGCACGATCATCGAGGACGGCCAGGGCCTGCTCTACACGCGTCCGCTCGTGGCCGTGCTGCCCGGTATCGCGGTGGTGATCACCGTCGTGGCCCTGAATGTCTTCGGCGACGGCGTGCGCGACGCGCTCGATCCCCGGGCCAAGCTCCGCGTGAAAGACTGATGGGCTTCATCCTCCTCCGCCGCCTCGGTGAGATGCTGTTCGTCATGGCCGGCATCTCGGTCCTGGTGTTCCTCATCTTCTTCGTGACGCCCGGAGCCGATCCAGCCGCCCGCATCGCGGGCCGCAACGCTTCGCCCGAGGTGCTCGCCGCGGTGCGTCACGATTTCGGCTTCGACCAGCCCATATGGGTGCAGTATCTGCTGCTGATGAAGCGCCTGTTCATCACCGGCGACCTCACCTCTTTCGTCAATCGTGGCCAGAAGGTCATCCCCTCGATCCTGGAGGCCCTGCCGATCACCTTTTCGCTGCTGCTCGGCGCGGCGGTGCTCTGGGTGGTGGTGTCGATCCTGATCGGCGTTACGGCGGCCATGATGCGGGGCACCTGGGTCGACAAGACCCTGATGGTGCTCGGCCTCATCGGCGTCTCCATGCCGGTCTTCTGGGTCGGCGAGGTCGCGAACCTCATCACGCAGAGCCGCTACCATGACACCTGGCTGTTCTCCTGGGTGCCGGCGCTCGGTTATGTGCCGCTGACGCAGGACCCGTGGGGCTGGTTCAAGGCCCTGGTCGTGCCGTGGATCACGCTGGCGATCCTCTACATCGGACTCTATGGCCGGGTGCTGCGCGCGAGCCTCGTCGAGGCCTACCAGGAGGACTTCATCCGTACGGCGCGCGCCAAGGGCCTGAGCGAACGGCGTATTCTCATCCGCCACGCGCTGCGCACGTCGCTCGTCACCTTCGTGTCTCTATTCGGGCTCGACTTCGGGGCGCTTGTCGGCGGCGGCACGCTGCTCGTCGAATATGTCTTCGGCCTGCAGGGCGTGGGCTTCCTCACCTTCAACGCCTTCGGCAACCTCGATCTCCCGATGATCATGGCGGCCGTGATGTATGCGTCCGTCTTCGTGGTCGGTGCCAATGCGGTCGTCGACATCCTCTACGCCACCCTCGACCCACGCGTGAGGACCAGCCGTGCTTGACCGGACGCCTTCCGAACCGCTGCTGAGCGTCGACAGCCTGACGGTCTCGTTCCGCACCGAGCACGGGCTCATCACGGCGGTCGACAAGGTGTCGTTCGCGATCCGGCCCGGCGAACTCGTGTCGCTCGTCGGTGAATCCGGATCCGGCAAGTCGCTGACCTCGCTCGCCGTGATGGGCCTCATCACCGACCCGAACGCGATCCTGACCGGCTCGATCCGCTACAAGGGCCGCGAACTCGTGGGCCTCTCGCGCCACAAGCTGCAGGCCGTGCGGGGCAACGAGATCGCCATGATCTTCCAGGACCCGATGAGCGCCATGACGCCCGTCTACACGATCGGCTGGCAGATCGCCGAGCAGCTGCGTGCGCATCGCAAGCTGACCAAAAAACAGGCCCGCACCCGCGCCATCGAGCTGCTCGCCGAGATGGGCATGCCCTCGCCCGAGGTGCAGGTCGACCGCTACCCGCACCAGCTGTCGGGTGGGATGCGGCAGCGGGCCATGATCGCCATGGCGCTCTCCTGCGACCCCTCGCTGCTGATCGCCGACGAGCCCACCACCGCGCTCGACGTGACCGTGCAAGCTCAGATCCTGCGGCTGATCGAGCAATTGCAGCGCAACCACGGCTCGGCCGTGATCCTCGTCACCCATGACATGGGCGTCGTGGCGGAAGTCGCCGATCGGGTGATGGTCATGTATGCAGGGCGCATCGTCGAGGAAGGCCCGAAAGAGCCCGTCTTCATGCATCCGGGCCACCCCTATACCGAGGGTCTGCTCCGCTCCATCCCACCCATGCATGGCGTCCGGCCGCATCGGCTCATCGCGATCCCGGGCGCCCCGCCCTCCCCGGCCAACCGACCGCCCGGCTGCCGCTTCTCCCCCCGCTGCGCCTACCGCTACGAGCCCTGCGGCATCGATCCTCCGCTGTTCCGCAAAGAGCAGCAGGATATCGCGTGTTACCGGGCGGAGGCGCTGCTCGAGCCGGTCGGGGTACAGCGCCCATGAATGCGTGCTTCCCTTTTGACCGCGACGAAAATCGCCGTGTTTCCTTCGCCCCGCTCGCGGGGAGAAGGGATAGTCCGGCTTCCATATGTACGGCAGCGAGGCTCGGCCCATGACCTCGGCCCCGCTCATCGAGGCCAAGAACCTCAGCATGCATTTCAAGCTGGGCGGCCGCTTCTCGCCCGGCGGGCCGCAGGTGTTGCGTGCGGTCGATGATGTGTCGCTAACGGTGCAACGCGGCGAGACGCTGGGCCTCGTCGGGGAATCCGGTTGCGGCAAGTCGACCCTCGGCCGCTGCCTCATGCGCCTCTACCGGCCGACCGGCGGGACGGTGCTGTTCGAAGGCCGCGACATCACGGCGACCGGCAATCGGGCTTTACGTCCCTTGCGCCCTCGCATGCAGATGGTGTTTCAGGACCCTGCTTCCTCGCTCAACCCGCGCCGCCGGGTTGGCGACCTCGTGGCCGAGCCCCTGAAGGTGCATCCCGGACCGGACGGGAAAGCGCACAGCCGGGCCGAGATCCGCGCCCGTCTCGTGGAACTGATGGACCTGGTCGGTCTGCAGGCCGACCACCTCGACCGCTACCCGCATGAATTCTCGGGCGGCCAGCGCCAGCGCATCGGCATCGCCCGCGCACTCGCGCTGAACCCCGCGCTTGTGGTGGCGGACGAATCGGTCTCGGCCCTCGATGTCTCGGTCCAGGCGCAGATCGTCAATCTGTTCATGGACCTGCAGGACCGGCTCGGGATCACCTATGTGTTCATCGCCCATGACCTCAGCGTCATCCGGCAGATGTCACGCCGCACCGCCGTCATGTATCTCGGGGCCGTGGTCGAGACGGGGTCGACCGACACGATCTTCGCCCAACCGGCCCATCCCTACACGGGCGCGCTGATTTCAGCCGTCCCGGTCCCGGATGTGAGCGGAGCGAGGCGCGAGCGTATCATTCTTCGCGGCGATGTGCCGAGCCCGCTCAAGCCGCCGCCTGGCTGCCGCTTCCACACCCGCTGTCCGAAGGCCCAGGACCGCTGCCGGGTCGAACCACCCCTGCTGCGCCCGATGACGGGGGGCCAGTTGGCCGCGTGCCACTATCCCTTGGTCTGAAGCTGGACCGGCCGAGATCGATCCACCTGAATTGACCGTTGCGAAAACCGGTCAGCGGTGGCCGACGCGCAGGCGTGCACGATCGAACGCCTCCGGCAGAGACCAGGCTTCCGAGAGCCACGCGGCGCCGAGCAGGATCGCGAGTCCGCTCCCGATCAACAGCATGTCGAGCGCCGCCGTATGGCCGAGGATAGTGGTGAAGACCTGACCGACGCCCGCGAGAAGCGACAGGATGGCGAAGACCGTCAGGCTGTTGCGCCCCAACAGGCACAGCGGCGCATAGATCGGCCATTTTTTGAACCAGGCCGCGACACCGAGGCCGTAGAGCAGGTAGGCCAGCGCTGCGAAATGTACCAGGCGCCCGAGTCCGAGAGATGTCTTATCGAGGTCTGCCCAGCCACGCGTCCAATCCTGCAGCCCGGGCAGCAATGACAGCCCATCCGTGACGCTGAGGGCGCCACCGAAGAGAACAAGGGCGGCTGCGACGAGCAATGGCGGGTTCGCGGGCCGCGCTACGCCGCGCAAGAGGATCACGCTCGCGAGGCCGGTGGCCATCAGGAATTGCCAGGTGAGCGGATTGAAGAACCAAGTGCCCCGCATGGGCCAGGTCGGAATATTCCATCCGAACAGGCGTGCCGCCGCATAGAGCGCGAAGGCGGCCGCCAACATCGGCCAGGGTCCGGCGATCCGGGCGATCGACAGTTGGACGGTCAGCAGCGCGATCAGCACGATGTAGAGCGGCAGGATGTTGAAATAGCCGAGCTGATGGCCGAGCGACAGGAGCCCCGCCAAAGCGGCCCAGGGGTCATCGGCGAAGAGCTCGCGGCCGTGGACGTTCATCAGCCCGTCGTCCTGGCCCAGGGTCGCGCCCGTGGCAAAGATCGCGATAGCGGCGATCGACAGGAAAATATGAATTCCGTAGAGCTTGCCGACGCGCCAACTGAGGCTCTGAATGACCTGGGCAGCCCGTCCGTCGGCGAAACGGTTCGCGTAGGCAAAAGCGAGCGACACACCCGACAAAAACACGAAGGCCTCCGCCGAATCGGAAAAGCCATAATTCTTCGGCGTGAGGATCTCGAAGAGATTGCCTGGAATGTGATTAATGAAAATGAAGGAAAGGACCAACCCCCGCCAAAAATCGATGCTATCACGACGGCCGGGGCGACTCATGCGAGGGTCTCTGGGATCAACGGCAAGCTACCACTGTCATGCAGCTTGCAAGATTCGATGCTTTTGAAGCTTGCACGTGCGGTCAACAAACGCCTGCCCTAATTCAGGGTTAACAAATTCGTGATCAGGTTGAAACGGGTGACTCTGCAGGCTTCATCTGTTCGCCGACGGCTCGGAAAGGAGCCTGGATCGCAACAATGGCTGAACTGGGACGACGCTTCTCGATGACTCTCTATTTGCGTGGCCTGTTTCGGATTTCCGCCGTTTTGGTCGCGCTTGTCTTCGGATTGGCGCCGGTTTGGGCCGGAACCATCCAGACGTTCCGCTACGCGTCTCCCGCACTGGGGCAGGAGCAGACCGCGCAAGTCTACTTGCCGGCCGGCGATGCGCCCAAGGGGGGCTGGCCAGTCTTGTATTTGCTGCATGGGCTGAATGGCGCCGCCACCGACTGGGACCGTCTCGGGCGCTTGCGCACCACCGTCGACAAGATGATCGGTGACAACGACATCAAACCACTGCTCATCGTCATGCCGAGCGCCGGCAATTCCTGGTACGTCGATTCGGGGGACGTGAAGGGCCCAGGCAATTACGCGACCGCGATCTCCCACGATCTTGAACAGGCGGTCGAATCGGCTTTTCCAGTCGGACGTGACCGCTCGCATCGGGCCATCGCCGGGCTGTCCATGGGCGGGTTCGGGGCGCTACGCCTCGGGCTGTCGGAGCCCGCGCGCTACGGTGCCATCGCGGCCCTCTCGCCGGCCATCTGGCAGAACATCCCGTCGGCGGCCGTCGACAAGACGTCCCGCGATCTCGAAATCATGCGTGGAGCCTATTTCCAGAAGACCGACAACGATACGGTGACGACCGGGATCGTGCTGCCACCCGACGGGGCCCATTTCGGGGGTGCTTTCGGGACGCCGTTCGATGCCCGTCGCTTCAATGCCGCCAACGTGTTCACGCTTCTCGAACGCGCCGTCGAGAGCAAGAAGAACCTGCCGAGCATCTATCTCACGGTAGGGGACGACGACAGTCACCTGCTCTGGCGCGGAGCGATCGCGTTTTTCGAGACGATGCGGATGGATGGCCGGATGATCGATTTCCGGGTGACGGACGGCGATCACAATTGGGATTGCTGGAAATCCTCCCTCGGTGACGCGCTGCAATTCATCGATCACAATATGATCCAGCCGCCGGCTTAACGGATCTTTCTGCCTTCGCCGAACCAGTGCTTCGATGCAGCGATCGGCCGTGGCCGACCTTGCGAGTGTAGCGAAGCAATCAAGAGGACCTGTTCTGGCGGTTCATGCCTCGGCTCGACCGATCACCCTTCGCGTGCTTCGATGCAAACGCGGCGGTCCGTGGTTCCTGTTCGGCGCAGCTCTCAGCGCGTCTCGCGGCGCAAGGCGCCCAGCCGATGCCAGACGAACCAACCACCCGCGATGAGGATGAGGGCCACGATGACGGCGTCGAACCTATGGAAGGTCGACCGCAGTTCCGGGTTCTTGTCCCATTGGTCGCCGAGGCTGGCACCGATCCAGGCCAGCAGGTAACACCAGATCCACGAGCCCACGAACGTGTAGAGGTGAAACGGCAGGAGCGGCATGCGGGCGATGCCGGCCGGCAGCGCGATGAAGGTTCGAACCACCGGCAGAAGCCGGCACACGAAGACCGTGATGCCGCCGAAGCGGCGAAAGAATTGCTCGGTCCAATCGATGTCGCCGCGCGTGATCAACACCCTCCGGCCCCAGCGCTCGACGGCCGGCCGGCCGCCGCGTGCGCCGATTTCATAGGCGACGGCCGAGCCGATGTTGCAGCCGATCGCGCCCGCGGTCGCCAGCGCCCAGAGGCTGAACCGGCCCGTGGAGGCCAGATAGCCGGCGAACGGCATGATGATTTCCGAGGGCAGCGGAATGCAGGCAGATTCGATGGCCATCAGGATCGCGACCCCGACGTGCCCCGTTGCACTGATGAAGGCCGTGATGACCGACGCCAGCCCCGCGATGATCGATTCCAACACCGGGCGTCCACTCCGTCCCTTGCACTGCGCCGCTTGTGCCATCGAAATGCCTCCGAGGCGACAGGAAAGCGGCGCCGACAGGCGGTCTCGTCACGGCACGCGGGACTACCAGTCGGGATCGAGCGGAGTGCCGTGCACCAGTTCATCGAGCCGAGCCCGCGTCGCCCGCGTCGCATCGGCCGGCAGGGCCGACGGCGGAAAGAAGCCGCGATCGACGATTTCGAGACCGCCCGCCGCCGTCTCCTTCATACTGAATTTCCGCACCGCATAGACCAGCACGTGATCGCGCCGTGACACGCGCCGGTTGAAGAACACGCCGTGCAAGGCAGGCTCTCCTGTGATCTCCAGGCCGGTCTCTTCCCGAACCTCGCGCCGGAGCGCGTCGCCCGCGGTCTCGCCCGGCTCGACGCCGCCGCCCGGCAGATGCCAGCCACGGACGTAGGAGTGCTTGACCAGGAAGACCCGGCCGGCCTCATCGAAGATCGCGGCCCTCACCCCCAGGGTGAGCGGGCGCATCCACCGGGCGCCGAAATGGATCGAGCGAGTGACCGCGGGCGTCAGCCAGGCTGGAAGCTGAAAGCGGCCCGAAGGTCGGCCGGTGCGTGGATGCGACATCCTGCGAACATGATCCCGAGACGCCCGCACGCCAAGCCGAATTCATCCCTCCGGGTTTGATGCAGGCCAGGAAGCCTCGCCGAGAAACCCCGAGCGAAACGTTCACCTCGAGTTTAGAGGCCCGCAACGCGCCGGTTGCCAATCGGGGCCGCCGGCGGTATGAGACACGCACGGGCGTCTTACGCTCGACAAGGGTTTGACAGTGGCGGCACAGGCCCCCTTTGATGCAATGGAACACGGCGCGTCTTTCGCGCTTGCCGTTGCGCGACCCGCTGACCTCCTTCTTAGCCGCCCCTGAGAGCCGGCTGGGCTTCGGCCTGGGCGCTCAGGGGTTTGCCTCAAGCTTCGGTCAGCAAGGCCCTCTCATGGGCCGTTTCTAAGGTCCTTCTTCCATGTCATCATCATCCACCACCGCATCCAGCAGTTCGAATCGTGTCGTCATCTTCGACACCACCTTGCGCGACGGCGAGCAATGTCCCGGCGCCACCATGACGTTCGAGGATAAGCTCAGCACGGCCGTCATGCTCGACGACATGGGCGTCGACATCATCGAGGCGGGATTCCCAATCGCGTCCGAAGGTGACTTCGAGGCCGTCTCCGAAATCGCCCGTCAGACGAAACGCGCCACCGTGGCGGGTCTCGCCCGTGCCATCGAGGCCGACATTGCCCGCGCGGGTGCCGCCGTCCGCCATGCCAAGCGCCCGCGCATCCACACATTCGTGTCCACTTCGCCCATTCACCTGGCGCACCAGATGCGCAAGTCGGAAGATGAGGTGCTCGACATCATCAGCCGCACCGTGACCCAGGCGCGCGGCCTCGTCGATGATGTCGAGTGGTCGGCCATGGACGCCACCCGGACGCCGATCGACTATCTGTGTCGCTGCGTCGAGGCGGCGATCCGGGCCGGCGCCACCACGATCAACCTGCCCGACACGGTCGGTTATGCGCTGCCGGATGAATATCGCGCGATGTTCAGCCAAGTGCGTGAGCGCGTGCCGCAGGCCGACAAGGCCATCTTCTCGGTTCATTGCCACAATGACCTGGGCCTTGCGGTCGCGAACTCCCTGGCGGGGCTCGAGGGCGGCGCGCGACAGATCGAATGCACCATCAACGGCATCGGCGAGCGCGCCGGCAACGCCGCGCTGGAAGAAGTCGTGATGGCGATCAAGACGCGCGGCGACGGCCTGCCCTATGCGACAGGGATCGATTCCACCTGGCTCACCCGCGCCTCGAAGCAGGTGTCGGCCGTCACGGCTTTCCCGGTGCAATACAACAAGGCCATCGTGGGCCGGAACGCTTTCGCGCATGAAAGCGGCATTCATCAGGACGGTATGCTGAAGAATGCCTCGACCTACGAGATCATGACGCCCGAAAGCGTCGGGGTCAGCAAGACCTCGCTGGTCATGGGCAAGCATTCGGGCCGCCATGCGTTCAAGGAAAAGCTGCGCGAACTCGGCTATGAATTGGGCGACAACGCCTTGCAGGACGCATTCAAGCGTTTCAAGGATTTGGCGGACCGCAAGAAACACGTCTACGACGAGGATCTGGTGTCCCTGGTCGACGAGGAGATGGTCCACGCGCATGACCACATCAAGCTCGTCGCCCTGACCGTGATCGCCGGCACCATGGCGCAGAGCGCGACCTTGACGCTCGACGTCGAAGGCGTCCACCACACGCGCCAAGGCACCGGCAACGGGCCGGTCGACGCGATCTTCGGAACTATCAGGTCGATCGTGCCGCACGAGGCGGATCTCGACCTCTTCCAGATCCACGCCGTGACGGGCGGCACGGACGCGCAGGCAGAAGTCTCGGTACGCCTCAAGCACGAGAACCGATCGGTGACGGCGCGTGGCACCGATCCCGACACGCTTGTAGCCTGCGCCCGCGCCTATGTGGCGGCCCTGAATAAGCTGTCGGGCCGCCAAAAGGCGGTCGCGGCCGTCGCCGGCTAAGCCTCTCTTTTCCACATGGCCGGCATTTTTTGCCCGGCCATGCTGGACATCCCGGGTGCGGTGGGCTAAACGCCCCTCACCGACGGTGCATGGCACCGACCGCGATGGGCGCATAGCTCAGTTGGTAGAGCAGCTGACTCTTAATCAGCGGGTCCAAGGTTCGAGCCCTTGTGCGCCCACCATCGCGAAATTTAAGACTTAGCTTCGACGCCAAGCATTTCCCCGTGTCACGGGATCCAAGTCGGGAAATACGAGAGAAGCGAGACCAAAATGCTGGTCTCCGCTCATCACGTACACAGACCGCCTCCAAAGACGCGCCCTTGATCGACCGAAGCTCGGCCAGGACAAAGGGAGAGAATTGGTACGCGGTCAGTCGTTCATCCGCTACCTCGATGGACGCCCTCGCGGCCCAGGCCAGACGGGCTATGCGGCCGCTATGGCTTTCTCGATGTCCGAAACGGAATGTCCCGTGAGATCCTTGTCGATCTCCTTGGCCAGTACGCCGGAGAGCTGCTTTCCATAATGTTTTCGCAACTCGCCAAGGGCACGCGGCGAGGCGATCACCACGAGCTGCTTGATCTCGCCAGAGATGGTGGCCTTGTTGAGCATGGCGGCGACGCCGGCGGAATGGCTGTCCTCTTCGAGCTGACCGTGATCGGGATTGGCCGAACTGCTGTGATGCCCGGCGCCCGACCCGTGATTGTCCTGTTCAACGGTCGGGTCGGGAAGCGCGGTCAGCTTTGGACTGTCTTCATGACCCGTATTGCGGAAGAGCTTGACCTTCTCACCATCGAGAACGGCCACGGTGGTGCCATTGGAAAGTATCATCGCGAAATCCTGTGTGCATGAGCGCCGGATCGCCGCTCAGGGAACGGACTTCAACGCGAGACCAAGCCAGGAAGGTGCGACCACACTCAGGTTTCCCCGAAACTGAAAACCCGCCCGATGACGAGAGGCACTTTGCAAGGATTCTGCGAGATACGTGTTCGAACGTTTGACTGTTCAGTTCAGAAGCCAGAAAAGGCACGGCTTTGATCCTTCACTTGGACGCGGAAGCGCCCTCCCGCCTCGGGATGATCTGCGCGATCCTGGGCGTGATGACGATCTCTGCTCTTGGCTTGCGTTTTTGGCTGCCCCCGGATGCCAGGCGTGCGGTGGTCCTGTCCGTTCTCGGAAGCGGGTTCATCTACTTGGCCTTGGGCTTAGTGACCCGCTTTGTCGTGCAGCACCATCGCAGCCGGTGGCAGATGGTCACGCTGTTGATCGGCGTCGCCGCCATCGAGGCGCTCCGGCGGCGCCCCGGTGACTGGCGTCACAGCGCCAGCAATTGGATCCTTGGCTCCGCGGCCGTGTGCCTCGGCGTACTCATGGCCAAATGGGTGTTGGAACCCGGCGCCATTTCGGCGACGGCCGCGCGGCTGCACGACCGCATCCTGCAGTGATGACGACGGCGCCTCAATCCGCCGCCGGCAGCGCCCGGTGGCGGTTGGACGGCGCCGGGAAATCATCGTCCGGCTGCCTGGCGATCATCCGGATGCGCGCTTCCTCGGCCGCGATCGCCGCGGCGCCGTCGAGGACCCGAAGAACGAGGTCGTAGCGGCGTTCCTCGCCATGCGCCAAGGTGATGAGCTCGCCATGCTGGCGCGCATAGGCATGGCCGAGAATATGGTTGGTGGCGGGCTCGATCCCCATCGCATAGGCGCCGGCCTGGAAATTCTGCCACTGGTAATAGCAGGGCAGCTGGTGTGCCAGGCTCTCGACCATGAAGCCCAGTCCCAGGGCATCGTTGACGAGCGCGACCGGCACGCGGCCCTCCGCATCGGCCGCCATTTCGTGCTGCCACACCTGTTCGTGGAAGCGGTCCTGCGGCGCAGGCATCGTCCGATAGCCGACATCCTGCCGACGATAGGCCTCGTCCGCATGCGAGGCCCAGACCACATCGGCGACCGGCGCCAGATAACGCGATCCTTCGCTCAGGACAGGGTAACCGACGTTCACGTGGTAGCACAGCATATGAGGGGTCGGATAGAAACCCTGGTTCACCACCCGGTCGTGCAACCGGATCGTGTCGCCGCCCACATCGGCCTCGATGCGCCGGAGGAGATGCAGGTTCTCGCCGAACAAGGCGGCCTGCTGCACGATGCCTTCGGCCCAGAGAATACAGCGGTCGCCCTCCCACCGTTCGCCATAGCCGGTCAGTCGGGCCGGAACCATGCTGATCCGGCCATGGATGGAATGCCGGACGGTCTTGCGCGGCCCATAATTATACTGATCCGCGGGCTCCTCGGCCATGAAGCCGACGTGATCGAGCCCGCAGGTTGCGAGCAGCCCCGAAAACGACCGCAGGAAGCCGAGCCCGCCCTCCCCTTCGGGTTCGTGCAGCGCGGGGTTGCGGAAGCCGGCCGGCGAGTGCCAGCCGATGGCGCGCCCCTTGTGCTCGCATTCGGCCAGATCCATGCCGCGGTCGACCATCACCGTGAATCGCAATCCCGATCCCGTGCGAAACTCCAGCATCCGGATCCCGCGCTCGACACCGTCCCCCAATGTCATGAGACGCACGCCGGCGAATTGCGCGAGGGCGCCGGCGCGGCGCGCGAGATCGTGCCGTGAGAGCGCTCGGCCATAGAGTGATGTCATCGAAGATCCTTTCGGGTACTGGCCTCGCGACCCGATACAACTTTGTGCGCACCTATGCCACGCCCGGTCGCCGACGACGCTGTCATGCAGGCCGCGCGAGCTCGATTCGGACAGGCAGGAGGCCGGATTCAAGCCGACATCCATTGCTCTCGACCGTGTTGTTCGATCTTTCTCACGAGCGAATTGTTTCGAATGTTCAACGGCCAGCGACCGTTGGAACGCGGTCTCGCACATCGCCGAGGGCCGGCCTTCATCATTTGTTCACATCTTCTGTTGACGTTGCGTCCTGCAGCAAACCAGGAGCTTTGATGAAGTACACGCCCGCATTTGCTTTCACTTTGACGGCTCTGGCGCCAATATATGCCCATGCGGCATCGGTCTATTCGGGCTGTGCAGTCCCTGCGTTGAAATCGACGCATCACACATTCTATGTTGATCCCGTGAATGGCAGTTTGTCGGGGGATGGGTCCGCGTCAAAGCCTTGGTCGACATTGGCAGACGTGGTGAACCCCGCAAACAAACTCATCTCGACGCAGGGTCATGCGGGCTCGAAATTCAACGCGGGCACCGACACGGCGCTTCACCCCGCCAATCCGACGGCGCCCATCAAGGCCGGCGATCTCATTCTCCTGAAGAGCGGCAATCACGGCTCCCCGACCGTGACCAACATGTACAACAGCGACTTCATCACGGTGGCGGCGGCCCCGGGCGCGACCCCTGTCGTCGACAAGATGGCGATCATCAGTTCCGGCAAATGGATGTTCCAGGGTCTGAAATTCCAGGGGCTCGCCACAACTGCCACCGGGGCCAAGACCGCCAGCCCATCGCCCTTGAGCCTCGTCACGGCCGGTCGGGGAGACTGGGAAGGTCTGACCACCGACATCGTGTTCAGCGACAACAGCTTCTCGGCGGCCGATTCCACCAGCGGCTGGAACAGCTATGACTGGATCAACAAACCCTTCTCGATCGGTCTCTGGGCTGCAGTCTCCTGCGTGAGCACGGTCGACAATCACTTCTACAATCTCTTGAACGCCGCCTATGTCTCGGCCGGGAAGAACCTCTTCCAAGGGAACCTGATCGAAGCCTTCTCGAACGACGGCCTCGATATCCAGGGGAGCGACCTGCTCATCAAAGGCAACACGATCAAAGGCGGCGTCAACAGCGCGGCCGATCCCTACCACGCCGACGGCATCCAAGGCTGGTCCGCCATCAGCAACGGGGTTGCGGCAACCAACAGCAATGTGGTCATCGACGGCAACATTCTGACCAAGACCGGCAGTGGGGCAACGTCCTACATGCAAGGCATCTCGATCTTCGACGGCAAATGGACAGGCCTCGTGATCCAGAACAATGTCGTCAATGTCGATACCTGGCACGGCATTGCGGTGTTCGGCGCACAGAACTCCCGCATTATCAACAACACCGTGATCGCCAGCGACCCGGCAGCGCAGCCGAGCTGGATCACGGTTCAGAACGCGAAGGACGGAACGGTTTCAAGCGGTGTCGTCGTACGGAACAATATCGCCACGCAATATGTCGTCCAGGACAGCAACACGACCTTCGACCACAATATCGCCGCCCTGAAGATCACGATCCCGGTCAGTGGAAAGTCGACCGTCTTCACCTCGGGTACGGTCGGAACGGCCAATGCGGTGCTCCCCACCGTTCTCGCCGGATTCATGACGCTCAATACCACGGCGGGCAGCTTTGACGAGCGGCTCAGATCGTCGAGCCCGGCCATCGGCTTTGGAAGCCCCAGCGCCGCGCCCGCTCTCGATATCCTGGGCAAGGCCCGGACCGCGCCGGTCGACGCAGGCGCCTACGTGCACTGAGGGCTTAGCCGCGCCCGACAAAGGGCATCTTGGTGGCCATCACGGTCATGGTCAGCACGTTCGCATCGAGCGGCAGCCCGGCCATGTAGACTACGGCGTCGGCCACATGGGCGACGTCGAAGGTGGGTTCCACCTTGGTCGAAAGGTCGGGCTGCAGCACGCCCGACTTCATCTTGGCGGCCATCGGGGTTTCGGTATTGCCGATATCGATCTGGCCGCAGGCGATGTCGTATTTGCGGCCGTCGAGCGCCGTCGATTTCGTCAGGCCCAGCACGCCGTGTTTCGAGGCGGTATAGGGCGCGGAATTCGGACGCGGCGCGGTGGCCGAGACGGAGCCGTTGTTGATGATGCGACCGCCGCGCGGACTCTGGTCCTTCATGATCCGGAAGGCTTCCTGGGTGCACAGGAACACGCCCGAGAGGTTTGTGTCGATCACCGCCTTCCATTGCGCGAAGGAGAGGTCCTCCAGGTTGATGGCCGGCGCATTGGTGCCTGCATTGTTGAACAACACGTCGAGCCGGCCGAATTGCGCCTTGATGGCGGCAAATAATGCCGCGACCGAGGTGGGATCGTTCAGATCCGCCGGGATGGCCACGGCCCCTGCCCCGGCTTCCTGGGCGACTTCGTCGAGCACCTCCTTGCGGCGCCCCGTCAGCACGAGCTGGTAGCTGGCCTTGCCGAGCGCGAGCGCCACAGCCCGGCCAATCCCGGTGCCGGCTCCCGTCACGAGGGCGATTTTCTTCTGGTCGGGCATGTTGGTCTCCGTTCTGGGTGTTGGTCCTTCTCCCGTGCAAAAGCGAGAAGGGTTTCAGTCCGTCACTGTGCCAGGAATCCGCCGTCCACCGGCAGCGTGTGGCCTGTGATCATCGCGGCCCCGGGCCCCGCCAGGAACAGGATTGCGGCGGCGACCTCCTCGGGCTCGGCCAGGCGGCGCAGGGGCGTCATGTCCTCGATCCGGCGAACGAGATCGGGCTGCGCCAGCAAGGGCGCGATGAAAGGTGTACGGACATAGGTCGGCGCCACGGCATTTACCCGGATGCGATGCGGCGCCCATTCGACCGCGAGCGCCCGCGTCATATTGACGATCGCACCCTTGGTGGTCTGGTAGGAAATATTCGGATAGAGGCCGCCGCCCGAAAACCCCATGATGGACGACACGTTGACGATAGCGGCCCCATTCGCTTGCGCGATCATGTGGCGCGCCGCCGACCGGGCGCAGAGAAACGCACCCGTCATGTTGACCGCCACGACCTTGTCCCAGGCCTCGATCGACAGGTCGACAGCGGGCTGGCGCAGGGCAAGCCCCGCATTGTTGACCAGAATGTCGAGGCTGCCGTGCCGCTCGACGATCGCGGCCATGGCGGCGTCCACGCTCGCCTCGTCGGCCACGTCGGTCACGCAGGCGCTGTGCCGGCCGGAACCGCAGAGGCTCTCAAGCGCGGTTTGATCGATCGAGGCGCGATCGAGGATCACGACCGTGGCGCCGGCCTGCGCCAGAGCTTGCGCGGTCGCAAGTCCGATGCCGCTTGCCCCGCCCGTGACGGCCGCGACCTTGCCCGATAGGCCGAAAGTGACTGCAAAAAATGCCATCACGCCCACGCCAGCTCTAGGTCCCGGAAGGGCGCCCCCCTCTCCCCTCTCCACAAGGGAGAGGGGAATTCCACGAAGCTCCGCTGAGAGGTGTGAATGCCGTAGTCTCCACAAGGGAGAGGCGTGAAGCCACACTGCATCCGCAGACAAGTGAAACTCAGTGCCCCGATGGACGGCAGGCTGCGGAACGAGCTCCCCAGGGCGAAGGACCCCATAGCTTCCGCGGCGGCCTTCACAGGCTCACCTCAAGCTTCTGCACCCAGCCCAGCCCGGCATCGGTTCCGCCGCGTGGCTTGTACTCGGCGCCGATCCAGCCCTCGTAGCCCAGCCGGTCGACGGCTGCGAAGAACGACCGAAAATCGAAGCTGCCTTCGTCCGGTTCGGCCCGCGTCGGCACGGCCGCGATCTGGATATGACCAACCGCCGGATAATAGCGTTCCAACGCTCCCATCACATCCTCGCCCATGACGCCGACATGATAGGCGTCGAACATCAGCTTGATGTTCGGCCTGTCAGCCTCGCCGAGCACGATCGCGGCTTCGGCCAAGGTGGCGTAAAAATAGCCGGGGCCATCGCGTGTGTTGAGCGGTTCCAGAAGCAGCGTGAGGCCATGCGGCTCGGCCTTGGCCGAAGCCTCCCGCAGGTTCTTGACGAACACTTTGCGGGCCGTGGTGCGGTCCTCCGGCGCGACCTTGCCGGCCATGCAATGGATCGCCGTCCCGGCAGCCTCGACACAAAAGCGGATCGACTGATCGACGGCCGCCTGGAACTCGGCTTCCCGCCCGACCAGCGCGCCGAGGCCGTTTTCGCCCGCCGCCACATCGCCCCGCACCGTGTTGATCCCGAGAAGCTTGAGCCCGTGCCGGTCGCAGTGCTCGCGGACGGTGGCCGCCGGCACGTCGTAGGGCCAATGCAGCTCGATCGCCTTGAAGCCGGCCGCGGCCGCCGCATCGATCCTGTCGAGCAGCGGGAGGTCCGGCCACAGGAAACCAAGATTGGCGGAGAAACGGGGCATGGGTTTCACCTCAGCTTGAAGCTGGCGTCGAGCGCCGCGATCTGGTGGGCATCGAGGTGGCGGACGTTCAACCCGCGCGTCAGCACGACGAGCTTGGCCGTCTCCTCCAATTCCTCGGCCGTGAAGACGGCGGCATCGAGCGACAGGCCGGCCACCACTGGTCCGTGATTGGCGAGCAGGACGGCGGCATGGTCTGGCGCCACCGCACGGACGAGGGGCGCGACATCCGGCGATCCGGGAACGGTATAGGGCAGCACGGGCACGCGGCCGACGCGCATCACCATATAGGGCGTGATTGGCGGGATCGCGTCAGCGGGATCCGTGTCGGCCAGGCAGGAGAGCGCGGTCGCGAAGGTAGAATGGAGATGCACCACGGCCTGGGTTTGCGGTCGCCCTTCGTAGAAGGCGCGATGCAGCGGCAGCTCCTTGGTGGGCTTGTCGCCAGACACGTGGCGCCATTCCGGGTCGAGCTTCGACAGTTTCGTGGAGTCGAGGAGGCCCAGGCAGGAATTGGTCGGCGTGACGAGAAAGCCGTCCTCAAGGCGCACCGAGATATTGCCGGAGGAGCCGACGGTGAAATTGCGGCCGAACAGCAGCCGGCCCCACTGGACAAGGCGCTCACGCACTTCGGCTTCGGTCATGCCCTCTCCAAAACGCGCAGGGCCTTGTCGTAGAAATCGACCGCGCCGAAATTGCCGCTCTTCAGCGCAAGGCGGATCTCCCGGCCGCTGCCTCGGCTGGCGAGGGCCGGGACACCGGGGTCGATCTCGGGACCGATCGCGAAATGATCGAGCGCCAGGGCCGTGACGACGGCGCCCGACGTTTCGCCGCCGCCGACCGCCAGCCGCGTTACACCCGCGCGCACCAGCTGGTGCGCGAGCGCGCCGAAGAACCTTTCGATCGCTCCGGCCACCCGCTCGCGCCCGAACCGCTGTTGCGCGGCGGCGACGCGGTCCGGATCGGCGGTCGAATGCACGGCCGGCGCGAGGTCGATGTGGTCGCGCACGAAGGCGAGCGCCTGGTCGACTGTGGTCGCGCCCGACAGCACCGCCTCGGGCTCGACCGCAAAGCCGGGGTGCCGGTCGAGGTGCCGCGCCAGTTGGGCCCGCGAAGCGGTCGAACAGGAGCCCGACAGAACCACCCCAGGCCCCTTCAGGCCCGTAAAGGCCGCGCTAGTGGCTCCGAGCTTCCCGGCCTTTCGAAAATTTTCTGGCAGGCCGACCGCGATGCCGGAGCCCCCCGTCACGAGCCCGTGGTCCGCGATGGCGGCACCGATGGCCCGGAGATCGTCGTTGGTGACGGCATCGACGACGGCGAGGCGCCGATCCGCACCGGCCTCGTGGTCAAGCGCGTCCCTGATGGCGGCCGCGCCCTGGCGGACGATATCGTAGGAGACGAGGCCGACCTCCCCCCGCGTCTGCCGCCTCAGCCAGCGTCGGATATCCGGGTCGGTCATCGGATTGAGCGGATGGTTTTCCATGCCGGACTCGCTCAGCAGGCGATCCTTCACGAAAAGATGCCCCTGGTAGAGCGTGCGGCCCGTCTCGGGGAAGATGGGGCAGACGACCGCGACCTTGACGTCGAGCGCGTCGAGCAGAGCTTCGGCGACCGGGCCGATATTGCCCTCCGGGGTCGAATCGAAGGTGGAGCAATATTTGAACAGGAACTGGCTGCACCCTTGAGCTTGCAACCAGTGAAGCGCCTCCAGCGACTGTCGCACGGCCTCGGCCGGGGCGATCGAGCGCGTCTTCAGAGCGACAACGCCGGCCTCACAGGTAACAGACTCCCGCCCACGCGGCACGCCGACGAACTGCACCGTGGCCATGCCGTTCTTGGCGAGCGTGTTGGCGAGGTCGCTCGCGCCCGTGAAATCATCCGCGATACAGCCGAGAAGCATGGGTCATATCCAAGGTGATGCCCTTCTCCCGCCAGCGGGAGAAGGGCTTGCCTCTAGCCGCCGATCTTGCCGCCGAGTTCGTCCTCGACATGGGCCCGGATGATCTCGTCCATCGAGCGTTCCGCCTTGAAGCCGAGCGACTCGGCGCGGCTCGCGTCGAAGTCGCGTGCCCAGCCGTCGACGATCTTGCCGATCGTCGCATCCGGCTCGTGGCGGATGAGGTTGACGGCCTTGTCGCCGCCCACCCGCCGCAGCGCTTCGATTTCCTCGCCGACGGTCGCCGACAGGCCCGGCAGGCTGAGGTTGCGGCGCCAGCCGAGCCGGGCCGTGTCGATGGTCGCGGCATGAACCAGGAACCCGACGGCGGCACGCGGGCTCGCAAACCAGTGGCGCACCTCGGGGGAGACGGGCAGCACTGCTTCCTGGCCGCTCAAGGGTTCGCGCAGGATGTTCGAGAAGAAGCCCGAGGCGGCCTTGTTGGGCTTGCCGGGCCGCACGCAGATCGTCGGCAGCCGGATCCCGATGCCGTCGAAGAAGCCTTTGCGAGAGTAGTCGTTGAGCAAAAGCTCGCCGATCGCCTTCTGGGTGCCGTAGCTGGTGAGCGGCGTCGAGAAGAACTCGTCGTCGATCTTGTCCGGGAAGGGCGCGCCGAAGACAGCGATCGAGGACGTGAAGACCACGCGCGGCGCATACCGTTGCTGCACCCCCTGCTGGCGGATCGCCTCGAACAGGAAGCGGGTGCCGTCAAGATTGATGCGATAGCCCTTGTCGAAATCGGCCTCCGCCTCGCCGGACACGATCGCCGCGAGGTGGAAGATCGTATCGGGACGCTTAGCCGCGAGCTTCTCGGCTTCACCGGGCGCCGAGAGATCGGCCGTGATGGTCTCGACCGCACCGGCGAAGCCCGCCGGCTTGGCGGGCGCCACCACGTCGACGAGCGTGAGGGCCGAGATCTCTTGGCCGCCGAGCGTCTTGTCTTTGACGAGCCTGTCGGTGAGCTTGCGGCCCACCATGCCGGCGGCGCCGATGATCAGGATATGCATGGAACGTCAGGTCCTTTGGGTTTGGTTTGAAGACCCCACCTTCGTCATGGCGGGGCGAGGGCATGGGAGAGACGCGAGGATCACCGGTTGACCCGGCTGCTGACCAGCCGCTCCACCAGCAACGCCACGATGATGATCGTGCCGATGGCCGAGCCCTGCCAGAAGGGTGAGACGCCCATCAGGTTGAGACCGTTGCGGATCATCACCATGATGAACACGCCGATCAGCGTGCCGATCATCGAGCCGCGGCCGCCGTAGAGGCTCGCGCCGCCGATCACCACGGCCGCGATGGCGTCGAGCTCCATGGCGTTGCCCATGAGAGGGTCGGCCGACAGCAGCTGGCTGATCGAAAAGGTGGCCGCGACCGCCGCGAGCGCTCCAGACAGCACATAGGGCAATACCGAATAGAAGAGGGTCGAGAGGCCGGCGGCCCGCGCCGCCTCCTTGTTCGAGCCGACCGCGTAGATCGTGCGTCCGCCCTTGGTATAGGTGAGATAGGCCCAGGCCAGGGCGTAGAGAACGAGCAGGAACAGCACGTTCGACGGAATGCCGAAGACGTTCGTGTAGACGATGTTCTGCATCGCCTCGGGAATCGTCGAGATCGATTGCTGGCCCGAGAAGATGTAGGCGAGGCTGCGGCCGATCGCCATGATGCCCAGCGTCACCACGAAGGCCGCGAGGCCGAACAGGTTGATGAGCAGACCCGACAGAAGGCCGATGCCGCCGCCCGCCGCGACCGCCACCAGCATGGCCAGCGGGATCGACATATGCTGCAGCGACAGGCCGAGGATGATGCCGGTGAGCCCCGCCACAGACCCGACCGACAGATCGATGCCGCCCGTGAGGATCACGAAGGTCATGCCGACCGCCACGATGCCGATCACCACCGACTGATCCAGCATGTTGAAGATGTTGGAGCGCGTCAGGAAGAACGGCGACAGGAAGGACAGAACGACCGCGATCAGGAGCGCAAGCACGAGCATGCGGACTTCGAGCCGCCGTCCCAGGCTCCGGCCCATCGAGGGGCCTTTTGTGTCCATCCCTGCGGGTGGTGAGTCTTTGGTCATGTCGCGCGTGGTCATAGCGAGGCCGCCAATGTGTCGATGCGGAACTTGATGGCTTCGGGAGGAGGCATCTTGTGGTCGTTGGGCAGGCTGAGGCCGACCCAGCCCATGTCATGCCCGCGCGGGCTCCTGATCGGCACCAGCAGGGTGGCACGGGTCGCGTCCGCCTCGGTCACGAAGATGCACTCGCGTCGCCGCAGCGCCCGTGGAATGCGCGTCTCGGCGAGGATACGGGCCTCACCGGCCTTGAAGCCGGGGTCGGCGCCCCGATCGGACACGACCGCGTTGAGGCAGATCACGCGCTCGTCCTCGATCAAGGCCCAGAAGCCCGCGCCGCCGTTCTCGCGCGTCAGATCCTGCAGCAGGGCCGTATTGCGGGCCATCGAGGTCCGGGGCGCCGCGAGGAGCGTGAGCTTCTCCTCGTCGAGCACGGCGCTCGGCAGGTCGGCGACCGACCGGCCGTCGCTCATCACGATCACGCGGTCGCTCAGGCCCAGCAGTTCCTCGAAGTCGGAGGACACGACCACGACCGCCACGCCGTCGGTCGCGATATCGCGCAGCATGGAATAGATCGACGCGCGGGTGCCGATGTCGACCCCCTTGGTGGGCTCGTCGAGGACCAGCACCTTGGGGTCGAGCAGCAGCCAGCGGGCGATAATGATCTTCTGCTGCATGCCGCCCGAAAAATTGAGCATCGAGGCATCCATCAGCCGATGGGCCGGCAGGCCGAGGCGGCCGAGCAACTGCTCAACCTTCTTCTCGCATTTGGCATAGCCCAACCCGAGCCCGCTGTGCGCCCCGAGATAGGCGAGCAGCAGGTTCTCCTTCACGGTGAGATCGGGCACGATGTTCTGCGTCCGGCGATCCTCGGCCACGAAACCCATGCCGGCCCGGATGGCCGCGCGCGGGTTTTCGGGCCGCAAGGCCTTGCCGTCCAACAGCACCGTGCCGCCGGTACGCGGGCGCAGCCCGAAGATCGCCTCGACGCATTCCGAGCGGCCCGCGCCGACAAGACCGCCGAGGCCGAGGATCTCACCCCGATGAGCCGTGAACGACACGTCGCGAACGGCGGCCCCCGCGGCAAGATTGCGAACCTCCAAGGCCACGGGCGCCTTGACGTCGCTCGTCATCACGTGCGGCGCCGCATAGATGGCGCCGATCTCCGCGCCCACCATGGCGCGGATCAACTCCGCCTGGTTGAGCGAGGTCGTCGGCTTCGCGTTCATGACCGTGCGGCCTTCCCGCAGGACCGTGACGCGGTCCGTGATGGTGAAGACCTCCTCCAGGCGATGCGACACGAAGACGAGGCCGCGCCCGGACAGGCGCAGGCGGGTCATGATATCGAACAGCCGGTCGACCTCGGTCGGGCTCAGCGAGGCGGTCGGCTCGTCGAAGATGATGAGCTTGGCCCGCACCCCGAGCGCCTTGGCGATCTCGACGATCTGCTTTTGCGCGGAGGACAGGCGCCGCACCTCCCAGTCGAGCGGCAGTGCATCGGCCTGGCCGAGGCTTGCGAGCAGTTCGAGCCCCCGCTTGCGCATGCTGCCATAGTCGAGCCAGCCCGAGCGGCCGAGTTCGGGGAGGAAAATGTTCTCCATCACGGTCAGGTCGGGCACGAGGCTCGTTTCCTGCATGACGATCGCGATGCCGATCCTCAGCGCGTCGCGGGTCGAACGCAGCTTGATCGGGTAGCCCCGGTAGGTGATCTCGCCGTCATCGAAGCTCTGATGGCCGGCGATGATCTTGGACAAAGTCGACTTGCCGGCGCCGTTGGCGCCGAGCAGGCCGTGGATCTCACGCTCGTTCAGCTCAAAATCCGCGCCCGCAAGCGCCTGCGTGCGGTCGAAGGCCTTGGTGATGCCACGGGCCAGGAGCAGCGGAGGTTTCGGCTCTTTCGGAAGGGGTGCGTTCACGAGCGATCCGGCGAAAACGAGGGTCCTGCACCGAACCGGCCTTCGCCGGTCCGGGCATGAAAGCGATCAGACGTCGCCGAAAACGGTCTTCTTGATCGTCGGCAATTGCGCGTCGATCGTCTCGCTCGTGACCGCCAGGATCGGCACGGTGATCTCATGCTCGGGCTTGCCGCCCCCGATGGCCTCGATCAGCGAGTCGCCCGAAGTGCTCCCCATGAGGAAGGGTTGCTGCATGCCGGTGACCACCACATCGCCGGACTTCAGCAGGTCGACGAATTCCGGAATGCCGTCGAACGCCGCCACCAATACCTCGCCGGTGCGTCGCGCCGCCTTGATGGCTCGGAGGGCGCCGAGCGTCGGCTGGTCGGTCTGGATGAAGAGCCCGCGCATGCCGGGGTTCGCGGTGAGCAGATCCTGCGTGAACTTGTAGGTCTCATCCGTCGTGTAGGACTGCATCTGCATGATCTCCGCGACCTTGCCGGTGAAGCCCCCCTCCTTCAGGCCGTCAAGGAAACCCTTGGTGCGGGCCTGGCCGTTCTTGCGGGCCTGAGAGATACCCACGATGCCGACCGTACCGGCCTCCCAGCCCTTCTTCTTGAGAGCCGCGGCAAGGCCGAGCCCGACACCATGAGCGCCCTCGTAATTGTTCGACGCCACATAGGAGACGTAGTCGCCGCTATTCGCTCCGATATCGGCGATGACGACCGGGATGCCGGCGCGCTTGGCGATCGTCAACACGCTCGGGGCGGTCGAGGAATCGGTCGGCGAGAGCACGATGCCGGCGACATTGCGGGCGATCGAATCCTGGGCGTTCTGCAGTTGCGTCTGGGCGCTGTTGTGGGAATCGAGCGCCTGGAACGCGTAGCCCTTGGCCTTCGCGGCCGTCTCCACCCCTTTGGAGACCGCGCGCCAGAACGGCAGGTCGAGACCTGGCGTGATATAGACGATCTCCTTGCCGGCCGCCATCGCGGGGCGCAGTGCCCCCAGCGCGGCACCGAGGCCGATCCCAAGTTTCAGAACTGTTCGACGTTCCATCGTTTCCTCTCCTTCATCACCGTCGGGGACGGATTTCTTGCCCCCGCTTATGAGCGCGGGTTGCCGACGGCTTTGATAGGCCGTCTCGTGTCTTAAGCGGATGCCGGGCGAACCTCCAGCACCGATCGCGTCGTCTCGTAAATCCGTTCCGTGTGGACCGCGAAAGCCGCCACGGCGGCCTCGGCATCGTGGCGGCGGAACGCCTCCAGGATGGCACGGTGATCCTGCGTGCTCCGCAGGATGGCGCCCGGACCGGCGACGACGACGCGACGACGCTCCATCATGTAGGCGTAGAGGTCGGTCGCGAAATCGCCCAACAGCGGATTGGCCGCGGCCCCGTAGATGGTCAGGTGAAATTCTCGGTCGCTGATCAGGAATCGCACCGGGTCGTCGAGGGCAGACTCCTGGGCGGCGATGAGCCGGTCGAGCGTCGCGAGCGTCGCGGCATCGATCCGTTGCGCCGCCTCCCCCACGATTTGCCGTTCGACCAGGATGCGCGCGGCATGAACCGCATCGAGATCATAGGCGTCGATCGCCCGCGCGGTGGCAAAGCCGATGGCGATCCGGCCAACCTCCGCACGCACGACGCGGGTCCGGGCGCCTTGAGACACCTCCAACACACCCCGCAACGCCAGGATCTGAATGGCCCCTCGCACCGTTTCGCGGCTGACATTTAGGGCGGCGGCGAGTTCACGTTCGCCGGGGAGCGCATCGCCGATCTGCAGGATGCCGGACGCGATCAGCCCGGCGATCTTGTCCGCCACCTGATCCTTGATCGAGCGCTTGACGATCGTGTCCCGAAAGCTCGGGACATCGCGCAGGGCCAACGGCTCGGAGAGGCGGGCTGAGGAACGCATCGGTCGCTCTGACCTGCTGGACCATCCAGCAGACCAGTTGAGATAGACGAAGGGCGGATTGGAAGTCAATCGTCAGCACCCGCCGGTCCAGCTAATCTTTGCTGTCTGGAAGCCAGGAGATCTCGCTTCCGTGCGGTTGGGCCTCCGCCAGAAGCCGGTCCTCGCCCCCGGGCCAGAGCTTCAGGCGGAGTTGCATTGTTCCCTCAGCCGGCTCGAACCGGAGCCAGGCCAACGGCGCCGTCTCGCTGGCCCCGTCCCCTGCACGCGCCAGGGTGTCCGCGATGGTGGCTTGCGTCGGTGCCGGCATATATTGCCACATGATCGAGTGGAACAGCACTGTCGCGCAGGCGATCGCGGGTTCGGCGAGCCGCGCCTGTACCCAGTCCGCGGCGTCTGCCGTCTCGACCCGGATGCCGTGACGAAGCGCAAGTGTGAGGGCGCCGTCGAGCCGCGCCAATCGGTCCGTCTGATCGGGCCAGACATAGGCCTTCAGGCGAAGCCGCTGGTCGGGGTCGGCAATGTCGATTGGCGCGCGATCGCAGGCGCGTCGCTCGACGATGCCCATCGCTGCGCTGACCGGAGGGATCGCGCCGTGCCAGATCGGCGTCAGATGCACGAGGCTGCTGGGGTCGCCCCATTCGGCTCCGCCCAGCCGGTAGTGAAACAGGTCCCACACCGAATTGAGCCCGGCGCTCGCGCCGATTTCCAGCAACCGAAGCGGCAGGCCGGTGTTCGCCGCGATCGTCAGAAAGCCGCCGACCAGGACGCCAGCGCGCCCGACTTCATTGGTCTGCGGCGGGGATTGAAGGAAGGTGGCGACGAAGGTCTCATGCGCTCGGAGGGCCTGGAGCGCCGCCGCACGGAGACGTACCTCTGTGGTGGGATGTGGCGGATAGACATCCGCCAAATTCGGCGCCAGGCCCTTGAGCACCAGCGCATGCAAGGCGCCGGCGAGTCGCAACGGCAGGGCATCGCTGAGCGGATCGCCGGGCCAGTCGGCCACGACCATCGCGGTGACGCCGCCCGTGGCAATGTCGTCGGCTAAGAGCCGCAGCAGCGAAGCCGTGAAGGGTGAGCCAAGTCGGACGCACCACTCCACCTGCTTGGCGAAGGCGGAAAGGACGAGAGATCGCGCATCTGTCATCGCCGCGTTGGCCTCGCCTTTCGTCCTCCCGCCGCTCAGTCCTTGGGATAGTCGGTTGCAAGAGCCTTGTCTCGAAGGCTCTCGATCTCGGTCAGCCGCTCCTGCATCCTCTTGGTCACGGCATCGTGCCCCCAGGCGCCGAGAACGAGATGGCGCGGCGGGTTGAGCTGCTCGGTCAGATCGATCATGGCTTGCGCGGCGCGGACGGGGTCGCCCGCCTGCTTGCCACTGCCGTCCGAAGTCATCTTCAGACGCGCGCCCGCCGTCTCGGCATAATCGGCAATGCGGTTCGGCGTCTGCTTGAGCGACCGCCCGGCCCAATCCGTGCGGAACGGGCCCGGCTCCACGCAGGTGACTTTGATGCCGAGCGGGGCGCCCTCGACCGCCAGCGCGTCGGACCAGCCTTCGACGGCATGCTTGCTCGCCGCATAATAGCCCGATCCCGGAAAGCCGACCAAGCCGGCCACGGATGTGATGTTGATGATATGGCCGTGCCGGCGCGCCCGCATGCCGGGGAGAACCGCGCGGGTCAGAGCGAACAAGCCGAACACGTTGGCGTCGAACTGGGCGCGGATTTCCGCGTCCTCCCCCTCCTCGACACTCGCTTGATAGCCATAGCCGGCATTGTTCACCAGGACGTCGATCCGGCCGAATTGCGCCAGCGCGGCTTCGACGCCGACCCGCACCGCCTCGGCATCGGTGACATCGAGCGCGAGCGGCAGCGCACGGCCGTCCGCACCCTCTGCGAGGTCCGCCACCCGGTCCTTGTCACGCGCCGTCACGACGGCCCGCCAACCACGCGCAAGCACCAGTTTGGCGAGTTCGAGACCGAAATCGGTCGAGCAACCGAGGTGATGAACCATACGGGTTCTGTCGACGATGCCATCTTGTGTTCCATCTATCCCGGAGGGGCGCTACGCCGCCTCGACTCGGACTTAGGGCCGCATGGTCGAAGACGAGACGACCCGCCCACCCGCGCCAGCCAGAAAGGTCCGACGATGAACCTGAACGATCTGCCCCATGCCGGAGCCCGCTGGGTCCTTCTCGGCCTGATGGCGGTTCTCTACATCGGTTTCGGCTTCGTTCATGTTTTCATGGCCGAAGCGTTTTTGCCGATCATGCCGGATTGGGTGCCGGCGCCCCGCGCCACCGTCATCGCGACCGGGGTGTGCGAGATCGCCGGTGGTCTCGGTCTATTCGTTCCCCGCACGCGCTGGCTCGCCGGGATCATGCTGGCGCTCTATGCGGTCTGCGTCTACCCGGCCAACATCAAGCATGCCTTCGGCAACGTCGATATCCCGAGCCTGCCGCACAGCTGGTGGTATCACGGACCGCGCCTGGCCTTTCAGCCGGTGTTCGTGTGGTGGGCCCTGTTCTGTGCCGGGGTGATCGACTGGCCCTTTCGCAAGCGCCGCTCTGACACCGCGGCCAGCCTTCCTGGGGCGCGTCTTCAGACCCCTTGATCACAGCACCACGCGACAACCCGTGTCGACCCAAAGATTTTTCCGATTGACAAGGTCGCAGCCTAGCGCGACTGCCTGAACGCGTGGTAGATAAGACAGCAACACTGACCTATTCGAGAAAGACAATTCGATGAGTGGTGAGTCCGCACCGGCCTTCAAGACCATCCCCCACCATGCGCCCGTGGCCGACGCGGAACGCGCCGCTCTTCTGGCCAATCCCGATTTCGGCCGGGTGTTCACCGACCATATGGTGACGATCCGTTACAACACCGATGCGGGCTGGCATGACGCCACGGTCGAGGCGCGCCGGCCGATCACCATGGATCCGGCGGCGGCCGTGCTCCACTACGCCCAGGAAATCTTCGAGGGCATGAAGGCCTACAGCCTCGAGGGCGGCGGCGCCGTGCTGTTCCGGCCCGACGCCAATGCGCGGCGTTTCGCCAACTCGGCCGAGCGTCTGGCCATGCCGGCGCTGCCCGAAGACATGTTCATCCAATCCGTGAGCCAGCTCGTGTCGATCGACCGGGCTTGGATCCCAACCACCCCGGGCGGCAGTCTCTATCTGCGCCCCTTCATGATCGCCGGCGAAGCGTTCCTCGGCGTCAAGCCCGCCAGCGACTACCTCTACATGGTCATCGCGTCGCCGGTCGGTTCCTATTTCAAGAGCGGGCCGAAGCCGATCTCGGTCTGGGTCTCGCGCAGCTATACGCGGGCGGCGCCGGGCGGCACCGGCGCTGCGAAATGCGGCGGCAACTACGCGGCGAGCCTGCCGGCCCAGGCCGAGGCGATGCGGCAGGGCTGCGATCAGGTGGTGTTCCTCGATGCGATCGAGCGGCGCTGGGTCGAGGAACTCGGCGGCATGAACGTGTTCTTCGTGTTTGACGATGGCTCGCTCGTCACGCCGCCCCTGTCCGGCACGATCCTGCCCGGGATCACCCGGGATTCCATCATCACCCTGGCGCGGGCCAGCGGGCTTGACGTGCGTGAAGAACCCTACAGCATCGAGCAATGGCGTGCCGACGCCGAGAGCGGCCGGCTGCGCGAGGCCTTCGCGTGCGGCACCGCCGCCGTGATCGCCCCGATCGGCGAGGTCAAGGACGGCGCCGGATCGTTCAGCATGGCCCAAGGGCGCGAAAACGATTCGGTGGCCCAGAGCCTGCGGCGGTCCCTGACCGATCTGCAGCGCGGTGCGGCGGCAGATGCCTATGGTTGGGTCCACAGAGTGTTCTGAGACGGGGCCGACGCGTTTGGAGTCGCGCGTCGGGGCGTTTAATTTGGCGGCTCCGAATCAGGAGCCGCTCTCATGGCGTATCGTCCCATTGTGTTCGTTTGCAGTGGCCTGATCGCCCTGGCCTGTGCGGTCCACGGGGCGGCCGGTCAGCCGGCGGCTGATCCGAACCCGAATTACGCGACGCAGCCCTACACGCCGCAGGGATTTCAACTGCCTGAGGGCCAGGGCTGTTCGGGCGAGGTCGCGCGCTGGCAGGCGATCCAGGACAACGACTATCGGAGCGGCAATATCGGCCTGCCGGTCTATCATCGCATCCAGAGCGAAATCGCCCAGGCGGCCGCGGCCTGTGCGGCCGGCCATGATGCCCAGGCCTCCGCCCTGGTGCGCAGCTCGAAAGCCCGGCACGGCTATCCTCAATGAGTTGCAAGCGTCTGTCTGGCGATATCGGCTGCGAGCTCAGTCTTCGTCGGTGCCGAACCGGTACTTGAGATAGGCAACCATAAAGGCCGGCATGGTGGACGTGATGTCGGCGTCCTCGCGCACGATATGCATGCGGGCGAGTTCCGGCTTGGGGTCCTGCGCGAGCCAGCGATGGATCCGGGCGACCAGCACATCGGCGGTCTCGGGGGAGAGGATGCGCTTCATGCAGCAGAGCCGGGTGGGGCTGATCAGCAGAGTGAAGCCGTCGGCGAACGCGAGCTCCTCCGGGCGGAGGCCGGTTTCTTCTTCCAGTTCGCGGCGCGCGCTGGCCTCGAGATCGAGCCTTCGGCCGACGAGATCCTTATGGTCGGGCGTGCCGGAGGGGAAGTAGATCTGCCCGGCCGGCGCCGTATGGGTGTTCATCTCGCCGAGAATAAAGGCACCGTCGGCACTCTCCAGCGCCGCCATGGCGAAGCAATTGCGCACGCCGATGGGCGGGAAGCCGAGATCGCGCCAGGCCAGGAAGGGCTTGAACTCCGTCTCGAAACAATGGCCGCGAAACACCGGCCGGCCATCGTCGCCCGGCTGCAGGTCGCCGTCATGGAGCAAGAGCACGCGGCCATTGAAGAGGTCGGGGGTCGCCGCCGTTCGGGCACGCCAGTTGCGCTCGATGTCGTCCGCGCGCTCGCGCGCGAAGTCCCACGGGACGTCGATCAGATCGCATTCGACCCCGCTCGCTTCGACGATCCGGTGAGGCCTCACAGGTGCAGCGTCCCTTCGGCGATCCGCACGGTGCCGCCGCCGATCGACGCGGAGACGAGCGCGCCATTCTCGACATTCAACCCGAGCGTGATCAGGCTGGGGCGGCCCATCTCGTAGCCCTGCTCGATCACCAGCGTATGATCTCCATCGGTAGGCCGCTCGTAGGCCATCACGGCGCCCGCGAAAGCCGCAACCGCCGAGCCGGTCGCCGGGTCCTCACCAATGCCGAAGGCCGGCGAAAACATACGGGCCCGGTAGGCGGACGAGGGAGCCTCGATGTCCCGAGAATAGACGAAAATCGCTTGCGGTCCGTCTGGAGGGAGCAGGTCCGGCCAGAGTGCAATGTTCGGCCGGCATTGAGCCATCGCACCTGGTCGCACGGGAACGCAATGGAACGGGACGCCCGCCGAGAAGACGCCCACGGCATGCCCGTCCATCCCGATCGCCTCCGAGGGCAGGCCAAGCGCGCGGGCCAGCACTTCGGGCGTCAGCGCCTCGCTGCTCCGGACAGGGAGTTTCGGCAGCGTGAAGCTCGCCCGCACCTGCCCCCTGACACGTCGCACGGTGCATTCGATCGGCCCGATCGATTCCTCCAACACGACGGAGAGATCTTGCCGGAGAAGGATTTCAGGCGCCCGTAGCAGCGCGAGCAGTGCTGCAGTCCCGACCGTAGGGTGCCCGGCAAACGGGAGTTCACGCATCGGCGTGAAAATGCGCAATCTGGCGGTGTTGACCGGGTCGCGCGGGTCTTCCACGAACACGGTCTCGGAGAGGTTGAACTCCCGGGCGATGGCTTGGCAGCGATCGCTCGGAATATCCCCGGCATCGAGAACGACGGCAAGCGGATTACCGGCCAGCGCCGTATCCGTGAAGACATCTACGACATGATAGGAATGGCGCACGCGAGGGTCACCGATTGATCGTCTGTCCCTTCTCCACGCTCGCCGTTCAAAGGACAAGCGGGAAGCGCCACGCCTCTCACGCGTTGGTCAGTGGCCCGTCGGGTCGGCGCCCTGGATCGCCTCGAACAGGAACCACGTCCGGCGCTCGGTCTCGTCGATATAGACTTCGAGCAGGCTCGCAGTGGCAACGTCCTTGTGGTCGTCGCAGATTTCATGCGCTTTGCGCATGTTGGCCGCCATCGCCTTGTTGTCTGCGCAGAGCTCTTTGAGCATGTCGAGCGGCGACACGAAATCGGCATCGTTGTTCTTGACGCGTGTGATCTCGTTGATGTTGCCGATCGACCGAAGGGTCTTCTGACCGAGCTTGCGGACGCGTTCGGCCAACGGATCGGTCGTCGCAAAAATCTGCTCCGACTGCTCGTCGAGCATCAGATGATAGTCGCGAAAATGCGGCCCGGACATGTGCCAGTGAAAATTCTTCGTTTTCACGTAAAGCGCGAAAGCGTCGGCGACGAGCTTGTTCACCTCGGCCGCGATCGCGCTCGTGGCATTGTCCCCAAGGTCGTTCGGCGTGCGGAGCGCGACCGGATCCTGATCCGTCGCCTGCTTGCTGGTGGAAGTCGCCATATGTGCCCCCTCATTGCTGGTCGGACGACACCACGTCCATCAGGCGTAGCATCGCTCCTCAGACGCGCCGCCGGGCAGGAAGGTTCCTCAGCTGCAACCCCGATGGACAAGGATGAACGCCGGAAAACGAAACATCGGCCGTGCCGACGCTGACCGCTCAGGCTATACCGGGACCATGATCCTTTTTGCACGCCGTCTGCTTCTCATCCCGATGCTCGCGATGGGCCTCACGCCGGCCAGCGCCGATAGCTTCAAGACGCCGGCCCTGAAACAAGGGTCGCCGCTGTCGATTCAAGGATATGGCCGGCAGAATCCGGGCTGCCTGGAGTGGACCAACGGCTGCGTCATTTGCGCGTCGAGCGACGGCCATGCCGCGTGCTCGACCCCGGGCATCGCCTGTACGCCTGCGGGCCTGACATGCAAACGGCACGCAAAACCGTAGCGGCGCGCCCGGCCGGGTCCGCGTCGGGCAGTGTCTTCACCCCCGACTTCCAAGATGACGGTCGACGACACCTTGCAGCAAGGGCGCGTAGTCGCGGAACATACGGGTTTTCAGTCCCGCGACCTTGCCGGCCTCGTCCCATCGGCGAACCTGGACGGCGTCGCGAAAAAACGGATTGGCCTCGAAGGCCGCCACCTCGGTCTCGTTCATCGGGCCGCCCTGCAGTTCGAGCGAATGCGCCGACGCCGGAGACAGCTTGGCGTGATAGTGCGGATCGGTCGCGCAGAGATAGCGTTTGGCCGCGACGTGCAACCGGACGCACTCGGTGATCACAGGTGGAAAGAACGGCGCCAGGATCGCGGCGCCAGCGTCGTCATGGTGCCTGTCTTCGGTATCCTCGGGCGAATAGGCGCCGAACTCACTGGTGAAATGACCGATATCATGCAGCAGCGCCGCGGCGATGAGGTCGTCGTTGGCCTTGTCCCGTTCGGCGAACCACGCGCCCTGCAGCATGTGTTCGGCCATCGTCACGGGCTCGCCGAGATAGTCTTCAGCGCCTCGGCGCTCGAAGATGTCCGCCAGGAAGGGGACGATCGTGGTGCGATCGAGAACCGTTGTGGTCATTCCGCGACCCTATCCGTCGTTGAGGTTTCGAGAGCCGCGAGCGTCGAGAGCAGCCCGTCCTTGTCGGCGTAGCACCCTTGCAGCCACCGGGTACCGGAACTCGAAAAGGCTTTGCGGGCGTGCAACACGCGCGTGTTGTCGACTATGAAGAGTTCGCCCGGTTCAAGCTTGAAGGTGACCTGCATGCTCTCGTCCTCGACGATCTCGGCAAAACGGCGATAGGCGGCGTAGAAGGCCGGCATGGCCTCGAACGGAATGTCCGTGAAGGGAGCGGCCGACCGGTTGTTGAACCGCACCGCGATCATTTCCCCATCCGGGCCAAGCTCGATCATCGGACGTTTGGCGCGGAGCCGAATGCCCGCCGGACCGCCATAGTCGAAGCGGACAGGAAAGCGGGTCAGGAGCGCGAAGCCATCACGGTCTTCGCGGCGCAGGCGCTCGGCCACCATGAAGCCGTCGACCACGCTCGATTCACCTCCCTCGACCGTGTTTTCCAGGCAGCAGAGCAGTTGCAGGGTGGGTACGGGGTCGCGGTAGGGATTGTCAGTATGCGCTTGCAAGCCGAGGTTTGTGAAGGCGAGATTGTTCGGGTCGACCTCGGCTCGCACGTCGAACCAGCGGCCGTAGTTCGTCTCGCGAACGAACCCGAAGAGTTTGACAACCTCGGCCAAGCTGCCCGTCTCGCGCGGCACGTCCCGCAGGACCGCGAAGCCATACCGCCGTACGGCCGTGAGCCAATCGCGGAGAACGGGCGCCTGTCGAACGACTGCCGCGTAGGAGACTTTCGGCACGCTTGTCTGAAGACCTGCGTCCCAAACCGTGGTCTCCGGCGAGACCCATCCGGGCTCGGCAGCCTTCGACGTGTCGTAAACATGGTCGCGCAGCCAAGCCGAAGGGAAAGACGTTCGATGCCCATTCGGCCCAAAGGTGACGGCAAGATCGCCCTTCGGTGAGATTTTCGCGTCCATGACGGCGGTGGAAGCCGGCACGTCGAGGATGGTGATCAGACGCTGGCCGTTGCCGGCGCTGCGGGTCTCGGCATCGAGCGCATTGTCGCGCAGCCAGATCGCATGGAAGCGAGCCTCCATTCCATCCGGCCATGTGATCCACACGATCGAACCACCGCCGGTCACGCTCACTGATTGAGGTCGCATCAGATGTCTCCATGATCGATGAGACTCTTGTGCCTTGTGGCAAGACATCACACAAACAATCGATTACTGGATTGAGACAATGTTTTTCTTATGATTGGCTCAGATGCTTCCTGCCCTCGACCGGCTCCGTTCATTCGAATGCGCCGCGCGAACCCTGAACTTCACCGCGGCCGGACATGAGCTCGGCCTGACCCAGGCGGCCGTCAGTCAGCATATCAAACTGCTCGAGGCGGAACTGGGCCGGCCGCTGTTCCGGCGCCTTCCCCGAGGCGTCGAGCTGACCCTGGATGGCGCCGCCTATCTGCCGCACGTGCAGGCCGCATTCGGCTCGTTGGGCCGCAGCACGCAAGCCCTCTTCGGACCGGACCGTCGCGCGACATTGACCCTCTGTGGCCCGATTTCCTTCATGGCGCTGTGGCTCGCGCCCAGGCTGGTCCGGCTTCAGGCCGCCCTGCCGCGCATCCGCCTGACGCTGACGACCATGTCGGTTCCGGCCGACTATGAAGCAAGCGCGACCGATTTCGATCTGCGCTTCGGAACCGGGTCGTTTCCCGGTCGCAGCAGCCATCGGTTGACCATGGAGCGGCTGCTTCCGATGGCCGCGCCGCGCCTCATCGAAAGGATCGGACCTAGCGGCGATTGGACGACATTGCCGCTGCTTTCGGTCACCGGCGCGCGCGAGATGTGGCCGGACTGGTTTGCCGCGGCCCGCCTGTCACCCGCGCGGGAGACAGTCCTGCGATGCGACAGCTTCATCATCGCTTATGAAGCAGCGCGCCATGGATCCGGCGTGCTCCTCGGAGCCCAGGCACTCGCGAGCGCCTCCCTGGCGGACGGCAGCCTGATCGCGCTCTCGACAATCGCATTGTCCCACCAGGCCGGCCATTTCGTCACCTACGCGGCCGGGCGAAGTCTCGGCCGCGCCGAAAATGAGTTGCTCGATTGGCTGCTGCACGAGGCCACGGAGCCTCATCCTCAAAGCACCGGATGATCCTAGTCGGCCCGTGGAGGAATTCGCAAACCGCTTGGCCTCGTCGCCGGGCGATCTCACGCCTTCGGAACGTTGGCCTCCAGCTCCTGGAGCCAGGCTTTCGCATTCCCGTCCGACGGGGCGCGCCAGTCGCCGCGCGGCGAAAGGGAACCGCCGGCCGAGACCTTGGGGCCGTTCGGCATGGCGGAGCGCTTGAACTGGCTGAAACCGAAGAAGCGGCTGAGGAAGTCGGTCAGCCAGTGACGGATGGCCGGCAACCCATAGGCCCCGCGCTTGTCCGCCGGGAAGCCGGGTGGCCATGACCCGCGCTCGACGTCCTCCCAGGCCATCAGGGCCAGGAAGGCGATCTTGGAAGGCTTGAACCCGTGGCGCAGCGTGTAGAACAGGTTGAAGTCCTGCAACGCATAGGGCCCGACCTTGGCTTCCGTGCTCTGCGGCTTTTCGCCGGCCGCGGCCGGCACGAGTTCGGGCGAGATCTCGGTCGACAGGATCGCGTCGAGCGTCGCATTGACCTCGCCCTCGAACTGGCCCGAGCTGATCACCCAGCGAATCAGGTGTTGGATCAGCGTCTTCGGCACGCCGGAATTGACGTTGTAATGCGACATCTGATCGCCGACCCCGTAGGTGCACCAGCCGAGCGCCAGCTCGGAGAGGTCGCCCGTGCCGAGCACGATGGCCCCCCTGTGGTTCGCGAGGCGGAACAGGTAGTCGGTGCGGAGACCCGCCTGCACGTTCTCGAACGTGACGTCATAGGCCGGCTTGCCGTCCGCGAAGGGATGACGGAGATCGGCGAGCATCTGCCGGGCGGCCGGCTTGATGTCGAGTTCCTCCGCCGTGATCCCCAGCGCGCGCATCAGGGCCCAGGCATTGCCCTTGGTCTCCTCCCCGGTGGCGAAGCCCGGCATGGTGAAGCCCAGGATGTTGGAACGCGGCAGGCCCAGCCGGTCCATGGCCTTGGCGGCGACGATCAGCGCATGCGTCGAGTCAAGGCCGCCCGAGACGCCGATGACGATGCGGTTGGTCTTGATTGCCTCCAACCGCTGCTGCAGTCCCGAGACCTGGATGTTGTAGGCCTCATAGCAATCCTGGTTCAGCCGCGCGGGATCGGCCGGCACGAAGGGGAAGCGCTCGATGTGCCGCTCGAATCCGATATCGGTCAGCGGAGGATCGAGCGTGAACGTCACGGTTCGAAACGTGCCGCTTCCGATGCCGAAATGGCGCCGGTTGTCTTCGAAGGTTCCCTGCCGGATGCGTTCCTGGCGCAAGAGGTCGAGGTCGAGATCCGCGACGGTCATCTGATCGCCCTCGGGGAAGCGCGGGCTCTCGGCCAGCGTGACGCCATTCTCGAAGATCGATGTCTGACCGTCCCACGCGAGGTCGGTGGTCGACTCGCCGCGGCCGCCGGCGGCGTAAAGATAGGCCGCGAGACAGCGGGCCGATTGCGATTGGCTGAGCAGCTTGCGGGTGTCGGCCTTGCCGACCGTGATGTTGCTGGCCGACAGGTTCGCCAGCACGGTGGCGCCCGCAAGGGCCCCGACGCCGCTCGGCGGCATCGGAATCCAGACATCCTCGCAGATCTCGACATGCACCGTGAAGTCGGGCCGGTCCGCCGCCTGGAAAAGGAGGTCCGGACCGAAGGGCACGAGCGCGCCCCCGATCTCGATCGCTTCGCCTTCCAGGCCTTCGCCGGAGGCGAAGTGGCGATGCTCGTAGAACTCCCGGTAGTTGGGCAGATGCGTCTTCGGCACGACGCCCAGGATGGCGCCGCGATGGATCGCGACGGCACAATTGTAGAGCCGCGACCCATGCCGCAGGGGCGCGCCGACCAGGATCAACGGCAGAAGATCCTTCGAACCCGCCGCGATCGTGCCAAGTGCGGCTTCTGTGGCCGCGAGCAACGTATCCTGCATCAGGAGATCGTCGATGGCGTAGCCCGAGACCCCGAGTTCCGGAAAAAGTGCGAGCGCGACCCCCCGCGCATGGCAGGCCTGCAAGGTTTTCAGAATGGTGGCGGCATTCGCGGCCGGGTTCGCGAGGTCCACAGAGGTGGTGCAAGCGGCGACGCGTGCGAAGCCGTGGGCATAGATCGACCGAAAGCTCATCGGATGGCTCCTCCAGTCTGGAGATGGCGCGAAACGCGTCCTCTGTTCAAGGGCGAGATACCCGCAGCCCGAAAAACATCAAGGCATGACTGGCCCGCCGGTCAACGGCGGCGGATCGATCCGGGCGCGGCCGAAGCGGGAGGGCTTTACCGTCACGGCGGCCCCATCGATATTGACGCTGTTTCCGCCCTTTGCCTTGGCCGCATAGAGGGCGGCATCCGCGCGGTTGAACAGGTTCGAGAGCTTAAAGCCAGGCGGCTGCCGCAGAACTGCGGCCCCGATCGAGACGCCGAAGTCCATGTGAGTGCCGTTCCAGGCGAGCGGCCGGCACAATGCGAGGGACGCCCGCTTCAGCAATCTTGCGATCCCGGCCGCATCGAGCGGCGCTCGAAGCAGTACGGCAAACTCGTCCCCGCCCAGGCGGGCGATCAGCGCGGCATCCGGAAGTGCCTTTTGCAGCCGGATCGCCACCTGACGCAGGCACTCGTCTCCGGCGGCATGGCCGAGATGGTCATTGACCTGCTTGAACCGGTCGAGATCGATCAGGACCAGCGCCGACACGAAGGCATGGTTGATCCCGTCGCTGACCATCTCCCGAAAATGCGCGTCGAAGAGGCGGCGATTCGCCAGTCCCGTCAGCGGATCACGTTCGGCCATGTGGCGCAGGCGTTCCCATTCCTCCCGTTCGCGTGTGATGTCCTGCTTGGCGCCAAACAGCCGAACGGGACGCCCTCGCTCCAAGGCGACATCGGCCGTGATCCGCAGCCAACGGCTCTCATTTTTGGCCGTCCGCACCCGGACGTCGAGCGCGAATGGGCGTCCCAGGCGAATGGCCTCTGCCCGGATCGCCTCCAATTGTCGGCGCGACTCCTCGAAATACATCTCGAGGATCGGGCATCGCTTCAGCGGCGCGCCGGGCTCGATGTCGAACAGCCGGTAGACGCCATCGGTCCACGCCAGCTGCTCGGTCTCAAGGTCGCATTCCCAGGCGCCCATGTTGACGAGCCTAAAAGCCTGCTCGTGCAACCGTTTTTCGCGATGAAGCGTCGCGACATCCCCCATCGATCCGGCGTCAGGCTGCATCACGTGCCGGCAGTCTCGGATGTATCACGCGCGTTTCGTCCTGGCACTCGGCGGAGAGCCGAGCTTGAATTGCTCAGTCTAAGTTGTCTAGCACTGACGTGTGAATTTATTGGCTTGTGAGCCGCTCGGCGCGACCAAACCCGCGTCATGCCCTATCGAGAGGCCGGTGCAATCCCGCAATCTTGGAGAACAGCGGTAGCCCCATAGTCTCTTGCCGAGGTCCGGTGGAGACAGGATTCCGATAACCACGTTTGGTGCCGATCGCATGCGCGCTGGACGGGAGGTGCCGTTTATGTATGGTCGCGCCATCTGACGCAACGTCAGGAGGCGTCCGGAGAGGCACGAATGAGCATGCTGTCGTCCGTTCTCGCAACAACGGGCTGGGCCGCCCGCAAGACGTTGATCGCGGGGAGCCTGGCGTTCATCGGTCTTGTGGTCGGCGTCGGTTGCGTGCTGTTCCCCGCCGGCGTACCGTTTGGGATTGTCGGTTTGGCAGGCCTCATCCTGCTCTGGACTCTGCCAGATCTACGGTCTGTTCCTAGTCGCCTGGCACGCCGCTCGTTTGTCCCTTTCCTCGTAGCTACTGTCTGTACTCCATTCTATCTCGCAATCATAATTCCGGGTGTACCTTTCATTTCGGTTCGGCGTTTCTTCCTCTACATCTTCGTTGGCGCACTTGTCATAACCATCTGCGGTTCATCTAAATATAGAACGCTGTTGATTAACCGCTTAAAGGCAGCACCTCTACTTTTCTATATGACTGCAGGTTATTACGCACTAATCGTGGCGACGTTTCCCGTTTCTGTCGCTCCCAGCTCAACCATAAACGTTCTCGTTCAGTATACAATGACTTGGTATCTGCCATTCCTCGCCGTTATAATTTTCGTCGAGAAAGGTGCTAACATCGTTGGGCTGCTCAAGGTCATGCTTTTTTGTATGATCATCGATTTCGTGCTCGGCGGCATCGAATTTCACGTCCAGAAGCCGTTTATGTTTCAGCTCCTTCCGGCGTCCAGTCGTGCCTACATAATTGAAAACACTCCTATGTATGCAGGCGCGGAAACGGGTTCATTCCGCGACGGCATCTATCGCGCGACCGCGGCATATAGCATTGGGCTGTCATGGGCTGAGATGGTGGCGATGGTAGCGCCTGTGGCCGCCTATTTCTTGATTCATGGAGACTCCGGGCGACACCGTCTCCTGGGACTGGTCAGCTTTATTGCCGGTTTTCTGTCGCTGACCTACTCAGGATCACGAGGAGGTTACGTCTGTTCGATGGTGGCTCTAAGCGTTTTCTTGATTATTTGGGCAATCCGAAAGATCCGTTTACATCCGGAAAGTCTATCTGGTGGCATTGCGCTATTTCTAACTTCCGGTACCGTAACCATCGTCGCAGCTGCAGTCACATTTGTAAACAAATTTCATGTGATGGTTTTCGGGAATGGCACAACCCAGCTTAGCGACCAGGGCAGGGTACAGCAGTGGGCGACTGCATGGCCAAAAATCTTTCAGAGCCCATTGTGGGGCCACGGGTTTGGTACAGCGAGCGTAGCAGGTGAATTCGTCACAGGTGGCCGCGGCCAAGCAACAATGGACGACTACCGGATTAATCTCCTTCTAGACAACGGGGTGCTTGGGTTCGGGCTGTTCTTCGGCATGATCGCCGTTGCAGTCTGGATCAGCTTCCGTATCTATATAACCAATAAATCACCGCTTGCTGCAACCGGCGCAGCCATTGGGTGTGCGTTGATTGCGTATGCGGTCGATCGAACCACAACGTCTCAAACCGAAAACAATACGCTACTATTGATCTTAATCGGGCTTGTCTTCGCGCTGCAGCGGGTTACAACGTCCGGAAACACTGCACCAGAGCAAGTGAATTACCGAACAGGAGCGCCCTGATTGGACTTAATGGATTCGCCTGCAACTGCACCTCGTCTGAACCGCGAAGATATCTACCGAGGGGAGTGTTGTCAGGTTTGACCATTCCGAACGTGGGTCCAATTGGCTTAGGAATGCGTCTCGACTGGACACATGCCGTTAACCTATGCACGAGGTACGCTAGGGGTGCCTCCCGGCTTCAAAAGCGGTTCCTGGGACAGAAGGCCTCAATATCTGAAGCATTGTTACAACACGTCGTAATTCCGTTAGGGAGGCCGACAGAACTACGTTCTATAACACGGCATCTAACATGCGGAGGTTGCGTTGTTGAAAAGAGTCCTGGCAGCAGGTATGTTCATGGCGGTTTGTCCTGCCATTGCCCAAGCGATTGAAGTCTATCCTGGGTGCCCAGTGCCGAGCATTAAACCAAGTCACCGCAATTTCTACGTCGACCCTGTAAAAGGTTCGGACCAAGGTGATGGGTCGGCGGCAAAGCCCTGGAAAAACCTAACGGCCGTCATCGGAATGAGCAACAAGCTTCTGTCGGCAAAAGCGTGGTCGAATAAGAACCAATCGTACGGAGACGTGAACCCATCAGGTCCGATTAAAGCAGGTGATGTTGTCATCCTCATGAGTGGAAACTACGGCACACTCAAGATTCTGAACTCCTTCAATACAGATTTCGTTTGGGTCATGGCCGGACCGGGCCAAACCCCCGTCATTCGCCAAATGAACATCGTGAGTTCTGCCAAGTTTGTCTTTCAGGGCATAAAATTCCAGGGAGGGAGCCCGAGCACCAATACCGACGTCAAGAAGAAACCTTTGGACGGACAAGTGACGGTTGGAGACGGTGATTACACGGGCATTTCGAATAATGTTGTGTTTTCCAATGACACGTTTTCTACAACTGACGATACTAGAGGCTGGTCGGATGCAGACTGGATATTGAAGCCCTACTTCACCACGTTTTCCTCAAGAGTTTCGTGCGTTAGCTTGACCAACAGCAAGATTTATAACGTATTTAATGGCGCCATGATGGGAAAGGACAGTAATTTTTTCGCCAACAACGTTGTCGATTATTTCCAGACTGACGGTATCGACATAACATATAGCAATATAACGGTTCGTGGCAATACATTTACGAATGGAAATATCAACAAGCTAAACGGATATCATGCTGATGCTATTCAGGGCTGGTCGAACCTTGTGAATGGCGCTTATACAACGAACTCGAACGTTCGAATCGAAGACAACAAGATCATCAAATTGAATGACCCAGACAGCTACCTGCAAGGCATCTCGATCTTCGACGGGAAGTGGGATAACCTCATTGTCCAGAATAATGTTGTTGTGACAGATACGAATAATGGAATTGCTGTATTTGGTGCAAAAAACAGCTCGGTAATCAATAATACTGTTGTTTCAAGCGGCTCAACGCAGGCCTTGCTGTGGATTTCACATGGAAAAGATGGGTCACTGCCGTCCAATATACTTGTTAGAAATAATATTGCTCCAGTGCTGGCCGTTGCTGAACCCGGGGTAAGCTATGACCACAATATATTCACATCGAAGCTCATCGGCAAGGAGGGTAGCATAACCGTGGCGCTGGTAAAGTCCGGCCAACCATCCACACAGACTACTCTTGTCCCTACTCCATCATCGCTCTTTGTCAAACTGGACAATGCAAATGGCGCTTATGACCTGAGGCTGAAAGGCGGCAGCGCAGGCATCGGGGCAGGCTCTCCAGCCAAGGCACCAACGACCGATATCACTGGAAAAACAAGGAAAGTCCCTGTCGACATCGGAGCCTACTCGAATTAAGAAAAGTTTAGGAAATTCGTCGGCCGTAGGCAGCGTCTGAAAAAGGAGACGATGCCTACGACCCTCTTGACGTTTTGCAGCCGAGCAGGAACCAGAGCGCAACAGTTTGTAAGTGGCCAGCAAATCGCGTATTGACGCTTAGTCGCGGCTTTGTGCACGGGTAGGCGATAATCTGGAATGGAGACGTATGTTCGACAGCATCTATGTGGCATTCACTAGCCAAAGCAGCAGACGATGGATGCTGATGACCGCGCTCTTCATCATTCTTTCCTTTACCAAAATGCCTGAAGTTATGCTGCATGGGCGGTTATGGGCTGAAGAGGGGTCCGTATTCATGCCTGACATGGCTTCAAAGAGCTTCCTTCAGGCGCTCACCTATAATTATCGTGGGTCTGTACAACTTATCAATGCAATAGCATGCTGGTTCGCCATCAGGTCGTATGTTGATCTGATGCCATACGTGACCACTTACGCGGCGTTTATAGTCAGTGGTGTTTTGTTCATGCAGCTCGCATACTGGGCGATGGGTGTAGCTAATGCTCCCGGATTCGCGCTCTTTTTTTTGGCTGGCTGGTTCTTTCTGCCCGAAAGTTACGAAGTCTGGCTAACATCGACAAATATACAGTGGTTATGCTCGCTTAGCGTTTTAATGGTTCTTCTTCTCAATGAAGATATAGTTAGGCGTCGTTTCGGTATCGCTTGTGCATGGACATTGTTGTGCGGATTGACCGGCGTCCCGTCGTGTATGCTTGCACCGGGATTTATAGCGAAAGGCATTTTGAGTCGATCGGTTGTCTTTGCCTCTTTGGGGGGATTGCTCGCGCTATCGACTTGTGTGCAGCTACTAGCTATCCTAACAACCGAGTTTTCCAACAGGTCGTATGACCTGCATAGTTTGGCGATCGTCCAGTCCATCATCGCTGGCACCATTTTTCAGCCTATAGTTGGCGTTAAGGCAACCAGTCTTGTAACTACTTGGGTCGGAATGCATTATTTCTCGATATTGATTTGCCTTTTATTTAGCACATTGATTTTATTTGCCTGGAGGCAACACGTCGAATCAAGGTTGAGGTCACAAATATTTTACGTTGTTGGCTTGTGGGTCCTGGTGACCGCGCTGAACGTTGTTGGATCAATCCCTGGTGCTTCCGTATTGGAAACAGCGCCTTTAGTCGGTAGTCGATACTTCTTTTTCGGGGCGAGCTGTCTTGTCATTTCGCTCTTGCTTCTTTCGACGTCTAATCATGTAGCGATCAGAGCATTCTCCACGCTGCTGCTTGTTATCATTGCAGCAAATGGGGTGGGACAACGCCTGTTGTCGAGCTGGCCGCAGCGATTCCTCACCGGGCCGTCCTGGGCGGAACAGGTACATCAGTGCTCAAGTGTTCGAGCCTGTGTGGTCGAAATATGGCCGGCCACTATCCCGCCTTCTGAAATACGGCTTCCGCCGGGAAATGGGACGTCGCAAATATCCCTGACGCTACCTGATACTTTCATCGGTAATGTGGATCGTGGACGATGAGCGTTATCCGCGGCTCGAGGGGGCGCTGGGCCAATGTCGGAAGCCGCTCGGCATTGCGCCGTGGTCGCCTGATCGCGCCGGCCTCGCGCGGTTCCGCGGGCGCGAACAGGCGAGCATCGAACCTGAGCCGCGTGACGACGCTGACGCGGTTCCACACAGCGGCCAGCAGATCGATGGCCGAGAAGATGCTGTCCGCCACGATCACGATGGGGCGGCCCGGAAGCCAGCGGGCGATCTGCAGCATGATCTGGCGGGCGCCGTCGACCAGCGTCTTATGCCTGACCCTGCGTACCGACGCCATCGGCGCGGTGAGGAAAGAGAGCGCCCAGATACGACCGGTCTAGGAAACCGGCGCCAGCAGCATGGCCGACAGCCAGCGCAATCCGCTGGCCTTGAAAAAGTGCCCGTGGCTCGACCTTACGGGGTCCCGGTAGATGCCACGGGCCTTGATCTTGGCAACCCATCGACGCCCAATGCTCAATGGTGTCTTCAAGGCCGATCACCACAGGTCCCGAAGCCGCGAACCAACCGACCAGCATCAGGAACGGGATGCGGGCGGCCGCCAGGGCGGACCAGCGACACCGGCAAAATGCGCAAAGTCGAGCTAAGATGAGGAGGACGAGAAGGCGCTCGACGGTTCATAGAGTGGTGGGGAGTACGAAAATGCATGATCTTAAGGCGCGATCTTCGCCAGAACGGGCGCTTCCCGCCGGGCTCGCAGAACGTCTCTTCCCATTCGGATGAACGGCGCTTCCACGAGTCGATAGTTGAGGATCGCCAGAACCACGATCGTGGCGGCAATTGGCGGGAGGAGAAGCCAGCCCGTCAGTCCCTGTGCGTCCGCGTAGATCGTTGCCCCGAAGACGAGAGGCATTGCGTTCAAGGCTAGCCCGTGGAGGAGATAGATACTGTAGCTCGCGTCTCCCAGCAGGATGCTCGGCCGCCGCGCCAGGAGACCGAAGTAGCTATTTCCCGCAACGACCGTCAGAAAGAAGACGATCAGGAAGGGGGCGCGCCACGTAAGGCTCTCGTCTGGGGCACAAGTGAGGAGGAGGCCAAGGCAGGCGAGTCCCGCCAACGTCCCTCGCCAATCACGGGCGAAGCTCCTGAGACTCCGGATTCCGTTCAATTCGGCGGCGATCATACCCAGAAGAAAGGGAAGCGCGAAGGCCGACGAGAAATGGAACACAACGATGGCAGGGCCGAAAGCCGTCACCAGGGCGCCCACGACGAGCATGCCGAGGCGAAGGATTTGCGTGCGACCCAAGTGCCACACGACGAGGGCCAGGACCGGAAGCAGAAGATAGAACAGCCACTCGTATCTGAGCGTCCAGATCACGCCCGCGAGCAGGCTCCCCGTCTCCCGGTATCCGTTGATGGGTGGCCCACCCGGCAAGGTGAACAGCATCCATCGGGCGACTTCCGACAAGAACCGCGACGGCGACACCTGCAGCTTCCAGTCCTGCAACACCATCAGCAAGATGAGCATGACGGCGAGGACGATCCAATAGGCAGGGATCAGCCGAAAGAACCGGGACGTATAAAGAGCGCGCCAGTCCAACGTACCACGAGCCGCGACGATCTTGCTGTAGAACAGGAAGGCCGTGATCATGAAGAACAGCATGACAGCCGTCGGTCCGAGGTTCTGAAACACGATGTTTCCATCCGGCGCGACCATGCTGCCGGACCGCGCGTCGTTCCACACACGCAGAAAGTGATGCGCGACGACGCTCAGAGCGAGATAACCACGCAATCCATCGAGGCATCCGGTTCTTGCAGCCTGATTGGCTACCGGCTGCGACCGGGAAAAACACCATGCCAGCGCATAGCTTGTCGCCATCATGAGAATGAGGCCGATGATAGGAAGGATGGTTGTCATCGTGCTTGCCCCACTAGGCGAACTCCTTCGACGTTGGCAAAATCCCGGTCATCAATGATGAAGGACAAAAATCGATCGCTCGAACGGCGGCAGGTAGGCCCGATAGGGATATTGCTTCAGCACCGTCATCCCCGCGACCGGGCCGAAGGTGATCATGTAGTCATCATTCTTTACCCACCAAAAACTCTTGTTCGGAGTCGGCGTGTAGGAGGGGTCGTAGGAGAAGAGTCCGTTATATTCGATGCCGCCGTCCAACGTCTCTGGCGAGGCCTCATGGGCGGCCTGCAGGTCTGCGATTGCCGTCCAACGGGTGCGATTCCAGGCGAAATAATCGTGCAGGGCCAGGACGGAAAACACTGTAAGCGCGAGAAGGATCGCGGCGGCGGCACCAAAACGGAAGCGCATCACGGGCGCCGGACTCGCGGTCGCCACGATAACGAAGAACGCCAAGGGCAGAAAGGCCACGAAATAGCGGTCGTAGGCGGAAAGCGCCAGCAGGGGCGTCGTGTAGGCCAGCACGGCCAGCACGGCGAAGAGAGGGCTCGCGTCGTCCGGCCTCAGGCGCTCCCTCGGGAAGCGGAGGGCGGTCGCGACGAGGAAGAGCGACAGGCGATCCACCAGAGCGTAGGTTCCCACGAGGCCGAGCAACGTGACGGCCATCCACCACGCCGCGGGCAGACGCGGGACGTTCGGCAGGCCGAGCACGAAGGCGTCGCGCAACGTGAGGGGCCCCACCCCCTCGGGCACCAGGATGTTCTTGCCGAAGGGCATGATGCGATGCGCTGCCACCATGATCGCCACCGTCAGGACGACGGCCGCGCAGGCGAGGAGACGCGGCGCGCGGCGGAGCCAGACGTTCGGCGGCTCGAAATCGGGACGGCGCGTCAGCAGCAATACCGGCAGGCTGAACAGTCCCATATAGAGATAGGCCGTGGCCATATTCTCGGCGACACGTTTCGCCAGCAGGCCCGGCATCCGAAAGGATTGCAGGATACCTTCGGACTGAGCCGTCAGCTGCGCCGGAACCTTGCCGGTCGCCACGAGCCAGTGATCGAAGCCCACCAGCACGGCGCCGCAAACGAGGACCGGGACGACCGCGACGAGGCTCTTGCGCCGCCATGGTCCCGCCTGCAACAGGCAGACAAGACCGAAGGCCAAGGGCACCGCCAACGCGAGTTGGCGGGATAGGGTAGCAGCAATGGACACCAGGGTGCCCACGACGGCCAGCAAGACCGAGTCTCGTTCGAGCGACGCGATGAACACGATCGCGCTGATGGTGACCAGCGCCCAGAACAGGACGTCGGTCATGAAGGTGAACGAGAGTGTGTAACCGATAGGATTGAAGATCATCGTCGCGGCTGCGACGATCGCCACTGCCACCGAGCCCCGCGACCGGATCAGCACGAAGGTTGCGACGAACAGCAGCACGGCCGCCAGAAGCGTGGCGATGCGGAGATCATCGAAGCTGCAGGCCGTGACACTGCACACCGGCAGCGCCCAAAGCGCGTTGGTGATCAAAGGCATGCTGGGGTAGCTGGTCGGAGCCCAGATGCCGGTCGCGAATAGGCGCTGCGTCGTGCTGCCAAACGACCAGTCGTCATTCAGCGGGAAATTTCCGAACGGACCGACGATCCCGACGGTGACCGCGAACACGAGGCCCAAGACGATGAGGGGAAGAACCCATTCTGTAAGGGTCGCAGACAATCGGCCGCTTACGCGTGACGGTATCGGCGTCATGCCTGCTCTCTGCGAGAGACCCGAAGGTGAGGCCACGTACGGGGTTTATCCCAGAGATTGGTGCGGCACAGAGACAATATGGCTGCTTGGCGACTCAAGAGATCGGTGAGACACGACATTTCTTGGTCTTCGACGTGGATCATCCGATCTCTCATTCCGTTACGAGACTTGCCACAGCGATCGGGGTGACGCAACCGACTCTGCTGTCAGCGAATCGGCACAACATCAGAGGGTGACGGGGAAGTGACACGCGCCGGGCAGACCAGCCCAGCAAGGTAAATCGGCGTGGCGGTTCAATGCAATCGGCCGAGCTGTCGTTTGCGCTTCCGAAATCTGTCTCGCAAGAAGGTGTCCACGTCAGTCGGTTGAGGTTTTGACAGCGGGCCTATTTTTATGGCAAAACACGATAGTACACTGTTCTGCGCACGCGCAGATTTGTGCGATATTTTTGCGCTTTGAGACTTGGCGGATCTGGCTTTATATGCAGCCACTTGAGAGCAACGAAAAGGTAAGCCAGTCTGTGTTGTCACCGGACTCTCGGATCTACCCGCTCATCGTGGATCTCGATCACACATTGATCCTGACCGACTCGCTCTACGAGCATCTCGCCGTGGGTCTTTTCACCAATCCTTCGGGGCTGGCCCGAGCCGTTCCCCTGCTGCAGCAGGGACGCGCGGCGTTCAAGGCGGGGCTGTCGTCCCGCATCGCCTTCTCGGCGGAACACCTTCCGCTACGTGAGGATCTGGTGCAATGGTTGCGCGACGAGGCCACAAAGGGGCGTGAGATTCACCTCTGCTCGGCCGCCAATCGCACCATCGTCGAGGCGATCGAGCGGCGGCTCGGTCTGTTTCACTCCGCGGTTGGCTCTGATGTGATCAACCTGAAGGGAGCCGCCAAGGCGGACTATCTGGACCGCACCTTCCCGGATGGTTTTGTCTACGCGGGCGATAGCGCAGCGGACCTCGCCGTGTGGGCCAAGGCGCGCGGCATCGTGCTGGCCGGTGTGGCGCCGGGCGTCGCCAGCGAGGCGCGGCGCCTCGGCAAGCCGATCGAAGCCGAGTTCCGCTCGAAGCCCCTCGGCATCCGGCCCCTCCTCAAGGCCTTGCGGGTTCATCACTGGTCGAAGAACGCGCTCATCTTCGTGCCTCTCATTCTCAGCCATGGCTGGACCGATCCGTCGGCCATCCTGCATGTGCTGCTCGGCCTCTGCTGTCTCCTGATGGTGACCTCCGCCACCTATCTCATGAACGATATCGCCGATCTGGAGGCGGATCGGCGGCACTGGTCGAAAAAGCACCGTGCGCTGGCGAGCGGGCTCATGTCGATCAGAGCCGGGTTTACCATGGCGGGCTGTGCGCTCGTCCTGGCCTTTATCGGGGCCTTGCTGCTGTCGCATGCCTTTGCCCTGGCGCTGGCCTCGTATCTGGCGCTGACCCTGGCCTATTCGTTCGGCCTCAAACGCATTCCGCTGCTCGATACGCTGGTGATCGGCATCCTGTTCACCACTCGGCTCGTGATGGGCATCGCGCTCCTCGGCCAACCCCTCGCCGAGTGGCTGCTGACCTTTTCGGTGTTTTTCTTCGTGTCGCTCGCCATAGCGAAGCGCCACACGGAGATCATCCGGGCCGGCTCCAAAGTGTCCCACAGTCTCGAGCGGCGCGGGTATCGTGTCGAGGATGAGCCCCTGACACTCGCCTTGGGTGTCGCGAGCTCGGTCGCCTCCCTTGTCATCATGGTCCTGTTCATCGCCCAGGAAGCCCAGCGCGGGGTCGTTTATCATCACCCGAAGATGTTGTGGGGGATCCCGGTTATTCTGTCGATTTGGGTGGGCCGCATCTGGCTCTTGGCCCATAGAGGACAGATGAACGATGATCCGGTCAGCTTCGCCCTGCGCGACAAATCCAGTCTCCTGATCGGCGCCGCGACGGCCGTTTTCTTTTTCCTGGCTCTGTGACCCGCTTCGCTCCGACCGAGGGCGTGCTGTCCTGGGGTCGCGTCATTCGCGAAACCCAGGACGTGGCGCGTCCCCTTTGGCGCGAGGATCTGCCGGGCTTGCTTCGGGAAGACACCGCAGCGGGCCGCTCCTGTCTTGCCATCGGGGCCAGGCGCTCCTACGGCGACAGTGGCCTCAATGGCGGCCAGACCGTCATCGACATGACGGGTCTCGACCGCGGCATCGCCTTCGATCCGGCCCGCCGGACAATGCGGGCCGAGGCCGGCATGACCTTCGACGCGCTGCTGCCGATCCTGCTGCGGTCGGGCCATTTTCTTCCTGTGACACCGGGAACCCGCTTCGTCACCCTCGGCGGCGCGGTGGCAAACGATGTCCACGGAAAGAACCATCACGGCGCGGGCACCTTCGGGTGCTGGGTGCGCCGGCTCGGCTTGCTGCGCTCGGACGGTGTAGAATGGGAACTGACACCCGACGACCCGACCGGTCTTTTCGCCGCCACGGTGGGTGGGCTCGGCCTCACTGGCATCATCACCTGGGTGGAATTTGAGGTCATCCCGGCCGGCAGCGCCTTGATGGACACCGAAACCGTCCCGTTCGACGATCTCGATGGCTTCTTCGCCATCGCGGCCGAGAGCGAGGCGGGCTTCGATTACACCGTGGCCTGGGTGGATTGCCTGGCCACTGGCGCGAGCCTCGGCCGTGGCATCTTCTCACGCGGCCGGCATGCACCGACCGGCACGCGCCTGCTCGCCGACAAGACCGGGCCGGCGGTGCCCTTCGAATTTCCCGAACTGGCGCTGAACGGACTTTCGGTCCGGGCATTCAACACGCTCTACAACTGGCGCTCGCGCATGAAGGCCGGCAAGGCGGTCGTCCCCGCCCTGTCGTTCTTCTATCCGCTCGACGCATTGCGGCACTGGAACCGCATCTATGGGCGGCGCGGCATGTACCAATACCAGTCGGTCGTGCCGCCGTCAGCGGCGCGCGAGGCGACCCGCGCCATGCTCCAAACCATCGCGGCGGCCGGTCAGGGTTCTTTTCTGGCCGTGTTGAAGACCTTCGGCGATCGCGTCTCTCCGGGCCTTTTGTCCTTCCCACGGGAGGGCACGACACTGGCGCTCGATTTTCCCAATCGCGGGTCCGACACGCTCTCCCTGCTTGATCGGCTCGACGCCATCGTGCGAGAAGCGGGCGGCAGGCTCTACCCGGCCAAGGATGGGCGCCTGCCGCCGGATCTGTTCCGGTCCGGCTATCCGGCTCTCGGTGCGTTTGAGCACCACGTCGATCCTCAATTCTCGTCGCGGTTTTGGCGCCGCATGCAGGCTGCCGCATAGGAGGAGTGGTTTTGCGGGTTATCATCCTCGGCGCGACCTCGGCGATTGCCGAAGCCACGGCCCGGCTTTACGCCAAAGAAGGCGCCGACCTGCTGCTCGTGGCGCGGCGGGAGGATCGGTTGCTCGCCATCCGGGACGATCTTCTGATCCGCGGCGCCGCCAAGGCCGAGGTCGCGGTTCGCGATCTTGCCGATCCGCATGGCATCGAGGCGGATTTTGCACGTTTCGTGGCGCAGATCGGCGGCGTCGATCACATCATCCTCGCCTACGGCATCCTGGGCGATCAGGGGCCGGCCGAACGGGATCCGGCCCAGGCCGAAGAGATCCTGCGCATCAACTTCAACTCGGCCGCCGCCTGGACCCTGGCCGCGGCGGGCGCGCTCGAGAAGCTCGGCCGTGGCTCGCTCGTGGTGATCGGATCGGTCGCCGGCGATCGCGGCAGGCGCGCGAATTTCATCTATGGCGCCGCCAAGGCCGGCCTCGCCACGCTTGTCGAAGGGCTCGCGCACCGCTTCGCCGGTCAGGGACCGCGTGTCGTCGTGGTGAAACCCGGTCCGACGATCACGCCGATGACAGAGAGTTTCAACCGCAAGGGAGCTTTGTGGGCGACCCCCGAACAGGTGGCCGCCGTGGTTCGACGCGCGGCCGACCGGGGCGGCCCGGTGCTCTACGCTCCCTGGCACTGGCGCTTCATCATGTTGATCATCCGCCACCTGCCCACCTTCATCTTCAACCGTATGAACATATGACCCGAAAGATCGTCATCACGGGCGCGGCCGGACTGGTCGGCCAAAACCTGTTCGCGCGCCTCGCGCCTCGCAGCGACATGCGCCTGATCGGCATCGACAAGCATCCGACCAACACGCCGCTGCTCAAGCGCATGCATCCCGACCTGGAGATCATCCAGGCGGATCTGGCGCAGCCGGGCGACTGGGCGGATGCCTTCGCGGGCGCCGATGCCGTGGTGCTGAACCAGGCGCAGATCGGCGGTCTCGTCGAAAAGGAATTCATCGACAATAACGTACGGGCGACCGAGCGCATCGTTGACGCCATGCGCCAGCACAATGTGCCGTATTTCGTGCATATCTCGTCGTCGGTCGTGAATTCCAAAGCCAACGACTTCTACACGCAGAGCAAGACCGCGCAGGAGCGCTTCATCGACACGGTGGAAATCCCGCATGTGGCGTTGCGCCCGACCTTGATGTTTGGATGGTTCGACCGCAAGCATCTGGGATGGCTCCGTCGTTTCATGGAGAAGGCACCGGTCTTCCCGATCCCCGGCAACGGGCGCTTCATCCGGCAGCCGCTCTATGTGGGCGATTTCGCCAGCATCATCGCCTCCTGCCTGGAATCAAAACCCACCGGCACGTTCGATATCTCGGGTCGCGAGCAGATCGACTATGGGGCGCTGATCCAGCTCATCCACGACATCGTGAAACCCAAGGCCAGGATCGTCTACATTCCCTATCGCCTGTTCTGGCTGTTGCTCACGGTTTACGCGCTGGTCGACAAGAATCCTCCCTTCACGACCAAGCAACTTGAAGCGCTGATCATTCCTGAAACCTTCCCGGTCATCGATTGGCCTGCCCGCTTCGGCGTGACCGCGACGCCTCTGAAGGCCGCGTTGGAGGAAACCTACCTCGATCCGCGCTACGCCCCCATCACTTTGGATTTCTGAGACCATGGCTCGTCTTGTGATCATCGGTGCAGGCCCCATGGGTCTCGCCGCAGCCCATCGCGCCGTGACCCTCGGCCATTCGGTCGACCTCATCGAAGCCGATAGCGTAGCGGGGGGCATGGCGGCCCACCTCGACTTCGGCGGGCTTTCGATCGAGCGCTTCTACCATTTCGTCTGCAAATCCGACGCACCGACCTTCGCGCTGATGAAGGAACTCGGTCTCGCCGAGGCCATGAAATGGCGCCCGACCAAGATGGGCTATTATATCGGCGGCAAGATCAGGCCGTGGGGCGATCCGATCTCGCTGCTCACCTTCCCGCATCTTAGCCTTTGGGCGAAGATCCGCACCGGTCTGCAGATGTTCTACACGACCAAGCGCCGCACCTTCGACGGCATCGAGCACCTGACCGCCCGGCAATGGCTCGAAGGCGGATCGGGACGGGAGGTCTACGAGACGCTGTGGAAGCGTCTCTTCCATTTGAAGTTCTATGAGCTGGCCGACGACATCTCGGCGTCCTGGATCGCAACCCGGGTCAAGCGGATCGGCAATTCGCGAAAATCGATCTTCCAGGAGGAACTCGGCTACATCGAGGGCGGCACGCAGACCCTGGTGGACGCGCTGGTTCGAGCTTTCGAGGCAAAGGGGGGGCGGCTGCATCTCGGTGCGCCGGCGACGCTCGTCAAGACTGCCGACGGCCGCGTGAGCGGCGTCGAGGCCGGAGGCCAGACCTACCCCGCCGATGCGGTGATCTCGACGGTGCCGACCCCGCTCATCGCCAAGCTCGTGCCCGACATGCCGGAGGATTGGAAAGCCCGCTATGCGGCGATCCGCAACATCGGCGTCGTGTGCCTGCTGCTCAAGCTGAAGCGCTCAGTCTCCAAGAATTTCTGGCTCAATATCGTCGACCCCACGATCGAGATCCCGGGCCTGATCGAATTTTCCAACCTGCGGCCTGTCAAGGACACGGTGATCTACGTGCCCTATTACATGCCGACCACGAACCCGAAATGGAGCTGGGACGACGCCAGCTTCGTCGAGGAGGCCTTCGGCTACATCCGGCGGATCGCCCCCGACATCAAACCCGACGACCTGATCGACTCGACCGTGGGGCGTCTGCGCTACGCCCAGCCGGTGTGCGAGCCGAACTTTCGCGACAAGCTCCCGCCGATCCAGACCCCGATCGCCGGGCTGCAGATCGCCGACACCTGCTATTACTATCCCGAAGACCGCGGCGTGTCGGAAAGCATCCGCTACGGCCGCATGATGGCTGAGGCGATCCCGGTATGAGAGACCGCGCCATTGCCCTCATTCCTTCGCAGTTTCTCCGATTCGCCCTCTGCGGCGGCTTCGCGGCGGCCTGCAACATCATGGCCCGTATCCTGTTCTCGCAGGTCCTGAGCTACCAGGTGTCGATCGTGCTGGCCTATCTGGTCGGCATGATGACCGCCTATCTGTCCATGAAGGTTCTCGTCTTCGAAACATCGGGACGGGCCGCGCATGCCGAGACGTTGCGCTTCTGCCTCATCAACCTCGCGGCTCTCGTCCAGGTCTGGATCGTCAGCATCGTGCTGGCCGATTGGCTGCTCCCCGCCCTTCACGATACGTGGCACGTGGAGACGACAGCCCATATCATCGGCGTGCTAAGCCCGATCGTTACGAGCTATGCCGGGCACAAATATTTCACCTTTAGCACGGCGTAAGACCCTTCTGCGCTGAGAGGAACAATCGGGCGCCGGTCGCAGCATGCCCATTGGTGCCACCTCCCTGCCTGCTGAAAGATGGAGGTGTTCCTTGCGCCCGAGTGCAGCCAGGACGGCACAAGCCGTCAAGGCTGCAACGTGAGCCGTCGCACAGACTTCGGTCTGGCGCTGTGATTTTGTAGACCCACCGGATTGAGGGGGGTCGACGTGATCGCGACATATCTTGAGGCAGCACATAGTCTGTCGTCTCGCGGCCGGCACCCGTCCCGCAGCGGCGACTGGCGTCCTGAGGACCTGTTCGACTCCAGTGGGGTCGATCATCTTTGGCTGTCGGGGTGGAATGTCGACTGGGAAACGGGACGAGCAAACAAGGCAAAGCCAGGCGGGACCGACGCACATACCCATTGCAGCGCTTTCGTGGCGGCTCTTGCGATGCGGGTTGGCGTCTACATCCTGCGTCCGCCGGAGCATGGCCAGCAGCTTCTCGCCAATGCGCAAGCCGACTGGCTGCGAGACTTAGGCCACGCCTTCGGCTGGAGAGCCCTCGCCGGCGAACGCGAGGCACAAGCGTCGGCGGACGAGGGACGACTTACCGTTGCGTCCTATAAAAACCCGAACCCCAAGCAGTCTGGCCACATTGCCTTTGTCAGGCCCAGCAATGGCGCGGGCTGGCAGACCTTGACGGGCGGACCGACCATCACTCAGGCCGGGGGCCATAACTTCATCGAAGGCAGCCTCCAACAGGGATTTGGATCGCGAAGAAGCCTGGTCCGCTTTTACGCTTGCCGCATGTTTTGACACGCGGGCTGTCGGGCAATGGCACTGGAGAGTTGAGGTCGACCGGCTTCGGCAGGTACCCGCCAACGCTTGGAGTGAGCGCTCGCGCGGGCTGAATGAGCAGATGCTCACCGCCGGGTCGCCCGACGAATGGAGCATAAGGAACCGCTTCCCCGGCCGTTCAACCGGCATCCCGTGCAAGAAGCCCGGGCACGAGCATGTAGTAAGTCGCGTCGGATCTGACCCACGTCAGCGGACCGGCTTGATCAAATCTGGCGATTGCCTCCTGAACAGCGCGCGAAGGCGGCGGTAGGCCTGCGCCGCGAAGTCCCTGGCGGCCCACACCAAGGCGACGGTCATGTTCTCAACATACACAACCATGGCCGATTCTTTGACGGTCGGCGTCGAGAGTTCAGGTACCGATTCGAAGCCGGAGGGCAGTTTGGCGCGGAGCATCCGCCGCCCTCGCAGCTTGTTGGAAATGTTCCCGCCATGGATCACCTGCAGCCAGAGCGGCGGCGCCTCGACATCCCGGATCGGCACGAACCGGCTCATTTCCTTGTGGGGGCAATACAGAACCGTCTCGAATCCATCGAACGGCTCAGACAGCGACAGAAACGCATTGCTGGCCTGACGGCTCACGTAGAGCCCCTTCAGGCCGAGAAGCAAACCTTTGGCAAAGTTGATGGCTTCGCGTCGACCGGCGGCAACCTGCCGCTGAACCTGTTCGACAAAGGTCGCGCCCAACCCGTCGTCATTGTCGAGTCGCGTCGACACGAGCCAGTCACACCGATCCGCCAGCAGGAGCTTCAGATCGTCCTTCAGGTGCTGCCCCGTATAGACCTCAAGGAAACGGATGTGGAAATTCGGATGATCCTTGAAGAGCTCACGTGCCCGGCGAATGAAGGGGTCCGGCGTCTGCGCGTCAAAGAAGACTGCCCACTCGAAATTCTGATCGGTCTGCGCCTTCATGGTCGGCAGGCAGTACCGCTCGAACAACTCGAAGCGGCTCTCGAGCCAACCGGGTTGGGTGCGAGCCGGAAAATCCTTGTCGACGAAGCGACAGTTGAAGCGCGTGAGAATGACGTGAACGACTCTGGCGCGTTGCTGCATCACACCTCTCGAGACTTCCGCACACCAGAGCCTACCGAAATGGGACCAGCCTCGGTCCGTCGACCGAGGCTGTAACCTTACGGAAGGGGGTAGCCGATCTGGACCCTCAAGGCAAACTTCGGTCGCTCTCCCGGCGCACCGTACCCGGCGCGGTCGGTTCCCCATTGCCTTGGGCTTGCGCCGCTGCCATCCAGGCCGCGAGGCTCTCAGCGGTTGGATGATAAACGAGCGCGCGGTCTTGTTGAATCAGAGCCCGCAAAGCCGGGATGTCGAGCTCCCACCAGCGGCTCGCTTCGATCGTGGCAATCAGGTCCGGAGGGAACCGGTCCCGAAGCTTGCGGGCCGGATTGCCGGCCACGATCGTATAAGGCTCGACGTTCCGGGTGACGATTGATCCCGCTCCCACGATCGCGCCGCGTCCGATGTTTTGGCAGCCGGGAAGGATGACGACGTTGTGACCGATCCAGACATCGTCGCCGATGGTGAGCCGGCCCTGCCATTCGTGGTCGACCTCGATGCCGCCGAATTTCCGCTCGTAGAGGACGGGGTGGGTCGTCAGGGCCGTGATCGGGTGGTTGTTGTTGGTCGAGCGTACCGTGCCGGCGATCGAACAATAGCGCCCGACCCGCAACGGACCTGGCATCCGCCAGCGGTCGAAACATCCGTAGGAATACAGGCCGACGTCGATCCCATAATGCTTCCGGAAATAGGTTCGCAACTTGACGTTGTCGAATTGCCGCCTTCGCATCAGGTAGAGAATGAGCGCCGTATAGGCGGCTTTGAGCACTGCCATCATGCTTCCGTTATGGCAGGGACGCGTCGAAAAGGCACCCCTTCGGATACGATCGCACGGGTCACTCGTCGCCACCACGTGGACTTACATGATGGATTCGGCCGAGGCATGGCGCGGCGAAGGCGTGATCGTTTGGTCGGGGCGTTCGTTTTGGGTTATGAGGTCTGCGGCCGACTCCAGGAACCCGCCTCCATGCCGACCGAAGCTCCCCTTCCACCCATTTCCCTGCTGACGATCTGCGGCCTCTCCGAACTTGGCGACCATGGGCAGCGCGCGGTCACCCATGTGCTGTCGATTCTCGATCCCGAGGTCCCGGACCCGGCCGATTTCGACGCCTACGACGCGCACCATCGGATGACCTTGCGGTTCCACGATGCGATCGAGCCCAGCGGCACGGTGGAGTTGCCGACGCCGGAGCACGTCGACGCGATCCTGGCATTCGGCCAGGCTCTGCATGAGCCCGAGCCGCGGGACGACCTCCATCTGCTGGTGCATTGCCATATGGGCATCTCGCGCTCGACTGCCGCCATGGCGATGCTTCTGGCGCAAGCGGCGCCGCATGAGGATGAGGACGCGATTTTAGGCCGCATCCTGGCCACGCGCGAGAAGGCCTGGCCGAACTCGCGGATGATCGGTTTTGCCGACGAGCGCCTCGGGCGCGATGGACGACTTACCGCTGCCGTGGGCCGGCTCTATGCCCGACAACTCGCGCGGTCACCCGAGATCGCGACCTTCATGAACGCCAACGCCCGCTCTCACGAGGTCGCCATGGCGGCGGTCGGCGCGCGCGAGCTGGGATTGATGACGCCCTGAGCCGGATGCGAGCGGCTCTCTCCGCAGGGGCTGCGGCCTTGGCCAGCACGGTCTTCCTTCATGAACCGGCGAGAGCCTCGACGCCCTCTCGCGCCGATCTGACCGTGCCGAGGCCCGATCCACCGCTGCCGGTGCCACGCCCACACTTTTTCGAACCACCGAAAGAGGAACAGGGGCCCCCGGCGCCGCCGAAGAAGCCCGTTGTCGTGCCGGCCCCCGTCAACACGCCGGCGGTCGCGCCGCCCCCCGTGGCGGCCATCGAGCCGAGTTGCCAGGCGCAATTGAAGGCGGCCGGCGTGATCTTCGAGCCTACCGGCGTGGGGCCCCAACCCGAGCCTCTCTGCGTCGTAGCCGACGCGGTGAAATTGACGGGCCTCGATCCGGCAAGCGGCCTGCCGATCGATTTCCCGGATCGGCCGACGCTTGCCTGCGCAACGGCGCTCGTCTTCACCGATTATCTCCGCACGCTTCTTGTGCCACTGACCCGTGGTGTCTTCGGCACCGCCGTCACGGCGATCGGCACCGGGCCAGGGTTCGAATGCCGGACCCGTGATCACATTCCAGGCGCGAAGATCAGCGCGCATGGCCAGGGACTCGCGGTCGATATCGCCGATCTGGCCTTCGCCAACGGGCGTCATCTGGCGATCGGGAACCCCAAGGACGAGACGGAACGCGACTTCGATAGGGCCGCCCGCGCGGGCGGGTGCGGCTTCTTCCACACAGCGCTCGGCCCCGGCGCCGATTCCTTCCACGAGACGCACTGGCATTTCGACCTGCAGCCGCGCGGCGCTAAAGGGAATGCCAAGATTTGCCAGTAGAGTTTACGTCTCGACGATCCCGCCGGTACCACCCGAGGGAAAGGGCGAGGCGCCGCGATGTGGTTGGGCCAGGTAGCTCTGCGACTGCATCTCGATCAGGCGCGATACCGTCCGGTCGAATTCGAAGACCTCGCGGCCAGTCTCGGCTCGGTAGAGGTTCTGTGGGACATCGGCCGCCGAGGCGATCAGCTTGATGCCGCCGTCATAGAAGGCGTCGATCATGGTGATGAAGCGCTTGACCACATTGCGTTCGCCGGCAGCCATGACCCGGATGCCGTCGACCAGCACCGTGTGAAAGGCCTGCGCGACTGCCAAAAAATCAGAGGCGCCGAGCGGCTGCTCGATGAGGTCTGCGAAGGCGAAACGCGCTACCCCCGCGGCCGCTGACGGAACCCGGATGAACCGGCCGAGAAGCGGCAGAGAAACAGGCCGGCCCTCCGGAACACCGGTGAGACTGAGAAACAGCCGGTCGAGCGCCTGTTCCGCCTCCGCATCGTCGGGCATGAACCAGGTGCCGGCCTGCGTGAGCTTGGTCAGACGATAATCCTGCTCGGCATCGAGTTGCACGACATCCATGCGGGATTCGATCTGGTCGATGAAAGGCAGAAACAGCGCCCTATTGAGCCCATCCTTGTAGAGATCGCGCGGCGCCACATTGGACGTCGCCACCACGGTCACACCCTGCGCGAACAACGCCTTGAACAGCCGTCCGAGGATCATGGCATCGGCGATATCGGTGACGGCGAACTCGTCGAAGCAGAGCAGCGAGGCCTCCCGGGCGAGGGCTTCGGCCACCGGCGCGATCGGGTCGTCACCCTTCACGGCGTGCCGCTTCTTTTCCTGCCGCCACTGGTGGATGCGCGCATGCACATCCGCCATGAAGGCGTGAAAGTGCACTCGGCGCTTGCGGCGAATGGCGACCAGCGAAAAGAACAGATCCATCAGCATGGTCTTGCCGCGCCCGACGGAGCCGAAAATATAGAGGCCCTTTGGGGCCTCGGCCCTACGTCCGGCGAACAGCCATCCAAGCGCCGAGGCCTTATTGGCCGGCGCGGCTGCCGCAACGGCTGCGGCGACCTCATCAAGCCGCGCCGCCACCTCGGCCTGGGCGGGATCGAAGGTCCAGTTCTGCTTGGCGGTGCGGGCTCGGTAGCTGGCGACAACGGAAGGGCTCAAGGATCACACCGCAAAGACATCGATCGACGCGGGGGACAGACCCCGTGGCAGGTCGCGCGTCAAGCGGACAGCAGAACCCGAACACGTGCCCCTGTTTGCAGAAGCGTAGGCTTGGCCAATATCATTGACACCAGGAGAGACCCCCGCAGAGGCGCTGAAGCAGCATCCCGCTCAACTGAAAGGACAAATAACACCAAAGGCAATCCACGCCGCATTGGATGGGGGGTCGGTAGGCTTTCGTTGATGCCAGACGGGTTGACGACCCATGTATTGAGAATGGAGGATCTTTGGGTACCCTCGCCACCGCCCAGACGCATTGTCTAAACTTCAATTTTGCCAACACCTTGAGCTTGACAGGCATTACGTGGTCTTGACTTACCGTTAGTCACCTGAGATGAATGTCCCAAACTCTCGATTTGGGTGCGATAGATGAACATTCATGCTCAAAACGTTCTTGCGGAGGATTTGTTTTTCTTCTCACGAGCAAAGATGAATGCCTTGGCGGACAAGCTGCATGAGTCTTTTAAGACCGCAGCGCCCTTCCCTCACGTCGTGATCGACGATTTCTTTCCGAGAGATATCGCGATGCGCTTGGGGAAAAGCTTCCCGGGCATCGACGACATCGATTGGACGCTCGCGGGACCGGGAGACACCAAGCATACCGGTGACAAGCATATCGAGAAGGTCGCGACGAGCGACGAAGAAAAGTTTCCCGACTACATCCGTTTTATGATGATGCAATTGCAGTCGGGGATTTTCTGCAGCTTCCTCGATCGTCTGACGGGATTCAAACACTTGGCCCCGGATCCGAACCACTTTGGCTGCGGCTTACACTCGACGGGGAATGGCGGCCGCCTGATGCTGCATATCGATGCCTCGCGGCATCCCAACAAAGACATGAACCAGCTGATCAATATGATCTACTACTGCTCGCCTGACTGGGATCCATCCTACGGCGGCGGCCTGGAACTCTGGAACGAAGACGCGACTGAGTGCGTCACAACTGTCAAGCCCTTGTTCAACCGGATGGTTATCTTCTACACGGCTGGCAAGAGCTGGCATGGGCATCCGAATCCTGTCGTATGCCCTCCCCATATGCGGCGCAATTCCATGGCGTTGTACTATTACACGACCGATAAGGGCGTCTCAGACTTCGACTACAGCAATTTCGTGCGCTGGAAGGGCGTGACGGAGTTCGACAAGAAACAGCCGATCCACTACGTCAAATCGGCCGTACGAACCTTCCTGCCGACCTTCGCCATCAACAGTCTCGCAAAAATCGCGCGAAAGACCGGGCTTAACGGCAAATAGAGCGACCCGGGGATGAAGTTTGGCTTCCTGTTTCGCGACAAGGCTGCTCGTCGACGGGAGGAGGAAGAGCTGAATCCCTGCAAGAAGATCTGTGCCCTCGACATGGACACCCGGCTTTGCACCGGGTGTCGGCGCTCCGCCAAGGAGATCGCGAATTGGTCGAGTCTGTCGCTGCGCGAGCGTCGGGCGATCGTTCGAGAATTGCCTAACCGTTAAGTCGTCAGGCTGCTTCGGAGCGAGTGGGCCGCACGAAAGGGCATCTGAGATATAGCTACGCTCATGTGTAGGACAGCCGCGCGAGTTTAGCCTGCGCCTCCATCTTGGCCGAGATCCGCCGTACGAACGGTCCCTTGGCTTCTGCGGCCGTGACCTTACGGCGAACGAGTACGGGAGCAGAGTCGGCCACGAGTTTGTCCCAGGTCGCCTGATCGAGATGCCCAGTCCCGTCTAGGCTCTTTTGCTTCTGGTAGACTCCCACGGCTTTACGGAAGTTGTCGCCATCGATGCCATCGATCGCGCCTGGCGAGAATCGCGCCCGATCCAGCAGGACCGCGGCCCGAACGACCTCGGGTTGGGGATTTTGGCGGGCGGATCGGGCAAGGGCGAGAAAGCGGCCGCGTTGACTTTGTCGAAGGTCAAGGCGGGCGCCGAGGCGTGTCCCGCAATGGCCGCGCGCGGCAACAGGGCGACGACGAGCCCGAGCCAGGCACAGGCCGCATGCACAGACATCCAGCGCTCCCACCTGCGTCTGCGTTGGCAATGCAGCAAGGCCGGGGATGGTTGCCCGGCGGAGCAAAAATCACCGTATGTGCAATCGGTTGAGCGTCATTCGTCGTCACCAACCCGAAGTCGCGCCATATGGAGACTTGGTGGACTCGCCGCAGGAGCCAGTCGCCCGGCCGCCATCGACAGGCACGAAAAAGCCTCGCTACCTGTCGATAGCGAGGCTTGACGACTTGAAATACCTTGAAACCGCAATTTAACGATCATGTGCGCGCCCCTGCCCTCTCGCACTCTCCGAATGGATAGGCGGCTCGATCATTTCGGCAGGCTCGATCTTGATGTTCCGACCCGACGATGTCGGACATTCGGTTTGCTCGAACGCCGGGATCGCGACGCGTCTGCAATATGCTAGGAACGCGACCGGGGTGCGGCGCGCCTGCACGTTTTGTGGTCGGGTCCATTATGCTGCACGAGGTTCCGAAGGTCGATCAGCTGCGGACGGGCCGGACGCCCGTGCGGATCATGGCGATCCTCAATGTCACGCCGGATTCGTTCTCGGACGGCGGCCGATTCATGAACCCTGAGCGCGCGATCGATCAGGCCCGGGCTTTGGTGGCCGAAGGGGCCGACATCCTCGACATCGGCGCCGAATCGACCCGTCCGGGCTTTACGCCGATCTCGGCCGAAACGGAATTGCGCCGTCTGATGCCGGTTCTGCAAGGCTTGCCGGAGGCATTCGGAGGTCGCGTGCCGGTTCTGGTGTCGGTCGACACCACGAAAGCCTCGGTTGCCCAGGCCGCATTGGCCGAAGGCGCCACCATCGTCAACGACATCTGGGGCTTCCAGGGCGATCGCGCGATGGCTGGAGTCGTAGCGGCTGCCGGCGCGCAGGCCATCCTGATGCACAACCGCCAAATGCCCGATGAGTCGATCGACATCCTCGACGACATCCGGTGGTTTTTCGAGCGCTCGCTGGCCATCGCGGCGGAGGCCGGTGTCCCGCGTCACCGGCTGATCCTCGATCCCGGAATCGGCTTCGGCAAGACGCAGAAGCAGCAAATCCAGGTGCTCGCCAATCTCGAAATCCTGACCGATACGTTCGGCTTGCCGATCCTGGTCGGAGCGTCCCGCAAATCATTTCTGCGGCCCTTTGTGGGCGACGATCCGGCGAACCGGCTGATCGGGACGCTCGCGGCCCACGTCATGGCCACAACGGCGGGCGCCGCGATCCTGCGGGTGCATGATGTCGCCGCGCACGTCACCGCCCTCGGCGTCACCCGCGCCATCGCGGAGGCACGCTTGTGACGGGAGCGCCGGCCGAGGTCGGGCTCAGTCTCGGCAGCAACATTGGTGACAAGATCGGCGTCATCAAACAGGCCTTTTCGCTGTTGGAGTCGACCGGGACAGTCTTCGATCTGATGCCGTCCTCCCTCTACCGCACGGCGCCCTGGGGCCATGTGGTCGAGCAGGACTGGTTCGTGAACGCCTGCGCGGTCGGAAGGACTCGGCTTGCACCTCACGACCTGCTGAGCGCCGTCAAGTCGATCGAGACCCAGCTTGGACGGACCACCACGGTCCGCTGGGGCCCGCGCGTCATCGATATCGATATCCTCTATTACGGCGATCTCGCCATGGAGACTCCCGGCCTTACCCTGCCGCATCGGGAGATCCTCAACCGCGCCTTCGTGTTGACGCCCCTGGCCGAAATCCGGCCGGGCCACAGCATCGGCAGCCGGACGATTGCAGAAGCCGCGGCGACCGTCGGCACGGCCGGGGTCGAGATCGTCGAAAAAGTTTCGCGACCTCGCGCGAACACCTCAGAGCCTTGACCGGGCGTGCCATTTGCGGAGCGCCACGAGCGACCAGACCGCTTCGACGAGGCCGAACGGCCACGCCCCCTGGAGGAAGCCATAGAGGGACCCAAGCGCGCAGGCGATCGCGAAAGCGAGCGTCAGGATCGGATCGCGCGCCTCGAACGCATAGGTCACAAGCATGGCCGTAACCGCAAACAGGCCGAAGAGCGTCAGCATGAAGTCAGAGCCCCCCGGTGGTCGAATTAGGCCGTTGAATGCGCCCGCCGATGCCAAGCATCCAAGGCTGGCACGAGGCGCAGCTTCCTCAACCGCGTGGAGAAAATTCCCACGAATGTTGTCTCATCCGCATGCGAGCGCTATTCTGAAATTGTGACTGGCCCAACCCAACCTCCAGATTTGGACGTTTCAAAGCTGCAACCCGCTCTTGCGCGGCTGCTACGCCCGCTTGTGCGCCTCTTTATTCGCCAGGGCATCACGTTTCCGGCCATCGCCGATCTCCTACGTGAGCTTTATGTCAATGTCGCCGAATATGATTTCGGATTGGCGGGAAAGAGCCAGACAGACAGTCGTGTGAGCCTTCTGACCGGGATCCACCGCAAGGAGGTTCGGCGTCTGCGCGGGTCGGGCGCGCCCGTCAGCACCACGCCCGTCACCCTCTCCCGGACGAGCCGGATCCTGGCTTGCTGGCTCGCCGCCTCCAGCTTCACGGACGAGCAGGGGCATCCGCTTCCTCTGCCGCGCGTGGCCCCGGCCGGCGAGCCCTCCTTCGACACCTTGGTCGAGATGGTGACCAAAGACGTCCGGCCGCGTGCGGTTCTCGACGACTGGCTCGATCGCGGCGTTGTGGCCATCGACGAGCGCGACCGGGTCAGGCTGCTCGATACGGCCTTCGTGCCGCGCGGCGGCGACCCTCAGCAGATGCATTATTTCGGGCGCAACCTGCACGACCATATTGCGGCTGCTGTGGCCAATATCGAAGGCCGGTCGCCGCGGTTTCTGGAACGCGCCGTGCATTACGATGGTCTGTCGGAAGCGGCAGCCCGTCAGCTCGAACACACGTCGCGGCAACTGGCCCTCGAGTCGCTGCAAACGGCCAACCGCGCCGCGCACACGCTCTGCGATTCAGATGGCGGCGGTTCCTGGCGCTGGAATTTCGGGGTCTACGTCTTCGCCGAGCCCACCGGGCAGCAGATCGAGCCTCCGGCGGCGCATCCGGCCGAGGTCCAGGAGGGATGAGGCAGCGCGGAACGTGGTCGAGACGCCGGCTGCTTCGGCTGTTGGGCTGGGCTTCGATGCTCCGTGCCGGGTCGGCGGCGGCCGGTGATGACCGAGGCATCGGCGGCACTGGCGCCATCCCACAGGATGACCTGAATGGAGACCGCGGCATCGGTGGCACGGGTGTCGTCGGCACCATCCGGCGGTTCGGCAGCATCGTGGTCAACGACCTGCGGATCACCTTCCCAAAGTCGGTGGCCGTGCACATCGATGACCAGCATGCGCGCATGGCTGACCTGAAGCTTGGGCATGTCGTCCAGGTTCTGGCCCGGCATATAGGTGACCATCTCGACACGCGGTCTGTTGTGGCTCTGAGCGAGGTTGTTGGCCCGGTCGAGGCGGTGGCGCGGGACTCGATGCGGATTCTCGGGCAAACGGTCGTGCCCGGAGAGACCCTGAGGCATTCGCGGTGGCGCTGGAAGCTGGGGGATTTTGTGGCCGTCAGTGGTCTGCGGCGCCATGATGGGACGGTGGTGGCCAGCCTGATCGAGCGCCGACGTCGCGGCCAAGTCCGGGTTGCGGGCTTCCCGTACAAGGCTGCGGATGAAACGATCAGGATCGGGGCTCAGGTGATCGCGGGTCTTGATCCTGCGCTCCTCGATCGTCGGATTCTGGTGTCCGGCCGCTTGTCCGGGACGACGCTTGTGGCCGGGACGGCAGCCGCCGATCTTTTGTCCCTCATGGCGCAACGGCCATCACGCTTGTCGATCGAAGATTACGTGGCCGGCGACATGCAAAGCCTCGATCTCGCGTCCGGTTTGCCCGTCGCGGACGGCGCCTCCTTGACCAACGAGGCCGTTGAAGCACGGGCCTTTGTCTCGGCACGGGTGGAGCCCGATGGTCAGATCCATGTCGAGTCGCTACAATTTGTCAGCGACCCTGCGAGGACCGGCGGGTTGTCCCGGCCCTCAGAGCCAGGATTCGGCCATCGCCGAAACCCGCCGGGGATGCGGCCAAGTTCGCCAAAAGATGGAGGGTTAGGTCCCGATCCATCGTTCGACAATAGAGGTCAAGGTCCGACTGGACCATTGGGAGGTCCTGGACCGAACGGGTCCGCCGGTCGGAGATTTAATGGTCCGAGTGGTCCAGGCGTAAGCGGCCCGGGAGGGCCGCCTGGCGCCGGGCCGGCAGGTGGTCCTCCTGGGGGGAGACGACCGTGAAGGCCGGATCGGATGGCTTGCGGGCCAGGTTCGCGTGAATGGGGGACGCATGAGTGGATCGAATTTGGCGAGGGTCGCGTTCAACAAAGTTCTCGAAGTCCCGGCCAATCTCGGATCTCGGTTGATCGCTTGGCCCCCTGTCGCGTCGCGGGCTGGTGCCGCCTATGGCCGGGCGCGGGAAGCCCACAAGGAGCGGGTCCCCGACCTCAGCCCGGCGGATGCCGCGATCGTCGCCGACCTCAAGCGAACCGGGGTCCACATCACCTCGCTCGATACCCTCGGGCTCACCGGTTCGGACGCGCTTCTCGATCGCGGGCGTGCGCTCTATGCGCGCTACGTCAGCGACGGGACGCGCGACCCGACCCGCGCGCGATCGTTCCAGGCTGGTGCCGCCGACGTGATGGCGAACCGCGAGATCTTCTATTGGGGCCTGAACGACCGGTTGTTGGACATCGTCGAAAATTACCTCGGGGTCCCGATCGGCTACGACGGGATCAACATCTTCTTCACGAAGGCCGACGGACGGCAGGTGGCGGCAAGGCGCTGGCACCGCGACGTCGAAGACCGGCACATGGTGAAGATCGCGGTCTATCTCAATGATGTGGACGAGGGCGGCGGCCCGCTGCAGGTGCTGCGCCGGAAACTGCCGCAACATGACCGCACCGTCCGGGGAAAGTTTCCGATCCTGACGCAGGAAGAGCTTGAGCGTAGGCTGGCCGATTTCCGGATAGACCGGGACGTCACGACCTGCATGGGCAAAACCGGCACGGTCGTGTTCGCCGACACGGCCTCGCATTACCACCGCGGCAAGCCGGCGACGACACACGACCGCTGCGCCGTCTATTTCAACTATTTCCATCGCGTACCGCTGCGCCCCTTCCGGTGTGAGCGGAGCACCATCTCCCGCGCCCAGATCCGCGAACTGGCAGAGCCCCTGCTCCACCGCCAACGCGACTGCCTGCTGTGGCGAGAGTCGCTGCCGATGGTTGCCCGCCTCCTGCCGCCGGCGCCGGTGTGGGAGTGAGCTTGCGGGTGGCGTTTTGAGCGGCAGCTATGAATGGCGCCGCGCCGGATTCCCGACGACCGTCCGGCCAGCCTCGACGTTACGGGTCACAACGGAGCCCATCCCAATGAGGGATCCCTCACCGACCTCAACGCCTTCGCGAAGACAGGCGCCAATGCCGATGTAGACGCTTTCACGGATAACAACGCCTCCAGCAATGCCAACCTGAGACGCCGTGGACACATAGTCTGAAATCGCTGTGTCATGACCGATCGTAACGCCTGCGCTGATCAGCACGTGGCGGCCGAGCGTGACTTGCGGACCGATCACGACGTTTTGCAGCACGACAGTTCCGGCGCCGATCCTGGCCCAGCTCGACACCGAAGCTGAAGGATGCACCAAAGTCGCATAGCGCGCCGGATCGAGAGCTAAGCGCTCAACGACCGCTTTCCTGACCCGCCGATTGCGATGAGAGGCAATACCGACCACGAGGTGAGCCTGCACGTCTGCAGCTTTGGAGATTGAGCCGATGACTGGAACGCCGCAGATGATTTGGCCGAGCTTGCTCTGATCGTCGTCCAGAAGGCCGCGGATCTCCCATCGCTGACCATCATCGGAAGCGTGCCGGTTGATGTCGCCGACAAGGTCGATGATGTCACGAGAACTCCCACCAGCCCCGATGATCACGAGATCGCCCATTCGATCGCACTTTCCCCGTCATTCATCCAGATCAGATGCCACCGTCGCGTCTTGAAGGCAGGAGTGTCACCCGACAGCTTCGGACAAGCCAAGCCCTTTAAATATCAGGCAGTAAGAATTGCCGGATAAAAAAATGATCCAAGTTGCCCTGTGCGGAATGGGTTATTGGGGGAAGAACCTATTCCGAGTGCTGTCGAATAACGCGGACTTGCATCTCAAGGCCGTGGTCGATCAGAATCCGGATACCCAGGCCAGGCTTCGGGCCGCCCATCCAGGATTGCAGGTCTATGGCGACCTCGCGACCGCCTTGCCCGAGGTCGACGCGGTCGTCATCGCGACGCCGGTGTCGTCGCATTATCCGCTGGCCGCTCAGGCCATCGCGGCCGGCAAGCACGTGCTGGTGGAGAAGCCGCTCTGCCGCACCGGCGATCAGGCGGCCGACCTCGTGGAGCAGGCGGAGGCCGCCGGCGTGACCTTGATGGTCGACCACACGTTCCTGTTTCACCCCGTTGTGCGGGTGCTCAACGAATTGATGGGCACGGGGACGCTGGGGCAGATCTCCTATTACGATTCGCAGCGCATCAACCTTGGGTTGTTCCAACCCGACGTGAACGTGCTGTGGGACCTTGCGCCGCACGATCTCTCCATCATCGACCACCTGTTCGGGTCCGAACCCGTGGAGATCGAGGCGAGCGGCTATTGCCACGTCAACCCGATGGTGCCGGACATCGGCTACCTCACCCTGCACTACCCCAACGCCATGGTGGCGCACCTCAACCTGAGCTGGATGTCGCCCGTCAAGGTGCGGCGCATCGCGGTCGGGGGCAGCGCCAAGATGGTGGTCTGGGACGATCTCAACCGCGACGAGCCGTTGAAGATCTACGATTCCGGCATCAGCCTGCAGCCGCAGGCCAAGCGTGAACAGATCCTGCCGAGCTACCGCATCGGCTCCGTGCTGTCGCCCCGCCTGCCCGCCGGCGAACCGCTTGTCGATGTCGTCGAACATTTTAGGCAGGTGATCCTTGGCCGGACGCGCTCCCGCATGGACGGGCGTCAGGGTCTCAGAATCGTCCGCACCCTCGAATGGGCGCAGGCCGCGCTCGACCTCAGCCTGCGGCGCGTCCGAAGCCGCACCGAACCCTCCCTCAGAGCCGTTGCGGCGGAGTGAACATGTCCGAACCATCCCAGCCCTTCGCCCTCGCCGGGCAGCGCATTCTGGTCACCGGCGGTGCCGGCTTCGTCGGGTCCCACATCATCGATGCCCTGCTGGCGGAGGCGGACTGCCGGATCGTGGCCCTCGACAATATGGTGCGCGGCCGGCCCGCGAATCTCGCGCAAGCGCTCGGTTCGGACCGTGCGACCCTCATCGAGGGCGACATCCGCGATCACGCGCTCCTCGATCGGCTTGTGGCGGAGAGCGATATCGTCTTCCATCAGGCGGCTCTCCGCATTACCCATTGCGCCGCTGAGCCCCGCCACGCCTTCGACGTGATGGCGGGCGCGACATTCGATCTTCTGCAATCCTGCGTGGCGCACGGCATCAAGAAGGTCGTCGCGGCCTCCTCGGCTTCGATCTACGGCCTCGCACCGGAATTTCCGACCACCGAGGCCGCGGCCCCCTATTCCGACCGCACCCTCTATGGCGGCTTCAAGCTCTTGAACGAAAGCCTGCTGCGCGCCTTCAACGACATGTATGGGCTGAATAGCTGTGCCCTGCGGTATTTCAACGTCTACGGCACCCGCATGGACATCCACGGCAAGTATACGGAAGTCCTGATCCGCTGGATGGAACGCATCGAGGCCGGGCTGCCGCCGCTGATCTTCGGCGACGGTCTGCAGACGATGGATTTTGTGGAAGTGCGCGATGTCGCCCGCGCCAATGTGCTGGCCGCGCTCGCGCCCGCCTCGGATGCGACCGCCTTCAATGTGGCGGCCGGACGGGAGGTGTCGCTGAAGGGCCTCGCCGAGGCGCTGCTGCGCACCATGGGGCGGCCGGATCTCACCGTGGAACACCACCCGCCGCGCGCCATCAATCCGGTCGAGCGCCGGCTTGCGTCCACCGAGAAGGCCCAGCGGCTGCTCGGCTTTGAGACCACGATCGGGCTCGACGAAGGATTGCACGAACTCGTTCGCTGGTGGCGGGCCGAGCGTGAGGAGACCGCCACCGCCATGCCGATCGCGAGCGCCGCATGATCCCGATCACAAAACCCTTCGTCGGCAACGAAGAAGCCGAAGCCGCTGCCGCAGTCGTCCGGTCGGGCTGGCTCACGCAAGGACCCCAGGTCGCGGCCTTCGAGACCGAATTCGCCGCCTTCGTGGGCGCGCCGCATGCCTGCGCGGTGTCGAATTGCACCACGGCGCTGCATCTGGCGCTGCTCGCGGTCGGAGTCGGGCCGGGTCACGAAGTCATCACGGTCAGCCACAGCTTCATCGCGACCGCCAATGCGATCCACATGTGCGGAGCCGAGCCGGTCTTCGCCGATATCGAGGCCGAGGGCTTCAACATCGACGTGGCTTCGGTCGAGCGCCTGATCGGCCCGCGCACGGTGGCGATCCTGTGCGTCCATCAGATCGGCATGCCGTGCGACCTCGCGGGGCTCGGCGTCCTGGCGGCGAAGCATGGCCTCAAGCTCGTCGAGGATGCGGCCTGCGCGAGCGGGGCCGAAGTCATGGTCGATGACAACTGGGCCAAGATCGGCAGCCCGCATTCCGATGCGGCCTGCTTCTCGTTCCATCCCCGCAAGGTGATCACCACCGGCGAGGGCGGCATGGTGACCACGCGGGACCCGGCAATCGATGCGCGCTGCCGTCTCCTCCGCCAGCACGGCATGAGCCTGTCGGATCTCCTGCGGCATGCCTCGAACCGCATCCTCACCGAAACCTACGACGTGCCGGGCTTCAATTACCGCATGACCGACATGCAGGCGGCGGTCGGGCGGGAGCAGTTGAAACGCCTGCCCGCGATCGTGGCGGAACGCCGCGCCATCGCGGCCCGCTACACCCAGCGCCTGGCCGAGGTGGCAGGCGTGATCGCGCCGCAGGAGCCCGCCTGGGCGCGCTCGAACTGGCAGAGCTACTGCATCGGCCTGCCCCCGGATGCCGATCGCGATTCAGTCATGCAAGCCATGCTCGACGGTGGCGTCGCGACCCGGCGCGCCGTCATGGCGAGCCACAAGGAAGCCCCCTGGGCGCAGGCGCGGCGCGACGCGCTGCCCCGCACCGAGGCCGTGCGCGACAGCCACCTGCTGCTGCCCTTGTTCAACGGCATGACCGAAGCCGAACAGACCACCGTCATCGATGCTTTTGAGGAAGCCCTCTCCGAGGCGCAACCCTTCAGCCGGGCGATGGGCGCCTGACATGCCGATCAAGGCCGACGTCGTCATGGAGGCGGGTGCGGTCGTCTACCACCCCGATCTCGTCAATCTTTACGGCTGCCAGATCGGCGCGGGAACACGGATCGGCACGTTCGTCGAAATCCAGAGCGATGTCGTCATCGGCCGCAACTGCAAGATCCAGTCGCACAGCTTCATCTGTTCGGGCGTGACGATCGCCGACGAGGTCTTCGTGGGCCATGGGGTGATGTTCACCAATGACCGCTTTCCCGCCGCCGCCAATCCCGACGGCACACTGCAAACGGCTGCCGACTGGACCTGCCTTCCCACCCTGGTGGAACGCGGCGCCTCGATCGGCAGCCACGCCACCATCCTGCCCGACATTACGGTCGGTCATCACGCCCTTGTCGCAGCCGGGGCTGTCGTGACCCAAAACGTGCCACCGCACGCGATCGTCGCCGGGGTTCCGGCCCGCATTATCGGTTCAACGCTTCGTTCCTCAGGTCCCGCGCCATGACTGCGACCAGCTTCGTCCCCTTCGCCGATCTTTCCATCCAGTGGCGGGAGATCCGCGAACGGGCCCTGCCCGACCTCGAACGGCTGTTCGAGGCCAGCGCCTTCTGTCTCGGGCCCTGGGTGACGGAGTTCGAGACCCGGATCGCGAGCCTGCTCGGCGCCCGTCACGCGGTGGCGGTCAGCTCCGGCAGCGCGGCACTTCATCTGGCCGTGTTGGCCGCCGGCATCGGCCCGGGCGACCGGGTGCTGGTGCCCGCCCACAGCTTCATCGGCACACTTTGGGGCGTCATCTATGCGGGGGCCACGCCGGTCTTCTGCGATGTCGAGCCCGACACCGGAACGATCGACATCGCGGATGCCGAACGCCGAATCGGCGCCGGCGCCAAGGCCATCATCCCCGTGCATCTTTACGGCCAGCCGGCCGACATGGCGGCGGTGCGCCGCTTCGCCCAGCGCCGGGGTTTGATCGTCATCGAGGACGTGGCCCAGGCGATCGGCGCCTCCTACGAAGGCAAGGCGCTCGGCACCCACGGCGCCTTTGGCTGCTTCTCGTTCTATCCCGGCAAGAACCTCGGCGGCGCCGGCGAAGGCGGCCTCGTGATCACGGATGACGATGGGGCGGCCGCGAGCCTGAAAATGCTGCGGGAGCACGGGCAGGCGGAGCGCTATGTGCACGCCCATGTCGGCTTCAACTACCGGATGGACGGCATCCAGGGCCTCATTCTCAACCACAAGCTCGACCACCTGGCCCGCTGGACCGACGAGCGGCGGGCGATCGCGGCCCGCTACGATTCGGCCTTCCGCGAGCTGCCGCTGCGCCTGCCGCGCGCCCGGCACGGCGATCATGTGTTCCATCTCTATGTCGTGCGCACAGAGCGGCGCGACGCCCTGCGCACCGCGCTCGATGCCGCCGGCATCCAGACCGGCCTGCACTATCCCGTCCCGCTGCACCGCCAGCCCTGCCTGAAGCAATGGGCCACCGGCCAGGATGCTTTCCCGGTTGCCGAGGATTTCGCCGGCATGGGTCTGTCTCTGCCGATCTTCGCCGGCATGAGCAGCGGGCAACAGGATCGGGTGATCACCGCCGTCCGGCATTTCTTCGGCTCCCAGGACCCGCTTCGATGAATGGAACCGCGCGCCGTCGCATTCTTTGCATCCGGCCCCGGTTGAACCCCGATTCCGCGGCGATGCTGAACTCTGCCGTCGACGAATGGGTCGAGACCCTCGCGCTGCACGCCGATATCCTTTCGGTCGACATGGATTTCGATCTACAGGAGACCTGCGAGCGGTTCCGGCCGGATCTCATCATCGCCGATGCGCTGCACTGGGGGCGGCCCTGGCCGGTCCAGATCGTCAACCCGCGCGCTTATCCGAACATCCCGCGCCTCCTCTACTTCAACTCGGATCCGCATGATCCGATGCGGCCCCTGACGCTGCGCATGGCGGAGGAGCTCGGCATCGATGCCGTGTTCATGTCGAGCGAAGCTTATCGGCAGCACCTCCCTGAGCTGCGGCACAGGCCCTGCTATCTCGTACCCCTGTTCATCGACGATGCGATCTATCGCGATTACGGGCTGGAAAAGACCATCCCGGTCAGCGTGTTCGGTGGGCATCTGCTGCCGGGTTTCTACCCCTGGCGGGCGCAACTCCTGGCCGAGATCCCGCTCGTCTTCCCGACGCTGATCTATGCGCATCCCGGTTATCAGAAGGGCAAGAGCAAGCCGTTCGTGGTCGAGGGCGAAGCCTATGCGCGCGTACTCAACCAGAGCCATTTTTCCGCCGCCGACACGACGCGGCTCGATTACGGCGTCCGCAAGCATCTCGAAATCCCAGCCTCGGGCGCGGTCCTGCTCGCCCCCCATTCCGACGCGCTGAAGAGCTACGGCTTCGTCGATATGGAGAACTGCCTGCTCGGCTCCGGGGCCGAATTGTTCGCCAAGATCGATTTGTTGGCGCGCGTTCCCGCCGAATACCGACGCGTCTGCGACGCGGGCGCGACGCTCGTGCGGACCCGCTACACGCGGCGCAACTGGCGGTTGATGCTCGATTGGCTCGAATGTCGACTGAAACTGAAGCCAGGCCAGGTGGTGCAGCAGATCGGCCGCTATGGACCGTTCCGGGGCATGACCCCGACCCCGTCGAGCAGCTCCGTGATGGCCATGCCGCAAGCGGACAGCGATATGGCTGCACGCCTGCGGGCCACACGCAATGCCATTCTGACGGGCCACGGCCTCAAGGAGGCGGAGGCGGCGCTCGGCGAAGCCTCGCAATGGGCTCAGCACGTGGCCGAGCCGTTTTTCCTCATGGCGATCCTCTGCCTCCTCCAGGGAGATGCACCGACGGCCGCACAGGTGATCTGGCGCAGGATGGAGGCACTCAACATGCTCGATCCTGTCGAAATCGCGTGGTTGATGCTCATCGCGCGCCTCGTTGGTCACACGGCTCTGGAAACCACGATGCGAGAGCAGGCCGGCTCGTCACGTCATGTCGGCCTTCGGCGCGTGCTGTGGCTCCTCGATGACGGTTGCACGGATGAAGCGACGCCGGAGGGCGGCCTTCTGAAGCGGCGGCACGACGATCACCTGTCGGTTCATTGGCTTGGTGAGGAGGATTTCACCCAATGGTGTGACCTCGTGCGGCGTGTGCTCATGGCCAATCGGGCGAGCCCTGGCGCGGGATCGGTGTCGCAGCGGCTGCAAGCAGCCGCGTGAGGCACTCTCGGGAGTCGAACGATCGCGCCCGTGCGATCGCGAAACCCCCGCGCAAGCTTGACTGACCAAAGTAGCCGCATGGTTACTTCGGTTCGGAAGCAGTGAACGCGATGGAGCAGTTGCAGCGGCTTTGGGCCAATCTGCTTCAGCTGGGCCCCCGCAAGCTCGGGGCCCTTGCGGCGATCGGGGTCGCGGTCTTTGCCCTCACGGGCGTGGCCGGCTACTATCTCAGTCGTCCCTCAATGGAGACGCTCTATGCCGGGCTCGACCGGCAGGACGTAAGCAGCATCGGCGGTGCGTTGCGCGACGCCGATATCGGCTTCGACGTCAGCGCCGATGGGACGAGCGTCATGGTGCGCTACGGGCAGACCGCCCAGGCCCGCATGTTGCTCGCGGAGAAAGGCCTGCCGCATTCCAGCAATGCCGGCTACGAACTCTACGACAAAATGGGGTCGCTCGGGCTGACCTCCTTCATGCAGGACATCACACGGGTCCGGGCGCTCGAAGGGGAACTGGCGCGCACCATCCAGTCGATGGCCGGCGTGAAAGCCGCGCGCGTCCATATCGTCCTGCCCGACGAAGGTTCGTTCCGACGCACCAAGCAGCCCGCGACGGCTTCCGTGCTCATCCGCGCCACGACCGTCGACGATGCGCATGCGGCCCGCGCGATCCGCCACCTCGTGGCGGCTGCGGTTCCGGGAATGACAGCCGATGCCGTGACGGTCCTCAGCACCGACGGTACCGTGCTGGCCTCGGGTGACGACACCGGCAACGCCGCGCCGGGCAAGATGCTCGAACTCGAAAAGACCGTCAGCGCCGACATTGCGGACAACATCCGCAAGACTCTCACCCCCTCGCTCGGCGTCAGCAATATCCAGATCAGCGTCGCGGCCAAGCTCAACACCGACACCAAGCAGGTGGCGGAGACGACCTACAACCCCGACGGCCGGGTCGAACGGTCGACCCGCTCGGTGAAAGACACCCAGGTCTCGCAGAACAGCTCGTCGGCGACCCCCACGACGGCGGGCCAGAATGTGCCGCAGGCCAAGCCGACCGGCTCCGATGGCAAGCAATCGAACGAAGAGAATACCAAGAAGGAAGACCTCACCAATTACGAGGTGTCGTCCAAGACGGTGACGACAGTCAGTGCCGGCTATGCAATCGAGCACTTGTCGGTGGCCGTGGTTCTGAACAAGACGGCGCTGCTCCAGTCGCTCGGCCTCAAGGCCGGCGGTGAGATTCCGCCCGAAAAGCTGGCCGAAATCGAACAGCTCGCCTCATCGGCGGCCGGGTTCGAGAAGCCCAGAGGCGATACGATCAAGGTGATGGCGGTCGACTTCGTGGATTCCGGCAAGGATCTGGAAGCCATCCCGTCGACGAGCTTCATGGACGCCTTGCTGCGCCAATCCGGCACGCTGATCAATGCCGGTATGATCCTGGGAGTCACACTCCTGATCCTGCTGTTCGCGGTCCGCCCGCTGACCCGTGTGCTGGCGGCGCCCTCCGCGGCCGAGCTGACGGGGCCGCAGGGCGGTGACCTGCCCATGCTCGGGATGGACTCGACCGCCATGGCGCTGCCCGATCCAAGCAGCATGAACTTTGGCGACGCGGGCCCCATGCTTGCGGCCGACAATCCTCTCGCGGCCATGGATATGGGCGGCCTGACTCCCATAGGCGGTATGACGCCATCCTGGGACACCAGCGACGGCAGCCTCATCGACGATCTGACGAGCCGCCCTCGCCGGACGCCCCAGAAGCGGCTCGAACAGATGATCGAGTTCGACGAAGGGCAGGCGGCCGCCATCTTGAAGCAATGGATCCATAGGCGAGCCGCCGCATGATGCGTCCGATCGGCCTTTACTTGACGGAATTCCGCCCGGGGATGCCGTCAGCTCTCTTGTCGGACGTTTCTGACACCGAGGAACCCGATCCCTTCGCGATCGACCTGCCGTTCGGCGCGGATGAGGACGGCTTGTCATTTGGCACCGAAGCGCCATCGGATCTATCGGAGCCGGAGCCCGAACCGGACGACCCGGCCATCCTGCCCGAGACCGTAGCGCCGATCGATATGTCGGCGACCATCGAGGCTCTGCAAGCCGAACACGCAGCGGCTCTCGCAGAGGCACGGCAGCATTGGGCGGAGCAGGAAGGCGTCGCCTTGGCGACGTTGATCGCCAGTAAATTCGCCGAACTCGAGACCCGTCTCGCCGAGGCGCTGGCGCCTTTGTTGGAGCCGTTCCTGAGCAAGGCGACGCAAATCAAGATGCTCGACCAGCTGCGCGGGTCGTTGGACACGCTTCTCTCCGGCCATCCGCCGCAGGGCGCCATCATGGTGTCGGGACCGGACGATTTGATCGAGGCGATCCGGCAAGCCTATCCAGGGCAACCGGCTCTCGCGTTCGAGGCGGCTCATGCGCCTGACGTCACGATCACAATGGGCGACACGCGCATCCGTTCGCAATTGCGGTCCTGGGCCCGCAAACTCGACACCGCCTTGGGAGCACGCTGATGAGCGAGGGGCACCACGAAGTCGTCATCATCAAGCGGGGCGGAGGGGACCACGAGGAAGGCCACCACGGCGGCGCCTGGAAGATCGCCTTCGCGGACTTCATGACCGCCATGATGGCCTTCTTCCTCGTCATGTGGCTGATCTCGGCCAGCGACAAGACCAAGGCCGTGATCGCGCATTACTTCAATCCGGTTCAGCTCGTCGACTCGACGCCGCAGCCGAAGGGCATGCAGGACCTCAAGGCCGACGCGCAGAGCATCATGAAATATGCGAACGGTCAGACCAAGGAGAGCCCGACCCAGTCATCGACAGCTGCGGAATCCGAAAAGCCGGTCGAGTCGAACGCATCCGCCGAGAACAAGAACAAGGAGCCCGACAAGACCGCCAAACACGAAGCGGAGATGTTTCGCGATCCTTACGCGGTCCTGGCCGAAATCGCGGCGAAGAACGATGCGCAGCCGAAAATGTCGAAGAAGGCCAGTACGGATGGAGCAAAGGGAGGCGCCGGTGCGGTCGGACTGAAGGGAGGCGAAGCCTACCGCGACCCATTCGAACCGGTTGCCCCGCCGGCCGCCGCCTCTTCCGAAAAACAGGATGCGGCCCTCGCCAAAGAGATTGCCGACGCGATCGCACCGTCGCCTGAGCCAAGCGCAAAAGCGCCAGAACCCGCAAAGTCACCGGCAGGCGATAAGTCCGGGGCTGCCGGGAAGCTGGATGCTGCCGCGAAGGCTGACGCTGCCGGGAAGGCGGATACCGCAAAAACCCAGGCCGAAACACCCCAGGAGAAGGCGCAGGTTGCAGCGCTCGAAGCCAGGATCGCAGCCGCCACCAAATCGGACACTCCCCCTGGCGCGAAACCGGCTCCCGAGCCGAAGCTGGAGGTGCGTCATACGAGCGAAGGGCTCGTGATCACCCTCACGGACGGCTCCAATTTCGCCATGTTTGCCAGCGCCTCGGCCGAGCCCTCGCCACAGACCGTAGCGCTGATGGCGAAGATCGGCCGCCTGCTGAAGACCGAGAAAGGCGCGATCACGCTCCGGGGTTTCACAGACAACCGCCCGTTCAAGTCGGACACTTATGACAACTGGCGGCTCTCCACCGCACGGGCCGACATGGCGCATTACATGCTGGTCCGAGGCGGCCTCGACGATGCGCGGATCGAACGGATCGAGGGCTACGCGGACCGCCGGCCCAAGAATCCGAAAGATCCTGGGAGCGCCGAAAACCGGCGCATCGAGATCCTGCTGCGGGAGACCACGCCGTGACGACACGCCTTCGCTTGCTCCTTGGCGCCATGGCGCTCGTCGGCACCCTCTCAACGGCCCGGGCCGACCAGGATGCGACATCGATCAACGCGCCCTATGCCCAGATGCGCACGTTGCAGAGCCTTCAGGATCAGATCGCCCACGGCAATACGGCAGCGCAGGCCGCGCAAGGCAAGCTGATGGCCCATATCGCCGAAGTCTTTCTGTCGGCGGATGCGGAAGCCTGGAGCGATCCCCGCAATTCGCGGGCCGCCGTGCTGTTCATTCTCAGCGGCGGCAAGCCCGAGGTGGTCCGCACCGTCCTGGAGCGCGCCAAGCTCACGCCAGCGACCGACCGTCTGATCAAGGGCGCCCTGGCGTATGGCGAGGGCGAAGAAGAAATCGCGACGGCGCTGCTAGACCCGATCGATCCGAAGAGCCTGCCCAACGCCCTCGGGGGGCACCTGGCGCTCGTCAAGGCAAGTCTCATCGCCGGCAAGGCTCCCGACAAAGCCGACAAACTCCTCGACCTCGCGCGCCTTCTCATGCCTGGCACACTGGTCGAGGAAGCAGCCTTGCGGCGGCAGATCTTCATGCTGGCGGACACGGGTCAGATCGACAAGGTGACCCTCCTGTCCCGGCAGTACCTCCACCGCTTCGGATCCTCCGTCTACGCCGAGAACTTCCGCGAGCGTTTCGCGATCGCGACGCTGAGAATGGCGACGGCAGGCGATGTGGCGATGCTGAGCAAAATGGATCCCGTGGTGCGCGAGATGCGGCCCGACGAGGCGCGCCGCTTTTATCTGGCTATGGCCAAGGCAGCGATCGTCAATGGCCGGACGGACGCGGCCCGCTTCGCCTCCGACAAGGCGAACGCGCTGGCCGCCCAGGGCACGCCGGATCAGGCACGCGCCAACCTCTATTCCGCGGCGGTCCTCGTAGCCTCCGATCGTGTGGATGACGGTCTGACGCGCCTGACGGTGCTCGACAAATCCAAGCTGAGCGCCGACGACGCGAGCTTGCGTGATGCCGCGCTCGCGGTCGGCACCATCGTGAGCGCCAAGAACAGCAGCGATGGAACGGGTGGCGACTCGAATCTCGCCAACGACGATCCGAGCGCCCGGCTCCTGGCGCATGCCCGCGCGGCACTCGACACGAGCGACAAGGTGTTGAAGGGAGCCGACAAATGAGCGGCCTTCGCGTCGCGACGGCGCTTCCACCAAGCTTGTCGTCAGGCTCAACGGGTGACCCTGCCAAGAGCAACCCCGGGGACAATGCCGCCTTTGCGGGCGTGCTCAACCGCGTAGCGACCCAGCCGACCGTCGCGGATCCGAAATCCTCGCAGGAAAGCGTCGGACAGGCCTTTTCGGGCAAACGGGCACGGGCGGATTCCGGCTCCGACGAGCCGGACACCGAGACGCTCGACGAGGTCCCGCCCGCGTCGACCGCCACTTCAGCCGGGACGGCCACGCTCGATATTTCGGCGCTGGCGCAAGCCGCCCTGACCCCGACCGCTCCAGCGGTGCCCCAATTGGCAAAGACTCCGGCGGCTGGACCGAACGCGGCCTCCGAGGCTGGCCCGGCGATCGCCGGCTCGGAGACCGTTGCCGCAGCCCTCCAGGCGATCGTCCAGCAGCCGGGACGCGCTGCCTCCTCCGGCAATCCGATCAATCAAACTGCGGGATCGCTGCCGGCTCAGCCGACCGGCACCGACGGACGAACGAGCCTTCAAACCGCGGCGACGACCCTGGCTTCCACGACCGGCGCGTCCGACGGCTCCAAGGTCCGGACTGAGACGGAAGAAGCGGCGTCACACTCCGTGGCGGCGTCTTCCAGCGCGGCCGTGGTCATCGCGGCTTCCGGCACAAGCGGGCCGATGGCGGGGACGAGCACCGCACCAGGCGCGGGGGCCGCTTCGAATACCTCGGCGCCTACGATCTCGGAGCTGGCCACCGGCGCGCTCGGGGCACAGTCCCAGTCTGAAGCCGACACAAAGCCGAAGGACGGCGGAGCACCGCAATCGTCGCAACCGCCCTCCGACGCGGCGCAGGCTGCGGCCGTGGCGGCGACCCCTCAGCTGCCGCAAAGCGCGACAAGCCTCGAAGCCCCCGCCCCGGCGGCTTCGGCGGTTCGCCCCGCATCTCAGACCAGCACGCGTCCCAGCCCGACCGCACCCCTGCGGGCCGGCACGAAGGGGGTGGGGAAGTCCGCCCCGCCGGAAACATCCCCCACGGCGTCGCCGGCATCCTCGGACAGCGCCTCCGGCAAACGCGGCAAGGACAAGCTCCTCGCATCGACCGTCGTGGCGGCCGCATCAAACGACCCGTCGGTCGTGGCAACGCCCGCCCAGCAGGTGGTCACAGCCCTGCAATCGCTCGGCAAGGACGTCGCCGAAACTGCGGCTCGGCACTCCGCGGGCACTACGACGGCCTCAGCCGATGCGGGCCCACCGCAGTCGGCGGGAACGTCAAGCCTCAAGACCCTCACCATCAACCTCAATCCGGGCCATCTCGGGCCGGTCTCCATCACGATGCGGCTGCAGGCCGACACGATGGAGATCCGCATCGCGGTCAGCAATCCGGACACGCTGCACCTGCTCGATAAGGACAAGCACTTGCTGACGGCAGCCGTGGAAGCCATGGGGGGTTCGCACGAGAACCTGCAGATCGGCACTCTCGGCCAAACGTCCGGTTCCGGCGACTCCGCCTCGACCGGCGGGCAAAATCAAAACACTCCGGGCCGTCAGGACGCCGCTTCGTCCGACACCTCTTCGAACGGCCGGCAGGCGCAAGGTCAAAACCGGTCGACCCTCCAGGACACCAACCAGAGCGACGCCGATGACCCAACCGCCACGCCTTCTCTCCCGCCTGCGCGTGGTTTGGACGGCAGTCTTTATCTCTAGCCTTTCGACGGGCTCTGCCTTCGCGGGCGCGTCCTGCGAAAGCCAGATCGCGGCAGCGGCCCAGCGCTACAGCATTCCGCTGGCGGTCTTCTACGCCGTCGGCCTCAATGAAACCGGCGGGCGCAACGGCTTGCAACCCTATTCGTTGAATATCGACGGCCGGTCCTCAATCAACGGCAGCCTGGAACAAGGCCTCGCGGCTTTCGAGACGGCGCGGCGCAACGGCGCCAAGTTGATCGACGTCGGCTGCATGCAGATCAACTACAAATACCACGGCGACAAGTTCAGCTCGGTCACCGAGATGTTCGACCCCGTGCACAACATCGACTATGCGGCTCGCTTTCTCAAGGAATTGCGCGCGCGCGAAGGGACATGGACGCTGGCGGTGGCCCGCTACAACGCGGGACCCAACAACAATCCCGCCCAGAAGAAATATGTCTGCAGCGTCATCGGCAAGATGGTCAAGAGCGGCTTCGGCGCCTGGACCGACAACGCACGCACGTTTTGCGGCGAGCCCCGCGCGCAGGGCAAGCCAACGGCCGTGCCAGCCTGACGCAAGCTCGACCCCTCACACTCGGCCAAACATCGGGAAACACATCATGGGTCTTTTCGGCGCCCTCAATACTGCAGTGTCCGGCATGGCGGCACAAGCCAACAAGCTCGGCACCATCGGCGACAACATCGCCAATTCGAGCACAACGGGCTACAAGCGCGCCTCGACGGAATTCGAGACTCTGCTGGGGAACACCGGCACGAGCGACTATTCGTCGGGCGGCGTGATCACCAATGTCCGCTATGGTATTTCCGACCAGGGCACCATCACGTCGACGACATCGGCCACGGACCTGGCCATCAAGGGCGACGGTTTCTTCGTCGGCGAGGACAGTTCGGGAGCCCAGGTGCTGACCCGAGCAGGCTCCTTCACCAAGCAAACGGACGGTACGCTGCAGAACACCGCAGGCTACACGCTGATGGGGTATGCTACCGGCAGTACAACGCTAACAACCATCAATGTAGGCAGCACGGCGCTGGTGGCGAGTGCCTCCACGGCCGCGACCCTGTCGGTCAATTTGAATTCGTCAGCCAGCGTCGTGGCGGCCGCCAATCTCCCGTCGGCCAATGCTACATCGTCGACCTACACGTCGATGACCCAACTCACCGCCTACGACAATCTCGGAACCCCGGTCACGTTGGACGTCTATATGTCCAAAGCGGATACGACCGGTGACTGGAGCGTCTCCGTTTTCAATCATGCTGATGCGGCCACGACGGGCACCGGCAACTTCCAATACTCGTCAGCTGCGCTCACTACCCAGACGCTCGCGTTCAATCCCGCGACCGGTGTTTATTCGAGCGGCAGCCCCATTTCGCTCTCGGTGCCCAATGGGAACACGATCTCGATCGACATGAGCAAATCGACCCAGCTCGACAGTGCCTTCGTCACCAACGCAAAGAACATCGATGGCTCGGCCCCCGCCTCGCTGTCGAGTATCACGATCGGGCCGGACGGGACCGTGAACCAAGTCTACTCCAACGGCACCACCAAGTCGGCTTTTCAGGTCGCCCTCGCCAACGTGGCGAGCCCCGACCTGCTGACGACCGTCTCGGGCGATGCCTATACGGTCAACAAGGCCTCAGGATCGATGATCGTGTCGACGCCGGGTAGCAACGGCACCGGCCTAATCGAATCGTCCTCGCTTGAAGGGTCCACCGTCGATCTCGCCACGGAGCTGACCGACATGATCGCGGCGCAGCGCGGCTACGAGGCCAATTCCAAGGTGCTGCAGACGGCGTCAGATCTCCTCGGCACGCTGAACAACATCCACACGTCCTAAGCCAGGGTCGTCCGCTGGTCGCCAGGTGAGTTAAACCATGGGCTTGTCCGCCTCTCTCAGCATCGCGCAAGCGGCCCTCCAGGCCAACGCGAATTCGACGACGGCCTTGTCGCGAAACATCGCGGGCGTCAACGACCCGAATTATTCGCGCAAGATCGCAAGCCTTTCGACCACGTCGACCGGCGCCGCGGACGTAACAGTCACCCGGGCGTCCAACCCGGCCTTGTTCAACCGGCTGTTGAGTTCGACATCGGATTCCCAGGCGGCCCAGGCTCTCTCGGACGGTCTCGACCAGCTCGAACAGACAGTCAGCCTGACCACGAGCGCGGCCACCAGCGAAAGCGACAAAAGCACGACGCGGATCGGTACTTCCCCGGCCGATCTGTTGACGACGATGACCACCGCCCTGACCAGCTATGCGGGAGCGCCGGACAATCCGTCGCTCGCGCAGGCCTTCCTGTCCGACGCACAATCGCTGGCCACCAATCTGAACACAGCCTCTCAGACGGTCCAGAACGTGCGCGGGCAGGCCGACAGCAACATTTCGAACGCGGTCGACAACGTCAATTCGCTGCTGAGCCGGTTCACCGACGTCAATACGCAAATCGTGAAGGGCACCGCCACGGGTGCCGACATCACCGATGTTCTCGATACGCGTGACGCGATCCTGAAATCCCTGTCGACGGACATGGGCATCACGACCACGACCGGCATCGACGGCAGCATGTCGATCTACACCGACAGCGGTGTCACCTTGTTCGACCGGACCCCCAACAAGGTGTCGTTCCAGACGACGGCCGCCTTCGCGGACAACACGGTCGGCAACGCCGTCATCGTGGACGGGATCCCGATCACCGGCCCGTCCTCGGTCATGCCGTTGACGAGCGGCAGCATCGCGGGCTTTGCCCAGCTGCGCGACAGCACGACGGTGCAATACCAGAACCAGCTGAACCAAATCGCCAGCAGCCTGATCACGACCTTTGCGGACAGCGACCAGACCGGCGGCAGCGCTCCCACCATTCCAGGCCTGTTCACCTATTCGGGTGCGCCCGCGATGCCGACGAACGGGCAGACCGGGCTCGCGGCCAACATCAAGGTCAATGCCAACGCGGATCCTTCGCAAGGAGGAGCGCTCACCAATATGCGGGACGGCAACGTCGGTGATCCCACCAATACCGCCTACAATGGCAACCCCGCTGGGGCGGCGGCTTATGCCACCCGTCTCAACAGCCTGGTGACCAACCTCCAGACCGCCCAAAATTTCGACCCCGCGTCGGGGGGCGCCTCATCGGGAACGCTCGCCGGCTATGCTGGATCCTCCGTGAGCTGGCTCGAAAACTCTCGATCGACCGCCACGTCCACCACGACAAGCACCACCGCCGTCGCGACGCAGGCGGCCACGAGCCTCTCGAATTCAACGGGCGTTAACCTTGATGATCAATTGTCGCTCATGCTCGATCTCGAACATTCGTATTCGGCCTCCGCAGAGCTGATGTCGACCGTGAAGTCGATGTTCAGCACCCTCATCACGGCCATGCAGTAGGAGGCGCGTCATGGTCTATGTGTCCTCCAGCTCGATCACCATGGCGAGCCGCCAAGGTGTCATGCAGATTCAGAATCAGCTCTCGGATGCTCAGACCGAGCTCTCGAGCGGCGTTCACGCCGACGTGGGTTTGAAGCTCGGATCCCTGTCGAGCCAATTGGTCAGCCTGCAGCAACAGCAGGCCAATCTGACCACCTATCAGACCAACAACACGCTGGCGGCGACCCGATTGTCCACGACGACGACGGCGCTCGATTCGATCCGTACGAACGCATCCTCGTTTCTGGCCGCCCTGACGACGGCGTCGAGCGATGGCGGCTTCACCTCGACGCTGCAGCAAAACGCCATCAGTTCACTGACGGCTTTGACGGGCGCTCTCAATACATCGGTGTCGGGCGAGTATATCTTTGCCGGCATCAACACGGCGGTCCAGCCCGTGACCACCTATGTGCAATCGCCAGCCTCCGCCAACAAGGCGGCCATCGACACCGCGTTCTCGGGCGCCTTCGGGTTCTCGCAGACGTCCGCGAATGCAAATGGCATCAGCAGCACCGCAATGCAGAGCTTCCTTGACGGGAGCTTCGCGTCTTTGTTCTCGACGACAGGCTACAGCACGTCCTGGTCCTCGGCGTCGGACACGCCTCTCGCGAACGAGATCTACCCGAACCAGACGATCGCTACATCGGTCTCGGCCAATGCGGCGCCGTTCCGCCAATTGGCGCAGGCCTATTCGATGATCACCGAATTCGGCGGCACCAATTTCGGCTCGGGAGCGAGCCAGGCCGCGCTTTCGAGCGCCGTGACCCTCGTCAACTCCGCCTTGTCGGGCCTCACCAGTATGGAGGCGGGCGTGGGGATTTCGCAAAATGCCGTGACCAGCGCCAATACGGCCATGTCGGCGCAAAGCGACATCATCACGACGCAGATCGATTCGATGGCAGGCGTCGATCAGAACGACCTGGCCACAAAGCTCTCCCAGCTGCAAACCCAACTCAACGCGTCGTACTCAGTCACGGCACAGCTACAGAAGCTAAGCCTCGTCAACTACTTGAGCTAATCGACAGAGTTCGACACCAAAGGCCGTGGGACCGGAATGTATCAATACTCCTACTCCGAAATTCTTGCCGACAGTGTGACGGATTCGCGTGCCGCCGAGCGGCGCGCGCTCGATCACGCGGTCGACCTCCTGCACGCGGCCGCAAAGGGCGAACCGCATTCGCAGCAGGAGAACGAAGCACTCGAATTCGTGTCGCAGCTTTGGGCCATCTTCATCAAGTCGCTGAGCAGCCCCGACAACGATCTACCACCTGAATTACGCGCCGACCTCATTTCGGTTGGGCTTGGCGTCATTGCGGAAGTCACGCGGATCTCCGCGGGCGAGTCGCGTGATTTCACGTCGCTAGCCGACATCTGCGGCATCATCCGGGACGGATTGGCATAAGGCATAGAGATGCACATTACGCTTCGAGCCAACGAAAAGATCTACATCAACGGGGCCGTGTTGAAGCCGGACCGCAAGGTCTCGATCGAGCTTCTGAACGATGCCGTGTTCCTGCTTCAGGCGCACGTCATGGGGGAGGCCGAGGCGACCACACCCATGCGGCAGCTCTACTACATCGTCCAGCTGATGCTGATGGAACCGACCGATCTCGCCATCAATCACACGGTCTTCGATCAGCAGTGCATCGCCATGGCGGGTGTCTATCGAGATGTGACGATCCTGGAAGGTCTGGCCCGCATCTCGGGGCTCGTGTCCCGGAAGCGCCATTTCGAGGCCCTCAAGGTGATCCGGTCGCTTCTCCCGAACGAGCAGCAATTGATCGACGGGCAACGGCCCGCGCTCGCGCAAGCATCTTAAGCGGAAGCGCCGTCGCGCGCGATTAACGAGGTTCACCCATGGTTACCCCCGTCACCTCGCCGACCTCGTCCTCCTCGGCTGGATCAAGCGCGTCGAGCACGAGTTCTTCGAGCCCGACCGTCGACTACAATTCCTTTCTGCAGCTCCTCATCCAGGAGATGAAGAACCAGGACCCGACCAGCCCGACCGACCCGACCCAGTATATGAGCCAGCTGGCGTCCTTCTCGAATGTCGAGCAAGGGGTGCAGACCAACAGCAAGCTCAGCACCTTGCTGACGACCTCATCGCTCACTCAGGCCGAGAACCTGATCGGCAAGACCATCGCGTCCTCGTCCAACAGCAGTGTCTCGGGCGTGGTTCAATCCGTCGCCTTGGCGACGGATGGCACCGCCAAGGCGACGCTGGCCAACGGCACGAAGATCACGCTCGACAACACGATCACGGTCAGCGGCACCACGACAGGAACAGCGACCGGCACCGGCTCATGAACGAGGCGGACGCGCTCAATCTGATCCAAGGCGCGATCTGGACGGTCGTGCTGGCGGCCGGCCCGGCCGTGCTGGCCGCCATGGTGGTCGGGTTGATCGTGGCCCTGTTCCAAGCCTTGACGCAGATTCAGGAAATGACGCTAACTTTCGTGCCGAAGATCATCGCGGTGCTGGTCGTGCTCAGCCTGACCGCGACATTCATCGGGTCGCATATCTTCATCTTCACCGAAGAGGTCTATGCGCATATCGAGACGGGACGATGAGGGTAGAATGATGCCTTACACTCCTGAGGATCACGGCTCGCGTGAAGCAGGACCCATCGCGGTGTCGCGTGAGACGTGCCCGGCCGCCTCCCTTATGGTCGAGATCGGCGCCGGCGAGTTGATCGACAAGATCACGATTCTGCGCATCAAGGCGGAGCGGATCGGCGACCCCGCCCGCCTCGCCAACGTGCATTATGAACTCGCCGCCCTCGACCGCGCCCGCCAGATCCATCTCCCACAGCATGCCGAATTGCAGCGGCTCGAAGGGGAGCTGATGCGCATCAACACACAGCTCTGGGAGATCGAGGACGACATCCGGGCTTGCGAGAAGGCAAGGGATTTCGGCCCGGCCTTCGTGGCGCTCGCCCGCGCCGTCTACAAGACCAATGACCGCCGCGCCGCCGTCAAGAAGGAGATCAATGTCTTGACCGGCGCCTCGATCGTCGAAGAGAAGTCCTATGCCGCGAGCGCCTGATCAGGCGCCCTCGTACCAGCTGCGTCCGTCCCGCTCCGTGAGGGCGACAGCCGCCGACGGGCCCCAGGTGCCGGCCACGTAAGGCTTGGGGGCTTCGTTCGAGGACTGCCATGCCTCGATGATCGGATCGATCCAGGTCCAGGCCGCCTCCACCTCGTCGCGCCGCATGAACAGGGTCTGGTTGCCTCGGACCACGTCAAGGATCAGTCGCTCATAGGCGTCGGGATTGCGCACGCTAAAGGCCTGCGCGAAGCTCATGTCGAGCGGGACGTGCTGGAGCCGCATGCCGCCCGGTCCCGGATCCTTGATCATCAGCCAAAGCTTGACGCCCTCATCGGGCTGCAGCCGGATCACGAGGCGGTTCGGCTCGGGCGGGCTGTCGAATACGGAATGCGGCACGGCCCTGAACTGCACCATGATCTCGGAGACGCGCGACGGCAGCCGCTTGCCGGTCCGCAGGTAGAACGGAACCCCGTTCCAGCGCCAATTGCCGATTTCCGCCTTGATGGCCACAAACGTCTCGGTGGTGCTCGGGTGGCCGAGTTCGTCGAGATATCCCGCCACGGCGCCTCCGGCCGAGGCGCCGGCCCGGTACTGCCCCCGAACCGTCAGGACCGACGCATTCGACGTATTGATCGGCTTCAAGGCCTTCAAGACCTTGAGCTTCTCGTCGCGCACGGAATCCGCGGCAATGGAGGTCGGCGGCTCCATGGCGACGAGACAGAGCAACTGGAGGATATGGTTCTGCACCATGTCGCGCATGGCTCCGGCCGTATCGTAATAGCCCGCGCGCCCTTCGACCCCGAGTTCCTCGGCGACCGAGATTTGGACGTGGTCGATGCGCGCGGCTGTCCACAGCGGCTCGAACAACGCATTGGCAAAGCGCAACGCCATCAGGTTCTGGACGGTTTCCTTGCCGAGGTAATGATCGATCCGATAGATGCTGTCCTCAGGAAAGACCTTGCCGATTTCGGAATTGACCGCGAGGGCGGACTGGAAATTCTTACCGATCGGCTTTTCGAGCACGATCCGGGTGTTGCGTCCGACGAGACCCTGCGAGCCCAGGCGCTTCGAGATCGGCGCGAAGAGTTCCGGCGTGGTCGCCAGATAGAACACCTTGATGTCGTCGCGCTGCTCCAGCAGCGTGCCGAGCCGGCTCCATCCCTCGTCCTCGGTCGCGTCGGCCGCAATGTAGTCGATCCGTTCGAGGAATTTCTCAAGCAGGCTCATGTCGAGATGCGCGGCGGCCACGTGATCCGTCAGGGCCTCCCGGGCGAAGCCCCTGAAGGCTTCCCGGTCCAAGACGCGCCGGGAGACGCCGATGATGCGGGCTTCTACGGGGAGTTGTCCGGCGGCGTCCCGGTGGAACAGCGCCGGCAGGATTTTGCGGCGGGACAAATCGCCGGTTCCGCCGAATACGACCAACGTGAACGGCTCGACCGGGATGACACGGCTCGTCATTCTGTTCCTTCCTCTAGCGACCATGAGGTCGATAACGAACTCTATCGTTCACGTCGCTCAAATGCCAACAAACCCTGGCGTGGTGTCACGCGTGTAACAAACCGCCGCATTCAGGAGTTCAAGGGTCAACGCAACGAGGAGGACCAAACCCCATGAGCATTTTCGGCTCGATCATGAACAAGATCTTCAACCATGCCAGCGCCGCGCCGGCGCCGAGCGCGCCTTCCTCGCCTGCCGCGCCAGCCCCCAGCTCGTTTAACAATCCAAGCTCGGCCGCGCCGTCACCGGGGCAGACAAGCGGTGCCACCCCCCCGGCGTCCAGCGGGACGGCGGCCCAGGCGCCGGTCGATGTCGGAGCGGTGCTGACAGATCTCGCGTCGAAGTCGTCGCAGAAGCTCGACTGGCAACATTCGATCGTCGATCTCATGAAGCTTCTCGATCTCGACAGCAGCCTCTCGAATCGTCAGGAACTTGCGAAGGAACTCCATTACTCGGGCTCGATGGAAGATTCGGCCAGCATGAACATCTGGCTGCACAAGCAGGTCATGCAGAAGCTCGCCGCCAATGGCGGCAAGGTCCCCGACGATCTGAAGTGAACGCCGGATTCGTCCGGCCGGCAGCCGATTTTCTGCAGGTCCCTCCGCATTCTTTGCGAGAGGGGATTGACTTGCGCTGGCGGTGAGACAATCTTACTCAATTGAGCCCCGCAGTGCTGCTGCGGGGATGTTTCGCGTTTGCTGTTAGCGATCACGCCAGGAGGACCCCATTCGTCGACCTATGAAAGCCACTGCGGCTCCCCAGAAAGAGGGACCCCGGATCAACCGTGACATTCGTGTACGTGAAGTACAGCTGATCGACGCGGACGGGCAGAACCGCGGCGTCACCGACATCCTCGAAGCCCAGCGCGTGGCCGAAGAGGCCGGCCTCGACCTCGTCGAGATCGTGCCCAACGCAAATCCGCCTGTCTGCAAAGTTCTGGATTACGGCAAGTTCCGCTTTCTTGAACAGAAGAAGTCGGCCGAGGCACGGAAGCGGCAGAAGATCGTCGAAGTGAAGGAAATCAAGCTTCGTCCCGGCATCGACGAGCATGATTACGACGTGAAGATGAAGGCCGTGCAGCGCTTCTTCGACGAAGGTGACAAGGTCAAGATCACGCTGCGGTTTCGCGGCCGCGAAATGGCCCATCAGGACATCGGGTTCCGGTTGCTCGATCGGGTGAAGTCCGAAACCTTGGCGATCGCCAAGGTCGAGTCCGAGCCTTCGTTGGAAGGCCGGCAGATGGTCATGGTTCTGGCACCCAAGTAGGCCCGCGTCGGAACGGAACTGCCTGGTCAAGGGTTGAAAGATCTAGTGGCGGCGCAGATGCATGTCGGGTCTGCTCCTCCCGATCCGGGGTGGAGTGCTCACGCAGTGACACGGGTTCGCGCGATCTTCATGATGATGGTTGTGTCGGTGACGGCATCCTCGGCTTCGGCACAGGGATATCGCCATACGGTTCAGGATCCGCGCCTCTCCGTTCCAGGCACGCCTGTCGATGCGCTGCCGACCCCTTGGAGCCACGGCGGCAGCTGCGTGAAAATGTGTGAAGCGGACTCCTCTCCGTGTGACCCGGACTATTACAAAGTCGCGGATCGCCGGTGCAATTGGAATCAAAACGGAATATTCTCGAAATAGTTTTGCGAATCCGTTGCGGTTCGCGGATGCGACGGCAAGGCGCTATAGAGGGCGCATGACACCTGAAGCGACCGCATCCCGACAGACCAGTCTCGCGATCTCCTTGTTCTCGGCCGGTGTTTTCTTTTTCGCCGTCAATGACGCCTTAGGAAAGTGGCTGGTGACCGGCTATCCGGTGGGCGAGATCATGCTCATCCGTTCCTGCGGCGCGGGTCTGTTTCTCGTGCCGATGCTGGTCCGCGATCCGGCGAGTTTGCGACGACCGAACCAACTGGGTCTCCACGCGATCCGGGTGCTGATCATGGCCGGCGACAGCTTTGCGTTCTATTTCGCAACTCGCAGCCTTCCCCTCGCCGACGTGATGACCTTCTATCTCGCGGCTCCCCTCTTGGTGACACTGCTGGCCATGTTGACGCTGCGGGAGCCGATCGGCCCTTGGAAGGCTCTGGCGGTGGTTGTGGGATTTGCGGGGGTCGTGGTGGCGCTTCACCCCTCTGGCGCCTCCCTGTCTCCGGCCGCGTTCATCGCCCTCGCTGGCTCCCTCATGTTCGCGACCGCGATCGTCATCACCCGCGGATTGCGGCAGACGCATTGGCTCAGTCTCGTCGCGTGGCAATTCATGGGCGCAGCCGTCGTTGGAGCCGTAACGAGCCTCGGAGCCTGGGTTCAGCCCAGCCTTTTGGATTGCGGCCTGATGCTGCTCGTCGGGTTCATTTCGATGATCTGTTTCATCAGTATCAACAAGGCGCTGAGCCTTGCCCAGGCCTCGGTGCTGGCGCCGTTCCACTATACGTCGATCATCTGGGCCGTTTTGCTGGGCTGGCTGATCTGGGGCGATATACCGACCCACGAGATGTGCATCGGCATCGGTCTTATCGTTGCGAGCGGTGCGCTGGTGTGGCTGCGCGAACGCCTCGCGCCGCAGGACCCCCACTGCGAAGCCCCAATCGCATGATGGGACAACGTGCGCCGAGAGGTACGTGCGATGGATAAGCCTCCTGACTCATGATGTCAGGAAGGCTCCCAAACCGCTCCAATGACGTCGCGATGTGCGCTCCCGAAGGCATGCGTATACAGTTCCAGAACGATCGCTGATCAACCAACCTCCAGCGGTTCTCGCGCACTCGCCCCGAAGGCATGCTCGGCCGCGACAGCGTGACCGGGCCGAGAGCTCTCGCGCCCCCGCGTGATCCAAAAGCCCAGGAAGGCGTCGAGCCACCGCGCCACAGCCCCATCATGCGCGAACCACCCGTCGAGATGGTGCTGCCGCGTGGGCCACGCCCCGGGAAGTTCCATGCGCTCATGGCCCTTGACGGTCCAGGCGCACATCATGGCGTAGGTGACCTCGGGATGAAATTGGAGCGCGAAGGCGCGCTCGTCGATATGGCAGGCCTGCACTTCGAAATCGAGTCCGGTTGCCAGAAGCGACGCGCTTCGTGGCAGATCGAAGCCTTCGCGGTGCCACTGATAGACGCGGCGGGGAAAGCAGCCGTCGCCGAACATGCGCTCGGCCTCGGCGGTCGGCGTGATCGGGTAATAGCCCACCTCTACCCGTCCTTCAGCATGCGGAAAGACCTTCTCACCGAGATGGCGTGCAAACATTTGCGCCCCGAGACAGACGCCCAGGAAGGGAACCTTGTCGCGCAGCGGCACCCCGATCCAGTCGATCTCGGCGCGAATGTAATCGTCCGGGTCGTTGGCGCTCATGGGACCGCCAAAGATGATCGCGCCCGCATGATCCGCCATGCTGGCCGGCAGCGGATCACCGAAACGCGGTCGCCGGATGTCCAACGGATAGCCCCGCGCCCGCAACATGCGGCCGATCCTCGCCGGCGACGAATGCTCCTGATGAAGAAAGATGAGAACGGGCTTCCGCGAGGGCGGAGACAGGCTGAATTCGTCAGCGTTCAGAAACATCGTTCGATCGAACCTCCCCCGTTTCATCGCAGCCCCTGCTCTCCTCATGCAGTCTTCGTGCCGTTTTATCCGAGCAGCAGCGTACACCAGCCTTCCAGGGTCAGGCGGCGGCGAAGCGCGAAGCCTTGGGCCGCATAGCTCGACAGGATTCCGGGAACGTCGCGCGGCAGCAGTCCGGACAGGATCAATGCAGCATCCTGGGCCGCGACGGCACGGATCTCCGGCGCCAACAGACGCAACGGCTTTGCCAGGATGTTGGCGAAGATGAAGTCGTAGGGCGCGCCGGCCCGGAGCGTGGCATGTCGCGTGCCCACGGAGACAACCGGCCGCACGCTCGTCCCCACCCCGTTCTGGCGGGCGTTGGCGGCCGCGGCTTCGACCGCGATCCGGTCGATGTCGCCGCAGCGGACCGGGCGGTGCAAGACCTTGGCGGCCGCCATGGCCAAGACGCCCGTGCCGGTTCCAAGATCCAGGACGTGATGGGGCCGGCGACGCTTGAGCAGCCCATCCAACATGATGAGGCAGCCGCGCGTGGTGCCGTGATGCCCGGTCCCGAAGGCGAGTGCTGCCTCGATCTCCAGCGCGACATCATGGGACCGCACGAACGGTCGGTCATGCGAGCCATGCACCAGGAAGCGGCCGGCCCGCACGGCATGCAGGCCTTCCAACGAGCGGGCGACCCAATCTCGTTCGGCGACCTGACCGAAGACGGCGCCTTGGGCACACTCCGCCCCGACCGCACCTTCGAGAAGCCCGCGGACATAGACCTCGTCGGGCGGATGACCGAAGAAGACCTCCAGCGCCCAGGGCTTTGGATCGGCAGGACTGTCCTCATCCTCGAACGCGGCGGCGGCCGTCTCTGCCGGATCGAAGAATTCGACGATGACGTCGGCCGCGGTCCGCGCCTGCGCTTCACTGCAGGTGAGACGCAGCACGGTCGCGGCATTGTTGGGCGGGAGGCCTTCGAGCATGGCCTGCGGTATCACGTTGCCGGCCGGTTCGTCACCCCGCGATTGGCCGGACGCAAAACCTCGACCTCGACGCCGATACCGGCCGCGATTGCGGCCCAACCCCGGTCGGCAGTCAGAACCACGGCGCCACGGCGTTGCGCCAGGGCCAGACAGATTCTGTCGCCGACGGCCAGCCCGCTACGGGCCGGACCGGCGCCGATCCGGCCTGCCTTCTCGGCAAGCTCGCGGTCGACGGGAAAGATCGTCAAATCCAGATCAGCCAGATCGTGGTCGAGCACCTCGGGCGGCACACCGCGGTCCGCCAGCTTGGCGACGACCTCCGCGTAATTCATCGCGGACATCACGGCAGTGTCGAGCACCTCTTCGACCCGGTCCGCCCCAGGCTCCTGGAACAGGAGGCAGAGCAGCGCCGACGCGTCGAGAACATAGCGTCGGTCATTCACGCGCGGCCTCGATGCGCCGATCCGCAACGAGTTCCTCAGACGCAAGCCGGCCCTTCGGGGCATAGTCCAGCAGTTTCTGCTGAAGGCGCCGCAGCGCGGAGCGTGCCGGCTTCAGGCGCAGTTCATCGCCGTGCAATTCAAGCCACAGCGCGTCGCCCTTGTCGACACCCAGAGCTTTCCGCATTTTGGCGGGAATGACAATCCTGCCACCTTCAGCGATTCTGGCAATTTCTCTGACCATGGCATATCGCTTTAGGCTTTCGCAGCGAGACAAATCACGCAGCGCGCCAAATAGTATCATAATGGCACGAACAATCGATCATTTTCATGCCACGGTGCCGGTATGGCGGAAATTCAGAATTGTCAGATCGCTTCAGGCATGAACATTGTGCTTGGATTGACAAATTCGTCCTGAGCGCCAATGAGGGCGATTTCCCTCGATCCTGCTTCCGCTGTCCGGCGCAGCAGCCCATAGATCGAACTTGATGCCCGCGCCAAAGCTTCTGGGACTGAGCGGGTGTCCAGCATGTGGACGAAGAACAGAGCCGCAATGGCATCGCCGGCTCCATTGACAGAAATGTCGAGCCGCGGGGTCCTGACCCGCCACAGACCTTCAGGGCTCGACGCCAACAGGTCGATGCTGTCTTCAGGCGTATCCTCACCCAAGTAGGAGGTGACCAGAATAGCCTTCGGTCCGCAGGCGTGGACGGTGGCAAGGCCGGCCCGCACCGCTTCACGCGACGCGACTGCATCGCCGCACAAGAGCTCGAGCTCAAATTGATTGGGGGTGATGATATCCGCCGCCGGCACGGCTTTGTCGCGCATGAATTCCGCGATGCCGGGCCGCACGAAAATGCCACGCCCAATGTCGCCGATCACGGGATCGCAGCAGTAGAGGGCGCCGGGATGCTCCGACTTGACCGTGGCAACGGCTTGCAGAATGGCAATTCCGGTGTCGGCCGACCCCATGTAGCCGGACAGGACGCCGTCGCAGGCGGCAAGAACGCCGCGCTCCGCCATGCCGGCCACGCATTCGCCGATCAGCCCGGCATCGAACACCTGCCCGCGCCAGGCGCCGTACCCTGTATGGTTGGAGAATTGCACCGTATGGATCGGCCAGACCTCGTGACCGAGCCGCTGCATCGGGAAGGTCGCGGCTGCGTTGCCGACGTGGCCGTAAGTGACGTGGGATTGGATCGAAAGAATATTCATGCGCGGGACCGCCAGATTGGCCATCCGGGGACCCTGGATCGTCCCTGGACGAATGGTCCTGTTACGCGCTTGGACGGCGACGGCGCAAGTCGCCCTTGTTATCCCCCAGGTCTCGCATCAGTCGTGCGCACTCAGACCAGGCGCTCGGCCACCTTACGCTCCGCAATGGCGACCTTCAGCTTCGGCACCGAAAACGGCTTTGCCATGAAGCTGTCGGATCCAATGGCTTCGGAATGGTCGCGATCGTCCGCCGCACGCGACGACGACAACATCACAATACAGCAATCGTAGGTCTCGATGTCATTCCGAACGCGATAGATCAGCTCGAACCCATTCATCTTTGGCATTCGAATGTCGATCAGCAGACAGATCTGCGCGGCTGCGACCCCGAGGGCTTTGTAGCGTCCGATAATGTCGATGACGGCGGCCGGGTTCTTCTCACACAGAAACGCAATCTTCGGGAAACTATGTTGGAAAATCGACTTCGTGAGGAAGAGCTCATTGTCGCTGTCATCCACCATGACGAACAGCCGGAAGGCCTCGATCTGCATTGGTCGAACCCTTATTCGCTCCAAATCATCTCAAGTGTAACATTGCTTCCTTTCGAAGACCCGAATCGCGACGAAAGTCTTCAGGCGGCTTTTGAACGTGGCAGCGATGCAGCAGCCGCGATGGCTCGACGGGCCGCGGATTGCAGCAGGCCGCTGCCGCGCGGGCACCCGCCCCGCCGGATGGCGATTTCGACGTCGCCACAGACTTGCTGGAGTTCCGTAAAGCCGAAATGGCCCGCCATCGAGGTCCACCCGTGGGCCAAGCCGGCGAGATCCGGGTCTGCCATGTGATCGAGCTCGACGATGCGCTGTTGGAGCTCAAGGACGAAAGCGTCGAGCATTATCGCGAAGCGTTCGGCGCCGATCACCTCGCGCAACGCATGCAGGACGTCTATGTCGAGAGCCAAAGGCCCCGGTGCCGCCGCCGTGGCGGCCGGTGTCTCGACCGTGCCTCGAGCTGCATAGATCAACTCCTCGATCGTGGCGAACAACCTGTGCCACTCGATCGGCTTCGCGACATGGACATCCATGCCTGCGTCGCGGCACCGTTCGCGATCCTCATGCATGGCACTCGCGGTCAATCCGACGATCGGCGTTCGCACATGCCCGCTGGCCGCCTGCGCGGCGCGAATGGCCCGCGTGGCTGAAAAGCCATCGAGCACGGGCATTTGCACGTCCATCAGAACGACATCGAAGACGCCGCCCTCCATGGCGGCAATCGCGGCCTGACCGTCTCCGACGACCGTGACCGTGTGACCGCGTTGCCGCAGCATGTCGGTGATGATCATCTGATTGAGGGGATTGTCCTCCGCGAGAAGCACGCGCCGAGGCCCTGATGTCGCTTCGGCAGGGGCCACCTGCCGCGTCGCCGCCGCTTCGGATACGCTGAGCGGAAGTTCGACAAAGAACGTCGATCCTCGGCCCAGGTCAGAGACAACTCCGATGGTGCCCCCCATTAACTCCGCCAGTCGCTTACAGATCGCGAGGCCGAGGCCGGTGCCGCCGTATCTCCGGGTGATCGAGCCGTCGGCCTGACTGAAGCGTTCGAAGATCGAAGCCACTTGGCCTGGCCCGATGCCGATCCCTGTATCCGACACACTCAACCGAAGCCTGGCGGTCTCGGGCCGATAGCGGCCCTCGACGATCACGCTGCCGCGCTCAGTGAATTTGACCGCGTTGGTGAGCAGGTTCAGGAGGATCTGCCGGAGCCTGATCGGATCGCCAAGCAGCGCCGCCGTGCCTCCGGTCACGCGCGCCTCGAGCCGCAGACCCTTTTGCTGCGCGTCTTCGTTCACGAAGTCGCGACAGGCCTCGACCAGACTCGCCAGGTCGAACGGGACGGTTTCGATCGTCAATTGCCCGGCCTCGATCTTCGAGAAGTCGAGCACGTCGTTGATGATCGCCATCAGCGACTGGCCAGCTTCGCAAGCGAGGCCGAGGGATCGTCGATGATGGGGCGCGAGCGTGGGATCGCTTCGCATCAGATCGTGAATCCCGAGAATACCGGTCAGCGGCGTGCGGAGTTCGTGGCTCATGTTGGCCAGAAATTCGGCCTTGCTCCACGCGGCGCGTTCCGCCGCCAGGCGCGCCTGTTCAAGATCCTGGGCGACGCGACGTCGCTCGCTGATGTCCCGCAATGAGCAGATCAGGTGAAGCGGCGCTCCCGTATCCGGATCGCGGACGAGAGTCATGCCGGCTTCGAGCCACACCCAATGGCCTTGCTTGTGGCGCAGGCGGCTCGTCGTCATGGCCCGATCGCCCGGTAAGGATCCCGCGATCAGGAGTTCCATGGTCTTGCGCGCCTGCAGCTCATCGTCAGGATGGATCTGCGCCGCAAGTGTGATGCGCAACATCTCGTCGGGCTCGTAGCCCAGCATGCCGCGGCAGGCTGGCGACACGTAGCGCCGGTCGAGCTTGAGATCGAGTTGGGTGATGACGTCGTTTGTCGAGTCCGCCAACATGCGATAGCGAGCTTCGCTGGCCCGCAGGTCGCGCTCCGCCCTTCGACGTGCCGTGACGTCCTCGATCACGGCCAGGCTCCGGAGTGTTTGGCCCGCGCCGTCGCGCTCCGCAATGGCGGAGACGAGAACGTCGAATAGAGCGCCGTCGCGGCCGACCATCTGGTATTCGATCCGCTCGCATTGGCCGGTCTTGAAGAAGGCGGGCAGGACAACCGCGCGGGCATAGTCCCGGGACGCTTCCGTCAGAAAGTCAGTCGACAATCGTCCGATCACCTCATCGCGCGCATGACCGAGCTTGGCGAGCCACGCGTCGCTGACCATCAACAGCCGGCCTTCGGCGTCGATGGAATGCATCATCGCCGGTGTCGCCTCGTAGAGGTGACGCAATTGATCCTTGCTGACGGCCAGTTCGCGCAAGGTCGTCTGCAAGGTCGCGGCGATCTGATTTTGCGCGATGAAGGCGCGGCGGCATTCGAGCATTTTCGCGGCCGTAATCGCGAGGCAGCGCAGGACCTCCCGCTGGTTGTCGTCGAGCTTGCGGGGTTGTTGGTCGACGACGCAGACGACCCCAACCTGATGGCCGCTGCTCAGACGGATCGGCGCGCCCGCGTAGAACCTGATCTTGGGATCGTTCTCGACCACGGGGTTGTCGGCGAAGCGGGGGTCGAGAGAGGTGTCCGGAATTTCGAAGATCCCGTCTCGCAGGATCGCGTGCGCGCAAAAACTGGTCTCCCGCGGGGCCTCGGTGCGGCCGGCAAAGCCGATCTTTGCCTTAAACCAAAGGCGTTCGGAATCAATCAGGGTGAGCAACGAGATCGGCGTTCCGCACACGACCGAGGCGGCCCGAACCAGCGCTTCGAACTCGTCTTCGGACGCCGTGTCGAGGACCTGGAGCGTCAGCAATGCCTGGAGGCGGTCACGCTCATTGGCAGGCTTTGGTGCGAGCAGCATAGGCGCGATTGGCCTTTCTAGAACGGCGGGTCCGGACAACGGCAGGAGTCCGGTACGTTTAGAAGGCGCGTGTAAAGAAAGTGGCACACCCGATTGTTGCGGCCCTGCGCGAGGTCACTATGGTTCACGCTGAACCTTTGATCTGATGATCGAAACATGCTTTGAGGGCGCGACGGGAAGAGACACCATTCGACAGGGGGGATTTGATGAAGACCCGTGCTGCGGTTGCCTGGGAGGCCAACAAGCCTCTGACGATCGAGACGATCGAGATCGGCGGCCCGAAGGCCGGGGAGGTGCTGGTCGAGAACAAGGCGACGGGCATCTGCCACACGGATGCCTACACGCTGTCGGGGCTCGATTCGGAAGGCAAGTTCCCGGCGGTCCTGGGCCACGAGGGCGCCGGCATCGTGCGCGAGGTCGGGCCGGGCGTCACGTCCGTGAAGGTCGGCGACCACGTGATCCCGCTCTACACGCCGGAATGCCGGCAGTGCAAAAGCTGCCTCTCGCAGCGCACCAACCTCTGCACCGCGATCCGCGCCACGCAAGGCCAGGGCCTGATGCCGGACGGCACCAGCCGCTTCTCGTGCGATGGCGGCGAGATCTTTCACTACATGGGCTGCTCGACCTTCTCGAACTTCACCGTGCTGCCCGAGATCGCGGTCGCGAAGGTGCGCGAGGACGCGCCCTTCGACAAGATCTGCTACATCGGCTGCGGCGTGACGACCGGCATCGGGGCCGTCGTCTACACGGCCAAGGTGTGGCCGGGCGCCAATGTGGTGGTGTTCGGCCTCGGCGGCATCGGGCTCAACGTCATCCAGGGCGCCCGGATGGTCGGGGCCGACAAGATCATCGGGGTCGACCTCAACCCCGCCAAGGCCGAGATGGCCAAGACATTCGGCATGACGGATTTCGTCAACCCGGACGCGGTCGGGCGCGACAAGGTCGTGCAGGCGATCGTCGATCTGACGGGTGGGGGCGCCGATTTCTCGTTCGAATGTATCGGCAACGTGCACACGATGCGCCAGGCGCTCGAATGCTGTCATCGCGGCTGGGGTACTTCGATCATCATCGGCGTGGCGCCGTCCGGCACCGAGATCGCGACACGGCCGTTCCAGCTTGTCACCGGGCGCAACTGGCGGGGCTCGGCCTTCGGCGGCGCGCGCGGCCGCACCGACGTGCCCAAGATCGTCGACTGGTACATGGAGGGCAAGATCAACATCGACGACCTGATCACCCACACGATGCCGCTCGAGGACATCAACCAAGGCTTCGACCTCATGCACGAGGGCAAGTCGATCCGGAGCGTGGTGATCTACTGAGGCCGTGCGCCTCGACCCGATCGTCGCGCGTTTCGTCACAAACCACTCGTGCTGGCCCACGCGGCGGCCGCGGGAGCGGTAGGCTTATCAGCAAGTTCATGGGCGGCACGCGCGAAACTCCGCTATGATGGACGCACTTCGGCCCAGAGGGATCCTGCGCGACCTTGCGTGAAAGCCTGACAATCTTCGCGATCGCCCTGATCCTCGTGCTGTCGGCTCTTCTCGTCGGTCCCTATCTGGTCGATTGGAACAAGCAGCGCGACTGGCTGGCCGCCAAACTTTCGCAGACCACCGGGGCCCAGGTGACGATCGCCGGGCCCATCGACGTGAAGCTGCTGCCACGACCGTTGTTCCGGGCCGGCAAGGTCTCGATCCAAGGTGCGACCCGACACGACCCTTGGGTGTCGGCCGCAGGTCTCGATGCCGAACTGTCGATCAACAGCCTGCTGCAGGGGTCTGTCGAATTCGTCGATGCGACCCTCGTGGCGCCCCGCATCGAACTCACGGCCCGTGCCGACGGATCGCTCGTCGCCTCGTCGTGGGACGTGGCGAACCCGCAAAAATTCATGTTCCGGCATGTTACGCTGCGCGACGGATCCGTCTTGATCCGGGACGAGGACGGCGGTGAGCGCGCGAGCCTCACGGGCATCAATGCCCAGGGTGAGGCAGAAACGCTGTTCGGCCCTATACGATTGGCCGGTCAAGCGAAGAACAGCCAGGGCACCTTCCGGTTCCGCCTCAACACCGGCGCCTATTCGGGGCGGCGGCTCCGCCTGAAGCTCATCGCCGACGATCTGAAGCCGCTGAGCCATGTCGATATCGACGGCATCGCTACGGTCGACCCGGGACCGGGTCCCAAGGCCGGGACCGCGGCCCTGGCGTTTCAGGGCAATGTGGCCATCAGCGGCAGCCTGCATGTCGCCGATGGCGCCGCACCCGTGCCGTGGCAGGCCACCGCGGGCGACTTCAAGGCGGACGGTAGAGGGCTGAGTTCCACGGCGCTGGAACTGCGGGCTGGCGCGGACGCCCGGGCGCTCGTGGCCAACGGCGCACTCCTGGTCGATCTCGGGGCTGCGCCCTCTGCGGCCCTCAAACTCAGGGCCCGGCAACTCGATCTCGATCACCTCGCGGTGGCACCCGCTGTGGCGCCCGACACACGGCGGCCGAAGCCGGAGCAATGGATCGCGGCCCTCCAGACCATGTTCGCCAGCAGCGGCTCGCCGTTGCCGATGCGGCTGTCCCTCGACACTGGGATCGATGCCGTGACAAGCGGCGACCTGACCCTGACGGACGCCACGACGACGCTCGACTTGATACCCGGCCTGCCCACGCGGGGCCGGTTTTCGATCAGCGGCCCCGACGGCCTCCATCTCGCCCTCGATGGAACCATGGAGACAGGGGCGGCGGCCGTGTTCAAGGGCCAGATCGACGCGGCAACCCGCGATCTGTCGGCCAGCGCCGACTGGCTCGCGCCCCTGGCGCCCGAGGCCGCCGACTGGATCGGCCGCAACGTCCCGATCCACACCGTCGCACTTTCAGGCCCCGTGGATCTATCGAAGACCGGTTTCGCGGCCCACGACATGACCGTCACGGTGGATGGCTCGACCGTGACGGGCGCGGTGGCCATGACGCGCGGCGTGGGGGATGAGCGCGCGCGCCTGTTCGCCGATGTTCGGGCCGATGCGCTCGACACCGAACATTTTCCCGCGCTCGATGAGCTTTCGACGCTCACGGCGCCGCTCGATCTCTCCTTGGGCGTCGCGGCACAGTCCGTCAAATTGTCCCATACGGGGTTGGGGGCGTTGCAAACCGGGCCGATCGCGCTCCATCTCACGAAAGTCGGGACCGCCGTGACCTTGGACACGTTTTCGGTGACCGGCCTCGACGGCGCGAGCGTCACGGCCACGGGGTCGCTCGACGCGGAGAAGCGGATCAAGACGCGGGGGCAGATCAGAGCCGCCAATACATCCCCCCTCGCCGCATTGCTCCATCAGATCATGCCGAACGGCGCCACGGACACCCTCCTGGCCCGCAGCGGCCTGCTGTCGCCACTCGGCCTCGACTTCAGCTGCGAGGGGGCGATCGGCTCGGATGGCCGGTTCGTGCCGACCCTGGCCACCGCGAAAGGCACAGCGGCGGCCACGCGGATTTCCGCCACGATCACACCCGAACCGGCGCGGCTGTTCGCAGCCTCCGCCCTCAACACGCTGGTGGTCCTCGACGCACCCGATATGGGGCCGCTGCTGCGCCAGGCGGGACTGGACGACACCGCGCCTGGACTTCTCGGCCCCGGCCATGTCGAACTCACGGCCCGTGGGACGCTCGACTCCGGCTTCGACACCCATCTTTCGACAAGTGCAACCGATGCGAGCCTGGTGTTCGACGGTGCCCTGGACGGTGTCACCGGCACCGGCCACTTGAAGGCGTCCGGACGCAATGCCGCGCTTCTGCTGAAGGCGCTCGCGATGACGAGCCCACCCGCGTCGGCGCTATGGCCGTGGAATGCCGAAGCCGATCTCGCCTGGACCGGCGACAAGGCAACGGTCAGCAAGCTCGCCGGACACTTCAACGGAACGGAGTTTTCGGGCTCACTTGAGTCGGCTCCGGACGCGGGCGGCTTGACCGGGTCACTCACGCTCGACAGCGTGCCGCTTGCAGGGCTCACCGGACTGCTGCTCGCGCCCGGTTCGAACGCCCCGCCCGATCCCGGCCGCTGGCTGACGAGCGCCCGCTTCGCCCCGGCCGTCGAGACGTTGCCGAAAGCCCGGGTGGCGTTGCAGATTCACAATCTCGGCCTCTCCGAAGGGCTTGCCCTGCGCAATGCCGCGCTTGAGCTTCGCCTGACGCCCAGCAGCCTGGGCTTTGCCGATCTGTCGGGCGACATGCTGGGCGGCAAGGCGAGCGGGACGCTCACCCTGCGCCGGGATGGGCCCATCGCGTCGCTGTCGGGGCAGCTGCAAGTGGCGAATCTCGTGCTCGCCCTGCCGAGTCTCAGCGGGAAGTTGTCGGGCTCGTTCAGCGTCGCGGGCAGTGGCACGAGCCTTGACGGGCTCGTCTCAAGCCTTGCGGGGGACGGCGCCCTCAATGTGGCGGCCACGCTCCCTCATTTCGATCCGCAGGCCCTCACCAGCACCGCGCATGCCTATGACGCCGAGGGCGCGACCATCGACAATGACGCGATCCGCGATGCCCTTGCCAAGGCGCTCGACCGGAACTCCCTCGATCTCGGAACCGTCACGGCACCCGCCACCATCGCGGCCGGAACCCTCCGGGCGGTCGGTTTGCAGAGTCAGGGCCCTCTGGCGACAACCAGCAGCGAGGTTGCATTCGACCTGCGCAGTCTGCAATTCACCTTGCGCACCACGTTGACGACGGTCGATCTGCCGAAAGACTGGAAAGGCGACCCGCCGCAGGTCACGGTCACGTGGCGCGGCCCATTGACGACGCCGACGCGAGAGGTCGATGCCGGCGCCTTCGTCAATGGCCTCGCGGCACGGGCCATCGCGCGCGACCAAGAGCGCATTCAGCTGATGCAGGACGATCTGCGGGAGCGGGCCTTCTTTGCCCGCCGTCTGAAGGCGATCGAGGAGGAGCAGCGCGCCGCCCGCGATGCGGCGCAAGCCGAGAAGGCCGCCAGGACCGTCCTGCCACCGACCCGGCCTGCACCTGCCCCAAGCCAGGATCCGCTGGCAAAGCTCTTGTCTCAACAACCGGTCGCGCCGGTGCCACCAACCCGCCCGCTGGTCCGGCCCACGCGGCCAGTCGAACTCCAGACATCGCCCCAGGCCCTCGTGCCGCCGGGAAGTGGACCGAATACTCCGGATCCGACAGCCGAAGGGCGCTACTGACGGTCGCTTTTGCCGCGCCGTAAAGCGCGCCAAAGTCCGGGACTAGGGAATTTCGCCACCGGAGTTCGGAGCACACCGATGCCGGCTTCGGATCTGCCACCCCGGAACGAGGGTCCGACGTAAGATATGTACGCGCAGTCGCGGCACACGGTGAGGATCTCCTCAGCGCTCGACGGGTCTTCCCTGGGAAGTGGGCATCACCCAGCCTCGATCCGATCTTCGGTTTTCGCGACCAGATCCTTGTAGCGATTGAACAGGAAGACCCGAATGGCCGAGGAGAGGTTGGCGGCCTCCCGCGATTCGTCGATCTCGGTCACGAGCGCCGCAACCGAAAGGCCGCGATCCCGCGCCACGAGCTTGAGACCTTCCCAGAACACCTCCTCCAGGGAGATGCTGGTCGGGTGACCGGCGATCAACATGGATCGCTTGCTGATCGCGGAGGCGGCACGCGGCCGGCGCGCGTCACGCATCGCCGCTCGGCGTCTCCCTTCGGTGACCCTCGAGCAGGCGCTCGGTTTGGCTATTCTGCAGGGCCGTGGCCTTCTTCTCGGCCTTCGTGCGACCGAAGGCGACGCGGTTGGCGTCGGCCGCGGCGGCCTTCTCGGTGCGCAGCCTGTTCTTTCGCACCTGCCGGAGATTGATCACATCCGCCATGCCGATGCCCAGCCGTCAGGGTTTTTTGCGGAAGGCATCGATCGACAGGATCTTGGCCTCCTCGCCGTCGCTCGGCTTTTTGGCAGCGCTGTCGTCCGCCTTGGCGGGAGAGGACTTCTTGGCCGGCGCTGCTGCCACCGGCGGGGTGGCCGGCTTGATGTCGTGGGGCTTCAAGGTCACCACCCCATCGGACCCGGTCGATTTTCCGGTCTTCTTTCCCGTGTCGACCGCCGCCAGATTGCGGCGCCCCGGCAGTGCCTTCGGGGCCGCGACCGGAGCCGGCGCGGGCGGTGGTGCGTCCTCGGAGGCGGTCTCCTCCGTGGTCGCCACGTCGAACTTCAGGCCGAACTGTACTGACGGATCGACGAAGCTCGTGATCGCCGCGAAGGGGACCAGCAGGCGCTCGGGATTGTTGTTGAACGAAAGGCCGACCTCGAACCCGTGATCTGTGACAGCAAGGTCCCAGAACTGATGCTGCAGGATCACGGTCATCTCGTCAGGGTAGCGCTCCCGCATGCGGTTCGACAGGCGCAGGCCGGGCGTATTGGTCTTGAACGTGATGAAGAAATGGTGGTCGCCCTGCAGGCCATTGCGCGCGGCTTCGGCCAGCACATTGCGCACGACGCCCCGCAAGGCGTCCTGCACCAGAAGATCGTAACGGATCAGATCGGTAGCCATTCACACGTCCAGATCTTGTGTCTTGCCGGTGGCAGCCCCGTGCGGGAGCCAGACGATCGGCCAGCCGGGCGCCCTCTCGCGGAAATCCAGCACCCGTCGCAAGGAAAGCCGACGCCCTATTGTGCCATGGCGGCGCGCCGAAGAACAGCCCGCGCGCTGCAGATCTGGCCCACCTTGCCGGCTTACCGCGCTGATGTCCTTCGCCGCCGACGTGGAGCGCTCAACCTGGCAAGCCTTCGCAACACCTGTCGATGAAGGCTTTCATCAAACGGGCGCGGTGCCGTTCGACCCGGCAGCGGAGAATTCTCCCTTCCCTGGACTGTGTCACGAGACCGACGCCGACAAGCTGCGCAATGTGATGCGAGAGGCTGGATTTCGGAATGCCCAGATGCGCTTGAACTTCGCCGACAGCGCAGCCCGTCTCGCCCGCCCTGACCAGATGTTCGAAAATCTGCAAGCGATGCGGGTGACCGAGTTCAGCCAGGCAACGCGCCGCAACGTCGAACGGCAGAGCCTCGTCCATCCTCAGCCACACCCCTGCAACGAAGTGCGCGTCATTCCGGCCCGCGTCTGATGCCGAGCGCGCCACACCGCTGTCGCAGGGGCAACATCGACCTGATGGATACCGTCCGGCTGCAGCTGCTCGCGCCGCAGGCCGAGATCCTTCAGCAGATGATCGTCGAGCAGAAGCAATCGGCGCACGAGTTGGCGTTCCTGATGCAAGCGCCATTCGGACAAGAGCCAGCGTGTAAGGGAAAGAGGCATAGATCCCTCCATAAGACTATTGTTCTAGAAGTTAGGAACTAATAGTCTGTGGGTCAATGGAGATCGATATGAAAGAACCGCATTCTCAAATCCGCGCCACTGGAAGCTGCCTTTGCGGCTCGATCCGGTTTGAGATACGGGGCCCTCTCCGAGACGTCATCGTCTGTCACTGCGTATTCTGCCAGCGCAGCGGGACCACGGCCTGGACCGAATACAAAGCCGGAGATTTGCTGCTTCTGGCCGGCAAACCGAAGCACTATCGCTCCTCGCCACTGTCGCGACGCGGTTTCTGCGGCAAGTGTGGATCTCAGTTGTTTATAGAGGCTATCGACGGCTCACGCATGTCGGTTGCCGCGGGCAGCCTTGACCAGCCGACGGGCTTGCGGATCGCTGAGCACATCTTCTGTGAACAGATGGGCGACTACGAGAAAATGCCTGTGCTGCCGCGTGATGCGATTACGCCCTGGACCAGAATGAAGGCCGGCTAACCGCGTCAGCCCTCGGCCTCCACGTCCACCCGCTCATCGTGAGCTTCCTGCATGGCGGTGTCAGCGCTTACCGGATCGCGCGGCAGGAACTGCCGGGACAGCACATGATACACCCCCTCAGGGCAGACCAGGCGTGAGGCCGCGAAACCGATGACTGCGCTGAGCATGATGGGAAAGACGAGCGCATGGTTGGCGGTCATCTCGCCGACGATGACGAAGGATGTCATCGGGGCCTGGACGACGCCGGCCAGATAGGCTGCCATGCACAAAATCGCCAGCACCTCGACCGGAAATCCAGGCACGAGGGCATGGAGGTCGTAGCCAAGGCCAGCGCCCACGGCCAGCGAAGGCGAGAAGATGCCGCCCGGAATGCCGCTGATCGAGGACAGGGCGGTGGCGATGAGCTTCACCGGACCGAACAGCCAAGGCAGGTCGGCACCCGAAAGGATCTCCTTGGACTGCTCATACCCCGTGCCGAAAATGGTTCCGTCCGATGCCACGCCGCAGAAAGCGACCAGGAGACCGCATAGCGCCGCGAAACCCACCGGCCATCGCCGGATCCAAAAGCCGGGTCCGCCGCGCAACCCTTGCGCGAAGGCAATCAGAATACGAGAGAACAGGCCGCCGAGCAGACCGCAGATCACCGCCGCGACCGGAATCATGAGCCACAGTCGCCCGAACGGCAGAGTGACGGCTGTCGTGCCGAAATAGGTGTAGTCCCCCAGTATCGCGAGCGAGGTCAGGCCCGCCGCGATCACGGTGCCGACCACGAGACCGCTCGTCCGCACCTCGAAGGAGCGGCTCATCTCCTCGATGCCGAAGACAATGCCGGCCAACGGTGCATTGAAGGCCGCCGCGACGCCCGCCGCCGAGCCCGCGATGAGCAGGCCGGGCTGGCGGTGCGGCTCCAGACGTCCGAGCGCCGCCATGATGGCGGCCCCGACCTGGACGGTGGGGCCCTCGCGCCCCGCCGAGGCGCCGGAGAGCAGCCCCAACGTCAATAGCCCGATCTTGGCGAGCCCCATCCGTATCGAAACGAGCGGCGCGCGCGACTGGGGATCCCTGACATGATGCGCCGCAATGACCTGCGGAATGCCACTCCCCTGCGCACCGGGCGCGAAACGACGCGTCAGCCAGACCGCCAAGGCGAAGCCGGCCGGGGTGGCAACAAACGGGAAGGCAGCCCAGTGTCTTGACGCGGAGAAAAAGATCGCCTGCGCCTTGTCGGCCAAGATCGCCATCGCGACGGCTGCCGCGCCAGTCGCAAGCCCGCCCAGCAAAAACAAGCCGCGCCGATGCAGCTTCGGCCACCAGCTTTTGCGAAAGCCGGTGACAAGCCGGGCCGTCATGACATCTCGTTGCACGCCTGCGTCAATGCTCACTGTGCTATCACGGGGCTGGGGCCGGCACGGCCGGGGCCGACGGCTCGGCGGCCTTTCGATCGGCGATCTGACGATCGAGGCTGGCGAGGTCCGCCCGCGCCTTTGCGGTCTCGGCCTGTGCGGCCGCGAGGGTCGCCGCGGCCGCGGACTTCTGCCGTTGCAGCTCTGCCACCTCCTGGGTGAGCGCCGCTTTGTCCTTTGCGGCCGTGTCCTGCTGGGCCTTCAGGCTTTCCAACGCCGCCTTGGCCTCCGCCACCTGCCGGTTCGTGGTGGTCAGATCGCCAGACGCCGCAGCATTCTTCGTCTGCAAGTCAGCCGCCTGCTGTGACGCGGCCTGCCGGTCTTGCTCGGCCTTGTCGATCTGAGTCTTCAAGGTCGCGAGCGCCGCCTTGGCATCGGCAGCCTGCCGAGTGGCGGCCTCCAATCCCGCCGTCGTCGCTGCCAGCTGCTTGCGGGCTTCTTCCGTCTTCTGGCTGAGGTCGGCCTGCGCCTGGCGCAGCTGAGTGTTTTGCGCCGTCAGTTGCGCGATCGATTGTTCCGCGTCAGACCGCCGGCCAAGCACGGCCTTGAGGTCCTCCTGGGCTTGCGCCACGCGCGCATTGAGATCGGCCTGGGCGGCGTCCTCGGCCACGGTCTCGGCACGAGCCTTCTGGACCTTGTCGTTCAGGTCGGCCAACTGGCTGTTCTGCTGGGCCAATTGATCGGAGGCCTTGGCGAAGGCCTGCTTCAACGTGTCGTTCTGCTGCCGGGCCGTCTCGAGTTCCCCAGCAACCCGATCGCGCTGGGTCGACAGATCGGCGATCGACTTCTTGATACGGGCTTCCTCATCGGCGGCAGCCTTGGCTTGGCTGCGAAGATCCGCCAGCTGCGCTTCCGCCGCATCGCGGGCTTTGGCGGACTGTTGGGCCGCCGACTGGGCGCGCTTGGCGTCGCTTTCCGCCGCTTCGCGTTTGCCCGCGATGTCGGCCAGGGCCCCGGTGGCCTCACGCTCCCGGTTGAGCTCCCCCGTCACGGCGTCGCGATCCGCCTGGATGGTCGACAATTGCTGGCGTAGCGCCTGCTCGTCGGAGCTGGACTGAGTGTAGATCCAGGCCAGGAGAAGCCAACTAACCACAGCCAGCGTGGCTGCCACGATGCCGATGGAGCGCCAGAAGCCTTCGGCCGATTCGTCCATTGTTTCCGTTCCCGCCGGGCCGCTGCCGTTTCCTTTGACAATCAAAGTGGTTTGGGCGGCGACATCATCGCCAGTCCCGTCCCGAGATCAACCAGTTTCGGCGTTCACGCGGCCCGGCGTCGGCCGGGTGCACCTGTGGGCATCTTCTCGTCGAAGAGCTCGGCGAGCTTCTCGGTCATGGCGCCCCCGAGTTCTTCCGCATCGACGATCGTCACGGCACGGCGGTAGTAGCGGGTCACATCGTGGCCAATGCCGATGGCGATCAGCTCGATCGGCGATCGGGTCTCGATCTCCTCGATGATCGACCGGAGGTGCCGCTCCAGATAATTGCCCGGATTGACCGAGAGGGTCGAGTCGTCGACCGGCGCACCATCGGAAATCATCATGAGAATACGACGTTGTTCCGTGCGGCCGAGCAGGCGCTTGTGCGCCCAGTCGAGCGCCTCGCCGTCGATATTCTCCTTGAGCAGCCCCTCGCGCATCATGAGACCGAGATTGCGGCGGGCGCGGCGCCAGGGCGCGTCGGCGGATTTGTAGATGATGTGCCGCAGGTCGTTGAGGCGACCAGGGGTCGGCGGCTTGCCGGACTGCAGCCATGCCTCGCGGGCCTGGCCGCCCTTCCAGGCGCGGGTCGTGAAGCCCAGGATCTCGACCTTGACGCCGCAGCGTTCCAGCGTCCGGGCCAGGATATCGGCACAGGTCGCCGCGACCGTGATGGGTCTGCCCCGCATCGATCCCGAATTGTCGAGCAGCAGGGTCACCACCGTATCACGGAAATCGGTGTCCTTTTCCCGCTTGAACGAGAGCGGCTGCTGCGAATCGATGACGACGCGCACGAGACGGGCCGGGTCGAGCATGCCCTCTTCGAGATCGAACTCCCAGGCACGGCTCTGCTGGGCCATGAGACGACGCTGCAGCCGATTTGCGAGACGGCCGACCACGCTCGACAGGTTCGACAATTGCTTGTCGAGATAGGAGCGCAACCGTTCCAACTCCTCCGGCTCGCACAGGTCTTCGGCCTGCACGGTCTCGTCGAACTTGGTGCTGAAGGCTTTGTAGTCGGTCCCGGCCTTCTCGGGTGGGCCGGGCTGCGGACGCCTGCCCTCGGCGGCCTCGTCGGCCTGGCCATCGTCCTCGTCGTCGGGCGCCTCGCCGGTGGGGGAGTCGGCCGTGTCCATCTCGCCCGCGTCCATCTCGTCGGCGGCTTGGTCGGCGCCCTCCATATCCATGGATTCGCCGGTTTCGACCTCTTCGCCTTCGCCCTCGGCGTTGTCGGGGTTGTCCTGCGGCTGGTCCTCCGACTCTTGATCCTCCTCCTCGTCGCGGTCGAGCGACGACGGATCGGCCATGTCGAGGTTTTGCAGAAGCTTGTGGATCGAGCGTCCGAAGGCGCGCTGGTCCTCGACCATCGTTTCGAGAGCGTCGAGGTCGGATCCCGCCTTTTTCTCGACCCAGGGGCGCCAGAGGTCGACGATCTTCTGGGCGGCGGCCGGCGGCTTCAGCCCCGTCAGCCGCTCGCGCACCATCAGGGCCACGGCATCTTCGAGCGGCGCATCGGCTCGGTCGGTGATCTCGGCGTAATTGCCGCGATGATAACGGTCTTCTAGCATCGCGCTGAGATTGGTGGCGACGCCGGCCATGCGGCGCGACCCGATCGACTCGACCCGGACCTGCTCGACAGCCTCGAACAGCGCCCGCGCCCCAAGCGCGTCCGGCACGAGGCGGCGGTGAATGTTGCCGTCATGGCAGGCGAGCTTCAGGGCCAGCGAGTCGGAGTGGCCGCGCACGATGGCGGCCTCGTGCGGCGACAGCTTGCGCGGGGGCTCGGGCAAGCGCGCCCGTGCACTCTCGCCATGACCGGTGACACCGGGCCGCTCGGCCGCATAGGTGACTTCGAGTTGCGGCGTGCGCGCCATCGCCCGCATGCAGCCGGCCACCGCGCGCTTGAAGGGTTCCTGCGGGGCCTCGGCCGGGGCACCGGGCTTGCGGTTGGTGGGTCCGCTCATAAAGGCTCCGGCCAGTCGATGGGGCGGGACATGATCTCATCCCAGGTGTAGGGGCAGGTCGTGGGAAGAGCCGCGCGCGGCAAGCCGGTCTCGTCCAATGCATGGCGCCTGCCGTCCACATATGCCTCGGCCAAGAGCCCCGGCAAGATTGATCGCAGCCCAGAACCTCCCGCGAGATGTTGTGTCACGCGCCGTCGATGTTCCTCGATGCTGAGAGCCCAACTGCGGGTCCGCATTTGCGGCTGGTGGTCCCACTTGAGCAGATGTTGCAACACTCGGCTCAGATCCGACCGGAGCTTATCGGCGAGGTCATGAGCCAAGGCGGCGATCTCGTCGGCGAGTTTGGCGGCGTCGATGAGGTCAAGCCGGCCCTTCAGGAGGAATTCGGCTTGCTGCAACGCCCAGGTGTATGGATCGTCCTCATAGGCGACGAGACGCTCTGTCTCATCCGACTTCAGCGTCTTGGCCGCTCTTCGATCGTCCGCCAGCGTCACCGCCGCCTCCGCTTCTCCGCTCTTAGCTCAACGCCACGTTGACGGCGCTTTCCGGCAATTCCTGGCCGAAGCAGCGTTGGTAGAACTCGGCCACCAGCGTGCGCTCCAGTTCATCGCACTTGTTCAGGAACGTGAGCCGGAACGCAAAGCCCACATTGCCGAAGATCTCGGCATTCTCGGCCCAGGTGATCACGGTGCGCGGGCTCATCACGGTCGAGAGGTCGCCCGACATGAAGGCGTTGCGGGTGAGATCGGCGACCCGCACCATCTTGTTGATCGTGTCGCGACCTTCCTTGCCGCTGTAATGCCGCACCTTGGCCTGGACGATATCGACCTCACGGTCGTGCGGGAGATAGTTCAGCGTGGCGACGATCGACCATCGGTCCATCTGACCCTGGTTGATCTGCTGCGTGCCGTGATAAAGGCCCGATGTGTCTCCGAGACCGACCGTATTGGCGGTCGCGAACATGCGGAAGGCCGGATGGGGCGTAATGACCCGTTTCTGATCGAGCAGCGTCAGCCGCCCCGACACCTCAAGCACGCGCTGGATCACGAACATCACGTCGGGCCGGCCCGCGTCATATTCGTCGAAACAAAGCGCCACATTGTTCTGCAGTGCCCACGGCAACATCCCGTCGCGGAACTCGGTGACCTGCTTGCCATCCTGCAGCACGATCGCATCCTTGCCGACGAGATCGATGCGCGACACGTGGCTGTCGAGGTTGATGCGGATGCAGGGCCAGTTCAGCCGCGCCGCCACCTGCTCGATATGGGTCGACTTGCCGGTGCCATGGTAGCCGGTGATCATCACGCGGCGGTTCTTGGCGAAGCCGGCCAGAATGGCCAGCGTGGTGTCCCGGTCGAACAGATAATCCGGATCGGTGGGCGGAACGTGCTCGTCGGCGACCGAGAAGCCCGGAACCTTCATGTCCGAGTCGAACCCGAAGGTGTCGCGCACCGAGACAAAGCGGTCGGGCAGACCGGCGATTTTCGTAGGCGCGTCGGGCATCAGTCCTCCGTCCCGGCCTGCCAGCTTGTCCCGGACCACGGGCGGCAGGCGCGAGGGTTCTGTTGAGTGAGTCAGGTCTTTCGTCGAGCCGCCGGGGCCGCCGCTGGGCCGTCCGCGAGCTTTACGGTCTTCAGGTAATTATAGGCGCGGATGATCTCGCGCAATCGCTCCTCGGAGGACCGATCGCCGCCATTGGCATCCGGATGATGGCGTTTCACAAGTTCTTTGTAGCGTACCTTGACGATCTCCGTCGTCGCGGTGTCGTCGAGCTCAAGCGCATAGAGCGACTTCATGGTCGCGGCACTGTAGCGCGGCGGCTGGGCGGAGGCCGGAACACCGCGATGGAAACGCTGCCGATGCAGGCCGAGCGCGTCCTCGCCGCCCCGCGGGGCGGCGCCCGCCTCGCGTGTGCCGCTGCCGTTCTTCACGCCCATGTCCCAGGTCGGCCGGTGACCGACGAGCGCTTCCTTCTGGTATTTGGCGACGGCTTCGTCGCTCATCCCGTCGAAATAATTGTAGGTCGCGTTGTACTCGCGCACGTGGTCGACGCAGAAGCAGAAGAACTGCCCCTCCCGGTCGCGCCCCATGGGAGCACGATGATTCCCGGGCTTGGGACAGCCGGGATGAGCGCAGGGTGGATGCGTCGGCTCCTTGGCCGGCGCAACCTTCTTCTTGCTGGAAGAGGCGCGGATGCCGTCGAAAAGGCGAGAATTGAGATTCATTACCATCCATTATGGAGACGACGGGCTTGGCCGCAAGACCCGAAGCTCCGATGAACAAAAACCGGCAGCCATGCCGGCGCAAGCCATGCGAGGAGACCACCACCATGACGGCTAGATCCCGACTATCCGCGATTCTCACCGAAGGGCTTCGGCCAATATCTCTCGAAGTGGTTGACGAATCGCATCACCACGCTGGCCATGCGGGATGGCGACAAGAGGGCGAAACGCACTTCAGGGTCAAGGTGGTGTCGGCGTCCTTCGTCGGAAAGAGCCGTGTGGACCGACACCGCATGATCAATGCGCTCGCGGCCGAAGAGCTGCGCGCCGGCCTTCACGCCCTCGCGATCGAGGCCAGGACACCCGAAGAGGCGGCCTTGCCGGTCGACGCGGGCGCGCGTTAGAGGTCCACGTCGGGATCGACATCGAGATCGTCCTCCCTCACCTCCCATGCCGAGGCGGCCGCACGACGGACTGCTGAAGATGGAGTCGTGAACGGAGGTGGCCTTTTGGGACGAGACGCATGAGCAACACCGCGGGGACCAATGACATGCGGCTCGTCGTGACAGGGGCGGCCGGCCGGATGGGTCGCATGCTGATCCGGACCATCGCCGAATCGGAGGGCGTCACGCTCTCGGGCGCTTTGGCGCGGGCCGATTCGCCCCTCCTCGGTCAGGATGCGGGTACGCTGGCCGGGCTTCCGCCGATGGGCGTCCCCGTGACGAGCGATGTGCTGGCCGCCTTCGTGGCGACCGACGGCGTGATCGACTTCACGAGCCCCACCTCCAGCGTCAATTTCGCGAGCCTCGCGGCGCAAGCCAGGATCGCGCATGTGATCGGCACCACCGGGTTCGGCCCTGATGATCTGGCGCGCCTGGAGGCCGCCTCCTGGCACGCGCCCGTTGTCCGGTCCGGCAATATGAGTCTCGGCGTCAATTTGCTGGCCGGATTGGTGAGGCGCGTGGCCAAGACGCTCGGCGAGAATGTCGATATCGAAATTCTCGAAATGCATCATCGCATGAAGGTGGATGCCCCCTCCGGGACCGCGCTTCTGCTCGGCGAAGCCGCCGCCGCCGGGCGGAACGTGCCTCTCGACGAGAGATCGGTCCGGGTCCGCGACGGCCATACCGGTCCCCGCCGGCCCGGCGACATCGGCTTCGCGGCACTCCGGGGCGGCAGCGTGGTGGGCGATCACACGGTGGTGTTTGCCGCAGCGGGCGAACGGCTGGAGCTCTCGCATCGCGCCGAGGACCGCACCATTTTCGCGCGAGGGGCTGTTCGAGCGGCGCTCTGGGCACGCGGTCGCAAGCCCGGGCTTTATAGTATGGCCGACGTGCTCGATCTGGCCGAGGTTTGAGACGATCTTCCCGCACACGGCGTTAAGATCCCTACATTAGGGTGATGGGTCATGCTTGGGTTGCCAAGCAGGCCCGCTGTGCCGGTCGGCAAAGGATGTGACGGGACTCATCATGCAGGTTGCCGCTCTGACGATGCCGCGCGAGAAAGTCGTGGGTCCGCGCGCCCTGCTCGACCGCGACCAGCTCGATGCGGACATCGCGGCCCTCAAAGCGCAGCACGGCGACCCCGACGCATTCCGGCGCGCGGCGGTCGACCTGTTCCGCACGACCCTCACCACAGGCCGGGCTCGTATCGTCGAAACATTCCTGCACAATCGCCGCGGCCTCGCCTGCGCCGAGAGCCTCGCCCGCCTTCAGGACGAGATCATCGCGGCCATTCACGACTACGTCCTGCTGTATGTCTTTCCGATGCGGAAGCCGAGCGCGGCCGAGCGCCTGGCGGTCGTCGCGGTCGGGGGCTATGGCCGGGGAACCTTGGCGCCCGGATCGGACATCGACCTGCTGTTTCTGCTTCCCTACAAGCAGACGCCCTGGGGCGAGAGCGTGGTCGAGGCCATTCTGTACATCCTGTGGGACCTCAAATTGAAGGTCGGCCATGCCACACGTTCGGTCGACGAATGCATGCGGCAGGGCAAGGCCGACATGACGATCCGCACGTCGCTCTTGGAAGCGCGCTTCCTGCGGGGTGATCAGACCCTATTCGAGGAGCTCCGGGCCCGCTTCGATAAGGAGATCGTGGCCAAGACGGCGCGTGAATTTGTGGCCGCGAAACTCGCCGAGCGGGAAACCCGCATCGCCAAGGCGGGCGCCTCGCGCTATCTCGTCGAGCCCAACGTGAAGGAGGGCAAGGGCGGGCTGCGCGATCTCAACACGCTGTTCTGGATCGCCAAATATGTCTTCCGCGTGAGCCATCAGGCGGAGCTCGTCGGCGCTGGGCTGTTCACACCGCAGGAGTTCGGCGCCTTCCACCGCTGCGAAGAATTCCTGTGGCGGGTACGCTGCCAGTTGCATATCGCGGCGGGGCGGGCGGAGGAGCGACTGTCCTTCGACTATCAGCGGCTCATCGCCGAACGGCTCGGCTATAAGAACCGCGGCGGTCTCTCGGCCGTCGAACGTTTCATGAAGCATTATTTCCTGATCGCCAAGACGGTGGGAGATCTCACGGCCATCGTCTGCGCCGCGCTCGAGGAGCGGGAGGCCAAGCCGCCGGCCGTGCTCGACCGCTTCATGGGCAGCCTGCTGCGGCGTCCCCGCACAATCGCAGGCACGCGCGACTTCGCGGTCGAGCTCGACCGGGTGACGGTGGCGCGGCGCGACGCATTCATCCGCGACCCGCTCAACCTCATCCGGCTCTTCTGGGTGGCCGACCATTACGGGCTCGCGATCCACCCGGACGCAACGCGCCTCGTGACGCTCTCGCTCAAGCTTGTGGACGCGAAGCTGCGAGCGGATCCCGAGGCCAACCGCCTCTTCATGGAGATCCTGACCTCCCGCAACGCCCCCGAGACCGTGCTGCGCCGCATGAACGAGGCGGGCGTGTTGGGCCGCTTCATTCCGGAATTCGGTCGCATCGTCGCGCTGATGCAGTTCAACATGTACCACCATTATACGGTGGACGAACACCTGCTGCGGGCGGTCGGCATCCTGGCCGAGATCGACGCCGGACGGGCGGTGGAACAGCATCCGCTGGCCAACGACCTCATGCCCAAGGTCGCCAACCGTAAGGCACTCTACGTCGCGGTGTTTCTTCACGATGTCGCCAAAGGTCGGGACGAGGACCATTCCAAGGCGGGCGCCGCGATGACGCGACGGCTGTCCAAGCGTCTCGGCCTGACGGACAGCGAACGCGACCTCGCCTGCTGGCTCGTCGAGAACCATCTCCTGATGTCCAATGTCGCGCAGACTCGCGATCTCGCCGACCGGCGCACGATCGACACGTTCGTCGATGTCGTCGGGTCGGTCGAGCGGCTGCGCTGCCTGCTGATCCTGACCATTTGCGACATCAAGGCCGTCGGCCCCGGCGTCTGGAACGGCTGGAAAGGGCAGTTGCTCCGCTCCCTCTACATGCAGGCCGAGGCGGCCTTGTCGGGCAGCCAGTCGACCATCGATCTCAAGAAGCGCGTTCGCATGGCGCAGGACGAACTCCGTCCCCGTCTCGCGGCCTGGCCGGCCGCCGAGCGCGACGCTTACATGAACCGCCACTACCCGCCCTACTGGCTGCGCGTCGATCTCGATCGCAAGATCCGGCATGCCGAGCTTCTGCGCTCGGTTGCGAGCGAAGCCGCGCCGCTCACTTGGGAAATGACGACCGATCCGTTCCGGTCGACAACCGAATTCACCATCGTGGCGCCCGATCACCCGCGCCTGATGTCCGTGGTCGCGGGTTGCTGTGCCGTCGCGGGCGCCAACATCGTCGATGCGCAGATTTTCACGACGACCGATGGCCTGGCCCTCGATTCCATCACCGTATCACGGGCATTCGACCACGACGAAGACGAGGCACGGCGCGCCGATCGTATCATCAAGAGCATCCGCCGCGTGCTGCTCGGCGAGATCCGCCTGGGCAGCCTGATCGCCGCCAAGGGCGGCGCCCCGAAAGGCCGCGATGCGACCTTCCAGCTGGAAACCCGCATCATCATCGACAATAGCGCTTCGAACCGGCACACGATGCTCCAGGTCCGTGGCATGGACCGGCCGGGCCTCCTGTATGACCTGACGAACGAGATCGCGACGCTCAGCCTCAATATCGTGTCGGCCCATGTGGTGACCTATGGCGAGAAGGCTGTCGATACATTCTATGTGACGGACCTGACCCATGCGAAGATCACCGACGCGGCACGCCAGGAGGCGATCCGCAAGCGTCTGACCACGGTCTTTGCCAGTTCCGAGACGAGCGCCCCCGGCCAGGCCGCCGGCCCAGCCGCAAAGGCGCCTTGATTTTTGACGGTCCACCGCTGATATGCCGCAGCAACGTAACCACCAACTCGCGAAAGCTCATGCCGGACCAGAATGACGACCAAGCCGTGACCCCGGATGCCGCCAACACCGCAGGCGGCACGCAGGACGCGTCCCAGCCCGATCCCTTCGTGGTCCTTGAAAACCTCAACGCCGAGAATGCGACCTTGAAGGACAGGGCGTTGCGGCTGATGGCCGATATGGAGAACATGCGCCGCCGAACCGAAAAGGAAGTGACCGACGCCAAGATCTACGGCGTTTCGAACTTCGCGCGCGAGATGCTGAATGTCGTCGATAATTTGCGGCGCGCGGTCAGCAGCGTGCCGGCTGAGGCGGTTGGCGCGGCCGGCCCGTTGAAGACGCTGTTGGAAGGCGTCGAACTCACGGAAAAGGATTTCCTCTCGCGGCTTGCCCGCTTCGGCATCAAGCCGCTGGACCCGCAGGGCAAGAAATTCGATCCCAACATGCACGAAGCGCTGTTCGAGATGCCGGACGAGAGCGTCCCGTCCGGGACGGTCGTCCAGGTGATGGAGACCGGCTATGCGATCGGTGACCGCGTGCTGAGGCCTGCCAAGGTCGGTGTCTCGCGCGGTGGCCCGAAGGTCGCGGCAGAGACGCTGAACTGAGCCGGAGCCGCATGGTGGTCGACGACGCCGAAGTGGTTTTCACGGTGGATCAGGTCGCGGAGGCCAATACGGCACTCCGCACCGCCCTCGGCCGTCCGCCGGAAAACTTCACCATGGCGCAGTTTATCGCCATGGTGTCGGACGAAATCGATCAATTGCGCGGCAAGGGCTGGGGCGATGCCGAGATCGCCTCGCTGCTGGCTGAAAGCACCGGGTCGATCGTGACGGCCGACAGCGTTTCGCTCCACTATGCGCCGGTGGAGCTTCGCGGGGCGGCGCGACCCACCTAGGCTCTCAATTGCGCGCCGCGGCGGTCGCCACTCCGGCCGCGATCAGCGCTCCTCCCCCGGCCCGCCGGGACCACGTCGACATCCGAGGGCCGCGTAGCAGGTGCGAGGCCTGGGAGGCAGCCACGGCGTAAATCGTGTCCGTCACGCCGACAACGCCGACGAAGGTCACGACCAGAAGCGCAGCCTGGCTGATATAATCTCCATCCGGGCTGATGAACTGCGGCACGAAGGCCACGAAGAACACGATCGTCTTCGGGTGGAAGGTCCCGACCGCGACGTTCCCCATGAAGGCCGCGCGTGCGGTGATCGGTGCCGAAGCCGCGACCCCACCGAAGGCGCCGCTTCGACTGCGGACGATCGTGATCACACCCAGGCCGACGAGATAGACCGCTCCCGCCCATTTCATGATCGAGAACGCCAAGGCGGACGCGGCCAGCAGGGCACCGACGCCGGCGAGCGACAAGGACATCGCGCTGGCGTTGCCCACCGCCATCCCGGCCACCGAGGCCAACGCGACCCTACGCCCTGAACCGACGGCATAGCCGATGATGCTCAGGACGCCGGGTCCCGGAACGACCCCGAGCAGCGCGGCCGCCGCCACGAACCCCAGCCACACATGAAATTCCATCGCGCGGCTCCTTTTGCCCGTCAGTAGGTCACTGCAGAGCTTAGGGGCGTCTTTGCCCAATCAGGTCGGCAGACGCCATTGCGAACCTGACAGGTCCATTCACTCATTCGTCAGGCTCGGCAGAAAGACATCGGACAAGATCGCCGCCGGCGCCCGCCATTGTTCGGGACTGTCGTAATTACCGGTTGTTATGGACAGAACGAAATCAAGGCTCGGAAAAACGAACAAGCGCTGTCCCCCATTCCCGAACGCAGCCACAAAGGGTTCGCCGTAGCTTCCCGTGGTGCCGTGGATCAGGGCTTCCCCAAGGTACCACAAATGCCCGTAATGCATTCCGGGCCAGCCGATATCGACCAGCGCGGCTGGTTGGAAACTTTGGTCCAGCCAGGGCTTCGGCAAAACCGACCGGTTATCCCACATCCCGCCCGACAGGATCATCCTCCCGATCCGGGCGACCGATCGCGGTGCCAGCCGCAATCCTGATGCGGCGGAGGCTTCACCGTCGGAGCCTCGCGCCCATTCCATGCCGCTGATTCCAAGCGGGGCAAACAGTGCTTTTTCGGCGAAGTCAGGCAGGCTCTGGCCCGTGCCCTTTTCGATCAGCTTACCGATCAGCGCAACTGCACCCCCGCTGTAGATCCATCCTCGCCCAGGTTGACCAAGGATCGGACGGTCGAGAATAAAGCGATACCGGTCAGTCGCCCGCTCCATGGCGATCTCGCTGTTGGCGGGATCGGTATAGGGGAGGCTTTCGTCCCACTTCATGCCGAGCGTCATCGTCAGCGCATGGCGGATCGTGATGCGTGAGCGGTTTCGATCCATCCTCAGGTCCACGTATTCGGGAAAGTGGTCAAGGATCGCATCATCGATGGGCGGAACGCGCTTGTCGGCAAGAGCGATACCGTAAAGCAGCCCGACGATGCTTTTGGTCACCGAACGGAGGTCATGCAGCGTATCCGGCCCGAACGCCACATGTCCCAGATCGCGTCCCCAAGCCCAATCCTGCCCAGGAAAATACCGCTCGAACACAACGTCGCCGCCCAGCATGGCAACGACCCCGTGGACGCCGTCGAGCCGACCTGACGCCTGCAGAACATTGAACCGCGGCACGGGATCGGATCTGAAGCCGGCCGCAGCGGCTGTGTTCGGCTTGGCTGCGGCTTCTGGCACCGCCGAGATCGCACCGGTCATGAGGACTGCCCCAATCTGAAGCACAATGTCGCGGCGGCTCGATTTGAACATCGGTTACCATCCACCGACGAATTGTCACGCGCGGGAGAGTGATTTTCGCGTCAGGATATCTCCGATTGCGCCGCAGGCTGCAAGTGCTCGCCGTCAGGGTTCCTTGGGTTCGAATCGGCCTTCCTGTACCCCGAGCGCGTCGGCCAGACGCATCTTGGCCGAGCCCGGCCGCAGCGGCTTCTGCTGGCTCTCGTGCGGCGCCCAGCCCGACAGCCAGACGATGTCGAAGGTCGCGCGCAGGCGGCCGTCAGGGTCGGCATGGCGTTGCGCGTAAATCTCGGCCGCGCGCAGGAAGAAGCGCCGGCTCGTCGGCCGGCGCGTTCGCGCCAGCAAGGCATTGGTCAATCCCATCAGGCGCAGGTCGGCCAAGAGGCCGAAGAGCGACCCGTAGCGCACCGTGACGCGGTCGAGATCGGTGACCGGCAGGGCGAAGCCCGTGCGCTGCATCAGGTGGCCGAGGTCGCGGAGATCCGTGAACGGCGCGACACGCGGGCTTGCGCCGCCGAACAATTCGGCCTCGGCTTCGGCCAGGATGGCGCGCAACTCCTGGAGGGTCTGGCCGCCCAGGAGGGCCGCAAGGAACAACCCATCCGGCTTCAGACTGCGGCGGATCTGGACAAGCGCTCCCGGTAGGTCGTTCACGCTGTGCAGAGCCATGACCGACACGGCAAGATCGAAACGCTCGGTCGCGAACGGGATCGCCTCCGGCTCGGCGACAATGCCCGACCATGGACCCGCCGCAACGGCCTCGACCACAGGTGCGGCTCGAACCACGAGGGCATCCGGATAGAGCTGTTTAATCGCCAGGGCAGCCTCGGGACGAGGTGAGCCGGCATCGAGGATCGATGCAAACCGACGCTGTACGGGCAGCAGCCGGTCGACGAGGTCGTCTCGGGCACGTTCGAACAGAAAATCGGGCGCAGATTGCCGGAGGGCACGCACGAGCCGGCGGCGCACCAGGGCGCGGTCGAAAACGAGGGGAATTGAGAGAGTCTGAGACACAGGCCTGTTATGGGGCCGCACGCGCTACGTTAAAAGCCCGAGCGCGCGAGTCACTCATGACTGCGGGGTTTGCGGATGACCGCGCAAGAAACGGGACGCTGGCTCGCGCGGTCCCGCCTAAGACTGAACCATGGAGGCATGCATGGCGAATCGAGCGGCAGGGGCAGCGATGGGCGGGCGCGAATGGGCGCTGCTCCTGGCCTTATCGGGACTGTGGGGTGGCTCGTTTTTCTTCTTTAAGGTTTTGGTGACCGAATTGCCGCCCTTCACGGTGGTTCTGGGACGGGTGGGACTGGCGGCACTCGCGTTGCACCTCGTTATCTTGGCGCGCGGTGAGCGAATGCCCGCGGAGCCGAGGCTTTGGCTTGCCTTCCTGGGCATGGGGCTTCTCAACAACGTCATCCCGTTCACCCTGATCGTTTTCGGTGAAACCCGCATTTCGAGCGGGTTGGCGGCGGTGCTCAATGCCACGACGCCCGTGTTCGGCGTAGTCGTAGCCCATTGCCTCACAACCGACGAAAAGATGACGCGGGGAAAGATCGCCGGTGTGGTCTTCGGTTTCCTGGGCGTGACCGTGTTGATCGGCCCTGGCGTTCTTGCGGGACTCGGCGGCGGCGATCTGGCCGGTGAATTGGCCTGCCTTCTCGCTGCGCTCGTCTATGCCTTCGCGGGGGTCTACGGCCGACGTTTCCGGCATGTGCCGCCGATCAAGGTCGCCACGGGCCAGATCACGGCCAGCACCGCGATCCTGCTTCCGCTTGCGCTCGTCGTCGATCGCCCTTGGACCTTGCCGGTCCCAAGCCCCGCGACCTGGGCAGCCTTGATGGGGATCGCGCTTCTGAGCACCGCGCTTGCCTATATTCTCTACTTCCGGATCCTGGCAGTCGCCGGAGCCACGAACCTGCTCCTCGTGACCTTCCTGTTGCCGATCAGCGCATCGCTTTTGGGCGTCCTCTTCCTGGGCGAAGTCGCGACAGGGCGTTCGGCGCTTGGCATGCTGTTCATCGGTTGCGGTCTCGCAGCCATCGACGGCCGCCTGCCCAGGATTGTCCGGAGAGGCTTTCGCGCCGCGCTCCCGGCCCGGCGGCATCAAATCTGAAGGCCGGCCTGCACCGCGCAGGTCCGGCAAACCGGCTTGCCTTGCCGGAGCCCGGCCGCTAAGCCGCACGTTAATCGTTCCCCGCATCTTCGAGCGCGCCCTTGACCCGTCCCGATCCCGTCATCACGCCCGAAATCGTCGCGGCGCATGGCCTCAAGCCACAAGAATGGGAGCGGTTCGTGGCGCTGGTCGGCCGCACGCCGACCTGGACCGAACTCGGCATCGTCTCCGCCATGTGGAACGAACATTGTTCGTACAAGTCGTCGCGGCTGCATCTGCGCGGATTGCCGACGAAAGGCCCGCACGTGATCCACGGGCCAGGCGAGAACGCGGGCGTGATCGATATCGGCAACGGGCTGGCCTGCATCTTCAAGATGGAGAGCCACAACCACCCCTCCTTCATCGAGCCCTACCAGGGCGCGGCAACAGGGGTCGGCGGCATCCTGCGCGACGTCTTCACCATGGGGGCGCGGCCGGTGGCCTGCCTCAACGCACTGCGCTTCGGGTCGCCCGATCACCCCAAGACCCGCCATCTCGTCTCGGGCGTCGTGGCCGGCATCGGCGGCTATGGCAATTCCTTCGGTGTTCCGACGGTCGGTGGCCAAGTCGGCTTCGACCCGAGCTACGACGGAAACATCCTGGTCAACGCCATGGCGGTCGGCATTGCCAAGACCGATGCCATCTTCACCTCGATCGCGACCGGCATCGGCAATCCGATCGTCTATCTCGGCTCGAAGACCGGCCGCGACGGCATCGGTGGCGCCGCCATGGCGTCGGCGGCCTTCGACAAGGACGCGCTGAGCAAGCGCCCCACCGTGCAGGTCGGCGACCCTTTCGCGGAGAAACTGCTGCTCGAAGCCTGCCTGGAGCTGATGCAGACCGGCGCCGTCATCGCCATCCAGGACATGGGCGCGGCCGGGTTGACGTCCTCGGCGGTCGAGATGGGCGCCAAAGGCAATCTCGGCATCGAACTCGACCTCGACGCGGTCCCGTGCCGCGAGACCGGCATGAGCGCCTACGAGATGATGTTGTCGGAAAGCCAGGAGCGCATGCTCATGGTGCTGCACCCCGACAAGCGCGAGGCCGCCGAAGCCGTGTTCCGCAAGTGGGAGCTCGATTTCGCGGTCATCGGGAAGACCACCGACACGCTGCGCTTCGTCATCAAACATGGCGGCGAGGTCAAGGCCGATCTGCCCATCAAGGAACTCGGCGACGAGGCCCCGCTCTACGACCGCCCGCATGTCGCGGCGCCGAAGCATCCCGTGATCGCGGCCACCAATGTCGTGCCGCCTGTCTCCAACACGGAAGCCCTAACGAGGCTGATCGGCTCCCCCGACGGCTGCTCGAAGCGCTGGGTATGGGAGCAATATGACCACCTGATCGGCGGCAACACGGTCTCGGGGCCAGGCGCCGATGCCGCTGTGGTGCGGATCGGCGACGGCCCTAAGGGCCTGGCGCTCACCTGCGATGTCACGCCGCGCTATTGCGCGGCCGATCCGGTCGAGGGCGGCAGGCAGGCCGTGGCCGAAGCGTGGCGCAACCTGACCGCCATGGGCGCCCTGCCCCAGGCCTTGACCGACAATCTCAACTTCGGCAATCCTGAAAAGCCCGAGGCCATGGGTGAGCTCGTCGGCTGCCTCCAGGGCATCGGCGAGGCTGGGCGTGCGCTCGATTTCCCCATCGTGTCGGGCAATGTCTCGCTCTACAACGAGACCACCGGCAAAGGCATCCTGCCGACCCCGACCATCGGGGGCGTCGGCCTTGTGGCTGACGTCTCGAAACTGCCCAAATCCGGCTTCGATCGGGCCGGCGATGTCGTGCTCCTGCTCGGCGAAACGACAGGCTGGCTCGGCCGATCGGCCTATCTGCAGGACGTCTGCGGCCGGCGCGAGGGGGCGCCACCACCCGTCGATCTCGCGACGGAAAAGCGCAACGGCGATTTCGTCCGCGCGGCCATCACGTCAGGCCGCGTGTGGGCTGTCCACGACCTTTCGGACGGGGGTCTCGCGGTGGCGCTGGCCGAGATGACCTTCCCGTCGGGGGTCGGGGCGAGCCTCGAGGCTGCGCCGACCGGACTGCCGCCGCACGCGTTCCTGTTCGGCGAGGATCAGGCGCGCTACCTCGTGACGATCGCAAGCGACGATGCGCAAGCCTTCTTGGCTGCCGCGAACGCCGCCGGCGTTCCGGCCCTGAAGCTCGGCCTGACGGGCGGCACCACATTGACCCTCCCGGGCGAGCCCCCCATAGTTGTCGCAGACCTCAAGGCCGTGCACGAAGGCTTCCTCCCCGCCTATATGCGCGGCGAGCTTTGAGCGGGACCGGAGAGACGACGCCATGGCCATGGACGCCACCGAGATCGAACGCATGATCAAGGAAGCCCTTCCCGACGCCCAGGTCGAGATCCGCGACTTGGCGGGGGACGGCAACCATTACGCGGCGAACGTCGTCTCACCGTCCTTCAAGGGCAAGACCCGGATCCAGCAGCATCAGATCGTTTATGCGGCCCTTAAAGGCAACATGGGCGGCGTACTCCATGCCCTGGCGTTGCAGACAGCGGCAGAGTAAGGCGTAGCGAAGCCCAGCGGCATACCTTATATTTGAAGGCGGGACGGAGCCTTGACCTCCGCACTCAGAAGGATTCGAACATGGCCAGCGTGCACGAGCAGATCGACAACGAGGTGAAGACGAACGACGTGGTGCTCTTCATGAAGGGCACCCCACAGTTTCCGCAATGCGGCTTTTCCAGCCAGGTCGTCCAAATCCTCGAATATCTCGGGGTGCCGTACAAGAGCGTGAATGTGCTCGAAAGTGCGGACATGCGGCAGGGCGTTAAAGATTACACGAACTGGCCGACGGTGCCGCAACTCTACGTCAAGGGCGAGTTCGTCGGGGGCTGCGATATTGTCCGCGAAATGTTTCAGTCGGGCGAACTGACCACCCACATGACCACCGCCGGCATCCCGGCGAAGCAAGTTGCCCAGGCCTGAGGGTAACCACATCAACGCATGCGTTTCAGATTCGGCCGGCTTCCTGTGAAGTCGGCCTTCTCTTTGACGGACTGTCGCATTAAGAGAGCGGGACGTTGCGGCAATTTGGTGTGCTTGCAGACGACGCAACGCCCCACATCCGATAAGTGCAGGAGGCCAATGCATGGCAGGAACCATCAAGATCCTGGCCGGCAATTCCAATGGGCCCCTGGCTGAGGCCATCGCCACCTATCTCGGCGTCCCACTGACCAAGTGTTCGGTGCGACGGTTCGCCGACATGGAGATCTTCGTCGAGATCCTGGAGAACGTGCGGGGCGAAGACACGTTCATCATCCAGTCGACGTCCTATCCGACCAATGATCACTTAATGGAATTGCTGATCATGACGGATGCGCTGCGTCGCGCTTCGGCCCGGCGCATCACGGCGGTACTGCCGTATTTCGGCTACGCCCGGCAGGACCGGAAGGCCGGCCCACGCACCCCCATCTCGGCCAAGCTCGTGGCGAACCTCATCACGCATGCTGGCGCCCATCGCGTGCTCACTGTCGACCTCCATGCTGACCAGATCCAGGGCTTCTTCGACATCCCGACCGATAATCTCTTCGCCGCCCCCGTGATGGTGCGTGACATCACGGAGCGTATGGATCTCACCAATGTGATGGTGGTGTCGCCCGACGTGGGCGGCGTCATCCGGGCTCGTGCTCTGGCCAAGCGCATCGGCGCCCCGCTCGCCATCGTGGACAAGCGGCGTGAGCGCGCCGGCGAATCAGAGGTCATGAACATCATCGGCGATGTGGACGGCAAGACCTGCATCCTGGTTGACGATATCGTCGACTCTGGCGGCACGCTGTGCAACGCCGCCGACGCGCTGCTCGCACAGGGCGCGGAAGCCGTGCACGCCTATTGCACGCATGGCGTGCTGTCGGGCGGTGCCGTGGCGCGGATCGCCGGATCGAACCTCAAGGAATTGGTGATGACGGATTCGATCCGCTCGACCGAGGCCGTCCGGGTTGCCAAGAATATGCGCGTTATGTCGATTGCGCCGCTCATCGGCGAAGCCATCGGCCGTATCGCACAGGAAGCGAGCGTATCGAGCCTGTTTGAAAACGCAGCCGTGACGAGCATTATGAACAAGACTCCGCAGCAGAATCAAAAACCTCAGCCGATTGCCTTGCCGCCCCAGTCGCAGGGTCGTACGGGCACCTGACGATCGGGCCTGAAAGGGCTTGACGGAACAAACCTTAGCACTCTGCGTATGATTCGCAGAAAGACGCTCGAGCGCGTCTACCGACTTTGGAGACTTCGGATGCGTGGGATTCAGAGCAAGGCCGTCATCGGCCTTGCGGTTGCCGGAATGATGATCGGCCTCACCGGGACGGATGCTTCCGCCGCAACCGTGCGACATCTCTATCGCAAAGGCCATAGCGGCTACTATTACGGTCATCACTACAGGAATTATGGCCGGTCGAACGTAGGCCCGGCAATTGCCGGTGCGGCACTTGGCGTGATCGGCCTTGCGGCCGGTGCAGCCGCTGCGAACGCCTATGATCGTGACGATTACGAGCCTGGCTATGCCTACGGCGGCTATGGCTACGCTCCGCCACCCTATGCTTACGGTGGCGGCGGCTATGGATACGGCTACGCGCCCTATTAAACTTCCTCGTTCACGGCAGGTTCTGCGGGCTCGGCTTCGGGGTCGGTTTCATCGGGTAGCGGAACGACGTCGACATTGACGACGATGTCCTGGTTGCTCGTCCCGAGCAGGACGCCACCCACGGGGGCCACATCGGCATAGTCGCGGCCTGTGGCCAGCACGATATGGTCGTTGCCCGCCAGAATGGCGTTGGTGGGATCGAAACCCACCCATCCAAGTTCCGAACCGCACCAGACGTCGATCCAGGCATGGGTCGCGTCCGCGCCTTCGAGCCGCTGTTGGCCTTCGGGTGGGATCGTGCGGATATATCCGCTCACATAGCGGGCCGCGAGGCCGACGCCACGCAGACCTGCGATCATGATGTGCGCGTAATCCTGACAAACGCCATGGCGCCGCTCGAAGGCCTCGAGGAGCGGCGTGGAAACTTGGGTGGCCTCTGGGGCGTAGCGAAAATCCGTGTAGATGCGCCGCATGATCTCGGCGGCGGCCTCAAAGGCTGATCGGCCGGGAGCGAGGCTCTCCCTGACATAAGTCGTGACAGGATCCGCCAGAGGCACGAGCGCGCTGGCAAACAGGAAGTGGCTCGGGGCTTCCGCTTCAAGGCTCTGCATAGCCCGGGCTGCCTGCGCGGTCTCCGTCCAGTTCTCCTTGATCGACCCGATGACCTCGGATTCCACCGGGCATCGATCGACCTTGATCCGGGAGGCGGCTTCAATACGCAATTCACGGTGCGGGGTATCGATCTGTACGGTCGCCACCTCATGACCGAAAAACGACCAGTGCCGTACCATGGCCACCGGTCTTGGCGTGATCGTCAATGCTGTGTCCTCGACAACCTGCCCCTGCCCGCTCCGCGGTGTCAGCGTGAGCGTGCAATGCGCGAAGGTCACAGACGACCCGTAGCGGTAGGTCGTAACGTGGCGTACGGCGTATCTCACCCGAGCCCCGTCCATTTGTCGGCGCGTGCCGCCGAAGCGCCTTGGAGGAAATAGCGGTCCGCAATAGCGCCGCTGAGCGCCATGACGTCGCCTTCGATCCGATCGATCACGGCACCGTCGACACTGTGGGCATCGGTGGTCGCCACAAAGGTCGCGACCTGTCGGACCAGACTGTGGGGGCGCTCGATCAAACCGTCGCCACGCAGAACCGGGAGCGCCGCCAGATGCTCCGCCAGGCGGTCGATCTGGAACGTCACCGACCTCGGATTGTAAGGATCGAGCAGTGCCATGTCGCGAATGGGCGCGAGCGCCACGCCGATCAGGTAGCGCGATCGGTAGGTGATCTGGGAATCGATGAGATCGAGCAACACGTCCAGGCTCTCGGCCGGGCCCGGTTCCCCGGCGAAGCTGCGAGCGAAGCGGCAGGTGGCCACAGCGCGCTCGATGCGTCGTCCCATTTCAAGGAAGCGCCAACCCGCCACGCGATTGACGTTCTCCTGGCCGAGGCCCGAGATGGCGGCGATCAACTGGAGCGCGCGGTCGGCGCCCTCGAAGAGATCAGCCTCTCTCGCCTGCTCGGCCATCGGCACGGACAAATGCGTCACAAGGTCGTGGATCAGCCGGGTGGTGTCGACAGACAGGCGCTCGCGGATCGTCGAGGCGGTGCGTCGTACCTCGCGCGCCAGCGCCAGGGCGGAGCCGAAGCGATCGGGATCGTAGACCGCGCTCTGGAGGCGCGCGGCACCGCCGGGCGGTCCTGGTGACAAGGCACCCCACCGGACCAGGAGATCCACCAGCTTACCGAGCGCCAGGGTCAACCCTCCAGCCTGTCCGCGCCCGCATGCTTCGATCATCCGGCCGCTCAGGCACCGCACGATGCGCAACGTCCCCTCGGTCCGCTCAAGATAGCGGCCAAGCCAGAATAGGTTATCGGCGGCGCGACTCGGCAAATTGCCGAGGAGGCGCCGGATCCTGACCGTACCGCTGCTCGGCAACAGGGTCACGCTCTCGACCGGTTGGTCGGCCAGAACCCAGACATCGGCCGACTGGACGCCGGTGCTCATGGAAATCGCGGTGGCGTCGGCCCGGCTCGCGACCCGGCAGAACCCGCCCGGCATGACCCGCCATCCGTCGGCCGTCGCGGCAGCAAAGACCCGCAGCACGAAGGGCCGGGGTACGAAGCGCGTGCCGTCCCAAACCGGGGTGGTGGAGAGCCGCGCCACATCCTGGGCGGCATAGTCGATGGCGCGATCCTGCATCAGGCGCCGCAAGTGGACACGCTGTTCCGATGACAATTCGCCACCCAGGGTCGGCCGATCAAGTCCCAGGCCGGGAATACGCTCCCGGAAAGCCCCGGACACCATTGTGTCGAGCCGTTCGACGGCGGCCTCATGGCCGGCCTTGGTGCCCCCCCAGAACGTGGCGAGGCTCGGCAGCAGCAGATCTTCCGCGATCGTGGGCTGCGCCAGTTGAGGCAGGAAACTCATCAGGGCCCGACCTTCGACGAGCCCGGCGCCCAGCGCATTGGCGATGGCGACACGCCCGCCCCGCACAGCCTCCATCAGACCCGCGACGCCGAGACGGGAACGGCCATTGAGCTCGAGCGGATCGGCATAATCGGCGTCGACCCTGCGCAGCAACACGTCGGCCCGTTTGAGACCCGCCACGGTGCGGATATGCACCTGCTCGTCCCGCACGACGAGGTCGCCGCCCTCCACGAGTAGAAAGCCGAGATAGCGCGCCAGATAGGCATGCTCGAAATAGGTTTCGCTGAGGGGTCCGGGCGTCCAGAGACAGATGCGCGGTTCGACTCGTTCGGCGAGTTGCGAGAGGCCGTCGCGGAAAGCCTGGAAGAACGGCGCCAGCCGCTCGATGTTCATGCTGCCGTAAAGGTCGGCGAAGGCGCGCGACAAAGCGAGCCGGTTCTCAAGCGCATAACCGGCACCCGACGGTGCCTGGGTGCGATCGCCCAACACCCACCAGCGTCCGTCGGGCCCTCGGCCGAGATCGACCGCGTAGAGCGAGAGAAAGCGATGGCCGGTCGGCATCACCCCAACCGCGGGATGCAGGAAATCCGGGCTGCCGGCCACGGCTGCCGCCGGCAGCAGCCCCTCGCGGACGAGACGGCTCGGCCCGAAAACGTCGGCCAGAACCGCTTCGGCCAAGCGGGCCCGCTGGGCGACGCCGGCCGCGATCGTGCTCCATTCCGCCGCATCGATCAGCAGGGGCACGGGACTGATCGGCCAGGGCCGGTCGTCGGCATCGCCATAGGTGCGATAAGTCACACCGGTGTCGCGCATGTGCCGGTCCGCGCTGGCCACGCGCCGCATCAGCTCCGCCGATGGCAGGGCTGTGAAAAGTTCGAAGAACCGGCGCCAGTGGGGACGAATCCGTCCATCCCGATCCACGCATTCGTCGAGGACGCCGGGCAGAGGCTCGTAGGCCTCGATCATACGCTCAAGACGGTCATTTCGAGTTTTGGAGTCGCCCGACGCAGTCACGGGCTAGATCCCGCCGCAACGGCGTGAGGCCGATCGCCTTGTTACCCTTTCGGATCCACACATCGGCGCATGAGGAACCTCTTCTCCCCTCTCCCTTGTGGAAACGAGCCGGAGATGAGGGTCACGAATGTGTCTCCGACACGTCCGATCCGAAGCTTTCCAAGCTTCACCCCGAGCCCCTCTCTCCAAGGGAGAGAGGAAAATCCTGGGATCGGCGCGAGAGATCTTGATGACACAGCCGCCCTGCCCAAGGGGCGGCTGTGTCCCCGCCCAGCCCTGAGCACAGCGGCACATCCGCTAAAGGCCGGGCGGGCGTCGGAGATCGAGGGTCATCGGGAACTCGCCGGGCTGTTCCTCGGGAGGGACGAAGACGGAGCCGCCCGTGTGGCCGAAATTCTGGAACCGAGCGAGGCGCCGGGTCTCCGCCTCGAGCGCGTTGACCGGGAACGTGGCATAGCTGCGGCCGCCGGGGTGCGCGACCCCGTAGGTGCAGCCGCCCATCGAGCGGCCGTTCCAGGTGTCGATAATGTCGAAGGTAAGAGGCGCGTTGACGCGCACCAGCGGCTGCATGGAGCGGACCGGCTGCCATGCCTTGAAGCGCACGCCGCCCACGAAGCCGCCTCGCTCGCGCGTCGGGGTCAGCGGCACGCGGCGGCCGTTGCAGGCCACGATATGCCGGCCGGGCGTCGCCCCGCTGAGCTTCACCTCGACGCGCTCGACCGAGGAATCCACATAGCGGGCCGTCCCGCCGATCGTGCCTTCCTCGCCCAGCACATGCCAGGGTTCCAGCGCGCCGCGCAATTCGAGCGACACGTCATCCTGGCGGATCGCGCCGTAGAACGGGAAGCGGAACTCCCACTGCGCTTCGTACCAGCTCGAATCGAACGCATAGCCGGCCTGGCGCAGATCTCCGAGCACCTCCTTGAAGTCCGCCCAGATGCAATGCGGCAGCATGAATTTGTCGTGCAGCGTTGTGCCCCAGCGCACGAGCGGCCCGTCGATGGGTTCGCGCCAGAGCCACGCCACGATCCCGCGCAACAGCAGCTGCTGGGCCAGGCTCATGCGCGCATCCGGAGGCATCTCGAAGCCGCGGAATTCCAGGAGACCCAGGCGGCCGGTCGCCGAATCCGGCGAATAGAGCTTGTCGATGCAGAGTTCGGCGCGGTGCGTGTTACCCGTGACGTCGACCAGAAGGTTGCGCAGCAGACGGTCGACCATCCAGGGGGCGATGTTGCGGGCGGAGGGGCCCGGCACCTGGCCGAGCGCGATCTCCATCTCGTAGAGGCCATCGTGCCGGGCCTCATCCATGCGGGGCGCCTGGCTCGTCGGGCCGATGTAGAGGCCGGAGAAGAAGTAGGACAGCGCCGGATGTCGCTGCCAATAGATCAGCATGCTCTTGAGGAGGTCTGGCCGGCGCAGGAAGGGCGAATCGGCCGGCGTCTCGCCACCGAGCACCACATGGTTGCCGCCACCCGTGCCGGTATGGCGGCCGTCCTGCATGAACTTGTCGGCTGCAAGGCGCGTGAGGCGGGCCTCGGCATAGAGCTCGCGCGTCGTATGCACAGCCTCCTTCCAGGAGGCGGAGGGATGAATGTTGACTTCGATCACGCCGGGATCGGGCGTCACCTTGATGACGTTCAGGCGCGGGTCGAAGGGCGGCGGGTAGCCCTCGATGTGGATCGCCAGACCCGTGTTTTCGGCTGTTGCCTCGATCGCGGCGATCAGCTCAAGATAATCCTCAAGCGTGTCGACCGGCGGCATGAAGATGCACAGGAGCCCGTCGCGCGGCTCGACCGCCAGCGCTGTGCGCACTTCGGGGTCGTAGGACCGGGCCTGCGGCGGCACGCCGGCCTCGTGTTTGGCGGCCTCCGCGTGCAGTGCGGTTTCCGGCTCGTCCTTGCGGGCCACCAGGGCGGAGAACTGGTCGGCGCTCGGCAGCGGCCGGCGCGGTTCCAGCGGGTCCTGCGGCGCCGAATAGGGGAAGCGGGAGGGCGGCAGGTAGTCGAGCTGGTCGAGAGGCAGGCGGAAGCCGGCCGGGCTGTCGCCGGCGATCAGGAAGATGCGGCCACGCCGCGTCTCCCATTTCTCGCTCGCCCAACGGCGCTCGGCCGCGAACCAGCGCTGCACCGGCAGCACGAAGGCGGTCGGCGTGCCGAGCCCCCGCTCGAACACACGCGCAATGCGGGCACGCTGTTCCACCGTGCCCACCTTGGCGTCCGCGGCATCGACATTCCCGGGAAGCTGGTTCTCCTTCATGATCCAATGGGCAGGATCCTCGAAGGCCGGCGCCGTATAGGTCGGGTCGACGCCCAGGCGGCCTGCGAGATCCGCCAGGAAGGTTTCGGCATCCCGCACGGTCGCGCTGCGGGATGCCTTCTCGCTCGCGATCAGGTCCGGGTTGCGCCAGATCGGCTGGCCGTCCTTGCGCCAGTAGAGCGCGAAGGCCCAGCGTGGCAGGATCTCGCCCGGATACCACTTGCCCTGGCCATAGTGCAGGAAGCCGCCCGGCGCGAAGACCGTGCGCAGGCGGCGGATCAGTTCGTCACCAAGGGCGCGCTTGGTGGGGCCCATGGCTTCGGTGTTCCACTCGGCTCCCTCGAAGTCGTCGACCGACACGAAGGTAGGCTCGCCGCCCATCGTCAGCCGGACGTTGCCCGCCATGAGATCCTCGTCGATACGATGGCCGAGCGCATCGAGCGCCTGCCAGGCTTCGTCCGAGAAAGGCATGGATATGCGCGGCGCTTCGGCAACCCGCGTGACCGTCATCGAATGATGAAATTCGATCTCGCAGGGGTCGAGGAGGCCGGAAATCGGGGCCGCGGAGCTGTAATGCGGCGTTGCCGCCAGCGGGATGTGACCTTCGCCGCACAGAAGGCCCGAGGTTGCGTCAAGTCCGATCCAACCGGCGCCCGGAATATAGACTTCCGCCCAGGCATGCAGGTCGGTGAAATCGTGGCGCGTGCCGAGCGGGCCCTCGATCGGATCGATGTCGGCCTTGAGCTGGATGAGATAGCCGGACACGAACCGGGCCGCGAGGCCGAGATGGCGCATGATCTGCACGAGCAGCCACGCCGAGTCGCGGCAGGACCCCGACAGGTTCGTCAGCGTCTCCTCGGGCGTCTGCACGCCCGGTTCCATGCGGATGAGATATTTGACGAGTTGCTGAACCTTGATGTTCAGCGCCACGAGGAAATCGACCGTACGGACCGGTTCCTGTCCGATGGAGGCGAGAAACTCCTGCAGCTTCGGCCCGGCCGGCTCCGGCGTCAGATAGGCGCCGAGCTCGTCACGAGACTCGGCATCGTAACTGAACGGCACGGTCTCGGCGGTCGGATCGATGAAGAAGTCGAACGGGTTGACGACGGAGAGGTCAGCCGTCAAATCGACTTCGATGCGAAAGCGCGTGACCTTCTCGGGAAACACGAGCCGGGCCAGCCAATTGCCGCACGGGTCCTGCTGCCAGTTGATGAAATGTTCCGCCGGCTCGATCTTCAGCGAATAGCTCGGGATCGCTGTCCGGCTGTGTGGCGCCGGCCTTAGTCGAACCACCTGGGCCCCGAGATTGATGGGCCTGTCGTAACGATAATCGGTAACATGATTGATGGCGGCGCGGATCGGCATCGCGTGTCCCTGGCGGCCGCCCGAGAAGGAGCGGTCACGGCGTCGTGAATGGGTTATCGGCTCCTAAGCGGCAGGGGAAGACCCGTCAATGATCCTGCATGCCCAAATTTCAGCCGATGAGCGACTGGCTAGGACATCGGGTGGCCGGTTCGCCGGGAAAAAGATGCAGAGCAGCATATTGCAGCAGCAGAATGGTCTTGCCATCCCGGATGGCTCCGGTTTCGATCATGCCCAAGGCATCTTCAATCCTGAGCTCCAGAACGTCGATGTCTTCACCTTCCTCCGCGTTGCCGCCTCCGAGGCCGACGCGATCCACCGGTTCATAGCGCGCCACGAAGAAGAACAGCTTCTCGGTCACTGAACCCGGGCTCATGAAGGCTTCGAATATCCGGCGGACGTCGCGGACCCGGAACCCCGTCTCTTCCTCGGCTTCAAGGCCGATCCGCGCTTCAGGGGAGATGCGGTCGAGCAATCCGGCCGGGGCCTCGATGAGGAGATCGTCCCAGCCGTTGACGAGAGCCGGATAACGAAACTGCCGGGTCAGCACCACGGTCCGGCGTGCCGGGTCGTAGAGCAGGATGACGGCGCCATCGCCCCGGTCGTAGGTCTCCCGGCTGAGCCGTTGCCATGTCCCATCACGCCGCCGGTAGCGCAGGACCGTCTTCTTGAGCACCGACCAGTCGTCCGCCAATACCGTGACGCTTTCGACCTCGATGCGATCGGCAATGGTCATCCTAGATCTCCATTCAAGATTTTAAGTGCACCCTCGTGCATGTAACTAGGTTTTTCGTGCAGTTTCGTGCAATGTCAAGCAGCTTCATGATGAGAGTGACCGATGCTGACGCAGGAACGGAAGGCCTATCTCCTCGACGTCCTGCAGCGCGAGAAGCGCGTCGTGGCGAAAACCGTCAGCCGGAAGCTCGGCTTATCGGAAGACACGATCCGTCGGGATCTCCGCGAACTCGCGGCCGAAGGGCTGCTGCAACGTGTGCACGGGGGCGCTCTTCCGGCCTCGCCGGCCATGGGGGATTTCACCCAGCGGACGCAGGTCGCGCCGGACAGCAAGGCGGCGATCGGCCGACGGGCGGCCCTGATGGTGCGTTCCGGACAAGTGGTATTTCTCGACGGCGGAACGACCGCCGTTCAGGTCGCCCGCCATCTGCCGGCCGATCTCCGCGCGACGGTGGTCACCCATAGCCCGAGCGTGGCCGTGGAGCTGGCCAAGCACCCGTGCGTGGCGGTGGAGATCATCGGCGGCCGCCTCTTCAAACATTCAGTGGTCGCCATGGGGGCTTCCGCCACCACGGCGATCACGGGCATTCGGGCCGACATGTTCTTTTTGGGAGTTACGGGCGTCCACCCGGAGGCCGGCCTCACCACCGGTGACGCCGAAGAGGCCGCGCTGAAGCGGCTTCTCATCAGCCAGGCCGCCGAGACGATCGTGCTCGCCTCTCAGGAAAAGCTCGGCGCCGCCTCGCCGTTTCTGGTCGCGCCGATACAGGCAGCCGATACGCTCGTGGTCGAAAGCGATGTGCCCGACGCGGTGGTCGAACCCTACCGCCGCCTCGGGCTGACAATTGTGACTGCGTGAGGTCGTCCGGCGAGAGCGCGCGCCGCTGATCGCAACCGCCTTTGTTGCCTTCGCCCTGAAGACAAGAAGGGCAGCCTACATGAACAGGTTTTCACCCTTCATGCCGTCATAGAGCGAGGCCACCTGGGCCGCATAGCCGTTGTAAAGCAGCGTCGGCTTTCGATCATCCGTGCCCAGGATCGCTTCCGAAGCCTGGCTCCAGCGCGGATGCGGCACGGCGGGGTTCACATTGGCCCAGAAGCCATATTCATCGGGACCGAGCGCCGCCCAGAACGTCTTCGGCCGCTCCTCCACAAAGGAGATCTTGGTGATCGATTTCACCGATTTGAAGCCATATTTCCACGGCAGCGCCAACCGCAACGGTGCGCCCATCACGTTTGGCAGCGGCTTGCCATAGGCGCCCGTCACCATGAAGGCGAGCTCGTTCGTGGCTTCCGCCATGGTGACGCCCTCGATGTAGGGCCAGGGATAGAAGAAGCTCTTCTGTCCGGGCGCCATCTTGGGATCCATGAAGGTCTGCAACTGCATGTATTTGGCGGAGCCGAGGGGTTTCGCGTAATCCACGAAGGCCTTCAGCGGAAATCCCGTCCAGGGCACCGTCATCGACCACGCTTCGACGCAACGATGCCGATATAGACGTTCCTCCAGGGGCAACGCCTTGAGAAGATCCTCGAAAGCGACCTGACGTGGCTTCTCGACGAGACCGTCGATCGTCACGGTCCAAGGATCTGGCTTCAAGGCCTCGGCGGCGCTCGCGACGTGTTTCGACGTGCCGTATTCGTAGAAATTGTTGTAGTTGGTGTTGTCGGCTTCCGGCGTCAGGGGACGATCGAGCGTGTAGGCTTCGTTGCGTTTGGCAGGATAGAGAGAGGCACCCTCGGCCCGAGCCGAGGGAAACCGCACACCCGCTCCCAGGGCTCCGCCCGCGAAGGCCGCTCCGGCGGCCAAAACAGATCGGCGATTGAGGAAAACGGATTCGGGCGTGGCCGAAAGCTCTGGCAGGTCCCAGCCCCGACGCTGTCGAATCAACATGATTCCTCCCGTGAGATGAGATGGCAGCGCCCAAAGTGGCGCAGTTCCATGAAGAAACTACGGCGCTTTGCCTGACGGTTTCGCCGGTGGAGCGACTTTCTTGACGATTTCCATGTCGATCTTGGCGGCATCGACAAACAGATAGGTCACGTTGCTCCGCACCACCACGTGGCCCGGCGACACAGGCGTCAGCCGATCGTCGAACGACAAGTTCAGGCTCAGGCCCGGCGGCACCCGCGTCTTCGCCTTGTAGACCATGTGGACGCCTTCGCGGTCCTCGGTCACCTCGGCATCCTCGGCGACATCCTCACGGCGACCGACGAAACGGCCGTCGCCGACCTTCTCGAAGTGCCACACCTTGCGCTCGCGCTCGCCGTCGGAATAGGCGACATCCTCGACCAAAGTGCCGTTTGGACCTGTCCATGACGCCACCATCTCGATGACGAAATCGCGCTTGGTGCCGTCACGCAAGTTTTCGACCGTTCCCCTGGCTGTGAGCGGACCCTGAAAGAAGCTTTGCAGCGACAGCGGTCCAGCTTCCCCGGCCGTTGCGGTTGCGATGGTGGTCAGGCCGGCCAGCATCGGAATGGCAAGCAATCGCGTCATCACAGTCCTGATGATCGTTACGGGTGCGAGGCGGTCTATCGAGCGCGGCCGCACTCGGCAAGGTCGCGCCTCGCGGAACCGGTCGTGGGAGCCGCGGCCATTTGGCATCGACCTCCGCGACACCGTTGCGACCGCGCTGCGGGGTTGCGCGAAGTGGTCGTGGGGCTGCGATCCCTCGCGGTCGCACGGGCTCTTCAACCTGACGTGACCAGGCTTCGACGCGGCCATAACGGGCGCCGCGCCCGTCCGGAGCCATCGATGAACTCGAACCCGCCGGCGCTGTTCAGCGTGTGCAGGCGGCGCCCCGGCCATTTCGGGCCGGCTGTCAGCACCGTCTCCACGCTCTGGTCGAACCCTTGGTCGTCGAGGCGGGTCACGCGCGCCAGCCCCAGTGCCGCGCCATAGCTCGCGCGGCAATCCTGCACCGGACGGTAGAGCACCCCGGCGCGCTCGACCATGCGCCCGGCCGGCCGGGCGCTGGCGCTGTCGATCAACACGGGGTTGCCCGCATGGGGCGTGAACGGTCCCCCGAAGTCCGGGGCCGACCAGAGGTGGAGCGCGTCCGAATAGGAGCCGCCGTCCTTCACGGTCGCGAACAGCCACCAGCGCCCGGCCACCTCGTGGAGCGTGGCATCGCTGGCCGTCACGCCCCAGACAAGCGTCCGGTCCTTGACCCAGCCGCCCGGAAATCGCGTCGCCCGGAAGAGGTCGATCGTCCCGGCCGCGCAGCTCTCGGGGACCATCCAGACCTCGCCGTCCTGTTCGAACACGAACGGATAGGAGAGATGGTAGGGGAGTTCGAGCACCGGTTCGGGGACCCCAAGCGGCCCGTCGGGACCGAACGCGACGGCCGAGATGATGCCTTTGCCTGTGGCGTGCGGATATTCCTCGACGAACAGCGTGAGTTGGCCGTTCCGAACGATGGGAAACGGATCCGCGTAAAAGCGCAGCCGGTCGTCCGGCAAGTCGCGCCACCCCTCCTCCGGATGCCGCCGCAGGTCGAGGAGGTCTGGCCCCACGACACGACGCCAGCCGACGCGCCAGTGCGGCGCCTGATAGAGGACGCGATGGAGACGCCGGATCGCGCGCCAGCTCAGGGATCTGGCGGCGATCCAGGCAAGATCGGGATTCGAGAGGCGTGGCGTTTCTCCCGAACCCGCGCGATCCCACTCGGGCAGCCGGAGTGTGGCGCCCGCGATCGCACCTTCGATGAGCGTGATGGTCCGGGCCAGCGCATCCTCGCAGGTTGCGAGCAGAACGCCCTGCCGTTCGGTTCCAAGCCGCCCCGCTGCGACCACTGCCTCCCCTTCGCGGATCTCCGCCACCGGTGAGCCGGTGCGCAGGATGGCGTTGAGAAGGCCGGCCTCGCCGGGCGCGCCGTCGTAGAGCAAGCGCCACACCCGGCCTCGGGTATCGTCGCTGCCGCCGCAAAGATCGAGAATGAGGTCGGACGTGGCGGCGCCCTGCTGTTCGAACGCATCGAGGCGCGCGCGCGGAACCGGCGACAACAGCCCGGTGCCTGACAAGCCGTGCAGAGCCTGTTCCAGCCGCAGCAGCCGGCCGATGCCGGGCGGCACGGGCCGGCCCAAAGCCGGCTCGACCAGGATCTGGAGTCCGGGCCGGTGCGACAGGCGCTCCAGAAGCTGGATGTGCCAAAGTCGGACGGTTTCAACATCCAGTCGCACCGACAGCAGCATCGATCACCCAGCCGACAAGGGGACCAGTCGCCCCGAGGGCTGCGATGATTGCCGACGAGCCTCTAATTTTCTGCCCATGACCCGCACGGGCCAATCGTGGGGTCTCCGCCATCAGACAGCGCGATCGAGAACTCGTCGATTGGGCCGGCGTTCACATATTCAGCCTCGTCTCGGCGTCACCCGCGGCGACACGGGTCAGCGCGTCAGCACGAGATGGGTCGCCAACTCGGTCGGGACCACCTCCGTCACACGATATCCGAGGGCTGGCAGGTCGATACCTTCGAAGAGGGATTCACCGCGGCCGAGAAAGGTCGGCGACATCGCGAGATGCATCTCGTCGATTGCGCGTGCGAGAAGGTACTGGCGGACCGTCGAAACGCCGCCGCCGATCTTCACGTCCAGTTCGCCCGCGGCGGCCTTGGCCTGCGCGAGCGCCGACTCGATCCCATCGGTGATGAAATGAAAGGTCGTCCCGCCCTCCATCTCGATGGGCGCCCGGACGTGATGGGTGAGGATGAAGGTCGGCGCGTGGTACGGCGGATTTTCGCCCCACCAGCCCTTCCAGTCGGGCCCACCCCAATCGTCGCCGGCCGGCCCGAACATATTGCGGCCGAGAATGAAGGCGCCGAAGCCTTCCATCGCGGCGTTGGCGAAGCGGTCGTCCGTCCCGCCGTCTTGCCCGATCATCGATCGAAAGGCCCGGGTCGGGTAGAACCAGTTGTGCAGTTGCGCGCCTCCTTTGCCCAACGGATGCTCCAGACCCTGGTCCGGGCCGGCTCCGAAACCGTCGGTGGAGACAGCAAAACCTCTTACGCGCACTTTGCCCACGCGGGACCTCCATCCGATGCTGAGCCGACCCGAGTAAGAGTTTGAGCCGGCAATATCTCGGGCGGCTGACTGGCCATGCCGTCGAGAAGAAATTTCGCTAGTCTGTCGAATGTGCCATTCCAGCCAGCGGAATGGCTCACCGCACTCTTTGTCGACAGAAACCCGGTCTGGCTAAAATGCATCCGAGTGCCTCCGTTCGACAATTCTTCAAGGCGAACGGTGACGTGGGTTTCGACGCCGGGGCCATCTTCGTGGTTCGGAGTTTCCCAGGCGAAGGTGAATTCCAGGCGTTCAGGCGGCGTTATGACGAGATATCGTCCCGACTGCCAGAGGACCACATCTTCAGCGTTGCCCGACTTGAGGCAAGCGCGCCAAGCTCCTCCCACACGCACGTCCGCGCGAACTTCGGCGGCTGGATAGAACTTTGGGCCGTGCCACCGGATGATCGCGTCCGGTTGTGTCCATGCTCGCCAGACCAATTCACGCGGAGCGTTGAAGTCCCGGGTTATGATCAAGGGTGGCGGCGCGTCGCGGTCAACCATCCTCGGATCCCTTCGCCTCCGGTGTCTCCAGATACGCGGCCAAACGATCGAAACTCCCTTCCCAATGCACTCGACATTTCTCGATCCAGTCCGCGATATCTGAAAGGGCAGCAACCTGAAGCTTGGCGGGCCGAGCCACCGACTTGCTAGGTCTGCTGCGTGTCACGAAGCCGGCGCGCTCCAGCACGGCCAAGTGCTTCGCGACTGCGGGAACCGTCATCTCCAATGGCTTCGCAAGATCGGCCAAGGTCAGTTCGCCCGATGCAAGGCGGGCCAACATGGCGCGCCGAGTCGGATCAGCGAGAGCCGCGAATTTTGCGTTTAACGGATCTCTCATGTGTAAACCGAATGGTGTATATACCGTTCGGTTTATCTGGCTTCGCAGATTTGTGTCAAGACCGCGGCTCGGGCGTGGGATCCGAAATCCTTGGTCCGTTCGAGGAAGAAGGACGAAAGCGCGGCTGCATCGCGGGCGTGGGTCGATCCACCCCGAAAGGAGGGACCGGCGCTAGTGGATCAATTCACGGACGGTCCGGTTCAAGCCGTCCACATCGAAGGGCTTGCGGAGCACGACAGCGCCGCTGATGCCGTCGAGCGCGATGGTGTCGAAATAGCCGCTCACAAACACGATGGGCAGCCCGGGCCGCATCGACTGCACACGCCGGCCGACCTCGGCGCCGTTCATGCCGGGCATGACAAAGTCGATGATGGCGGCGTCCGGCCGGATCTGCTCAAGCAGCCGAAGACCCTCCTCGCCGCTGGCCGCTTCGACAACCTTGAAGCCGATCGCCTCGAGGGCGTCGACCATGACGGAGCGGACGCTGTGATCGTCATCGATCACCAGCAGCAGCCGACCGTCGCCGGCTTTCAGCGGCGCGATCCGGGACTCTCCCGGCGAGGCCGCCGCCGAGGTCAAGGCCTCGACCCGCGGCAGCAGTATCTCGATGGTCGTGCCGGCGCCGACGCTGCTTGAAACGCGCAGGTCACCGTTGGACTGCAACGCAAACCCATAGACCTGAGCCAGGCCAAGGCCTGTCCCTTGGCCGCGCGGTTTGGTGGTGAAGAAGGGGTCGAACGCCTTGCTGACCACGTCGGCGGGCATGCCGCAACCAGTGTCGACGACACGAACCCAAAGATAGTCGGCCTCCGGCCCGTCGGGCTTCAGTCGGCCCCGCCCCGAACCGCTGGCCAGAACGAGCGAGCCTCCCTCGGGCATGGCGTCCCGGCTGTTCAGCGCCAGGTTCAAGATCGCCAGCCGCAATTGGTCCGCGTCGGTCATTGTCCAGAGCCCTTCCGCATCCAAGCGCAGCTGGACATCGATGTTCGGGCCGAGCGCCGTGCTCACCAGATCCCGGGCGTGCCTGAGAACCGGATCCAGTTCCACTCGACTGATGTCGAGCTTTTGGGTCCTTGAAAAAGCCAGGAGTTGGCTGGTCAGCTTGGCGCCGGTGTCGACCGCCAGACTGGCGTTGTCGAGATATCGGCGCGCCGGGTGGCCGTCGTCGGTCCTGCGCTTCGCCAGTTGCAGATTGCCACTGATCGCCATCAGGAGATTGTTGAAGTCGTGGGCGATGCCACCAGTCAGTTGACCAACCGCTTCCATCTTCTGCGATTGGCGCAGGGCCTCTTCGGCATGGCGGCGTTCCGTCGTCTCGACAGCTTCGGCCGCCAAAGCGACGACGTCGGCGGCCTCGTCGCGGATCGGCCGCATGGCGAAGTCGAACCATCGCAGACCGCCCACGGGCAGGTCGACCTGGATCTCCTGGCGGACGATCGCTCCTTCTGCCGCGCTCATGGCCGCAGCGCGGACGACCTCCCCAATGCTTGGCGTCTTGGAGAACCAAGGCGTCTCCCAGAACGTCGCGCCGACGACAGACCGCAAAGGCTGACCAATCGCCTCGAGGAAGGCGGCGTTGGCGTCGATCAGGACGCCATTCTTCGTCAGCAGCGCCTGAAAGCCCAGGCTGGTTTCGAAGATCGAGTGGAGGCGGGCGCGATTTTCGCGTAGCTCCTTGGTGCTGGCGGCGACCTGTTCCTCGAGAGTCTTGGTTGCCGACAGGGCCGCTTCCGCCCGAAGTCGTGGACCCACGTCGAGGGCGACATGAAACGCGCCGACGATCGTCCCGTCAGCATCACGGATCGGAGCGTAGGATATCTCCCAGCAGGGATGGCCGATCACCGGATTGCCGAATTCTTCCACCACGCTGAAGATCTCGCCCGTCAAGGCGCGCGCCATCTGGGCGCGCATGACCTTCGCCTGCTCGGGCACGAAGAGATCGGGAAAGACATCCCCGATCTTGGTGTAATACCCGTTGACCCGAAAGAACTCGTCGTTGTGCGCCTTGTTGAAGGCGATCAGTCGAAAACTCGTGTCGAAAACACAGATTGCAGCCCAGCTCGATTGAGCGATTTGCTCCCACAAGTCGGCCGGTAGACTGATCACCCTGAATTTCCTTTGCACGGCTCTCGCCAGGGTAAGTTAAACCATGAACGCGGTGGGCGCTATCGCCGCCGCCCGCTTGGCCAAGCGCGAAGCGAACCTCCCGCCGGTCTTCGACGTTTCTCCACCAGCAAGAGGAGATCGCCATGCCCGCCAAATCCGCCGCCCAGCAGAAGGCCGCCGGCGCCGCCCTATCGGCCAAGCGCGGCGAGACACCCAGAAACAAGCTCAGAGGCGCCTCCAAACAGATGGAGACGTCGATGAGCGAAAAGCAGCTTGACGAGCTCGCCAGCACCAAGCGCAAGGGTAGGCCCGAGCACGCGGCCGAATAGACCAGCAGCCGCCGTTGCGGACCTCGTACGTGCTCTGAGGCCGCGCTTGCCGCGACCTCTCGGGCCAGGAGACGACCGCGCTTCGGTGAACAGATTATGGTCGCGCGCCCTCCGCCTGCCGGGCCGCGAGCTCCCGCGCGGCCTTCAGATCATCCACGAACCGGCCATATTCGATCTTCTGCGACTGCTCGTCCGGCAAGCGCAGCAGGAACGAGGGATGCACGGTGACGAAGACCGGCCCGGCGAAGGACGAGCTCAGCACCTGCCCGCGTGAGGCTAGGACCGAGGCGCTCTGGCCGGTGAGGCTGCGGATCGCGGTGGCGCCGAGCGCGATGGTCAGCCGCGGCTTGAGCACCTCCATCTCGCTCTCGATCCAGTGCCGGCAGGCGTTGATCTCAGCGATCCCCGGCTTCTTGTGGATGCGGCGTTTGCCGCGCGGCTCGAATTTGAAGTGTTTGACCGCATTGGTCACATAGGCGCGGCGGCGGTCGATGCCGGCATCGTCGAGCGCCCGGTCGAACATGGCGCCGGCCGGACCCACGAAGGGATGACCGGCGAGATCCTCCTTATCGCCCGGCTGCTCGCCGACGAACACGAGGTCGGCCGTCGGCAACCCCTCGCCGAACACCGTCTGGGTCGCGTCCTGGTAGAGCGGGCAGCGCTGGCACGCCGCCGCCTCCTGCCGCAGGCGCCCGAGCGGATCGGCCGCGTCGATCACGATGGAGTCGCGTTCCTCCTCCAACCGCCGACTGATGATCGCGGCGCGTTTCGGGGCGTCCTCCTGGGCTTTGGCGATCATGGCGGCTTCCTTTTGGCCAGCGGAACGGATGAGGGGCGCGATGAGGCGGCTCTCCGGCAGGTTCTTCCAATATTTGACCGGCATCTCGCGCTTCATGGCGTCGATGTGCAAACGCGCCGGGTTGAAGATGTTGGCGTAATAGGTGCGCCAGACGTCGTCCGTCGCATCCTCCTCCGGCACGTCCTGCCGGTGGCCGCCGGGCCCCATCGTTAGGGCCTGGAGATCCCACGACACGCTGCGCTCCGGCGTGATGATGGTCCAGCGCATGGTGGCGAAGCGATTGACGAAGAAGCTCGTGGCCCGATCGACGATGTGGTGGTCCGGCTCGAACCAGGCGAGATAGACGGGCCCGGTCTCGCTTTGGACCTCCTTGAAGCGCACGAAGGCCGTCATCTTGTGCAGGTCGCGCCGCACCGCGCGGGCCATGCGGTCGAGCCGATAGACATCGTCGTCGGTCGCGATCTCCATCAGCTTGGGGATGTCCTGGATGCGGCACAACATGCGGTAGAGCAGCGCGAACCGGTCGGCGTCGCGATGGCAGACCGCGAGTTCCGCCAGTTCAACGAAGCGGCGCGGCACCCGCAATTCACGCGAGGAGTCGGATGGTGGAAGAGTTTCCGTCACTGCCGCCTCAAGCAGATCCGCGCTCTCGCCGGCCACCTGCCACACCACCTGATCGAGCGGCACGCGCGCCTGGGCCAGCGCCCGCGCCTGGTCGCGCCAGCCGGCGAAATCATCGGGTGTGGCGAGCGTGACGACCGGCATGACGTGAAACTCCTCGGATCCGTCGTCATTGCGAGGAGCAAAGCGACGCGGCAATCCAGATCCTCTGCGCGGGGCGCTGGATTGCTTCGCTCCGCTCGCAATGACGAAACAGAGGTTTCGGGCCTTTCAGAACAGGCTGAGTTGCTTTTGCGCGGCCGGCAGGAAATCGGCCGGCGTGGCCCGGTCGAGCGCCTTGCCGGGGTGCCAATCCGGCAGGGCGACGAAATCCTGCAGGGTCTTCATCGACCGGCTCAGCTTGGCCATGTCGGCGAAGCGCAGCGCGGCCAGGCGACGAACCCGCAGGATCTTGTCGACGCTCTTCACGCCGAGCCCCGGCACGCGGAGCAGATGCTCGCGCGGGGCCGTGTTGACGTCGATGGGAAACAAGGTTCTGTGCTTCAGGGCCCAGGCGAGCTTGGGGTCGAGGTCGAGATCGAGCATGCCGTCGGTGGTAGCCGCCAGCACATCGTCGACGCTGAATTCATAGAACCGGTAGAGCCAGTCGGCCTGATAGAGCCGGTGCTCGCGGATCAGCGGCGGCTTTTTGGCCGGCAGATCCTGGCTCGACCCTGGAATGGGGCTGTAGGCCGAGTAATAGACCCGCTTCAGCTTATAGCCGCTGTAGAGCGAGACGCTGGACCGGATGATGTCGCGGTCGCTTTCTCCGTCGGCCCCCACGATCATCTGGGTGCTTTGGCCGGCGGGCGCGAAGCGTCTGGCATGCCGCATCCGCTTGCGCTCGTCCTCGGCTTCCTCCAGCCGCACCCGTAGCCCACCCATAGCCTTGCGGATCGACCCGGCCTGTTTCTGCGGCGCGAGCTTGGTCAGCGATTGTTCGCGCGGCAACTCCACATTGATGGAGAGACGGTCGGCATAGAGGCCGGCCTGTTCGATCAGGCACGGATCCGCATCCGGGATCGTCTTGAGGTGGATGTAGCCGCGGTAATGGTGGGTCTCCCGCAGCAGCCGGGCCACCTGGACCAGCTGTTCCATCGTGTAATTCGGCGATCGAATGATGCCGGACGACAGGAACAGCCCTTCGATATAGTTGCGCTTGTAGAAGTCGAGCGTGATCGTCACGACCTCCTCGGGCGTAAACCGCGCCCGCGCGACATTGCTGGACACGCGGTTCACGCAATAGAGGCAATCGTAGACGCAATGGTTAGTGAGGAGGATCTTCAGGAGCGAGATGCAGCGCCCGTCCGGCGTGTAGGAATGGCAGATTCCGGCGCCGGTGATCGAACCGATCCCCTTGGTTTCGCCCGCCGACCCCCGTTTCGTCGAGCCGCTCGACGCGCAGGAAGCGTCATATTTCGCGGCATCGGCCAAGACGGCGAGCTTTCCGCGGAGATCCAGTCGCGCCATGTCATCCCTGTGTTTCCACTTTGTTCTAGGGAGGAGAGGTGCGGACGGCAAGGTTTGGAGGACGGGGTGCGACCTTGATGCTCGGGCGGTCGATCAGCTCTCGCGCAGCTCGGCGAAGGCGCGCACCGGAAACGCGACGGCCCCTTCGATCGGGATCGGAATCGAGAAGAAGCGAAACGACCGGCCGTGCAACAGATGCAAGCCCGTCAAATTCTCGACGATCAGGATATCGTCGGCAAGCAGCCAGCTATGGGCTGGCCGCTCAGGATCGGTGATGCAGTCGGCGTTGATGGTGTCAACGCCGAACAATCCGATGCCCTCGGCTCTCAGACGTTCCAGGACGTCCCGCGCAAGATAGGGCACCTGATAATAGGTGTCCTGGCCCCAGAACCGATCCCATCCGAAATTGACCAGTACGGCCTTGCCTTTGAGGGTTTCGGGCAACGTCACGTCGGCGAGTGTCAGGCCCTGGGAGGGCTCGGCGTGCCGGGCGTCGATGACGACCCCTTCGAGCACCAGCCGGGGCAGCGCGAGGGTGGCGATGTCGCCTTTGTCGGGAAAGCGATGGCGCGGCGAGTCCATATAGGTGCCGATCGACGTCTGGAACTGCACCTCGGAGATTTCGAACGACGCCTTGTTGTCGTAGTTCGGCGCGGATTGCGCGTGGGTGAGGAAGGGCCTGATCCTCGCGGAGAATTCCACCAGCTCGCCACTCTCGTTCCGCAGGCGGAAGCCTGGCATGTTTTCGCGAAACACATGGGTCAGATCGACGAGCATCGGTGCTGTCCTGAAGAGCGGGAGAACGCGGTCGCGGGACCTGTTTGGGGCGGAGCTTGTTTATCGAGACCGAAGCACTTTGTCCCGTCCCGCGCCCCAGCCGGCGAGCGCGACCCCGAGCCCGAGCGGAATCACGAGCCAGAGCGTGTCGACCGGACGTCCCGTCGAGGTGAAGATCAGCCCCATGGCGAGGGGCCCGAAGGCCGCCATCGTATAGCCGACGCTCTGCGCCATGCTCGACATGCGCGCCGCCGTCAGCGCATCCGGCGAGCGGAGCACGATCACGGTCAGCGCGACCGCGATGAGGCCACCCTGTCCCAGGCCCTGGAACGCGGCCCAGATCCAGACCGTCGACAGAGGTGCGAGCAGGCAACCCACGAAGCCGATGACGGCGGATCCCGCAAGCAGCCCGGAGATGAGGCTCTGGTTGCGGCCCCGCGTGGCAAGGCCCGGCGCACCCAGGCACGCCACTGTCTGCACGATGACGGAAAATGACACGGCGTAGCCGGCGGTCGTCGCATCGAGCCCGCGGGCGCGCAGCAGCGGCGCGAGCCAGCCGAACACGCAATAGGCGAGAGCAGATTGCAGCCCCATCAGTCCGGTCACCTGCCAGGCGAGCGGCTGCTTCAGCAACGATCCGGCCGTCTCGGCCCGCGGTCGCGACGCCGGCTTCGGGCCGAGGGCCTGGGGAAGCCAGAGCAGCGCCACCGCCAGCGCCGGGAGGCTCCACATCCCGAGGGCGGCCGTCCAGGAGACGCCGAGCCAACGCTCGACCGGAACCGTGGCGCCGGCCGCGACCGCCGCGCCGGCGGAGAGCGCCATCGTGTAGAAGGCCGTCAGGGTGGCGACGCGGTCGGGAAAGTCGCGTTTCACGAGACCGGGCAGCAGGACGTTGACGACCGCGATGGCGCCTCCGGCCAGGATGGAACCGATCAGCAAGGCCGGCAGCGTGCCCCAGCCCCGCAATGCCGTCCCGGCCGCCAGGACGAGCAGAAGGGCCAGGATCGTGCGTTCGGCGCCGAAACGCTGCGCGGCCCGCGGCGCCGCGGCCGCGAACAGACCGAGGCAGAGCACCGGGGTCGTGGTCAGCAGACTGGCCATGGCCGGAGAGGCGGCGGTGGCTTGCCGCACTTCCGGCAGCAACACCGAAAGACTCGAGAACAAGGGGCGCAGATTGAAAGCCACCAGAACCAGGCTGACGGCGAGGCTGAATCGACGCAGGCCGTGCGTGGCCGCCGGCGGCTCCGGCCGCATCGGCGCCTCGGCATCGACCAGCTCGGCCGCGAGGCCCCTGGGGTTGGAGATCTGCGTCATAAGTCCGATCGTCCCGTCAGGATTGCGCCACGGCACCCGATCCGCTCGTCAGGCTCGACCCCGCCGAGGCCGCCATCACGGCCGCGATGGCGGACAATTGCGGGGCGGTCAGGTGTTGGCCGAGCATCAGAAAGCCGAACAACGCGCCGGCCGCCGGTTCCAGGCTCATGAGAATGCCGAAGACGCGGGTCGGGAGCCGGTTCAGGGCTACCATTTCGAGCCCATAGGGCACACAGCCGGACACCAAGGCCACGGCCAGCGCCAGGGGCAGCACGTCGCCGCGCAGCATGTCCCGGCCCGCATGGGCGAGTCCGAAGGGCAACACGACCAGGGCTGCCACCGTCACGCCAAGCGCCACCGTGCGAGATCCGAAACCGGCACCGCCGGCCCGCTGACCGCACAGGATATAGGCGATCCAGCTCAAGGCCGACAATATCGCGAAGCCGAGGCCCGCCGGATCGAGCGCCGGCCCGAAGCCGCCGACCGGCAGCAAACACAGCATGCCGCCGCCGGCGAGGGCCGCCCAGAGAAGGTCGATCCGGCGTCGCGACGAGAGGACAGCCAGGCTCAGCGGTCCCAGGAATTCGACCGCCACGGTCAGCCCGAGCGGCAGCGTGCGGAGCGCCAGGTAGAAGAACAGGTTGAGGCCGGCGAGGCCAAGCCCGTAGCCGATGGTCCAAAGCGCCGCGCTCTGCCGTAGCGGAACGCGCCAGGGCCGCACCACGGCATTCAGCACGCAGGCCGCAAGCCCCAATCGCAACGTCGAGGCTCCCTGCGGCCCCACCAGGGCGAAAAGCGGCATCACCAGCGCGGCCCCGAACTGGAAACAGAGGACTGACAGTCCCACGCAGCACAGCGGCATCACCTGCACGCCGGCGCCCTGCCGTATCATCGAGATCTCCGATATCGAACCGACATCGGTTCGCGAGCGCTCTAACAGCCTTGCGGGCCACAGGCCACGCTCGATCTTGCTTTCTCAAGGCGAAATCGATCCTGCCACATCTTGATGTATCGGCAATGGTCGGATCATGGACGCCGCCGCACAGGTCGCAAGACCCTATTCGGGAGTGTGTATGGCCGCCGATGACGCGCACTGCGCAGCCACGTTCAAGGCGACCCCATGAGAGCCAAGCCGTCACGATCAAGCCTGCGCGGTCGCCGCCTGCCGATTTTTGCGAGACCACGGTTGCAATCTCCCCCGGATCCGTTATGAACCCTCCACACCGCTTGGCGGTGATGGATGCGGGTGTAGCTCAGGGGTAGAGCACAACCTTGCCAAGGTTGGGGTCGAGGGTTCGAATCCCTTCGCCCGCTCCAAATTTCCTTAGGGAAATCAGAGCGTTATGACAGGGCCGCCGCAAGGCGGCCCTTCGCTTTTGGCGATTACATTCTGGCTATAAAAAAAATGTAAGCACTATGTAAGCAGTTCAGCGAAAGCTGGGTGCGGCTTGGGCGTGCTCTGGCGTGCCGATGAGGCCGGTTCCAAGGCCGCTTGGATGGCAGCGACTACCGCCTTGCCGCCGCCAAAGCGGTTCCAGATCCGATACTGGATGCTCGCCGGGTAAGTTCACATCCTGCCCGCGCAACTGAAAACGTCCTCTCGGTGGTAGACGCAACGCTCAGGACCGGCCTCTGACGACCATTCTGTTGTGGGGGCTCGCAACACCCGATTTTTGCGATTGATTGAGCGGTTGGTTCCCAGGCTCGCTGCATGAGGTTCCATCCGAACCTTCACGCGACGTCCACCATCGACCGCCAGACTGCCGATCGGCAGATATAATTTCGGAATGTTTATTTCGATATCAGAACAGTTATGTTCGTTTCGCTATTCCAAAGACGGCGTCAGCACATCTTCGGTCCATTTCATAAAGGCGCGCACTCGGCGTGACAGATTTCGTCGATGCGCTACGACGAGGGACACGTCTAGCGCCCGGCGACGAAGTTCGGGGACGACCTCCACCAGCGCGCCGCTCTCTAGGTATCGGCCTATCCCCATGAGTGGGGCCTGAATCAGGCCAAGGCCGGCGAGGGCAGCGGCTTCGTAGGTCTGGGCGCTATTAACATGCAATGCACCAGGCAATTGAAGCGTCGCGTAGCCGTCGGCGTCCGGATATTCCCATCCGATGGGCCTTGCGCCCAGCATTGTCGAAAAGTGAATTGTCCGATGGTCCTGACGCTGGAGATCGTCCAGCGATCGAGGGACGCCATGGCGCGCCAGATAAGCGGGACTGGCAGCATTGACCATGCGCAGCTTGCCAAGCGGGCGGGCCACCAGCGTCTCGTCCTTGATGGGGCCAAGCCGCAAGACACAGTCGAATCCCTCTTGAACCAGATCGACCTGCCGATCCGTGCTCGACACCTCCAGCTCCAACGCGGGGTGAGCCGCCAGGAAATCCGGCAGCGCAGGCACGATCGTTGTGCGCGCCACCTCGGTCGGCAAATCGACTCGTAGACGCCCTCGAAGCGCCACGCGGTCGCCGGCGAACATCGCGTGTAGGTCATCGACTTCAGCCAGCAGATCGCGAGCACGGGCGCGGAAGGCGCGTCCGTCCTCCGTCAGCTGCATGCTGCGCGTCGTCCGGTGCAGGAGCCGGACACCGAGGTCGTCTTCCAGCTTCCGGACGGCCGTCGAGGCCCTTCCTTTCTGGATGCCCAGGCTATCGGCCGCGCGGGTGAAGCTCTCCATGTCCGCGACCGTTATGAAGATGAGGATGGGTTCGAGGTTCTGCATTGTCGCCCCCTGGCCATTGTTCTTCTACGAAAGAACAGTGCGTTCAATACATCAGCATTTATCACCTCCAGGAGAAACAGTAAGTAGGGGCCTCAAGAGAAGTGACCGCCTCAGAGGACGCCAAATGTCTGAAACCATGAACCTTCATCGGGCGCCGGAAACCATGACCTTGAACCCCGCCCCTTGGGCTGGCCGGATCATGAGTGCCGTTGTCGTTGTCGCCCTGGCGGCAGACGGGACCATTCAGGTTTTCGCGCCGACGCAGATCGCGAGCATGCTGCAGGAGACAGGGTTCGCGATGGACGTGACCCGTATCGTGGGTCCGATCGTCCTCGCCTGCGCCCTCCTTTACGCCCTGCCGGCCACCGCCGTCCTGGGCGCGATCCTGGTGACCGGTTTTCTGGGCGGCGCCATCTGCGCCCATCTCCGCATCGGGGAGCTGGGATCGCCGCCGGAACTCATTTCCTTGGTTCTGGGCGCGCTGACATGGGGCGGGCTCTACGCGCGCGACGCCCGTATCCGGGCCCTTCTGCCGCTCATCCGCTGAAACCAACAGGGGCGGTGTCCGCCCCACATCAGGAGTAAACACATGTTTTTAGTCATGGGAGTCACGGGAAACGTGGGCGGCGCGACGGCAAGGCATTTGCTGGCGCATGGCAGGACGGTGCGCGCTCTGGTCCGCGACCGCGCGAAGGCGGCAAGCTGGGCGGACCGAGGTGTCGAACTGGTCGACGGCGACTGGAACGACACGGTGGCCATCGAGCGCGCGCTTGAGGGCGTCGACGGTGCGTTTGTCATGCTGCCGGCTGTCTAGGCTCCCTCGCCCGACTTCAAGGAAGCCAGGGGCGTGATCGCGAACTATGTCGAGGCGTTCACCAAAGCGCCACCGCCGCGGGTCGTCGCGCTCTCGTCGATGGGGGCGAACAGAAGCAGCGGGCTGGGGATGATCACGGCGCTGGCGCTACTGGAGCAAGGCTTGCATGACTTGGCATCGCCAATCGCCTTCGTGCGCGCCGGCGGGTTCTTCGAAAACTTCCTTTACGGCTTGCACGTCGCCAAGGGCGGCACGCTGCCCGTCTACTACAACCCGACAAATCGGAAATCGACCATGGTCGCGACCACCGACATTGGCGCCGAGGTCGCAACGCTTCTGAGCGGGCCGGCTTGGTCGGGGCATCGGATCATCGAACTCGGTTCGATGGTCAGCTCGGACGAAGTCGCTGCGCAATTGGGTGAAGTCATGAAGCTCGACGTCAAAGCCTTTGCCGTCCCGCGGGCCGAGTGGCCGGCATCGTTCGAGCGGCTCGGCATTCCGAAGGGCCAGACCGGACCGGCCGAAGCGATGTTTGAGGCCGTCAACGCGGGCTGGATGGATCTCGGGGTCGAGGGTACGGAGCGCGTCGCCGGCACGACGTCCCCCCACGATGTCTTCGCGGCGGCCCAAAAGGCCGCCAAGGCGTAGGTCCGCGGATCAGCGATGGGATGCGACTTCGAGCCCGCTCGCAGAAATTCGCATCTGATTTTGAATGAATGCGTCGCGGCCGGCCGTCCTGAGGGCGCAACCGTCAGCTGATGTACCACGCCATCCCGGCAGAGAGAGTTTGAAACAGCCCGGTCGATGTGAACTGCGGCGAACACCAAAAGCGATCGAGGTTAAACATGAAGGTTTTTGTTTTGGGAGCAACGGGCGGAACCGGACGGCTGATCGTCCGCGACGCTGTGGTGAAAGGTCATTCCGTCGTGGCGCTGGTTCGCTCGATGGCGCGCGCTGATCTGCCGGGAGCAGTATTGATCGAGGGTGACGCCTGCAATGAGAACATCCTCGGGCGCTCATTGGACGGCTGTGATGCCGTCGTCAGCGCTTTGGGTACCGGCATTGGCTTCCGCGAGGTCAACCTGCTGACTGAGGCGACACGCGCGCTGGTCGCGGAGATGACGCGCGGCGGCGTGCGCCGCCTGGTCTGCATCTCCGCCCTCGGAGTCGGGGACAGTCGCGGCCACGGCGGCTTCGTGTTCGATCGGCTCTTCCAGCCTTTGTTGCTCGGCCCGGCTTACAAGGACAAGAACCGCCAGGAAGCTGCGATCCGCGCCACTTCACTCGACTGGGTCGTGGTCCGACCCGCGATGCTCACCGATGGACCAAGTCGTGGCAGCGTCAGGGCCGTCACCGACCTCGCGGGCGTCAACGGTGGCAAGATAGCTCGCGCCGATGTCGCTCGGTTCGTTGTCGACCAACTGACGGCAGACACCTGGTTGCGGCGGACACCGGTCATCTTGTGGTGAAGCTCTGCCCCACAGGTCACCTTCAAGCCCCTGCAATCAGCGCCCTTAGCCTGGTGCGCACCTTAGGAGGGTAAGTGAGGGGAGGCTGGCGCAGCTCGGCCGGCTGCAGAGTGGTTACCACGGCATGCAAAACCCGATTCCTGCTCTTGGTCGAGGGGCCATTCCCCGTCTGGCTGCGTAGATGGACCGTTGCCCTCCGAAGGTGGAGGCCACCCGTTCGAATCGTGTCGGGCGCGCCATTCCCGGTCAAAACTGGGCGTCGCAGGCCAAAAAAATCGGGGTTGACCGTGACACCCTTTAGAAGGGTCGTCAGTCGCGAATTTGAAGCCGTTTTCCAGGATGTCAGGCGTCGTTCCAAGTCAACGAGCCCCAATTGCTCAAAACAACCACCTGGGCGAGCACGATCACACCCATGTAGAGCAGATGAATGCACATCAATATTGTGCGTTGACGATCAGGTCGCCGAGACCGCTGTCTCGCCGATCATTTTCGACACCACAAGCATCAGGAAGGAATAGGCGGCCGCAAGCCGCATGCCCGTGATGATCGAAGGTATTGCCGATGGCAGCACGACTTTGATGAGGAGCTTTGAGCTCGGCAGGTTGTAATTACCCAGGCCATTTGGAGGCTGGTCAGGCGCTGACGGTCTGGAGAATGACCTGAAAGGCGTTGGTGCCGGGCCGGAGACGCGCCGTGTCGACCACGGTGCGGATATCCGCTT